>NZ_WHNQ01000031.1 GCF_009362785.1 Paraburkholderia atlantica
TTCTATGGGACGACGGCGAGCGCGTTTTCTCGCGAGAACAGTTCCCGGTGGTGGCCGGCCAGAAAGTGCTGCTGGCGCGGCTTGCCGCTGAACAGCCGATGCCCGCCAGTCTCGATCGTCTTGCCCACGAGTTCGCGCTGAAGGACGAGCTTGACGGTGCCTGGGCCGTGCGCCCGCTGAGACTGGTGCGCGAAGGCAGCCAGACCGTGCTGGCACTCGAGGACCCTGGCGGCGAGCCGCTGGCGAGGCTGCTCGGCGCACCAATGGAGATCGGTTATTTCCTGGAACTCGCGATTGGCATTGCCGCCGCGCTCGGCAAGCTTCATCAGCGCGGCCTGGTCCATAAGGATCTGAAGCCCGCGCATATCCTCGTGCATTGCGCCGATGGACAGGCGCGGCTCACCGGCTTCGGCCTGGCCTCACGTCTGCCGCGCGAGCGGCAGGCGCCCGAACCTCCCGAAACCATCGCCGGAACGCTCGCCTATATGGCCCCCGAGCAGACCGGCCGGATGAATCGCTCGATCGATTCGCGCAGCGATCTGTATGCGCTCGGCGTCACGTTCTACCAGATGCTCACGGGTGTGCTGCCGTTTAGCGCTACCGACGCCATGGAATGGGTGCACTGCCATATCGCCAGAACACCGTTGCCACCCAGCGCGCGGGTGGAAGCTGTCCCTGCGGTGATCTCCCGTATCGTGATGAAGCTGCTCGCCAAGACAGCCGAGGAGCGTTACCAGACTGCCGCCGGTGTCGAGCATGATCTGCGGCGTTGCCTCGCGGACTGGCAGCGTCAGCACCGCATCGACGACTTCCCGCTGGACGAGCACGGCACCCCCGACCGGCTGATGATCCCCGAGAAGCTTTACGGACGTGAGCGCGAAGTCGAGACCCTGGTCAGCACCTTCACCCGTATTGTCGAGACGGGCGTGCCCGAGCTCGTGCTGGTGTCCGGTTATTCGGGCATCGGCAAGTCATCGGTGGTCAATGAACTGCACAAGATCCTCGTGCCGCCACGTGGACTGTTTGCATCCGGCAAGTTCGACCAGTACAAGCGCGACATCCCCTATGCCACGCTGATCCAGGCATTTCAAAGCCTGGTGCGCATGCTGCTGGGCAAATCCGACACGGAACTGGCAGGCTGGCGCACAAGACTGGTCGAGGCGCTCTCGCCCAATGCGGCGCTCATCAGCGACCTGATCCCTGAACTGAAGCTGATCATCGGCGAGCCGCCCCCGGTCCCGGAACTCGAACCACAACAGGCGAAACAGCGCTTCCTGCAGGTGTTCCGGCGCTTCATCGGCGTCTTCGCGCAGGCCGAGCATCCGCTGGCACTGTTTCTCGACGACCTGCAGTGGCTTGATGCCGCGACGCTGGACCTGCTCGCGGATCTGCTGATCCAGCCGGACCTGCGCTACCTGATGGTCATCGGCGCCTATCGCGACAACGAGGTGGATGCCGCCCATCCGCTGACCGCCAGGCTCCAGGCTATCCGCGGCGCGGGCGCGACGGTCGGGGAAATCCGGCTCGCGCCGCTCACCCATGCGCACGTCGGGAGTCTGCTTGCGGACGCACTGCACTGCGCGCCCGAATCGATCGGACCACTGGTGCGCCTCGTGACCGACAGGACGGGTGGCAATCCCTTCTTCGTGATCCAGTTCCTGCATGCGCTGGCCGAAGGCGATCTGCTGGCGTTCGATCACGATGCACGGCAGTGGCGCTGGGATACCGACCGTATCCATGCCAGCGGTTACACCGACAACGTCGTGGACCTGATGGCCGGCAAGCTGACCCGCCTGCCGCCCGCGACACAGCACGCGCTGCAGCAGCTTGCCTGTCTCGGGAATGTCGCGGACATCGCGACGTTGTCCGCCGTGCTCGGCACACCCGAAGCCCAGGTTCACGCCGTGCTGTGGGAGGCGGTTCGCCAGGAACTCGTCGTGCGGCTCGAAGGCGCCTACGCGTTCGTTCACGACCGGGTTCATCGGGCCGCCTATTCCCTGATTCCTGAATCTTCGCGCGCCGACGCGCATCTGCGCATCGGCCGGCTGCTCATCGCGCAGACGCCGGCGGAAAAGCGCGAGGAAGCGATCTTCGAAATCGTCGGGCAACTCAATCGCGGCGCCGTGCTGATCACCGAACGGGATGAACGCGAGCAACTGGCCGAACTCAATCTGCACGCTGGCCAGCGCGCCAGGGCGTCGACGGCCTACACCTCGGCGCTCGCCTATTTCACCTCCGGCGCAGGGCTATTCAGCGACGATTGCTGGCAGCGTCGGCATGATCTGCTCTTCGCGCTGGAGCTGAACCGGGCCGAATGCGAATTCCTGACGGGACAACTGCTCGCCGCCGAGACGCGACTTGCGGCGCTATCGAGGCGTGCCACGACCACGCTCGAACGCGCTCAGGTCACGTGCTGGCAGATGGATGCCTACCTGATTCTCGACCAGAGTGAAAACGCGATCGCCGTTGGCCTCGCCTTCCTTCGGCATGTGGGCATCGACTGGTCACCCCACCCGGATGACGCGACGGTGCGCCGCGAATACGAGCGCATCTGGTCACTGCTTGGCGACCGGAGCATCGACGAACTCATCGATTTGCCGCCGATGGGGAATCCCATCGCGCTGGCAACCGTCGAGGTTCTGACCAAGCTTTTCGGGCCGGCCTTGTTTACCGATGGGAACCTCAATTGCCTGACGATCTGCAAGGCAATCAGTCTCAGTCTCGAGCAAGGCAATGCCGATGCATCGTGCGTGGCCTATGCCCAATTCCCCTGGTTCGCCGGACGACTTTTCGGCGACTACCAGCCCGGATTCGAATTCGGCCGGCTCGGCTGCAAGCTCGTCGAACGACGCGGCCTCGTACGCTTTAAAGCCCGCACGCATCTCGCGTTCTTTGTTTATGTCGCCCGCTGGGTGCAACCTGCGCGGCAAAGTTGCGGTGACCACTTTCGCCGGATTTTCGACGCTTTGGACCGCACCGGCGATCTTCCATTCGGCGCGTTCGCGTCCAGCCACTTGGTCTCCAACCTGCTTTTCATCGGCGAGCCACTGGTTGAGGTGCAACGAGAGGGTGAAACCGGCCTGGCGTATGCCACAAAATTGCAATTCGCGCTGGCCATTCACTTTATCGAAGACCAGCTTGCGGTCATCCGGACGCTGCGCGGCTTGACGCCGGTATTCGGCTGCCTCGACGACGCGCAGTTCAACGAAGCTCGCACCGAACAGCAATATCGGGCAAAGCCGTCCCTGTCGGCCGCTGCATGCTGGTACTGGATACGGAAACTCCAGGTGCGCTATCTCGCCGGCGACCACGAGGCGGCCATGACTGCTGCCTCGGAGGCGCAACGGCTGCTCTGGACCTCGCACTCGTTTCTCGACGAGGCCGAATATCACTTCTATGCGGCGCTGGCGCGGGCTGCGCTGTGCGACTCCGTTGCCGCCGGCGACCTCCAGCAGCACCTCGAAGCGCTGATTGCCCGCCACAACCAGCTGCGCATCTGGACGGATCTCTGCGCAGAGAACTTCGCAAGTCATACCGCACTGGTCGGTGCCGAGATCGCGCGCATCGAAGGACGAGTGGTCGAGGCCGAGATGCTCTACGAGCAGACCATCGATTCGGCGCAGGATAGCGGATTCGTCCACGTCGAGGCGCTGGCCAGCGAACTCGCGTCCCGCTTCTATGCGGCTCGCGGTCTTCGAAGAATTGCGCGTACCTATATGCAGGACGCCCGCTATGGCTATCTGCGTTGGGGCGCCATCGGCAAGGTGCGTCAACTCGAGGAACAGTACCCGTATCTGAGGACCGAAGAGACGGTGCCCGGACCAACCAATACGATGGCAGCGCCCATCGAGCACCTCGAACTGGCGACCGTGATCAAGGTGTCGCAGGCGGCGTCAGGCGAAATCCACCGGGAAAAGCTGATCGGGATGATCATGCGCACGGCCATCGAACAGGCAGGCGCCGAACGGGGTCTGCTGATCCTCTCAGACGGGAGCGAGCACCGGATTGCAGCGGAAGCCACCACCGCCGGCGACGCGGTCCACGTGCTGCTATCCGACGCGCCGCTCGACGGGGCGATGTTGCCGGAGTCGATCCTCAACCAGGTCTTGCGTACGCGCGAGAACATTTTCCTCGACGATGCCGCATCGGACCCGATGGCCGACTCGGACCCCTACGTCCGTCAGCATCGTGCTCGTTCCGTTCTGTGCCTGCCGCTGATGAATGGCGCCAAACTGATGGGCGTGCTCTACCTCGAAAATAATCTCGCCGCCCGCGTGTTCAGCCCCGCGCGGATCGCCGTGCTAAAGCTGGTGGCTTCGCAGGCTGCCATTTCGCTAGAAAATGCACGTTTGTATCGCGACGTCGCGCAACGCGAAGCAAGAATCCGACGCCTCGTCGACGCCAATCTCATTGGGATCGTCATCTGGGGCCTGGACGGACGACTCATCGACGCCAACGATTCATTCCTTCACATGCTCCAGTACGAGCGTGAGGATTTGAAGGCCGGGCTTCGATGGTATGACATGACGCCTCCCGAATGGCAAGAACGCGTCCCGCGCGAGTTGGAAGAGCTCGAGTCGACCGGCGCCATGCAAGCCTGCGAAAAGGAGTTCTTCAGGAAAGACGGCAGCCGGATACCTGTCCTGATCGGCGGCGCGGCATTCGAGGATGAGCCGAACCAAGGGGTGGCTTACATTCTCGATCTGAGCGCGCAGAAGCAGGCGGAAAAGAAAATCCGTGAGAGCGAAGAGCGCTATCGCGACGTGCAGGCCGAACTGGCGCACGCGAACCGCGTCGCGACGATGGGGCAGCTCGCCGCCTCGATCGCTCATGAACTCAGTCAGCCCATCGCTTCGACGGTGATCGACGCTCGGGCCGCGTTGCGGTGGCTCGACCGCCAGCCCGCCAATGTCGACGAGGCCAGCCGTGCGCTCGGCAGTATCGTCAGCGGCGCGAATCGCGCCGCTGAGGTGCTCGACCGAATCCGGCAACTGGTCAGGAAGGCGCCACGGAGAAGGGAACGGGTGGACCTCAACGAGGCTATCCGCGAGATTGCCGAACTGGTCCAGGGCGAAGCAAAAAAGAGCGGCGCCCGGCTGAAGATGCAACTCGCGGAAGCTTTGCCGCTTATTGAAGGCGATCGGGTGGAAATGCAGCAGGTACTGCTCAATCTGATCGTCAATGCGCTGGAGGCACTGAGCGGCGTCGATGGGGTACGACAGGTGTGTCTCAGCACAGCGGAAGACGAAGGAGGCTGCGTGCTCGTGACCGTGCGCGACTCGGGGCCGGGCTTCGGCCCGAACGGTACCGAACCGGCATTCACCGCGTTCTACACCACGAAGGCGACCGGCCTGGGGATGGGTCTTTCGATCTGCCGTTCGATCATCGACGCCCATGGCGGACAGTTGTGGGCAACTGACTCGCCGCCGCGCGGCGCGGTCGTTCAGTTTACGGTGCCTAAGCATGCTGCTGTTTCTTCTTGATGGTCGCGATTGCGCGACGGACGCTCGCGCTGTGCTCAATCAACTGATGCGGTAGACGCAGATTAATTTTATTTGATAACGCTCCGGTTGCCGACAGGGTGCTCTCGCGCAAACATATTCACCGCGCAACCAAAGGAAGAATTGAAAAAAACGATCGCGCGGGTGCGCCGCCAAGGTTGGGCGATCGTCGACCAGAAGCTCGAAGGCGGCTTGTTTCCGCTGTCCACGCAGATTCACGATCGTCATGGCCGGGTGATCGCTGCGATGAACATCAGCGGCAACGCACAGCTTTACTCGGCTGAGCATCGGCCGAAGAAGGAGCGTTCATCTTCGACAATCGGATGACCGGTCACCGGGGCGGAGCCGACGCCTGAAGGTCTGACCGACGCCCCATGTGAACGGTGGTTTTTGGCCGACTGTCGCCCGATGCGGTTGGCTGTGGTCGACCCAACAGAGCCGTTGGGGGCTGCGGCGTTGCAACGGCCGCTATCACGGCAGGAACAGCCGCAGATCACTACTGCGGCGCCAGCTGTCCCGACCGGTAAAGAAACGAGCCACTGGCCCGCCCACCGTTGCGTTATTAATGCAGTTCTGCTGTTGGCTCGCCATTTGCGACGATCAAAGACAGCACCCAAACGTTTGACGATACCTGGAGCCGAGTGCAATCGACCGATTTAGGAAGGGTTTTGCCACTATCGGCAATATCCGTGCCGGCACGTGCACCGCTAGCCCGACGATGCAAACGCCTCACAGTCCGTTTCGGTGAATGACACGTTCTTTTGAGATCGTGACATCACTGTTCATAGTAGAAGAATAAACGGTGATTAAGCCAACTATTCGCGTGGGATAGGCTCGTCCCATCAGAAATCTTTACTACAATAGTCGAATCACGTTGGCATAGGTCGTTGGCCGCGCTAATCGGCGGAATCCAGTATCTGTATTGCTCGCCGTCGGTGGACTGAAAGGGCTATTCTGGGTCCAGATAATCGTTATGGCGATCCTGAGGTGTATGAACGGCGATAAGGTGCATCATGGCCAGTTTCGGCGGGCGTCTCAACTCCATTTTTAGGACCGAATTATGAACTACGATCCAGCCGATACTGCCGTAGTATTCACTGATCCCCAGAACGACGTACTCAGCCCGAACGGGAAGAACTGGGGCGTTCTTGGCGCAAGCGTGACTGAAAACAAGACCGTCGAAAATATGCTGTCAATCTTCAGGGCAGCGAAAGCCGGGAAGTTCAGTGTTTTCATCTCCCCGCACTATTTTTACCCAACCGACACTCGGTGGCAATTCAATGGGCCGCTTGAGACGGGTGAGTTTCAAACGGGAACGTTCGCGCGGACGGGCGCGCTGAACCTGAGCGGGTTCCAGAAGTCGGGGGCCGACTGGCTGGAGGAATTCAAGCCATTCATTGACGATGGCGAAACTATCGTTGTGAGCCCACATAAGGTTTTCGGTCCACAGACCAACGATCTAACGCTGCAGCTTCGCAAGCGCAATGTGCAGAAAGTCGTGCTTGGCGGCATGCTAGCTAATATGTGTGTCGAAGCTCATCTACGCGATCTGATTGAGCAAGGTTTCGAAGTGGCCGTCGTCGCCGACGCCACGGCGGGGCCGCGCCATCCGACGTGGGGCGACGGCTATAAGGCCGCGCTTGTCAACTACGCGTTTCTCGCACACGCTGTGGTCACGACTCAGGACGTCGTGAAAGCCATGACGCAAGGGTAGCTACTACGGCGCAGATTTGGGCGTCCGCTACACGATGTGGATGACATAAGCCCACAAGTCCGGTTTTTGGCGCGCATCTCGGCCTGATGGCAAGTTCCTGCGCACAGTATCGACATCGTAAAAGAAAGTTTCCATACGTTGATCAGTTCTGCCAGAGTCGCTCACTGGCATGGAGCTCGGATGAGTACCAACGACGAGGAAATGCAGATGCTCGCAAGTCGTCCGCCCCAGACTGGACAGGCGTTCGACTACCTGCCGATCGGACTATTTGGATCGGTCATGGGGCTGGTTGGACTCGCTGTTGCCTGGCGCGCTGCTTCGCAGATGTATGGCGTGCCGGGTTCGATCGCTGATGGCATCGGAGCTGTCGCCGTAGCGGTCTTCGTCTCGCTGGTTCTTGGATATGGTTGGAAATGCCTGACTGCCTGGCACGCGGTGAAGACGGAGTTTGGGCATCCGATTGCCGGCTCTCTGTTCGGAACGGTAGCAATCAGTCTTCTGCTGCTGCCAATCGTTCTGGTACGTGTAAGCCATGAACTTGCGTTCGGCATGTGGGTATTGGGTGCCGTCGGCATGGTGTTTTTAGCGTGGCTCATCGTCAGCCGATGGATAAGTCGCCGCCAGCAGTTGCCCCACGCTACTCCTGCGTGGATTATTCCGGTTGTTGGCATGCTCGACCTGCCATTGGCGATGCCCGCGCTCGGTCTACCAGCCACTTCGGAACTCGGCGTATTCGCACTCGCGGTTGGGCTATTCTTCGCGGTGCCAATCTTTGCGCTGATCTTTGCGCGATTGTTGTTCGAGGACCCAATGCCGAACGGCTTGCGACCGACATTGATGATTCTCGTTGCGCCCTTTGCCGTCGGCTACTCGGCCTACATCACGGTGACCGGTAGTCATGACCTGTTCGCGGAAGCACTCTACATGCTGACTTTGTTTTTCCTCGCGGTCCTCTTCGGACAAATGCGCTATCTTGCAGCCTGCTGTCCCTTTCGTCTTGCATGGTGGGCTGTCAGCTTCCCTCTCTCAGCGTCGGCGATCTGCTCTCTCAGAGTTGCAAGCGAGAGCCCCGGTCGTATCACCAGTAGCATCGCCTTGCTTCTACTTTGTATCGCCAGCCTTGCAATTCTTGGTATCTTCCTAAGGACTTTGAAGGGGTTACTCTCTGGCGAATTGCGCACCTTGAGTACCTAGACATGCATATGCAGGGAATATGCAGCTCTGTGAGCGCCGCGGATAAGCAGAGTGCATTTTTGTCGGGACGGGAAAACCGATAGGCTTTGATATCGGTAAATGGGTTTGCCGGCCATGATGTGCGGGACAGGCCCGCGTGCATCGTGGCAAGAGCGATGCGACTCCGAACTCAGAACGTGGCGGCAACCATGCATTTAATAGGTTCATCGAGGATTACCGGAGACCATGTGGCCAGCGACGGATAGACGGGCGGGTATCTATTTGGAGGAAGGCCGACTGGAGAAAGCTGCGGTGGAAGATTCCGAAAGCCGCTTATTCATCTGCATTGGAATGCCGGACCGATTCGAATGGCCGTTGTGAGGAACGTCACCGACGTCCGAACGTCGTCAGGCGCGCGCAGGCGAATGACGCTTGATGGCCGAACCCGGAAGTTCACAGCCGGCCGATGCTTGGATCGGCCCACTTGGTCGGTGAACGTCAATATCCGACCCGAGGCGGTCCGCGAAGTCCGCTCTGCATCAATGGCAGGTTTCGAGGGGCGGACATTCGTCGGACGATGTCCTTATACGAGCAATCAGCCTTAAACCTGCGAATCTGGATGCAGAGAGCAGTCGGGAGAGATTTTTTGTTCAAGGTTTGCGCAAGATGCCGGTCGATACTTCGTTGGATGGCGCTCGCGGGAAACATGCATTTCTCCAGCAATGAGCAAGTGATTTGGCCACCTGGACAAAGCGACAACTTCGCCTCGGGCGTGGCGCCCGCCACCAATGCACTCTGCGCACGTGGATCGGGCTGGTCCAACCTGTCTCGCCATCACATTGAAATCAACCTTAGCAACCTACCAGTGCCTCGACGCTTCAGAGACAAAACTTCCAAATGGGTCTATTGCTTACTTGATGCACTTCGTACGACGTCCCGTGAGCGAGGATCGCCCAGGCAGTTCGTGCCATTTTGTTTGCCAAGGCTACCGCCACGACATTTGCTGGGCGTCTCATCTGCATCGCCTTTCCAAGCGGTTGGTACCTTGGTGTGACACAGCACAGACCGCGGCCCATGTATCAACAACGTACGCAGGTACGGGTCGCCACGCCTCGATTCACCGCATGGAGCAACCGGGATCGGCTTCTGCGCCGGCCCCGACGATCGTGCCGGAAAGCTCCAGGCCGAGAATGCGCGGCGCGCCAGCGGCGCGGTGGATATTGGCCGAGGCGCTGAATCACGTCCGGACGATTGATGCCGGCCGCAGCGAATCACCCCTTTACCGCACCCACGGCGATGCCGGACACGATGCGCCGCTGGAACACGACGTAAAGCACGACGATCGGCGCCGCGGCCAGCACAAGACCCGCGCACAACAGCGGAACATTCGTCGTATATTCGCCGCGCAATGCGGCGATACCGACCATTAGCGTGCGCTTGTCCTGAAGCACGAGCAGCGAAATCAGTACATCGTTCCAGCAATACAGCGTGTTCAGAATGCCGAGCGTGACGAGCGCAGGCTTGCCCATCGGCAGCATCACGTACCACCACGCCTGCAGAATGCCCGCGCCATCGATCCGCGCGGCCTCGAGCAGGTCACGCGGCAAACTCGAATAAAACGCGGTCATCAGATACACGCTAAATGGAAGAAAGAAGGCCGTATAGGAAATGATCAGGCCCACGCGGGTATTCAACAGGCCCAACGCAATAATCGTCTGATAGAACGGCACGAGCACCACCTGCACCGGAATCATCAGCGACGCGAGGATGACCACGAAAATCAGCTTGCGATGCGGGAACCGCAGAAATGCGAACGTAAAGCCCGCGAGCGATGAAACGAACAGCAAGCACGCGACCGCGCCCACCGTCACGAGTATCGAGTTGATGTAGTACTCTCCAAGATTGGCCTGCACGCAAGCTTGAATGAAGTTCTCGAACGTCGGATGACCCGCGATGCCGAAACGGTCAAAGATATAGTCACGCGTCGACTTGAACGCGTTGTTGAGCGCAAACGCCAGCGGATAGACGCACGACACGGCGAGCACGGCCATCGGAACGGACAGCGTCCAGAGCACTCGCCGGTCCTGCTTTACGGTAATCGCCATGCCATGAGCCTCAGAGGTTCGCGTTACGGGTCATGATCCGGATCTGCAGCCATGCAATGCCGCCCATCAGCGCAAATAGCACGACGGAGATCGCTGCCGCATACGATGGGCGATTCATCTTGCCCTGCTCGATCCAGATCAGGAATTCCGGCAAGGTCGTCGATGTGCCGGGCCCCCCATCGGTCAACACGTAGATGAGTCCGAACATCGACGTCAGCACGCCGACCGTCGTGACGACGGCCACGAATTCGATGATCGGCCGCAGCATCGGGATGATGATGTAGATCCACGTCTGCCAGAAATTGGCGCCGTCAAGCCGCGCGGCTTCGATCATCTCATCGGGCACCGTCGACAGGCCCGCCATGAAGATCAGCACGCCCATGCCGAAGGTCGACCACATCTGCACGCCGATCAGGCTCATGAGCGCAGTCGAACCGTTGCCAAGCCAGTCGACCGCATCGATGCCAAACGTATCGAGCATCGCATTGAGGTTGCCGTCGTATCGCAGGACCACATTGAAGATCGAGCCGATGATCACGCTCGACAACACGGCCGGGAAGAAATAGACCGCACGAAACACCTTGCCGCCCGGCACCCCCTGATGAATCAGAATCGCCAGCACCATCGGCAGCATGACCCAGACTGGCAGCGTGGCCAGCAGGATCAGTGTGTTGACCACCGAATCGCGGAACGACGGATCGTGCGCGAGCACGACGTAGTTCGAGACACCGACAAAGCCGACCGCACCCGACGGCGTCACGCCGAGGAACGACAGCACTGCGCCCCATCCGAGCGGAAAGATGCGGAAGACGATGACGAGCAGCAACGCGGGAAGCAACAGCACGAACGCCATGCGCTGCTCCGAACGGTCACCGCCCGGCCTGACCACGGCAGGCGACGCCTTCGATGCGGGCGCCGCGCCGCTCGTCATAGATGCAGAAGATTTCGACATGTCTGGGTCGTAGTTCAACGTGCCTTCGAGTGCCACACAATCGCCAAGGGCTGGCCTGATTCGCTTCACTATCGGGTGGCGTTGCCCCCTGAGTCGCACAACGTGGAGTGCTGCGATGGCTTCACCTTGCAACAATCCGGCGCGCCCAACAAGCTACACATCA
Organism: Paraburkholderia atlantica; assembly: GCF_009362785.1. Classification (GTDB taxonomy): domain Bacteria; phylum Pseudomonadota; class Gammaproteobacteria; order Burkholderiales; family Burkholderiaceae; genus Paraburkholderia; species Paraburkholderia atlantica. The sequence goes on from NZ_WHNQ01000031.1 coordinate 11,609, forward strand.
CCGCTTTGCCGACGCCTGGACTTCATCCATACGCGCAGCGGCCTTGTCGACCGTCGTATCGCCATTAAGCAACAGCTGGCTCTGACGGTGCCACTCTTCCATCTCGGCCGCCGATGCGCCGAGCAGCGTCGTCGTCACGGCGGAGTCCTTGAGCCATCCGAGAATGATCTTGACGGTCGGGCCCTTGAACGAAGCGAGGTCGACACTGCTGTTCGCCGGCAGCGCGCCCGCATCGTTGGCGAAGACCTGGAGGGCAGCCGGGCTCGCCAGCTCTTGCACGAGTTGCTTGGCCAGCGCGACATTCTTCGACGCTTTGTTCACGCCGTAGCCGATACCGCCGGACACGGGCATACGGGGATTGTCGGGCGGATTGCCGGCCGCAACGGGCGGCGACGGCATCTTGTAGACACCGAGTTTTTCGGGCGTGAGGAAATTCTCGAACTGCTTCCAGTGCGCGACATCGGAAATTAGGCCGATCGCGTTGCCCGCATCGCCGCGCATGAATTGCTCGTATTCATCCATGAACTTCGTCGTCGAGTTCGCGCCCTTCGAATACCAGCCATCCTTTTGCGTATCGACCCACGCCTGGAGAATCCCCTTTACCTGCGGGCTCGACCACTTGAGCTTGCCCGCCGCGAATTGCGCCTGTTCGTCGGGTGTCATCGACGTCGCGGCCAACGAGGAGAAAAAGAATTCTGCACCGTAGCCTTCCTTGTTGCCGAGCGCAAAACACGGGATCTTGCCGCCCTTGGCCTTGAAGGCCGCGCAAACGCGCTTGAGATCGTCCCAGTTCTTCGGCGGCTTGCTCGGATCGAGTCCGACCTGCGTGTAGAGGGCCTTGTTGTAATACACGACAAACCCCTGAAGCGTCAGCGGCAATGCATAGGTCTTGCCGCTCGCGTCCTGAAACTCCTTCACCCCGAGCATGCCTTTGTCGAGCCCGCTGAGGTCGACGAGGTCCGACATCCGTGCACGTGCCTGTGCGCCGCCGTTCATCAGGAACACGTCGGGCCCGGCGTTGGCCGACAGCGAGGTGCCCAGGATCGTGTAGTACTGCTCGATCGGCTGGCCGACGAACTTTACCGTGACGCCCGGATGCGAGGCTTCAAAGTCTTTCTTGACCTTCAGGAAATACGTCGACGTAACGGGATCGCTCGACTTCCAGTCCCAGACCGTCAGGGTCTGTGCCGCGGCGGCGGCGGATAATGCGAGTCCGACAAGACACACCGCGATGCGTGAGATGAATGGGCTTCGCACAGCTGTCTCCAATGGTTTTTATATGAAATCCATGCCTAGCCGGCCGTCGATACGGCCGCCGGTTTCGAGAGCGGCGGCGCGCCAAGCTCGCTCCGGTCAAGCACATCGGGTCGCCGTAGTTCGCGGCGCGCATATTCGCCGAGTTCGAGCCCGTGTCCGGGACGATCGGGTGCCATCGCAATGCCGTCGACAATGACGATCGGCTCTTCAACCAGCGCGTCGAAGTTCTGGAACGAGTATTCAAGCCATTCGACGCCGGGCAGCGCGCATGCGCAGTGCAAGCCGACTTCGAGGAAGGTATTGCCCATGCTGACCGGCACACCGAGGTCGGCCGCGAGCCAGCCCACCCGCATGACATCCGTCACCTGCCCGTGCACGTTGAGGATGTCGACAGCGTTGGCCGCCATCAATGCACGCTTGCCACTCGCATCGAGATACTCGCCCGTATTCAGCGCGGTCCACGTGGCGTTGTGCCGGATGTGCCGCAGGCCTTCGAAATCGTTGCGCAACGTCGGATCCTCGACCCAGAGCAAGGCGTGCCCGGCGTCGCGGATGCGTTCGAGTTTCACCACGGCTTCCTTGGGTGACCATGCTTCGTTCGCATCGATCATGACGAGCGCGTCGGCCCGCACGGCCTTCTTGAGCAAGTCGAGGCGATGAAGGTCGCGCTCGAAGTCCGGGTGCCCGACCTTGATCTTGAACGCGGTATAGCCGAGTGCGTCGGCACGTCCAAAAAGTTCGACGAAGTCGGTGTCGCTCAGATGAAAGTCGAGCCCGCTTGCGTACGCCTTGATCCGGTCGCGCCGCGCACCGAGCATCTGCCAGAGCGGCATGCCCGCCTGCTTCGCGGCCAGGTCCCATAGCGCGACCTGGATTGCTTCATGAAAAGGCAATGTCCACGCGCGGTGGTTGCCGCCGCGCGGGCGCGCTACACGGTGCACGAGTGCGAGCGGCCGCTCTCCTTCGAGCGTGGGCCAGACTTCAAAGCGGAAAATGCGCTCGATTTCCGCTTCGGGCGGCAACGGCACGAACAATGACTGCGCAAAGCCCAGGCCCGTGAGCCCCTTCTCACCTATCAGCTCGAGCGCCACGACGTGAGCATCGTCGGCCCGGACCTGGCTATCGCCGATCACCCGATCTCGGGCAAACTGGAAACGCGTAATACGGAAGTCAACGATACGCATGATCGAGTGCACTGATAGATCAGATGTCGCAATTGATATATCATGTTAGTCGTTATGATCGGAGATCACAAGTGGGTAGAACGAGAAAAGATGCCCTCGCCGAGCCGGCATCCGCTAAAACGGCCGTGGAAAGTTCGCCGGCCACCGAGACTGCAAGCGGCGGCGGGCGGCTCAGCGACATTGCGTACGAGCGGATTCTCGAGGGGCTGTTCGAACGCAAACTGCCTGCCGGTGCATTCGTTTCGCAGAACGAACTCGTCCAGCTTCTGGGTATACCCGTAGCGCCGCTGCGTGACGCATTGCGCGTGCTCGAAGCGGAAGGGGTACTGACAATTCACCCGCGCTCGGGCATTCAGTTCATCAAGCCGGGGCTCGAACTTACTCGGGCGACGTATCAGTTCCGCAGCATCATCGAGCGCGCGGCGATCCGCGTGTTCGCCGAGACCGCGGATGAAGAGTCGATTGGTTCACTCGAAAAGCGCCATCTCGCGCTGGTGACCGCGATCGAGAAGCAAGGTCTCAATGCGCAGTACCTCACCGAAGTCGAAGCGCTCGAAACCTCACTGCATCATGCAGTCATCACATCGCTCGGCAATCCGCTCGTCGAGAACAGTTACCGGCGCATGCACAATTACCTGAAGCTGTTGCGCCTCGAACGCAAGCTCACTGCGCCGCTCGTACTGCGCACGCTCAAGGAACACCTCGCGATTCTCGAGGCTTGCAGGGTGCGTGATCCGGATGCCGCCGAAGCCGCCGTCACGGCGCACTTCGCCGCGGCGTTGCAGCGCAATCTCGGGATGTATTGAACGAGAAGCACACGCGCTTGACAGCGTCTCGTATCTGAGACGCATCGCAGGGGTTACAGGCAAATATGCCTGTGCCGGTGAGTCGCCGCGATCCGGTATTTGCCATTGCGCGCAGGCGCGCTGGCTCAAGACCCCGTCAAATCCTCGATGATCGCCCGCGCCATCGCAGCCGTTCACCCGACAAGCGACGCCGTCCGCTTCCTAGCGGTAAGCGCACGGCCATTATGCGAGACAGTGAGCGGGACAGTTATCCGGCCAAGTCGACGGACGCGGGGCTCAGGCTCGACAGGTTACCGCGCACCCAGTCTTCGATCCCGCAGAGACGGACACCCTTCTGCACATTGAACGTCTGCGTCGGGTCCCACGCTACGTCGCGTCCTTGAGCGAACACCGCACGATATTTGCGCAACGTGTCACCAGGCGCTTCGGCAAGCCGTCGCTCCAGTTCGCGCACGGTCCATTCATTGCGGTTGACTTGAACACCTAGCACGCGGTCGAGCGTATCGGCCACTTCGCGATACGTAACGGTGTCCCCGGCGATGTACTCCACGCGATTCGAAATCCGCGGCTCCTCGAAGACTATCTCAGCCGTCATGAAGCCAATGTTCTCCGCCGTTGTCACCGTCACCGCGTTGTCATAGTTGCCCAGCGCGTTGACCGTATTTGTCGCGAGATCGACGACGCCGAACGACGGATCGAAAAAAAACTAGTGAACATGCCGGTGGAGACGATCACCCATTCGGTGCCTGTCTGCGCGCGAAGAAGGTCGCGTACGTCGAGCTGTTCGTCGAAAAGGACCTGTGCGCTACCTCTGCCGATAATGTCGTAGTCCACACCGAACCGCCACGGGAAATACCGCTTGACCTTGGCGTCCAGTGCGGCTTGTGTAATTTTCAGTTGTACACCTGGACCGACGACGAAGCCTGTGCATGAGATGACGGTATCGAACCGGCGGAACGTGGCGGCAAGTTCGGCGCACGATTGCCGCGCGAGGTCACCCTCGACGAATTCGATGCCGAGTTCGCGCAACTCGGCCAGTTCGTTCCGTTTTGTCGCATCGTCGGACGCTGTTGCCGAGGGGCGAAGTAGTACCGCGATGGATACGCCGGCCGCACGCATCGCACGTCGCGCCAGGTTGCGCAGCACGGCCAGGCCGAGTTCTCATGCGCCCAAAACCAGTATTGCATTGTCGTTCGACATGTACGCTCTCCGTTCTCAAGATAAATGACACATGGGGCTCTCTCCGGGTGGACGACGCCGAAGGCAGAACGAGTTCCAACCGGTTCGCAGTGTAGGCGTGCAAACTCGCGCCAACGTCTGTCGCGAAACTACGCCGTGTGGTAATGAGGGGGCTGGCGGCGGCGTGCCCTGTGTTACAGACGTAGCAGCGATCCATTTACCCACTCGCAACGTCACCGCGACTGGGCGGCGAAGACGACCTTATATTTTCAGCTATATTCTCTTGCGCTAACAAACGGCGGTGGCCACCGCACGACGGAGCGATCGCAGGTGTTTCGCCAGCAACTGATTTAACCTCCATCGGAGAATTTCAATGCGTTTTGAGCAGTACCGCGTTATATGGCAACAGCTTCGCGAGTGCGTAGCGATGTGGGTCGCTCTCGTCACATTGGCGGCATCTAGCGGAATCGCCTCGGCAGAAACCACCACGATTACGGTCTGGGATTTTAAATCGGCGGACCCCTCGATCGCTGCATACTTCCAGCAGACGGTCAAAGATTTTGAAGCGGTACATCCGGGCGTCATCGTCAAGCATGTCGCGCAACCCCACGACCAGTATTATTCGCTGCTGGGTGCCGCGATCGGTGCGAATCAAGGACCGGATATCGTGATGCTTCACGGAGGCACCCCGACCCGCGAGCGGGCCGGCGCGCTCGTGGCGCTGAATCCAGATCTCGGCAGGCTTCGAAACCGGCTTGTCGGATGGGAAGCGTTCTCGGCTGAGAATAATACGATCTACGCAGTTCCGCTCACGCTGCAAGGCCAGGTCGTTTACTACAACAAGGATCTTTATCGTAAGGCCGGACTCGATCCAGACAAGCCTCCGGTCAATTGGGCGGAACTCGAAGCCGACTGCACCCGGATCATCGCGAGATTGCATGTCGCATGCTTCGCGATGGGCAACAAGGATGGCTATGGCTCGATGTTCTTCTTCAATTCCATTGCGGCGAATTCATGGAGCGACGCACAGCGAGCCGCCTGGGCGGACCGAAAGCTCGCGTGGAGCGACCCTGCTGTGAGCAGCATCCTGCGTGTCTGGGTCGAGAAATCAAAAGCAGGCTGGTACACCAAAGGGGTGAACTCGACAGCGACATTCCCAGACCAATACGATCGATTCATGCGCGGAGAAGCCGCAAATATCATCGGTCTCGTCTCGGACACCGCACACTGGAAGCAATTCGAAGCGGTCCTCGGGCCCGATAAGGTCGGAAGCTATTTGCCCGTCGCGCTCCCGGGCTCAGCCGGTGCCAATGCCCCGGCTGCGAAACTCTCGCTGCCCATTGCCGGAGGCATCGGGTGGGCGATCACGCGTTGGTCTCCGCATAAAGACCTTGCACTCGCTTACGTGAAATCGATGGTCTCGAGCACACACCTCAGGACGCTGTTCGAAACAGGCGGAGCGATGGTGTCCGATGGCCAATTCTCGCGTGATGGCATCGACAGCCCGAATGGAAAGAAAATTCTTGAATGGATTTCCTGCTGTCGCGCTCCGATGCCGCAGAACTCTATCGGGTTGTCCGAAGTTGAAGTCTTGCGTCGAGATACGCAGCGTATGCTTGCCGGATCGATGTCGGTGGAGGCCGCGACGTCTGACCTCGATCAGACTCGCACATCATCCAGGTAGGTCGCTGAGCACTGCTCGAAGCTCGTCGATATACCAAAGGTTGCCCGACAGTTCGCACTCGCCAATGACGTCGGACAGGAAATCGACTGCGCCGGAGGAACGGCCAGCAGTGTGCAACGCGCGCGCGTACTCAACGGCAACCAGCGGATAGACCGCCAGATAGTGTGTCTGCTTGAGTCGTACGATGGCAGTCTCGAAGCTACGGAGCTCGCTCGAATCGAGGCGCGAGTTCATCGCGCGCGCGACCCACATAAACGCATCACAACACTGGAGCCAAATATGGAGTGCGGCTTTTTTGCACTCACGAGCAAGCTCCTCGACCGCATCCACCAGGGCAACGGAATCTCGGGTAAATATGGCGATGGATACGCTCGCTTCAAGCAGGATATAAGCTAGCGTCAATTCGTGGCCGAATGTCCTTCCATCGTCCTCGGCCTCACGCGTCATGGCAAGGGCGCCCTCTCGATCGCCCCGAAACCACAACACTCTGGCAAGCGTCGCCTTGGTGACCGCAGCCTGACCTGTTCGTATCCCGGTGATCACCCACTTCTTCGTGTCAAGTTCGTCAGAACTGAGCGCCGCTTTAAGCTCGACCGCAGCCTCGTGGTGACGTCCGAGGTAATGCAAGGCAATGCCATACAGTCGGTGACTCAGGGTTGCCTGGAAGGTGCTTCCGCGCGTTGAAGCGACCTTGTCAAACTCCTTTACGCGGTTGAGCGCCGTATAGGCGAATCCGCCGTACTGGCTCGCGTTCCAAAGACCCCACATCGCACGTAACTGGTGGCTTAACGCGTCGTGCGCCAAGGCAACAGCCAACGTTTGTTCCCACAACGTGTACACAAGAGGACTTGGACCTTCAATGTACACAAGCGCAGCTGCATACGCACACAGCAGATTCAGGTGAACCGTGGGCAACTGCTCTTCAAGCGAGGCATCGCGCAGCGCCTGCAGTGCCTTCGAAGACCAATACGTGCACTCGTCCAGGGCCGACAGTTCGAAGAAGTGCGATGCAGACTGCGATGCAAGTTCAATGCCGAATCGCACGTCACCGAGTGGGCTGAACGCCCACGTCATCGCGGAGCGCAGATTACCCCGGTCAGCCTCAAACTCGGGCCACGTTTGAATACCCGCCGCTTCGCGTACCGCTATGCGCACATCGGCGACAAGGCTCTTGAAAAACTCTGCATGAGCTCGATCGGCGGCGGCCTTTTCACCGTTGGCCTCCATGCAATCGATTGCATAGGCCCGCGCGCTGTCCAGTAGTTGATATCGTTTCGCACGCGTGCGGTCCATCGAGATCAGCGATTTAGACACTAAGCTTGCGAGTGCCTCAGTCGTCTCTTGCGATGTCAGGCCAAAGCCGGTTGCGAGCGACCACGCGCCTTCCAGAGAAAATCCGTCGACGAACACTCCGACGAGCCGGAACACTAACTGCTCCTTCGCAGAGAGCAATCGGTAGCTCCAGTCAAAGACAGCCCTGAGCGTCTGATGCCTCGGCAACGCGTCGCGTGAACCGCCGGTCAGGATGGCAAACCTTCGGTTGAGGTTTGCCTTTATCGCTTCCAGCCCGAGGCTGGCTGTACGAGACGCGGCAAGTTCGATCGCGAGGGGAATTCCGTCCAGCCGTCGGCAAATATCGGCGACCATCGAAAGCGTGGCCTCGTCGTTTACCAAAGGCATCGAGAATCGCCGCGAGCGGTAAGTAAACAAGCTCACCGAGTCGGCGGTCTCGAGTTGCTCGAGCGTGGCGCCCTCCGGCGGACACGCCAAAGTCGGCACCCAGTAGAGGGCCTCGCCGCTAATGGCAAGTGGCTCACGACTTGTCGCAACGACGCGGATATCGGAATTGGCTGCGGTCAAATCAACGGCGATCGCGGCCGCTACGTCGATGAGATGCTCGCAGTTGTCCAGGACCAGCAGGCAGCGCGTCCCCTTCAGCGCGCCGACCAGTTGATCAACCGAAACCGCGGTGCCGCGAGCGGTGCCGGAAAACGCAGAAAGCAGTGCTTCCCTCGCCTGTCTCTCGGTCGAAATGGATGACAGCGAGATGAAGCGGACGACCTCGAAACGATCGCCAAGGCCTCGACAAAGTTCGACAGCGAGACTGGTCTTCCCTATTCCGCCCGCGCCTACTAGCGTCACGACTTGTCGTGAGGCCATCAGATCGACAACGTGCGTAATCGCCGTCTCTCGCCCAAACAGCGTGTCGACGTACGGCAATTCCTGGTGCGTGGCGCGTCGGGTTCTTCCAGGAGCGTGGATGGGTCGAGCGAGCAGGATATAGCCCCGTCCGGGGATCGTCTGTATCAGCGATCGCTCCGTTCCGAGCGCGCGACGCAACGACATCACGTGAACTTGCAGCGTATTCTCTTCAACATCGCGATCTCGCCAGACCTGTTTGGCAAGATCCTGCTTGGTCACCAATGACCCTCGGTGTTCGATCAATACAGCGAGAATCGCATAGGCGCGGCGGCCCAACGACACGCGCTCATTGTCGCGTGTGACCGTTCTTTGTTCGAGGTTGACTTCCAATGGACCGACTTGCTCCACGGGCGATCGCCGTTCCGACGGGCGATGCGATGCGTCAGTATCACTACCTGGAACTACGTTCAATCGTCAATGCTCCCACGTCCACGATAACGCCGAGGTGAGGATCTCGCGCGGGAACTTCCCAACGTGCCGGACGATGTCCTCGACTTGGGGAATTATATCGTCATCAGTGCGGCTTGACGGGCTAAGCGCGGAGCGTTTGCCAGGAACCTGTCAAAGGCCGTTGTCTAGCGAAATGATGAAACGCCTCACTGTGTTCAATATTCGATAGCGCGTGTCGGTGCCTTCATATGACCGGAAAATAAAGGCGCTGTCGACGAGCCCGCTGATCGCATCGAGGGCCTTTTCAGGTAATGGCGTCGTCATGCGCGCAAGCTCGTTGAGCTGGTCAAGTGACGCGGATTCAGAATCTCTGGCGAAATGCGTCAGTATGGTTTTCTGTTCGGTCGAAAACTGACGCCATGTCCATGCGAGCGCCTGAGTCATGGACTGATGCCGGTGCGAATGCCCATGAGATTTGACTCGCGACTGCGTTTGCCGGGCCTGTGCGTCGTCGCGTTCTCCAGGTCGGGTGCGACACTCAAAGCAAGCCGGTAGCCTCGACCGAAGGACGTCTGAATCAAGTGCTTGTGTTGCCCTAACATTCGACGAAGCGCGTAAATGTGAACTTGAATATTGTTCTCTTCGACGATCGTCGTCGGCCACACTTTCGTAAGGATCGTCTTGGTCGACACCAACGCACCGTTGGCGTCGATCAGAAGTTCGAGCAAGTCGTAGGCGCGATCGCTGAGTTTTACCGGTACGCCTGAACGCAAAACGACACGCGACGCACGTACGACTTCAAGATCACCAATTTTCATCAGAGTAGCGACAGCCTTTCAGCTCGACCTGTCGCCGGCAGAGGGAAATTCACTCGTTCGGATGCTTGGGGTCCCAGAGCTTGATGCTCTTCGACTTCTCATACGCTTTACCCTTCGGGTAACCGACGAGTTCCATTTCATAGCCCCAAGGCGAGCGGAAATGCACCCATGTCTCGCCTGCAGTGTCACCGCTCTCCATCTTCATGGGTTCGCCAAAGACCGTAATGCCTCGAGATTTGAGGTAGGCCGCACCGGCTTGCACGTCGTCAGTGTAAAAGGCGATGTGAGATGCAGCCAGATCTTCGTTGTTCGGGATCAGTGTGCTTCCGGTCGAGTTCTTGTATTCGAACAACTCGATGTTTGAACCCGTCCCGCAACGCAACATGGCGATCGAAACGCTATCGGCTCGCGCGGCGACTTGGTGGGTGCGATCCTCGGACAACGAGCTAGTCAGCTTGAACGGTCCAATGAGCGTGACAGGCTTGCATCCGAATGTCGTTGAGAGGAATGCCGCTGCCTCTGCGAGATTGGGGACATTGATGCCGACGTGGTCAACGCCGGCGGTCTTGATCGCCGGGGTTTGAGCCGACGCGGTCGCACTCAATACGAGTGCCGAGAGCAGTGCAGCGATGAATTTCATGATGATTCGGTCAGGTGTGGAGAGTTAGTTTTTGTTGAGGAATACGCGCAGGCTGGCGAGCTTGCCGTCATGAATGGAGAAAATGTCTTCGCCCCGAACGAGATTCGGATTGTCTTTAGGACCGTAGCCCCAGGTCACGCGACCGAGTCCGTGATTCCATGAGACAGGGTCCGGTGTGAACGCAAACCCCGCGTGTTCGGTTTGAACACGCTCGATGAGTCGGTTGACGTTCGCATAGCCCGAAGCGATCTCGGCGTAGTCGGACACAAAGATGTCGGGCGTGTAGACAGTCGGAAATTTGTCCACACGCATCGCCTTATCGCGCTCGTTCCAGATCTCGAAGTGGCGGTCGATCAAATGCTGAGCGACAACGATGTCTTTAGCGTCGTTGTTCATGGGGCGTACGTCCTGTGAATGAACCGTGGGCGCAGTCAGCGATGCGATCAGCCATGCGCCCACAAAGGCAAGTTTTTTCATGGAGCTGCGGTCGAAAGGGGTCGATAACGGCCTCGATATCGCATCGGAGGCCGTCGTCCGTGTTGATCAAACTTGTGCCATGCCGCCGTCGACGAACAGCTCGATGCCGTTGATGAAACTCGACGCGTCGGAGGCAAGGAAGGCAACGGCCTTGCCGACTTCTTCGGGCTCCCCGATGCGGCCTGCAGGTACTTGCGAGGCGAGTGCGTCGAACAGTCCTTGACGAGCCTCTTCAGGCACCAGGCCACCCAGACCCGGCGTGCGGATCGGGCCGGGGCTGACGACGTTGACGCGGATGCCGCGATCCTTGAGGTCCAGTGTCCACGACCGTGCGAAGTTGCGAACCGCTGCCTTGCTTGCGCTGTACACGCTGAAGTTCGGCGTTCCCTTAACCGATGTCGTCGACGAGGTCAGGATGATCGATGCGCCGTCGACAAGCAGCGGAAGTGCCTTCTGAACAGTGAACAGGACGCCGCGCACGTTGGTGCCGAAGATGCGATCGAAATGCTCCTCGGTAATCGCACCCAGCGGAAGCATGTCACCGCCACCGGCGTTGGCGAACAAGATATCGAGCTTGCCGGCTTCCTTGGCGATCTGCGCATAGACCGCGTCGAGGTCGGCCATCACCGATGCGTCGGCGCGGATACCCGTCGCCGCAGTCCCGATCGCAGCAACGGCTGCATCCAGTTCACCTTGTCGACGACCCGTGATGAAGACGCGTGCGCCCTGTGCGGCGAGTTCCTGCGCAGCGCCGAGGCCGATGCCTGTCGTGCCGCCGGTAACGAGGGCGATCTTTCCGTTCAGTGGCTTGCTCATGAAATGCTCCGTTTCGTAAATTGAGGGTTGGTTTTCTGCCCGACATCGCTTGGTCGATGTGGGTGTCGTCCAGCTCGACACTCCGCTCGCCGCCGCGTTTCGCTTCAGGCATGGCGTCAATGTAGCGGGCGGACATTCTTCGATAAATGGACAATAATGAAAATACTATGCACAATCGTGCACAATCAGAAGCATCGCCAGGGAGTCACTTCGAATGGATCAGTTATTGGCGATGCGTGCCTTTGCGCGTGTCGTCGAGGCGGGTAGCTTTACGCGTGCGGCAGACTCGCTCGATCTGCCAAACGCGACCATGAGCAAGCTGGTCCGGGAGCTCGAGGCACATCTGGGCGTGCGGCTGCTACAGAGGACGACGCGACGTGTCACCGTGACGCCCGAGGGACAGGACTATTACGCGAAGGCGACGCGCGTCCTTCGTGACCTGGAAGACATGGATTCGTCGTTCAGCTCGGCGAAATCACACCCGCGCGGTCATTTGCGCATCGACGTCGGCGGATCGACCGCGCGGGACGTGCTGATTCCATTGCTTCCCGACTTTATGGCGCGCTATCCCGACATCCGGATCGATCTCGGTGTGTCGGATCGATCGGTCGACCTCATTGAAGACAATGTCGACTGTGTGATTCGTGGCGGTCCGCTCGATAACTCATCGTTGATCGCGCGACATATCGGCGACGCGGCGATGGTCACCTGCGCGACGCCCGAATACCTGAAGCTCTATGGCGTGCCTGCCTATCCAGACGAATTGAAGAACGGACACCGCTTGATTGCTTACGTCTCGGCGCAGAACGGCCGGGCACTTCCATTCCGCTTCGCGCGGAACAACGAGAAAAGTGAGATCAAGGTTGACCATCGGATTGGCATCAACGAAAGCAACGCGCACCTTGCCGCTGCTGTTGCAGGCATGGGCATCATTCAGACTTTTTCGTATTCAGCCAGAGCCGCGCTCGACGAAGGCACACTCGTGGAAATCCTGCGCAAGTGGCGCCCCCCACCGTACCCGTTTCATATCGTGTATCCGCAGAATCGACACGTGACGCATCGACTCCGCGTGTTCATCGATTGGTTGCTGGAATGCTTTCCCGCACGTGTGAAGGGCAATTAGGGGGGCGGTCCGTATTGCCCGACTACATCCGCTGCAACTGGACAGGAGAGCCGGGCTTGCCGTCGGTGACAGGCGCGATGACCAGATAGCGACGGTGCTCCGGCGCGCTCGTGCCTTGCGCCACGAGTTCGCGGATTTGCCCAATGGCATTGACGACTGCAGCGCCCGCGGGGTTGGTCATGAAGTTCGAAAGAGGTTCTAGGGGACCGGATGCGTCTGCCTTGTCGGCCAGCGCCAAGACATAGGGGCGCTTCGGCTCGAGCCCTGACACGGCAGCCTGGAGAACTTGCAGCCGGCCTTGATCAAACAGTGAAACGCTCGTCGGGGGCGTGCCCGCTTGTGCCGCGCCGATGGCCGAGAGATAGACGTTGGCCACCTGCCCCGCTACCCCAACGACTGAAGGTTTTGCGTGCCGTCTCCTTCGGGAACCGCATTTGGAACATAGACGACGGCTTGAGGTGCCTGCCCGATTGGAATGGTCGCGACAACCGTATTGGTGCGAGTATCGATGGCAGCCAGCGCGTCGGCGTTCTCAAGCCCGACGTAGACTCGCGTACCGTCTCCTGACGGCCAGACTCCGTGCGGAAGATTGCCAACGGAGATGTCAGCAACTTGCTCGAAGTCATCGGTGCGGAAAACCTTGACGCGATTCAGGGCCCCGACAGTGACGTACGCGAACATGCCATGCTCGTTGTGGACGATGTTGACGTGGTTCGTGATCGGTCCCGTTTCCAGCGTCTTCAGCAACGCGAAGGGCGGCTGTGCGCTAAATGCCTGCGTCCTGCCACTATCCTTGAGCGTGATCCAGACCTGCTTGTTGTCCGGGGATACCGCGATGTTGGGGCAGAAAGGACTCGACTGTTGAAGACGACCCACGGTCTGATGTGATTTGACCTCGACCACATCGATTTCGGGGTTAAACGAGGAACACACAAAGCCATATTTTCCGTCGGGGGAAAAGGTTTGCATCCCCGGTCCGGCGGGCGTTGTGATCCGCGCTTTTTCCTCGTACGTGTGCGCGTCAATCACAGACACGTAGTTCTCACCTCGAACGGTCACCCAGACTTCTTCTCCGTTGGGCGTAAAGAACGCTTCGTGCGGTGATCGCCCCACGTAGGTCACGTGCTTGACCGTATTGGTTTCGGTGTCGATAAAGCTGACCGAATTCGAGCCGATCGATACCACCGCGAGCGTGCGGTGATCTGGCGAAAAGCCCATCCCGTGCACCAGAACCTGTCCGCGATACAGCGGGCTGAAATTCGTCGGTGCCGGCTCGCCCAATCGGATCACGCCCAGTAGCTTATTGTCTGTCGGATCGGTCACCGACACGGTGTTCGAGAACTGTTCGGCCGCATAGACGCGATCGTGGTGGCTGACCGGAATGTCCGGGTCAGACAGGGAGCCGGGAGCCTGGCCGGCGTAGCAAACGTGCGCCGATGCGAGCAGCGCGGCGCAGATTATCGACGGGAGCGTGAGAAGCGATTTCATTGCGTGTCCTTCGACATGTTCATATTCGTGTGGTCATGGGCCCGAGTCGTCCGAGTGGTAGAGGACGGCCCTGGCATCAGTTGATCAGGCGCAGGCTCCGGAGCGGGCAAGGGCTGGCCCAGAGCGAGCCGCATGGCGACGATCTCCTGTTGTTGCTCGACGATGATTTCCTGAGCGATGCGGCGAAGCCGCTCATCGTGCCCATGGCGCAATTCGGCTTGTGCCATGTCAATCGCGCCTTGATGGTGAGGCACCATCATTGCGACGAAGTCCTGATCGACGTCACCCGTCGGGTGAACGGTCATGCCATTCATCATAGCCGTCATAGCCCGATCGTTTTCAGACAGAAAGGGGGCTTCTTGTTCGCTTGAAGCGACAGCTCCGGCAGCCTGCACGGAAGGACTTGAGATGCATACAACAAGAACGAAACCGAGCGCAAGGGTCACTCGGTGGAACCGGGGACATACTGAGTACATCGAGTCGCCTGTGTGGGTGCAGTCGCGGGAGGCAGCTCGCAGCGCGGCCGAAGCGTGAGTTCGAGCGCGCAAGCGGGCGATTGCGGGATGGCGGGATTGACACGGGCGCAAGCAGGCCCGTGCGATGGTCAGACATCTTTGCTGAACGCACGTTGCGCAGCGACGGTGTCGAGCGACTCGCGCAGCAGTTTGATTTTTCCGTTTTCGGCGACGAGGCGTCCGGCGTACATCTGCCGATACATCTTGCCAGTGGTCACGACGCGCGCCTCCACCTCATACTCGCCAAACGCCTGGTCCGGCGTATCGATCAGGATGTTCGCGTTCTTGAAGGCGAAGTCAGGCACCGCCGCGAGTAGCGACGCGATGAATGTTTCGATGGCAGCTGGACCCTGTGCACCGGTTTTAGGGTTGATGCTCGCGAGATACGGAAGCTCGAGCACGCCATCGTCGGCGAAGAGCGCGGCGGCCGCTTTGGGGTCGCGGATGGAGTCAAGATAGGCGGTGAGAAGCTCTGACGCTGATTTCATTGGAACCTCGGTAGGTGGTGAGAAGAAAAAACGTGCGATGACAGCAGGCAGGCGTGATGGCTTCGACTCGCGTTCGATCGTCCCGATCGGCCGGTGAGGGATCTGTGCCTATCCGGCGTCCGTTCGACCTCAGATTCGAGGCCGGCACGAACGCCGCTTCGGACGTTGGTGAATGAGGTCATCGCCATGACTGACGGCGCCGGCCAGCGCGCTCGCCAGAATCATGGCCTGGGCATTGAGCGGAGGAGGCGTGATCGGGATGGGCCGATAGATGGCCTCTCCGACGCCCACTGACTCGCCAGTCAGCGCGCACTCCCCTTGACGTCGGGCGACGCCCAGGCGCCAGATCTGATCGTTGTAGTGGCACATCGTCGCATCGCGCCACGAAATCGCCACGGTGTGATCGCTCAGGCGATCGAGCACATTGACGATGCGTGCCGCGCGTGTTCCGTCGTCAATCCGGGCCCCGCACACGCCCCCCGGTGCGCGGAAATCGACACGAATGCGGCGTTCGGCGCGGGTCGCCGAAAGGAGTGTCGTCGCGGCAGTCACGGATTTCGGCAGCAACAGATTGCGGACAATGCCCAGCCAAGGATCGTTGCCTCTGGTATCGCGCATCACGCGGATTCCTGGTCGTGTCTTGCAGGTCAGATTGAATTGCGCCTGGCGCCGCGTTCGGGACGTCGCAATGAGCAGAACGCGAGCCGGCTTCGAAAATGGTCATCTGCATTGACGACGAGGCGGTCGCCGCCTCGTCCATCACTGCAGTCTCCAGATGCAAGAGTCTCGCGCCCATATATTGGGTCGTTATCGTCGGCGGAACCTGACGAAGGAGACTTCGGCGATGCGAATTGTTCTCGGGATCAGGTCCATCAGTCCTTGATGAACTATTAAAGAATCTGAAATCTGTCTTTGAACAGGCTGCGGGCCCCGACGAATCGTCATTTTGGCCGGTACAATTCGCCGCTAAGAAACAGTGACAAACAACGGTTCAGCCGCGCGTACCAATGACCGGGTCAATTCCTCGCGGTTGGGATCGGGGCGGGTGCACAGCGTGTTGCGGGTCGCGGTCCTGAGACACGACGAACGCTCTTTCCCGTGAAGGAAAGGGTCCAGCGAGGGTGAGATGAAATTCGGCGAAATCGAGGTGCTGCGCGAGTCCCGCGAGGTCTTACGCTCGGGCTCACCCGTTAAAATCAGTAGTCGTGCCTTTGATTTGCTCGAGATGCTGATCGACGCCGACGGCGCTCTTGTTTCGAACGAAGCCATCATGGCCAAGGTCTGGCCGACGACGATCGTCGAAGAAAACAACATTCAGGTTCAGATCTGTGCGCTCCGAAAGTTGTTCGGTCGCCACAAGGGGCTCATCAAAAATGTGTTTGGCCGTGGCTATCGCCTGGAGCGGCCGGGCGACGCGTCGGCAGTTATTGCGCCCGTGAACCCTTTAGTGAGCACCGCTTCGATTGATTTGGCGATGTACAAGCCGCCACTCTATCTTGACGAGTTCTTCGGACGCGAAGCGCTCCTGGGTCAGTTGACCATTCGAGTGCAGGAGCGGCGACCGTTACTCACTGTTGTTGGTCCGGCGGGATGCGGAAAGTCACGGCTGGCGCTGGAAGCCGCAAGACGACTGGAGCAACATGGCGCGGTTCGCACCCTCTATCTGTCGATGGCAAGCGGTGCCGCCGCTACCGATGCCTTCGGTCACATTGAACAATTGTTGATTCAGACGGTCGGGTCGACCGATGGTCCATCACCGGGGCAGCACACGCTCGTTCTTGTCGACAATTGCGACCTCGTCGCAGAGCGCGTCGCGGAGTTCGTCCGTGCCATGCACGCTGCCGGGCGAGCGCTTTCTGTGATCGCAACCTCGCGAGCGCCATTGAGACTTTCCATGGAGGACGTTGTCTACGTGGAACCGTTTCGAGTCGATTGTGACGAGCGCGACCTCAGTACCGCCATCGACATGTTTGTGGCGCGAGCGTCTGATGTGCGTGCATCCACCTATACCGACGACGGCTTGATTCCCTATCTCAGGGAGATGGTGCAAGAGGTAGACGGTCTGCCGCTAGGAATCGAGTTTGTCGCGCGTCAAACTGCGTTGCTGGGGGTTGATTCTGTACGGGCGCTATTCGAGCGCGATATCGAGTTACCCAAGCGAGTCATCAGGCACACGGGAGATGCCCGACACGAGTCGCTGACCTCAGCGCTATCGTGGACGTGGAACCATCTGCCGAGTGACCAACAGAAGATCCTTAGTCATTTCGCCAGCAGTGGGCAGCATGCATCGCTAAAGGATCTGAGCACCATCGCTCGCACGGTTGGACTTTCTGAAGAGGCCTCCTTCGAGGCACTGAGTGGCGTGATTGATAGCGCGTTCGTTTTTCGAAACTTCGAAGGTTCACGCGCCGCTTACCGAATGCCCAACACCGTTCGCCGCTTTTTGCGCGCCCTCGATTCGAGCGACAACACGCACGCCGCGCAGTAACTCAGCAGTCAGTGAAGTTCCATCGCTGCATCAGCGGCGAGACGGGTTGTCGGGATCTGTGTTCCGGCGATCGTCCGATTCACGCCGGTTCGATGCCGGAAGTGTTGTTGGTCCATCGGTCTGGTCCTTTTCGTACCGGAGCCTTGCAGGGGGCGTCTCCAGCGTGTCCGTCTTGCCGGTCTCTTAGTGGGTGCGCGCGACCCGCATCGTCGAATGGAACCAAGGCGCGCCTCCGGCGCCAATTTTCTTGCCAGCGTCTCGAGGCGACACATTACGCCGAGTGGCGATCGCTTTCCCCTTCCAGATTCTTAAATTCTATGAAATCCCTCTGAGCGAAGGTCCTGATCGGATCGCTCGCGCAGGAGGCCTTTTAAGACTTAGGCGCGCGATAGCAGAAGATTTAATAAGTCGAATGTATATTCGCGCGCCAGAAATGATTACCGTCTCGTCTATCGATTTTTTCTAAGGGAGCTAAGGATGAGCAATCGATTGGCGGGAAAAGTGGCACTCGTGACGGGCGGAACGAGCGGCATCGGTTTGGCCACGGCAAAGGAACTCGCTCTCGAGGGAGCAACGGTATACATCACGGGGCGCCGCCTGGCGGAGTTGGACGCTGCCTGCGCCAACATCGGACATGGAGTTCGCGGGATCAAGGGTGACGTCACATCGAACAGTGACCTCGACGCGTTGATCGAGACTCTTCGATCCGCAGAAGGTCGGATCGACGTCCTCTTCGCCAATGCCGGCGGCGGAACGATGGCGCCACTCGGACAGATCACGGAGGAGCATTTCGACGACACGTTCAATCGCAACGTGCGCGCGCTGGTGTTCACTGTTCAAAAGTCGTTGCCGCTGATGAGCGCAGGGGCTTCCATCATTTTGACAGGCTCCACTGCGGGCTCGTCCGGCACGCAAGCGTTCAGCATTTATAGCGCATCGAAAGCTGCGGTACGCAACCTCGCGCGCAGTTGGGTACTTGATCTGAAAGAACGTGGAATTCGCGTGAACGTCGTGAGCCCCGGTGCGACGAAGACCATCGGACTGGCCGAACTGGCTGGCGACTCAAAGGAAGCCCAGGAAGGCTTGCTGACTTACCTCGCCTCGCTGATTCCGATGGGTCGCCTTGCGGATCCGTCGGAAATCGGCAAGGTGGTGGTCTTTCTCGCATCCGATGATTCGAGTTTCGTCAACGGTGCCGAGATCTTTGCCGACGGTGGTCAGGCGCAGGTGTGATCTGAGCATTGGCAATGACATACGGCGCGAGTCTTTGCGTCCGAATTCGCTGGGTGGCCCTGCCGGCACCCAGATCACTCGCCGCCTTACAAAAAACAATTATCACCGGGAAAAGTAGATGAACGATCAGTTTGACCAGCCATCGTTGGCGCGCCGTAAGGCTTTGCTGGCAGGCGCTGGCGCCGCCGTAGCGGCGGTTGGCGCGCCGTGCCTCGCTTCGGCGGAAGTGCATCAAGCCAGCGCGCACACTGCGGCACCTCATCAACATGGAATCGCTGACATGAACTACGTCACCACGAAGGACGGTACTCAGATCTTCTACAAAGACTGGGGCCCAAAGGATGCACAACCCATCGTGTTCCATCACGGTTGGCCGCTGTCATCGGACGACTGGGATACGCAGATGCTGTTCTTCGTGCAGCACGGCTATCGTGTCGTCGCACATGACCGGCGCGGTCACGGCCGTTCGTCACAAGTGTCCGAAGGCCACGACATGGACCACTATGCCGCGGACGCCTTTGCGGTTGTCGAAGCGCTCAACCTTCGCAACGCAGTGCATATCGGCCATTCGACCGGGGGCGGCGAAGTCGCGCGTTACGTCGCAAAGCACGGACAGCCTTCGGGACGCGTGGCCAAGGCGGTGCTGGTCAGCGCCGTTACGCCGCTGATGGTCAAGACCCACTCGAACCCCGAAGGTCTGCCGCTGAGCGTGTTCGACGGATTCCGCCAGGCGCTCGCGGCCAACCGCGCGCAATTCTTCGTCGATGTGCCGACCGGGCCTTTCTACGGCTTCAACCGTCCGGGCGCAACCGTACATCCGGGCGTGATCCAGAACTGGTGGCGTCAGGGAATGACGGGCAGTGCCAAGGCTCACTATGAGGGCATCAAGGCTTTCTCTGAAACAGACCAGACCGACGACCTCCGTGACATTACGGTGCCGACTTTGGTACTGCACGGTGAAGACGACCAAATCGTCCCGATCGCAGACTCGGCACGCAAGTCGATCAAGCTGCTTAAGAACGGGACGCTCAAGACCTACCCCAGCTTTTCCCACGGCATGTTGACTGTCAATGCGGAAACGCTCAACGCAGATCTGCTGGCGTTTGTACGTGCCTGATTTGGGCCGTGCTTCGTTGATCGATCTCTGAGCAAACATTGCCGGTGGTGTTGGATAACACCGCCGGCTGAATGACTCATATTGTCGAGCGGCCGGTCCGAATGCTGATTGAGACTGCTGCGTCGTCCGCGTTCGCCGGGCACCGATGGGATCTTTGCGACGTGCATCTCGATACGCCGCTTCCATGTACGCCATAGAAATTCAACCGTGCGACCTTGCGAGTATCTCGGCGAGAGCAGTCACAATCGAGTGCATCGAGGCGATCGGTCGATTCGGTGTTCGGTACGTTATCGCTCGCTCGACCTGTCCGTCGACACTTAGGCGTTGGACAGAAGTGCTGGAGCAGCAGAGGCGACCCTATAAGGTCGTCGATCCGATCTCGCATCGATGTGTTTCACGGAACTATGCGGTTTGGTGATGAGGAGTGCGCAAGTCGTCGTCGCGCATCAATTCCTTAGCATCAGCGATACGGGCATCAAGGATACTTGGCAGGCGATGAGCGCGGCATCACCTGATGTCGCGATGAACGCTATCTTGACGGCTTCTGCGTACGGCGAAGCGGACGCTCACGGTGGAATCGTGGATGGCTGCACGTGGCCGACCTTTGCCCGACGCGATCGCCCGAACCCGACCCCAAAGGGACATCCGAGAAAAACTCAAAACGGACGTTCGCGGAGGATAACTCAGGACACGCGCCCTTCAGCAGCGATTCCACCTCGGCGTACACCAGGCCCGTGTGAGAATTGAAGACATCAAGCATCCGCATTGCAGTGGCAGCCACCGGCCCGGCCACACCCCAAATGGCAGGCTGATCAGCCACAGCGGCCGAGAAAATCAGGTTTCGCTCAGACGCGGAAATACTCAATGTCTCCCCTGCGATCACATCCACGCTCGGCACCCCGCCTACAGCCAGCGCGCGCATCAGATCCGCCCGTTCGACACCGGCGGCGCTAAGAAAGGCGCGTGTCTCCGCGTGGAAAAGATCAAACGGCAGACCGAACGCAGCTTTTCCCGCAGCTAGAGCTATGTAGGCATCGATGTTGACGTACTCGGGAGAGGCCGCGCGCTCTTCGGTGCTGCCATGAGTCTGGCGCAAGCGCCGCAATTTCCAATTGGGCCCCGGACCATCGACCGCGACCGTGATTCCCTTGTCGCGCAGCATGAAGCGATTGACAGCATAGTTCGGTTGCGCAAAAACCGCATCACGTCCGAAAAATAGGCCGCCGGTCCGTAGATCGACCGGCAATGCTCGCAATCACAGGCATCGGTGGAACCGAATAGCGACTTCAAATCCGGTTGGTCGGCGACAATACGATCGATTTGCTTGGAGAGCAGCTTGGCCGACGCTCCTTCCAACGACGCCGGCCAGTTCAAGGTGCGCAAGTTCGTCGCCACCATGACTGCGGCCAGGTTCTGGTTTGCAGCTGCCTCGAACGTCTTCGTCGCCTCGGCGGCGCTCGTGCTGGTACTACGGCGCGCGTCGGCGACAAAGCGACTTTTTCCCGCGGCGACGATTTCGGCCGAGGCGTTGTAACCCGACGTGATCAGGCCTTCGGTCTTGCGGTAGTCGCCGGTGAGCCGGAACATGCGCTGCAGTTTCTCGATGTCCGATACAACTTCCGGCGCGACGCTCTTCAAATCGTATCCAGCCGCCTTCAGATATGGTTGCAGCTTATGTTGTCCCAATTCGAAATCGGGATGAGCGTCAAAGAAGGCCACCACCTTCTCATGCTTCGCCACTGCCTTGGGCTTTCGACGGGCAAGCTGCGCCGAGAACGCCGCGGTGGGGAACCGCTTTTCGAACCGCCGGACGATCACGGAGGCCTGTCGCCGCGCCAGCTTGGGGTCTACAGCCTTGCCGCCCATGCGAACGTTGCCGCGTTCATCCTGCCGCGTTCGGAAATGCCGGCTCACCGAGTAAGTTTCTGGCGCATGCGACAAATACGCTATTCGGAGGAAACGCTGTGCGACTTGCGAATCACCTCGGGGTGGCCAGCACGGAAGTGTACAACTGGCGATCAGGGAGGGTAAACCCGAGCCTTCCTCGGCTAGTACTTATCGCTTACTGCTGCGGCTGTAGTGTGGCCGATGTCGTCCTCGGAAACAGCGTGATGCTGAGGAAAGTATTTCGATCCCGCGGCCACAATCTGTTGGTAACGAGGCAACGTCGTGGGGCAGCCGCAACTCACGAAACACTACTTGCGGAGCTTGATTGGGTTTTCGAATCGGGATCGGCGCTAAACCTCTGTCAGGCTGCTCGGCTTCTCGACGTGAGCGAATCTTATTTGCGCAAGCTGGCGCCGGATGTCGCAGAAAAGCTAGTGCAAAGGGGAAGGGAGACAAGGCGGAGAAAAAAAATTCAACGCGAAGAAGCTCGCTTTGAAGACTTCTGGCGATCGTTCCAACAGCTACGCCTTGAGGATATCTATCCGGCTGAGGACAAGGTTAAAGCACGCATGTATCAGCGTACAGGGACGAAACTCGGTTACCTTGAAGGTACCAGGTTCCACAAGAAGGCACTCGTGTTAGCGGGAGACTTCGCCTCGATGGCGCCGCCGAGCTTGAGGACAACTGATCGAGACTAGACCGCGAAAACAGTGCAGGTTTTGGGCGGCACATATCCGCAAAAACAACCAATTCGTGTCGTGTCGACGTATCGCGTACTGCTGCGGCTATGGTGCGTTGGATCTTCTCTCTGCGCCTGATTTCTCTTCCCCTTTACACCAGCTTCGTCGCAAGATCAGGTGACAGCCTGGGCAAATAGTCTGCTTTCACGTCGAGAAGCCGAGCGGTGTGACAGAGGCTCAGCGCAGATCTCGATTCGAAAACGCTACCCAGTTCCGCAAGCACGCTCTACGAGAGGGCCGCCGGGGAGCTCAGCACCATCCCCAAGTCTATACGCTTGTGCTACAGCAAACAATCGCGTCTCTTCCAAGGAATCCCCGCAAAAAACAATCAATTCGTGTCGTTTACGACATTAATTGATGAACTCCACACAGGCAGGCGTGTGGAGTTCAGCAATTAATGTCGCTGTTTTCCAACCAATTCTTGTCGTTTTAGGCTCCAAAACCGACCTCAGAAGAGGTGCAAAGTAGCCAAGGCCAAGCAATTCGTGTCGCGTTGATACGCGGACGCTTAGAAAATCGATGGACTGGCCCTAACTCGAACACTGTCGGCTCGTGGCACTTGAGCCACGCGCTCGCATAGACAACGAGGGCAAAGCTCGCCGCGTGACGTTCCGGAAAGCCATACTCCCCGAAGCCCTGGTATCTGCGCGAAAATCTGCTCGGCGAACTGCTGGTCATAGCCGCGCTCGAGCATGCCGTTGACGATTTTCTCGTGATAGGCCTTACGTCTCCACGCCGCCATCATGGCCGGCGCAGCTGGTCCGCTTCCCCAGCAGTGGAGCCGGCGGCCAACGTTGCGACCGGCATCACCTCACCGATCAGCTTCCGACGTGCGCTGCACTTCGTCAAAAGGATGCAGTTCAGCGGCTATGGGGGCGCCCGCCTGTTTGATTGTGAAAAACTGAACAACGGTCATTCGAATCTCCATTTTTGTCGAACCATCGCCAGCCAATCTAGTTGTCCCCGCTCTTGATCGAACACGTGTCCGGCGCGGCCCGCGGGTCAGAGCCCTGCACATCAACGGTTTTAGCCACAACACTGTCGTGCTGTATACCAATACTATGTTTACGATACTCTTCGATTCTCTGTATGCCGCTCTAGCAAAGAGACTTTCGTGGAGGTGTCATGCAAAAATTGAAAATTGCGCTGGCTACTATACTTTGGGGGCTGCTCATCGGCTGTTCTCAAAAGCCCATTGAAGATAAGACTGGACCTGAGATCGCGGCTCTTAACCAGCAGGTTGAGGAGTTAAACAAACAGCTCCAACTCATGCAGCAAATCCAGAATAAATTGCAAACTCGTCTCGGTACGCTCGAGTTCTGGCATGACGTCGAAAACGATAGCTCTGCTATGCTCGACCCTGCATCAAAGTCGTATGGCGTGGCTAAAACCAATCTGGGGAACCTGCTAGTTTCCGTCGACAACATCACCCCTTACGGTGATGGCTATAAGCTCAGGTTGATGGTGGGGAATCCGAACATGGTTACTTACGACGGCGCTAAGCTAAAGGTTCAATGGGCGGAGAAGCCACGATGGGGTGATGCTAGTTTCGATAGCACAAAGTGGAATGCTTCGATCCAGTCAAAGGAAATCGACGTCGTTAATGAACTCCTACCGGGAGCTTGGAACCCGGTAGAAGTAGTGATTTCTCCCGCGACTGCAGCTCAGACGGGTTACCTAACGCTTACGGCAACTCTGGACAAGTTAAGCCTACGTCGAACCAATCCTTGAGGACAAACTCGATCTCGCCTCATCAGGCTAGGCGCGGTTTTGACATGAGCGATATTGCCGACCATCACGCACCACCATCCTTCGCCGCTTGCGGGATGTGGACTTGCAGCGGACCCGCATTTCACAATACCCGGGGGCCATGAGTGACACCGTGGAGTCCGATTCTATTCACGAGCCTTCTGCAGCGGCACTACACTCGCGTCCTCTGAGGAGCCAGACTCTGCAGTAGCATCTGCTCCCGTCGGGGGCGACGGAAGTGGAAGCACCGCAGGGCGTTCCATTTGTGTTCTCTCGATCCGTCTCTCGCCGGGAAGCTCCTCAACTTCCGAAGTATTGAACTCAGCAAGACGACGTGAGACGTAGCGGCGGAGCGCTTCTACCGAAGGAGCCTCCGCGACACCTCGTCGAATTTCAAAGACACCGTCTTCAGCCTCCGAAAGCAACACGGTCAATGCAGCAACCCGCCGCCTAGCCCCGCGGTGTCTAAGATCGGGGCGAAACTGCTGATGCATCAATGACGATAGAAGTACGATTACGCCGAGCAAGCTAAGCATCGAATGATCCATTGCTTGCTGCACAAGCGACGTCGCTAGAACGCCGCCTATCACCACCGTCGCAAACACCAGTAGAGCGTTCGTTCCGCCGGCCCACCTAGCCATCGATTCATTTCGCTTGAGTGCCTCCTTAACCTCGTCCGTTCGCGTCTGCTCCTCTAGGTTCGCATTAGGGTCAGCGAGCGCCGGAGCCTTCCTTCTGAACGAGATCCAACTCGTAACTCCGGATGCAAGCAGCGCCGCAATGGCCGCAACGACCGAGACGACGAAGCCGACATCAGGGATTTTCGGCACAAGCATTGCGATTGTATTCATGTCGACCTCTCCGTTGATCTAGCCGACTCGCGTCAAGACGCGATCCCGCCTGCGTTCCGCGCCTGACATGCGTGTTCAGGAAGCAGTTCTCGAAACGCTCCGCTAACGAAGCTCTATGTGCGCCTAGCATGGTCCCAATCAGCATAGTTCCGGAAATGAGGGTATGCATATATATTCCACCCTGATGACGTCGTCATCGAGTGCAACTCCATGCGCGCCGCGCGAAAGCCTCCCATGTGGCGGCTTCGGCGCGAGCAACCTGCCGTCGGCTAATTTAGTATGCAAGGGTCCGATCGCAGCGTGCTGGCAGGCTGCCGCTCGATAGTCTGCGCGATGACATCGTAGGCATCGTCTGCCCAGTTCTCCAGCTTCGCCAGCTCGTTGACGACGGCCAGCAATTCGCGCTGCCATTGCTTCAACTGCTCAGGCGCCGAAGACGGTCGCCATGGCAAAAACGGGCCGTCGGCATATAGCGCGCCGTCGAAGACAAGCGCCTCTACCTGCATGCGTTTGCTAACGCTAATGTTACTAGTCCTGCTAATGTTCGGTTTTGTCTCGCCGGACTTGCTAAAGCTATTTTTGCTAACCTGCTAATGTTCGTCTCGCCGCTGGCACGCGTTCGCAAGGCCGGTCGAGACGACCAGTTTAAGGTTGGGAAGATTCGCCCCTCCAGTCATCCGCTCCGGGGTATGGACGGACATCCAAACGGCAGTTCCACCGCTGAGAGCGGACGCACGGTTCCTCAATGCGCTGCTTTTTGTCCTATGATGTGAACTAACATCGAGTAAGGCATTACGAAAAGCGCCTCGAAGAACAGCGTCATCGGGGGTAACCCAGTTGCCGATCATCATTACAGTCGGGGTGCTTTCGCTTTGCAGGATTGCGATCGCTCGGACTTGCGCCTACACCTCGCGATGTATAAATAAAGACCGGCAGGGCGCCTGTGACGGCCCGCTCAGCAGCAATTCGTATGACCCGGATTCAACTGCGAACCCGTAAGGTCGAAACGGGAGCCCATATTCGCCCGACATGATTAACAACCCTAAGTGGCTGGAACTCCGCACAGGCCACCAAGGATCGTGGTCTCACAGCAATCGGATCTGACCGGTACGTGAATTATTGAGAGGCATAGACACGAACTACCTATCGTCGTCCGCAAAAATCCTCGAGGGATTGGAAATCCAGATTAGATGAAAGAGTTCCGTCGCCCGACAAAATCTGCTCTAGTGTTTTCTTCAGGTCTGGCGGAGCAAAGCGGCTTCTGTCGATTACCATAACTAGCAGCTTTAAGGCATGCAACGGGAATCGCTGGCCAATCTTCAGCTCGTTCATATCTTTAAGTAACTGATACGGGACGGTAATCGGCTTGAGCCACAGTTCAACCGTGCCAAGAGCATCAGAAAAATCCTTATCAGCAGCCACGGCTATTCGTGCCAAAGTCTCTGCTAGTCGTTCGCTTTCTAATGCTATCTTTTTTGGCCACACGCTTGTCAGAAACGGGCGTACTGCGATGCTCCAGTATTCGCTCTGCCTCCCATCAGCACCTTTCATCGCGCGATGCACTGCCTGCGCACAGGCCGCAAGTCCTTCCATCGGCAGCGCTCGTACGGCCCTCTGCAAGTCGGGCCGACTGAATAGGTCCGTCGCTTCCAATGCAACGAGCGTAAGCATGGATGCATAATTTACGCGCGCATCGCCGAACCGTGCGTAATGTTTAACTGCGTCAAGGAACGGTTTCTTCAATTCGACAAGCAAAGGCTTGTAGAGTCGAGGGGACCACAGATAACCCATCCATGCTGCGAACGCTTCCTCCTCGGAGGTCTGCCAGTCAAATAGAGGAAACAAGTTTGCTTGCGTCCAAGACGGGTCGACCCGAAAGAGGGCAACTACATTTGATGCGAGCAAAGTTCGTCCATGGCGAAATCTAACGGCTGTCGTATCGCAGACACGCGTAAAAATCGGAGCAATCACGGCAGGCAATCTGTCGTTGTCGTTCAACGGCTTGCTGAACCACCAGTTGAGTAGCGCTTGAGTGACTTGTCCCACAGGATGACTAATAGACGCCAAAACAGCTTCGTCTGTGCTGTCGAAGCGTTCGTCGACAGACAAATTTAGCACGCGTTCGCATAACGAAATGAACGTCTTCTCGTGCACCACCAGCTGCTTACCTACTTCATGTAACCACCACCCCACCGGCTGCATAACCTCTAAAACCTGAGCGTCGGGCATTGAACTGACACACGCGGCGAGCCATCGCCACGAGCGCCGAACGAGACTGTCACCGCTCCAGGTGTTCAAAGCCTCCGTCCATCGCTGCACAGGCCATATGTTCCGCGCCGAAAGGTCTAGCAACGATACAATTGCGACTGGTGAGTTCGTGCGGCACAGTTCTCTCCAGTCATCTTCTTTGAAGAATCCGGCCTCGGGCTTTTTCTGAAGCCAAGGAACTAATAAGTCGCGCGTTCGGGGGGCGAGGTCAATCTGCGGTTCATAATGATAATCTGGGTCGCCGGTACCACTCATCCAATGGCTGAACTCCTCCCGCTCGAATTTGTCGCCAATTTTCCATTGAGGATGCGCAGCTTCCAGCGCGGCAAGGAGGTTTGCGGCGTCGAGCGTAAGCGCACCATCTCCTGTTTTGAATTTTGCAAGCCGTAGCCACTGGCTGCTGTGCACGATTTCGTTCCACCGCTCGTCCTCTATATCTTCCTGAAACATATGTCTCGGAGGACCAGCTAGGATAGCCTGTTGCAGAAGCTCAGCAGTTCTTGGGTTCAGCCATCGCACGCTGGTTGCCAGAAGACGCATTACCTCGCGTTGGGTTTCAGTCGACCAGAGCCAAAAAGCATTGTCTTCCAAAAGCCAATTTACCCAAGTCCCCAATGACCGCTCGCCTTCCTCGCGCGCGGCGTTGAGGGCGAGTCTTACGAACGTCGGATACGATGTCTGCCACATAGTGTTCATGAGGTCGCGTGCGCGGTCCGGATTGCTCTGGAAGATTGCTGACCATGAGTCACGAACCAACTCTATGAGAAAGGTCCACTCGTTGTGGTGTCTGTTCTGCCAGTGCTCGAGTATTGATGGCATGTGCCACATACTGAGGTCACTGCGCTCATTCGCTTGGCCCAGCTCTCTCATTAAGTCCAACGCCTCTAGGAGTGACTCGCATGCGATACTGAACAATTTCGGGAGGGCGTTCTTCCACTCGTCCGAATCTCGAATGTCACCCAAAGTAGAGCGCAAATGGTCTTCGGTAAGCACCACTTCCGCCCTGACAATGAATCTGAGCTCTTCCTCTAGCGTTGCGTCCTCCGGCACTTCACTCGGAAGCCTGAACGGCTTCTGAAGAATTACGCGCGCTGTCAGGAACTGTTTAAATTCGATTCGCAAGGCGGTTGTCATGCCATCGCGCGCGAGGTTCTTCATCCAGTCGTAAATCTGGGAACTCAAATTGGACCGACCGACGAGACCAAGCAGAAGCAGATTCCACAATGTGCGCATTGCGGGCCGAGGGATTCCATTTGGCGTGTCGCTCTTGAATTGCTCAAGCTCTTCGCGTGTCGCAGTAGCCACCAGTTTGGCGGTATATTCCAGCGCACTTCGAAGCTGCCGAGCGAACCGCTCGGTAAGGTAGCCGCCTCGACTGGCGAACCAGAGCAGCAGTTCCGGGTTGTCGAGATGGCGTACTAGCCACTCAGAGAGATAAGACATTACGTGATCCATCGGGCGGGGATTGCTCCCGTCGCTGACGATGCTCATCCGTGGGGCCATGATGTACGGCATGGGGCGATTCGCTATGCTGAAACGGAGTTTCGAATCAACATTCGATTCGGGGGTTACACCAAATCTAGACAAATCTTTATGCTCGAACCTATCTTCGCAGAAGTGAGGTAGCCAATCCAACGTCGGAACAGGGGCGTGCTCCGCGAAGAGCTTCGCCGGTGTTCCATCGGCTTCACTGATGGCCCAGAGCATCCGCCCGACAAAGTCGTCTTCCACGGTACTCGCTAGGGGGCCAGCCAGAATGCAGTCTTGAACTATCTTTCCTTTACCGCGCGCGCCTGCGCTGTAGGTCTTTGCCCAAGCACGTATGGTTTTGTGCAAATGAGCGTGGTCTTTCGTCCACCTGTACAAAACGGGTACCACATTTTTCGCCTTCCACTCTCGAGCAACTTTGTCATGAGATGCATGACTGCCAGTATAGGAACCGAACGCAAACATCTCGGGACTCGCTTCTCCACGGAGGCGGTCCGCAGCCAGAGCATCCGTCATGTATCGCAGTACGGGGTCACCTAAGCTATAACCGACGAAGCAGACCACGTAATTGCGAAATAGCTCGCTCACAAAGCGTGCCGCCCACCGCTCGGTCAGATAAGCGATGCCGAAGTCGCCGCTCGAAACGACCAGATGGTCCAGTTCGTCGCGTGTCGGCATTTCGCTAAGGAGCCCATGCAGATAAACGACACCATTCCAACGATTCTTTGGTACAGGCAGCAAAGGGGCACAGTACCGTCCGAGTGCCATCGCGTCGCGCGCCACGACTTCCTCAAAAAGACGGTCGAAGTTCGTGGTAATAAGGCGGGTTGCCCCCTTCTTGGTCTTCGCCAGATACAGAAGTGCCTCGTGCGTGGCCAAGGCATCTGGAGCCGTCAGGTCTGGTGTCAGGATTCTTACCATCTCCCGTCGAACCGTTTCTCTGCGTCCGATCTCCTCCTCGAGCAGACCGACTGCAATATCGTATTGCTTGCTTTCAATGGCCGCTTTTTGCACGTCGCTTTGAACTGGGCACAGGGCATCGTAAAGGTCGTCCACGAGCTTCTTAAAACTGGGAAGTCCGGCTGGAGAAGAAATCCCCGCACCGCAAAAAAATACGACACGCCCCTCTTCATGCGCCTGAAGCAGAGTCTCAGGTACGGCAGGTCCATTTTTTACGAATTGCATTTTGTGTGGTCTCTCAGATGACTGATTTATGATTACGTTGGTTGCCTAGCCGCCACTCGTTCCCGGGACTCGTCCGCTGCGAATTTTGTAGGCAGCGTCAGACTTTGCTCCGGTTAATGCGCTACTAACATGCTGACATAAACGGAATCGATGTTCTCGTAGATCGTAGGAGACAACCAAGCGCGTCCGCCAGTGTCGCTCGCGACTGTATAACCCCACGTAGCGACGCGCTGTACGGTGTCCCGGTCGCCCGAAACCCCGGACAACATCCCGATTTCAGTGAGCTGTTGCTCTCTGAGGACAAGACGCTCTAGCCACCGCTCAAGATGAGGCTTCGCCGCTAGGGTGTCCGATTTGCTGCGATTACAAGCTGGATGCGCCAGGACGAAGTTGTGAGCTAGATCTCTTGAGTAAAGCGAGAAGGGTACGAAGTGGTCAACGTCTGCTTCGACGAGGCTTTCTCGGCAGTAAAAGCACCGAGGACCGTCCAGTTTCCGCAGATTGGCGCTAATAATGGCGAGCGACTGTCGAGACGAGGAGAACAGGAAATCCTCGAGGTCGTCGGCTTTCCAGAGAATCAGGTGGTTCCGCCGGTTCGCCTTGATGTGCGCTACCCATCGAGTTCGAGCCATTTGCTCTACTAGGGTATAGAACCGCCGTAGGCAATAGCTGACCCCTGGATTCAATCTAACGGTGCCTCTTGACGGCCTCTCATACAGAAACGGGTCCGCTACGCCGCCAAAGTTCTGGAGATAGTTCAACGGCTGCGCCGACACTACGGCCGCGACCTTTGACAACAGAGGTGCGTAACCAAGGAAACTAGATGCCTGGAGCGCTGATGACGCGGCGGTGCCGGCCCGAAACTCCGCTATTGCGCTCAGAATCGCTGCCTGAACTCCAAGATTTTGGACTAGAACGCCGGGCTGGCTGTCTGGCTGACCAGTTCCGTATGGAGTCGCATGTTTCCAGTAGAGAGAGATGAATCGCTCTGCAATTTGGCGAGTAGTCAGCGTCAGTTCCGCGCCGTCGTCCGCTCTGTGCTCGACCGCCAATTCTGCGAGCGAAATCAGAAGCTCGAACTTATACGTCGCTGTAAAGTCGCCCTCTGCGAACAGTCGTTGGAGCTTCGCGAGAAAAGCGAGTTGTGCTTCTGGAGACGGCGGCGGTGCGCTGACACTCAATCTCGCTTGCTCCAGTAGTCTGCCTTTTCGGGCAGCACCCATCGAACTCCACCGCGGGGGTCCGGCAAATCCCCCTTGAACCGCGGTATCAAATGGATGTGTAGATGCGGCACAGTCTGCCCAGCGGCCGGGCCATCGTTGATGCCAATGTTGAATCCGTCCGGCCTATAAGAGCGCACCGCGGTGTCCTTCGCCTCATCGAGGAGCGCAAAAAGACAGTCTCGCTCGTCCCTTGTCACTTCAAAGAATGAACCAACATGGCGCTTTGGTATAACGAGGCTATGTCCGGGTGAAATCGGGTAACCATCAAGTATCCAGAAAGCATGCTCGTTCTCGCCGACAATTCGAGAACTGGAAATCTCGCAGAAGGGACAGGTCATTGACGTCGTCGATGAATATGCGGCTCAGGCACTCGGCGTCGTCGCGCACATCGTCGACATCTCAGCCAACCGCTTGATTTCTGAAGCCGCGCACGCCCAGCGTCTGCGGCCAACTCTTGCCCTACATTCTAGCCTCGCATTACGGCGAGGCTGTCCGAACCAAAGGCCTAGTTCCACGATGCGCTCTTTCCTTTGGGAGTCAGTTGCAGTTCGTGCTTGCCATGCCGCCGCCGAGGTTCATGGTCGTGCAGTGGACGGGTGCACTCGTCAGATGCACCGCCTGCGGTTGCCGTGCGTTGACCGCCTGCATGTAGGTCGCCCACGCGGACATGCTGTTTGCGAACCGCTGATTGGCAATCTGCTGGGCCTGCAGCTGTCGCTCCTGGTTTTCAACTAGGCGTGCCTCCCGATACTGCCGGGCCGCGTCGACGGCGGCCTTCCCAATTGCGTACCGGCGCTGGGCGAACTCGCCGTAGGTAAGCTTCTGTTGATAGAGCGCGACAATCAGTTCGCTGACCTTCCCTTCGGCCTCTGAGCCAAACGACATCTCCAGCCGAATGAACGACTCATCGAGTGCGGAGGCGTTGGTAGGCACTGGGTTGACCGTGCGCTCGCGCGCGATACACGCGTCGCGGAGCGTCGCCCACTTCGCGATGAGCGGCCGCTCCGCAGCGCTCGGGAATGAGTCAAGCGATGCGTACTCGAATGGTGGCGGCTCGTCCAGCTTGCGTACAAATTCGACCTTCTCTCGCAGCGGATTTACTTCGGGGATGGCCATGTCGGTCTCGCACTGCTTATGCACGGCCTCATACTGTGCCGCTATAGCGTCATGCTGCGCCTTCGCCGCATCCGCCGCCTCCTTGCGATGCAGGCTGCCGCCCCCATTCGCATAGCCCTTTGTCCCCGGCAGACAATCCGCCCAAGCGATTCCCAGCGCGCAATCCGCCGGGTGGTTGGCGAATCCCGGTCCAACGCTGCTGCATCCTGCCAGCACGGCAACTGCCGCCGACAATACGATCCGATTCGTCTTCATACGTCTGCTTCCCCGTTTGCGGTGCCGAACTGGCGTTGTCCGCGCATATCTATTGTGAGTTCGCGAATTTTAATGCAGCTTTTTGGGGCTCAACACCAGAAGAAACACGGCGCCGGCAAAGATCCAGTGTTCAGGGTGTTGAAAGGCTTGCTGATCTGGATGATGCCGGCGGCCAGCATTAAATTGAGAGAGCGATAGCCAGCCAAGGACTTCGGTGGCGAGTGGCCCCACAGGGCATTGAATTCGAGCCTGCCTTCGCCGCGGAATGTGGCTTCTGCCTACAAAGTACGGCGAAGATCCGGATGCTGCCCGACGCGGTCGTCCGTCGTCGACCCATCTCTGCCGTTTGGTGTGGTCAGGTCAAATGGCAGTAAGGGACGGAGGAGCGGTCATAGCCTTTCGTCTTGCCGTATAGGGGACGCTCGGGTGTCGCCGATGTTTCGCCTCAAGACGCTGACACAGGACACTGCTTGTGAGCGCGCGAGGCCGTCTGAATCGTTACGCATACATGGTCTTGAGGGTGTCTCTTCGCGCCAGACAAATCCTCTGGCGGAAGCAACCACGCTTCCTAACCGGCACCCTACCGCCGCCCGATCATCATCCCGCCGCGCATTGGCGCAAGGCGTGGGCAGCCGGGTTTGCTTCCCGCCAAATAAAACCGTAGGCTCATTGGCCTGGCTATCGCGGCGCCCCCGCGACAGCCGTCATTGGGTCATGAGGATGGATTTCGATCAACTGCTCGCCGTGGTGCGTATCGATGAAAACGCGCCCACGAACGGCTATTTGCTGACCGGCGCGAACGCGCGCATAGGCATGCGCCGGCGTATCTGGTTCCACCTCGATTCGCACGTAACGGGGTGGATCCGACCCAACGTAACCAGCACCGCCTGCATTGAATTTGCTTAGCCGCAAATCGATCGTCCAGAAACCATCTGTGCTGTGCTGAGCCTCCCGTACCGCCACGCCGATCGCAGAGGCTACGCAACCCGTGTCGACCCATCCTTGAATGCCCATTTTCTTTAACGGCGTGGAACCGATTGCAACAGTCTCATCCGCCGTGTGCAGTCTTGGCTCCGGTTGCCTGCCCAGATGGCTCACAACCCACTCGCCATTGCAAACGGTTGCTGCCTTTGCCGCTTCTCGGACAAAGAAGAACACCACCGTGTGATTGGCATGTCCGACGGTATGATCGACTACGTAGCCGCCAGGCGCCGAGCCGTCGAAGGAGTTGGAGCCGGAAAACGGATCGTCCCAGTGAAACGCAGCCGCCCCCGCTACGCCCGAAATCTTGTAGCGCACCGTGCCTTCGGTTCCGGTCATGAAGCCATTGGACTCGGCTATGAGTCTGCCGGATTGCCCAGGCTGGATGACTCGCGGCGGCCGCGTGGTAATCTCGCCATGATTGACTGTGATGCTTTCGCCTGTAATCGGCACCGACGTGCGATTCTCAATTACCACCTCTGTTGTCCGAGCGCTCGCAAGAACGTTCGAAGGATTTGTAATGAAGAATGCTAAGCCAATTCCTAGGTTAAAAAATCGCGCCGCTAACATTCTCCGACCTCCCGATTCCGAAGATCCTCTGGGTAGTGCCAACCGGCTCCGATTACTGTAAGACGCTAACAGTGCAAGGTAACAACGGGTTTAAATATAGGAGCATTTTCGCCAAATTCGGAATCACTTTCACGAACGAACTGTCGGGTATTGCACAGACCCAATGGTAGATGATGCACTAGGCATCATCGGTCCATGCTGGACGGATGCTGAGCCAAGACGTCATCGTGCCGTCCGAAGTTCAGCCTCGTGAATGGAACGGCCGCTTACTGAGCGAAGCCGACTGAGTGTCCCAGCAACGGTACGAGCGAATGACGCTTCATGGCCGATTGCGCCTATTCTGCCGTCGGCCATTCAAGGTATGGAGGAATCGAACAGTTTTCGGAAATCCACGGGCGATCGTGACACGTCCAAATGTGCATCGCCGGACTGGCGCCGGGATCGTCGTCAAGCGTCGGCACCCTCAAAACGATGTGCGGCTGAACGAGCCGCTCAGCGAGAATATGCGTACCGCATCAAGAGCAGAAGCGGCGCAGTTTACCCGGCGATGATTCAAAACTGGACAGCGAGCTTTCTCCGCGCGTCCACCGGAAGTGCTCACGTTGAACACGGGCGGTTGTTCCGAATGCTGCAGCGTGGGCCTTCTGACATGTGCGGCAATGACAATGAGAGATTGAAGTCGCGAGCGCGTCTATTTCATAGCAGATCGCACGACATAAGCAGCTACCTTTCATATCTTCCTCGAGCTTCGCTGGTTAAACACAAATCCTACAAACGATTCGAAGCGAGCGACGTGCTACCGCTGTCGCTTGTCAAGTTGTTGACGATTCTGATGGGGGCGTCGAGGGGCCGAAGTTGGCCGCAAGCGCCCGACGAACGAGCGCGATGATCGTCTTGGGCGTGCGTGCGCTGCAAATGGCATGAGGTGTATAAGTCGGGACGTCATCGGACACTCCCGAGAAGGCTGCTCAACCATGCAGGTGGCAAAGTCGGCACCCGACTAACTCGGACACACCACCAATTTTGCGGTGAACAGACGTTTGCAAAGCGAAGTTGACCTTCGGTGACTACTTTTCGGCCGGTCGTGCCGCTAGTTTTGCTCGCTTACCGCACTAGCACCGTCTACCCTAAAAGGGCCGATGGGCCACGCTACGAGCGAAAGGCGAACAAAAGGAACGCCTTAAATAAATGATGAGAAAAAGCACTTTCTGTTTCGCGGATTTAATGGAAAACGCAATACTCGTCTTTCGTCCTGAATGGTCAGGGGCCGAGTCGCAAGATGCGATCCTCAACGACGATGCCGAAGGGGGCGCGCGGAAAGCTTGCATTTCAGTGACGATCATTGGATTTTGAATACCATCATCGCGAGGTCCTTCCATGCCAATAGATGACGATGACTTAGCCATCGCGAATAACTCAGCGAACGGTCTTGAACTATTCGTAGTAGGTGATGCTTACCACATGTGGCGGCAATCCTCGACTACAAATCCCTGCCGCCACCGGCGATCACAGGGCAACGCACTGGAGCGTACGGAAACCGGTAGAGAGCTTCTTGCCTCAAGGGATGTGGTGTGGTGAAAGGGTTACCTAACCGTGTTCCGCGTGTGTTGGGAAACCGCCGAGTAGCTTGGTGAGAATCGCCTGGCGAACCTAACGAAGGGAGCACAAACTTGCATGAGTTTGTACCGGAGCATTCCGGCTTCGGACGTTGCCTTAAAGGGTGTCCACCATGCAGACGTATCAGGACGAGGATCGCTCGTTTGCCGAAACGCCGTTCGTCGAGCCGCGCTATGAAAGCTACGAGGAACCGCAACGCGAGACAGTAGCGACCAACGAAACGCTTGCGCCAACTCCGTGGCACTTCGATACACCGTTCGAAACTTTCGAGTCGTTCGAGCAGAGCGGCGCGCAGATTGGCGCGCCCGAAGTCGCCACGCTAGCGGAAATCGCGGCTGAGTTGAAGGATCATCTGTTTCGTGAGTCGCTGGAAGCGCTTGCAACCGAGGCACTTGAGACGCACGCTGAACAGCTAGCCGGCGAGTATGGCGATCGCGAGCAGCGCGATGTTACTTCCGAGCGGCTACTCAACGATCACTTTGCGCCGCTAGCAACTGAGATGGAGGCGGCCCTTGACCGGTTGTTTGAACGATTCGAGAGCTATGAGACCGCAGCGCTGACTGAAGCCGAAATCGAGCGCGTCGTGAACGAAATCGCGCCGGCCGCGAGTCCGTTTGCACCGGCGTCCGAACAGTTTCTGGGCGGACTATTGCGAAAGGCCGGCAAACTTGTATCGGGCGCAGTGCGGGCCGTGAGCAGCGGTGTCAAAGGTGCAATCAGCCTGGCTGGCCAGGGCCTCGCGGCGATTGGCAAACTTGCGCTCGGGCCTTTACTTAAAGGCCTCAAGCGCTTGGGCATCTTTCTCTTGAAGCACGTCGTAAAATTCGCGCTCGGCAACTTGCCGCCCGCCGTTCAACCGATGGCGCGACAACTTTCAGACCGGTTGTTTCGTGCACTTGGCGAAACGCAAGATCACGAACTGACCGACCACGAACAGACTGAAGCCGAGGTCGTCCCGGCCGGTGTCGACGTTGCGCGACTTGAGGCCGAGTTCGATCTTGCGGCGGCGCAACTGATGCTCGCTCCGGAGGAAGCTGAGGCTGAGTATCTCGCAGAGGCCTATGGCGAAGGTGAGGGTTCGGATCGGTCGCTCAATGAGCTCGACGACGCACGTGCAAATATGGCGCGATCGCTAAGAGAACTCGAGACCGGCGAGTCGGCGCAGCCGGTCATGGAGCAGTTCCTGCCTGCAATGCTGTGGCCGGTTGCCAAGACGGCTATTACGGTCATGGGGCGACCCAAGCTTGTTTCTTTTATTGCGAGGCTGATCTCCGGGCTCATCAAGCCAATGATTGGTTCCCAGGCTGCGGGTTTGCTCGGACCAGCGATTGCCGACGCCGGGTTGCGGATTTTCGGGCTGGAAGCGGAAGCAGGCGCGGCTGATCCGCGTGCTCTCACCGCCGAGGCGCTTGCGGCGACTGTAGAGGAAACGGTGAATAGGCTGGGCGAATTCGCGCCCTCGACCTTCGAAAACGAGACGCTGCTTGAGTCGGCCGTGCGCGAGGCTTTCGAAGATGCCGCCGCGACGTACTTTCCAAACACGCACATTAAGGCCGAACTGCGCGAGACACATGACCAACGCGGCGTATGGATGCGCATGCCGCACGACACTCATCGCAAGCGCTATTCGAGGTATAGCGATAGCGTCCCGGTGACGATTACGCCACGTGTCGCGGATAGCGTGCGGACTTTCGGCAACGCGAGTCTGAGCGACCATCTGCGCGATCGTATGGACGTGCCGACGGCGCAGCCGCTTCAGACCAAATTACGTCTCTACCAGGTGCTGCCCGGCGCTACGACATCATCGATCGCTCGTGCGGAGGGAATAAACCCTCGCGATTTACACCCGCTCACGCCACAAGCCGCCGGCGCGTTGCTCGGCCCAAATGCTGCTGGTCTCGGGCTGCGTACGACACCGCCCGGCTCGCAGATTTCTACCCCGCACCGGTTGCACCTGCGCCAGCGGTTGTATTACGTCGAACCACCGAGCGGCCGGACGCACCAGTCGCGTCCGCACGCGCGGCTCGCGCGCTCGGAGGTTTTCATCAATCTGCGCAAGGGTGAGATCAAGCTGTCGCTTTTCCTTAGCGAACCGCTGGCGCAAAAAGTGTCGGTGGAGCTCGCAAAGTCGGGCAGCGCCGCCAATGCGTACCGGTTGGTGCAGCCGCTGATCCGGCGCGCAGAGGAACTGGTGAAGTCAGCGTTGCTGGTGCGGCATCTTCCGCCCGCGATTAGGATCATCGGCGAAGCACCAAACCTTGGGCAAGGGGTGCCGCCGTGGCTATCCATGATCGGCACGCAACTCTCACGGAAGGTCGCGGAGTGGGCCGCGCATCAAATATCGCAGTATCTGCGCAATAACGCTGAGCAGTTCCGCAGGCTTAGTGCGTCTGAGCATGATGGCGTCACGTTACGGATCGCGATGAGCCGTGTTCCTGGGTTTGACGTCGTGGGGAGCATCGCGAAAGGGCAGGTTCCGCGCAGGGTGCAGGGCACGGCGTGGTTACGCGGCGAGCCAGCTTTCCAGGTGGTGGCCCTAGCGGGGTACGCACTGCCATGACAGCCATCGCAGTTCGTCCAGCCGATAGAGTGACCCAAGGTCTCAAGCGTCACGTCTTGCGTCAGCTTACGCACTGGGAAGGCGCCGCCGAACGGCTCGATGATTTCGAGGCGTCCGCTACGCCCGAGGCATGGGCAAGCGTCGAACGCAGGGTCGGGGTGACGCTGCGTCGTGAACTGAAGGATGCACGCGAACAACTCAAGCGCGAGGCAGCGGTCGTTCGCGCCGGCTTTAGCGCGGCGCAGACGCGGCCTGAGTTTGAACGACTTGATCGTCAGGTGGCGAGGCTGCGTGAGCGTTACATGAGGACCGAACTACTGGTGGATTTCTTCGTCGACGCAGTGCGTTCGCGTGCCAATCCGGAACTCGGCGCGCAACTGCGCGCATGCGATGTAATGGCTCATCGCGCGATCAGCCAGGGGCTTGAGTACCTCGGCGAGACGGTGCCGCCTGTCATGACCTACTTCAAGCCGGGCTTGGGCGCCGCGATCCTGCGCTGGGGGACGCCGCTCTGGGATGGTTCGCTCAGCCAGATCGCAGCAATCAAGGTGACGTATCACAATCGTTTCCGTACGACCGCTCTCTTGCATGAGAGCGGTCACCAATTTGCAGCAGTAAGTGGCTGGAACGAGGCTTTCCAGCTTTTACTAGTGCGTGAGCTCTCGCAGTTCGGCACCGAGATTGCCGAACAAGTGGCGAGCTGGGCGACCGAAATTGCGGCCGACGCATTCGCGTTCGCGCACTCCGGATTCGCCGCCGTTGTCGCGGTCTCGGACGTCATATCGGGCACGGATGCCGATGCGTTCCGGTTCATCCCAGGTGACCCACACCCGATCGCGTACCTGCGGGTCATGCTCGGTGTCGAGATGTGCCGCCAGTTCTACGGAATGGGTCCATGGGACGAATTGGCGGAGTCGTGGACATCACTGCATCAAGTTGCGCGCGCCGACGCGTTCACTGGTGCAATGATCGGGACGATACTGCCCCTGCTCCCTCGCGTCGTCAAGCTTTCTCTCCTGGCTGAGCTTCCCTGCTTCCGTGGGCGACGACTGGCTGATCTTGTCGATCCACAGCGCGTTGCGCCCACTGTCTTGCGGCAAATGCAGCGCGAAGCCGGCGCGGCTGCGTTCACGTCGTCCCATTGGATCTGGACGGAGTGTTTGCGGCTTACCGCCCTGTCCGGCCTGCGTTTCGCGACCGAACCGGAGCTTGGACGCGAGATTCTCAAGCAGCAGGAAGCCTTGATGGTCAAGCTTGGGCAGTTAGCCACAGAACACGAGGTTGCCTAACCATGCACCACAAAAAGCCCGTCATTCGCAGGAGAGGAGAGCAGAACATGACCAACGAGCACAAGTCGTCCCATTCCGAGGCGCAGGAACGAGACGACACGCAGAGTGCGGAAGACCGTCCTGCCGAGCGAGAACGCCAAGAGACGACGATCGAGTATCGAGGCGATGGTGACGCTGACGTCTTCGGTGACGAGAATGCAGAGCTGAGGCGGAGTCTGGATCTCGATCTTCCCGAACCAGAGCGCGGTCTTGCCGAGAAAGAACGTCTGGTAAGCCTTCTTGTCGAGCGAGAGCGTCTGGACAACCGTATTGCCGAACTACAGCGTCAGAGTGCGGCGCGACGGGATGGCAACAATGACGAGGTTGTCATCTTGGATAATGGGAATAGGGATCTGAGCCGCGACCAGCGCGACGACGTAAAAGAGCTGGACCGCCTCTATCAAAGCTTGTGCGGCGGCCAGCCTGGGCTGTGCTGGCCAGGATCACTGCTGGACGCAACGGGAGGCTTTAGCCGTCCGTCGTTTCCAGCTCTCAGAAGGAAATGAGCCATGTTCCTCGAGCTTGTCATGCCCTCGGCCGGGCCCCCACTTCCCCCACCCGACCAACTCAGTGCAACCGCCCTCCAAGCCGTCGACAGTCTCTTCCTTTACGCGCCACTCCAGATCGCGGCGCTTGTCGAGACCGTTTGGCGCAACCGCTACAATCCAGCAAGCGCAATCTTCACGCCATGGCCGCAGTGGATGACCGACGCTATCCTCGACCCCAATGTCGCCGGAAGGTTCATCTCTGGCTACGATTTCTCGGTCTCCCCTCCGAACCCGATTCCGCAGTGGCCCCAGCAACTGCCGTCGGCGTATCCTGCTATGCCAATGGCAAATCAAGTGTTCTTGCCGCCCAACCAGTTACCGGGCGTCAAGACTCCGCCGGCTGGGAACGTGCAGCCGACCAACTGGGCCCACCTGATCTACGCCTACCTAATCGAGAACACGCGCATATTCGACATCTTCGCGCGCTTGCTCGAGACCTATACGTTCTCCGAAGATCTCGAAATACCCAGTCCGGCGTCGCAAATCTTCTGGCGTAATACCGAGTACCTAATATATGGCGATGGCATACCGTCAGCCATCTGGAACACCACGAGTCGTACGCGACGCGACGAGATTGCCAACCGGCAGACCGTCTACAACTGGATGTTCGGGATCGACCTCTCGCACGCCGCAGACCTGGCCAAGGAACATCCGTATCGCAAACCTGCGGCGTCCAACCGCGACTTCATCCCGACCTTCGAAGCATTCGCGCGTGAAGTGTGGGCTGGCATTATGAACGCCAGGAACTTCAGCGGTGCCAATCCCACCGATCCGACTGTAATCGCCACTGGGGCGCGACGCCTCTTCGATATGTTGACGACCCGCCGCCTCTTCGGAAATCTTTCGCGGGAGGAATTTCGTGCAGTTGCCGTGATGTCGTGGCTGCACCTCGCGGTGAGCTACAACTGTCCAGCCATTGTCGATCTTAAATGCACCGCCGCGAGCCCGGAACAGCGTTTGGCAAAACTTGCGGTGCGCGCCGGACTGGTCGCGCATTCGAAGGCGAAGCCCTTGTTCGATCTTGCTCAGCCCTTCAGCGTCCTTTTGCAATCGATCGAGACGGGAAAATTCAATGATGCCAGCGGGGCGGCACTGCTCTACAACATTAACCCTGGTTTTAACACAGCCGAACTGAACGCCGAAGTTGTCATCGATCAGTACAGCCTCGCCACCGGTCGAGATCTCAAGGCTACCAGCGTGGTTCCGTTGAACCCGCAGCAGACAATTCCGCCACGCCCAAGAGCACCGGCACCGGTGCGGCCACAGGCCCGGTTTAACGGCCGTCCCACGTGAGACAACATGACATCTTTGAGAGGAGATGGGGCGGACGCCGGGAGCCCTTTCCTTTGGGTCGACCCGCGCGAAACCAAAGCGTTCGAGTTCGAGGGGGCGTTCGCGCTCGAAGGGCCGTTCGAACTTGGCGAGGTGACACCGGCTTCTGCCCGTTCTATGCCGGAGTACGTGCGCTGGGTACAGGGCGCGCTAAATCGCACGCTCGGCACGAAGCTGATTGCCGATGGACGAGGGGGGCCTGCAACGCGGGCGGCAGTAGCGCAATTCCAGCGTCAACATCACCTTAATCCTGATGGCATTGTCGGGCCAGTCACTGAAGCCACTCTCGCATCGGTGTCCGGTTTGCCCGCGCCGGCGACCTCCGGCAAGGCTGTGTCAGCGGCAGCCTCGCGCGCCCGCTACGCAAGTTGGACCGATGCCGACGACCGGCGCAAGGGGCGCAATCCTCGCGATCAGGCAACAGTGAGTAGCGGCTCACCTAGTGGCAACGTGCTCGAATTCCGGGTGCCGGGCGATTTCAGTCGGCGCATCTTCTTGTTGCAGAACTTCAAGATTGATGGCGCAGCACTTCGACCTGAGCACAAGCGGTATCTCGAGGGACTTGCCAAGTGGATGCGGGCCGGTCCGCCGCGCAGAGATCTGGTGGTCGCTGAGACGCAGGTGTCGCGCATCGGTACAGCACATGACGTCGACGTGGTGTCCGAGGTCTGGGATCCACCGCGAGGATGGCAGGTTTTCGCTGAAGCGCATGCGTCGCGCACTGGGGCAGCACGCCACGATGACGTGCTATCCGAAGACCGGTATCTTGTCACGCGCGCGTTTCTTGAGTCGCAACTTCTTCGTGCCGGCGTCGATGCCGCCAGCTTGCGCATATACGGTGAGGGCGTGGGCTTTCGGCACAGCCCAATGCGGGGCGAAGATCCCAGGGCACGCTCAGTGTACGTAGTCGCGCAGCCCGACCCGTCACCAACGCCACCAGCCCCGTGGCAGCCACCGATCCAGCCTGTCGTTTGGCCGCCGTTGCAACCCGCGCCAATCCCGGCCGGTCACACGAAGCTGACCGTCCGCTTTGGGACGAACAACCGCGCACACTTTCTGTTGGAGGGGGCCTCTCTAACCTGTACGCTGTCCTTCGAGGACGGCACGACGGCAAAGATCATGGCCGCCAAAACGGCACCATCGACGTTCGTTGTCGACATAAGTCCTGCAGCCGTCCCCGAACGGCACCAGCCCGACGGAAAACCGGTGCTGGAACAGGGCCTGCCGGCCAAGCAACTGATCACTATGGTCGAGCTCGACTACAGTGCCGACGTGATGCTGGGCGGCCTAGCGTTCACCGCGCTGCGGATCGTGCAGCGGCTACGGCCCACGCCGCGCGATGTGAGCGGCCGCACACGGGTCGACTATATATTTGCCGCCGGTAGCTGGGTTGACGCGGCGGGACGGCAGCGGCTGGCCAACGCAGCAATTCACCCGCTGGTTGATTTGAGCAAGTTAGCAGCGGGCGAAATACTGTTGAACACGCTGATGCTGGATATCACGCAGGGCTGGCGCCAGCTTCACCGCAACAATCGAAACTACCAAGTATACGAAATACTAAACCGTGACCGCGGACTGACTTTCAAGGTGTTCGCACATACCGCCGGCGCCCCGATGATCTGGTACGCAGTCGTGCCGAACCACTTGCGAGGCACCCGTCCGGTGTCGCCCCATATGTTCTTGCAACCCTCTGACAATCGTGAGGGCCAGTGGCCGGAAGACGACAAACAATACCTACTGCACAACGATAGTTTCTTCGAACGCGACGGTGTCCCTTTGATGAGGTACCTGCTGCCGCCGATCGCCGACGTGCTGGTGCCCTCGCTGGGTCCACCAGTTCTAGCGCCAACGCGCATGCGCAACGTGGTCAATTTCCGCAAAGCGACAGTAAAGGGCAGGGAAACTGGCGAGATTACGACGGACCACTGGAAAATCGGTGCTGGCCTGCAGAAGGCTTTCGAGCATATCGGGGGCGGGCTTCCGGCTCAATTCCTTCTGGTGCCACAACGCGTTGGCCGGGCCGACTCTGGGGAATCGTTCTCATACGGTGGTGCGGTGACGGGGCACCTCGTCTCGGTTACCAATGCGGTGTTCGGTGTGCTTGAGTCCAACACCGATCTGACGTTAAGTGCTGGCGACATTGTGCTAAGTCGC
Organism: Paraburkholderia atlantica; assembly: GCF_009362785.1. Lineage (GTDB taxonomy): Bacteria > Pseudomonadota > Gammaproteobacteria > Burkholderiales > Burkholderiaceae > Paraburkholderia > Paraburkholderia atlantica. Next base: position 55,366 of record NZ_WHNQ01000031.1, read on the forward strand.
GATAAGCTGATCATTTCCGCTTACAGCGAATCTGGATTCGATTTATGGAACGTCTGCCGGCTCAACCAAGAGGCGCTGAAGGCGATCGTCGCAATCGAACCGCAGAACATGAACGATATCCAGAACGATTACCGGCCCAAGGATAAAGAGGACAATCGGATTGGCCCCCCACCGGTGATAGGCAAGGACATTATCCCGAGTCTGATAAAGCGCGACGTTAAGGTATTCATCATTGGCCGCCACCACTTGCACTATGGCCCGCAGATCGGCGACAGGAGCAAGCTGCACTTACTACCAAAACAGCCGGCCATGGTGTTCCGCTACCCCCCCGACCCAAGCGTCAACGACTTCATTAAGTACCGCGTGCACCGCATGATGGTGCCAACGGACGACCCAATGCTATTACCCGACGAGGCCGCGATTCTTGGGACCCTAGCCGCACAAGGGATTGTCGGCGCGGCCGTGCTTCCGCGGATCTTCGGCCCAAAGGGCAATCAGGACAAGACTGTTCTCGACGGCGTAGACCGCTGGTATTCGCACCAGTTTGCCTTATCGGGTGGCGACGAGATGCACCTGAACCCAAGCGGGATATACGGTAAACCGGTTTCCTATCGAACTTGGTTCGAGGTCGCCGTGCATGAGATTGGTTGAAGTTGCTTGAATGATCAGGTATCCAAAGAGCACTCTGGCGAGAAGCGCGATGTTGCTTTTCATACCCATTCTCCGGCACGACTCGCTTCATCCGACGCTATGTAACCGGGCTCCCGCCTGCGGTTCCGCGACCGTGTGCACGGCGGGCTGCTCGCGTCGGCCATCGTGCAGCGCCACCTTCCATTTCGCCGCCGCCAATACCAGCGATACGGCCGGCACAGGCGCTTCGGAACACGTCGTGTCTACCTGATCTGTGCTTAGGATCTCCCCCTTCCCGTAAGGCTCAGCACGCTGATTGCAGGATCGGCGTGTGGAGAACCCTGCCCGCATAGATCTTCAGAGAAGCTTCCAGCGGGCCTCCTGCGGGTTCCGAGTAAGCGTCTCGCCGCGGCCGTTCTGGCGTGCTGATTGGTAAGCGGCCAGCAAACCGTAAGCGTCTTGCAGTGGCCGTTCTGGCGTGCTGATTGAGGTTTTGGGTAGTTTGGTATCCACCAAATTATGGTGGATACCAAAGTGGACAAGACTTGGGGCGATGGCGCCGCAGACGGCGCATATAAGCGGCCGAACTTTCCGACCGAGTTCAAACGGCAACTGGTTGAACAATCTTTTGAGCCGGGCGCGTCGGTGGCATTGATCGCGCGCAGCAACGACATCAATGCGAACCTGTTGTTCAAATGGCGACGGCATTATCTGGCAGGAGAGTACGGTTTGCCGACGCTGCCTGAGGGCGCAACGCCGAAGCGGGCACCGGAGGTGCCGTCGCTGTTGCCTGTGGATGTTGTCGCTGAGGCGGCAGAACATACGCCACCGATGGCAGTCGATAGAGCGCGGTCTCCAGAGGATCTTTGTGAGATCGAGTTCGACCGTGCACGCTTGAGAGTTCGCGGCAACGTGTCACCGGATATGCTGCGGCTGCTGATCCGGGAGCTATCCCGATGATCGGCTTGCCGGCGGGCACTCGCATCTGGATCGCCGCAGGCGTCACCGACATGCGTAGTGGTTTTCCGGCTCTTGCCGCGAAGGTGCAAGCGGCACTCGAAGAGAATCCGCTCGGCGGCGACGTGTTCATTTTTCGTGGACGTCGCGGCGATCTGGTAAAAATTCTCTGGGCAACCGATGACGGACTATGGCTTCTGGCGAAGCGGATTTCCCACGGGCGTTTTGTCTGGCCCCAGGCTGATGGTGGCAAGATCTATCTCACGTCGGCACAGCTGTCGATGTTGCTGGAAGGCATCGATTGGCGACAACCCCGTCGTACGACCGCATTGTCGATGTTGTAAACCGCATCGAAGGCTCGTAAACTGCAGCGCATGCCCGATCATGCGCCACTTCCGGACACTGTTGCCGAGCTCCAGGCCCTGGTGCTCGAGCAGCAGGCGTCGATGGCAAAGATGCTGCAGGAGATTGCCGACCGCGACCGGGAGATTGTCGAACGGGATCAGGAGATTGAGCGCCTGACGGCCCAGATCGACAAGCTCAGGCGTATGCACTTCGGTCGCAAATCCGAGCAACTTGAGCGGCAGATCGATCGGCTCGAAACCCAACTCGAGGATCTGGCAGCGGGCAGCGGCGTCGCCGATGTGCGCCGTGCGCGCGCTCGTGCATCAAGTTCAGGCGTGTCTGCGGCATCCCCTCAGGAAGCCTTGCCGCCCCACCTGCCGCGCGAGGAGCGCGTGCTCGAGCCCGAGTCCGTCTGCCCGAAGTGCAACAACGCCATGGAATTACTCGGCGAGGACGTGTCCGAGCAGCTCGCGCGGGTCACGGCGATGTTCAAGGTCCTCCGCACGATCCGTCGCAAGCGGATCTGCACCGGTTGCGGCCATATCGTGCAACCTCCCATGCCAGGGCTGCCGATCGGGCGCAGCATCGCGCATCCGAGCTTGCTGGCCGATATCATCGTTGCGAAGTATGCGAACCACACGCCGCTGTATCGGCAATCGGAGATCGCGGCGCGCGACGGCGTACGTCTCGATCGGGCCACCATGGCACGCTGGGTCGGGCAATGCGAAGAACTCTGCCGGCTGCTGACCGAAGCCCTGCGTCGCTACACCATGGCGACTGCGAAGCTCCACGCGGACGACACACCGATCCCGGTGCTCGCGCCCGGCAACAGGAAGACCAGGACCGGTCGGTTGTGGGTCTACGTGCGCGATGATCGTCGCTCAGGTTCGAGCGAACCCGCTGCTGTCTGGTTCGCGTACTCGCCTGACCGCAAAGGCATCCACCCCCAGACCCATCTGTCCGGATTCGAAGGCGTCCTTCAGGGGGACGGCTATGCCGGCTTCAACGAGTTGACCGAAAGCGGTAAGGTTCGTCTGGCTTCTTGCTGGGATCACGCGCGTCGATATCTCTTCGACGTCCATGAGTCAGCACGTCAGCACCGTCGGAAACCACGAAGCAATGGCTCGACATGATCGGCGAGCTCTACGCAATCGAGGCCGATATCCGCGGCAAACCACCCGATGAGCGGCGACACGTCAGGCAAGAAAAGAGCAGCCCGTTGCTCGCGGCTCTTGAGAAGTCGATGAAGGAGAAACTCGCCACTCTCTGGCCAAAGGCACCACTGGTCGAAGCGATCAACTACTCTCTGAACCGATGGGATGGACTCACCCTGTTCTGTGACGACGGCCGCATCGAGATCAGCAACGTGCTTGCCGAAAATGCCTTGCGTTGCGTAGCCCTGGGCCGGAGGAACTACATGTTCGCCGGCTCCGACAGCGGTGGCGAGCGAGCCGCCGCAATGTATAGCCTGATCGGCTCGTGCAAGTTGAATGGCATCAACCCACGCTTCTATCTGGAATACATGCATACGCACATCGCCGATCATCAGGCCAATCGCATCGACGAACTGCTGCCCTGGAACATCCCGAGGCATCTCCTCCGATCTACGCCTGCCTTGCTTTAATCCCTTCTGGCAGCGGCATCATGCGCCTGCCGCGTTCTTCGACGCTTGTCCAGAGAATTCTCAACGGCCACCACGTGACGCTTACGTTAGGGTTGCGGACGCAATCGTGGATCTTGCCGGACGCAAAAGCTAGGTGGGGGAAATTGTGCGCTTACGCTTGACCTACGACCGCGGCACGGAAATGGCTTGCCACGTCGAACTCTCCTGGCGACTGAATTATCGATATCTGGTTTGCCGATCCGCACTCGCCCTGGCAGCGCGGCAGCAACGAGAACACCAACGGCCTGCTGCGCCAATTCCTGCCCAAGGGGATGGATCTGTCGTCGCTCAGCCAGACGCAGCTGAACGACATCGCCAGGTTGCTCAATGGACGACCTCGTCAGACCCTCGGCTGGCACACCCCCGAAGAAGCAATGGCAAAGGAAATGGAAAAAGCCGGTTTAGCTAAACGTTGCACTTGACTCTTGAGATCGCCAAACGACCTCTGATCACTTGAAAGCGCCGTTGAAGGTGCTGCGGCCCGAACGACGGCAAAGAGTCGGACTCTTGCCAATAGCCGAATGCTACGGATCGACGACAGCTCCGATCGTCAGTTCAGCGTATATCGTCACATACTTCCTTGTTCATATCGACGCGTGGCTTCAACTCCCATAGCGACTGCAAAGCCGGGTTCCGCTGCTGGATCGGATCGAAGCTCAGCCAGAAGACCTTCATATCGGTGCATGGAAACCTGTAATCCCCGCTCGACGTCAAGCGCGAACTGTTGAGGCCAGCTGATTCCCTCTGCGGCCAACGTACTAATTTGCTGCTCGTTCCAAAGTGTTATTTGGATATTTTCCATCATACTGTGTTTCATATAGTCATAAAAACTCTGCGGAATTGTGGCTCCTTCTATCAAGTGGACCTTTTCCATGATAAGTTGACGCAGCTGCAAATGCATTGGCATAAAGTACCGCTCACCCACGAAATGATCAACTTTAGACTGCGTATCAGGAGGGATCGCCCTTTTTATGCGCTCTTTGACCTCCCATGTCGCCCAAACTTGATGTATCAGCCCATCCATCGGACCATAAAACTCCCCAATCTGTGCCTCAACTTGTTTTAGGGAGATCTCCAGTCGTTTGATCTTGTCGGCACGCCGATCTGACTCAAGGCGTGCCTCACGGTCTTTGCGGCGCCCGAGTTGGTTCAAAACTACCCAACCAGCGATAGTAACGAGAGAACCCGTTATTCCAACAATGAGGCTAACCGTGGACTGATCCATATCACCCAAGAAATCTGATTATATTTTTCAAGTAGCCATGTGAATTAGAAAGCAATCGATTTCAATTCGGCCGCGTAAAATTTAAATATAGACTAGGCAGCTTCGGCTGGTTTAAATTGTCCGGTTTTAGGCGGCCAATCGGTCGGCTTGTTCCGACAAAGACTGCTTCGACACGCGGTCGCAACCGAAATGCAACTTTTTGCAGCGAACCAACCACCACCGTGCGATCGTTCATCATGGGTGAAGCGGGACGGCGACTCTGGAATCACGTCGCAAGCCACTGCAAGGTGACGACAGGAGTCTTTGCTATCGAGCAGGGGAGTCGATTCAAAAAAATCAACGGCAGTGTGCAAAAATAACTTGGTCCGGCGCTTTGACATTACGCCTCCCTCGGCGACATAAAAAACCCTCAATTCGTTGGCGCTCCAGACAAGGATTTTGGGTATTGATTCGCGCAGGAACAAACCGCACATATCTTTTTCTATCATGCAATGCAGTCCCAATAAAATGACCGGCGAAGGTCGACACATAGAGAGTTGACTACCGCGCGTCTCGTCTCATATGGTGATGCAAAGTGCAAGCCGGTCCAAAAATAAGCACACAGCCCCAAAAGTTTCCTTTGCGGAATGTCTCCTTTTTGACCCCGAAGCAGAGCAAACGCCTGGTCTACGGGGGAGATGAAAATGAGGATTGAACTGCCGGTCACACTCGAGCCGATCTCTGTCTGGAAGCAAAACGAGCGGCAATGGATGGAAAACTGCCGCCTTGGATCTGCGAAACCATACACAGATGACGAGCGACGCAAGGCCCTGCAGGATTGGGGTATACCAGACGCCGGGGTTAAATACATACTCCGATCCTTGCGCGAGGCGCCTACGAGAAAATTCCCCGGGACCGGTGGAAACATCAGATCTCGTTACACGTCGAAGAAGATGGGGACCCGGCTTGCGACGGAAAGCAGACGCGTCGAATTTCCTGCGGTGATGAAGGCCGATTTCGACGGCTTCACACGGGAGTTCTGCTGCCAGCCGGTTCAAGTGGCTATCCCAAGGACCATTCGCCGCACTTCCCGGCATGGCAAAGTAACTGAATACTCCCATGACGTCCCATACACACCAGATCTCCTCCGCTTGACCGACTATGGTCCATTTGTAGACGAATGGAAAACTGAAATTGAACTGACTCGGCTGGCGAGAAGACAGCCTGATCGCTTTTTTAAACTCGACGGAACATGGCACTGCCCTGAACGCGAGACATACTTCAAGTCGATCGGAATAACTTTTTGCCTTCGCTCTTCCGCTGAACACAATGACCTGTTTGCGACCAATCTCGAGCATCTCTCTGCATATCTGAGTGACGATGCCCGTCCCGCTCCTGATGACGCCTTGCTTGCAATTAAAGCGCTTCTGGAGAAACGCGGCGGGGCGATGAGTTTCGCAGCGTTGAATCATGCGGCATATGAAGACGCTACGCCGTGGAACGAGAACATTGAACATGAAACGCCTCCTGGTCGATTTCGCGTCGATGATGTCTGGAAGGCCATTGCTGAGCAGCACGTGTTTGTCGATCTGGAGTACGACGACCTTTCTGAACCCTACTCGGCCGTTATCTGCTCGACACGAGATCAATTAGAGCTCGTTAAATGGCGTCGTCCTCCGCCTCACGCGGTCTCGACCCATTTCGTGCTGACCGTCGATATTGGAACCGAGTTCATTTTTCGCGGTCACGCTGATGTGTACACGGTCACGGCGCTACCAGAAGGAAAAGTCCTTTTTCGGAACGCGGAATGCAACGTATCCGAGGTGCTGTCAGAAGACCGGTTTCAGTCTCTGATGTTTTCCGGGGAAGTTCAGCTGCTTTCAACAACAAAAAATACTGAAGAACTTCTTGCGGATAACCCGCCTATCAGCGACAAGCGAATTAGCGTGGCTAATCGAAGATTCGAATTATTGAAAAAGCTCGAAGAAATCGACGTTCCTCATGTGTATTCGGAACGGACTATTCAACGCTGGCGAAAGAAGATGCGCGGAGCGGGAGACTCCAAGCCGGCTCAAAAGCTTGCTTTGATCCCAGAGCGGCCTGGTGGACGAGGTCCACAACTTTCACAAAACGTTATCGACCTAATCAAAGAGGTTATGACCGGTGGTAACAATCCAACGAATCCCTCTGTGCGCAAGAGCTTCGAGGAGTTCAAGGAACTTTGCAAGGAACGGGAACTGAGACCCTGCTCCCGGAATACGTTCTATCGGCGATCTTCGCAGTTCCGTGATGAGCGAGCGAGAGAGGGCGCGCGCCGTGCCTATAACAACGAGCCTGCCGTGTGGTACCTGCACCGTCACGACAAGATTCATGGAGGGCGTCCATTCCATCGGGTCCATATCGATCACACCAAAGTCGACGTCGTAGTCAAAACACGCGGAGTCGGCGGCCGCGAATATAAGCTGCGTGCGTGGCTTACCATCGTGATGGACGCGGAGTCACGAATGGTCTTGGCCTTTTATCTCGCGTTACATCCACCGAGTACCGTGAGCTGCATGATGGCCATACGTGCGATGGTGGCGAAACACAAGCGCGTACCAGATTTCATCGTTTGTGATAACGGGAAGGAATTTCATTCGAAAGCCTTTGATCGGTTCTGTGATCTCAACGATATCACCATCGATTACCGACCAGCTCATCAGTCGCGGTTCGGTGGCGTCCTTGAGCGCCTTTTTGGTGTCACCAACACCAAATTACTTCACGACCTGAGAGGTAACACGAAGGCTACCCAACACGTACGGACAATGACGCGTTCCGTAGATCCAATGAACGCTGACCACCTCTCCTTTGTTGAGTTGCACGGTCTTCTCGACTATTTCTTCTTTGTGGAATACAACCGCGATACGCGCCACCCGGCACATGACCATACGCCAGAACAATATATGCATAAGCGATTCATCGAGACGGGCAGGCGCCTCACTAGGGTGAGGCCTTACGACATGGGGTTCATGCTGCAAACGTTGATTCCAACCACTCACAGTACCTACAAAGTCGATCCACGAATGGGAGTGCTGATCCGGCCCATCTGGTATTGGGCAGATGAATTCGCGCAGGCGCGCTATAAAAAAATTAACGTTGAAATGTACGTCGACATGTGGGATGTCAGTGTGGCATACGCCGTCGTCAACAAGCAGTGGGTGAAATGCGTATCCAGCTTATTGCTTCGCTACCGCAACCTGACCTCAATCGAACTGCGCTATGCCCTTTACGAAGTGCGCCTACGACTGAAGGCTTCTCCAAACGAAAACTTTGAGTCGGTGCTCGACGACGTCTTCGCCGATCACGTTCTGCCACCGGCCGCGGAAGCCACCGCAGCCACGCAAATGATCTACGGTGCCGCGGGCCTCACCACCGTCTTACCTCCTGAACCGCATAGGACACTGTCCCTCCAGAACCGTGACGGTGGATCCGCTGAAACCGAAGATGACAGGACCGAGGTAGACCATCAGCAGACCGAATCCAATTATCCGTCCCCGAGGAGTTTCAAAATTGATTACGCAAAACTTAAAGTTAGGGAACCAATCTGAGCGGACACCTCGATATGCTTCCCACGCGTCTCGACAACATTCGGCCTTGCGAAAGCACTGCCGTGGCGTGGGTTTCTTCGGCCTTCCCTCAAGAGCCACCCCTATCGCTGCTCAAAGTTGAAAGCACGTTATTTTGAACATTGGAGTTGAACATGATCACCAAAGAGCAAGCTGTTACAGGCTCCCACGAGGACAAAGAAAATTACATGAATGATCTTTTAATTCCTCATCGAACTATGAGCGCGATTCTAGAGGAAACGGAAGTACTTATGGAGCAAATCGGAGGCCTTTCCATTATTTTGATCGTCGGCCCGACGGGATGGGGAAAATCGGCTTTTGGGCGAAAACTACTGAGGATACTCCTCCAGGACAACGCGTATCGAATCCAGGAGGATCCCTCAATCATCCCAGCGGTATTGGTCGAAGTAGATTCCGCAGACAAGAAACCCGAGATAGATTTCAGTCTTTTGTATGCGCGAATCTGCAAGGCGTTACTGGCGCCCAGTGTCTTGGATGGCTTCGGCATGCCGCGCAATCTCGAGGAAGAGCAACACAGTCCTGCTGAGAACAGCCGAATGATGCTTGAAAAAGCTATCCAGGGTCGGAGACTTCAGCATCTGATACTCGACGAGATCATTCATTTCTTGCATTCGTCAACCCCTCCGATTCATTACGGAGATCTGTTGAAGTCCCTTTCAAACCGATCCAATTTTAATCTAGTATTAATCGGTGCATACGGAAGCGAAGAATTAATACACGCGACGGGTCAATTAGCTCGCCGGATCACCGTTATACATTGCCCACGGTATAAACAATGCGAGGCAGATTTCATCGAATATGCGACGTTTATAAAATCCGTGACCGAACGCTTGCCATATAGCTTCGAAATCGATTTAGAAAACGATATTCAATACCTGTTCAATGGTACGTTTGGACTATGCGGCGCGTCCGTTCGAGTGATCCTAGAGGCCGCCGCCCGGTGTTCGAAAGAAAAAAGACCGAGATGGAGTAGAACTCTTCTTTTGAAGTCGATGCCATCGCTTAAAAAGCATCGACAAATAGCGATGGAGACGCTACGCGGTGAAGAGCGGATCCAACCTTACCTTCAAGATGAACTCGTCAAGACTTACACAACAGAAGAAGATTTGTGGAGGGAGTTGAAGAAAGAACACGATGAGCATGGCCAGTTAAATCGGCGTCGCGCCCGATGAAGACTCCGATCACGTTAGTAAGCACCCCCGGCGGGTGGCCTGATGATTCTCCAGCGCGTTCGGCTTGCTTTGGTCTGCCACCTCAAGGAGAGAGTGGGGAGAGCTATGAGAGCCTGGCTAGTTACTTCCGTAGATTGAGTGCCTATCACGGATTATTTCCGCGGGTATTTGCCAATCGTGCAGTTGGACCTCTTTTCCATGACCAGGAGGTGCGTACACTGGACTTCGCCCGCGACACTTTCACTATGAATGGCGCGGGCGCAAGGGCAGCAATGTGGGTCAACGCGCTCGAGAAACTTACGATGCGCAGCGACCTCGCCTCGGGAACGTTGCTTCCGCTACGAACCCATGTCTCCCTCGAAAAACTTCTTTCCCAAAGAGAGTGCTTTTGCCCCTCCTGTTACAGCGACGACGAGTCCGTGGGTCGTCAGAAGTATAACCGCCTGCTTTGGTCAATTCATTGTGTCGAAGCCTGTCCCCTCCATAACACCCTTCTCGAGACTGTACCGGAGCGATCCAAACCCAAGCGGTATACATTCTGGCTCCCCGGATTGTCTCGCATCGATGGCAGTAGTCTTGCGAATCACGAGACTAGAAAAGCGCGCAAAGAGCAAGTCCGATCCGCGCATTTGGTCGCGCAATTGTTGGATGAGATCCATCAATTCCCGGAAGCGTTCAGCAATTGCAGTCGAATTGGTGAATTTATGCAACATGCTGTAAATACGCTATGCGACGGGAGTGGCCGCCGGCTAGCCAGGTATCTCGGCGTCTACCACGGTCGGGTTGATAGCTGGCTCTCCGGTCAACGGGCATCGCTGCCTATTTTGACAATTATCGCAAACCGTTGCGACTGCAAAATATCCGATATCCTACTTGGAAAAAACGTAAAGTTGCGGAAAAAGTACGCAAGCGCTGACGGCTACAACAAAGTAGTACAGCGCCACCGGCGCGCCCCCAGATTTAAAACTTCAGATGCCTTAGTCGCTGCGCTGGAAGGACTTGATAAATTGGGGTTGGTTAGCAACCTCAGTCAAGCCAGCAGACTTCTCAACACCGGCTATTGCAGCTTGCGTAGACTGGCGCCAGGTTTTGCAGCGCTGCTAGTGCGTAGAGGACAGGAGGCTCGACATAGGGAAAAGTTGGCGCGCGACGAGAAGCTCTTCAATGAATACTGGAAGTGCTTTCAAGATGTGCTCTCGGAAAACGCAAGGCCTACGCGGGAAAGAGTTGAGGCGCGGTTATTTCAGCAAAGCGGAATCAAGCCCGTTTTTGGATTTAACAAGCTACACACGAAAGCATTGGCGCTTGCAGACCTATCGAGCGTTAGACATAACGAAAACGTTCAAGAAAAGCCCCTACGGAAAAATCGGGTCGGTTCGAGAACAATCAATTCGTGTCGTAAACGACATTAATTGCTGAACTCTACAAGGCGGACCGGAAAATGACGCAAAGCCTTATGGCGGAAGGCAGCAGGAGTCGAACCTACCCGAGAGCGTCTGACGCCCTCAACTGGGTTTGAAGCCCAGCCGCACCACCGGATACGAATGCCTTCCTACGGTGATTGAATGACGCGTGCCCGCAGAGACAGGCCGCAAAAGCCAGATCAAGGCAGCTCGAGCCAGCGGCTATCCGTGCGCACGAGGTGCAGGCCACGGTGAAAGCGAGTATACCCAACCCGGTCGAAGAATTCCAAAAGCTGGATCGCGCGTTTTCGGCCGAGTCCGGTCGCGTCGCGAAACGGCGCGGCCGCCACGGTGCCGGCATTCTTGTGCGCCTCCGTCGCCGCGATCGACGCAAGTTCGCGAATCACCTGCTGGTGATAGAACAGGTCATGCACGATCTGGAACAGCTCCCCCTGACGCGCGAGTTTGCGCAGCAACTGACGCACACGCTCCTCCGGCACACCATGCGTGTTCGCGAGCTCGCGCACCCACGGCGGATCGAAATGCCCCGCCTCGATCTCGGGCAGCAGCGTAGCGGCAAGCGCCTGATCGGCCGCGTCGAGTGTCACGGTGTGGCCGGGCAAGTGCAGCCACGGTCCGCGCCTGACGAGCTCGCCACGCGCCGCCGCATCGTCGACCAGCGCGCGCCACAGCGCGTCGTCGACCAGTGGCGCCGCGATGCGCCGCAAGCGCGACACGTCCGGGCCCAATTCATCCGGCGAGCGCTCGTGGTATTGCGCGAGCGCACTGGTCACGCGCCCGGCGAGTGCGTGCCATGTCGCGTCCGCGAGCAGCAGTGCGTCATGGCCCCCCAGTTCGATCGTGCGCGTCCCGGCGGGCAACGCGAGTGCGGCTGCCGGCATCCCCGTTAGGCGCTCCAGCAATGCCCGCGACAAACCGTGTGACGCGCGCGCGAACAGCGCATCGAGTGAGCCTGTGTCGAGCAGCGTCTGAATCGCGTCGAGCCAGTCGAAGCGTTCCGCCGAGCGCCGCTTGCGCGCCGGAGCGAACGGATCGAGCACGTGCCCGCCGCCCACCGTGCGATTGGCCTGAGCGTTACGCACGACGAAGCGATCGCCCGGCACCGCGCACACCGGCCGCTCGAACACGAATTGCACGCGCGCGCGCTGAGCTGGCGCGAGCGTGTCACCTTCGAGCAGCGCGACATGCGCGACCTGATGCTGCGTGCCGAGATGCACATGCAGCGGCGTCCAATGTTCGAGCGCGTGCGGCGCGTCGGCGAGCAGCGTCAACATGACGTCGATGCGCTCACTCGCTTGCGACAGCCGCGGATCGACAACCCAGTCGCCGCGCTCGATCGCACTCTTGTCGATGCCTGCCAGATTCAGCGCGCAGCGCTGACCGGCGCGGCCGGTTTCGGCGGGGCGATTCTGTGCGTGGATGCTGCGCACGCGCACCGGTTGATTTTTCGGCGCGAGCAGCATCGTGTCGCCGACGCTCACGCTGCCCGCCACGACGGTCCCGGTCACGATCGTGCCCTGCCCCGCGAGCGTGAACACACGATCGACGGCGAGGCGGAACAGCCCGTCGTCGCGCTTCATGCGCCATGCGGCAGCCTGCTCGCGCAGATGCGCGTTCAACGCGGCGACGCCCGCATCGTCCGCGCGCGTCGCGCAGGTATCGAACACCGGCGCGTCGCGCAGCACGCTATCGCCGACGAACGCACTCACTTCGTCGCGCACTTTGCGCAGACGCTCGTCATCGACCCGATCCACTTTCGTCAACGCGATTGCGCCGCGCCGAATGCCGAGCAGTTCGACGATCGCCAGATGTTCGCGCGTTTGCGGCATCACGCCGTCGTCGGCGGCGATCACGAGCAGCGCGAAGTCGATGCCGCTCGCGCCCGCGGTCATCGTATGCACGAGCTTTTCGTGGCCCGGCACGTCGATCAGACCGAGCACGTCGCCGTTGTCGAGCGGCACGTACGCGTAGCCGAGCTCGATCGAAATGCCGCGCGTTTTTTCTTCCTTGAGCCGGTCTGTATCGACACCGGTCAGTGCCTTCACGAGGCTCGTTTTGCCGTGGTCGATATGCCCCGCTGTACCGACGATCATGCGTGCCTGTCCTTCAGTTGCTTTTCGGTTGCGCCATTAGCTGTGCGATCAATTGCGCTTCGTCGGCGGCTTCGAGGCAGCGCAGATCGAGCCGCAACGCGTCATCCGCGATCCGGCCGATCACCGGCCGCGCCATCTCGCGCAACTGCTTTTCGAGCGCGAGCAGATGACGGCCGCCGCGCTTGCCGTCGCTCATCGTGATGACGAGGCCATGGCTCGGCAGCACGTCGACGGGCAATGCACCGCTGCCGATCTGGCTGAACATCGGTTCCGCTGCCACGGTGTAGCGCGTGTCGATCGCCTGCTGCAGCGCCGGTAGCACGCGCTGCGCGGCAGCGTGAATGTCTTCAGCGGGACGCGTGAGGAGCCGTAGCGTGGTTAGCCGCTCCGTCAACTTCTCCGGCGCGCGATACAGCTGCAGCACAGGCTCCAACGCCGCGAGCGTCAGCTTGCCGACGCGCAGTGCGCGCTTCAGCGGATGCTTCTTGATCTTCGCGATCAGATCGCGACGCCCGACGATCAACCCGGCTTGCGGCCCGCCGAGCAGCTTGTCGCCGCTGAACGTGACGAGATCGGCGCCGGCCGCGACGGTCTCGCGCACGGTCGGCTCGCGCGGCAAGCCCCATTCGGCGAGATCGACCAGCGTGCCGCTGCCGAGATCGACGGCGACCGCGAGTCCGTGCTCATGCGCGAGCGGTGCGATCTCGTCGATGCCGACTTCCTTCGTGAAGCCGCTGATCGCGTAGTTGCTCGCGTGGACTTTCATCAGCAGCGCAGTGCGCGCGTTGATCGCCTGTTCATAGTCCTTTAGATGCGTGCGGTTCGTCGTGCCGACTTCGCGCAACTTCGCGCCTGCGCGACTCATGATGTCGGGAATGCGAAACGCGCCGCCGATTTCGACGAGTTCGCCGCGCGACACCACCACTTCCTTCTTCGTCGCGAGCGCGGACAGCGTGAGCAGCACCGCGGCCGCGTTGTTGTTGACGATGGTCGCGGCTTCGGCGCCGGTCAGCTCGCAGATCAGATCGTCGATCAGGTCGTCGCGGTCGCCGCGCGTGCCGGTGGCGAGATCGAACTCGAGGTTGGCGGGTTGCGTGAGCGCAGTCATCACGGCGCGCACCGACTCGTCGGGCAGCAGCGCGCGGCCGAGGTTCGTGTGCAATACGGTGCCGGTCAGATTGAATACGCTGCGCAGCCGCGACGCGTTGCGCGCGAGCAGCGCCGCGGCGACCGTCGCATGCAGTTGCGGGGTATCGAGCGCGCTCACCGCCGGATTGGCCGCCGCATCGCCCGATTGCGCGCCGATACGCCACGCGTCGAGCGCGTCGCGCAGCGCATTGAGTACCTGAGTGCGGCCGTATTCGCCGATCAGCGGCGCGAATTCCGCCGACGCCATCACCTTGTCCACCGACGGCACGCGCGCCATCAGCGCGCGCAATTCCGAGTTGCTCACATCGCTCACGAGCAATCCTTATGTCGTGTTGAACTTGCGTCCGGTCAGGCCGCCGTCAGGCGGACTCGTCGTCCTCCGCTTCCATCCCGCCGGCCGTCTGCTCCGGCCACAGCCATGGATGCGGCGACGCGCGCCGGTAACCTTCCGCGCCCATCAGCAGATCGAGCGTGAGGCTCGCGAGGTCGTCCGCGAATGGATCGAACTCGTAGTCCTTCGCCTGGATGCCGATCTTGCGGTAAGTATGGCATTCGTCGCACGACTCCGCCTTTAGCACGGCGTTTTTCGTTTCGGCTTCGCGGGTGGCCGCGTCGGCGTCGGGCGAGCCGGCCACGTGGTACGCAATGCCTTTCGTCGAATCGCAGTTCGAGCATTTGCTACGGACCATATGCCATTCGGTCGCGCACAGCCCGCATTGCAGATAGCGATAGTTGTCGTACGCGCCGCCGATGCGTAGCGTGCTGGCCACCGGATGCGAGCCGCACACCGGGCACAGGCCCGGCGTGTCGAGGTACGGTACGGCGCGTTTGTCGATGTCGGCGGCGAGGTCGGTCCATACGACTTGCAGCGCGGCCATGATGAACGGCGCGCACGCCGGCTCGACGTCGGCGAAGCGCTGCGCGAAGATTGCGTCGGCCTGCGCTTCGAGCGCGGCGGCGTCGAGCGAGCCCAGCCGCTCGAACAACGCGACGAGTTGCGGCGTCAACGGGCCCGCGGCTTCGATCCTGTCGAGCAGTTGCAGCAGCACGTCTTGCCACGCCGGATCGCGCGCGCCGGACAGCGCCGGAATCAGCGGCATCGAATACTGTTGCGCGCTCGCGATCAGCTCGGGGCTCGGCGGCTGCGCCTTGAAATGCGCGAGCACCGCTTGCTGCGCATCGGCGAGCGCCGCCATCAACCGCAGGTAGCCGGCAATCGGATTGCCGCGCGACGCGAGCTGACGCAGCCGCGCGGCGCGCGGCGCGAACACCGCAAGCCGCTCCGGCATGCGGATGCGGGGTATTGCCGAGGGATCGAGCGACTCGATGTCGGCGGCTTCGAGAATGCGTTGGACCAAGGTATCGTCCTCTGAAAACTGAAAAGCCGCCGCCCGTCATCGACATGGCGCGGCGGCCCGGTGCGCGGGGTGCTGCGTGCGGCGCATTGAAACACTTTACTTACCGATGATTTCCCTGAACCAGTTCGGATGATGCTTGCGCGCCCAGCCATAGGTAACGGTGCCGCGCATCATCGCACCTATGGAGCCCTTGACCCACAGCCCCGCATAGATATGCACGATGATGCCGACGATCAGCAAAAACGCCGTCACCGCGTGCACGACCGCGGACAGCCGGATCAGCCCAATCGGGAAATATAACGAAAAGTAGCGTCGCCAGATCACGATGCCGCTCAGCAACAGCAGCAGCATACAGATCACCATCACGAAGAACAGCAGCTTCTGCCCGGCGTTGTACCTGCCGATTGCGGGCAGGCGTTCCTCGCGATTGTTCAGCACGTCGCGGAACTGCTTCATCCACTGGATATCCGCCTGGTCAAGATAGTTGTGATGCCAGAAGCGCAACGCAAGAATCAGGAACGAGATGAACATCACGCAGCCGATGAACGGGTGCAAGATCCGCGTCCACTGTCCGCCGCCAAGCACGACGTATAGAAACGCCATCGCCGGATGGAACAACGCGAGACCGGACAGCGCAAGCAGGATGAAACAGATCGCGGTGATCCAATGATTCGTGCGCTCGTTCGGCGTATAGCGCACGATCAGGCGGTTGCCCTTCACGTCCGTGAAGTCGGAGTGCTCAGAGTGGTTCATTGCCTACCCTCCCGCGAACGGCGTGCTTCTTCGGCTTCCTTGACGGCGGCGGCTTCATCGGCCTCGGTCACCTCGTTCGGGCCGACGCGCGTGTAGTGGAAGAAGCCCGCGAGCGCGGCGATCCCCATGATGGCGAGCCCGATCGGCTTGGCGATGCCCTTCCACAACGTCACCATCGGACTGATGCGCGGATCGTCCGGCAGGCCGTGATACAGCGACGGCCGGTCGGCGTGGTGCAGCACGTACATCACATGGGTGCCCCCGACCTTGTCCGGGTTATACAGGCCAGCGTTCTGGAAACCGCGCTCCTTCAGATCGACGATGCGGTCCTCGGCCTGCAGCTTCATGTCCTCCTTGGTGCCGAACATGATCGCGCCGGTCGGGCAGGTCTTCACGCAGGCCGGCTCCTGGCCGACCGCGACGCGGTCCGAGCACAGCGTGCACTTGTACACGCGGCGATCCTGTCTCGACATACGCGGTATGTCGAACGGACAGCCGGCGATGCAGAAGCCGCAGCCGATGCAGTTCTCCTGGTGGAAATCCACGATACCGTTCGTGTACTGCACGATTGCGCCCGGCGCCGGACAGGCCTTCAGACAGCCCGGGTCTTCGCAGTGCATGCAGCCGTCCTTGCGGATTAGCCATTCGAGATCGCCGGCGGAGTTCTCATACTCCGCGAAACGCATGACGGTCCACGAATCGGGAGTCAAGTCGGGCGGATTGTCGTAGACGCCGACGTTCACGCCGATCTCGTCGCGCAGATCGTTCCACTCCATGCAGGCGGTCTGACACGCCTTGCAGCCGATGCACTTCGATACGTCGATGAGCTTCGCGACCTGCCCGGTGGCCGGCGCGCGAGCCACCGGCGGCTGCGTGGTCGTGGCCGAGACGCGTCTGATGTCCAGTGATTGCAGTGCCATCTCTTTACCTTATGCCTTTTCGACCTTGACGAGGAACGACTTGGTTTCCGGTGTCTGTGAATTCCCGTCGCCCACGGGGGGCGTCAGCGTATTGACGAGATAGCCCGGCCTTGCGAGCCCGATGAAGCCCCAATGAATCGGCAGCCCGACGGTCTGCACCTTCTTGCCTTCGATCGTCAGCGGTTTGATGCGCTTCGTCACGACCGCGACGGCTATCAGGTGCCCGCGGTTCGAGCTCACCTTGACCCGGTCGCCGGCCACCACGCCGATCTCCTTCGCGAGGTCTTCGCCGATCTCGACGAACTGCTCGGGCTGGATGATCGCGTTCAACTTCGCGTGCTTCGTCCAGTAGTGGAAATGCTCGGTCAGACGATAGCTGGTCGCGGTATGCGGGAAGTTCTCGTGCGTGCCGAACGTGGCCTTATCGCCCGGGAACACGCGTGCCGCCGGGTTGCTGACGACCAGCTTGTTGTCCGGATGCAGCGGGTTGTAGCCGAGCGGCGTCTCGAACGGTTCATAGTGCTCGGGGAACGGCCCTTCGACCATCGCGTCGCGCGCGAAGAATCGCGCGACGCCTTCCGGATTCATGATGAACGGATTCATGCCGCTGTCGGGCGGCTCGTCGACCTTGAAGTCCGGAATGTCGGCGCCCGACCACGTGCTGCCATTCCACGCGATCAGCTTACGCGTCGGATCGAACGGCTTGCCGTTGAGGTCGCACGACGCGCGGTTGTACAGAACCCGCCGGTTCACCGGCCATGCCCACGCCCAGTTCAGCGTGTTGCCGATGCCGGTCGGGTCCGAGTTGTCGCGGCGGCCCATCTGGTTGCCCGCCTGGGTCCACGAGCCGCAAAAGATCCAGCAGCCGCTCGAAGTCGAGCCGTCGTCGCGCAGCTGCGCGAAACTCGCAAGTTGCTCGCCTTTCTTCGCGAGCACCTTGGTCGGGTCCTTCGGATCGGTGACGTCCGCGAGCGCCTTGCCGTTGAACTCCTTCGCGATTTCTTCGGGCGTCGGGCTGTCCGGCTTCGCATACGGCCAGCTCATGTTCAGGATCGGATCGGGATACTTGCCGCCGTCCTTGCGATAAGCGTCGCGAATCCGCAGCCACAGCCCAGCCATGATCTCGAGGTCGCTCTTCGCTTCGCCCGGGCCGTCCGCGCCCTGCCAGTGCCATTGCAGCACCCGGCTCGAACTGACGAGCGAGCCGCGTTCCTCGGCGAAGCAGGTGGTAGGCAGACGGAACACCTCGGTCTGGATCGATGCGCTGTCGACGTCGTTGAACGGGCCATGGTTCTTCCAGAACTCCGACGTTTCGGTCGCGAGCGGGTCCATGATCACTAGCCACTTCAGCTTGGCCAGAGCCGGGCCGTTCTTTGACTTGTACGGCGCGGCGGCAAGCGGGTTGAAGCCCTGCGCGATGTAGCCGGTCATCTTCCCCTGACTCATCAGCTCGAAGACCTGCAACAGGTCGTAGGACTTGTCGAGCTTCGGCAGATAGTCGAAAGCGAAGTTGTTCTCGGCGGTGGCCTTGTCACCCCACCACGACTTCATGAAGCTCACGTGGAACGCGCGATAGTTGCGCCAGTAGCTCAGCTGGTTCGGCCGCAGCGGCTGGGTGGCGCGTTTCGCGATATAGGCATCGAAGTCCTGTTCCGCTTCCATCGGCAGTGTCATATAGCCCGGCAGCAGGTTCGACATCAGGCCGAGGTCCGTCAGGCCCTGAATGTTCGAGTGACCGCGCAGCGCATTCATGCCGCCGCCTGCGATGCCGATGTTGCCGAGCAGCAGCTGTACCATCGCGCCGGTACGGATGATCTGCGAGCCGATCGAGTGCTGCGTCCAGCCTAGCGCGTACATGATCGTGGTCGCGCGTCCCGGCACCGACGTCGCCGCGAGCATTTCGCACACGTGCAGGAACTTGTCCTTCGGCGTGCCGCAGATTTTTTCGACCTGCTCGGGCGTGTAGCGCGAGTAATGCTTCTTCATCAGCTGATAGACGCAGCGCGGGTCCTGCAGCGTCGGGTCGACCTTGGCGAAGCCGTCGTCGCCGCGCTCGTAGTCCCACGAGGTCTTGTCGTAGCTGCGCTTGTCGGCGTTGTATCCGGAGAATATGCCGTCGTTGAACGCAAAGTCCTCACGGACGATAAACGACACGTCCGTGTAGTTCTTCACGTACTCGTGCTGGATCTTGTCGTTCGTCAGCAGATAGTTGATCACCCCGCCGAGGAACGCGATGTCCGTACCGGTGCGGATCGGCACGTAGTAGTCCGCGACCGACGCGGTGCGATTAAAGCGCGGGTCGACCACGATCAGGCGCGCCTTGCGGTGCGCCTTGGCTTCGGTGACCCATTTGAAACCGCATGGGTGGGCCTCGGCCGCATTGCCGCCCATCACGAGAATCAAGTCCGCGTTTCTGATGTCGACCCAATGGTTCGTCATCGCTCCACGGCCAAACGTCGGGGCAAGACCTGCCACCGTCGGGCCATGTCAGACACGCGCCTGATTGTCGAATCCGAGCATGCCAAGACTGCGAGCAGTCTTGTGCGTCAGGTAACCCACCTCGTTACTGCTGGCCGACGCTGCGAGCATCCCGGTAGTCAGCCAGCGGTTGACCTTCTTGCCGTCAGCGGTCGTCTCGACGAAGTTCGCGTCGCGGTCTTCCTTCATCAGCTTCGCGATGCGGTCTAGCGCCTCTTCCCACGAGATGCGCTTCCACTCGTTCGCCCCGGCCGCGCGGTACTCGGGATAGCGCAAACGGCTCGGGCTATGGATGAAGTCGATCAGGCTCGCGCCCTTCGGGCACAGCGTGCCGCGATTGACCGGATGGTCGGGGTCGCCCTCGATGTGGAAGATGCTCGTCTTCACGTTCTTGGCTTCGTCGCCAAGGCCGTACATGAGGACGCCGCAGCCCACCGAGCAGTACGGGCAGGTGTTGCGGGTTTCGGTAGCACGCGACAATTTGTACTGACGGACTTCGGCCAGCGCGGGTGTCGGCGAGAAGCCCATCAGGGCTAGGCTCGATCCGGCGAGCGAGGTGGCAGAAACCTTCAGGAATTGTCGCCGAGTCATTTGCGTCATTGCATGGCCTCGGCTCTTTTGGGGACAAAATTGATTATAGATGCCGTTTCGCGACATGCAGCGCGATCGTAGTGCATTCTCCACCCGGGTAAATAAGACACGCGAAAGTCACTTGAATGAACGGCGCCCCCTGTCTGCACGATTTATTCCTGGTGCCGGGCACCGTTCATGCTGAACCCGCGAATGGTGCATTCCATTGACCTTCTCGAAGGATTATTGCGCTCCTATGAACTACTCTACTTGCTCCCGGCGCGCGGCAGTCGGCGCAGCCTCACTTGCACTTCTCGGCGCCGTACTGCTGGCCACGAACTCCCCCAGCCTTGCGCAGATTCCCCAGTCGGGCGGCTCTTCGCACATGGAAAGCCGCTCGTCCGGAATGGGTTCGACGCCCGACCCGGCCGCATCGGCGGTTCATGAATCGCACAAACCTCAGTCGAAAGAAAGCGGACAAGGCAACGCGCGCGGCAAAACCGCCGGCCAGGGACAAAAAGCCGAGGGCGCCGGCGGATTTAGCAATGGCTTGTATGGGACCGGCGCGGGCAGCAATAAATAAGGGCTTTGCAATCGCGCGGTAATTGGTTTGCTAATTGTCGACGGCGATCAATTCGCGCGGCGGTGCGCAATTGCGTTAGCGCGCGAAGAATTGGTTTCATCGCGCACCTGCCGTTTGCATTTGCTTGGCGATTAGTATTTTTTACGCGGGCGTTTATCGTTGGGATATACGGTTTCGGCATCAAGCCGGTTTGCGGCCCGGGTCGACGCTGCACAGTGTGAAAACTACCCTCATAATGCGGTCATTCGACGAAACCGAACTCCCGCCTCCATGACCCAAGTCCAAGCAAGCCAGTCGCCCCGTCTAACGAGCCTGTCGCACGGCGGCGGCTGCGGCTGCAAGATCGCGCCGGGCCTGCTCGCCGATCTGCTCAAGCGCAGCGCGCCGCTGCCGTTTTTCCCCGACCTGCTGGTCGGCAACGACACCGCCGACGACGCCGCCGTCTACAAGCTCAACGAAGACCAAGCGATCGTCGCGACCACCGATTTCTTCATGCCGATCGTCGACGATCCGTTCGACTTCGGCCGCATCGCCGCGACCAACGCGATCTCCGACGTCTACGCGATGGGCGGCAAGCCGATCATGGCGCTCGCGATCGTCGGCATGCCGATCAACGTGCTGCCGCACGACGTGATCGCGGCCGTGCTGAAAGGCGGCGAATCGGTCTGCGCGGAAGCGGGCATCCCGCTCGCGGGCGGCCATTCGATCGATTCGGTCGAGCCGATTTACGGCCTCGTCGCGCTGGGCATCGTCGATCCGAAACGCGTCAAGCGCAACGCGGGCGGCCAGGCCGGCGACGTGCTGATCCTCGGCAAGCCGCTCGGCGTCGGCATTCTGTCGGCGGCACTGAAGAAAGACCGGCTCGACGCGGCCGGCTACGCGGCCATGATCGGCGCGACCACCAAGCTGAACCGGCCGGGCGCCGAGCTGGCGCGGCTCGACGGCGTGCACGCGCTGACCGACATCACCGGCTTCGGCCTGCTCGGCCACACGCTGGAACTCGCGCGCGGCTCGAAGTTGACCGCGCGCGTGCGCTATGCAGACCTGCCGTGGCTGCCGAACGTCGCGAGCCTCGCGGAAGCCGGCATCTTCACCGGCGCATCGGGCCGCAACTGGGACGCCTATGGCCACGACGTGGTGCTGCCCGCCGCGTTGCCGTCCGCCGGCCGTGCGTTGTTGACCGATCCGCAGACGTCGGGCGGGCTGCTGGTGTCATGCACGCCCGAAGCGGTCGACGAGGTGCTCGCGCTGTTCCGCGCGGATGGCTTCGCCGACGCGCGGGTGATCGGCGAGCTGGTGAGCGGGGAAGCGCGAGTCGAGGTCATCTGAGGCAGGCGGCTGAAGGGACGCGTCGCTGGGGAACGCCGGAATGGACGCATAACCGGCCCGAACGAGCCGCGCATGCGATAATTTCGGTCTTCCCGCGGTCCGTTTTGTCCCTACTCCCTTGAAAAGTCTTCTAGTCAGCCTCGATAAAGCCGGCGATTTCGATGAAATCGTCGACGTTCGCACGCCGCTCGAGTTCGAGGAAGACCATATTCCGGGCGCGACCAACGCGCCAGTGCTGAGCAACGAGGAACGCGTGCTGGTCGGCACGACCTACAAGCAGGTGTCGCCGTTCGAGGGCACGCGGGTCGGTGCGGCGTTAGTCGCGCGCAACATCGCGCATCATCTGGAAACCACCTTCGCCGACCGGCCGCGCAACTGGCGCCCGCTGATCTACTGCTGGCGCGGCGGCAAGCGCTCGGGCTCGGTCACGACGCTGTTCAATATGATCGGCTGGTCGGCGCGGCAACTCGAGGGCGGCTACAAGAGCTACCGGCGCGCCACGCTGGAGAGGCTCGAAACCCTGCCGCGCCGTTTCAGCTATATCGCGCTCGTCGGCCCGACCGGCAGCGGCAAGACGCGGCTGCTGTCGGCGCTGCATGAGGCCGGCGCGCAAACGCTCGACCTCGAGGCGCTCGCCTCGCATCGCGGCTCGCTGCTCGGCGCGTACACCGGCGTGCCGCAGCCGTCGCAAAAGCGTTTCGACACGCTGCTCGTCACCGCGCTGCAAGACTTCGACGTGAATCGGCCGGTGTTCGTCGAGGCGGAAAGCAGGCGCATCGGCTCCGTCACACTGCCGCTCGCGCTGCTCGAAACGTTTCATCGCGGCGCGTGCGTCGAGGTGCGTTCGAGCCGCGACGATCGCGCGGCGTTTCTGCTGCAGGATTACGCGCATCTGTTCGAGCATCCCGACTACTTCAAGGGACAGCTCGAACGCCTGATCGGCCTGCACAGCCGCGAGCGGGTCACGGGCTGGCAGCGGCTCGTCGACGACAACCGGCGCGCCGAGCTCGCGCATGAACTGATCGAACTTCACTACGATCCCGCCTACGCGCGCAGTAGCGGCCAGCATTTCGATCAGCTGCCGAACGCGCTGCAACTCGACTTCCGCCCGAACGACGCCGATGTCGTCGAGCAGGCGAAAACGCTGCTCGCGCAGCTCGATACCCGTACGCTAGTCGTCGGTTGACTCACAACGACATTTAACAACCATCATGCAATCAACCCTTCGGCAACCCCGCGTGACGCTTGGCTGGATCGTATTCCTGCTGATCGCCGTCGTCGGCCTCTTCTATGTGAAGTGGTTTCCGTACTACAACCGCGCATTCGTCGCCGCGAGCCAGCATTCGATCGGCAAGTCGATCCTGATGGGCACGTCCGCGAGCGCGCCGGCGGCATCATGGGAGGCCGCGATCGACTTCGCCCTCGCGTACGGCAAGGCGATCTGGCAGGCGATGGTGCTCGGCCTGCTGCTCGGCTCCGCCGTGCAGGCGCTGATTCCGCCGCAGTGGGTCGCGCGCGCGCTCGGTCGTGCCGACTTCAACAGCGTTGTCAAAGGCGGCCTGATGTCATTGCCGGGCATGATGTGCACCTGCTGCGCGGCGCCGGTCGTCGCGGGCCTGCGTGCGCGCGAAGCGGCGCCGGGCGCGGCGATTGCTTTTTGGCTCGGGAATACGGCGCTGAATCCCGCGACGCTGATCTTCATGGGCTTCGTGCTCGGCTGGCAGTGGATGGGCCTGCGCCTCGCGCTCGGCATCGTGATGGTGTTCGGCCTCGGCTACCTCGTGAACCGCATGGTCACGCCGCAGGAAGCGCAAGCGTCGCGAGAGGCCGTCGCGCAACTGGTCAGCGCCGACGATCCGGGCACCGCGTTCTCGCGCTGGATCTCGATTCTCGGGCGCATGACGCTGCGGCTCGTGCCGGAATACATCGTGCTCGTGCTGATTCTCGGCGCGGCGCGCGCGTGGCTGTTTCCGCATATCGGCCCGGACGTCGACAACAGCCTGCTGTGGATCATCGCGCTGTCGATCGCCGGCACGCTGTTCGTGATTCCGACCGCGGGCGAAGTGCCGATCATTCAGGCGATGCTGTCGTTCGGTATGGCCGCTGGACCCGCCGGCGCGCTGCTGATGACGCTGCCGCTCGTCAGCGTGCCGTCGCTAGCAATGCTCGCGCGGTCGTTTCCGCGGCGCGTGCTGACGGTGGTGGCCTGCGCGGTGGTGGTATGTGGTGTCGCCAGTGGTTTGCTGGCCGTTGCGCTGGGCTTCTGAGCCTGCTTTTGAGTTCGAGTTGTAGAAGAAGGAAGCATGAAACGTATTGCCGCATTCGCCATCACGTGTTGGTCCGCCGCCGGGCTGCTGTACGTTGGACAGCACTCGGTGGCGCTGATCGCGCTGAGCGGCGTCGTTGCTTTCGCAGGGTTCGATCTGTTGCGGCCTTGAGGGCGGCGTTGTTTTTCTCGTCCGCGAAGGCGCGCGTTGCCGTTGCGTTCGCAGCAACGTTCGCGTTCGCCCGCGCCTAACCGCGCAGCGCATCGCGAATCGCCGCGAGCCACAACGCCACCGCATGCGCGCCGGGGTCCACATGACCGATCGCGCGGTCGCCGACATAGCTCGAACGCCCGCGGCGCGGATGCATCGATGCGGTACGCGACGTGCCATCGCTTGCCGCGGCGATGGCGGCTCGCAATGCAGCATCCGTCGACGCTCCCTGAGCGAGTGCGTCGGACAGCGCGTCGGCGGCGGGCTTCAGCGCATCGACCATCGTGCGATCGCCCGGCGTCGCGCCCCCCAGTTCCATCAATCCATCCACACCGGCGCAGAACGCCGTCGCCCATTGCCGTGCGGTAGTCCCGCCCGAGGGTTCGAGCGCGGCCGCCGCGCGCAGCAGCATCACCGCATATAGCGGACCCGACGTACCGCCCACCACGCGCCGCAGCGTCGCCGAGATGCTGCGCAACACCGCGCCCGGCGTGGCTGCGGACGCATAGGTATCGAGCTCGAGCTGCACCGCGCGTGCGCCACGCGCGAGGCTGATGCCGAGGTCGCCGTCGCCGACGCGCTGGTCCATTTCGGTCAATACCGGCTCGGCTGACAGCAGGCACTCGCAGACCGCTTCGATCGCGCGACGCAGCGTCGCGTCACGCGCGAGCGTCGCGCCGCTCGCGCTTTGCGGCGCGGGTGGTGCGGCACGCACCGCGACCTGCGCGACACGGCCGCTCAGCGCGGGCCATGCGCTCGTATGCGAGGCGGCGTCGAGCAGGCTCAGCCGTTCGTCATCCACTCGCAGCAGCGTCAGCGACACGCCGGCCATCTCGAGCGCGCTCAGGAACGTGCCGGCCCACGCGCGCGCGACTTCGATGCCGCGCCCTGCGAGCTCGCGCAGCGCGGCGCCGGCCACCACGTTGAGCTCGCTCGATGGGGTGCCGCCGAGATTGTTGACGAGCAGCGCGACGCGCTCGCCCGCTTGCAACGCTAGATCGCCGACGATCTTTGCGAGCAGCTTGCCGACCATCGCATCGGCCGGCTCCAGCGCGCCACGCGCCACGCCGGGTTCGCCATGAATGCCGAGGCCCCATTCGATTTCGCGATCGCCCAGTTCGAAGCCCGGCTTGCCCGCGGCCGGCACCGTGCACGGCGTCAGCGCGACGCCCATCGTGCCAAGCGACGCTGCCGCTTCTTTAGCGATCCGCGCGACTTCGGCCAACGGCAAACCGCGCGCGGCCGCCGCGCCCGCGATCTTGTGAACCAGCACAGTGCCCGCGAGTCCGCGACGGCCCGCGTGATCGCCGCTCGCGCTCAACGCGACGTCGTCGGCGACGATCATCATCTCGACCGGGATGCCCTCGGCGCGCGCGATCTCGGCAGCGAGGCCGAAGTTGAAGCGGTCCCCCGTGTAGTTTTTGACGATCAGCAACGCACCCGCGGGACCGGCCGCCGCTCGGATTGCGTCGAGCACGGCGTCGGTGGATGGCGATGTGAAGATCTCGCCGGCCACCGCCGCGCTCAGCATGCCGTGGCCGACGTAGCCGCCGTGCGCGGGCTCGTGGCCCGAGCCGCCGCCCGAG
Organism: Paraburkholderia atlantica; assembly: GCF_009362785.1. Taxonomy (GTDB): domain Bacteria; phylum Pseudomonadota; class Gammaproteobacteria; order Burkholderiales; family Burkholderiaceae; genus Paraburkholderia; species Paraburkholderia atlantica. The sequence continues at coordinate 81,683 of NZ_WHNQ01000031.1, forward strand.
ATCAGCGCGACCTCGCCACGCGCGGCCACGGCCTCGGCATCGGCGCGCAACACGATCGTGCCGCCCTGCAACAGCGAGAGTTGGGGATTGAGCGCGATGAGCCCTTCGAGCATGTCGGGGACCACGGTGGACACATCGTTGATGAGCTTCTTCATTGCGACAGCTCCGTTGGATGCTGCCGGCAGCGCATGATCGAACGATGCGATGGAAACGGCAGTCGGGTCGGCGGCGAAAGCGGAAGGTCTACTGTACCGCGCATTGTCGAACGACGACGCAACAGCGACAGAGCGCGTGAATGTGCGCGAGCTTCGAGCCACACGCGGACAACGACAACGAAGGGGATGTGATGCCGAACGGCGAAACTGCGGGAACGATGGAATGGATTTGACGGGACCGTAGACGAAAGCGGAACCGCTTTCGTCTACGTCACCGATGCGTTGGTAGGCTCGATTGGATTCGAACCAACGACCCCCACCATGTCAAGGTGGTGCTCTAACCAACTGAGCTACGAGCCTTCAGAGGCGCGAATTATAGAGACTCGATGCGGACTGCACAAGCCCTTGCCGCGATTTGTCGAAACACATGTGTGTTGATCAGTCGGTCGCGGTCCATTCGGTGTCAGGGTCCAATGGATAAACCGGCCGTTTCACGCGCTCGAATCTGAACAGACTGTAGTCCGAACTCGTGACGCCACGGCTATCGCATTCGACGAGCGCCGCCGCGATCGGCACGAAAACCGGCCGGCAATACATGCGTGATTTGAGCAGCAGAAAACGCGCGCGGCGCGGATCGATTCCGACGCTCTCGAACACGCCGAGATCCCACGGCTCATGCGTGTGTTCGGTCACGACGAGTTTCACCGTGCCGGCGTCGAGCACTGCCGCGCGCCCCATGTATGCGCGCTGGCCGGTATAAGTCGGGCCGCTGATCACGTATTCGCCGTCGGTCAGCGCGCGCACGACGCCGGTCAGGGCGAGCGGCGAACGGGAGGGCAAAGCATCGTTTGTCAGCTTGTTGCCGATCGCGAGCGTGACTGTGCTTCCGACCCCCGAGGCCGCCAGGGCCGCGACCGCCTGCGGGTCGCACAATGGCCCGCTAACGATGCCGTCGAGGCCCTGCTTCAATGCTTCCTCGAGCAGATCCATCGTGTCGCAGGTGCCACCCGACATGCAGTTGTCGCCATGATCGAGCAGCAGCACCGGTTTGTCGGCGCCGCGCGCCAGCGACGCCGCCTGCGCGACCGATTCGGCCAGCGGCGCGCTGCGATAGACGAAATCGTCGCGCTCGTCCCAAATCTGTCGAGCGATGCGTCCCGCGACCGCCTCCGCATCCGCGCGTTCGCCATTGCCCACGACGACGACGCTAATGCATGGCGCGTCGATATCGGCGAGCGAGAAGCCCGCCAGCACCGACACCGCGAGCACGCCGTCGGCCTCGGCGGCGCGCGCGGCATCGAGCGCGCGTTTCATCGCGCCGTCGGCGCTCGCGCTGCGCAGCGTGTGCGTGAGCAGCGGCGGCTGACGCCACGCGATCACCGGTTTCGCGCGGCCGTCGATCATGTCGAACAGCAGGCGCGCTGCGTGCGCGCCAGTCTCGTACATGTCGACGTGCGGATAGGTTTTGAAACTGACGATGATGTCGGCGTTGTCGATCATCTTTTGCGTGACGTTGCCGTGCAGATCGAGTGCGACCGCGATCGGCGCGTGCGGCAACGACGCACGCACGCGCGCGAGCAGATCGCCTTCGCCATCGGTCGAGTTCTCGGCGACCATCGCGCCGTGCAGATCGAGCATCACCGCGTCGCAACCGGTCGCGGCTGCCACGATCGCGTCGCAGATCGTATCGTAGGCGGCGGCGTCCACCGGCCCGCTCGGATTCGCCATGGCGGAGATCGGTGTCACGATTTCGGCGTGCACGCGCTCGGCGGCGTCGATGAACGCGGCCATCGCGGTTTGCATGCCTTTGTTTTCTTCGAACGCGGCGCGGCCGTAGCTGGGACCATTGCGGCCAAATGCGGCCAACGGGGTTTCTACCGGCGAGAACGTGTTGGTCTCGTGGTTCATTCGTGCGATCAGGATCTTCATGCGCGTATGCTCCCTGTCCTCGACGCCACGCTCAGCTCACCTGCAGCGGCTTCCAGATGATCGGCGCGCGCGTCCTCGATTTGGTTGTGGCTGATGCCGTCCTTGCACGGAACGAAGATCGTCGCGCTGGGTGTGATGCGCGCGAAATAGATCGCGTCATTGCCCGCGCCGCTGGTCACATCCGTCGAGGACAGGCGCCTCGAGCCAGCCGACCGTGGCGCGGCGACGCGGCGCATGATCGAGCGCGCAACGCGGTTCACCGCATGCAGCCCGCACCGGTCCTTCCCCGGGTTGAACGCGGCTGGATGGCGCTTGCCGACGAGACTTGCTCCGTTCCGGCTTGCTGGTCGGCGTTGTTCCAATTGTCATGATAGAGAGCTTTGGCCGAGGCTGGCGACCGGACGCGCGCGAGGTGGCAATGCGGCGAAGTCTTTTCGCGGGCGAGCATGGGAGGCAAAACCGCTGGATTCCTGGGTAGCGATCGGCGCACTGCGGGCGATGCAGGTGTCAATCCGCTCGAGTATAGACGCCGCAACATGCTGGCAATCTGCGCGCAAGTGGTCGCCAGCAAACGTTTTCGTCGAAGGAAGCGGGTAAAGCGCAATGAAGGCTCAACCTTTTGCAAAGCGCGCCGTTATTGCATGTGCTCAGGCAAACCCCTTGGATCTCCATGGCACAACCGATTCCTTTCCGCAACACTGGCGCCGCCCGCGCGCGGCATGCCAAAGCCATGCTGTTGCCCATCGCGCGCCAGATCGCCGACGATCTCGCGCTACGAGTCCATCTGTCGCTCGACGCACTGCGCCGCGGCGTCGGCACTAAGAGCGATGCACAGACGCTCACGCAAATCATGCTTTTGACCAGTTACCTTGCCGATGCAGGCTTCGGCTCGATGAGCCATGAAGAACTCCACGCCGCGGACCGCATTTCGGCGACGGTGTTCGACGCAGGTCGGGAACGCGACGAATGGAAGCTGGACGAAACGGGCTTCGAGCTCTTTGCATCGATCGCGACGAGGTACGATCGGCAGTTGCATCGCGCCCCGCTTTGGGCGATTACGGAGGCCAGTGAGAGACTCGACCGCTTTATCGCAGGAGGATCCGATCGAGCGCCGGCGCGTAAGCGAGCATAGCGATTTTGGAGGAGGTGCCGACCGCCTGAAGCAGAAGGACACGGATTTTGGGCGAACGCGTCGAAAGTCGCACGGTTAGGCGGATGCGCTGCGCATTGGAAATAGTGAAGCGCGCGAAATTGGCCGTGTAAACGCAAAAACCCCACCGCTGGGGTGGGGTTTCTGGCTTTGGGGGAGCCTGACGATTACCTACTTTCACACGGGCAATCCGCACTATCATCGGCGTGGAGTCGTTTCACGGTCCTGTTCGGGATGGGAAGGGGTGGGACCGACTCGCTATGGTCATCAGGCATGACGGGTCGCTGCGTCGCTCTGAGGTTGGGGTCAACCGGGCGCCACAGCCAATCGGGAAGAAGCGTAAAGGATTCGTGTGTGGGGCTGTGTTGTTTCTGGCACAACACCGATCTCAACCGGCATGT
>NZ_WHNQ01000032.1 GCF_009362785.1 Paraburkholderia atlantica
GCCGCGATTCAACATCGCGACGATCGAGCCGATGATCTCGAGATGGCTCAGCTCTTCGGTGGCGATATCGAACAGCATGTCCTTGCGCCCGGGGTCTTCTTCGGCAACGGCCTGCGTGAAGTAGCGCATCGCGGCGGCCAGTTCGCCTTGCGGCCCGCCGAACTGCTCGAGCATCAGATTCGCAAGCCCGGGATTGGTCGTGCCGACGCGGACCGTGTATTGCAGCCTTTTGTTGTGCATGAACATCGTGACCTCCATTGGAGTTGGTACTGTGGGTCTTCCATCCGCCGTGCCACGCATGCGGAGCGCCGTTCGTCGCGAGCGGCGCGTGGATCGCCGCGCATGCCGCGTTCCTGGCCGGCTCTCGCATCGCGTCGTTGGCCGGCCCGCGATGGCGTGCGCAGTGGCCGATGGCGTCTACCCCATGCCGCGCGCTGATCGTCATCGGCATGTCCGTGGCCTTCGGCATATGGACAGCCGGCATCGGTTGGAGCAGCATGGTCGCCTGGGGAGGCTTGAAGCAGCGGGCGAATGCACCAGGAACTTGCATGTGAGCGAGGCACTCGACTCAGATACTCGCGCTGCTACGCGCACGAGCGAGGCAACCAGTCGTCCTACTGCAGGAGGAAACAAATGCTGACGCAGAAAACCAAGGACATCGTAAAAGCGACAGCCCCGGTTTTGGCCGCGCACGGCTATACGATCATTCAACGTTTCTACAGACGGCTCTTCGAAGCGCATCCCGAACTGAAAAACGTTTTCAACATGGCGCATCAGGAGCAGGGGCAGCAGCAGGAAGCGCTCGCGCGCGCCGTGTACGCGTACGCCGAGAACATCGAGGACCCCGGCAGCCTCGCCGCGGTGCTGCGCAATATCGCCAACAAGCACGCGAGCCTCGACGTGAAAGCGGAGCACTATCCGATCGTCGGCGAACATCTGCTCGGTGCGATCAAGGACGTGCTCGGCGACGCCGCGACCGACGACATCATCTCCGCGTGGGCGCAGGCATACGGCAATCTCGCGGACGTACTGATGGGCATGGAGTCCGAATTGCACGAAACGCGCGCGGCGCAGCTCGGCGGCTGGACCGGATGGCGCACGTTCGTCGTCAAGGAGAAGCGGCCCGAGAGCAGCGTCATCACGTCATTCATTCTCGAACCGAAGGACGGACAGCCGGTCGCCAACTTCGAGCCGGGCCAGTACATCGGCATTGCGGTCGACGTGCCCGCGCTCGGCCTGCAGCAGATCCGGCAATACAGTTTGTCCGACGTGCCGAATGGCCATAGCTATCGGATCTCGGTCAAGCGCGAGAGCGGCGAGGCCGGGCGGCCGGCGGGCTATGTGTCGTCGCTGCTGCACGATCACGTGAAGGTCGGCGACGAGGTGAAACTGGCCGCGCCGTACGGCACGTTCTACATCGATGTGCATGCGAAGACGCCGATCGTGCTGATCAGCGGCGGCGTCGGTCTGACGCCGATGGTCAGCATGTTGAAGCGCGCGATTCAGGACCCGCAGCGGCGCGTCGTGTTCATTCATGGTGCACGCAACGGCGCGGTGCACGCAATGCGCGACCGTCTGCAGCAGACCGCCGCCACCCAGCCGAATTTCCGCGCGATCGTGTTCTACGACGCGCCGCTCGATACCGACGTGCAGGGCCGCGACTACGACAACGCCGGTTTCATCGACCTCAGCAAGCTGCGCGACGAGATCCTGTTGCCCGACGCCGACTACTACATCTGCGGTCCGGTTCCTTTCATGCGGCTGCAGCACGACGCATTGAAAAACATGGACATTCACGAGTCGAAAATTCACTACGAGGTGTTCGGACCAGATCTATTCGCTGAATGACGCATACGGCGCGTGCCGCGCGACGGCTGCCGCGGAATCGACAAGCTGGAATGCAGTCACCGAGACGGGGAGTGCGGCATGAAAGTGCACCATCTGAACTGCATTTCGACCTGCCCGTTGTGCGGCATGCTGTTCAACGGGCAACCCGCATCGTTGATCCGCCGCGGGCGTCTGGCCTGCCATTGTCTGCTCGTCGAAAGTCCGGCGGGGCTCGTGCTCGTCGATACCGGTTTCGGTCTGCGCGATGTCGCCGATCCTTATTCGCGCCTCGGCAAATTCTTTTTGAGGCTGCTGAAGCCAGAGTTCCGGAATGAAATGACGGCGATCAGGCAGATCGAGCGGCTCGGCCTCGACCCGGCCGACGTGCGCCACATCGTGGTGACACACCTCGATTTCGACCATGCGGGGGGGCTCGACGACTTTCCGCATGCGACCGTGCATATGCTCGCGAGCGAGCGTCAACACGCGGCACAGCAGAAGACCTGGCTCGACCGGCAGCGCTACAGGCCGCAGCAGTGGTCGTACCAGAACATGTGGCGCGTGCATTCGCCGCAATACACCGAGCGCTGGGAAGGCTTCGCGAAGGTCCATCCGATCGAGGAACTCGCGAGCGAGATCGCACTAGTGCCGCTACGAGGCCATACCTATGGTCACGCGGGCGTCGCGGTGCACGGCGACGGCGGCTGGTTGCTGCTCGCGGGTGACGCCTATTTCGACACGGGCGAACTCGACCCGGTGCGTCCGCATTGCGCGCCCGGCTTGCGCTTCTATCAGTGGATGCTCGAAAAGGACCGCGCGGCACGACTGTACAACCAGCGCCGACTGCGCGATCTGGCGAAGCGCGCGAGTCCCGGGTTGAGGATTTTTTGCAGCCACGACGTCGACGAATTCGAGCGGCTTGCCGGCCGTTCGGTGGCGGTGCCGGCGGAGCAGATGGCGGGATGATCGGGCGACACGCGTTTCGCGTAGCGAACTGTCCGCGGCGCAGGGCTTACGGACAGCCTGCGGTGCGGACGTGTTTCCTATACTGATCTTGTCCTCCGCTTGGACTCGTGGGGACAGCGTTCTCAAATGCGCTTGCGGCGACCATGCCGGGTAAAGGCTGGTCGCTTTTTTTGCGAGCGCAGTCTTCATCGATCGGGCCGCCGCAGCAGCGCGGCCGTGAGCAGGCCGGCGCCGAGCACCACGTAGACGTTGGCGAGCGAGCGACGCGACAGGTGCGCCTCGAATCCCGGCGTGAGCCTGTTGGGCACCACCTTGTAGTCGACCACATACGCGCTTGCCACGGTCGCGGCGGCGGCTACCGCGGTGGCGCCGGGCCGTCGTGACGGGACAGGGCCGGCCATCCGGTCAACGAGCTGCTCGAACAGCAATGCCCAGAAGATGGCGGCCGCCTGATGGATCGCGAAGCCGGTCACCGTATGGCGGATGCTGAAGCCGCGTTCGCGCAGCGCGCGTTGCGGCCACATGGAGTGGGTGACCGCATTGATCGGCGCGAGCGGGCTGCCCGATGCGTCGGTGGATGCCGCCGAGGCCGTCGCCGCCGACAGGCATCCAGCCAATAGCCCCGATGGGACGGCCCGGCGTAGCGTCGCACAGGCGGCCTGATACCACGGCGAACCGATTTTGTACTCGCGCATTTTCATGGCAGCGCTCCAGTGCGGGCGCGCAAACGCACGCCCGATGATCGCGGACAGAGGTATGCGCAAGGAGCAGCATCGCGCGTTCCGCACCGACGGGACGGCGCATCGGCCGGAGCCGACTGCGCCGATTTCCCCCACAGTCAGTGCCTTAGCTGCAAGTGAAACTGCTTGCCGAGTTCACGTCTCCGCTCGTGTAGCGGGCCACCTTCGGATACGCGCAGAGCGGACGCGTGCGCCCGGCACCCCAACTGGTCGGCACTTCGCTATTCGGAATCGCGTTGCTGGTGTCGCGAGCCGTCGCGATGACCCGGTTCGGCGCTTGCCCTTGCTCGACCCATGCCACCATCGGCGTCAGCATGTCGAACTGATCGGCCGTCGGACCGCCGCTGCAGTGATTCATCCCTGCTACCGTAAAGAGCCGCGCGAAATTGCTCGCGTCTCCCCCACTAGCCGTCGACAAGCGCTGATACCAGTCGGTCGTATCGTTCGACGAGAACACCGGATCGCTCGTTCCGTGATAGACGATCAACTTCGCGCCCCGGCTCCGCAGACCGCTCAAATCAGTTTCGTTCGGCGGCGTCATGAATGACCACGAAGACTCGGAATAGACCCCGCTCGTTGCGAAGATCTTCGGCGCATCACTGTCCATGCTGAAGTTCAGACCGTAGGCACCCATCGAACTGAGGATCGAAGCGCTTTGCGGCGGCGACGTAAACACGAAGGCTGCCGCGGCCGGATCAAGACTGATGGAATTGCCTTGCTTCCACGCGGCCCAGCCTGATCCGCTGATACCGACGTCATACGGAAAGCTCGCATAGAGCGCCGTACCAGCGCTGTTTTTCGCCCCAGAGAACATGTTTCCAACGGCCAGCTTTTGAGCCGCCGTAAGACAGCTGCCGTCGCGACCATTGCTCGAACACGTCGGTACGTCAGTGGCCAGATTGAAGTTCGCCTGGCACGCTTTGATGTCCTGGACCATTCCGTCCGCCACACCATCGAGCGAATCACACTTCGCGATGATCTTCGATGCGATCAGCTGCCTTTCGGTAGCCGTCAAGCCGGTGGTGATATCGGCAATGCCGGACGAGGTCGTACCGGTCGCGACGGTAGCGAGCTGTTGCGCGCTCCACAACTCCCCGATCGCCGCCTTCGGCAAATGAAAACCGGGGTCACCGGCAATGATGCCGTCGTAATCCGCGAAAGATCTGGATGCGGCGACCATCGCATGACGGCCGCCGTTCGAGCAGCCTTCGAAGTAGCTGCGGTCGGGGCCCTTGCCATAGGCCAGCCTGATCACCTGCTTGGCCATCGGCGTCAGCGTAGCAACGGCGTTATAGCCATAGTCGAGACGCGCCTGGGGATCGAGACCGAACAGCGGGTTTTGCGACCCGGAATGACCGGCATCCGAACTGATCACGGCGAAGCCCATGTTAAGAGCGTTGTTCAGCGGGCCACCGCCACTGAGCACCCCCGTAGCTGGTGTCACATTGCCGTCGAGACCACCGTTGGCCTGATAGAAAAAGCGACCATTCCACGCGATTGGCAGCCGCATTTCAAAACCGATCGCATAAGTCTGGCCGTCGACGGCGCTCGTGCGTTGATTCATTTTCCCTTCGATCACGCAATGTTCTGGGACGGACTTTCCCGCCACCTTGAGCGTTCCTGCCGGCACGTCGGTGACGGAGGTGAAGGTCGTGTTGGCAAACGTCAACCTGGCGGCGAGCGCGGCGCAGTCTCCCGACAGCGTCGCGGGTTGTGCCGCGGACAGCCGAGGCAATTGCGTCGCATTGGTGGAGAGCGAGTCGGAACCGCCGCCGCAGGCCGCCAGCATCGCGGACACCGCCGATACGCACAGAGCAATTGAGGTTCGTTTCATTTGCGACCCCCATCAGAACATGTGTTTGATGCCGACCATCACGCCCGTTTGACCCATGCCCGCGCCCGGCGTGGTTCCGCTACCGCCGCCACTGACCGAGTAGCGCGCCTTCGCACTGTTCGCCAGATACGCAGCCTGCGCGTAGACCGACGAACGCTTGCTCAGCAGATAGGTGGTGCGTAACGTTCCCATCGTGGCGCGGGTATCGTGGTCGCTATTGATGACGCGAAACACTTCGCCATCGAGGAGGAATGCAGGCGTGACCATGTATGAAGCGCCGAGGAAGAACAGGTCCGAACGGATATTGGGTACGGCCGGCGACTGGGTCACAACGCGGCGTCCAATCCAGCCTGCGCCGATCTTCGCGCCTGCGTACTGTGCATAGGCGCTCAGTTGCGTACGGGCGTCCTTGTCCGCGGCGTTGATCAGAGGTGTTGGCGCAATACCGTCGAAGAAGTTGGCGGCTGCGGTCGCGCCGCCGCGTTGCTCCTCGTACGACGCGGCAGCGCCGAAATATTGCGAGTCGTACTTGAGCATTGCGGACCAATCGCGGCATTCCGTGGCGTGGCCCGGAACGGAGCCGGCACAGGTTCCTTGTCCCGGCGAGTTGCCGGTACCCGCAGCGTCCCGTCCGAATGAATAGCCCACGCCCAACGTGAAGCCTTTGTACGAGCCGAGATAGGTGATCGAATTGTCGGTGCGCGCGTTGGGCACATAGGCATCCAGCGAGCCCATGCCGTAAATGTCCGGACCGATGATGTCGGCGCCTTGAATCGCCAGATAGGTCATCGTGTACTGACGGCCGAACGCGAGCGTCCCATACGGGCTCTTCACGCCGACGAACGCCTGGCGTCCAAACAGCCGGCCGCCCTGTCCAGAACTGCCGTCGCGAAGGTTGAAGCCGCTTTCGAGAGTGAAGACAGCGCTGTAGCCGCCGCCTAGATCTTCGTTGCCACGCAACCCCCAGCGTGAGGGGAACTCTCCGGTAACGGATGGCATGCGAACGATGCTGTCGCCGTTCGCGTTCGCGTGCGACACATACTCGATCCCTGTGTCAACGATGCCGTACAACGTGACGCTCGATTGCGCCAAGGCTCCTGCGCTCATTGCGCAGAGCGCACCGAACATGAGGACGTGAGTCGACTTCAATTGCATGGTGATATCTCCGGACCTGTTGTTTGCTTTTTTTGTTGAACTGCGGTTGTGGATCTTGGGTACGACTCGGTCTTTCGCTCGGGGCCGGCGCAGCAGCATGTGCATGGCTGCTTAATATCAGGTGGGCTGATATTGTGGATAAAATTAAGCGCGTCCTGAAAGACGCGCCCGTCCGTCCGTCGTGATAGTTCCGTATTTGATATCAGGCACCCTGACAACGCAAGCGCGAAGTGTTCGGTAGATTCCCTAGGGTTCGGAGGCGCGGAATTGGCCGCTATCGAAAAAGTGAACGGGCCGGTCGAGCGGTGTCGGCTAATGTCGGCAATGCCGGATTGTCGATTTCGCAGGCGATCAGCCGCGCCGCAGCGCCACTCGCTTCGTCGCCGAGCGCGGCACGGTGAAGAAGCGAGCGCACGGACAGTTCGCGCATGCCGCTGCGCACCGCGAGGTTCAGCATCTCGTCGATCCAGGCCGATGCTTGCGGCATGGCGTGCGCGACCGCCAGACCGCACAGCACATCGAGTGCGTAGCCCTTGCCCCAGAGGTAAGCATCGGGAAGGCGAGAGCTACGCGCAATCGCGTCGATCAGGATTTCGACGGCGCGTCGCGGTTCACCTCGCGCAATCGTCACACGTCCGATGCCGCGACCGGCGATGCCTTCCCAGCAGGGGTCACCAAGCTGACACCCTAGCGCGAAAGCATGTTCGAAGCGCTCAGCGGCGCGGTCCACGTCGCCGCACGCCAGATCTACTTCGGCTCGCAAAGATTGGGGCCACGGCACAAGTGCAGTCCAGACCTGTTGCGCGAGCTTGACCGCTCGATCGAGTGCGTCGCCTGCTGCCTGCACGTCGCCGCACAGTAGTAACGCGCGTCCCGACATCGACAGCGCGAAAGCGAGTTGCTTGAGGTCGCCGACGTTGTCGGCGAGCCTCTCGGCGTCGCGAAGGGTCGCGATCGCCGCGGCATAGTGCGCGGTGTCGCTGAGCGCAGATCCGCGCACAACAGCGATGCGCGCCTGTTCTGCGCGATCGTCGCCGGCGAGCGGCACCGCTTGTCGTAGAAACACCAGCGCCCGCTGATAGCGGCCGCGCAGAAACTCGATATAGCCCAGCTCGCGGCAAGCGGCCGCCGCGTCTGACGGCGAGGCGTCCTGACCGATCGCAAGCGCCTCGTGCAGCGCCGTGGCGCCTTCCTCGTCGCGCCCCCGCGCGGCGTGCACGAGCGCGCCGCCTAGCGCAACGCGCGCACGCGTACGTAATGCAGCATCGCCGATGGCGTCGGCGTCGACGATCCCCCGCCGCAGGCATTGCAGCCCGGCATCGAGCGCGCCACCGCAGATCGCGGCCTCGCCCGCCGCAATCTGCGCCACGGCCGCGGCGCGACCGGTAGCAGGCCGGGCGGTCGGTGCGGCAGTGGCGGTTCGTATCGCGGCTTCGAGCGTCGCGCCCGGCTGCACGCCAAGTTCGCGCTCGAACAGGTCGCGGCACGCAGCAGCCTGGCGCGCGGCCCCTACACCGTCGCCCGCAGCGGCGAGGCAGCGCACGAGCAGCGCCTGAAAGTTCTCGTCCAGTGGATTCTGGCGCACCAGCCGACCGGCCAGATCAGCCGCCTCGGTTACGGCGCCGGCGGCCAGGCGGGCCAGCGCGGCCTCGCGCAAGACCGCCTCAGCGGTCGCCTGAAAGTGCCGCCGTTCGGCCGCGAGCCAAACCTCGAACGTCGGGCTCCCCGAAAAGCGCTTCCCTTCGAGCAATTCGCGCTCGAGACCGGGCACGCACAGCGCTTGCGCCCATGTTCCTTCGGCCACCACGTCGATATCGATGTAAGTCGCCGGCGCTAACGAAAGCTCCGGCATGTCGCCGCGCAAGCCCGCGGTGCCGAGCAGGCGTCGGAGTTCACTCAGATTCCAGCGTAGTGCGGCCAGCGGGTCATCGGCGTCCTCGAACAGAAGCCGCGCCAGTTGTTGGCGACTCACGCGGATATCGCCGCGAATCAGGTACGCGAGCAGGCCCCAGACCTTGTGGCCGCGCGGTGCCGGCACTACCTCGCCATCCCGCTCGATTCGCGGCGCGCCGAGAAGGTGGATCGCAAGGCCCATGAGTCGCTCAGCGCTCAGGGCCTGCAGGCGGGCAGGGGTGCATCAGGCTTCGGCGGTCGTCGGATCGATGATTGTCATGGCCTGTGCGACGCTGTCTGCCGGAAATCCGCCGCGTCGCGCATGTTCCCTGACGAGTTCCTCGCTCGCTGCGTTGTAGACGCAGTAGATCTTGTCGCTTGTCACGTAACTTTGCACCCACTGAACGTCAGGGCCGAGTTCCTGCAGGATGCTGCATGACTTCTGAGCGATGGCGCGCAATTCAGCGGCCCTGGAAGCCCCGATTCCGGGGATGGCTCGTTCTATAACGAATTTGGGCATGACCGACTCCGTTCAAGTAAAGGGAAGCTTCAAATTACGCGGCATGCGTGTGAGCGAGCGTGTGAGGAAGCCAGTCGCGGCAAACTGCGATCGATTCTGAGACCGGCCATTCGACGCGAAGCTCCTAAGCGCGACGCGCGGAGGCGACCCACTGTACAAAGGTGCGAATTGCACTGGACGTCGCATGCTCCGCGAGATGGGCGACATAGAAGCCGTAGCCAGGCAACGCCAACGGAAGCACTTTCACGAGCGCACCGCTCAGCAATGCCCGCTCCAATACGATGTCGCTGCACAAAGCGATTCCCTGGCCGGCGAGCACAGCGTCAATCGCATGGAGTTCTTCCCGAAAGCTCAAATCTCGCTTGCTGCGAAGAGGCGTGAATGCGGACACCGGAACACCCGAAGCAGAAAACCAGCGCGGCCAGGAAGGTGCGTCGGGATCTCCGTTCGTCCACTCGTAATGGATCAGAGGAAATCGAAGCAAGTCCATCGCCGCAATTGGGCGTGTATTTTCTGCCTTAAGCAGGCCGGGGCTAGCGACAGGGTAGAACGCATCTCGCGCGAACTCTTTACATACCAAACCTTTTGGCGCCGCGTGTGCGTAGCGTATCGCGACGTCTGCTTCGCCCGCGTCCAGGTCGAGGACCGCATCGGTACCGATAATCTGCAGCGGAATATCGGGGTGAGACTCGTGCCATTGCGACAGCCGCGGAACCAGCCAGCGACTCGCGAAGGCGTTCGGGCTCGTGATCCGCAACGCGATGGTGCCGCCCATTTCCGCGACCGTGGAAAGCGCATCCGCGAACGAATCGAAGCCCGTGCGCAGCGCTGGATACAGAAGTTGTCCGGCAGCGGTGAGTCGAATGGGCCGCGGCCGACGCGCAAAGAGTTGCCGGCCACACGCTTCTTCCAGCGTGCGGATCTGGTGACTCAGAGCAGTTGGCGTGACGTTGAGTTCTTGCGCGGCGTCCTTGAAACTGCGATGCCGCGCAACCGCCTCGAACGCCTGCAGCGAACGCAGAGGAGGCAACTTTCGCATCTGTTCAGTCTAGATGAAATTCCCTCATCTAAAAGCTGAATTCTTTCATTTTGCTTCGGCGCGTGGAGAGTGCAACCATCGAGCGACCGAACCTTGAAATTCGGCTCAGTGCCAGCGAGCGCGAGGGAGGCAAGATGAGCACCCAAACAACGTCGTCACATATCCTGAACGGCGAAAGCCACGCTGCCTCGCGTCAGGTCGAGCAATTGCGTTGCACGCTTCGCGGCACGCTGGTCATGCCTGACGATCCGGACTACGACGACGCGCGCCGGGTGTGGAACGGGACAGTCGACAAGCGGCCGGCAATGATCATCTATTGTGCTGACGCCGACGACGTGGTCGCAGCCGTGCGCTTTGCCAGGTCGATTGATTCGCGGGTCGCGGTGCGCAGCGGCGGCCACAACGTGGCGGGTCTTTCGGTCTGCGATGCCGGTATTGTTATCGACCTCTCGCGGATGAAGCAGATTGACGTCGACGCCGATCGGCGCGTGGTGCGCGCGGAGGCCGGCCTCAAGCTCGGCGAGTTCGATCGGGCCACATTGGCCCACGGCCTCGCGACGACAACAGGTGTTATCAGCGACACGGGCCTTGCCGGCCTGACGTTGGGCGGCGGTTTCGGCAAGCTTGGCCGTAAATACGGGTTGACTTGCGACAACCTCGTCGCCGTCGAAATGGTCATGGCTGACGGGAAAAAACTGCTGGCGACCGACAGCAAACATCCCGACCTGTTCTGGGCCGTGCGGGGCGGTGGCGGCAACTTCGGCATCGCGACAGCTTTTTACTTACGGCTCCACCCGCTGGACCCCGAGCTGCTCGTTTGCTCGTTGCTATACCCGTTCGAGCAGGCACGCGCCGCATTGCGCTTTTATGATCAATTTGCGCGCAATGCGCCGGATGAGGTGAGCGCGGATGCTGCATTCGTCACCAATCCTTCCGGCGAGCGATTCTTCAGCATAACGGCTTGCTATGTCGGTGCGCCCGAGGCCGGTCGACAGGTTCTCGAGACACTGATGGAGTCCGGTTCATCCGTCGACCGCCGCCTCGAGCGCTTGCCCTATCTCCAGATTCAGTCAAATGGTGACGGGGCGTTTCCGCGGGGCCGGAGGTACTACTGGAAGGCGCAGTTCCTGAAAGAGATCGACGACGGCGCGATCGACGCGGTATTGGGTGCCTATCAACGTTCGCCTTCGCGGTCATCGCTGCTGGTGTTTCAGCATGTAGGGGGAGCCATTGCCCGCGTCGCCGGGTCCGCGACCGCCTACCAGCATCGCGACGCCTGCTTCGACTGCTTTCCCGTTGCCATGTGGGACGAACCAGCAGAAGATGCGGTGAACGTCCAATGGGCGCGCAGCATATGGGAAGCGCTAAGGCCGTACTCATTCGGCGGTGTCTATGCAAACAACCTCGGTGATGAAGGCGACGAACGCGTGAAGGAAGCCTATGGCGACAATTATTCGCGGCTGGCTTCCATCAAACGCCAGTACGATCCCGACAACTTCTTCCGCATGAATCAGAACATTGCTCCTGCCTGAGTACCTTCACGCGGCGTGCAATAGTCGGCGATCGCAACATTCCCCGTAGTTGGAGCGGGAATGCAGGATGCGAGAGCCACAGAACTTGTGTTGCCGGCGCTGGGGAGCGAACAACCAACGAATCGGCTTGGGCCCCGGTATGAAGCAAACAGGATGCTGCTATGAGTAATCTGACTGAAAGCGTCGCACGACACGTTGTATTTGCTATTGCTGGGTTCTCGATGTGCAGCGGCGCCGCCAGTGCTGCCTGCCCCGCGTACGTGGAACTGTCTTCCGGCACCGTCTTCGATCTGGCGAAGCTGATCGCAGACAATGGATCACCGTCGGCAGCGCTGGAAAAGGCTCGCGCCGATCTTGCGCAAGTGAGCCGCGCCGGGGAATGTTCAACGATCGAGCACACCCGTCGTCACGCAGAGTGCGTGGAAATCGTCGAAGCGACCCACAGAGCAGTAGCTGCTTTGGAACGTTGTGCACGGTAATTCGCCTCGACGCGTGCTCCGGTCCGAGCGCCGGCCATTCGACTACGCTATGGTCCGGCGCACTACGCTTCTCTAGTGTCAAAGATCAGAAGATCTACAC
The DNA here is from genome assembly GCF_009362785.1 of Paraburkholderia atlantica. Taxonomy (GTDB): domain Bacteria; phylum Pseudomonadota; class Gammaproteobacteria; order Burkholderiales; family Burkholderiaceae; genus Paraburkholderia; species Paraburkholderia atlantica. Next base: position 12,086 of record NZ_WHNQ01000032.1, read on the forward strand.
CTGCCTGCGCGAAGTTGCCGAGGTCTGCCGCAGTCGCCTGTCCTTCGGGCGAGTCAAATGCCGACTTGATGGCGTCGACCGAGTCGAAGCGAAGCATGGCGACGAGATGGTAAGGCGAGTCGCCTTGCGCCAACACCACCGGCCCCGCACTGATCTCGTAACTTTTCAAGCCCGGCAGGGTCTTCGCCAGTGGCGCATGGGTCGACGCGTAATAGTCATCGAACGCTTTGGTATCGATTGGTTTTTTGTAAAGCGCGACAAGCTGGGCCATGGTTCTGTCTCCTGTAAGTGGACCTTGAAAGGATGGTTTGCTTCTCGAACTGGGCGCAGACGCGTAACACCGTCTGCCGTCGAGCCGATGGACAGCTCGTTGAGTCTATGACACCCCCGCGAGAGTTCAAGCCAGCTCTGAGTGCTGCCGCTCAGTGAATCGCGCAATGCGTCGATCAGCTCGGGTCGTGTCAGTTGCTCCGCTGGTGGCTCAGCGATTTGCCCGACGCCGCAGCCGGGAACATGACGTGCTAACCCATCAAGACTTGATATTTCTTGACCAGACGGGTGGACTCATGAGCAATGAAGCCAAAAGCGCTGCATATCCGTACGCATCGGGTGGATGGGGTTCCGTCAAGGCGGTCGCGACGATCCTGCTTCGTGAAAAAGCACCGCTGAAGGATAGCCAGGTTCTGATGCATCAAAACAAGCCCGACGGTTTCATGTGTGTCAGCTGCTCGTGGGCGAAGCCGGCCGATCCGCATACGTTCGAGTTCTGCGAAAGCGGCGCGAAAGCCACTGCGTGGGATCTGACGGCCAAACGCGTAACGCCGGACTTCTTCGAGGTCCACACCGTCAGCGAGCTTGCGAAGTGGCATGACCACGATCTCGAGGAAGCGGGGCGGCTGACCGAGCCGCTGCGCTACGACCCGGCCACCGACCGCTACGTGCCAGTGTCATGGCAGCAGGCATTCGATGCGATCGGCGCCGAGCTGCGCACGCTCGACCCGGACAGCGTGGTGTTCTACACGTCGGGCCGCGCATCGCTGGAAACCTCGTACATGCTGCAGCTTTTCGCGCGCATGTACGGCACCAACAATCTGCCCGACAGCTCGAACATGTGCCACGAGAGCACCAGCGTCGGGCTCAAGGAAGCGATTGGCGTGGGCGTCGGCACGATCTCGCTCGACGACTTCGAGAAGACCGACCTGATGTTCTTCTTCGGCCAGAACGTCGGTACGAATAGCCCGCGCATGCTGCATCAGTTGCAGGAGGCGCGCAAGCGCGGCGTGCCGATCATCACGTTCAATCCTCTGCGCGAGCCGGGGCTGCTTCATTTCGCAAACCCGCAGTCACCGGTCGACATGCTCACACCCACCGATACGCAGATCAGCACCCAATACCACCAGGTGAAGACGGGTGGCGATACCGCCGCGATCCTCGGCATCTGCAAGCTCGTCATCGAAGCGGACGATCGCGCGGTCAGCACGGGCGGCGCGCGCGTCGTCGACGTCGATTTCATCCGCGAGCATACGAACGGCTACGAGCCATTTGCGCAGTACGCGCGCGCGGCGAGCTGGGACGACATCGAGCGTGTGAGCGGCTTGCCGCGCGCCGCGATCGAAGCGGCCGCCGACGAATACATGAAGGCGAACGCGGTGATCATCCACTACGGCATGGGTCTCACGCAGCATCGGATGGGCGTGCAGAACGTGCGCATGCTGAGCAATCTGCTGCTGTTGCGCGGCAATGTCGGCAAGCCGGGCGCGGGGCCGTCGCCGGTGCGCGGCCATTCGAACGTGCAGGGTCAGCGCACCGTCGGCATCACAGAAAAGCCGGAACTCGCGCCGCTCGATCAGCTGGCCAGGCAGTTTTCGTTCGAGCCGCCGCGCGAGAAAGGCATGAACATCGTCGAGGCCTTCGAGGCGATGCTCGACGGCAAGGTCAACGCGATGATCAATCTCGGCGGCAACCTCGTGCGCTCGGTGCCCGACCGGGTGCGCACCGAACCGGCGTGGGCCGCGCTCGGGCTGACCGTCAATGTGGCGACCAAGCTCAACCGCAGCCACCTGGTGCATGGTCAGCGCTCGTACCTGCTGCCGTGCCTGAGCCGCATCGAGATCGACCGGCAGGCGGGCGGCGCGCAGGCGGTGTCGATGGAAGACAGCACGGCGCACTTTCACGGCTCACGCGGCATGGTCGAACCGGCCGCGGCGACGATCCGCTCGGAGCCGTTCATCGTCGCGGGCATCGCGAAGGCGACGCTCGGCGAGCGCTCGAGCGTCGACTGGGATGCATGGCGCGACGACTATTCGCGCGTGCGGCTGGAAATGGCGAAGACGTGGCCCGAGATGTTCGCTGATTTCGAGGCGCGCATGTGGACACCCGGCGGTGTGATACGGCCGCTGCCCGCGCGCGAGCGCAAGTGGAAGACCAGCAGCGGCAAGGCCGAATTCATGGTGCCGACTTCGATCGGCGAAGATCCGGACATGCCCGAGCGTGAGCCCGATTCGCTGCGCTTGATGACCCTGCGCAGCGACAGCCAGTTCAACACGACCATTTATGGCCTCGACGACCGCTTCAGAGGCATCAAGGGTTCGCGCATGGTGATCCTGATGAATCCCGCCGACATGGAGAAGCGCGGGCTCGCGCACGGCGACCGCATCGGCCTCGAGACGATCGCGGACGACGGCGTCGAGCGCCGCGTCGACGGGCTGAGCGTCGTGCCATTCGACGTGCCGCAGGGTTGCATCGGCGGCTATTACCCGGAATGCAATCCGCTGCTGCCGCTGTGGCACTACGCGAAAGAGAGCAAGGTGCCGGGCGCGAAGTCGATTCCGGTGCGCGTGCTGGCGGCCACGCGGTGATTAGCGCTTCGGGTGCAAGCAGAAACAAAAAGGCCGGCATCGTTACCTGTGCCGGCCGCTGAATTACACCCGGGCAGCGCGTGAAGGGCATGATAAGCGCGTGCCCACCTTCATGATAGTCGCGCCAGCGGCGCGTAGCACGTACGCCGCCTGTTGATAAAGCATGAGTTGCGTACGGTACCCGGATCGGCAAGCTTGCAAAGGGCGAGAGGTTTCGCGTGTAGTCCGATGAGGACAGTTTCCGGCCGAAAACGGCTATCGGAGATGCGCCCAGGCTGCCTCGCAAATCGCGCGACGCAAATGGTCCCGAACGGGCCGCCGTCGCGCGCGCAGCGTGATCAGTAGTGTCCGTTACCCAGCAGTTATGAACATCCTACGAAGCCGCCTAGTATTCGTATACTGCGACGTCCCCACGGATTCGGGGACAGCGTTTCTCTAGAAGCGCTTATGGCGATCACGCCGCAATGTCGGCTGATCGCCTTTTTTCACGGTAATGCTCGAAGGAGGCTTGCGCATCGGATTTGAAGGCAAATAACCCGAAGGTTGGGGGAGACGATGACAGAACGCATTGAAGATGTGCTGGTGGAGACGATCAACGTAAGCACCGAGATCAGGGTGCGAACCTCAGCGCTAGCCAAAATGGAAGGAAGCCTCGCCCTGAGTGACGAGCCCCTGCTGCGCGATGCGCTCGATACGACTCGGCGCGAGCTGTCGCTGCTGCATCAGCTCAAGGGCGAGCTCATACACCGCTTGCAGGCACTGGAAAACGGCGGTCGGGACGGAGCGGCCGACAATCGTCCGATGCCGATCCCTTGAGGTCCATGCGCCGCGTCGGCGTCCCTGGCCGATTGCGGTGCGTCGCGGGTCTGCGGCATGCTCACTGACAGGCATATCGAACGAAACCTGAAGGAGCAGACCATGAGCGCAACGCAGCCTTCCGTGCAACAGACGCCCGCCAACGACGACACGGACCTGCCGAACATGCCGGGCCAACCGGAGCCGCCAACCACTGAAGACCTCCCCGATCTGCCCGAGCCGCAGGAAGTGGGCGAGGACGGTTGACGCGGGCAGCCGCGGACCCTACCGCGGCCCATGCCTCACGACCCACATCACATCCTCGGCAGCGAGGGGGCGCGTACCGCCTGCTCGCGCTGCGACGGGGCGCGTGCTTGCGCTCCGCGATCGGAGCGACCATGAACGATCGTCGAACTGTCGATATCTACCGGTACGACCCGGACGCCGACGAGGGCCCGCGTCTGCAGCAATACGACGTCGAACTGGGACCCGGCGAGCGCATTGACGAATCTCGAAGACGCCTACCGGCTGTTTCGTTGCCGCACCATCATGAACTGCGTGGACGTGTGCCCGAAGGGGCTGAATCCAGCGCGCGCGATCGGCGAAATACGCACGATGCTCACGCGTCGCACGGTGTGATCTCGAGACGGCATGGCGATTGCTGTTTTACTGCGCTACGAGACTGCCAAGGAACCGCAATGACCCCCCAGGACTGTATCGACGCGCTCGACCATTGCGCGAGCGCCTGCACCCGGTGTTACTCCGCATGCATCGCGGAGCGGCATATCGATGAAATGGAAAAATGCATCCGGCTCGACATGGATTGCGCGTCGCTGTGCCGGTTGACGTCGGAGGCCCTCGCGCGCGACACGCAGTTCATGCGTGATTTCTGCGACCTCTGCGCGCGCTTGTGCGATACCTGCGCCGACGAGTGCGCGCGTCATCCGGCGCAGCATTGCCAGGATTGCAGCGATGCGTGTCGCCGTTGCGCGGAAGCGTGTCGCGCGCTATGACGGCACACGGGTCCCCGCGCGCCCCGCGACGCCCAACCTTCAGCGCCGTGGCTTCGAGCCCTTCCAGCTCGACTTGCGCGCGAACTCGACGAACGAACCCAGATAGTCGAGCGACGCATCCGCATCGCGCGTGCCGAGAAAAATCTGCTTGGCGATGCCGGCCTTGCCGAGCTTCACGCTGACCACCGGCATACGGTCCGCGTATTCGTCGGCGAGCCAGCGCGGCAGCGCGGCGACGCCGCGATTGCTTGCGACCATCTGCAGCATGATGTCGGTGGTCTCGATCGTTTTGTGACGGCGCGGGGCGACGTCGGCGGGGCGCAGGAACAGGTTGTAGATGTCGAGGCGATCGGTGTCGACCGGATAGGTGATCAGCGTTTCATCGACGAGCTGTTCGGGCTCCACGTAACGCGCGTTGGCCAGCCGATGCCCGTCGGCCACCACCAGCACCTGCTCGTAGTCGAACACGGGTTCGAAGCTGAGGCCGGGCCGCTTCAGCGGATCAGGCGTGACGAGCACGTCGATGTCGTAGCCGAACAACGCGCCGATGCCGCCGAACTGGAAGCGCTGCTTGACGTCGACATCGACATCGGGCCAGCGCGCGAGGTACGGCGACACGACCTTCAGCAGCCACTGATAACACGGATGACATTCCATGCCGATGCGCAGTGTGCCGCGCTCGCCGTTCGCGTACTGCTTCATGCGCGCTTCGGCGTGCTCGAACTGCGGCAGCAGCCGGTCAGCGAGCGACAGCAGATACTGGCCCGCCTGCGTGAGGCGCAGGTTGCGGCCGTCACGGTCCCAGACCGGCGTGCCGAGCTGCTGCTCGAGCTTCCTGACGGTATGGCTCAACGCTGATTGCGTCAGATGCAGCGCACCGGCTGCCGCCGTGAGCGAGCCTAGCCGGTCCACTTCGCGGATCAGGGTGAGATGAAAGCGTTCGAGCATGACGGGGTATGAGATTCGACAAAGTGCGACGCGTATCGTAGCGCGATTATGCGGTCGGGCTGCAAAACTGAAAACGTAACGCAGCCGACGCCGAGGGCATTGAGCGAATACCTACTGCTCGAAGCCAGTCGAAGAACTGGCTCCGAGCACCCGCCTCGTCATTGCGGCGCGTTCGCGTCTAGCGCCGTGGACCAGGTCTGGAAGTCACTGAGTCACGTTCAAGTGAGCATCGATCGAAATGGGACCGTACTTCGAGGAAAGATCGAAGTTTCGGGTATTGCCGGATGTGAGCGCGGGATACGGGCAGGCGGGCGAGCACGTCTGCGTACCGGTCTGATCGACGCCTGCGGAAATTGTCGCCGCATATGAGCCCGACTGAGCATACGTGGCCGGGCCATTCCAGAATCCGACGACGTTATCCCCAACCCCTGTGCCCTGCGAGGTAAGTTCGGCCTGCGTCACGAGCGGCGCAACGTTCGCCACGCGGACGCCGGACGGGAGCGAGTGGCCCGTCCGGTCGGCCTACCTGGCGGGGAGATCGAGCATTTCACGCGCTTTGGCCGCACTTGCCACCGGCCGGCCATATTCGCCACACAAAGCGGCTACCCGTGCAACGAGTTGCGCATTGCTCTTTGCCAGCGTGTCCTTGTCCCAGCGCACATTGTCTTCGAGGCCAGTGCGGCAGTGCCCGCCCATTTCGAGAGTCCAATGATTGACCTCCAACTGATGCCGTCCGATACCAGCGGCGGTCCATGTTGCATCCGGCAATAGCGTCTTGAGTTGCTGGACCTCGAACTCGAGAATCTCGCGACGCGCGGGCAGTGCATTCTTCACACCCATCACGAATTGAACGTGCACAGGAGACTTCAGCAGCCCTTGCTGGACGAGATCTGCCGTGCTGTACAACATCGCCAGATCGAAGATTTCGATTTCCGGCTTGACGTCGTAGTCGAGCATCGTTTGCGCAAGCGCGCGCACGAAGTCCGGCGGATTTTCATAGACGGTCGTCGGGAAATTGACGGAGCCCGTTGCGAGCGACGCCATATCCGGGCGCAGGTCGAGCATCGCGCCGCGTTGCTCGAACGAACGGCCACGACCGCCCGTCGAAAACTGAATGATGATGTCAGGGCAGTGCTTCCGGATGCCGTCCTGAAGTGCGGCGAAACTCGATCGGTCGGAACTCGAGTTCTCCTGTTCGTCGCGCACGTGCAGATGAACCAGGGATGCCCCGGCTTCGTACGCTTCCTGGGTGCTTTCGATCTGCTCGGAGATCGTGATCGGCACGGCGGGGTTGTCCTTCTTGCGCGGAACTGAGCCCGTGATGGCAACGGAGATGATGCACGGTTCACTCATGGCTAACACTCCAGTTCCAGAATTTCGTATTTTCCAAGTCTAGTTCAAACGGGTGCAACTGATAGTGCCGAGGAAGGGGACAAGCCCAGTCACACCGGAGCGCTGCCAGAGGGCTAAACTTATTTATCAGCGTCTGTTCTGTTCGCCAACGCTGTTGGCCTTGGTCGCTTCAGACGTCGGTACGCTGGTATGACGACCGCCTCGGAGGCGCCGTGTTCCGCCGGATCTTGACTCGCACCTTGCTCCATGCTGCCGTGGTAGCTGGACTTCTGGGCGGCTGTCCGTGGCTCTTGCCAGTTGCGATTGCCGCCGACACCGCGTCACCCCAGCCCGCCGAGGGGAAGTTGGTTGCACCGGCCAATGCGGCGACGCCATCTGATTTTCCCACCATCGTCGAGCGATACGGACCGGCTGTCGTTCATATCCGCGCAACGGCTCCAGAGAAGCAGACGTCGGCGCCAGCCCCCGAGGACATCGGCCCTCACGATCCGATAGCCGCGTTTTTCAGCGGCGTTGCGCCGCAATCGCCGGAGCCGCAACGCAATATTGCTCGCGTGACAACGGGCACCGGCTCCGGTTTCATCATCAGCCCCGATGGCCTCATTCTGACCACCGCTCATGTGGTGGATCAGGCGGATCAAGTCACGGTCAGCCTGACCGATCGGCGGGAGTTCAAAGGCAAGGTGCTCGTCGTCGACACAGATAGCGACGTTGCGGTGATTCAGATCGATGCTGCGGCGTTGCCGGCCGTCAAGCTTGGTGACTCGTCGCGCGTGCGCGTCGGTGAACAGGTGCTGACGATCGGATCGCCCGACCGTTACCTGAACACCGTGACGACTGGCATTGTTAGCGCCACTTCCCGAGTGTTGCCGGACGGCAGCAATTTTTCCTTTTTCCAGACCGAGGTCGCCGCCACTCCCGACAATTCGGGCGGTCCTCTGTTCGATCGGGCGGGCGAGGTGATCGGCATCGACGTGCAGGTTTATCCGGACGTGGGGCGGTACCCAAGCCTGACCTTTGCGATTCCGATCAACCTGGCGAGTAAGGTGCGAGCGCAGTTGCAAACCCAGAGCAATGGCCCGGCGGGCATTCCTGGTGTAGAGGTTCAGGACGTCGGACCTGGGTTGGCGGTGGCCATTGGCTTGCCGCGGCCGGCCGGGGCGCTCGTCAACATCGTCACGCCTGGTACGCCGGCCGCCGCGAGTGGCCTGAAGCCTGGCGACGTGATCACGCAGATTGGCGACAGGACGATCGCTCGCTCGGCCGAATTGGCCCAGTATGCCGCCGGGCTGCAGCCCGGAACGAAGACGACGCTCACGCTGATCCGCAGCCAAAAGCCGATGACGACTGAAATCATCGTCGGCGCGGCCGGCGAAATCCAAAGCGCCGTGCAAATCCCTGGCGCAGCGTCGAATCCCGGGCCGGCCCAAAGTGCAAGCGCCGCACCAGATCGCCTTGGCCTGACGATGCATCCGCTGAACAACGACGAGAAGCGGGCGAGTGATCTTCCCGGAGGGATGATGGTGGACCAGGTGACTGGACCTGCAGCGGCTGCTGGCATTCGCACTGGCGATATCGTCCTGTCGCTCAATGGCGAACTGATCGAATCCCGGGAGCAAGCGAGCGCTCTGGAAGCAAAGGCGAAGAAAGGGATATCGGTGCTGATCCAGCGTCAAAATGCGCGCCGGTTTGTCTCCGTCACGCTCAGGTGACCGTCGCTGCGTGATGCGCATGCTCAGCACTTGGCTGACGGGCGGCTCAGAACGGAGCTTCCCGTGCTATGTCCACGATCTCACAACTTCATTGGGGTTCGAGCCAGGCACAGTGAATGCTGCACCTGCATGGTCGACGCCAACTATGGGCGGGATCGCGGAGAGGTGCGCCGGACGGCGATTCCGGCCATCAGTTCAGATCGGCCACGAAGATGGCGGGCGTTTTCATAGCTCAAAGGCTTAGCATAGAAAAGCTGGTACACGGCTCTCCATTGCCGTGGCGGAACCGTGGGCGAACAGGCCGAACCGCGGCTCATTTCGATGAGCACTCCGGAAGGGGACGGCAGATGAACGTAGTGAATGGAAGGACCAGGCGAAACGATCCGAAGCGCGTTGGAATGTTCAGGCAGGCCGGGCTTCGGCGTTCGGGTGCGGGTAGGCCGAATGCAGACATCGATACCGCACAGCCTTCGCGAGGCCGACGTCTTGCGCTTTGGGGTGCGTCGGCAAGCGCGTTGGCTATCGCGGTCATGGGTGTGGTCGCGCACATCGATCGGTTCGACGATGATCAGGCGCTCGGGATCATCGAAACCACGTCACCAGCGGAACACACGACTTGGTCTGGGCATGTCGCGCTGCCGCCGTCGCCTCCCACTCAGCCAACCGCGGTTGGCACTGCTGAACTCGCCCCGCCTGTGTTTTCCGCTCCGTCCGATGATGGCGCCAAAGCTATTCCGGATTCTGCTGCGCCGCAGTCGGTTACACGAAGGCCCGATCAAGCGGGCAATGCCGCCACACCGAATCGCCGCCATTCGGCGCCGTACGTGAGACCAATCGAGCGGCATGCGAGCGGGATCACTCTGCCCGCATCGCCGACGCCGCAAGCATCGTCCGATCATGTCGCCGGATCATCGTCAGCGCCTGCGCGGGGACCAGCAATGAGCGGTGCCGAGCACGCCCCACGCGGGTCTTCCGCTTCGCTCGATCACCGCAGTGCACCGTCTCCGAATACTCGCGGTGCACCTTCTCGGAATTCTGCTTCGCTGCAGCTGGTTCAAAGACAACCTGCGGGCGGTCACGGAGGAGGTGGTTTGGGCGCGGGCGGTTCGGGGGTAGGCACAGCCGGTTCGGGCGCGGGCGGTTCGAATGCCGGCAGCTCGGGGGCAGGCGCGGCCGGTTCGGGCGCACGCGGATCTGGTGCAGGTGCAGGCGGCTCGGGTGCAGGTGCAGCCGGTTCCGGCGCAGGCAGCTCGGGCACAGGCGCAGCCGGTTCCGGTGGTGGTGGTTTGGGTGCAGGCGCAGCCGGTTCCGGTACCGGTGGTTTGGGTGCCGGCAACTCGAGTGCCGGCAGTTCGGGCGCAGGCAGTTCGGGCGCAGGCGGACACGGCTCAGGCAGTTCCTCAGGCAGTTCGGGCGCGGGCAGTTCAGGCGCCGGCAGTTCAGTCGCGGGCAGTTCGGGCGCAGGCAGTTCGGGCGCAGGCAGTTCGGGCGCAGGCAGTTCGGGCGCCGGCAGTTCTGGCGCCGGCAGTTCGGGCGCAGGCAGTTCGGGTGCAGGCGGTCACGGCTCAGGCAGTTCGGGCGCCGGCAGTTCAGGCGCCGGCAGTTCAGGCGCGGGCAGTTCGGGTGCAGGCAGTTCTGGCGCGGGCGGTCACGGCTCCGGCAGTTCGGGCGCAGGCAGTTCAGGCGCAGGCAGTTCAGGCGCCGGCAGTTCAGGCGCAGGCAGTTCAGGCGCAGGCAGTTCAGGCGCAGGCAGTTCAGGCGCAGGCAGTTCAGGCGCAGGCAGTTCAGGCGCAGGCAGTTCAGGCGCAGGCAGTTCGGGCGCCGGCAGTTCGGGCGCCGGCAGTTCGGGCGCGGGCGGTCACGGTTCAGGCAATTCAGGCTCAGGCAATTCAGGCTCAGGCAATTCAGGCGCAGGCAATTCAGGCGCAGGCAATTCAGGCTCAGGCAATTCAGGCGCAGGCAGTTCAGGCGCAGGCAGTTCAGGCGCAGGCAGTTCAGGCGCAGGCAGTTCAGGCGCAGGCGGTCCAGGTGCAGGCAGTTCGGGCGCAGGCGGTCACGGCTCGGGCGGTCCCGGCTCGGGCGGTCACGGGTCAGGGGGGGCGGGCGGAGGCGGTCACGGCGGAGGCGGTTCGGGCTCGGGCGGCTCAAGGTAATCCACCGCCACATTTTCAGCCGCTCTTTCGTGCAAGAGACGAAGGTCAAAGCGGCTATCCGACGGGTAATCCCGATTGTGTGGCGCGACAGTCTGGATGAGAGACGCGCGACAAACAAGGTGAGAATGTCGCGGCGAAGTTGGTGATGCCGAATTGATTGACGCAGCTTTTTTTGATTGTCACCGATGCGGCTCTCATCTCGTTTGATGCACGGCACGATTCGATGGAATATGACGGCTGAAATCCCTCGCGTATGTCCATCTCTATGGTGGAAGCTCCGATGGCTGCAAATGTCAGTTGCCGAAGCGCATCGAAAAGCCAATGACGGGAACTGCCCGGCAGTAGGCGTTCGTCCACCTCGCTGGAAAGCTGCGATTGAAGGCTCCGATGTCGGCTCCCGAGAAAGTCCATCGAACAGGTGCTCTCGGCTGCGGATTCGACCGGCCATTTACACTGACGCAGCAAACGTCCGAAAGCCGAATGGGAACGGTCAGGTATTTCAGTTCAGCGTCACGCTGAACGCTTTACGATCTTTGAAATCAATTCGTCCACTCGCGACAGAAACAGGCTGACAATCGGCGCCGTATTGCTCGGGCTGTAACCCACGGCCAGCTCTATTGTCGGGACGTCCCCTTCTAGCGGCCGGCTCACGACGGACCATGGCATCAGGTTCTGCACATAGGCCGGTATCAGCGTGACGGCGCGCATCGAAGCAATCAGCGACATCACCATCGCCGGATTGTCGACGCTTTGCGCGACGTCCACTTCGATGCCCGATTTGGCCAGCCATGTGTCGATCACCTGTCTCAGCACCTTGGCTTTGTCCGCCATCGCGATGAACGGCTCGTGTCGGAGTTCCTCCGGACGCACCGTTTTGCGCGCAGTTAACGGATGGTCGCTCGGCATCAGCACGACGAGCGGCTCCTTGCCGACGACTTTGTACTCGAGGCCGTATCCGGGCTCGGCTCGCATAAACGCCACGTCGAGCTTGCCGTGCGCCAGGGCGGCGGCCAGTTCCGTCGAATAGTCGCTGGAGACGGTAACCTCGATATTCGGCAACTCCTCGCGCAACAGGTGCATCGCGTCGGGCAGCCATGTCATTTCCTGACCAGTCAGAAATCCCAGCGCAAAGCGCGGTTTCGCCGGCTGCGCCGCACGCCGTGCCGCCTCCACGGCTGCATCCACCTGAGCTATCGCGAGCCGCGCATGATCGATGAAGGCCTTGCCCGCGTCGGTCAGTTCGACGCCGCGCGCGCTGCGTACCAGCAGTTCCACGCCGACCTGATCTTCCAGATCGCGAATTTGCCGGCTTAACGACGGTTGCGAAGTATGCAGCCGTTTTTCAGCCGCCACCGTGAGGCTGCCGGTCTCGGCTACCGCAATGAAGTACCGCAAATGACGCAGTTCCATGGTTTTCCCGCCCCATGCCTGTCAGGCATGTACCCAAGCTTTCAAAGTCTTTTTAATCGACCCGGGAAGTACGTAGATTAAGTCCTGTCGTCTCTTTCCTTGCAGCGAACGCGAATAAGCCATGCGTCCCGGCGATACCTAACAGGAGTTTCTCATGAACAGCCCCGTCGTTCTCATCACCGGCGCGCTGACCGGCATCGGTCGCGCCACCGCCATCGCTTTCGCCCGCTCCGGAGCGCGGCTCGTCGTCTCCGGCCGTCGCCCGGCAGAGGGCGCAGCCCTCGAGGCCGAGTTGCGCGAGCTGGGCTCTGAAGCCTTCTTCGTTCAGGCCGACGTCCGCCATGACGAAGAGGTCCGCAGTCTCATCGATCAAGCCGTTTCCCGGTTCGGCAGGCTGGACATCGCGGTCAACAATGCCGGGACAGAAGGCACGCCTGGGCCGGTAACCGATGTGTCCGCTGACAGCTATGCCGCTACCTTCGACACCAACGTGCTAGGCGTGCTGTTGAGCCTCAAGCACGAACTGCGCGTCATGACGGCTCAACGATCCGGCAGCGTGATCAACATCTCGTCGACTTACGGCCACGAAGGTGCAGCCTATGCCGCCATTTACGCCGGCAGTAAGCACGCAGTCGAAGGGTTCACCAGATCGACGGCGCTCGAAGTGGCCAGCACGGGGGTGCGGGTCAATGCGGTCGCGCCAGGACCGACCGACACCGGCATGCTCGACCGCTTTACCGGCACACCAGAGAGGAAAGCGGCGCTGGCAGGCGGCGTGCCGCTCGCGCGTATAGGCAACCCGGCGGACATCGCCGCAGCGGTGCTCTTTCTGGCGTCCGAAGGCGCCGCCTTCGTGACGGGACAGATCGTCACGGTCGACGGCGGCAAGACGGCGGGCTGATCCGCGCTTTCTTCCTTCCCCTACCTTCTGATGCCGGGAGTATCGAATCATGAACACGTTATCGGGCAAGACCGCGCTGGTGACCGGCGCATCACGCGGCATCGGCCGCGCCAGCGCGCTTGCGCTGGCGAAGGCAGGTGCCCAGGTGCTGGTGCACTATGGCCGAGGCGCGCAGGAGGCCGACGCTGTCGTCGAGGAGATAAGGCAAGCGGGCGGCACATCCGAGAAGATTGCCGCTGACCTGCGCGCCGCTGATGGTCCACACCTGCTCGCGCAGCGGACGCGCGCAATCGTCGGCGGCCGCCTCGACGTCCTGGTTGCCAATGCCGGCATCTCCGGCGCGGCGACGATTGAAGAAACAACAGTCGAACACTTCGACAACCTGTTCGCGGTGAACGTACGCGCGCCGTTCTTCCTTGTTCAGCAACTGCTGCCCGTGATGTGCAAGGGCAGCAGCATCGTGCTGCTTTCGTCGCTAGCCGCGCACGCGGCGCTCGGCACGCTGGCGGCCTATGCAGCCACCAAGGGCGCCATCGACACGCTTGTCAAACATTTCGGCGCGGCGCTCGGTGACCGGGGCATCCGGGTCAACGCTGTCGCGCCCGGTGTGGTGCCGACCGATATGTCCAGCTTCGCGAAGACTGGAGCAGGACAAAACTTCGCGATCGGCATTCAGGCGCTAAAGCGCATGGCGCAACCAGATGACATCGGTGCGGCGGTGGCCTTCCTCGCATCCGATGAAGCGCGCTGGATCACTGGCGATACCTTGCATGTGGACGGCGGATCGAAGCTCTGATCGCAACGTCGTATCCCAATCTCAAATGGAGAAAGAGTCATGAAGCTTTATCACGCCAACGGGTCACCCAATTCGCGCCGCGTTCGCATCCTGCTCGCAGAAAAGGGACTCGACGTCCCGCTCATTCCTGTCGTTCTCGGGACCAGGGAGCAGTTTTCGGATGCCTACCGATCCATCAATCCGCGTGTGGTCGTACCGACTCTCGTGCTCGACGACGGCACGGCCATCGGCGAAACGCCTGTCATCATGCGCTACCTCGACGACGCATTTGCGCAGACACCTTTGTTTGGAACCACGGCGCAAGAAAAGGCCATCGTCGCCATGTGGGAGCGACGCGCGGAAACTGAAGGATTTGCGGCGGTGATGGAAGGCGTGCGCAACGCGGCGGCGGGGCTAAAAGGCCGTGCCGTTTCCGGGCCGCACGGGTACGAACAGATTCCCGAACTGGTCGAACGCAGCAAGCGGCGCGTGGCGAATTTTTACGACGATATCGAGGCGAGACTGTCGAGTGTCCCGTTCGTTGCGGGCGAGTTCTATACCGCCGCGGACATCACGGCGCTGGTTGCGGTGGACTTTGCCATGCGCGCTTTTGCGATGCCGATCCCTGAACAACATGTCGCTGTCAGGAGATGGTACGAACGGGTTTCTGCACGCCCCAGCGCGGCAGCTTGACGAGTTCTTCGCTTCGCCGTGTCCGCTTTGTCGAGTTTTGCACACATGGAGAACCGGAGGGTGGACGGCTCCTGCGGGTCGACACCGGCAGTTCGCACCGTGTGACAAACGGAGTTTGACGCGGTCGCCGCTTCTCAGCGCCATCCAGTTGGCACAGGTCGGTCGTCCGCCGCTCGTCTTCGGTAAGCGCGCATTCGGCGACGGTCCGGCTTGACGCATTTAACGCGTCAAAAAGCTTGCATTTCGCGCGCGAAAAACTATCTTTGGTTAACAAAACGATTCTTCGCCTGGCACCGGAGGAGACTCATGCCGGCTACACGTATGATGATTGCGCGTCGAGCCGGCGTGAGCGTGGCCACGGTCGATCGTGTGCTGCGCGACGACCAGGGGGTTCGTCCGGAGACAGCCGAGCGCGTCCATCTCGCGCTGGCCACGTTGCGTGACGAACGCGCAAGCCGCGGCCGGCCGGCGAAAACCACGTCATTCCGGGTCGCTTTCGTCTTACCGCAAATCAACTCCCGCTTTCTCGATCAGGTCGAGCGCGATATTGCGCTGTCCGCCAGCTTCTTTCGCGAGCATCGTCTCGTCTCGTCGTTCTATCGTTGCGACCTGTCCAGCCAGCGCGACGCAACATCGCTCGCACAGCAACTGATCGACTATGACGCGCTCGTGCTCGTGCCGCTCGACTACCCGTGGGTCGAGCGAATGATCCAGGACATGACCGATGCGAATGTGCCGGTCGTCACCGTCTTTTCGGATTTACCGTCGAGTGCGCGGGCTGCGTATGTCGGCGTCGATAACCGGATCGCTGGAAGAACGGCGGGTCTGCTGATGGGACGCTTCGTGGGCGCGCGCATCGGCACGGTCGCGGTGCTGTCGGCGTCGTCGCGTTTGCACGATCAGCTGGAGCGTCGTACGGGCTTCTCCCAGGTTCTCGAGGAAGACTTTCGCAACCTGCGCTGGCTGACCGAGCCCGACTTCGCCGAGGACGACGACAGCGCCGGTCTTGCTGTGCAAGGGCTGATGGCGGGGCACCCCGATCTCGTCGGCGTGTATGTGACGGGTGGTGGCATTTCCGGCATCGCATCGACGTTGCAGGAATCGGGTGACAAGACGCGCGTCGTGCTGATCGGCCACGAGTGCACGGCCGACACTCGGGCGCAACTGTCGGAGCGGGCGATCGACGTCATCCTCGATCAGGATGTGCGCGGCATCGTCCATTGCGCGGGGCTCGCCGCCATCAATTTACTGAACGACGTGCGCGGCGTGCTCGCCATTCCGACGCCCGAAACCCGTATTTATCTTCGTGAGAATGCGCATGCCTGAAGCTCGCGACACGCGGACGGCTCGCTGAGTCTGCCAGAGCTCTAAATACAGCGTCCGGCGCATGGGCGCTGTCTGTCATCAGGTTGGAGACCCGACGGAGACAAGGAGAAGAGACATGGTACGTCTTACGACAGCAAGGGTAATCGCGGCGCTGCTGGCGTCGCTGGGGCTGAGCTTCGGATCGGCGGCACACGCGCAGGGCAAGCAGTTGACGTTATGTTGGGCTGCATGGGACCCCGCCAATGCACTCGTCGAATTGTCGAAAGACTTTACGGCGAAAACCGGCATTGCGATGAAATTCGAGTTCGTGCCGTGGACGAGCTACGCGGACCGCTTTATCAATGAACTCAATTCGCACGGAAAACTTTGCGACCTCATCATCGGAGATAGTCAGTGGATTGGCGGTGCCGCGGTCAATGGGCACTACGTGAAGCTCAATGATTTCTTCGACAAGAACAAGATTTCGATGAACGATTTCGTGCCGGCGACCGTCGTCGGCTACTCGGAATGGCCCAAGAACACGCCGAATTATTGGGCGCTGCCCGCAATGGCGGACGCCGTCGGCTGGACGTATCGCAAGGACTGGTTTGCAAGGCCCGAACTGCGCGCGGAGTTCAAACAGAAGTACAAGCGCGAACTCGAACCGCCCACTACGATGGATGAGCTCAAGCAGACAGCCGAGTTCTTTCAGGGCCGAAAGATCGACGGCAAAACCGTGTATGGCGTGTATATCTTCACAGAGCGCGGTTCGGAAGGGATCACGATGGGCGTGACCAACATGCTCTATAACTTTGGCTTTGAATACGAGGACCCGAAGAAGCCTTATCGCCTGGACGGCTTCGTGAATTCGCCAGGCGCCATCAAGGGGCTCGAATTCTACAAGGCGCTTTACAAGTGTTGCACGGCGCCGGGCATGACGAACGCCTACATGCAGGAAGGGCTCGATGCGTTCAAGTCTGGCCAGGTCGCGATGCAGATGAACTGGTTTGCCTTCTTCCCCGGACTGTACAAGGACCCGAATGTCGGCGGCGACAAGATCGGCTTCTTCGTCAATCCAAAAGAAACGAAACAGTTCACACAGCTCGGCGGGCAAGGCATTTCCGTCGTGTCGTACTCAGACCACAAGACTGACGCGCTCGAATACATCAAGTGGTTTGCGCAGCCCGATGTGCAGAAGAAGTGGTGGCAACTCGGCGGCTACTCGGCGGCGAAGTCAGTGGTAGATGCGCCGGACTTTCCGAAGAGCGCGCCATTTGCGCCTACATTCCTGAAGTCGATGGCGATCGTCAAAGACTTCTGGGCCGAGCCCGCGTATGCCGAGCTGCTGCTCGACATGCAAAAGCGCGTGCACGACTATGTGGTTGCCGATAAAGGCACCTCGAAGGAAGCGCTCGATCTGCTCGTCAAGGACTGGAACAAGGTCTTCAAGGCTGAAGGGAAGAACTAGCGTCATTGCACATGGACACGCGGACCGGCAAGCCGATCAATCTTGTCGGTCAGCGACAACAAGGAGTCAGGCATGTTGGCAAACAAGCCTTTTCCTCCGGAAGGGTTGCAGACGCAAGCGCAGACGCGCGCTGCCGCACGCCTGCGCGGGCTGTCGGACCGGACGATCGCGTGGCTATTCATTCTTCCGACTATCGTGCTGCTGCTCGCCATCAACATCTTTCCGTTGATCTGGGCATTGCGGTTGTCGTTCACGAACTTCAAGTCGAACATGCCGAGCGTGCCCGCGCGCAATGTCGGTATCAGCAATTACACGGACATACTCACCGACGAAGACATCTGGTACGCCATGCAGGTGACGGCGCGCTTCGTGTTCTGGTCGGTCGGGCTCGAAGTGCTGCTCGGTTTCGGGCTCGCGCTGCTGATCAACCGGCAGTTCCGCGGCCATAGCTTCTGGACCACGCTGATTCTGCTGCCGATGATGCTTTCGCCCGCTGTGGTCGGCAACTTCTGGACCTTCCTGCTGCAACCGCAAACGGGACTTTTCAACGACATCGTCAGCTTTTTCACGGGCATTGCGCCCAACTCGTTCCAGATGATCGGCGACGTGCCGCTCGCGCCGTGGACCATCGTGATGGTCGATACGTGGATGTGGACGCCGTACGTGATGCTGATCTGTCTCGCGGGATTGCGTTCGATTCCGGACTACATCTACGAAGCGGCCGAAGTGGACCGTGCTTCGCCGTGGCGGCAATTCTGGTCGATCACCTTGCCGATGACCCTGCCGTTCCTGATGCTTGCGATCCTCTTTCGCGGTATCGAGAACTTCAAGATGTTCGACATGGTGAACCTGCTGACATCAGGCGGCCCGGGCTCCGTAACGGAAACTGTGTCGATCACGCTCAAGCGCGCTGCGTTCGAGAAGTGGCAGACGGGGTACTCGTCCGCACTGGCGATCATCCTGTTCGTGGTGGTCTTCGGCGCGGCGAATATCTATGTGAAGGCACTCAACCGGGTGAAACAGCGATGACAGACCTTGCGCTTCAACAGTCGGTGGTGGCGGCATCGCCGCGCAGCAAGACGTTCGCCGCCTTCATCGTTATCGCCTACGCACTGATTGCGGCCCTGCCGATCGTATGGATCATCCTGACGAGCTTCAAGACGCAGGAAGACGCGGTTGCCTATCCGCCCGTCGTGGTTTTTCACCCGTCGATGGAGGGCTATGTGAATCTGTTCACCATCCGCTCGCGGCAGACGCCCGAGTTCATCGCGAGCTTGCCACCCGCTCAAACCTGGTATGACCGCGATGTGCGCAAGCGCAATATGGTGATTGCGGGGCCGTCGAAGGTGTTGCCGCGCTTCGTCAATTCGCTCGTGATCGGCTTCGGCTCGACCTTCCTGGCGGTTTTTCTCGGCACGCTCGCAGCCTATGCGTTCTCGCGTTTCAGGATTCCGCTTGCCGACGACTTGCTGTTCTTCATTCTGTCGACGCGGATGATGCCGCCCATCGCCGTCGCGATTCCCATCTTTCTGATGTATCGCGCTCTCGGCCTCTCCGATAGCTACCTCGGCATGATCGTGCTCTATACGGCGGTGAACGTGTCGCTCGCGGTTTGGCTGCTCAAAGGATTCATGGACGAAATCCCGCGCGAATATGAGGAAGCAGCCCTCGTCGACGGATATACGCGGTTGCAGGCTTTCGTCAAGGTCGTGCTGCCCCAGGCGATCACGGGCATTGCCGCGACGGCCATTTTCTGTCTGATCTTTGCATGGAACGAGTACGCGTTCGCATTGCTGCTGACGAGCGGCGATGCACAGACGATGCCGCCGTTCATTCCGTTCATCATCGGCGAAGGCGGACAGGACTGGCCGGCCGTCGCGGCCGCCACGACGCTGTTCGTTCTGCCCATCCTGATCTTTACCGTTGTACTGCGCAAGCATCTGTTGCGCGGGATCACCTTTGGAGCAGTGCGCAAATGAAAGCCCAACCTGCCATGCCGCGCCGCCGCCTGTTCCGACGGCGTTACTGTGAGGGCGCATCGACCGTGCTTATCGGCCTCGGCATTGCGATGCTCGTCCAGCCATTCACGGTCGATCTCTACACCTGGTCGTTTCCCGTGATTCTAGTGGGCGCACTGGCTTTCGTCGTCACCAGTCACTTCCCGGAGTGAGCCATGTCGACGATCGTTCTCTCCAACCTTCATAAACGCTTCGGCGCCTTCACTGCGGTGCACGATACGAATCTCACCGTGAGCAACGGCCGCTTCGTCGTGCTGCTCGGACCGTCCGGCTGCGGCAAAACGACGACGTTGCGCATGATTGCCGGGCTCGAACTGCCGACCTCAGGCCAGATTTTGATCGACGGCGAAGATGTGACGGGATTGCGGGCGCGTCAACGCGACATTGCGTTTGTGTTTCAGATGTTCGCGCTCTATCCCCATATGACTGTGCGGAACAACATCGCCTTTCCGCTGAAGAACGAAGGCATTTCGCGCCGTGAGATTGCGGCGCGTGTCGATGCGGCCGCGCATATGCTGCGCATCGAAAGTCTGCTCGACCGAAAGACGGGTGGGCTGTCGGGCGGCGATCGTCAACGCGTCGCCTTGGGCCGCGCGATTGTCCGGCACCCGAAGGCTTTTCTGATGGACGAGCCGCTGGGCACGCTCGACGCGGATTTCCGCGAACTGATGTGCCTTGAGTTGCGCAAGCTGCACAATGCGCTCAACGCAACGACGGTCTACGTGACGCACGACCAACGGGAAGCGATGGCGATGGCCGACGACATCGTTGTGATGAGCGGCGGCGAGGTGCTGCAATCCGCGTCGCCGCATCAGGTCTATCACTTCCCAGCGACCGTGTTCGTTGGGAGCTTTATCGGCAGCCCCCCGATGAATTTTTTGGCCGTGGACGGCGGCGTCGAAGCGGGCGTGGAATCGGTCTCGCTCCGCGGTGTGGCCGTGTCGGTGCCGCGCACTGTTGCATCCGCCGCGAAAGCGCTGCTTGGCGTGCGGCCCGAGCACGTCGTGATCGACGAGCACAGTGCGTTGCGTGGACGCGTGATTGCCGACGAGTATCTCGGCTCGCATCAGATTCTGGTCGTCGAAACCGCGCTCGGCGTGGTGCGCGTGCGGGTCGGCAAGAACGAAGGAAGAGCGGCGGGAGCGCAGGTCGGGTTGTCGTTTCACAAGGAGCGCACGCTGATGTACGACGCATCCAGCGGCGTGCTGCTGCCCGGCGCTGTGCGGCAGATGGCCGTCAACGGACGCAGCAACGGAGGCGCTTATGTCTGAGATTCGCCTGCATGGGGTGACGAAGCGATTTGGCGATATCGTCGCGGTGGATGATGTGTCGTTCGACGTGAAAGAGGGCGAGTTCGTCGTGTTGCTCGGGCCGAGCGGCGCGGGCAAGACCACCACGTTGCGGCTGATCGCTGGTCTCGAACGCCCCGACGAAGGCGAGATATTCATCGACGGTGCCGCCGCGAAGGACATGCATCCGGCGGACCGAGACGTCGCCTTCGTCTTTCAGCAGTATTCGCTGTACCCGCATCTGACGGTGTTTGGCAACCTGGCGTTTCCACTGCGCTCCCCGCGGCGGCGCGTGAGCGAGGCGGAAGTCACCGCGCGCGTGCAGATGGTCGCGCAGATGCTGCACATCGAGTCGAAACTTGGCAATCTGGCGACGCATCTGTCGGGCGGCGAGATGCAGCGAGTCGCCATCGGACGCGCGCTAGTGCGTCAGCCCAAGGTGTTTCTGATGGATGAGCCGCTGTCGTCGCTCGATGCGAAGTTGCGCGAGGAGATGCGAATCGAACTGAAGCGTCTGCATCGCACGATCGGCGCGACGATCATCTACGTGACGCACGATCAGGTCGAAGCGACCACGCTTGCGGATCGCATCGGCATACTCGAGCAGGGACGCATCGTGCAGATTGGTGCGCCGCGCGATGTGTATGGCAATCCCGCTTCACTTGGCGCTGCGCAACGTCTCGGCTCGCCGCCCATCAACCTGCTGCCGCCCATGTTGTTCGATCCTTCCACGATGCCGGCCGGCGCGTCGACGGTCGCGATCCGGCCTGAAGACATCGTGCTGCACGCGCCTGATACGCGCGACGTGATCAATCTTCGCGTGCTTGAATATTCCCCGCTGCGACATCTGCTGATCATGGAGCGCGACGGCACCGCCATCGTCGCGACGACCATGACCGAGCGCAATTTCACGCCTGGGCAAACAGTCGGCGTGTCGCTGCCTCCGCGCAGCCTTCTCTATTTCCGCTCCGACGGCAGGAGGATTCCGGCATGAACGGGAAAACGGTCATGGCGTGCATCGAGGCCGCGCATGCGACGCTAAAGAAACACACGGACGAGATCGCCGCGCTCGATCAGCAGATCGGCGATGGCGATCATATCTTCAACCTGTTGCGGGGCGTCGATGCGCTGCTTGCGATGCGCGCCAATATCGAGGCCGAGGCGTTTGCGCCCGCGCTGGAACAGGCCGCCTCCAAATTGCTGTCGACGGTGGGCGGTTCGTCGGGGCCGCTGTTTTTTTCGTTGCTGCATGGCATGGCAAAGGCCGCGCAGAACGCGGACACAATGAGTGTGGAGGACGCGGCGCGGATCTTCGCCGCGGGTGTCGACGCCGTAGCCCAACGCGGCAAAGCCGGCATCCGCAGCAAGACGATGATGGACGTGCTCATCCCCGTCTCGTCACGCTTCGTGGAACTAGCCGAAGATAGTGCGGCGCCCGAAGCCGTGCTCGATGCGCTGCCGCTGACGGCCGAAGAGGGCATGCGCGCGACGCGCGACATGCTCGCGACCAAGGGGCGCGCGTCGTTTCTCGGCGAGCGTGCGCGCGGGCACATCGATCCCGGCGCACGGTCGAGCCAGTTGATGATCAGTGCGATATGCGCGCGGCTCGCGCAGGACAGAGAGTGAAAGGAGCGCAGACCATGAAAAAATTTATCAACCATGTCGACGACTTTCTAACTGAGAGCCTTACTGGATTCGCCGCCGCGCATGGTGATCTCGTCGTGCTCGACAACGATCCTGTGTTCGTGCGGCGCAGTACGCTGAAGCCAGGCAAGGTTGCGCTCGTCTCGGGCGGCGGCTCGGGACACGAGCCTTTGCATATCGGCTTCGTCGGGTACGGGATGCTGGATGCCGCGTGCCCCGGCCAGGTATTCACTTCGCCGACGCCCGATCAGATGATGGCAGCCGCCAAGGCCGTCGATACGGGCGCGGGAACGCTCTTCATCGTGAAGAACTATTCCGGCGATCTGATGAACTTCGAAATGGCGTCCGAGATGTCGGAGTTGCCGAATGCGATGGTGTTGATCAACGACGACGTCGCCGTCGAAAACTCCAGTTATACAACGGGGCGGCGCGGCGTCGCCGGTGCCGTGATCGTCGAGAAACTGGTGGGTAGTCTCGCCGAGAGCGGCGCCAATCTCGAACAATGCAAGGCGTTCGGCGACCGGATCAACAAGCGTACGGCGTCGATGGGCGTCGCGTTTTCCAGTTGCACGGTGCCCGCGGCGGGCACGCTGACGTTCAAGATCGGCGACGATGAAATCGAGGTCGGCGTTGGCATTCATGGCGAGCCAGGGCGGCGTCGCGCGCGCTTTGCCACAGCCGATGCGATCGCGGCAGAGCTGCTGACGGCGATCATCGCCGATTTGAAGCCGGGGAACGGCTCCGAGTTGCTGGTCTTGATCAATGGACTGGGCGGAACGCCGCTCGGGGAACTGTACCTGTTGTTCAATTCCACACGCTCGTGGCTGCACCAGCGCGGTCTCGCGGTCGCGCGCGTGCAGGTCGGATCGCTTACGACGTCGCTGGAAATGGCCGGCGCGTCGATCACCTTGTGCGTGCTGGACGACGAAATGAAGCGGCATTGGGATAGCCCGGTGCATACGCCATCGCTCAGATGGGGAATGTAGCCTGTCGCCACATGGCCGTCAGATTTGCGCACGCGGCGGCAGCGGAACCGCGCGCGGGCCGCGAGCCGGCGTTAGCGCCCACCAACCCCCCGGCTATCGAGGTGTCGGGCACGGAGCTTGTGCCAGCTCCGCCTTGAAGAACCGTGCCGGACCTGTTCACCCGCAAGACCGTGCCGTTGTTCATGCCGGCCAGCAAGCCGATGTCGACGGTCGCCGCCGGTCCGGGAGCCGTGCTCGCCGAGCCAACAATGTTGAGGTTGCGCACGACGCCTTGGGTGCCGATCACGGCGAACAGGCCCATCACCCGGAAGAACGGCTCCTCCATGTCTCTCCGACATGGATTACCCCGCGTCGGCGGGCTTTTTTTCGTTTGCCTCAAACATCGACCGCCGCTGTTCGCCACCAGCCAACAGGTGAGACGGCTCCGTTTGTCCGGGCCGAACCAGGCGCGTGTTCAGATCGGAACCTGCTAGCCAATATATTTCTTGAGAGCTCAAATTTATCCCTTTTGAATCATGAGGTTATCAATCTTGGATCACTGCTCTTGCATTCCTTGGCACGCCGCTCGCATAAGGAGTCGCGAGCGCAACAACTGGTGCTCATCCACTCAACCCGATTAGGAGATTCATCATGCTGAAGATCGACAACCTCGCCATGGACAGTAAAGAACTCGACCGCGCCGCAATGAGCGACATTCGCGGCGGCCAAGGCGTGAGCGCCCCCACCTCGATCGCCCAACAAGTTTTTGGCGATAACATCGGCAGCCCGATCATCAACGCGCCGACCAACGTCAATGCTCCCGTGAGCGTTGATCTGACGAACATCAACAAGACGGTGAACAAGTACAGCAGCAGCTACGGCTACGGGTACCCCGTGCTGTTCTAATCTGCCTCCGGCAGCAAGAGGGAAGGGACGGGGGTTTGTTTCCTTCTCCTCTCTCCGAGCCAGCCTTGGTTGACGCCGAGATGGCTCAGAGAGAGGTCCGCATCTCCGGCGCGGCCTCTCTCCTGAGAAAGTATTGGCCCACTTCGGTGGGCCTCTTTTTGTCTGCCTCAAGTATCGAATTGTCTTGCCTCGCGATCGCACGCGTAAGGCGCAAGTAAATTCGGGCGATTGAGTGTGACAGTGCGAATCAGCGGAGTTAGCTGATTCCGCATGTCTTGCCCGGAATCTCATCGCGACGGTATCGTTGGCGTACGTAAACGTCCGAATCTTTGCCAACGCTCGCCGCGCCGATCGAAAGAGCGCCGGCCACCGCCGCCACCACAATTGCCGTCTTCGGGCAGGAAGGGAAGGCGCGCAAAAAAGAAATAGATGCCTACGAGCACCGTTGCGACGCCCACGGTCGCGAGCAGCCACGCATACAGAAGGCAGGCTGGTCGCGACGCCGATACGCCGCCACCGTCTGCGGAATGATGATGTGCGCCAGAGCTTCTTCCGCTAGCGAATCCGGGTACTCCTTGCCTTCGGCGATCCAGTCGCGGAACGTCGACCGGAATCCATGGAACACGGTCCCATGCGGCGACATGCGTCTCGTCTCCGCATCGAGGCTAGTCTTGATGCGGTCGCGCACCCGGCGCGCGGTTCGCCTTTTTCGTCCAGATCGGCTGGAGAATCCGCACGATCATCGCTGTGTCGATGTCGCCCATTCGAACCTCACGGGTCACGGGGTACGCGTACGTTCCGAGCGTGTTCCCCCACTGCTGGCCATGCTTGCGATTGCGCCATCGAGGTTCCTGCACGCGGATAACCGCTTCGGCTGCCTCGCGAAATGTCACGTTGACATCGGACGAGATATCGAGCAAATGTCTGCGCTGCTGGTCACGTCGCGTGAGGATGGGACGATCCGGTTTCTGACCATATCGCGGTATCCCGCGGCCAGTTTCCGCGCCTCGCCAGGTGAAAATTGAGGCAGACAAAAAGAGGCCCACCGAAGTGGGCCAACGCTTTCTCAGGAGAGAGGCCGCGCCGGAGAATGCGGACCTCTCTCTGAGCCATCTCGGCGTCAACCAAGGCTGGCTCGGAGAGAGGAGAAGGAAACAAACCCCCGTCCCTTCCCTCTTGCTGCCGGAAGCCGATTAGTACAGCACCGGGTACCCGTAGCCGTAGCTGCTGTACTTGGTCACCGTCTTGTTGATGTTCGTCAGATCAACGCTCACGGGAGCATTGACGTTGGTCGGCGCATTGATGATCGGGCTGCCGATGTTATCGCCAAAAACTTGTTGGGCGATCGAGGTGGGGGCGCTCACGCCTTGGCCGCCGCGAATGTCGCTCATTGCGGCGCGGTCGAGTTCTTTGCTGTCCATGGCGAGGTTGTCGATCTTCAGCATGATGAATCTCCTAATCGGGTTGAGTGGATGAGCACCAGTTGTTGCGCTCG
Source organism: Paraburkholderia atlantica (assembly GCF_009362785.1). Classification (GTDB taxonomy): domain Bacteria; phylum Pseudomonadota; class Gammaproteobacteria; order Burkholderiales; family Burkholderiaceae; genus Paraburkholderia; species Paraburkholderia atlantica. The sequence continues at coordinate 37,787 of NZ_WHNQ01000032.1, forward strand.
CGACTTCTTATGCGAGCGGCGTGCCAAGGAATGCAAGAGCAGTGATCCCAGATTGATAACTACATGATTCGAAAGGGATAAATTTGAGCTCTCAAGAAATATATTGGCTGGCAGGTTCGATCTGAACACGCGCCTGGTTCGGCCCGGACAAACGGAGCCGTCTCACCTGTTGGCTGGTGGCGAACAGCGGCGATGAAGTTCATGATGAATGGCGCAATCACGATCGGAACATGGGACGGTGCAAATATCGAGATCTGTGAGGAGAGGGCGCGGAAAACTTCTTTCTTTTCGGTTTGTCCGCTGAAGACGTGATGAGTATCAAACGCGAGGGCTATCACCCTGAAGTTCACGTCGAGGGCGATGCGGAGTTGCACGAAGCGCTGGATCTAATCTCGTCAGGATACTTCTCGCGCGGCGACAGGAACCATGGTCACAAGCCGCAGCGATCCCCCGGAGCACTCGGTGTACCGATGTCTTCACCGCTCGATCATAGTGGTGTCAATGCGCGTGCCGCGCTTGATGAAGAGTGTGACGGGGGTCTTTTCGCAGATCTCCGCGAGTCGGGCCCGTTGCGTGGCGTCGAGCGGCGCATCCACGTTGACGGTGCGACGGATGTACGGGTTGCGCTCCTGGTCGGCATGCAGGGTCGTGGTCACATCGATGGCGCCGTCGGGCCAGCCCTTGCGCTGCATGTACATGCGCAGCGTCGCGGATGTGCACGCGGCGAGACCCGCGAGCACGAATTCGAAAGGGGCAGGCCCGCGATCCTGACCGCCTTCGTGCGGGCCCTCGTCGCCAGCGAGCGCATGGCGGCCGGCTTCGAGGGCCACGAGGTAGTTGGGGGCATCGGCGGCGAGCCGTGCGGAGGCGGTGGCGAGCGGCATGGTAACTCCTCGGAACTGGGCGCCACCGCAGCGGGGGTCGATTGCGGCGGGACGCGTTGAATTTCGCCGGCTGCGTGCAGGACCCGGCGCTGGTGGGAACGATTGTGCCACCCTCAGCGAGGCTCGCGCTGAGTGCGGGTCATACGCTCTCAGGCGGCTTCGCGCCGTGCGTCGGCTGCCGACGTCTGACCCACGGCGAATCGATCCTCGCGATGCTTGCCTGGTAGATGAAGCTGCGCGGCTTGCTGTCAGTGAACGCGCCACGCGAATACACGCGTAGATGATGTCCTCCTCGTGGCGTTCCTCGGGCGCACACGGATGAGCCGCCGCCCTTGCGTTAGCTATACGGTCTTCGGTCCGCCACCGAGATGTGTCAGCAGGCTTCGCATCGGCGCGGCTAGAGTCTGCCATTGCTGAAAACACAAACAAAGCCGTCTGCGTGCCCAGCTATAGGCACCTGGCGACAGCCAGTGGGATGATCGCTACACCCACCCCCTGCTGGGACTCGCCCTGATCGCCTATGCGGCCTATGCGCTGTTCTTGCCGACACTTTCGGTCCCGCAACGGCGCGAGTCCTGGCTTTCGCCCGTCATCGGCATGGTTACCGGGTTGCTGACCGGTGCCACCGGCGTCTTCACGATTCCCGCCGTGCCTTATGCGCAGTGATTGGGTCTTCAGAAAGACGAGCTCGTGCAGGCTCTTGGCCTTTCGTTCACCGTCTCCACGGTTGCTCTCGCAAGAGGGCTCTTCACCCATGGTTGGGCTCGATCGTGCGGTAGAAGATCAGTCCAAAAACCTTCCGCCGTTGCTCTCTCCTATTCCTCATCGTCCTGAGTCTCGAACTAGCGCTGCATCCGTTCTCTTGAGTCTTGCAAAATATGTGCTGGCGGCAACTCGCAAAGCTAGTGGAAAATCACGGATGAAAATTCGCCGCCTTCGATACGCGTAACTTTGGAGTTTTCGATGCCCAATCTGAGCCATTTCCTTTCATTCGGTCTCGTTGCACTCGGCATGGTGCTTACACCCGGACCGAATATGGTTTATCTGATTTCACGCTCCATCTGCCAAGGTCGTCAAGCTGGACTGATCTCCCTGGCTGGCGTCGCCCTTGGCTTCGTCTTCTACATGCTGTGTGCCGCATTGGGCATCACCGCTCTGGTTCTCGCTATACCCTACGCTTACGATGCCCTCCGCTTTGGCGGCGCGATGTATCTGCTCTATCTTGCGTGGCAGGCAGTGAAGCCCGGCGGACGCTCACCATTTCAGGTCCGCGATCTTCCCATGGACAGCCCTCGCAAACTGTTCCTGATGGGGTTCACCACCAATCTGCTGAACCCCAAAATCGCCGTGCTTTACCTTTCGCTACTGCCTCAGTTCATCGATCCGTCGCACGGCAGCATATTTCATCAATCACTTGCCCTAGGCGCAATGCAGATCGCGATCAGCGTCTGCGTGAATGCAGCCATTGCGACTATGGCCGGTTCGATTGCGGGATTTCTCTCAAGCCGCCCGACGTGGATTACGCTTCAACGCTGGTTGATGGGCACAGTGCTAGCGGGTCTTGCAATCCGCATGGCCACGGAAGCCCGTCGGTAGTCTCTTCAATTGCATCAAAGCCACTTCACCTTTCCTGTCCCGCGCGCACGAATGGCGGGGGGAAGGTGGAGACTCGGCCTTCCCTGAATCCTCATGGACGAACCTGGATGACCGTCTTCCCACGGATCCGCTCAGTCGGATTGAAAGCGGCGACGGCTTCGTCGAGGGTCGCGATCTTGCCGATGAGGACGCGCTGGCCCGCCTGAAGGCGCCCGTACTGAAACAGCCCTTGCCACGGTTTTAGGACTTCCTCGACAATGAACCGTCTGCTAGCGGAGGGCGCTTCATACTCACAAGCTCCATCACCTCATGCCGAACATCTGCGGATGAGATCGCAATGGTCAACCATTTCCCGTCGGGATATGCTCTTGCTTCATCGTAGAGCTTGACCAACTGCGGGCTCGCGTTCGGGAGGCGATGACCGTTGGCATGGCGCCATCGCCTTTGTCAACATGGTTCGGGACCCCGTGCTGGGCGTTACCCGGCCTTTTGCTCGGGGTTGCCACGGCGCCTGAACAGCACGTCCCGGCGGCGTGCCGTCGACTGTTCGAGATCATCGACCGGTATCGCTAGCCTCATCACCGCATGAGATGTCTGCTAACGGGCCAGCCCGCAAGTGGTGGCCGGTTGCGCGCTACTGGGACGGAGGAAGACACTCGTGCAACGGCGGCGCACTTCCGTTGAGGCGCAGAGCAAGGAACCTGGCCGTTCCGGTCGGGGCGCCGACCTTGACCGTCGAGCCCGTCCTGGCGTTGGCGACCTGGCTTTTGCAGAAGCGGAAGTACGAATTGTCGCAAGGATATGGGCCGGCGATCTGGAAGCCAACCGGAGAGCCCGGGGTCACGCTTATCGGACACGCGCAGATGATCTCCGCGCGGTCGAGCGGCTCGTCGAACCCCGGGAACGAGCTGCCCTTGCTGCTGGTGAAGCACATGCCGCCGTCGCATTGCGCGTAGCCGCCGTCGGACCCCGCTGGACAGTTATAGAGCGCCTGATTGCCCTGCGGCGCGACGACGGACTCTGGCACGCTGAACGTGCTCACCATGTAGCCATTGTCGACGCCGTTGGCGTTTATCGAGCAGACGTCCTCGCTGTCGACCCGAAGAGGCAAGCTGATGCTGTCCCCCTTTCTGACGTCGCATTGGCAATAGGCCACCTGGTTCAGCACCGTGCAGCTTGCGGTCGCGCAGAGTGCGTACGTCTGCCCTTTGCAGATCTTGAAGAATCCGGAGGCAGCCGCGCTGGCAGGCATCCCGGGCGGAGGGATGCTCGCGGAAGGCGCGGGCGCGACAGTCTTCCCTCCGCAGCCGGTCAGTGCGTCGAGTGCCCCGCCCAACATCAGCGCTACGAGGAGAAAGTTCACTAGCCTGTGTGCCATGATTCCCTCCTGCTATCGGAAGCGGTGGTACGGACAAGTATGTCCCGATGTCCGTATCGCGTCGGACATTGTGTCGGCGCCGCACGCGCCACATCCTGAAGCAAGAATCAGAGTGGGAGCGTTGCTGCTCTTCGCGAACGACACCCGGCCAAACGCTCGACACTGGCCGCACACTTCTCGAATTCGCACCCCTGCTGGTAGAGCTGCTGGCGTCGTACCCCGAGGTGGAGATTGTGCTGATGTCATCACCAGCCACGGACAAAACAATTGCTGCCAGGATGTCGGTCGCGGATTGGGGGAGCGCGGACTTGGTTGGTTCACCGACCAGCAAGCGCTTCGAATTTGACTTCATAAGCATAAGTGATAATAATATCAACTAGGCAGACTGATTAACGTTTTGAAAGGCCCCGCCGGCACTCCACGTGCCCGATACAACGGCATTAGCTGAGTGGTCGTTCGAAGCGAATCACGCGACGTCCCGGGCGTGAATCCAGTAAGGTCCGATCAGGCATCCTATCGTCTTGCCCTCTCACTGCTCCCGAGCATTGAGCGCATGGTTCACACCGCCGAATACCATGCACCACGATGCGCGGACACCATCCCTGAGGCCGCTGCTTGCATCGAAACAACCATGTGATTGAACAGCCGAAGGGCCGAAGGTGCACCCATGACCAACTACCATCGCCAATCCCTCATTTGGGGCGCCGTCGCCTTATCGGCCGGTATTCTTCTCTGGAGCCTGCGCGCGGTGCTGACGCCATTTCTTCTCGGGGCAATGATCGCGTACATCCTGCAGCCAGGCGTCGAATGGCTTGCACGTCATCGCACGCCAAGAGGACTTGCCGCGCTTCTTATGATCTCTGTATTCGCGTTGGTGATCACGTCGGTCGCCTTGCTTGCATTCCTGGTCATCCAGCAGGAAGTGCCTGAATTCGCAAGACAAGGCCCGTCACTCGCGGCCAAGCTCGAGGCCATTCTCAAACCGCGGCTCGCATGGCTGGGAGTCAGCTACTCGCTTGATCTGGCGAGTGTCCGTGATTGGGTCGCGGCTCATCTGATCGCAAGCGAGCAGGGCGCAGCTCTCACCGTGTGGCGGTACCTTGGCACAAGCGGCAATGTAATGATCGCCGTCGTGGGAAATGCAGTGCTGGTGCCACTTGTACTCTTTTATCTGCTCTACGACAGGCACGAGGCTTTCGCGCGCCTGGAAAGCTTCGTGCCGCGGCGCTGGCTAGATAGGACGCGCGACTTCGTCGCAGAGATCGATCACATGATGTCGCAATATCTGCGTGGGCAACTGCTTGTCGTCGCGATACTCGCTGCGTTTTACCCCGTTGCGCTGGCGCTCGCCGGATTGTCCGTCGCGCTGCCCATCGGTCTTTTGACGGCGTTTGCCGTTTTTATCCCTTACTTCGGATTCGCGTCGGCGCTGGCGATGGCGCTGCTGGCTGCGTTGCTGCAATTTCCCGACTGGTATGGCCTCGGTGCGGTGATTGTCGTGTATGGCGTTGGGCAGATTCTCGAAAGCGCTATTCTTACGCCCCGGTTCGTCGGTGAGCGTATCGGTTTGCATCCGCTGGCGGTCATTTTCTCGTTATTGGCTTTCGGGAAACTATTCGGTTTCTTCGGTGTTCTGCTTGCGCTGCCCGCCAGCGCCGTCTTCGCCTTGGCCTTGCGAGAACTGCGTCGCCGTTATCTGACAAGTACGTTTTACCAGGCGTGATCGGCTAGAGACCAGGTCCCGCTGTGCGGCGCGCTACGGGAAGACAACCGCCGCCACAGCACTATTCCAGTTCAGACTCCTGCGCCGCGGGCAGCGGACGCCGGGCGATCTTTTCCGCCTCCAGCCGATTGAGGCCAAACCCTTGCAGGACGATGGACGCTGTACGTTCGCCAAACCTGTCAACTTTGGACCGTAACACCTTCCGCGCGCGAATCGTCCGCTTCGATGATGCTGACACATCGAGCTCAGCAGCGACTCCTGCGAGCACAGTGCCGATTGCGGAAACGACGCACATCAACTCGTCCGCGATCATAAAGCGCTTTTTTGAAATTCCTATCGCCGCATCTCGCAGCAGCCGCTGACCAAGACCCGTGCTTAACGCGCGTGTAGACAGCCCCTCGCGTATCAACAATTGTCCCCAGACCGGCTCGCGGCAGGCACGCAGCAGCGTATGGCGCACTGAGACGGCTATCACTTCCGCCGGGTCGGCCAATCCGGTGGTGAGTCCGTCAAGCCTGTTCGCGAAGTCTTCGAAGAGCCAGTCCACGAGCGCTGCGAGGATGCCTTCCTTTGATTCGAAGTAGTTGTAGAAAGACCCGAAACCCACGTCGGCGGCATGCGTGATCTCGCCGATCGTGACGCTCTCCATTCCTTTTTCCGTCAGTAGTCGGAAGGCGGCGTCGAGCAACCGGACTCGAGTCTCATGCTTGCGCCGGGCTAAACGGGGTGATTGCCCATGCACCGACTCCCGAGTTGCGATGTGCGCATGGATCGCCGACTGACCGCTTGCACGCTTGTTACGGACATCTGGCACGTTGCCTCCCGATTCTTTGTTCCATCAGATTTTAGATTTATACGTCATGATTGACAATAATATCAAACATGGGTCTAATGTCACCTGATGCGGATAGCGTCATGCACCGGGATCGTGATTCGCAGGTTTCCTGCATATAGGGCGCCTGGGCATGAGCCGACGCGACTACTGGTGTTGCTGTCCCGCTGCCAGTTGCAGCCTGGCGGTCGCGATGACGCGCCACAACGTTTCGGAACAACGTTCAGTAGCGTTGTAAGCGGATCAGTAACACATCGGATGGCATTCCGACTTTTGCGCTGGTGACAAGGCGTGCTTCTCACGCACACCACGGCTCCCGTCAGCGCGGATCACTTTTCTTCCTGGATTCATCACCTGCCTTGTGAACATCGTGAAACATTCCGGTCCTGTCGCGCTGAAAAGGGCGCACTCCTCGTTTCCTTCCGTCTTCCGGCCAACGCACCGGATACCCGCTGTCATCATGGTGTGCGGCGCACTTCTCCTTAGCGCGTGCCATCAGCGCGAAGCGCTCGTACCGCAGCCAAAGCCCGTCGTGGCGCGGGTGGTTCATCCCGATGGACGAATGGCCGACGCATCGTTGCCGGCGCAGGTGCAGGCGCGCTATTCCACGCCTCTGTCGTTCCGGGTCGGCGGCAAGGTGATCGAACGGCGCGTGCGTATCGGCGACACCGTGAAGGCCGGACAAATCGTTGCGCTCCTGGACCCGACCGATCTGCAGAACAATCTCGTCAACGCGCGCGCGCAACTCGACGCTGCAGAGCATCGTCTCGTGTTCGCGAAGCAGCAGCTCGATCGTGACGAGGCGCAGGCCCGCGCGAACCTGATTGCAACCGCGCAGCTGGAGCAGACCCAGGACGCCTACGCTTCCGCGCTCGCACAGCGCAATTCCGCTCTCGCACAGATGGCGCTTGCGACGGATCATCTTCGCTATGCGACGCTCACGGCCGAGCACGACGGGGTCGTCACGTCGGAAGATGCCGATACTGGCCAGAACGTGCAGGCCACCCAAGCCGTGTACCACCTCGCCTGGACGGGCGACGTCGACATCGTCTGCGACGCGTCGGAAAACACGGTGAACGCGCTGAGAGTCGGCAGCAAGGCGAGCGTCTCGTTGTCCGCGCTGCCTGGCAAGTCATTCGATGCGTCCGTGCGCGAGGTTTCCGCCGCCGCAGATCCGGAAAGCCGCACATGGCGGGTCAAGCTGACATTGACCGCACCCACTGCCGAAGTGCGTCTCGGCATGACGGCCAACGTCGCATTCGATGACTCACGCGAGGGCGCCAACGGTGAAGCCTTTACGCTGCCGGTGACCGCGCTGTTTCACGAAGGTGAAAAGCCTGCCGTGTGGGTGGTCCGTAACGGTAGCGACGCGCTTGAACTGCGCCCGGTCACGATCGCGCAATACGGCGAACGCTCAGTGTCGATCGCTGCCGGTCTGCACGATGGCGACCGCGTTGTGCTGCAAGGCGTGCATGCCGTAAGTTCGGGTCAACACGTGCAGGTGGTGCCTCCACTACATCCGGAGGAGTTTGCGTCATGAACGCGCGTGACCAGCAAAGCGCGCGCGATGGCGCGCCCGCGAGCGCCTCGAGCGAGACAGGCACAAGCGGAACCGGTTTCAATCTCTCGGCCTGGGCGTTGCGGCACCAGCAGCTCGTGATCTTTCTGGTCGGCCTCGCCACGCTGTTTGGCGTGATCGGCTATACGCACCTCGCGCAGTCGGAAGATCCGCCATTCACGTTCCGCACCATGGTCATCAAGACTTACTGGCCAGGCGCGACCGCGCGCGAGGTGCAGGAGCAGATCACCGACCGGATCGGCCGTCAATCGCAGGCGGCGCCTTATGTCGACAACATCAAGAGCTACTCGCGGCCCGGCGAGTCGATGATCTTCTTCGCAATGAAAGATTCGGCGCCCGTCAAGGATGTGCCCGAGACGTGGTATCAGGTCCGTAAAAAAATCGGCGACATCGCGGCGACGCTTCCGAAAGGAACAATCGGCCCGTTCTTCAACGACGAGTTCGGCGACGTCTACACGAATATCTACGCGCTGGAAGGCGATGGCTTTTCTCCCGCGCAACTGCACGACTATGCGGACAAACTGCGCACGGTGCTGCTGCGCGTACCCGGCGTCGCGAAGGTCGACTACTTTGGCGACCCCGATCAGCACATCTTTGTCGAGATCTCGAACGCGCAGCTGACGCGGCTGTCGATTTCGCCGCAGCAATTGGCTCAGGCCATCGACGCGCAGAATGCCGTTGCCCCCGTCGGCACCATCACGACGGAGGATGACCGCGTGTTCGTACGTCCGAGCGGCGCGTTCAAGGACGAACAGGCGCTCGCGGATCTGCTGCTAACGATCAACAAGCGCACATTCCGCCTCGGCGACATCGCGGCCATCAAGCGTGGCTACGATGATCCGCCTGTCACGCAAATGCGTGCCGGCGGCCAGGCGGTACTCGGCATCGGCGTGACGATGCAAAAGGGCGGTGACGTCATCGACCTCGGCAAGGCGCTCGACGCAAAGACCGCTGAACTGCAGGCGACGCTTCCGGCGGGTCTCAAGCTCACGCCGGTCTCGAGCATGCCCCATGCGGTCAAGCACTCGGTCAACGAGTTCGTGCGCTCGGTCGGCGAAGCGGTGGCGATCGTGCTGGTCGTCAGCCTCGTTTCGCTGGGACTGAGAACCGGCATGGTAGTCGTGATCACGATTCCGATCGTGCTGGCGATGACGGCGCTGTGCATGCATCTGTTCGGCATTGGCCTGGACAAGGTGTCGCTCGGCACGCTCGTGCTGGCGCTCGGGCTGCTCGTCGACGACGCGATCATCGCCGTCGAAATGATGGCGGTGAAACTCGAACAGGGCTGGAGCCGCATGCGCGCTGCCGCCTTTGCCTATACGAGCACAGCCTTTCCGATGTTGACGGGAACGCTCGCGACGGTCGCCGGTTTTCTGCCGATCGCGCTCGCCAAATCGAGCACGGGCGAGTACACGCGCTCGATCTTCGAGGTGTCGGCGATCGCACTGATCGTCTCGTGGTTCGCGGCGGTCGTGCTCGTGCCGTTGCTCGGCTTTCATATGCTGCCCGAACGCAAAGGTCACGAGGGCGCGGCTCACGTGCACGAGCACGATGTCTACAACACAGGTTTCTACCGGCGCCTGTCGGGCTGGGTCTCGTGGTGTATCGACCGGCGCTGGGTGGTGCTAGGCGTCACCGCCGTGCTGTTCGCATTCGCAATGGCGGTGTTCACACGCGTGCCGCAGCAGTTCTTTCCGAACTCGGAGCGCCCCGAGCTGCTGGTCGACCTGAGGCTGCCGGAAGGCGCTTCGTTCGAGGCGACGCTACGTGAAGCGAAGCGGCTCGAAAAGGTGCTGGACGGCAAGGCGGAGATCGAGCATTACGTCGACTTCGTGGGGACAGGCGCGCCGCGCTTTTATCTGCCGCTCGATCAGCAGCTGCAACAGCCCAACTTCGCGCAGTTCGTCATCACCGCGAAGGACGTCGAGACGCGCGAGGAGTTGATGCACTGGCTCGACGCGAAACTCGAGAAGGACTTCTCTGGCGTTCGTACGCGTGTCGCTCGACTCGAAAACGGTCCGCCCGTGGGCTTCCCGATCAAATTCCGCGTCAGTGGTGACGACATTGCGACGGTGCGCTCGATCGCGGATACGGTGGCCGGGCAGGTCCGTGCGGACCCCCGCACGCGTAACGTCCAGTTCGACTGGGACGAGCCGGCCGAGCGTTCCATGTCATTCGAGATCGATCAGAACCGGGCGCGTCAGCTTGGCGTCACCTCGCAGGACGTCTCCAGCTTCCTCGCGATGACGCTTTCCGGCTACACGGTCACCCAGTATCGCGAACGCGACAAGCTGATCAACGTCGATCTGCGTGCGCCAAAGAGCGAGCGCGTCGATCCGGCAAAGCTCACGAGCCTGGCGATCCCCACGCCCAACGGCCCGGTGCCGCTCGGCTCGCTGGGACACGTCCGCGACACGCTGGAATACGGGGTCATCTGGGAGCGCGACCGCCAGCCGACCATCACCGTGCAGGCCGACGTGCGCGGCGACGCGCAGGGCATCGACGTGACTCGCGACATCGAGCATGCACTCACCGCTGCGCGTGCCAAATTACCCGTCGGTTACCGGATCGAGGTAGGCGGCGCGGTGGAAGAGAGCGTCAAGGGCCAGACATCGATCAACGCGGAAATGCCGTTGATGATCATCGCGGTGCTGACGCTGCTGATGATCCAGCTGAAGAACTTCGCACGAACTTTCATCGTCGTGCTGACCGCGCCGCTTGGCTTGATCGGCGTGGTGACCGCGCTGCTGCTGTTCGGCAAGCCGTTCGGCTTCGTCGCGTTGCTGGGCGTGATCGCGATGTTCGGCATCATCATGCGCAACTCCGTGATTCTGGTGGACCAGATCGACCAGGACATAGCAGCGGGGCAGCCGCGCTTCGACGCGATCATCGGCGCAACCGTGCGGCGGTTCCGGCCGATCATGCTGACGGCCGCCGCCGCAGTGCTCGCGCTGATACCACTGCTTCGCTCGGGCTTCTTCGGCCCCATGGCAACCGCACTGATGGGCGGCATCACCATCGCCACACTGCTGACGGTGTTCTTCCTGCCGGCGCTCTACGCGACCTGCTTCAGGGTCCGGCGTGACGAGCGCGACGCGCAACCAGTCGTCGTCGAGCATACGGAGGTTTGATCATGAGCTTTACCTGCAAGACATCCGTGGCGGCCGCGGTTGCGGCACTCGCCATGTCGGCGTGCTCGTTCGGGCCGAGCGGCGAACCGCCAGCCATGCCGTCGCCCGGGCACTATGGCGCTGCGGCGCAGCCATCGAAAACGGTGGCTGCGGGTGGCGTTGCGCAGACGTTCGATGTCGGCGCGGCTCCCGTGCCTCAATGGTGGCGGCTTTACCGCTCAGATGCGCTCGACGCCTTCGTCGACGAAGGCTTGCGCAACAGTCCGACACTTGCCGCGACACAGCGCACGCTCGCGTCAGCGCGGGAGGAACTGCGCGCACAGATCGGCGCATCGACGCTGCCGTCGATCGACGGCGCCGCGCAGGTCGAGCGCGCGCGTACGCCTATCGTGCCGGGGCTTGGCCCCGAGCAGGTGCAATACAACTTTTTTGCCGGGCAGATCTTCACCCATTACACGTTCGACCTGTTCGGCCAAACGCGTTACATGAATTCGGCGAGCGCGGCGCGTGTGAACGTGCAGGCGTTCGAACTGGAGGCGTCACGTCGCGCGCTCACCGCGAACATCGTCGGTACGGCGATCAATGTGGCGGCGCTCGATCGGCAGATCGCGCTTACCGAGCGGCTGGTTGTGGTGTCCGACGACGCTGCGAACGAAGATCAGCAGCGCTACACGCTCGGCTCGGCCTCGCGCGCACAGGCGCTTGAGTCGAAACAGAGCGCGGCTGCGATCGCGGCGACGTTGCCGTCGCTGCGTCAGCAACGCGCGTGCGCTATCCACGCGCTGGCCGTGCTGATGGGGCGCACGCCGGATGACGCGCCGAGCGTGCCGGAACTCGAAAGCCTGTCGCTGCCGCAGCACTTGCCCGTGGCCGTGCCGTCGGATCTGCTGCGCTCGCGCCCGGACATCGAGGCAGCCGACGCCGCCGTGAAGGCCGCCGCCGCGGATGTCGGCGCCGCGACGGCCCAAATGTTCCCGAGCCTGTCGCTGACGGCCTCGATGGGCCGAGGCGGTTTCAACTGGCCGGCGGTGACGTCGGGCGCGGGCGCACTGTGGGCGATCGGCGCCGGCCTGTCGCAGCCAATCTTCCATGGCGGCGCGCTGTTCGCACAGCGTCGCGCGTCTGTCGACGCCTACGACGCCGCCGTGCTGCACTATAAGGCGACGGTGCTGTCCGCTTTCCAGGATGTGGCGAATTCGCTGGCCGCGCTGGATAACGACGCCCAGACGCTCGCTTCGTCGGACGAAGCCGCGGTCGCCGCTCGCGCGGCATTCGAAGATACGGCGTCGCGCCAGCGCATCGGCTCGCTGCCTTCGACGGCACGACAGGCGAGCGAGTCGCGTTACCTGAACGCGCAGATCGCCGCCGTGCGCGCAGCCGGTCAGCGCATGAGCGATACGGCGGCGCTGTTCCAGTCGATGGGCGAGTTGCCCGCCACCCCGCAGAGCGCAGCGTCGGCGCAATGACCGGGTGTTCGTGACAGTGGCGAGGACAGTCGGGCCGGACCGGCGCCGGGCAATCGGTTCAAATATGAGGAAGCCTTGCGCGGAGCGGAGAGGACCGCACTGTCCTGTCCGCAATCCGCACATTGCATGAATACAACGCAGTTGCGCGCTTTGAGGAATGAGTCGGTGCGAACGGCGGGGAAACCATGCCTTCGCTTTATCTGCTGGATGCCTCGCTGATTTTTCCGTCGACGCAGAATGCGGTCCGGCTCATATGTTCAGCGCTTCGCGAAATAGCGAGGTATCACTGCGAGACGCTCGACAACCACGGCCGGGACACTACCAACTCAGCCCTGATCGACGGCTTCCTCGACGGTGGGCAATGGACGGGAAGCGATCTTTTCCGCCTCCGCGCGCTTCAGTCCGAGCGTTTGCAGCAACATTGCTGCCGTGCGCTCGGGAAAATGCTCGCCGCTAAAGCCCAGTTCTGTCAGCACGCCCGCCGCGCTCGCGCCCGGCACGACAAAGTTCAGCTCGGCGGCGATGGCACACAGCACCGTGCCGCCCACTGCGAGAAATCCGATAAAGGGGTCGGCCACGACGAACCGTTTCGCCGCAATCCCGCTGCCGATGTCGCGCAGCAGTCGCTGACCGAGTCCGCGGCTCATTGCGCGCGCAGAAAACCCTTCACGGATCAAAAAACGTCCCCACACGGGATCATGCCGCGCCCGAAGGACCGTATGGCGCACAGAGACGGCGACTACTTCTGCGGGGTCGGAAACGCCGCCTGTAAGGCGATCGAGCATGTTCGCGAATTCTTCAAACACGTTGTCGACAAGCGTCGCATAGATCGCTTCCTTCGATTCGAAGTGGTTGTAGAACGAGCCGAAGCCCACGTCGGCGGCCTCGGTGATTTCGTTGATCGCCACGCCCTCCATGCCCTTTTCGGCCATCAGCCTGAGAGCAGCGTCGAGCAGACGGGTTCGCGTCTCACGCTTGCGACGTGCACCGCGCGGCTCCCGTTCTTCGGCAACCGGTACGGGGGCGACGGACGTGGCAACGGTGGAACGCTTGCCTGCCCGGCGATTTGTCGTGTTGGTCATCGTGATTCCTGATCTGGACATACCGCGCAGTATAGATTCGATTCTCTATATTGACAAAATCATCAGCGATGAGTTTAATGTCATCAAAGGTCTCGACGAGCCGATTCGACCAGAACCGATGGAGTGATGATGGAGACAGCAGCCACAAACGGCGCCACGCCTTGCCTTGCCCGCCCGCCCGCCGATGCGGGCATCCGAACCCGCTATCGATAGCGCCTCGGCGAAGCGTCGATCGCCGTTCGATCATGCCGCCAGTGAGGGATCTTTCGAACCCGCATCGGCCATCGCAACCGCCTGATCAGGTTCCGATATGAAACTGACTACCGCACAGCCCGCCCGTCACCCCAATCCAACGGCGAAAGCGACCGCTTTGGCCTATCTGGTATTCGAACGGCCGGACCTCGAGCAAGCCGAGCGTTTTCTCAATGACTTTGGGCTTCAAACGGTATCGCGGGACGAGGCGCTGCTGCTTCTACGCGGCACGGACGCTGCGCATTTTTGTTATGTGGTGCGTAGGGCGTCGAAAGCGCGGTTTGTGGGCTTCGGCCTGCAAGTCGGCAGTCGCGAGCAGCTTGATGTGCTGGCGAAGCTGCCGGGCGCGTCCGAGGTCGAAGACTCCGCGCTGCCGGGCGGCGGCTACGTGGTGCGAATGACGGACCCTTCCGGTTTCGCTATCGATGCGATCTGGGGCCAGGCACCCGCCTCTGCCTTGCCGCACCGGCTGCCACTGCCATTCAATTCCGTCGATGCCACCGTTCGCGTCAACGATACGCAGCGACCGCCCGAGCGCGCGCCAGAGGTGATCCGGCTAGGGCATGTCGTACTCGAACTCGCCGACTTTCAGGAAACCTGTGCCTGGTACACGCGGCACTTCGGGTTCATCCCGAGCGACGTACAGGCGCTTCCCGACGGCTCGCCGGCGGTCGCATTCATGCGTCTCGATCTTGGCAACAACCCGGCCGATCATCACACGCTAGCGCTTGCTCAGGGATTCGCTGCGACATACAGCCATAGCGCCTACGAGCTCATCGACGCAGACGCGGTCGGTATGGGCCAGCGCGTCTTGCGCGACAGTGGCTGGACGCACGCGTGGGGAATCGGCCGACATATCCTGGGGAGCCAGATTTTCGACTACTGGCAGGACCCGTGGGGCGACAAGCACGAACACTATTGCGACGGCGACCTGTTCACGTCCGATGAGCCGACGGGAATCCATGCCGTGAGTCGCCAGGCAATGGCTCAGTGGGGGCCGACCATGCCGCGCAGCTTCACGAAGCCCAGATTCACGCCCACGAGCGTTGTGTTGCTTTTCAGAAACCTGCGTTACAGCCCTGACCTGACTCTGAGCAAGCTGCGAACGCTGGCAAAGATCTTCGCCTGAACCAGGCTTTCCTACTGATCCGGAGAATTGAACAATGGCACTACACGTCCTGCATTACCTACATCATGGCCGTGCCCAGTGGGGCGTGGTCGCAGAGGGCGCCATCACACCGATTCCAGGCGAGTACGAATCAACCGCCGCGTTCATCGAGGCCAATCCGGTCGAGCGGCTCATGATACTCAGCGGTCCATCGATTCCCGAATCGGAAGTGCAGTGGCTGTCGCCCATCACCGCCAACCAGCAGTTCATCTGCCAGGGCGCGAATTACCGCCAGCATATGATCGAGTCCGGCATGGACCCGGACGTCAAGAAGTTCAACATGATTTTCACGAAGGCACCCAGCTGCATCGTTGCGGCGGACTCGGCCATCGTGAAACCACGCGCGGTGCGATTCCTCGACTATGAGATCGAACTCGGTCTCGTGCTCAAACGCGATATCACTTCGGGTGAGACTGTCACCGAGGCAAACCTGCACGAGTACATCGCGGGCGTTGTGATCGTCAACGATTATTCAGCGCGTGATATCCAGATTCCGCAGATGCAGTTTTACAAGGGCAAGAGCTTTCGGACATTTGGCCCTGTCGGCCCTTATCTTTGCCTGCTCGAGAAGCATGACATTCCGAAGCTGAAAGAGCTCGTGCTGACGCTCACGGTCAACGGAACCGTTCGCCAGAACGACACTACTGCTGGCCTTGTCTATGGCCCGGCAGAGACTCTGACCGAGCTCTCCCGTGTGCACGACCTGCGCACGGGTGACCTGCTTGCAACCGGCACGCCATCTGGATGTGCGCTGAGCATTCCTTCACCGGAGAAGCAGCGCGCTGCGGCGCAGTTGTCGGAAGAGGATAAATGGCGGCTTTTCCTGAAGATGCAGGAGGACAGGCCTCAGTATCTTCAGGTGGGAGACGTCGTCGAGGCATGGATTGTCAGCCTCGACCGCTCAATCAACCTGGGCGTGCAGCAAAACGTCGTCGTTGAAGAGGCAGTATGAAAGACGCCGCAAAAGGACAGGATGTTCTCGCTATCGAAGCACCGGGACAACTGCCGGATCTTCCGTCGAGCACCTACCAAATGATCTGCAGGGGCGCTGCCATCAATCCATCGGCGCCCGCGCTTTCCTTCTTTCGAACAGCCGATGAGTATGCCAGCCCGGAGTGCTGGACGTACAGCGACCTGTTCCGTGATATCACGTGCACCGCAAACATGTTCTCGCGGCTGGGCGTGGAAAGGAACACCGTCATCGCCTATGTGCTGCCGAATCTGCCAGAGACACACTTCGTGATCTGGGGAGGCGAAGCGGTGGGAATTGTCTGCGCGATCAATCCGCTGCTTGAAAGCGAGGCGATCGGCGAATTGCTGAAGGCGTCGGGTGCCAGCGTGCTCGTAACGCTCGCGCCGTTCCCCGGGACTGACCTATGGCAAAAAACGCAAGCGGTGTTGCACCACGTCCCTGCCATAAAAGATCTGGTTCTCGTTAATCTAGCCGACCGGATACCGGGGGAAAAAGGATTGGCAGCCCGGATACTACAACGTGGCGAAACCGCAAGTCTGCATGGCAAAGGCGGCGTGCGCAGCGCGGTTCCCACGCAGATCCGGGTCCATGATTTTGGCACCGCAATGGCGAACGAGTCCGGAATATCGCTCGACGACTCGCCCTCGGCGCGGATCGACGATATCTCGTCCTGCTTCTGCACGGGCGGAACCACGGGACTGCCGAAGATCGCGATGCGCCGGCACCGCAATGAGGTTGCCAATGCGTGGAACGCCGGTCGGTTTCTCGGCGAAAGCATCGGTCCGGGCAAAACAATATTTTGCGGACTGCCGCTATTTCATGTGAATGCCGTGATGGTGACGGGTCTACTAGCGTTCTCGCGCGGCGCTCATGTCGTTCTCGGCACACCACAAGGATATCGCGGCGACGGTGTTGTAAAGCGCTTCTGGGAAATCGTTGAACATTACGGCATCAATTTCTTCAGCGGTGTGCCAACGCTTTATGGGTCACTGCTCGAGGTTCCTATTGGCGGACACGATATCAGTTCCCTCGAGTACGGGCTGTGCGGTGCCGCGCCGATGCCAGTGGAATTGCTTCGCAATTTCGAGCATCGCACGGGGGTCCGAATTCTCGAAGGCTACGGACTCACTGAAGGCGCCTGCGTGAGCAGCGTCAATCCGCCGCTCGGTGAACGCAGGGCCGGCTCGATTGGCCTTTGCCTTCCCGGTCAGGCTATGAAGGTCGTGGTGGCCGATGAAGCCGGCCGGTATTCGCGCGATTGCGCGGCAGATGAAGTCGGCCAACTGGTGATCTCCGGACCGAATGTGTTCGTTGGATATTCCAGGCCAGAGCAGAACAGTGGAATCTGGATGGACCTCGGCGACGGCGAACGTTGGCTCAATACTGGCGATCTCGGGCGCCGCGATGCCGACGGATACTTCTGGCTCACAGGCCGGAAAAAGGAGCTGATCATTCGGGGCGGTCACAACATCGACCCTGCGGCTATCGAAGAAGCCCTGCATCGTCATCCCGCGGTTCAGATTGCCGCCGCCGTCGGCCGGCCCGACGCGCATGCGGGCGAGTTGCCGGTTGCCTATGTCCAGCTCAAGCCAGGCGCCACGACAACCGAAGCGGAACTGGCCGTATTCCTGCGCGCCTGCATTAGCGAGCGGGCTGCGCTTCCTAAGGCAATCCGCGTCATCGATGCCATGCCGCTGACAGGGGTCGGCAAGATCTACAAACCGGCGCTGAAATGGCGAGAAATAGCGGACGCATTGCGATCCGCACTCGTTGAGGCCGGTGTCAACGATGCGGCGGTGAGCATCGTCGAAGACACCGCTCGCGGGCTGACTGCTCATGTCGAGCTCAGTAGCGTCGAGCTCGAAGAACTGGCGCGCGCGACGCTCGCTCGCTTTCCGTTCGGCTTTTCGCTTTCCATCCCGGCGAGTTCGGGCGGAAGAGCGGGTCACGCCTGAACGCCAGTGGCATTTGTTTTCGAGCTAGAGCAGTGGTTTTTAAAAATGGCTCGGCCCCGTTTCGGCAACGCCACTGCGGATTACCCGCTCGGGTCGCACGCCGTCGACTCGGGGTGTCTACGTACACATCGAACTTACGTCAGGCATAGACCTGTAGCCGCGCGATTTTGCTGGGGGCACGAAGAAGAGCGGTGGAAAGCGCCATCAGAAACGCACGAAAGCGCGTCATTTCATTTAGTACGACTGCATGAGACGCGGGCCTGACGTCGTTCGATGCAAACGAGCCAGAGCTATGCCGACACCACGCGGTCACGGGCGCCTCATGAAGCGCCCTGACCGGCAGGGCGACAAAAACTATTCAGCCAATGAGACAGGAGAAGACACGTGATGAACGACAGGAGAACGGTTCGCCCCGCTGGTTTCGCGGTGTGCCTCTGCGCGGCGGCGTTTGCTGGCAACGCGAATGCGCAGACAGCCGGGAGCTTCACCGTGGCGACCGGGTGGCTCCACGTCGCGCCACAGAGTAGTGCAACACCGCTGACCGTGGAAAGCGTGGGTGGCATGACAGTGAATCAGCAACTGCCCGGTACTGGGGCGCATGCGACGTCCACGGACACAATGGGGATCACGACCGAGTATTACGTCACCGACCACATTGGCATTGCGACGCTCATCGGACTCCCGCTCACGGTGGATCTGGTCGGGGATGGCGCGCTCGCGAAGTATGGAACCCTGGGCTCGACGCGGCCGATTCCGCCCGCGCTTGTCTTTCGATATCACCTGCTTTCCGCCCAGTCGAAGTTCCGTCCTTTCATCGGACTAGGCGTGAACTATACGTGGTTCACCCAGGTGCGTACGACTAACAGTCGGTTTGTCACTGACAGTCTCGGTCCAGGCGGGTCGGCGCACGCATCCCTCAGTTCGTCCTGGAACCCGGTATTCGAGATCGGGGCTTATTACGCGATGACGAACCACTGGTCCGTGGGTGCCAGCGTCGGTTACGTTCCTGTAAAGACACACCTTACGCTGGACGGGACTACGGCTAAAGGGACGCAAATCGTTTCGACATCGACGATCCGTCTCAATCCCGTAAATGTCTTCCTGAATGTCGCCTATACCTTCTAGCCCGCAAGGACAGCGTTTCAGGCGCCGGACACGGCGGAATACGTTCAACCAGTTTAGAGGTTCAAATGCACAACAAAATGAGGAAACTCGACCATTCGGAACACGCTGATGACGTCCCGATGGACGTAACGCTGCGGCGTACAGTTCCTGTCGCGCGCGTGGGAGTAATGGTTGTGCAAGCGCTTTGGCCATCTCCTGCTTCAATGTTTCATCTCGGGTGAAACCATGAAGCGACAAGTGCTCAAATCGATTCTGTTCGCGCTGCCCAAGGTACTCGGCCTGACGGCAAGCCGGTTCCCCGCCTATCGTCAGCGCCTCAAGGAGCGGAACATTGTCGCCTGGATCGGGCTGATGGATCGGAGCGTCGGCCGCGTCATAGAAATCAGGAACGGTCGCGTCCGGTCGCGCGCCTGCACGCGTGGGACAGCCGACGTGAGCATCCTGTTCAAGGATGTCGCCACGGCCCTCAAATTTCTGTCGCCACGGCAGGACCATGCTGAAATTATTCATGCGGCAAAGAACTTCAAGGTGGTGACGGAGGGCGAGGATGAACTGCTGGTGTGGTTCATGCAAACGCTCAGTATGATGCAAACCATCAGCCTGCCGATGGGCACACCAATGCGGGACGGCACGCGCCGATACACGACCTGCACGAACGGCGGCCCTTTGTTCGTTTACGTGAAGGATGATCGCATCATTCGGGTGACGCCTATCGATCTGGACGGCAAGGACGCTGCCAGTTGGGAGATCGAGGCGCGCGGGCGCCGCTTCAGTCCACCACGGCGAGGTCTGGTCGCGCCGCACGCATTGGCGATCAAGTCGCTCGTCTATTCCGACAAACGGATTCTTCATCCGTTGAAGCGCGTTGATTTCGACCCAGATGGCGAGCGCAATCCGCAAAATCGCGGCAAGTCGGGCTACGTCCCGATCAGCTGGGACGAGGCACTGGACATCGTTGGGAAAGAAATCAACCGGCAAAAGCGCGTTCACGGTCCCGGCTCGATTACGTTTCCCATGTCGTCGCATCATCAGTGGGGGAACATCGGCTACTACCTCAGCGCGCTCACCCGCTTCGCCAATCTGATCGGCTTCACCCGGGTTGCCGCGAATCCGGACAGTTGGGAAGGCTGGTACTGGGGTGCGATGCATCACTTCGGCAACTCGATGCGCGTCGGTGTGCCGTCAGGCTATGGCGGCATCGAAGACTGCCTGAAGGAGGCGGAAATGATCGTCTTCTGGTCTTCCGATCCGGAAAGCACTAACGGCGCGTATGCGGGATTCGAGGGTACGCCGCGGCGCCTGTGGGCGAAAGAACTGGGCATCGAGTTCGTTCACATCGACCCACACTGCAATCCGACCGCGCAGTTGCTGGGCGGGCGTTGGATTCCCGTTCGACCGCAAACCGATGCGGCTCTCGCGACCGCGATCATGTACGTTTGGGCCGTGGAGGGCTTATACGACCAGGATTACGTCGCTAACCGCACGACCGGCTTCGCTGAATGGAGCGCCTATCTGCTGGGCGATACGGACGGCGTGCCGAAGACGCCTGAATGGCAACAGTCCGAGACCGGCGTGCCCGCGAAGGATGTGCGGGCGCTCGCTCGCCTGTGGGGAAAAAAGAAAGTCTATCTCTCTGTCGGCATGACAGGCGCGGGCTTCGGCGGGGCAGGACGCGGCGCGACCGGGGCGCAATGGGCGCGCTGCATGATCATGATGATGGCGATGCAGGGGTGGGGTAAGCCGGGCGTAAATTTTGGGTGTCTGCAGCTGGGTGCTCCGCACGACCTCCACTTTTAT
This sequence comes from Paraburkholderia atlantica, assembly GCF_009362785.1. GTDB lineage: Bacteria > Pseudomonadota > Gammaproteobacteria > Burkholderiales > Burkholderiaceae > Paraburkholderia > Paraburkholderia atlantica. The sequence goes on from NZ_WHNQ01000032.1 coordinate 58,728, forward strand.
TTCCCTGGCTATGCCGACGGCGGGATGTCCGGCGACCTCGCGTGGACCGCCAATGCCGTAAATAACTATCAGCGCATGCCGCACATCCTGACGATGAATCCCGTCAAACAGATGGTCCCGCGGCAGCAGCTACCCGATGCCATCATCAACGGCCATGCGACAGGATACCTGTGGGACGGTATGTCTCAGGAAGCGCAGTTCGCGCCCTTCAGCTACCCGATGCCGGGCTATTCGCCGATCCACATGATCTATCGCTATGGCGGATCTTCCTTCAGCACCGTCACGAAGTCTGGACGCTGGGCCGATGCCTATCAACATTCCAGCATCGAATTCGTGGTGAACCAGTCGATCTGGATGGAAGGGGAGGCGCAGTTCGCCGACATCATTCTGCCGGCTTGCACATCGCTCGAGCGATGGGACATCGGCGAGTGGTCGAATTCAGGCGGCTACGCGCATCATGGCTTCAACACCGTCAATCATCGAATGGTAACGATGCAGCACAAATGCATCGAGCCACTGGGCGAATCCCGCTCGGACTACGATATCTTCGCCGCTATTCTGACCCGTCTTGGTCTTGGCGGTGTCTTCACCGAGGGCTGCGGCGAACTCGATTGGGTCAAGCGGGTATTCGAATCGTCGGATCTGCCCGATCACGTTTCGTGGCGCGAATTCTGCCGCAAGGGATATTTCGTCGTACCGCCCGAAAAGCCCGAATTGCGCCATGCCGTCGACATGCGCTGGTTCGCGGAAGGTCGTCGCAAGGATTTGCACGAACCGCATCCGATGCCGTCGCAGTATGCCGAAAAGTTCGGCATGGGCCTGCAGACGCCGAGCGGCAAGCTCGAGTTCGTACCCGAGTTGCTGAAGCGGCACACCGCCGATAATCCCGAGCGGCCCGCACTGAACCGGTATATCCCGTCGTGGGAGGGCTTGCGCAGTGAATTGGCCCAGCGCTATCCCCTGCAACTGATAGCAACTCACAGCCGCTACAGTTTTCATACCCATTGCGACGGCAAGAATTCGTCAGTCAACAGCGTCGAGGATCATCGTGCGCTGGTCGGCGGTCACCGCTTCTGGCTGCTGAGGCTCGGGTTCGCAGACGCGGCCGCGCGAGGCATTGCTCATCGCGACCTCGTCAAGGTCTACAACGACCGGGGCGCCGTGATCTGTGCGGCTGATGTGTCGGCTTTGTTAACCCCTGGTGTCGTCAAGTCGTATGAGGCAAGCGCGGAATTCCAGATGATCGAAGTGGACGGCGAACGTGTCGAGATCGGCGGCTGCATGAACATGCTCACTCCTGACCGGTCGCAGACGGCGGGCACGAGCAGCATGAGCCCGAATTCATGTCTCGTGCAGGTTGAAAAATGGAAAGGCGCCGATGCGTTCCTGCTCGGTCGCGCAGCGTGAGGAGAAACGCCATGAGCAAGTGGAATCTGGTTATCAAGGTCGGGCGCTGCGAGAACTGCCAGAACTGCGTGATCGCCGCGCGCGATGAGCACGTTGGCAACGACTTTCCCGGTTACTCCGCACCCGCTTCGGCCGATGCCGAAAGCACCATTCGCATCATGCGCCGCGTGCAAGGCGATTCGCACATGGCGGAGACGACGTACTTGCCGGTCATGTGCAATCACTGCGACGACGCACCGTGCATGCGTGCAGGCGGCGACGCCATCCGCAAGCGCGCCGACGGCATCGTCATCATCGATCCGGACAAGGCGCGGGGCAGAAAGGACATCGTCAAGGCCTGTCCATACAAGGCGATCGTATGGAACGAGGCATTGCAGCTGCCGCAGACATGGATCTTCGATGCCCATCTTCTCGACCAGGGTTGGCAACAGCCGCGATGCGAACAGTCCTGCCCAACGGGCGTTTTCGAAACCGTCAGGCTCGATGACGCCGCAATGGCAGAGAAGGCAAGACGGGAGGGTCTCAAAGTTCTTGAACCGAGGTTAAAAACCAGTCCCCGCGTCTGGTACAGCGGCCTCGATCGTTGGGAAACCTGTTTTATCGGCGGCAGTGTCAGTGCGCAGGTGGGGCAGGTCGTCGAGTGTGTCGCTGATGCGGCCGTTGCGCTGTACTGGTGCAATCGGAAGGTGGCCGAAACCGTCACCGACGCGTTCGGCGATTTCCGGTTTTCGCGGCTCATCAAAGATAGCGGCCATTATCGGATCGAGATTCGTCATGCCTTGGGCAATGCGTCGCGCGAATGCGTATTGGGCGAGAGCGTGTATCTCGGCGAGATCGGCCTCGTGCAGTCGACGAGCGCGGTTGAGGTCGACTGATGCCGGCGCTGTGTATCCATCCATGAAACCGGTACGCCTGACACGCGCATGCAAAAAAGAGCGGACGCGAGAGCGCCTGCTCGACGCAGCGCGCCGTTCGTTCATCGAGCGGGGCCTGGCCGCGACGAGTGTGGAACACATCGCCGAGGCGGCCGGTTACACGCGTGGCGCCTTCTATTCAAACTTCAGCAGCCAGCTGGAACTGCTCCTCGAATTGCTGCAACGCGATGTAGAAAAGACGTGTGCGGACTTGCAGGCGATCATCAAATTGCCTTGCGCGCCGGCCCAGGAAAAGGTTCGCGCACTCGCGCGTCTGAGTTGCGCTGAATTCGAGAGTGATTGTTTTACGCTATGGGTCGAAGCCGGGCTTCTCGCTTCCCGCGATAGCACGGTTCGGGAGCGGGTCACCGGGCTGCGGCAAAGGAAGCTGGCGAAGCTGGCTGCGTGTCTGCGTGCAGGCGCGCGTCCGGGCGACGGCGGCTGGCTCGCTCAACCTGAGGTGCTCGCGGCGGCCCTCGTCAGCCTTTGCGACGGCATGCGTTTCTTCCGGCTGTGCAATCCGGAGGAAAGGACGGACGAGGCGATTCGAGTCATTTTGGCGGCCTTGTCTTCCTGCACTTCGAACGGTCCGGTACTGGGGAAACTTGAATCGCTGGATGACACCGGTGCAACAGTCAGCTCCCAGGCGCGTCCTTAAGACTGATGGCTCATTTCATGAAAGCTGCGGTATTCCTGTGGGTACGCGTCGCGACCTGCAGGAATCGCTCGATTTCGCGGCCGACGGAAAAGTGCGCGCGCATATCCACCATGAGCGGCTAGACAACATTAACGACCTGTTCACCGCATTGCGCGAAGGCAAGGTCGACCATCCCGATGCCTGCCGCGTCTTCGAGTTGCCTCGAGTCAGCGAGGATTCTGAATGATCAAAGGCCCGCCCATAACGGATGCCTGATGCGTATCAGCCACGTTGAGCTTAAGCGTATGCACGGCTGGGCCAGGCAGGAACGGCGCCGCATCGCCGCGCACCCACGTTTCATGTCCCGCGAGGAAATACGGCGACAGTGGATTGCCCGACTGTCCACCGGGCATCTCGAAGATGCCGTCCTGCTCACGCCCTGGCGACACCGCAAAACGCTCGGATGCGCCGAACACAGGTGACTGCACGCGCGGCATATTGATGTCGCCCGGCAGCGGATCGGTCGGCGTGCTGAGCCAGCTGCGCACCCACGGCAGCCACGACGGCACGATCCGGGCAAACGGATGCGCGATTGCCGAGCGGTTGCGCTCGCCCCAGCGTGCATCTTCAAGCTTCGTGCCCTTCGGCAATTGCGCGATCGAGTGGTCGATCCGATCCAGTATGAACGCGCGCCAGTCCGCGAAGCCCTCGGGTATCCACGCGTGCTGTTCGGCGAGTGTCTCCATTGTCGCCTCGTAACGCGAGTTCGCCGCGCGATAGCTGAGTCCGGGTGCGATCGCAGTCATTTGCTTGTCGAGCGCACCGAACCAGGCGTCGTACAGCGAGTAGTGGAACGCCCGTACCAGCCGGTAGCCGACCGCAGTCACATCCGCGTGACCATCCCAGCTTTCGACGAGCCGGCGGAATGCCGCGCGTTCGGGATGGCCGTTGAGAGCGGTCGCGTCGAGCGCGTCGAGTGCAGTGCGTCGCCAGTGTTCAATCCAGAAAGCCCGGTCGTCGGTCTGCACCGCCAGCATGTCGCGCTCGGTCGCATGCGGCAACGCGAGCAGATCGTCGCGAATCTGCGTCGCACGTGCGCCGAGATCGGCGCCCGCATCTCCGATGCGTGCTGCCTCGTCCGGCGGCAGAGTCCGATTGTTCGCAGTCCAGATGCGGCCCGCCGGCGGATCGATGCGCAACGGATACGCATCGGGCGGCAGATACCCCTGCCAACCACGATAGGTGTCGGAGCGGAACGGAAAGCTGGCGAGCGCCGTGGCATTCGCTTCCACATCGGCAAAGCGCGGCAGGGGACCGGCGAGCGTCCAGCCGATATGGCCCTGTGCATCGGCCGCCACGAAGTTCTGCGTTGGCAGGCCGAAGGTCTGCGCAGCGTGCAACGCGTCGGCGACGTTCGACACGCTTTCGAGTTGCACGAGGTTCACGTTGATCGCCTGCAGATCTTGCGCAACCCAATGCAAGGCATACGCATGCGCATGCGGGCCAACAACGATCTGGGGCCCCCAGCGGGTTTGTACGACCGGAAGATCGACGCTCGCGCCGCCTTTCACGTCGAGGCGCTCATGGATCACCTGCGCCGTCTGCCAGCCGCCGTCGGGCACGCGATAGCGCAGCGGATCGTCCGGGTCGCGCAGCAGTTCGACCAGATCGATGAACCGCCCGTAGCTGTTCGTGAACCCCCAGGCAATATGGCCGTTGCTGCCGGCCACGACGAGCGGCGTTCCTGGCAAGCTCACCCCCGTGATGCGCCGCGCGCCGCCATCTGCCGCGCGATAGCTCAGCGATAACCGGTACCAGATGTTTGGCAGCGACAAGCCGAGGTGCATGTCGCTCGCGAGCAGCGCGCGCCCGTCCGCGCCGTGCGCACCGTCGACCGCGAACCCATTGCTGCCGACCATCGAATTGACGGGGCCTCCAGCGTCGATGAATCCGGGCACGCTGCTCAATAACGCGGTGGCCTCCGTGTCGAAGTCCGCGGCGGATCGCGTTGCGGGCAGCCACGGCGGCAACGTCGCGGGCAGGGCGGTGGGCGACGGCGCGAATGCGCGCATCTCGTCGAGCGGGGCATCCCAGCGGCTCGTTGCGGGCAGCAGGAACGCAAGCAGGTCCGCAGGCACTCGCTCGCGCAGCGCCGCGCGTGACAGCACGTGAGTGACCTGGCCGTACTGCAGGTCGATGTACATGGCATAGACGGCGAGCAACGTATCCTCAGCGCGCCACTGGACCGGTTGGGTTCGCAGCAGCCAATATTCGAACGGCCGCGCGCGAAGCGAGCGCAGGCCGTCGTTGACGCCCGCCGCATAGCGTTCGATCACATGTCGCTGGTCTGCGGGCAACGCGGCGAGCGCCGCCCGCGCGTGTTCGCGAAAACGCATGGGCCGGTCGCGCCGGTCCAGTGTCAGCGCAGCCGGACCAATGAGCGCGGCCATCTCGCCGGCGGCGACCCGGCGCAGCAAATCCATCTGAAAGAAGCGGTCCTGTGCGTGAACGAAACCGGTCGCATACGCGACGTCGTCACGCGTGCTGCCTTGTACCGTCGGCACACCGAGCGCGTCGCGCGCGATCGTCACCGTTGCGGATACCGGCGCGTCGCGCGTGCCGTCGAGTTGCGGCAGGCTCGCCCGCAGAGTCAACCCGGCTGCCACTACCAACGCGGCCAAGGCGACGACTACGACGCATAGCAGAATCAGCGGCCACGCGCGGCGGCGCTTTTGCGGGAATGGCTCGAACGGATCATTGTGGATCATGCAGGGGGGCGTCCAATGCTTGCTGCAACGGCAATCTGATCGCAGAAATGCCTTACGACCATAGCATGGTCGTGTGGAGACAATATGCGTGGACGCCATTGGGGCGGGTTGGTTCTACGTCAGCGATGTGATGGATTGCTGTTGTTGGCGGCGTCATGCTGCGGACAAGGTTTTTGGAACCTCGAACTCACCCTTGTTTCGATAACCGAAAGACAGAGTTTGGCAAGAGCACGAACAGCATGTCTCGCTACGCAACCGCTTGGCGCACGGCATCACCGGTTGCGTTGGCGTCAGTCATTTTTTCGCGCCGATCGGGATCATGCCAGCGGGTCTACGAGCACGCGACCGGGCGAGCTGTCATACACAGCGTGCGAAAAGCGCGAAGGCGCGGGTCGTCTGCGTCCGTCACTGCGCTCAACGATTTCCGCGCTGTCTGATGAACGCCATCAACGCCGCAAAGGCTGGTGGGACCGAAGGATCGGCGCAGCTCAAGACGGTCGTTCCGTTCTCGGCGGTGATGTGGATGCGATATGTCCGCCCGTCGGGTACGGTTTTTATCGCCGCTCCTTTCGCGACGGCCGGCTCGGCGCGGGCGGCCGACACGAGCTGCGAAAGCTGCTCGCGCTCTTCAGCCGATAAGTCTTTCTCATCGAGCACGATCGGCCGCGCAAGACCGGGAAAGAAGCCAACGCCTCCGTCGATGAACAATTCTGCTTGCATCGGCAACTCCTTTTGGGCGCCATTGGTCATGCATCCTGCCACTATCGAACAGACGCACACAGGACCGACAAGCAGGCGGCCCCATGTGCCTGTCAGGCGACTCACAGTACACCAACCGTGTCCCAGGCTTTGCTGACAGCCTTTGCTTCGGAACTACTGGCACCATAAAGGCGATTGGCATTGGATACCGTGAGTCTCGCGAAGGTTTTGAAGTTGGTGCCCGGCTTGAGGTGCGAGTCGTTTAGCGTCTCATACCAGACGCGTCCGGCTTTTTCCCACGCATATCCGCCGATATCGAGCGCAGCCAGACAGAACGCACGGTTCGGAATCCCCGAGTTGATGTGAACGCCGTGATTATCCTGCGAGGTGTTTACATAGTGGCTCATATCGGCCGGCTGCGGGTCCTTGCCGAGCACCGGATCATCGTAAGCGGTTCCCGGCTCCTTCATGGACCGCAGCCCGACGCCTTTGACGCCGCTCGCGAGCAGTCCCGCTCCGATGAGCCAGTCCGCCTTGTCTGCCGTCTGCTTCAGGGCATACTGTTTGATGAGCGAGCCGAACACGTCCGACACAGATTCATTGAGCGCGCCAGGCTGGCCGGAGTAGAGGAGGCCGGCGGTATGCTCGGTTACTCCGTGCGTCAGTTCATGGCCGATTACGTCGAGTGCGATCGTGAAGCGATTGAACAATGTGCCGTCGCCATCGCCGAATACCATCTGCTGAGAGTTCCAGAAGGCGTTGTCATACTGCTGGCCATAGTGCACCGTCCCCGTCAAATGCATGCCGGCGTCGTCGATTGAATTGCGGTGGAAGATCTCCAGATAAAACTCGAAAGTCGCGCCGAGCCCGTCGTACGCTTCGTTGACGCTTTCATCGTTCGATTTTGGCGTGCCTTCGGCTCTCACCAACGTACCGGGCAGCGTCTCGCTCCCATTTGCCGTGTAAATACTTCGGTGCGCGGACGGCACGGCGGGAACCGGTGCTACAGCGCCACCGCGTTTAGGCGCGAGCAGTGCCGCCTGAACCGAACGAATCTGGCGGAAAGTGTGATCTGCTCCCAATGTGTCGATGGCGACCGAGCGCTGCTGAGGCGTACCGTTCTTTGCTATTTCTTTAAGCATGTGCGGCGGCAGAATGCAATAGATCGAGGGAACGCGGTGATGTCCGATGCGATTGCACATGATTTCCTCCTTGGTGAGATTAAGCGAAGGGAATGACACGAGGGGAGACAGCAGGTCCGGCAACTGATAGGTTAATTTTTTAATAACGAACGCCTAACGCTCATTTACCGGTCCGGATTCTGGTAATTCGTAATGGTGAACGAGCGTTACTGATGCGGTCGACTGATCTTCAGACACGAAGCCCGCCAACACTGTGCCGAGGTCGCGCATTACGAACTGTGAACGCTTAACCCGTGGCGAGTCTACATTTGAGACTAATCATCGTCCTATTAATTGGTTTGCGTTAATAATAAAAAGCGCAGGGTTTTTAAGCGATGGTTCCGATATATAACGGCTGGGCGTTCATTCTCCAAACAGACAGCGTTTGCAAAAACCCTGAGGGTGCGATAAAGGCCTTTTGAGAGGTTGATACTTCGCACGTAAATAAAGGTAGAGGGTTTTAAATCAATTTCAAGTTTTTTCGAAAATTAATCTATTTTTATTTGTGAATCATTTTGAGGTGCACTGATTAGCCAAAATCAGTCATAGTCGTCGACTAATGGGATTATGTCCTTTCTTGCATGCAAATTGACCGGAAAGATCGACCCATTCAAGCAGAGACAGGTCTCGGGAAGGGCGCGATATTCTGATTGAGGCGGAAGAGGTTGGCAGGGTCGCAGCGGGCTTTGAGCCGAGCAAGCCTTTCATACTTGAGAGCGCCATACGCACCGGCAGCGATGGCGGTATCTCCCTGTTCGTTAACGTAGTTCGCCTGTATGGTCGGGTCCGACAAGCGCGCGGCAGCAGCCCGCCCCCATGCAATGCACCGCTCGTCGTCCACCGGATCGTCCCAGACGGGCTCGACGATCCAATAGTAGGCCGCTTGCCTCCCAGAGTAGGCGGTCGCATCCTCCGACACATCCGCGACCGCGCCTCCGAGCTGCAAAACGTAAATCTCCGAATCTGCAGTTGGAGCCGCATCAACCTCCCCGAGCACCGCATCGATTGCATTGGTCCGCCTTCCCCCGGCGCTCCCCTTTTCAGGGGATGTTTCTCCCCCGCGAACCATCCGAAGATGTCGTCACTCGGGAAGCCACCGTGTGCGGACTGCAACGACGGACCTGCGCCATCCCGATCCCATTTTCGACTTTCAGGAGATCTCGATGCAGGACGCCGCGCACGAGCCGACGCTTTTCCCCTATGCCTATCCGCTGCTGATCAAGCATCTGCTGCATACGCCGTTCGTCCAGGCGCCGGACCAGGAAATCGTCTACCGCGGCCAGTTGCGGATGACCTATACGACGCTGCGCGAACGAATCGCGCGGCTCGCCAACGGCCTTCGGATGCTGGGCGTCACGCACGGAACCACGGTAGCGGTGATGGACTGGGACAGCCACCGCTATCTGGAATCGTATTTTGCGGTCCCGATGATGGGCGCCGTGCTTCAGACGGTCAACGTGCGGCTGTCGCAGGCCGAGATCGCGTACACGATCAATCACGCAGGCGCCGAAGTGCTGTTCGTCCACACCGATTTCCTGCCCGTCGTCGAAGCGATCAAGGACCAGCTAGAAACGGTTCGCACTTTCGTGTGGATCGACGAGCCAGACAGCGATGCCTGCGCACACGCCATTCCATTCACGACCGACTACGAGGCGATGCTCGCGGCTAGCGCGACGACCTACGAGTTCCCCGACCTCGACGAGAACACCCGTGCCACGACGTTCTATACGACGGGAACCACCGGTCTGCCGAAGGGCGTGTATTTCTCCCATCGTCAGCTGGTGCTGCACACGATCACGGTGATGGCCGCGCTGTCGAGCCCGGTGTCGGGCCAGCGCTTTCACCGCGGCGACGTGTATATGCCGCTCACGCCGATGTTCCATGTCCACGCGTGGGGCATGCCGTACATCGCGACGGTGCTCGGCGTGAAGCAGGTCTATCCGGGCCGCTATGCGCCCGACCGTCTCGTGCAACTGGTGCGCGATGAAGGCGTCACGTTTTCCCACTGCGTCAGCACGATCCTGCACATGCTGCTCGCGTGCGATGAAGCGAAGCACGTCGACCTCGGAAAATGGAAGATCGTGGTCGGAGGCAGCGCGTTGCCGCGCGGCCTCGCGCGCGCTGCGCTCGATCGCGGCATCGACGTATTCGCCGGCTATGGCATGTCGGAGACCTGTCCGGTACTGAGCCTCGCGCAGCTTCCTCATCGAACAGGTCCGCTCGATCTCGACGAGGAAGTGCGCCTGCGTTGCAGGACGGGTTTTCCGGTGCCGCTGGTCGATCTGCGCATCGTCGACGAAGCCATGCGGGACGTCCCGCACGACGACAAGGCTTATGGCGAGATCGTCGTACGCACGCCGTGGCTCACGCAGGGCTATCTGAACGATCCGGACGCATCGGGCCAACTGTGGACGGGCGGCTATCTGCATACGCAGGACATCGCGAATATCGACGCGACCGGCAGCGTCCAGATCACCGACCGCATCAAGGATGTCATCAAGTCGGGCGGCGAGTGGATCTCGTCGCTCGAAATCGAGAGCCTGATTTCGCTGCACCCGGATGTCGCGGAAGCCGCGGTGATCGGCATCAGGGACGACAAATGGGGCGAGCGCCCCGTCGCGCTCGTGGTGCTCAACGCCGATGCGCAGATCACCGAAGACGACGTCAAGGCGCACGTGACGGGCTTCACGAAAAACGGGCGAATCTCGAAGTACGCGGTCCCGCAAATCGTGAAGTTCATCGAGTCGCTGGAGAAGACGAGCGTCGGCAAGACCAACAAGAAGTGGTTGCGCGAGCAATTCGCTTGACCACTCGCCAGGAGCAAACACGATGAGCATCAATGAATACAGCATCGCCACGATCGATAGCCTCGTTGGCCGCGAGCTGGGGGTGTCGAATTGGGTGGTGGTCGATCAGGCGCGTATCGACGCATTCGCGGCATGCACCGGCGACCGGCAGTGGATTCACGTCGATGTCGAGCGCGCGAAACGCCAGAGTCCGTTCGGTGGAACGATCGCGCACGGCTATCTGACGCTTTCGTTGCTGGCGGCGCTCGCAATCGAAATCGGCGTGATTCCCAAGGACGCGGCCGCCGGTCTGAACTACGGGCTCGACAAGGTGCGCTTCATGACACCGGTCAAAGCCGGCGCGCGGGTGCGAAGCCGCGTGACGCTGATATCGGTGGAAAAGAAGGGCGGCGGGCTCATCGTCAAGACGATGAACGAATTGCAGATAGACGGCGAGGAGAAGCCGGCGCTCGTCGCTGAAGCGTTGGCGATGCTGATCGCGTAAGCAGCGGCACGGTACCGAATGACAGAGAGGTTGGAGGAGCAGCAACATGGCGGCAACTAACGAAAGCATCGCGCACAGCGAACAACCTGGGGACATCGCGGCATCGGCAGCGGAAGGCATGTTGGGACCGAACCCGTTCGTGGGACTGCGCCCGCGCGACATCCTCGCGACGGTGCAGCAGACAGGCGCGCAGGCGCTGCGGCAACCCGCGCTGGTCGTCGAGCAGCAGACGGCGCTCGCATACGATCTGCTGGCGGTGCTCGGCGGAAGCGCGCAGAGCGAATCGCCGCAAGGCGACAAGCGTTTCACCGATCCGGCGTGGCAGGACAACTCGATTTATCGGATGGCCCGGCAAGGCTACGTGGCGTGGCGAAATGCGCTGACCGGTTTTGTCGACCGCTCGGCGCTCGACTCGAAGACCAAGGAACGCGCGCAGTTCGTGCTGTCGCTCGTCACCGATGCGCTGTCGCCGACCAATACGCTGCTCGGCAACCCGGCTGCATTGAAGAAAGTGATCGACTCGGGCGGCGCGAGCCTGCTCGGTGGGATGCGCAATCTCGTGGCGGACATGCTGCACAACCAGGGCATGCCCGCGCAGGTGGACAAGGCCGCGTTCGAGGTGGGCAAGAATCTCGGCACGTCGCCGGGCGTCGTGGTGTTTCGCAACGAGGTGCTCGAACTGATTCAGTACGCGCCGGCTACAGAGCATGTATACGCACGTCCGCAACTGATCGTGCCGCCGCAGATCAACAAGTTCTACGTGTTCGACCTCTCCGAGGGCAAGAGCATCGTCGACTATCTGGTGAAGAGCGAGTTCCAGGTGTTCGCGGTGAGCTGGCGCAATCCGACCGCGGCGCACAGTCATTGGGATCTCGATACTTACGTGGGCGCGCTGCTCGAAGCGATCGAGGCGGTGCGCGAGATCACCGGCAGCGGCGACGTGAACCTGCATGGCGCGTGCTCGGGTGCGATGACCATCTCGGCGCTGCTAGGACACCTCGCAAGCCGCGGCGACACGCGCGTGCATGCTGCGACGCTGATGGTCGCCGTGCTGGACAACATGGCCGACTCGCAACTGGGTCTCTTTGCGACACCGGAAGCGATCGCGGCCGCCAAGCAGAGCAGCATGTCGAAGGGCGTACTCGCGGGCGAGGAGATGGGCCGGCTGTTCGCATGGATGCGGCCCAACGATCTGGTCTGGAACTACTGGGTCAACAACTATCTGCTCGGCAAAACGCCGCCCGCTTTCGACGTTCTGTACTGGAACAACGACGCGACCCGGCTGCCCGCGCGTCTTCATGGCCAGTTGCTCGATATCTTCGCCGACAACCTGTTCAGCCGGCCGCGCGCGTTGACGGTGTTGGGTACACCAATCGATCTTTCCGAAGTCACCTGCGACAAGTACGTCGTGGCGGGCATGACGGATCACATCACGCCTTGGAAGGGCGTCTATAACTCGGCGCGCGTGTTCGGCGGCTCGACGCGCTTCGTGTTGAGTTCGAGCGGCCATATCCAGAGTCTGATCAATCCGCCGGGCAATCCGAAGGCGAAGTTTTTTCTCAATCCTGACTTGCCGGCCAATGCGGATACGTGGCTGGCCAACGGGCAGCCCGAGAAGGGCTCGTGGTGGGACAACTGGCGCGCGTGGCTCGCGGATCGGTCGGGCGAGCGGCGATCCGCGCCGGCGACGCTAGGCAGCATGCGGCATCCCGCCGGTCTCAAGGCCCCTGGCACCTACGTCATGCAGGCATGACGACTACCGTTGGCCGCATCAGCACATCGCGCAGGCCATCTTTTTCTCAACGCAGTTTCTTTGGAGTATCGATGATGGATTCAATCAAGCCGAATAGCATGTTCGCCGAGTACACGAAAATGATCGGGCAGTTCAGACTGCCGGGTATCGATGTCGCGGCGATCCTCGAATCGCGCCGCAAAGATTTCGCGGCGTTCGTCGAAGCCAACACGACCGCGCTTGCAGGCGCGCAGTCGCTGGCGCTGAAGCAGGCCGACATGTTCCGTTCGACGCTGAGCGAATTGCAGGCGCTCGTCACGCGTGGCGCGCAGTCGGGCGACCAACCTCCGCCCAACGCGGGCGAGGCGGTACGGCAAGCCTTGCACAAGGCAATGGTCGACATGCAGCAACTGGCGGACGCCGCGTATCGCGCGCAGTCGGACAGCGTCGCCGTCATTACGAAGCGCGTCGCCGAACGCGTCGAGGAATTGAAGTCGCTGTTCGTGCCGAAGAAGTAATGCGGGCCGCCGACAACTCGAATGAACTGTCCTTCCAGAAGATCGTCCGGAACCGGGAAATGCAAACGAGCCCTCAGACTGCTTGCCGCATGGAAATCCAGATGATCGATCTGGATGGCCAGAGGCTGCGTGTCGCGACATGGCGGGGCAGCGATGCTTCGCAGCCGCTGTTGATCTTCAACGGCATCGGCGCGAACCTCGAACTCGTCGAGCCGTTCGTCGCGGCGCTCGAAGACGTCAGCGCGATTATCTTCGACGTGCCCGGTGTCGGCGGTTCGCCCGCGCCGGTCGTGCCGTATCGCTTTTCGACGTTGTCGGTGTTGGCCGACCGCCTGCTCACGCGGCTCGGCTTCGACGGTACCGTCGATGTCCTCGGGGTATCTTGGGGCGGCGCGCTGGCGCAGCAGTTCGCTCGTCTGTATCCGCGCCGCTGCCGCAGGCTGGTTCTTGCGTCCACGTCGCCGGGCGTGATCATGGTGCCGGCCAAACTGTCGGTGCTGTCGAAGCTGATCTGGCCGCGCCGCTATACCGATCCCGATTATCTGCAAGAGGTCGGGGCGCAACTCTACGGCGGCGCTTACCGGCGCGATCCATCGCTGCTGAAAGAGCACAGCCGGCACATCCAGCCGCCGCGCGGACGCGGCTATCTGTATCAACTGCTCGCCGCCTCGGGCTGGACGAGCCTGCCGTGGCTCGGCGCATTGCGGCAGAAGACGCTAGTCATGCACGGCAACGACGACCCGATCGTGCCGCTGACCAACGCGAAAATCCTCGCCGCGCGCATTCCCAATGCGACGCTGTATGTGATCGACGACGGTCACCTGTTTCTGATCGCACGCGCGAGTGAAGTAGCGCCAGTCGTGCGCAAGTTCCTGCGGCAGGAGGCGAATTGAGTGTGTTCGGGGATGGCTGCGGGTGCACTCGCGATATGAGCAAGTCGGAAAGCTTGCAGCGCATGCGGCGCACCGCGCTGGGCCTGCTGCTGGTGATGATTGCGTTGCTGGCGGCGTGCGTCGCGTGGCAGGGCGATCATGCGTGGCTCGCGTGGCCGCGTGCGTTTGCGGCGGCCGGCATGGCGGGCGCGATCGCGGACTGGTATGCGGTCGTTGCGCTGTTTCGTCATCCGCTGGGATTGCGCATTCCGCACACGGCGATCATTGCGCGAAACCAGCAGCGTATCGCCCAGAGTCTCGGCAATTTCGTCGAAGAAAACTTTTTGACGCCGGAGTTGATCATCGGCAGGTTGCGCGAGCATCGTGCGTCGCAAGCGCTTGCACGATGGCTGACGGAGCCGGCGAACAGCCGTGGCGTCGCGGATGTCATCGCGGATTCCATCGCGGGCGTGCTCGAAGATAGTAACGGCACAGACCTGACGTGGTTTTTCGATCGTCTGCTGATACCGCAGTTGCGCACGCTCGATATATCCCGTGTAGCCGGAGACGCACTGAAGGTCTTGACGCAGGGTGAGCGGCACCAGCCGCTGCTGGATCACGGGCTCATCTCGTTGGAACAGTGGCTGACATGCAACGCGAATATCATCAAGGCCAAGTTCAGCGAGGCATCGAAGTACACGCCTGCACCGCTCGATGGCTACATCGTGCGGAAATTCATCGAAGGCATCATTGCGCTGCTCCACGAGGTGGCGGCAAGCCCCGAGCACGAGTTGCGCCGCCAGTTCGATGAGGCCTTGCAGGATCTCATCGTACGCTTGCGGACGTCGGCCACGCACCGTCGTTTCGGCAAGTCGTTGATGCGCGACTGCGTGCGACATTTCAGGGAGGAAAACTACCAACGCGTGCTGATCGCGCATTTGCGATCACGTGTGATCGGCGATCTCGCGCGCGAGCAATCCAGCCTGCGTGACGCGTTGGCGCGCGTACTCGCCTCGCTCGGCAAGCGCATCGCCCGTGAGCCCGCGATTCAACGCAAGCTCGACGCATGGTGGCTTGCGCTCGCGCGCGAACTCGTCGTGCGCTACCGGCATCAGTTCTCCGCATTGGTTACGGACGTCGTGCAAAGCTGGAATGCCGACGAAGTGAGCCGCAAGATCGAAATGGAAATCGGCCGGGACCTGCAATATGTGCGAATCAACGGCACGTTGGTTGGCGGGATGGTTGGCGTGTTGCTGCATGCGGCCACGCTCGTCTTCGCCCGATGAACCCTCGTTGCGCTAGGCGGCAGCGATCAATCCCAGCGTCTGCGCGCGAGCCACAGCCTGCGCGCGCTTGTCGACTTCGAGTTTGATGAAGATGTTCTTGACGTGCGTCTTGACGGTTTCAGGTCCGATGCCCAACGTGCGCGCAATTTCCTTGTTCGACTGCCCCTGAGCGATCAGTTCGACGATGCCGCGCTCGCGTGCGCTCAACGGCTCGCGCTCGGCGTCTCGCTCGGGTTTCGCGTCGGGCTCATAGAGTGCGCGCCAGCCATCCAGAAGCCGATCGATGTAGGCAATAGTGTCCTTCGCATTCGGCGTGGAACGCGTGTCGTCGCGAACCGCTTGCAGGAGCCGGCCGATTTCCGGGCCTTGATCGAGAATCGAGCGATAGATCTGATGATTCGCGCTCAACGCCTGGCGGAAAATCTCGATGGCGCGCGTCTCTTCGTTCGCGCGCATCCACACCAAAGCAAGCGTAGTGCGCACGCGCAGCGCCAGGTAATCGTTATGCCGGCTTTCGACGCTGCGCAACGCGGACATCAACGATTCGATCGCGTCTTCCGTGCGGTTCTGCGCCATGGCCAGCCATGCGACCCCGATCGCGCGGAAGGTCTCGATCTCGGGCGAGGCTGGTTTCGAAGCGGCGGCGCGCGCGCTCACCAACTGATCCAGTTGCGCGACGCCTGCCGCGGCTTCGTCGATTCTCCCTTCCCTGAGATTGAGCCGCGTACGCTCGACGAGAACGCCGGCAGTCAGCCGATCCCAACCGCGCGTATAACCGAGAGCCTGTGCGTGATCGAGAAGCGCATACGCGTGCTCGGTGTTCGAACGCGCGGTGGCGATCCGCATCAGCACACGATAAGCGATCAACGTGCTGTCGAGCAGCACCGCGAGATCGATCACCGGTATCAGGTCGACCAGCAGCACCTCCGCTTCATCGAGCCGTCCTTGTTCGTACCAGATCTGCGCGATCATCGGCTTGCATAGCGCCGCCGCGATCGACCTGGGACCCGCCTGGCGCTCGGCCAATTCGATCGACTCGTTGAAATAGCGCTCGGCGAGCGTGAAGTGCATCTGCTGCATTTCCGCGTGACCGAGAAGGCATAGGCGATAGACCGACGCGAACACGTTGCGCTGGTCTTCGTCGATCGAATCGGGAATCCACGGCGCTGCGTACAGCGCGCCGAGGTTGCCAGCTTTCCAGTGCGCGAAACGCACGACGTTGGACGCGACGTTGAGGGTCCAGCTATCGGTCGACGGTCGTTCGAGACACGCTTGCGCAAGCGCCAGCGCGCGCGGCGGATCGTCTTGTAGCGCGGCGATCACCGAGCGGATCGCCTGGCATTCCCAGCGGATGTCGGCAGCGGCATCGCTCGTGTTCGTGCTCGCGTCCTGCTCGATCTGATCGAGCATCGTGAGCGCTTCGTCGAAACGCATCGCGAGCGCCATGCCCCACGCAATCGCGAGCGTGACGTGGGTCTGCCCGCGCATCAGGCGCGCCGGGAACTGCCGTTGCCATCCGAGCAGAGTGAGCAGGTCGCCTTTCGTGACGAGCGCCATCGCGCAGTGGCCCATCAGCGAGACGGCGTGATCCATATCGCCCGCGGCGATCGCGTGCTTGACCGCGTCGGTCCATAAGGACTGGTCGGCGTACCACTGGCATGCACGCCGATGCAGTTCGACCACTTCATCGCGGTGCTGCGTTTTCAACCTGCGACGCAAGTACTCGCCCATCAGAGGGTGATAGCGGAACCAGCAGCCGTCGATGTCGAGCGGCGACAGCAGCAACTGGCGAGCGGCGATCATCTCCAGCATGCCTTGCTCCGCAGGGACACCAGTGACCGCTTCGCACAGTGGCGCGCTCAGGCGTTCGAGAATCGACGTGCGCAGCATGAAGCCGACCAGATCGGCGGGCAGGCGCTTGAGAATTTCTTCGAGGTAGACGGCGAATGGCGGCGATGCGCCCGACGGCGCGCTCAGATCGCGCTCGGGCCGGCCTTCATCGCGCGCGAGTACCGACGCCGAGATGCGCAGTGCAGCAGCCCAGCCTTCGGTGCGCGTGTACAGACACTTGATGCTCGACGTGTGCAATCTGCCTGGGCACTCGTGTTCGACGAAGCGGCGTGTTTCGTCGAAGTCGAAGCGCAGAGTCGACGCGTCGATCTGTAGCAGATCGTTTCGCGCGCTCAGTTTGCCGAGCGGCAGCGGCGGGTCGCTCCGCGTGCAAATTACGACATGCACGTTCGACGACAGGTTTGCGACGAAGTACGCCATCGCGTCGTGAATGGCGGGCAGGCTGATCAGGTGGTAGTCGTCGATGAACAGATAGACCTCGTCGTCGACTTCGATCAGTTCGTTGATCAGCGTCGCGACGACTGCCTGCGCGGGCACGAGCGACGCCTCGCTGGTCAGGCTGATCGCGGCCGCACCGACGCCCGGACAAGCGTTGCGCAATGCCTGCGCCAGATGATGGAAGAAGCGCGCGGGCTCGTCGTCTTCGGTGTCGAGCGAAAGCCACGCGACGCATTCGCCGCCCGCCGCGATCCGGGCGAGCCACGAAAGCGCCAGCGACGTCTTGCCGAAGCCGGCTGGCGCCTTGATCACCGTGAGTCGCTTGTTCTCGGCCTGATCCACGAGGGACGCGAGCCGCGGGCGCGCGATCAGCCCTGCGGATAGGCGCGGCGGAAGAACTTTCGTCGCGAGGAAGAGCGGCGGGCTCTTCGGGGGCGGCGCTTGAATGACTTGCATCGGCTGCTCCAGGCGTTTGGCTTGACCCTGACTGCCATTCCCCATCTGCGCGATTGCGCTCCCCTGTTAGGGGGATATTGCGTCGCACC
The DNA here is from genome assembly GCF_009362785.1 of Paraburkholderia atlantica. Lineage (GTDB taxonomy): Bacteria > Pseudomonadota > Gammaproteobacteria > Burkholderiales > Burkholderiaceae > Paraburkholderia > Paraburkholderia atlantica. The sequence continues at coordinate 76,867 of NZ_WHNQ01000032.1, forward strand.
ACGCTGGGTGACCATACACCCCAACGAGACGACCGAAGCGACCAGACGGGCCCCGCGATGCGGCACGCCGATGATGACCCTCGGCGGCCGGATTCGACTGGCCTGGCTGAAGAAATCATACGCCGAAGCACTTCGAAGGAGGAGACATGCGCTCCGCAGCGAGTCGCAGCGGCGCGCACGGGCGTGCCGTCCACGGAACTCGACTGACTATACGGAATTGACGCAGGAATCGATGATGAGCATTTGTATTGCACCGCTGCGCGACATGCGCTTTGTGATGACCGAACTGGCCGGCCTTGGCAACCTGCCGTCGCTGCCGGGATGGGAAGAAGCAACGCCCGAACTCGCCGACGCGGTGCTCGACGAGGCGGCGAAACTGGCACCCGAAGTGCTCGCGCCGCTCAGCAAATCCGGCGATCAGTAAGGCGCGCGGCTCGCGGGCGATGGCGTTGGCACGGCGGAAGGTTTCGCGGCGGCGTCGCTTGCGGCCGGCGTGCACGCGCTCGACGACTAGCCGCAAAACATAGTTGACGAAGCCCGCGTCGAGACATGGGAACGCTCATGATTTTCGCCGTTGTTGTGCGTTGGGTTCGGACAGGCGGGTCGACGATGGCACGTGCGTTGCTCGCAAGACGGTGGCCGCTTGCGATGGCGTCGGCGCGATCGACACGCCGCGTCGTCGCACGCGCATCCGCGAATCCCGACCCTGTTGGCCCGCGCGACGGGCCCATCGACTACGAGGCACGACATGAGAGCCCTTTGCTGGCACGGCAAGAAAGACGTCCGCGTCGACAACGTCCCGGACCCGGTCATCGAGCATCCGCGCGATGCGATCATCAAGGTGTCCAGTTGCGCGATCTGCGGTTCGGATCTGCATCTGTTCGATGGCTTTATGCCGTCGATGAAGTCGGGCGACATCCTCGGTCACGAGTTCATGGGGGAGGTCGTCGAAGTCGGCTCCGGCAACTCCAGGCTGAAAGTAGGCGAGCGCGTAGTTGTGCCGTTTACGATCGCGTGCGGCGAGTGCGATCAGTGCCGGCGGGGTTTCTTTTCGGTGTGTGAGCGTTCGAATCGCAACAAGGAAATGGCTGACAAGGTGTTTGGCCACACCACCGCTGGCCTGTTCGGTTACTCGCATCTGACCGGCGGTTATCCGGGCGGGCAGGCCGAATACGTGCGCGTGCCGTTCGCGGACGTCACGCCGGTCAAGATTCCCGACGGCCTGACCGACGAGCAGGTGCTGTTCCTTGGCGACATCTTGCCGACCGGCTGGCAGGCCGCGGTGCAATGCGAAATACAGCCGACCGACACTGTCGCGATCTGGGGCGCGGGTCCGGTCGGCCAGTTCGCGATCCGCAGTGCGATCCTGCTTGGCGCAAAGCAGGTGATCGTGATCGACCGCGTTCCCGAGCGCCTCGACATGGCGCGCGCCGTCGGCGCTATCACGATCAACTTCGAGGACGAGAGTGTGCTCGATCGGTTAAAGGAACTAACGCACGGCAAGGGCCCGGAAAAATGCATCGATGCGGTCGGCATGGAGTCGCATGCGACGCGCTCGTTCGATGCGCTTTACGACCGCGCAAAGCAGGCGGTGATGCTCGAAACGGACCGTCCGCATGTGCTGCGCGAAATGATCTATGTGTGCCGGCCGGCGGGCGTGCTGTCGATTCCGGGCGTGTACGGCGGGCTGATCGACAAGATCCCGTTCGGCGCCGCGATGAACAAGGGCCTGACATTTCGCATGGGGCAGACGCACGTGAATCGCTGGACCGACGATCTGCTCAGGCGGATCCAGGATGGGCATATCGATCCGTCGTTCGTGATCACCCATACAGTCCCGCTCGAACAAGGGCCCGACATGTACCGCGTGTTTCGGGAGAAGGAGGACGGCTGCATCAAGGTGGTGATGAAACCGTAGAACTTTCGAGCCGTTTCTCCGGCCACGCGATTACCGCCAGCCTTCCGCACAGCGGGTGGTGCTACGGCGCAGGAGATGGGAGGCGTCTGCAGCGCAATCGACTTCAGTGCGAGTTGCAAAGTCGCCAGCGGGACCCCGGCGGCCGCAGGGCGAACGCCCCGCAGTCCTTCAGCCTTGCGCAAATCTGTACCAGGAGCGCTGGCGGCGGATCGGCCGCGACCAGCAATGCGTGGGCGGCGCGGCTGTCCTCGCTTATGCTCGCCACGAAACAGTCGGCTTGCGGCTCGATGAACCGGTTGAGGGCGATTAGCCCCCACTCCCCGTGAGCCGCGTATTCGGCATGATCCATTTCGTGCATCGGGAACACCGATTTCGGCGAGCCGGGGGAAGCCGCGAGTGAGAAAAGGAACATGTCCAACTCACATAAACCGGACTCAGCGAGAGATTGGCGTGCGTCAGAAGCATCGCGATACGAGCGAAAGATTGCGCTCAGATACTCGGCCATTTTGGCGACCCCGTCCTTTTCTATCGCTTAAGCAGGAAGCACGCTGTGTGCCGCGTTCCGACCTCCGGTCCATATCTTCATCCCGATGCGAAATTCGCTGATCATCCAGGCGTTGTGGTCGCGAACGGGATCACGTTGAGCAGGAAGAATCTGGCCTGCCGTCTGTCTTCCGGTAGCCTCGTTGTTCACTTGAACCCGTCGTGCCGGCTCTCACTGCCGCAGAAACGCGCAGATCACCGATCGCCTACAAACCCCGGCAATGATGCGGCCTCGCGAGCGCGTGCGAAGCGAACGGCTTGCGTAAGCGCCAGCGCGAACGCGGCTTCGCTGGTGTCGTGGATCGGTACGTGCGCCCTAAAGAAGCTTGCCCACAGAAACGACTCATACGCACGCTTCGGTTTGCGATAGGCGCCAGCACGTCGCGCAAATGCTGCAAGACTTTGATAGGGGTCGTCCATCATTGCGAAAAGCGACATCGGCATTTCTCCGATCGCGCGTCGCACGCCACGATCATCGCCAGGCGCACGCCCAGTGGTGATGGTCGACAACAAAAAAAGAGTGTCCTGGTCCCAACGCTACCCGGACCGCATGCCGCTCCATGAACGCGTTGGTGTCGTTGGAATGACGGTCGGTCAGAAGCGCTTTAGCGCTGACGTAACGCGCGCCGATTGTCATTTGAGTCGGCCGCAATTCATTGACATGCAAATACATCATGATCGAAAAGTGTGTCGAAACGCATTTTCGGACGAGCACTACTCCTGCCTCGATACTGCGGGCCAACGCGATCCGTCGGCAACATCGCAATGTTGCCGCGCTCGCATGGGCCGACCAGCATTCGGCATGTCCTTTCGCGCCAGCCTCCGTCCGAATTGCGTGGTCCCACTCACGAAGGAACTGCGCCTCGACTTGTCGTCACTGCTTGATCGGACCGGTCGCGTTAGAGTCGGACGCGCCTTGGGGCGACATGCCACTTTCGCGCTTTTGCATCAATGTGCCACTCGCCGGTTTGCCGGTGCCGGCGTCCGCAGCACGGCCCATGCTCTGCCCAGCGGTGCCCGGCTGGGTGCTTTGAGCATCCTGCTTCGGCTGCACGTTGCCGGCATTGGGTTGTTGCGCAAACGCGCAAGCGCTAGCAATCATTGAAATAACGCTCACTGCTGCCACTATCAGCTTCATGACGATCTCCATTTGTGAAGCGCCCTTGGAACCTGTCTACCCATTTGCGCAGCATTTCTCATGCCCTCAAGCAGCATCGTTGCACGGGCCGAAATCAGCCGTCGCGGCCTGTCATCTCGGGTGCGATCGACGCATGGTTCAGCAGCCCGACGAGCGCGACACCACCGACCACGTTACCTAGCAGCGTCGGCGCGAAAAATCGCAGCAGGTAGTCCGGCATAGCGGCATGGCCGCGCAGCACCGCGTATGCCGCTTCCACTGAGCCCGCGATCACGTGGGCCAGATCGCAAACGGCAACGACGTACGTGAGGACCGCGACGATCAGCACGGCGGCGGATCTCGCGCTCGGCAGCAGCCAAACCATCAGTGCGATCAGCCAGCCCGCGAGAACCGCCTTCATGGTCGTAGAAGCGAAGGTCGAGCTGTACGGCGCTTGCGACAACTGGTCGAGAACCGGCGCGAGCTTCTGCGCGAAGGACGTCGGCATCGTAAGGATTCCGGCGAAGATCCACGTTCCCGCAAGGTTCGCGGCCAGCACGATCACCCATAGCCGCAGCGCGATGGCGGCAACCCGCAGGCTGCGCCTCGTCAGGACCGGCAGCAGCACGGTCAGCGTGCTTTCGGTGAACAGTTGCTGGCGTCCGAGCACGACGATGATGAAGCCGACGCAGTAGCCCGCCGCGCCGGTCAGCGAGGTCCCGTCGCGGTCGAACGACGTCTTGCTCTGAAGCACCGCCTCTGTCAGAAACGAAAAGCCCATCGATAGTCCAGCGGCCAGCGCGGACCACAGCAGCGCGAGTGGCTTGCGCTCGAGCGCCGTCTCGCCTTCCTCCCGGATGATTTCGTGGATGACCAGCGCGCGCGGGGAACTATGTGCGGAGGCCTGGTCGCGCTCCTCGTCATCGAGATGTGGCGACGCATGTCCTGCGGGGTGCTCGTCGTTTGTTTTGGGCTGGCTTGCCATTCGCAATGCTCCAGGTTGTTCGCTGCGGTTGCCCCGTACGGCGCGCGGCCGCCGTCGATGAGCTGGCGGCGCATTCGGGAAGTCGCAGATAACGCCGACGGCGAAACCACGCTGCTGTCGGATGCGGATCGCGTCGTAAAGGGCAACGTGCGCACCCCGCCGCGATGCCGCGTCTCGAGTTCGGGGTGCGTCTATCTTTTCGCTTCGTCGCGGTCCGCAGCAGAGCGGCCAAGGAATTGCGTGACCGTCTCCGGCAGGTGCTCGAGGAGCCACTTCGCCATTTCGACTTCCTGGGGCAGAATCACGCGGTGTCGTCGGTAGGCGCAACTTCGCTACCTAACTCGGCGCCGGTCGTCGGATCGCTCGACGGGTCGGAGCGCAGACGCGTGGCCATCGCAGTCACGGCGGTTTCCTGCTGCGCTTCGAGTCCCACCGACGCACTGCCGTCGCCGCCATCCACCGCCGGTTCACCGGTCCGTATCGTGAGACCGGTGCCGCTGTTCCACGGTGTGTTGATTACCGCTCCGTCGTGCGACATCTTGTAGTAGACGCTCGCGAATTCCTGTCTCGGCGGCAGCTTGCCCGGCGGGAAACTCGGTGTGATCGCATACAGCGCCTTCTCGAACGACTTCTGATGCGCGACTTCGCGGGTCATCAGAAAGCCGAGCGCCTCGCGCACGCCGGCATCGTCGGTCACGTTGATCAGCCGTTCATAGATGATCTTCGCGCGCGCTTCGGCGGCGATGTTCGAGCGCAGGTCCGCGGTCGGCTCGCCGATCGTGTCGATGTACGCGGCACTCCACGGGACGCCGCCGGAGTTCGTCAGCGGCGGCCCACCGCCGTAAAGCACCTGCGTAAGGTGACTGTCGTTGCCCGCGCCGTTGAGCTTGCGATAAAGCTCGGCCTGCTGCTCGACCGCTTCGGCCAGTTCGCCCTTCGCGCCGCGATTCAACATCGCGACGATCGAGCCGATGATCTCGAGATGGCTCAGCTCTTCGGTGGCGATATCGAACAGCATGTCCTTGCGCCCGGGGTCTTCTTCGGCAACGGCCTGCGTGAAGTAGCGCATCGCGGCGGCCAGTTCGCCTTGCGGCCCGCCGAACTGCTCGAGCATCAGATTCGCAAGCCCGGGATTGGTCGTGCCGACGCGGACCGTGTATTGCAGCCTTTTGTTGTGCATGAACATCGTGACCTCCATTGGAGTTGGTACTGTGGGTCTTCCAT
>NZ_WHNQ01000033.1 GCF_009362785.1 Paraburkholderia atlantica
GCGCGGCGATGCCGAATCTGATCGCGCTGTGTTCGGAAGCGGCGCCGCCGCATCAGCGCAACACCGCGGTCGGTGCGATGTACTGCGGCATGCCGTTCGGCGCGGCGCTCGCGGCGGTGGTCGGGATCATCAGCCCGGGCGATGAGGGCTGGCGGCATATCTTCTACGTCGGCGGGTTCGGGCCGTTGCTGGTGCTGCCGTTGCTTGCGCTGTTCATGCGCGAGTCGGCGCAGTTCGTCGCGGCGCGTGCAACCACGGACGCGCGGCGCGATGCAGCCGCTAGCGTGACGCGCGCACTGTGGCAGGAAGGACGCGCGGGCACGACGATCGCGTTGTGGATCAGCTATCTCGGCACGCTGATCGTGCTGTATTTCCTGATCAACTGGCTGCCGTCGCTCGTGTTGACGCGCGGTCTGACGCGCGTGCAGTCGGGGGTCGTGCAGATGATGTTCAACATCGGCGGCGGCATCGGCGCAATCGTGATCGCCGGCATGATGGACCGGATGGGCCGGCGCCGCACGGTCGCGGGCATGTATGTCGGCATCGTGGTTGCGCTTGGCGCGTTGCTGAGTGCGAACGGCGGCACGTCGATGGCGTGGGGCGGTCTGCTCGCGGGGCTGTTCCTGGTCGGCGGCCAGTCGGTGTTGTACGCGCTGGCAAGCAGCCTGTATCCGACCGAAGTGCGTGGCACCGGTGTCGGCGCGGCCGTGGCGGTGGGCCGTCTCGGCTCGATCCTCGGACCTTTGATCGCGGGGCAACTGCTCGCGATCGGTCAGGGCGCGAGCGTGCTGCTCGGCGCGAGCATTCCGCTGATTGCGGTTGCCGCGATTGGCGCATGGCTCGTCGTGAATCGCTCGACGCTTCGATATACCGCGGCGGCCGCGCAGTAGTTTTTGCGGCGCGAAATACCGGGCGGGTCTGCCGTCGGCGGCGGCCCGCAGTCACTTAACTCGTGAAAGAAAGGAATTCGACATGAGCAATACCAACGCGCAAGCAGTGGCGATCAGTGAAGAAGCGACCAGCCGATTCGTCCGGATCACGGAAGATGGCCGCGAGATGCAACTGCACTACAACGACGTGGGGCAGGGCAAGGAGACGGTCGTGATGCTGCACGGCTCCGGACCGGGCGCGACCGGCTGGGCCAACTTCAATCGCAACGTCGAGCCGCTCGTCGCGGCGGGCTATCGCGTGATCCTGATGGACTGCCTCGGTTGGGGCAAGAGCGACCCGATCGTCTGCAAGGGTTCGCGCTCGGAACTCAACGCGCGCTGCCTGAAAGCGTTGCTCGATGCGCTCGATATCGAACGCGCTCATCTCATCGGCAACTCGATGGGCGGGCATAGCGCGGTCGCGTTCGCGCTCCTGGAACCGAAGCGCGTCGGCAAGCTCGTGCTGATGGGCGGCGGCACCGGCGGCCCGAGCCAGTTCGTGCCGATGCCGACCGAAGGCATCAAGCTTCTGCAGGGGCTGTACCGCAACCCGACTATCGAGAACCTGCAGCGGATGATGAGCGTCTTCGTGTTCGACACGAAAGCGTTGACCGAAGACCTGATGCAGGCGCGTCTCGCGAATATGGTGGCGCGGCGCGACCACCTGGAGAATTTCGTCGCGAGCCTCGCCGCGAATCCGAAGCAGTTCAACGACTACGGGCCGCGCCTTGGCGAAGTGGCCGCGCCGACGCTCGTGATCTGGGGTCGCGACGATCGCTTCGTGCCGATGGACGTTGGCCTGCGGCTCGTCGCCGGGATGCCCAACGCCGATCTGCATGTGTTCGGCCGCTGCGGGCATTGGGCGCAGTGGGAGCATGCGGACAAGTTCAACCGGATGGTGGTTGAGTTCCTGGGACGCGAGGGGTAAGGCGGGTTGTTATTGCGGGCGATTGGCGCGCCGTTGCGGTGGCGGCCTGGTTGCCTGGTTCGGGCTTTTTGCTTCGCCGCCGCTGAACGTGGACCGGTTGCGGCAATTTGACAAATCATCGGCGATTTCACCATTCCATATGTAGAGTCAATGTAGATACGGGTGACTTGCCATTTCCGTTGCGAGTATCTACAATGGATATACATTTGGAGCGGGAATATGGAACTCAAGATACAGAAGTGGGGCAACAGCGCCGCAGTGCGTTTGCCGGCCGTGTTGTTGGAGCAAATCCATGCGTCGGTGGGCAGTTCGCTGAACGCCGACGTGCGCCCCGAGGGCGTGTTGCTCACGCCCGCGCGCCGGAAGTATTCACTGGATGAACTCGTCGGGCAGTGTGATCCGCGGGCGCCACTGCCGGCCGATCTCGACGTTTGGAGTGAAGTTAAGCCCGTGGGGCGCGAAGCATGGTAAGGCGCGTCAAGTTTGAGCGCGGCGATATCGTGCGCGTAAGCCTCAATCCGACGCTTGGCAAGGAGCAACAAGGCGATTTCCGTCCCGCACTGGTTTTGTCGCCTGCCGCATTCAATGCTCTTGGGGTTGCCCTCGTTGCGCCGATCACGCAAGGCGGTGAGTTCGCTCGATACGCCGGGTTCGCAGTACCGCTCTCGGGTTCAGGAACAGAAACTCAGGGAGTCGCTCTGGTGAACATGGTTCGCACTCTGGACCTCGAGGCGCGCGGCGCGCGCAAAGTCGAGCGCGCTCCCGCCGAGGTGGTCGAGGACGCGCTTGCTCGCCTTCAAACGATTCTGGAATGACGGGAAAGACGATATGACCCAAGCCGCGTGCGCGGCGAGTGACCCAATCACTCCGCCGCCCGCATCCCACTCATACTCTTTCGCGTGCGAGCATCGCCGTCGGCTGCCGCACCCACTTCCCGCCTAACCGTCGACTCCCGCACCACCAGATGCGGATCGAGCATCGAATAACCGGCGTTTTCTTCGCTCTTGCCGTGCAGTTCGTCGAGCAGCTTCGTCATCGCCAGCTCACCCATCCTCTCGCTCTGAAAGTCCACCGAGGTCAGCGCCGGCGACGCGTACTCTCCATACGGCACGTTATCGAACCCGGCGATCGAAACATCGCGCGGCAACGAGAAGCCCAGCTCGCGCGCTTCCTTGATGAAGCCGAGCGCGATCAGATCGTTGTAGCAGATCACGGCATCCGGTCGTTTCGGGCCGAGCATCAGGCCCGAGCACGCGCGCTCGCCGGCCGCGGCCGACGGACTTTGTGCATCGTAAACGTCGAGCGACAGCCCGTATTCGTCGAGACAATTGCGAATGCCGCGAATGCGCTCGTCGTTCCAGCGCGAGCGGCCAAAGCCGAGATACGCAATGCGCTTGTGACCGAGCTTGAGCAGATGGTTCGCGAGCATATAGCCGGCGAGATTGCTGTCGGTGCCGACGCTCGAAATCTGAAAGCGCGAGCTGCGCCCGAACAGCACGACCGGCTTGCCGAGATCGAGCAGCCATTGCACCGAATCGTCGGGCATCCGTGAGCTGACGATCATGCCGTCGACGCGTTGCGCGAGCGACTCGATCAGCGTCTGTTCGCGCTCCTGGCTCTCTTCGGTATCGACTAGCAGCAGCGTGTAGTCGTGCTGAAGCGCGACCCGATTGGCGCCCTTCACGATGTTGGTGAAATGCGGATTGCGGATATCGAGAATCGCGAGACCGATGGTGCGCGTGCGCCCGGTGATCATCGAACGCGCGAGCGGATTCGAACGGTAGCCGAGCTGCTCGATCGCCTCCTTCAGGCGCGCCTCGACCGCGGGGGTAAAGCGCTGGGTCCCATTCATGTACTTCGATACGGTCGCGACCGACACGCCCGCGGCGGCCGCGACGTCGCGGATGGTGGTGGCACCCTTCTTCATCGGTAGAGGATAACGTTTTCCTGTGATTTTTTAATAGTATCGGCTATCGCAAAACGCGTAAAGGCGAACGCCTTGCAGTGCCGCGTTGCACTGGCTGGAACCGCATGCGGCTGGCAAACTGCCGCACGAAGAATTCGTGCGCGGCACGCTGCGCTTCGACGCCAGACGCATGACGCACGGAGGAGACACGAGGCAACCGATGACTATCAAGGTTAAAGGGCTGCGCTGGTGGATGATCGGGCTGCTGACGCTCGGCACGATCACCAACTATCTCGCGCGCAGTTCGCTGAGCGTCGCGGCGCCGACGGTGCTGCAGCATTTGAACATTTCGACGCACGAATACGGCTGGATCACGGGCGCGTTTCTCGTCATGTATCCGATCGGCGCGCCGCTGACCGGCTATCTGATGGATCGGGTCGGCTTGCGCATGGGCTTTGCGCTGTGCGGCGTCGCGTGGTCGCTGATCTGCGCCGCGCATGGTTTCGCGTCGGGCTGGATCGGGCTCTTCGTGCTGCGCGGCATGCTCGGTCTCGTGGAAGCGGCGTTCATTCCGGGCGGCATGCGCGCGGCCGCGTCCTGGTTTCCGTCGCACGAGCGCGGCACCGCCGCCGGCGTGTTCAACCTCGGCACGTCGACCGGCGCGATTCTCGCGCCGCCGCTGGTCGCGTGGTCGATCCTGCACTACAGCTGGAACGTCGGGTTCATGGTCGTCGGTGGGCTGGGGCTCGCGTGGGCCGTGCTGTGGCTGTGGCTTTATCGGCAACCGGACCGTCATCCGGCGCTGTCGCGCGAGGAGGCGGACTATATCGGCGTGACGCAGGACGCCAGTTCGCGCGCCGCGAAAAGCGCGGGCCCAAGGGTGTTCGAGATCCTGAAACAGCGCAATTTCTGGGGCATCGCGCTGCCGCGTTTCTGCGCCGATCCGGTGTGGGGCACGCTGGTGTACTGGATGCCGCTCTATCTGTACCAGGCGCGCGGCTTCGATCTGAAGGCGATCGCGCTGACCGCGTGGCTGCCGTTCGTCGCGGCCGACCTCGGCTGCATGGTCGGTGGTCCGCTGTCGGCGTGGCTGAAGCGCCGCTTCGACGTGCCGATCGTCGACGGCAAGCGCATCGCATTCTCGTTGGCCGCGGTCCTGATGATCGGCATGGCCGGCGTCGGCTTCGTCCACGATCCGGCGATGGCGGTATTTCTGCTGTGCCTCGGCGGGTTCGCGCATCAGGCGCTGTCGATCACCGTGATCTCGATGTCGGCCGATCTGTTCCCGCGCCGCGAAGTCGGCACGGTGACCGGACTCGCCGCGCTCGTCGCGGGGCTCGGCAACTTCGCGTTCACGATGACGATGGGCTGGTTCGTGAGCCGCGTCGGCTATACGCCGTTTTTCGTCGCGCTCGGTTTCGGCGATCTGATCGGCGCGACGCTGCTGTGGACGCTGGTGCGCCGTGCGTCGACGGCGCCGGCACGGGACGTCGGAGCGCACGAAGCGCGGACCTGCGGGAACGGCGGCCGCTGAAGCGAGCGTGATTTGCGGCTCCTCAATGCGATTCATTCGCATTTAGCCAAAAATAATATGTCGCAGGTCATCTATAAGATATCTGTCTTAAGACCTAGGTAATCGGCCGCAAACCCTTGTCAGTCGGGGATCGAGCCTTTTCGGCAGGGTCCCGCGACCTGTTTGTTTACCCACATTTAGTGGAAAACGCGCATATACTCTCGGTCGTATCGCAAAACGAAGGTCGCGGGGTTGCGTCGTGCCGGACCGACGCCGTCGCCGTCGCGCGGATTTGCGCTGGCATCGACTGCCAACGCTCTGTCTATCACTTCCTAGCAAAGCATTAATCATGTCCACACCGCCGAAGATCATCTACACCCTGACCGACGAAGCGCCCGCACTGGCGACGTACTCGCTGCTGCCGATCGTCAAGGCGTTCACGCGCTCGTCCGACGTGCTCGTCGAAACGCGTGACATCTCGCTCGCCGGCCGGATCATTGCCGCATTTCCCGACTACCTGAGCGCGGAACAGAAAGCTTCCGACGATCTGGCGGAGCTCGGTGGACTCACCACGCGCCCGGAAGCGAACATCATCAAGCTGCCGAACATCAGCGCGTCGGTGCCGCAATTGAAGGCCGCGATCGCCGAACTGCGCGACCAGGGCTACAAGCTGCCGTCGTACCCGGACGTCGCGACGACCGACGCCGAGAAGGACGTCAAGGCCCGCTACGACAAGATCAAGGGCAGCGCGGTGAACCCGGTGCTGCGCGAAGGCAACTCGGACCGCCGCGCGCCGCTGTCAGTGAAGAACTACGCGCGCAAGCATCCGCACAAGATGGGCGCATGGAGCGCGGCCTCGAAGTCGCACGTCTCGCACATGAGCGGCGGCGATTTCTACGGCAGCGAGAAGTCGGCGCTGATCGCGCAAGCCGGTAGCGTGAAGATCGAGCTGGCCGCCGCGGACGGCACGACCACGGTCCTGAAGGCGAAGACGCCGGTGCTGGCAGGCGAAATCATCGACGCGTCGGTGCTGAGCAAGAACGCGCTGCGCAGCTTCATCGAAGCGCAGATCGCCGACGCGAAGTCGAACGGCGTGCTGTTCTCGGTGCACCTGAAGGCCACGATGATGAAGGTCTCGGACCCGATCATCTTCGGTCACGTGGTGTCGGTGTTTTACAAGGACGTGCTCGCGAAGCACGCTGACGCGCTCGCCAAGGTCGGCTTCAACCCGAACAACGGTATCGGCGACCTGTACGCGCGTCTGAAGGATCTGCCGGCTGAAACGGCAGCGGCGATCGAAGCTGACATCAAGGCGCAGTACGAACAGCGTCCGCCGCTCGCGATGGTCAACTCGGACAAGGGCATCACGAGCCTGCACGTGCCGAGCGACGTGATCGTCGACGCGTCGATGCCGGCGATGATCCGCGAGTCGGGCAAGATGTGGGGCGCCGACGGCGCGCTGCACGACGCGAAGGCGGTGATTCCGGACCGTTGCTACGCCGGTGTGTACCAGGCTGTAATCGAAGACTGCAAGAAGCACGGCGCGTTCGATCCGGTCACGATGGGCACGGTGCCGAACGTCGGCCTGATGGCGCAAGCCGCAGAAGAATACGGTTCACACGACAAGACGTTCCAGATCGCGGCGAACGGCGTGGTCCGCGTGACCGACGAAGCCGGCGCGGTGCTGCTGGAGCAGCCGGTCGAAGAAGGCGACATCTTCCGTATGTGCCAGACCAAGGACGCACCGATCCGCGACTGGGTCAAGCTCGCGGTGAACCGCGCCCGCGCGACCAACACACCGGCCGTGTTCTGGCTCGACCCGGTGCGCGCGCACGATGCGCAGATCATCAAGAAGGTCGAGCAGTACCTGAAGGATCACGACACCAACGGTCTCGACATCCGCGTGATGACCCCGGTCGACGCGACGAAGTTCTCGGTCGAGCGCATTCGCGCGGGCAAGGACACGATCTCGGTCACCGGCAACGTGCTGCGCGACTACCTGACCGACCTGTTCCCGATCATGGAACTGGGCACCAGCGCGAAGATGCTGTCGATCGTTCCGCTGATGGCCGGTGGCGGCATGTTCGAAACCGGCGCGGGCGGTTCGGCGCCGAAGCACGTGCAGCAGCTGGTCGAGGAAGGCTTCCTGCGCTGGGATTCGCTCGGTGAGTTCCTGGCGCTGGCGGCATCGCTCGAACATCTGAGCAGCGCGTATCACAACCCGAAGGCGCAGGTTCTCGCGAAGACGCTCGATCAGGCGACCGGCAAGTTCCTCGACAACGACAAGTCGCCGGCGCGCAAGGTCGGCGGTATCGACAATCGCGGCAGCCACTTCTACCTCGCGATGTACTGGGCCGAAGCACTGGCCGCGCAAACCGACGACGCGGCGCTGCAGGCGCAGTTCGCGGGCGTCGCGAAGGCGATGGCCGACAACGAGGCGAAGATCGTCGCGGAACTCGGCGCGGCGCAGGGTAAGCCGGTGGATATCGGCGGCTACTACCGCCCGAACGTCGAGCTGACCAGCAAGGCGATGCGCCCCAGCGCTACGCTGAACGCGATCGTCGATTCGGTGGCTTGAGCCTGCGCGGGCGATTGATGCGGTAGCGTTGCGGCCGCAACTGCGCTTGGCCGGAAAAGCGACGCGGTAAGCACGCAGCGCAACCGCGGTCAAAGCGGCTGCAGGACCGCAAATACGACAATGGCGCCTTCGGGCGCCATTGTCGTTTCTGCTTTTACTGCTACGTCGCCGTCGGTCATATCCGTCCTTATACGTGAACGATTTCCCAATCGGCGAGCTTCTCTGGAATTTCGAGCGTCGAGGTGTCGAGCTCGGACAGATGCTCGCAGCTCAGACCGCGCGCGAGGTCGTCGGCGGCCTGTTGCGGGCTCGAGAATTCTCCGAGCGTTTCGTTGCCGTAGGTGGCTTCCCAGCCGTCCTGACCCGGCAGAATGTAGAACGCTCCCTGCGTCGAACCAAAGCGAAAGCCTTTCATTTTTAGTCTCCCAGTTGCCAATTAAAAAGCTGCGATTCGTGACGGCTTCTTCGCAATCTCTGGGATTTGGGTGGCCCGTGTCGTGAGGCCCCTCGAATCCGACTGCGTGAAGCGCGTGCTCTTGTGAAAGAGTCTACGTCAGCGAGTCGGCTGGCAAGCGGGCGTCAAACCGTTCTTTATCTTAAAAATAACTTCGTAAAAACAATGGGTTGCGCGTTTAATTTTGCGATGTGCAACGACGCCGGACATCGTGAAATGACCCGTTTGTGCCACGCACCATGATTTTTTACGACGCGCGGCATCGTTTCGTATCGTGAAAATTAGGGGCTGCGTGCGCGCGAGTGCAAAACGAACGCGATGGCGCTACGCGCACTTGACTGCGCGGTGTGCCGATGCCCGAGCGCGTCGATGCACATCTGCGCGATGTGACGCGCGGTGGCGATCTGCAAGTGGGGAGTGAGCGGGTGTTGCTGGCTAAGTGTCGAGTCGCGGGGCGGTCGATCAGCCCCGCATGCCGTCACACGCCAGCCTTGGTCAAGTCATGCGCGCGACGCAGACGCTCGCGGCTGTTGCTCAGATGCATGCGCATCGCGGCGCGCGCGTCGTCGGCGTCCTGACGCTCGATCGCGCGATAGATCATCAAGTGCTCGCCGAGCACGCTACGCAATACCTCGATATGGTCGAGCTCCGCGATCTCGGCCGAACCGAGCCGCGTGCGCGGGCTGACCGAGCGGCCGAGCTGGCTCAGCACGTCGAAGAAATAGCGGTTGCCGCTCGCGCGTGCGATCTGCAGATGGAACTCGATGTCGTGTGCGAGCGTGTCGGTGCTGCCGCGCTCGAGTTCAGCCTCGAAGCGGTCGAGCGCGGTGCGAATCTGCTTCAGGTTCTGTTCGGTGCGCCGCGATGCCGCGAGCGCGGCCGCAGCCGCTTCGACGTCGATCCGGAATTCGATGATCGCCATCACGTCGAGCATGCTGGTGAGGTCGGCGGCGGGAAGCTGCATCGGCTTTTCCGCGGCGGGCGCGAGCACGAACGTGCCGATACCGTGGCGCGTCTCGACGATCCTCGCTGCCTGCAGACGCGAAATCGCCTCGCGGACCACGGAGCGGCTCACGGACAACTGCTTCATCATCGCGACTTCGGTGGGGATGCGATCGCCTGGCCTTAGCGCCCCGCGGCGAATTTCATCGGAAAGGGTGGCCACCACCTTTTCAGTTAGGCTGCTCATTTTTGTGGCTGGTTGACTGATCCAACAAAGTATCGCACAGGACTGTACTCGATTCTGCCGGGTTCGGCGGCATCGTCGCGGGCTATTTTTCCGTGCGGACGCGCGATGGAACGAGGACGAGGCGGGCGTTTTTGCGCAAGCGCATGAGCTGCTGGTAGCGAGCCGCCATTAAAGACATCAGACGTCTTAGTTCGCGTTAGATTCAGAAATGGGCTACAGCCTTTAAAGCCTTGAATCGTCCGCTATTCAATGGGAATCAATCGACACACGCAGGGTAAACACCCAACTGGATTTGAGAAAAATAACGAGGTAGACTGTCGTCAGACAACGTATCAGCCGCATCGGCGGGTCTCGCACCCAGCTATTGCGTCGCGCTACGTTCCACCAGGCCACATGGCCCACAGGGGAGACAAAACTTGACATCAGTTCTGACTACCGCGCTCGACCCGCTGGAATCGGCGGTCGCGAAGGTGAAGCGCAACGTGTTGCCGCTTTTCCTGATCATGTTCATCGCGAACTATATCGACCGCGTGAACATCGGCTTCGTCAACGCGCACATGAAGACCGATCTCGGCATCGGCGCGGCCGCCTACGGGCTCGGCAGCGGGCTGTTCTTCATCGGCTACGCGCTGTTCGAAGTGCCGTCGAACGTGCTGATGCAGAAGTTCGGCGCGCGCGCGTGGCTCACGCGCATCATGGGCACGTGGGGATTGGTGGCCGGCGCGATGGCTTTCGTGTGGAACGACACGTCGTTTTACGTGCTGCGGTTTTTGCTCGGCGTCGCCGAGGCGGGCTTTTTTCCCGGCGTCGTCTATTACTTCACGCAGTGGCTGCCGCAAAAGGAACGCGGCAAGGCGGTGGCGATCTTTCTGTCGGGTTCGGCGCTCGCGTCGGTGCTGTCCGGTCCGATCACCGGTTCGCTGCTGTCGATTCGCGGCCTCGGCCTGCAAGGCTGGCAGTGGATGTTCCTGATCGAAGGCGGGTTCTCGATCGTGCTGTGCATCGTCAGCTGGTTGCTGCTCAAGTCGCACATCCGCGACGCCCACTGGCTCACCGGCGAAGAACAGCGCGTGCTCGAACGATCGATCGCGGCCGAACAGGCCGAGCGCGAAGCGCAGGGCGGCGCGCATCAACCGACGATGAAGCTGCTGAAGGACCCGCAGATCGCGCTGTTCTGCTTCCTGTACTTCGCGATCCAGCTGACGATCTACGCGGCCACTTTCTGGCTGCCCACGATCATCCGCAAGATGGGCGGCCTGTCCGACTTCGAGGTCGGCATGTTCAACGCGATTCCGTGGCTGATCTCGATGGTCGCGATGTATGGCTTCGCGGTCGTGTCGGCGAAGTGGCGTCATCAGCAGGGCTGGCTCGCGGTCGCGCTCGTCATCGCCGCGGTTGGCCTGTTCGCGTCGACGTCGGGCAACCCGGTGTTCTCGTTCGTCGCGATCTGTTTCTCGGCGATCGGCTTCAAGGCGGCGTCGTCGCTGTTCTGGCCGATTCCGCAGGGCTACCTCGATGCGCGCGTCGCCGCCGGCGTGCTCGCGCTGATCAACTCGCTCGGCAACCTCGGCGGCTTCTTCGCGCCGGCTACCTTCGGCTATCTGCAGCAGCACACGGGCTCGATCACGGGCGGCTTGTACGGCCTCGGCGTTGCGTCGCTGCTCGCGGCGGCAGCCGGATTCCTGACGCGCAACAAGCCCGGCAATCGCGAGCCTTCGCCCGAGTCGTTGCGCGGCAACGCGCATTGACTACACTGACGGCTCGTATGCGGCCGTCAGTTTTTCTGTATTCGAGTTTTCATCCGGGCCGGTCGAACGCGCACGCAGCGCGCGGCGGCTTCCGCCGGCCGGCTTACTTCATCACACAGGTGCTTTTCCCATGTCCACCAAACCTACCGAATCGAACGCCACGCCGGTCGTCACCGAACTGCGCGTCGTGCCCGTCGCTGGCCGCGACAGCATGCTGATGAATCTGAGCGGCGCGCATGGTCCGTTCTTCACGCGCAACGTCGTGATCTTGCGC
Organism: Paraburkholderia atlantica; assembly: GCF_009362785.1. GTDB lineage: Bacteria > Pseudomonadota > Gammaproteobacteria > Burkholderiales > Burkholderiaceae > Paraburkholderia > Paraburkholderia atlantica. Next base: position 11,520 of record NZ_WHNQ01000033.1, read on the forward strand.
GACAGCGCGGGCCATACCGGTGTCGGCGAAGTGCCGGGCGGCGAGAACATCCGCAAGACGATCGACGACGCGCGGCCGTTCGTGGTCGGTCAGTCGATCGGCAATCTGCAGGCGATCCTGAACAAGGTGCGCACGCAGTTCGCCGATCGCGATGCGGGCGGCCGCGGCCTGCAGACTTTCGATTTGCGCACGACGATTCATGCGGTCACCGCGCTGGAAGCGGCGCTGCTCGACCTGCTCGGTCAGCATCTCGGCGTGCCCGTCGCGGCACTGCTCGGCGAAGGCCAGCAGCGCGACGAAGTGGAAATGCTCGGCTACCTGTTCTATATCGGCGATCGCAACCAGACGGATCTGCCGTACGCGAACAACGCCGGCGCGCGTGACGACTGGGAGCGCGTGCGCACCGAAGAAGCGATGACGCCGGAAACGGTCGTGCGTCTCGCCGAGGCCGCGAAGGCGCGCTACGGCTTCAACGACTTCAAGCTGAAGGGCGGCGTGCTGCAAGGCGACGCGGAAATCGAAGCGGTGACTGCACTGGCCGAGCGCTTCCCGGAAGCGCGCGTGACGCTCGACCCGAACGGCGCGTGGTCGCTCGCCGAAGCGGTGCGCCTGTGCCGTGACAAGCACGACGTGCTCGCCTACGCGGAAGATCCGTGCGGCGCGGAAAACGGCTATTCGGGCCGCGAAGTCATGGCCGAGTTCCGCCGCGCGACCGGCCTGCCGACGGCGACCAACATGATCGCGACCGACTGGCGTCAGATGGGTCACGCGATCCAGCTGCAATCGGTCGATATTCCGCTCGCCGATCCGCATTTCTGGACCATGCAGGGCTCGGTGCGCGTCGCGCAGATGTGCAATGACTGGGGCCTCACGTGGGGTTCGCATTCGAACAACCACTTCGACATTTCGCTCGCGATGTTCACGCACGTCGCGGCCGCGGCGCCTGGCAAGATTACCGCGATCGATACGCACTGGATCTGGCAGGACGGTCAGTTCCTGACGCGCGATCCGCTGCAGATCGTCGGCGGCAAGGTCAAGGTGCCGCAGAAGCCGGGCCTCGGCATCGAGCTCGATATGGATGAGCTCGAGAAGGCGCACGCGCTGTATCAGCAGCACGGCCTCGGTGCACGCGACGACGGCGTTGCCATGCAATATCTGATTCCGAACTGGAAGTTCGATAACAAGCGCCCGTGTCTCGTGCGTTAAAGAAGCTTTAACTCGATCAAAAGCCTCGCGGGCTGCACGAACAGTGCGGCCCACCAGGCTTTTTTGTTTTCCGGCCGCCGACAGTCTCACTCGCCTCTCACTACTCATCAGACGTCCGTGCATTGTTATTAAGTCTTTGTTTTTATGGATATGACGTAAACCCTAGTCGTCTGATGACGCTTAAATCATTACGATGGCTTCACTGGAAAGCAGATCGTGCCCGTGTCGATGGCCAACGCCTTTTTGGCCCTGAGGTGAGCGTCGGGGGCGAGAAGTTTCCAGCCAGGTCTGCATGTCTTCTTGATTCGGGCCTCGGAGTAGCAGCAAGCGGAAAACCAGAACGACCGATGCGCGTCTCGCATTTGTGCATATAACAATTGAGGAAAGACATGTCTGTGAAATTCACTCAGAGGAGAACGGCCGCTGCCGCAAGTTTCGTATTCATTCTGGCGGCATGCGGTGGCAGCGATAGTCCGAACACAACGGCGGCTTCGACCCCAGCCCCGACGCAGACATCCACCATGCCATGGATGAATACGTCACTTTCTCCCGAAGCACGCGCGGCACTGCTAGTCCCCGCGATGGCGCTTGCCGACAAGGAAGAGCAATTGGCCGGTTCTAATCCCGGCATCCTGCCTGAATTGCCGCAGTGCTACGGGGCGCGGCACATTCTCGGCCTGACGAAGTACGCGATTCCGACATTGCGGATCACCAACGGGCCTGTGGGTATCGGCCAGAACGACTGCGTTTCTCCGTCCGTATCAGGCTTTGCCGCCTATACGGATTCCAGCTCCGCCAAGGCGACCGCTCTGCCTTCAGCCATCGCGATGGCGGCGTCGTTCGATCCTTCCGTTGCAACCCAGTTTGGCAACGTGGTGGGCATCGAAGGAGGCAATCTGGCTCTGCACGTATTCGAAGCGCCGGGTATGAACCTGGCAAGATTGCCCGTGGGCGGACGCAACTTCGAGTACATGGGCGAGGACCCCTATCTCACCGGCACGATGGGTGTCGCTGAAATTCAGGCGGTGCAAGCCCACGGCATGATCGCGATGGCGAAGCACCTGGTGGCGAATGAGCAGGAAACGAATCGCATGACGATTCAGGAGAGCATCGACGATCAGACGTTGCACGAACTCTATATGCTGCCGTTCGAAATGGCGGTGAAGGCAGGCAACGTCGGCGCCGTCATGTGTTCGTATAACTCGGTGAACGGTTTTTCGATGTGCGAGCAGAAGCACATCCTGTCCGATGTGCTTCGCGGACAATGGGGCTTCAAGGGCTACGTGCAGTCGGACTTCTTTGCCGCGCACAGTACCGCGCCGACCCTTCTCGCAGGCATGGATAACGAAATGCCGCTGCCGCAGAACTGGTCGCCGGCGAACCTGAATGCGGCTTTGGCCGCGGGACAGATTCAGACCTCGGATATCGACAATGCGCTGCTGCGCCGATACACGCAGATGTTCCGCGCGGGCATCTTCGATCGGCCCATTGCGCAGACCGCCATCAACGCAACGGCTGACGGCACGGTCGCGAAACAGATCGGCGAACAGTCGGCCGTGCTGCTGCAGAACAACGGGACTTTGCCGCTGAAAAAGACGGTTCGAAATGTCCTCGTGGTCGGCAAGACGACCCAGGTCTATGCGCAGCAAGCTGTTGCTGGCGGCAGCTCGGTCGGCCACCCGATGGGTTCGGGCGGCGGCAGCTCCGACGTCGTCGCCTTGTACACCGTGACGCCGGTGCAGGGCATCAAGGACACGCTTGCGAACCTCGGCAATACCGGTGCTCAGGTTCATCTCGCGCTCGTCGACGACAACAATTCGACCGGCACGATCGACGGCGCGGCCGCCACCATCTCCGACGTCACGACAGCAGCGACCGGCGCCGACGCCGTGATCTTCATGGCCGGCTCCATGTCGGAGGAAGGTGCCGACCAGGCGACCTTTACCGACTCGACGGGCCTGACGCTCGACACCGGCAAGTACCTGAATACGCTCGACTGGTATTCGCCGAAGGCGAGCTCGATCACTACCTCGAGCACCGCAAAGAACAGCAACACGCTCGCGTTGCTGCAGACCATCGTCGCGGCAAACAGCAACACCGTGCTCGTTCTGAAGGACAGTGCCGCCGAAGCGCTCGATCCGTCGATCCTCACCGGCGGGACCTCTGCCGCGAGCGCGATTCTCGAAACGTGGTTCCCCGGCCAGGAAGACGGGCATATCGTGGCGGATCTGCTGTGGGGTGTCGCGAATCCGTCCGGCAAGCTGCCTGTGACGTTCCCGCAGATCGGCCAGGGCTTCATGGATTCGATTACGCCTTACCAATACCCGGGCGTGTCGATCAACGGAAGCGCGACGGTCACCTACTCCGAAGCGCTGAATGTCGGCTACCGCTGGTATGACGCGATGGGCAAAACTCCGGCATTCCCGTTCGGTCATGGTCTTTCGTACACGACCTTCACGATTACCAATCCGACCGTCAGTACCGGAGCAAACGGCACTTACACGGTTAGCGCGGTGGTGAAGAACACGGGTTCCGTCGCGGGCGCGGAAGTTCCGCAGGTGTACGTTGCGCTGCCGACCTCGGCGGGAGAGCCGCCCAGGCGTCTGGTGGGATTCCAGAAGGTCAGTCTGAATGCAGGCGCAACGCAGACGGTGTCGATCACGATCGATCCCGCCGCGCCGAATCATCCGCTCAGCACCTGGAGTAAAGATGCGCAGCAGTGGACGACGCCGACCGGTTCCTACTCCGTGTATATCGGGAACTCGTCGCGCAGCCTGACACTCGCGGGAACTATTACTAAATAAAGTCGAGTAAAGCGCCAGAGTCTGATCAGGTTCGATCCCTGATCAGACCCGGAGTTACACACACCAACGAAAGTGATCCGCTACATGAAAGTACTATCACGACGGATGCTGGCACTTGTGCTCGGTGCAACGCTCTCGCTGGCGACGAGTGCGACAGAGAAGCCCTTCGTCACGGTCAACGGCAAACCGGTTTCTCAGGCCGACGCCGATTTGTACGTCGGACAGGCGCATGCGCAAGGATTTTCCGATTCCCCCCAATTGACGGACCATGTCCGCGACGAACTGATCCGGCGCGAAGTTCTGTTCCAGCAGGCGCAGAAAACTGGCTTCGACCGCAACCCTGAAGTCGCGGCACGCGCAGAAGCGGCGCGGCAAAAGATTCTCGCGCAGGCGCAGGCGACGTGGGAGATCGAGATCGTCAGAGCGTATATGCAGGACTTCCTGAAAAAGAATCCTGTCAGCGACGATCAATTGAAGGCGATGTACAACGACATGAAAGCGAAAGGCGGAAGCACGCAATATAAAGTCCGCCATATCCTCGTCAAGGATGAGGGCGAGGCGAAAGACATCATTGCGAAGCTGAACAAGGGTGCGTCATTCGGCGACCTCGCAAAGGAATCGATCGATGCCGACACTCGATACAACGGCGGAGATCTGGGCTGGATAACTTCCAGTAAGGTGGTCAAACCGTTTGCGGACGCGGTTTCGCATTTGCACAAGGGCGAATACACGCGGACGCCGGTCAAGACCGGATACGGTTTTCATGTGATCGAAGTCGATGACACTCGTCCTTTGCAGGTTCCGTCGTTCGAAGACATGAAGCCGATGCTGTACCAGCAGGCCCAAGCGGAACTCGTCGACAGGATGGTGAAGAATCTCAGAGCGAAAGCCACCATTCAATAAGCGGCCGAATCACGTTCGTCATCCTTGGGATGCGATTGAGAGCCTGATGTGACGGCATTGGACTTCCTCGTCCAACCCATTCGCTCCCCGGTCATTCATTCGGATCGGGGAGCTTTTTTATTTGCCGCTCTTTTTCTCGCACTCAGCTCTTGCGAAATACCACGTGCGAGATCCGCTGCACCAGCAGTGCGGCCGCGAGCGATGCCACCGCCGTCAGCCACACGCCCATATGAATCGACTGCACGAGGGCATCGCGTGCACTATCGATCAGCGCGAGCGTATCGAGTCCCGACGACTTCATATCCGCAATTAACTGGGTGCGCGATGCATCGTCGATCAGGATGCGCAGATCGACGAAACGCGGCCGCCATTGCGATGAGGCCGGCTCGCCGAGCACGCTCATCGTGCGCGTGACGACGTCGCGATAGTGATGCTGCACGACGGTCGCGACGATGCTGGTGCCGAGCATGCCGCCGACCATGCGGGTCGATTGAAGCAGCGCGGTCGTGATGCCGAAGCGCTCCCGTCCGGCGATTTCCTGGCCGAACACGTTCAGATTGTTCAGGATGAAGCCGAGGCCGATGCCGACCGCGCCCATCGGCAGCACGATGCGCAAATGCGGTGTGTCGGGATTCGCGAATGCGAGCGCGATCGACGCGAACATCAGCAGGCCGAAACCGATCGTCAGAATGCGCGTGGGCTTCTTCATGTGAATCACGATGCGCGTGTTCAGCAGACTGCCGAGCGCGATGCACGCGGCGATCGGCGTCGCGAGCAAGCCGGCCTGCTGCGGCGACAGACCGAAGCCGCCTTGCAGCAGCAAAGGCGCGAAGAAGATCAGCGAGAACATCACGAAGCCGGACAGCATGCCGAGCGTGAATAGCGTGACGAGTTGCGCGTCCTTGAACAGATCGAGCGGAATGATCGGATGCGTGGCGCGTTTTTCGCACTTGAAGAGCGCGACAGCGCCGATGATCACGCACGCGCCGAGCACGAGGTTACCCACCGTGAGGCCACTCTTCGGCACTGCTTCGATGAACGCCTGCAAGCCGCCGAGCACCCCCGCGACGAGTGCCGCGCCGAGCCAGTCGATCTTTACTTCGCCTTCGTGCGGACGCCGGAAGTTCGGCAGATGCATCCAGACGAAATAGAGCGCAGCCGCGCCGACCGGCAGGTTGATGAGAAACGTCGAGCGCCAGCCGAGGTGCTCGCTCATCCAGCCGCCGAGCGACGGGCCCGTCGCCGTGCCGATGCCGTAGGTCGCGGCCAGCACGACCTGCCAGCGCACGCGGGTGCGCGGATCGGGGAACAGATCGGGGATCGACGCGAACGCGGTGCCGACCATCATGCCGCCGCCGACGCCTTGCAGTCCGCGCGCGATCGCGAGAAACAGCATGCTGTTGGCGAGGCCGCACAACACCGATGCGACCGTGAACGTGATCACCGCGGCAATCACGAAGCGCTTGCGGCCGAAGTAGTCGCCGAGCCGCCCGAACACCGGCACCGTGACGACCGACGCTAGCAGGTACGCGCTCGCGATCCATGCGAAAAATTCGAAGCCGTGCAACTCGGCGACGATCGACGGCAGCGCGGTGCTGACGACGGTCTGGTCGAGCGCGACAAGCATATTGACGAGGCCGATGCCGAGCATCGCATAAAGCGCATGGCGAAACGGCAGCGCGGGGGCGGGGGCGGCGGTCGAACTGGCGGCAGGGGCGGTGGAATTCACGGATCGGGCAGAAGGCGGTTCGGGTTGGACGCTGCACGGCGTATCGCGGTCAGGGACCCGGCGATTGTACACAAGTTGTCTGACGTCTTGAGGATTATACGGGTTTTCCCTGGGTAAAACTATTTTTCGCGCGAAAGGCCGCGCAGCGGCCGACGCCGCCGCGCGCATGCACCATGGTTCGGATGTGCGCCGGCGTACTGGACGGCCCGCATGGGCTCGCTCGAACGTGGTAAGTTCGCTCGCGGAATATCCGATCGATGCGTTTTGGGGGACTCATCCTGCGTCACGTCATGGCTTGCCTGCTGAACACAGTCCGCGAAGCCTCGACGATCAGCGTCGGCGTAACAGCGGCTTGGATAGGTGGCGCGCTGCTGTTCTATGCGCAGGGCGCGGCCGCCGTCACCGACATCGATACCGGTGCCGGCGCCGCCTCCGGAATCCACACCGGCTTCGTCTCGCTGTATGGCGTGATCGATACGAGCGTCGAAATCACCGACCCCGGTTCGGGCTGGGTCGCGCGCATGGATTCCGGTGCATATCGCGGCTCGCGCGTCGGGCTGCATGGCGCGGAGCCGCTCGGCGGCGGCAACGCGATCGTCTTCACGCTCGAAAACGGCTTCAGCTCGACCGATGGCAGCCTGCAGGTGCCCGGCTCGATCTTCAATCGCCAGGCATGGATCGCCGCGAGCGGCGGCTGGGGTGAACTGCGCTTCGGCCGTCAGTATTCGCCGATCTATATCCCGTTCAAGGGCGATCTCGACGCGTTCGGCGCCGGCACGATCGCTTCGGGGCTCAACAACCTGTCGAAGATCACGCCGTACGCGAACAACGCGGTGGCGTATCTGTCGCCGCGCATCGCCGGCTTTAGCGCGACGCTGATGATGGCGATGCGCGACCCGTCCGGGAAGGACGGCAACGGTATCGACGGCTACTACGTGACCGCGTCGTATCGGCTCGACCAGTTGCATCTGTTGTACGCGCGCCAGCAGACCCACGGTGCCGGCGCACTGCGCGCGAATCTCGGCGGCGCGAACTACGCGTTCGGCAAGCTGCGCGTGTGGCTGTCCTTTTTCAATGGCGATGGCGGCGCGCCGGTCTATCACGGCGCGGGCGGTTCGCTGTCGGCGCAGTACAGTTTTTCGACCAACGCGCGTGCGTCGCTCGGCTATGCGCACGTGCGCGACTACACGACGCCCGGCGGCAGCGCGGACCAGTTCAGCGCGGCACTCGAATACAGCATGTCGCCCACGCTGCTGCTGTACTTCAGCGCCGCGTATCTCGCGAACCACGACGACTCGAGCTTCACGCTGCGCGGTGTCAACGTGACCGGGCTGCCGGTCGCCTATCCGGGTGCGCCTGTGGCGGGTGTTCAATTCGGTGTGATCGAGCGTTTCTAGCGCGCATCGCAATACGTGATTAATTGGTATATGTCGAATGCACTTTTGATGCGGCTGCGAATTGACGAGAGAGTCGCGCGAGTCGGAATTGCAAAAGCGTCGCGAATAAAAAAAAGCCGACACAGTGTGTCGGCCTAAAGATTCTGGCATCCGAGGATGATGGCCAGAACCTGAGAGACATTGACTCGCAGAGCAACCCCAGCGCTGTATTTCGGGCGGTCGATCTGCGTCGTACTTTAACGTTAGCTTTCAGCGCGAGAAGATTGAGAGCGCGTTCCGCTGATTGCTCTTCGTTCGAATGCCGATCCAGAAAGCATGGCGGTGAGTATAGCGTCGCCAATCGACTTTGTGGAACCGCACTTCGGCGAATGGGTTAATGAGTTTTTCCCGATGTTTAACGTCGTATGGTTGGATTTACATAATGCGCAGATTCAACCGGAGCACGACCGCGCCGACACGGTTCCGATAGAACAGGAAACGGGGTAGTGGCGCTATGCTAGCGGTTTCGTCTACTCGAGGAGCGACCGATGACCCAACATGCAGGTTCGATGATCACGTTCAACCGTCCCGACGGCAAGCAGCTACAAGGCTATTTCGCGAAGCCGGAAAAAACCGCGGGCGCGCCCGCAATCGTCGTGATCCAGGAATGGTGGGGCTTGAACGACCAGATTCGCGGCGTCGCCGATCGCCTCGCGAAAGCCGGCTACTTTGCACTCGTGCCCGATCTGTATCGCGGCAAGTCGACGGTCGAAGAGGACGAGGCGCACCATCTGATGAGCGGCCTCGATTTCGGCGATGCCGCAACGCAGGACGTGCGGGGCGCGGTCCAGTATTTGCAGCAGCACGCTGCGAAGGTCGGTGTGACCGGCTATTGCATGGGCGGCGCGCTGACGTTCCTCGCGCTGTGCAACGTGCCCGAAGTGGCGGCCGGCGTCGTCTGGTATGGCTTTCCGCCGCTCGACTATATCGACGCGTCGAAGATCAAGGTTCCGGTGATGGGCCACTGGGGTCTGCAAGATGAGTTCTTCGCTGCCGACACCGTCGACGCGCTCGAAAAGAAACTCACCGACGCGAAGGTCGACATCGAGTTTCATCGTTATCTGGCGCGTCACGCGTTTGCGAACGAAACGGCGGTTGGGTCGGGCCGCATCGCGAGGACACAATACGATCCGGTCTGGGCGCAACAGGCGTGGGATCGCACGCTGACGTTCTTTGGCCGCACGCTGTGGAAATGAACCGGTGAATGGCGGAAGCGGACGGCTCGTCCGCTTGTTTAGAGTGCCAGCGGTCGTGGCGCTTTCGTGATGTGGCCGCGCTGTTTTTGCAGCGCGGCCGTTTTGTTATGCAGCCTGTTCCCAATTATAGAGGTGCGCTTCAAACCCTGCGTATTCAATGGCGTTGCCAAGACGGCGGATGTGAACTACCTGATTTGGCGCAAACGTAGTTTTCCTTATCGGATGCGTCTCTCATGAATTGCATTTGAAAGCAAAGCCAACATAAAATGCTAAACGGTATTGGAATGCTCGGTTAAGTTGTAGACAGCAGCACTTAACTCGCAGACGGTGTCGGTTCATTTCGTTGTTTGACTTGAAAGCTTCATTCCCGAGGGGGAACGGGCGACATCTCCGCAGACATTGTCTGACCTGTCGAGTACCGGCTAATACAGTTAAGTACCTACCTAATACCCAAGGTGAAATTCGCGAGCCCGAGGCAATACGCAGGGCGGCGAGCGTCGGGGGCCCAAGGGCCGGGCCACGGCGTGTCGTTGACGTTGATGTTGACGTTTGCGTCGGAATATTCTGAGATATAATACGAAAATGAATACGATTGCGATCCCAGGCCGAGTGACTTCCGGCGAACTTCTGGAACTGGACGGCAGTGATTTCCCGGCTCAGGTGGCGGCAGAGACACGCAAACTGATCAACCGGGGAGTGCTTGCACCCGGCTTCCAACTACGACAGTCCGATCTTGCCGAGCGCTTCGGGATTAGCCGAGTGCCCGTGCGCGAGGCGCTGAAACTGCTGGCCGCTGAAGGCATCATTGAACACGATCCAAATCGTGGGTTCTTTGTCGCCCAACTGTCGAGCGACGAGGCAAGGCAACTATATCGGATGCGGCAACTGCTTGAAGCGGAATTGCTGATGACCATCGAGTGGCCCACGCCCGCGCAGATGAAGCAACTCAAGGCAATGCTCACGGATCTGGAGCATTTGCTCGGTGCGGGTAATCGCGAAGGCTGGATCGAGCAACACCGCGCGTTCCACGACATGATTTTCGATCTGTCGCCGAACAAGGTGCTTAAGCGCGAAGTGCTGCGATTGATGCGATTGACCGATCGCTATCGCGCATTGGCCGCAGATATCTCAGCGAACCCTGAACACCGCAGTGCGAATATCGAGGCGCGATTGGTGAAGGCGCTGCAGAGTAAGGACAAAGACTTGCTGCTCGCAACTTACGAAAAGGGGCGCTCAATCGTTTTGAGCGGCTTGATGGCGGTGCTTGCGGCCAGAGAGACCTGATCAACAGAAGGGGCACCCACGGTGCCCCTTTTTCACATCAACAGTCGGTATCGCGCAACGTGTTTGTCATTTGACGCCCACGCGAATACTCCTGCCAACTTGCTAATTAGTCGGACCCCCAGTTCGAAATCCAAAGCATGTCGTGGAAATCGACGGCCTTATTGGTTTGAAATTCACCGTAGGAACCCTGCGAATACAATAGCGGAGTCTTTGTGTCCGTATTGATGGCGGTTGCCTCCACGTGGCCAAAAATTACGGCATGCGTGCCGATTTCGACGATACGTTCGACGCTGCAATCGAAATTCACCATGGCCGTGGCCAGCGCCGGGGCGCCGGTCTTGATGCGATTCCACGTGCCGGCCTGGAATTTCTCCTCAGGCGCGATAGGGCGAGAAAACCGTTGTGCCAATTCCTGCTCGCTGCGCGCCAGGACATTGACGACGAAATGACCGGTCGCCTGCACGTGTGCCAACGAGGAATTCGCGCGATTGATACAGACGAGCAGGATAGGGGGCGCGGCACTCACGGAGGTCACGGCGGTTGCCGTCATGCCAGCAAGTGGACCATTGGCGTCGGAGCCGGTGGTGATCAAACAAACGTGCCCGGTGAGACTGCGCATGGCGCGCCTAAATTCGGATTCTTCGATGCTCAATTGCGCCCCCAGGCTATAAAAATTTGGTGACACCAATAGAAACACGGGTGGCGTCCCAAAGACGGCCGCCCCGTGAGAGAGACTCGAACGTCTCAGCCAGTTACTGATCCCAGCCGAAGATACTGAGCGTGCTTTCACCTGCCTCGAGCCGTTTCAACTGCTGTGCTTCTGCTGCCTCACGTGCTTCCGACGCTGCGATAGCAGTTGCGACTTGCTCGCGCGGAATGCAGACGACACCATCTTCGTCGCCAACGATCAGGTCACCTGCATTAACAGTCACGTCGTCGAGTCGGATCGGTGCGTTGATCCAGCCACGGGCGCCAAAATCCTTTCCGGTGCCGCGGATACAAAGCCCGCGTGCGAAAACCGGGAACCCGATCTCGGACAGCAGTCGCTGATCACGAACACACCCGTTAATGACGAGACCTGCGAGCCCGCGAACCTTCGAGGCCGTCGACATGATCTCGCCCCAGTACCCATGCTCGTACGCTTCGCTTACAGAGACGACCAGCACGTCGCCCGGCTGTGCGGCGTAGATCGCCCGATGCAGCCACAGGTTGTCACCACCCGGTGAATGGACGGTCACAGCAGGGCCGCATACCTTGAAACCGGATGCCACAGGCTGGATCGCTGCCGGCAGCGCACCAATCTTTCCGGCCGCTTCATGCAGCGTGGCAGAGGGTAGTTTGCCAGCCGCCTTGATCAGTGCGGTGTCCGGACGCTGAATCTCGAGGCGGGTCGTCTCTGCCGGGTTGAAGCGCGGGCCGGTCATGCTTTGCTCCCAGTGGCGCGCGTTTGCAATTGGTGGTACTTGAACTGTTTGCGCGCTTCGTCGAGGCGCATGCCGGACGCGACTGCTGCACGAATGGCTCTTTCTGCTGCGTCGATTTCTTCCGCAGCGGCGAGCACGCGTTCTTCGTGTTCTTTAGGAATCGAAATGACGCCATCGGCATCACCGCGTAGCAGGTCACCCGGAGCAACACGTACGTCGCCGATGTTGACCGGCACGTTCGTGGCTTCGACTTGCACGCGATCCTTGCCCGTGCGCATCCAGTTGTCCCTGGAGAACACCGGATAACCGAGCGACAGGCAGAGATGGACGTCGCGGTTGATGCCGTCGATCACCGTGCCTGCGATACCACGACGGTGTGCGATTTCGGTCAGGATGTCGCCCCAAACGGTTGCATCGGTGCGACCGCCGTTGTCGAGAACAATCACGCTGCCGGGCGGCACGTCGTCGATGAAGTCGCCGACCGTGCCTGCGGGAGAAGCCGCCGGGCCGTAGAGGATCGTGAATGCACGGCCGGCCATCCGGAAGGACGGATCACGGGGCTTGATACGGCTGCATTGACCGTTGAGGCCCAGACGATCGAGAGCGTCGCTCAGCGTCGCCGTTTCGAGTTTCGCTGCACGGGCGACGTTCTTGTCTTGTTCTATTTCGGACATGACTAATCCTTAAGCATGAATTCGTAATTGCCGCCCATCACTTCGTGGATGGGGGTGCCTGCCAGTACAGCCTTCGCCATCAGGGCTTCACGAGCCACGATCGACTCGGCGGTCTCGACCACGCGCGCAACGTTGGCAGCGCTGATGAAGATCACGGCGCTGCTGTCGGCGATCACATAATCACCGGCTTCGACGGCGGTACCGAAGACTTCGACTGGAACGTTGACGCCCTTCTCGACGATGCGACCTCGGGCAGTGCGCGCGGTGAACGCGTTTGCGAACATCGGCAGATCCATCTCGCGGGATTCGTCGATATCACGGACCGGACCGTCGGCGATCACGCCAGCGATGCCGCGAACCTTGGCGCCCAACGACAGGATGCCGCCCCACGAACCGGCTTCGATGCCAGTGCGCTGCTCGACAACGATCACGTCGTCGGCGCCGCCGAGTTCGATAGCGGTGGTGCCGAGGTGCCGCGGCGGGCCCGGCGGCGGATCACCGACACCGAGTTTCATCGTGATCACGCGACCCGCGATACGCTTGGTGCCCGAAGCCTGCTGCACACCGCTGACGACGCCGGTCAAACCGAGTTTGTCCAGCGCATCCGAGACGGCACAGCAGTCCAGTCGCCGAAGGCGGTGGACGTATTCGTCTTTGCTTTTCATATCTTTGCTAATCCTTATTGCTGGTCCGGCGACTTCCAGTAGACGAAACCCATCGCGTTGCCGGTACCGGCTTCACTGCGATAGCACGGCACGTAATCGACCACCGTCATGTCGAAGCCGATTTCGTCCATCACGCCAGCGACCGGAATCCAGTTCTTGATTTCCGACGTGCCTGCCTGGAAGATCGCTTCGTCAAGTTCGAAGACCGGCGAAAAATCATGGTTCTTCATCGCGCTGAGGACCAATTGGTCGACGCGCTCGTCGATCACGAAGTGCGTCAGACCACCCGAGGCGATGACGGCGACGCGTGCATCCGTGTCCCACGACTGGATAGCACGACCGATCGAGCGGCCGAACGCGTGGCAGCGGGCAACGGTCGGTTGATTCGGCGGGTAGAACGTGTTGACGAGCACCGGCACGGTCGGGATCACCTGATCCTTCATCAACTGACGGAACACAAAGCCGAACGCATGCGGCGTTTCGGTTTCCGACAGACGCTGAAGGGCTGCGACGTCGAACTGATCGTTCATCGCGGTCTTGATGATGTGCTTCGCGAGTTCGGGTACGGCGGAGTAACTCGCGGTATCCGGCATATAGCCAGGCATCGCGTGACGCACACCCGGGGGCATCGTCTGAAGCTTTTCGTGGCTGATCATGTTGTTCACGATCGTCGGGCCACACATGACGCTGAGGGCGGGGATGCAGTCGGTATCGAAGATTTCCATCTGATCGTTGCCGACGATCACAACGACGTCCGGCTTCGCCTCAGCGAGAACCCGCGCCATCTCCTCGATAGCCGCGAGACATTGGGCGTGCCGGGTTTTCCATACGTCGAGCGTGATCTGTTCCCCGAGGTTCTCGGCACGCCGATAATCGACGAGTTCATCGAAGGACCACTCACGGCCCTCGAAGTGATGCTTACTCAGTCGATCATCGGGTACACGAGCGCCCCAGGTTTCAGGCGGCGTCACGAGCATGGGACCGTGCGATGTCCCCATTCCCAGTACGATTTTTGCCATGGTTTCGGTTCCTGTGGGCGCCGGGGATTATTCGTAATCCGCGAGGTCGAGCTTGAAGAAGTCGCGAGCATTGCCGAAGAAGATCTTGTCCTTCTCTTCCTGCGACAGCCAGTCGAAGCCCTGGATGTACGGCTTGATGTCGTCGAACGTACGACCCGTATCCGGATTGATAGCCGAGCCGACGCCCGGGCACTCGGCGCCGAACAGGCAGCGATCGGCACCCACGGTCTTGATCAGCAGGCGCAGCGACTCTTCCGAGTAGAGCACGGTGTCGTAATAGAGGTTACGCATACCCTCGAGGAAGTTGCGGCCAGCGCGAGCCGCACCCGACTGGAAGCGACCGATCTGATACGGGATCGAGCCGCCGCCGTGCGAGATCATGATCTTCAGCTTCGGGAAGTCCCTGAACACGTTCGAATTGACGAGGTTGAACACCGCGATCGTTTCTTCATTGATGAAGTGAACGGTGTAGGGCGAGCGAGCCGAGTGTGAACCCGTGGCGTGGATGTGCGCCGGGATGTCCAGTTCGCACAGCTTCTCGTACAGCGGGTACCAGTAGCGCTCACCCAGCCCCGGAGCTTCGCTGCCGCTGTTTTCGAACGGATCAGGGTTGAGCAGCACGCCCTTGAAGCCGAGTTCCTTCACGCCGCGTTCGAGTTCCGGCAGCACGGTTTCGATCGGGTCACCCGCGACTTGCGGCAGGCCGCCGACACCGATAAAGCGCTTCGGCAGCAGCTTGACCGTGCGCGAGATGATGTTGTTCGTTTCTTCGGTGAACCAGTGCACGAGTTTGCCCGGCTTCTGGCTGTGCATCATCTGGAACGGACGCGGCGACAGCAGCTGGACGTTCGTGCCCACGCGATCGAGCATGTCGATGTGGCCGACCGGCGCCATTTCCTTCTTGTTCGCGTAGTGCAGAATCTCTTCGTCCGTCACTTCCGGCATCTTGCGACCATGCTCGCCGCGATGCGAGAGGATGTGTGCCTTGTAGACCCAGAGTTCGGCGGGCGCGCTGACGTGACCGTGGCAATCGATAATCACTTACTTGTCTCCTTGACTTAACGTGAGATGAGGGCGACTTCGTCGCCCGTTGTTCTACTTACAGATCGAGGACGAGACGGTCGCCCTTACAGCCAGAACAGCAGATGATCATCGTGTTGTTCGCAGCCTTTTCGGGCTCGGACAGAATGGCATCGCGGTGATCGGGCTGGCCTTCGAGCACGCGGACTTCACACGCGCCGCACACGCCTTCTTCACAGGAATAGGAAATGGGGATTCCCGCGTCGCGCACGACGTTGAGAATCGTCTTGCCTTGCGGGACCGTCAGGGTTTTTCCGCTCTTGCGCAATTCGATAACGAAGTTCCCATCGAGCGCGGCTTCCTGCTTGGCGGAGAAGTATTCGACGTGAACTTGTTGCTGGGGCAGCGATGCGCACGCGGCTTCGAATGCTTCGAGCATCGGGCCGGGGCCGCAGCAGTAGAAGTGAGCGGTAGACGGTTCGTTCTTGACGACGTCCGCGATGTTGAGGAAGGTGCCGGCCTCGGCATCGACGTGAACGAGCGCGCCTTCGAAGGTTTTCAATTCGTCGGCGAATGCGACGTCAACCCGTTCACGACACGAGTAATAGATACGCGGCGATTGTCCGAGCTCTTTCAGACGACGCGCCATACACAGAATAGGGGTAATCCCGATGCCGCCGGCCACCAGGACGGTGTGCCCGGCATCTTCGTTGAGCGGGAAATTGTTGCGGGGCGCTTCGATCTGGATGAGATCGCCAACCCGCATCGTTTCGTGCATATAGCGCGAACCGCCGCGCGATTGCGGATCGAGCTTGACGCCGACCACGTACGAACGCTGTGTCAGGCTGTTGCTGTATTCCAATAGCGAGTACTGACGGGTCAGGCCGTTCGGCAAAATGACTCCGACGTGAGCGCCCGGTTCCGCCCCGGGCAGCAGGTTGCCCTCAGGGTCTTCGAATGTGAAGGCCAGCGTGTTTCGGGCCAGGTAGTTGATCGCCGTCAAACGCAGGGTCATCACTTCATTCAGTTGTTCACTCATGTCACCTCCAAAATCGTAGAACGCGGGGAACCGCGCAAACGGCGCGCAAGAATTACACATCACGCTTCCTTGTTTAAAACCTTCTAACGTCAGAATCACGGGGCACCGAAAGTTCCGTGGGCCGTTTGACGCGTAATTCTTTTTTGCATATTATTTGGCCTGACCAGAAAAAAGTCAAAGCTTCTTCGGCGCAAGGTCTGGCGGAAGCTGTGGCGACTACGTTTCTGAGGAAAACAGGCGACATCACACGGGGTATTCCCCTAGGGAGGAGAAATGATCGCAGTTCTGACCACCAACGGTGGAACCGTCACGCACGGTGAGGGTGCGGCAACGACGCTGTTGGTCGCCACTATTCGCGGCATGCTCGTGTTCGAGCGTGCTGACGCCAATGCGCCGTGGAAGCTCACGCGCAAGGCGCTGGAAGATCGTCACGTGAGCGCGCTGCTCTACGTGCCGAAAGCGGGTCTGTTATTCGCGGGCGCACACGGCCAAGGCAGCCTCTCGGTCAGCAAGGACCTCGGGCTGACGTGGGAGCCTGCCAACAACGGGCTCAACAGCACGCATATCTACACGATGGCGCAGCAGGAGCGCGATGGCCGTACCGTTCTGTTCCTGGGCACGGAGCCGTCCGCGCTCTATCGCAGCGACGATCTGGGTGCCACCTGGGTCGAAATCCCCGAGATGATGACGGTGCCGGACCAGGACAAGTGGACGTTCCCGCCGCCCCCGCACATCGCGCACGTAAAGAACATCGCGTTCCATCCGGCCGAACCGGAGACGCTCTATATCTGTATCGAACAGGGCGCGCTGCTCAAGACGGTCGATGACGGCAAGACATGGACCGAGCCGCGTAGCTACGAATCGGAAAACGACAAGTTCTACCACGACAACCACCGCGTGCTGATTCGTCCGTCCAATCCCAGGCAGATGTTCATGTGCGGCGGCGAAGGCCTGCACTACAGCGCAGACGCAGGCGAGACGTGGGTTCACCTGATGACGCGCCAAGACCTGATCGGTTATCCCGACGCGATGTTCATCGATCCCCGCAACGAAAACGTGCTGTATCTCGGTGGCCCGGGCAACGCGCCGCGTGACTGGGGTGCACGGAAGTCGGCGAATGCCACGGTTCTCAAGAGCACCGATGGTGGCGTCACCTGGGACCATATGCGTAATGGTTTGCCCACGGAAATCATCGGCAACATCGAGGGCATGGGCCTCTATCACTGGGACGACAAGATCATGCTTATCGCCGGTACCGCGACGGGCGAGATTTACGCGACGGAGAACGACGGCGAAAGCTGGTACGCCATCTCGGAAGACGTGCCGCCGATCTCGAAGGGTGGCCACTATCGCTGGTTCCTCGATGCGAAGGAACGCATGAACGTCGAAGGTCGTTACGGCCGCAACGAACACTGACCCGGCCACAGCACCCAAACAAAAACTATTCTGCGCGCCGGGTCATTGAGCGCGGCGCAGCAAGTCCTAACAGGAGAACGCCTTGAGTCGTATTGCCAGTCACGAGGACGCCCTCGCTATCGCCCGCAGTTTGCATGACGTGATTCGTTCACGCGTCAAACAGACCGAAAGCGATCGCGTGGTCCCAAAAGAAACCATCGACGCACTACGTGAGTCGGGTCTTTTCAACATCATCACGCCGAAGTCGTTTGGTGGTTCCGAGTTGGGCTTCACGACGCTCGTCGAAGTCACGGCGGAAATCGCGTCGGCTTGCGGTTCGACCGGTTGGGTGTTCGGCGTGCTCGCCGGCCACAGCTGGATGCTGAACCTGTTCCCGTTGAAAGCACAGCAAGATGTGCTGGGCAAAGGCCACGCTCTGACGGCCACGGTGTTCCGCCTCGGCGGCACGATTACCGAAGTCGAAGGTGGCTACAAGCTCGTGAATGGTGAAGGCCGTTTCTGCTCCGGTATCGATCACGTGGAGTGGGTCATCGTCGGTAATGCCGTGCAGCGCGAAGACGGTCCGCCCGAACCGCGTTTCTTCGTGATCCCGCGCTCGGACATCCAGATCGTCGATGACTGGCATACCGCAGGCTTGCGTGGCACCGGTAGCCGCACGATCAAGGTCGCCGAAGCGTTCATCCCGGCTCACCGCTCGGTGTCCGTGAAGGAAATGATGACGGGCAACGTCGAAGGCGCCGATGCCCTGCGCGCTCCGATCTACCGCATGCCGTTCCACAACGTCACGCCGTTCTCGCTGATCGGTGCGCCCCTGGGCATGGCACGGGCGGCAATCAAATCGTTCACCGAAGGTCTGGCGCCACGTTTGAAGGCAATGCCGGCCGACCAGATGGCAGAGCAGTCGGCAACGATCGAACGTCTCGCACATGCGACGGCGGATCTCGACGCTGCCTATGCGTTGATTCTCGAAGACACACGTCGCATCGACACAGCAGAAAGCGCAAAGTCGTTGACGCCGCTCGAGTGGTCCCGCATCTCCCGCGATTGGGCATATTCGGCGCAAACGGCTCGTCGTGCGGCCAACAGTCTGTTCGAAGCCGCGGGCGGCACCAGCATCTATAACGCGTCGGACCTCCAGCGCATCTGGCGCGACGTCAATTCGGCCGCGCAGCACTTCGCATTCACGTGGGACAGCGCACTGACGAGTTATGGACGTCAGGCACTCGATCTGCCGCCTTCGAACTTCGGCCCTGGTCCCAAGAAATAGGAGTTAGCAATGAACGTGGATGATCTTCATTCAATCGAGGATTACTCGCCGGAAACGCTGCGTCAGATTATCGAACGGGTGGAGAACTCGCGCACGTTCGAACAGATGATTTATCGCGAGTCCGAACTGGACGAAGTCTGGCGGCTGCTCGACAACGATATCGCCGTAGCTGCACGGAATGCCGCGAACTCGGCCGAAGGGCAGAACCTCGTGGCACTGCGCAATCTGATCATCGAGGCGCACGACTTGATCGGCAACGAAAGTAACACCGTAGACGCTCGCGAACGACTGCTGAGAGCCGTCGCACTCGTTTAAGGCCGACGGGGGACTTCGGTCTCCCACGCAAATTCACATATAAGAGATTAGGAGCAAACATGCTTTCCCGCGAAGACAACGACGTTCTGACTCAAGTAGGAAAAGGCACCCCGAACGGCGACATGATCCGTCAATTCTGGATTCCGGCGCTGCTCTCATCGGAAATTCAGGAGCCGGGTGGTGCGCCCAAGCGTGTGCGTCTGCTGGGCGAAGATCTCGTGGCGTTCCGCGACAGCGACGGCAAGGTCGGCCTGCTCGAAGAACAGTGCCCGCACCGTCGTGCGTCGCTCGCGCTGGGCGACAACTCGGAAGGCGGTCTGCGTTGTCTGTACCACGGCTGGAAGTTCGCCGTCGATGGCCAATGCATGGACACCCCGACCGAGCCGGAAGATTCGAAGCTGTGCTCGCGTATCAAGGCGGTCGCCTATCCGGTGCGTGAAGTCGCTGGCGTGATCTGGACGTACATGGGCGACCCGGCAAAGGTTCCGCAATTCCCCGACTTCGATTTCCTGTCGTACCCGGCAGAAAAGGTGGCAGCGTTCAAGGTTCTCGAAGACTGTAACTACGCTCAAGCCGTCGAAGGCACGATCGACTCGGCACACGCGGGTGTCCTTCACCGCGAGCAGCCGTGGTCGGCGCCGGCGAAGTACGAGCACGAGCGTGATCTGCGTCCGAAGATCGAAGTCGAATACACGCTGTACGGTCTGCGCTATGCCGGCGTGCGCAATTTCCGTGAAGAAGGCAAGCTGCACGCCCGCGTCACGGAAGTGATTCTGCCGTTCTTCACGCTGATCCCGCCCGATGGCTTCGGCGTTCGTAAGAACCGCCGCATGGCCAACGCGTTCGTTCCGCGCGACGACGAATCGACGTGGCACATCCAGTGGTTCTTCGACGAAACGCAGCCGGTCGATATCGAATATCGCATTCAGGAAGGCGGTCACTGGGTCGATGAAAACTTCCGCAAGGAACTCAACATCGACAACTGGTACAAGCAGGACCGCGAAGCGATGAAGACGTCGTCGATGTCCGGCATCAAGGGCATCCTGACGCAAGACCACGCAGTCAGCGAAACGCAGGGACGCATCCTCGACCGCACGAAGGAACACCTCGGCACATCGGACGTCGCGGTCGTCGCATGGCGTCGCCAGATGATTCGTTCGGCACGCGCGTATGCACAAAGCGGTGAACTGCCGAGCGTGCTGACGAACACGATTCCGTGGAATCAGATTCACGCTTCGACAGTGATCTTCCCGAACGACCGCACGTGGAAGGAAGAAGTGCCCCTCAATCCGGACGTCGCTCTGAAGGCCTGAGGCTCGCATGATCGTTGATAGCCACGCTCACGTATCGCCTCATTGGTATGAGCCCGTCGAGATGCTGCTCGATCAGATGAATGAATACGGTGTTGGTCATGCCGTGCTCACCCAGATGATTGGACAGACGGATAACCGGTATCAGCAGGAATGCGTTACACGATTTCCGGGCCGTCTGTCGAGCGTGGCTTGGGTCGATGTCGAGGCCCCGGACGTTGCGAAGACGATCGAATCGCTGGCACGCACTGGTGCCGGCGGTATTCGATTGAGACCATCGGCATGTCTTGACGACGGTCGCCTTCCCGAGGCCTGGCGCGGTGTTCAGGCTTCGGGATTGCCAGTGAGCTGCGTTGGATCTGCTGAAACGTTCAACGCACCGGGCTTTATCGAATTGATCGCCAAATTGCCGGGTACGACGATTGTCCTCGAGCATCTTGGCGGCACCAGCGCGCCGGCTGTAACGGATGAAGCGCTGGCCCTGCGCCGCCAGGTGTTCAAACTTGCGGCGTTTCCCAATGTGATGATGAAAGTGCCGGGTCTTGGCGAACTATTGCCTCGCGATTCGAAAACATGGCACCAGGGCCGGCCGTTTGGTGATGCCCATCCTACGCTCCTACAAGAAGCAGTTGACGCGTTTGGCGCTGATCGTTTGATGTGGGGATCTGACTTCCCTGTCGTGAGTTCGCGCGAGGGATATGGTCTGGCGTTGAAACTCACGCGTCAGGCGCTCGCCGGACTGACGAATCACGATCTCGACGCGATCTTTGGCGGCAACGCCCTGCGCGTATTTTCGAAAGCCTGAGATTGAAAAACTAGCAGGAGACAGACATGACGAAGAAGGTATTGGCCGCAGTCAAGACGGATGTCGAGACCACCGAATTGCGTGAATTCGACTATCCGCAAGTGCGCCCTGAGACCGGCATTCTGCGCATCGAAGCCAGCGGCGTCGGTGGCAGCGATCCCGAGTTGTATCGCAAGGCGGGTCACGTTCCCGTGATCATGGGTCACGAGAACGTCGGCACGATTGAAGAAGTTGGCGAGATCGCGGCCAAACGGTGGGGCGTCAAGCCCGGCGACCGCGTTGCTCTGCACGAATACCTGCCGTGCTGGAATTGCGAGTGGTGCATGAAGGGCGATTTCCGCCTGTGCATGGAAGTCGATTTCTTTAACGTGAAGGATCGTCTGAACACCGATCGATTCGGTATGTCCACCGCCAACAAGGCGCCGCATTTGTGGGGTGGTTACGCGCAGTACATGCACATGCCGCTCAACACGGTGATGCATAAGATTCCGCAAGACATGCGGGCGACCCACGCGACGCTGGCCGTGCCGTTCGGCAACGGCGTGCAGTGGGCGTGTCTGGACGGTGGCGCAGGCCCCGGCAAGGTCGTGCTCGTCTTCGGTCCTGGCCAGCAGGGTTTGGGCTGCGTGCTGGCAGCAAAGGCCGCGGGCTCGTACACGGTCGTTCTCGCGGGTATGACACGTGATCAGACTCGTCTCGATCTGTCGCTGCGCCTGGGCGCCGACTACGCGATCAATGTGGAGACGCAAGACCTCGAAGCCGAAGTAATGCGCATCACGAAGGGCCGTGGCGTGGACGTCGTTGTCGATACGACGGGCGATCCCAAAGGCGAAATCGTCAAGCAGGCGATCGCGCTGGCAGCGAAGGGCGCCTACCTGAGCCTGAACGGCCTGGAACAGCACGTCCCCATCGGCGAGATCAAGAAGCGCTATCTGACGGTGCGGGCACCGCGTGGCCGTAGCTACGCGGCTGTCGAACTGGCGCTGCGCTATATCGGTTCCGGCCGCTATCCGATCGACGAGGTGTGCTCGCACACGTTCGGACTTGCACAGACGCACGAAGCGATCCTCGCGACGGCCGGGCGTGGCGTCGAAGGCGCTATCCACGTCTGTGTTGATCCGTGGAAGTGAAGTAACGGCCTACCGTTTGTTGATATCGAATTTTACAGAGAAGGGAACGTCATGATCGACAGTCACGCCCACCTGATTTCCACGGACGTGGAGAAGTATCCGCCGTCGCCGTTGAGCGGCACGCTCGAAGCCAACGCATTCGACAACCCGGTGACGGCCGAACGCCTGATCGACCTGCTCGACGCTTATGGTGTCGAGAAGGCGCTCGCGGTCCAGCGCGCTCACCTCTACGGCTTCCACAACGACTATGTCGTGGACTCCGCAGAGCAATATCCCGATCGTCTGCGTTCGCTGTGCATGATCGATGCACTGGCCGACAACGTGGAAGAAACCGTGCGCTACTGGGTCGGCCAGCGTGGCTCGGTCGGCATTCGTTTGACGGAGCCGAACAAGGGCGCGGACTCGAGCTGGTTCGCGTCGAAGCAAGCGCTGCGTGCATGGTCGGCCGTGTCGGAGCTCGGCGGGTCGGTGCGTCTGCACTTCTATCGCTGGAATCGCGTCGCCGCGCTTGAAGCGCTTCAAGACGTCGTCAAGCAATTCCCGAACACGCCGGTCATTCTCGACCACTTCTCGAACATCGTCGGCGAATCGGGTGCGCCGGACTACGGCGTGGATGAAGCGCTGCTCAAGTTCGTTGATTCGCCGAACGTCTACCTGCTGTATTCGATGATCAACCTCGGCAAACTGAAGGCGCTCGAGCTGCCGGCAGCGCCAGTCGTCGAGCGTGTCGTCCGGTCGTTCGGCGCCGACCGCGTGATGTGGGGTTCGGACATCGCGCAGTCGAAGGGCGAGTACAAAGACATGATCCAGTTGGCCAAGGACTCAGTGTCGTCCCTCTCTGAAGCAGATCAGCGGAAGGTCCTGCACACGACTGCTGAACGCGTGTACTTCAGCTGATATCCGCATACGTAAATGCGGCGTTCCAATAAGAAAAAGCGGGACGCCGCTTTTCGCCTTTAAGGGTATCCCCGAGTCTTGTCGAGCGGTGCTACAAGATAAGATAAAGAATACCCAATTAAATACTTTCGGTGAACGGGCGGGGTAGACCCGATCCGGGACAACGGGGTCGGCTGTACCGCACGTGTCAGGCAATCCGCTCGATTTGTCCGTTCTCGATTCTCTCTGAGGAGACATCAAATGAAATTCCTTCGGAACTGTTGGTACATGGTTGGCTGGTCGAGCGAGTTCTCGGCGACTGACATCGTCCCGTTCACCGTGATGGACGAACCGCTGGCGCTCTATCGCAAGGACGACGGCACGCTCGTCGCGCTGGAAGACCTGTGCCCGCATCGTTTGGCGCCGCTGACGGTTGGTCGCAAGGAAGGCGACGAACTGCGCTGCATGTATCACGGTCTGAAGTTCGCTGCCGATGGTCGCTGCACCGAAATCCCGGGCCAGGAGCGCATTTCGTCGAAGGTCTGCGTGCGCAGCTATCCGATCGAAGAAAAGCACGGTGCCGCGTGGGTCTGGATGGGCGACCCGGCAAAGGCCGACGTCGCACTGATTCCGCCGATCGAAGGTCCGGATAGCGACACGTACTCGATGGTCTGCTCGAAGTTCGTGATGAACGGCAATGCAGAACTCGTGGCCGACAACCTGCTCGATCTGTCGCACGCACCGTTCATTCACGAATCGACGTTCGGTGCGAACAACAAGGTCTCGCTGAAGGTTCAGAAGGATGGCGAGACCAAGCGCGGCACGACGGTTCTCGAACGTGGCGTCGTCGCCGATCGTTGGCACATGGGCCGTCCGACGAACCCGTATTTCGATCTGCCTTCCGACGATAACGTGGTCAGCACCTTCCTGGTGCCGGGCGTCTTCATTCTGAAGATCAACTCCTTCGCACCGGGCGTTCAAGATCGTTTCGTCGACGGTAAGCCGAACGAGGAACCGATCTTCCGTCGCTGCACGTGCCAGATGATCACGCCGATCAACGATACGCAGTCGATGTTCTTCTACAACTTCGGTCCGGATCATGAGCACGCCGATCTGAAGGAACACGCGTTCGGAATCGCCGACGCGGCATTCGCCGAAGACAAGGCAATCATCGAAGCGCAGCAGGCAATGATCAAGAAGGTACCGGGCCGCAAGATGATCATGCTGGCGATGGATCAGCCGGTGCTACGTTACAACGAGATCTATGACGGCCTTCGCTCGAAGGAAGAAGCCGAGCAGGCAGCAGCTCCCGCAGCCTAAGTAGCTCAACCCGCGCAGGTATGTTTAGAGACACGATGGATAACGAAAAGATGGAAGTGAACTGGACCGAGCCCCGATGGGATGAACATGCCGATATGGTTGTGGTCGGCTATGGTGGTGCGGGTGCAACGTTCGCGTTTGCTGCCGCCGAGCAGGGCGCTGACGTGCTCATCCTCGAAAAGGGTGCGCAGGGTGGCGGTAACTCGGTCTGTGTGGCGGGTGGTCTGATCATGACCTCCGTCGATGAAGAAGAGTCTTTCAAGTATCTGAACTGGTTGTGTGCAGGTCAGACCGAAGAGAGCGTTCTTCGTCATTTCGTTGCAAGTCTCAAAGACATACCTGCGTTCCAGCACAAACTGGAATTGCCGCTCAAAGACAACCCGCAGCCGTTCTCGGCCCCGGGTTTCTTCCCCGAGTTCGCGGGCGCGCCGGGTGCCGAGAGCATCAAGGGCATGAGCGTGGTGGCCGCACCGGGCGGTGCAGGTCTCTATAACGCGATCTCGGCTCAAGCAGAGAAGGCGGGTGCTCGTGTCAAGTACAGCACGCGAGTCACGCGTCTGATCCAGCATCCGGTGACGCGCGCAATTCTCGGCGTCGAAGCCGAACGCGAAGATGGTACGACGATCACGATTCGCGGTCGCAAGGCGACGGTGCTCGCCAGCGGTGGTTTCGAAGCGAACGAGGCCATGTGTAAGCAGTTCCTCACCGCATGCCCGATCTATTTCCTGGGAAGCCCGAATCTGACCGGCGACGGCATCCGCATGGCGCAGGAAGTCGGTGCCCAGCTGTGGCACATGAACGCCGTGGCCGGCCCGCTGAACATGGGCATCAAGACTAAGGAAGGCTACGTTTACGTCACCTATGACCTTAACAAGGTTGCAGGCTTCGGTTACAAGTCGGGCGCCTTCAAGGACGGCGGCAGTCTGCTGTGGGTGAACCGGCAGGCGAAGCGCTTCCACAACGAGACGGTCGACACGTCGGTCGTTCAACACGGGTTGGCGAATCGCGACACGTGGCTAGCGACGACGCCGGGCATTCCGGAATTCACCAACGTGCCGGCATTCCACGTCTTCGACGAAAAGGTTCGGGCCGGTGGTGCGGCGATGACCACGCTGAACTCGCGCGTGCCGCCGTGGAGCCAGGACAATCTCAAGGAACTCGAAGAAGGTCTGATCATCAAGGCCGATACGCTCGAAGAGCTGGCATTGAAGTGCCAGTGGCCGGAAATCCCGGGCGTGACCAAGTCGGGTCACCTCGATCCCCAGGCACTGCGTGAGACGGTCGAGCGCTATAACGAGCAGTGCCGTCTGAATGCCGATCCCGAGTTCGGACGCGAGACGTTCCTGGTGCCGCTCAACGACGAGGGGCCGTACTACGCGATCGGACCCATGCTGCCGACTTACCTCAATACCCACGGCGGACCGAAACATGATGCGGGGCAACGTGTTCTCGATCATCAGGACAAGCCGATTCCCGGTCTCTATGCAGTTGGGGAGTGTGGATCTTTGTGGGGTCCGTTCTACAACTCGATGGGCGATATTGCGGAGTTCATCGTATCCGGCATGACAGCGGCGAAGACGGCACTTTCCGATAGCGAGGATCGGAAGATTCGCTGATTGACTACACGTATAACTAAACCAGGAGACAGAAAACAATGAGTGAGACCGCAGAGGTGCGGGCGACGTTCGCACCCGTCGAAGCCGCTTCGGATTCGAAAACGTCGAAGGGAGCATGGTGGATGCTCGTCATTTTGACGGCGACATACGTGATCTCCTTCATCGACCGGGGTGCGATTTCCCTCGTCGTCGGCCCGATCAAGGAAGACCTCGGAATTTCCGATCTCGAAGTCAGTTGGCTTCTCGGGCTCTCATTCATGCTTCTGTACAGCGTGCTTGGCGTCCCCATGGGCGCGCTGGTCGATAAGTACGAGCGCCGGCGCCTGCTCGGTGGCGCGATCATGGCATGGTCCGCTGTTCAGGTTTTGTGCGGTCTTAGTCAGACGTACGTCCAGTTGTTCCTGACGCGTGTGGGTCTCGGTGTTGGTGAGTCCGCTCTGTCGCCTGGCGCCGCGTCGATGATTCGCGATGCTTTTCCGCCGCAACGCCGCAGCCTCGCGTTCGGGATCTATAACATCGGGCCGCTTCTCGGTACCGGTCTGGCTCTCGGGCTCGGCGGTTTTCTTCTGAAAGCGGCATCGGCAGGTGCATTTGCGGGCCTGCCGCTGGTCGGCGGGCTCAAACCATGGCATTTCGTGTTGCTGGTGCCGGGTCTTATCGGCATTCCGTTCGCCGTGCTTCTGTGGCTCGTACGTGAACCGGCACGCCGCGACGTCAACGCAGGCGGTGGGGTCACGTATCGTGAAGCGCTTTGTTTCGCGTGGACCAACAAGGCCGTCTACGTTCAACTCTGGATTGCGATCTGCTTGTATGGCATTGCGGTTGGTTCGCAGATGGCCTGGCTCCCGGAAATTATCGCGCGCACGCTGAATGTCCCGCGTCCGGAGATCGGTAAGGCGTTGGGCGGCGTGGCACTGTTGGCGTCGCCAGCGGGCCTGTTGATCCTGGGCCGTATCGCCGACTGGCTGCGTGAACGCGGCATGATCGACGCACCGGTTCGCGTGGCGGCCGTTACGACGGCAATCGCTGCAATCGTTACTGCGTGCTTCCCGCTGATTCACTCGATGAATGTCGGGTTGATCGCTTATTTCGTGCAGACGTTCATGTTCTCGATGTTTGCGGTAGCTGGCGGCGCGACGATGGCCAACTTCACGCCGGGCAACATGATGGGCAAACTGACGGCGGTCTACTACCTGATCACCAACCTGCTCGGCCTGGCACTCGGGCCCACGGTGGTCGCGCTCGTTGCCAAACTGTTCTCGGGGCCGAATGCACTCGGCGCTTCCTTCGTCGTTTGCTATGTGATCTCGGTTGCACTGGCAGTCATTCTGTTGATCCGTGTCTGTGGTGCGCTGCGTCGTGCGGCGGCGAATAGCTGATATCCGCTTCGGGAGTGTCCGATGTGGGCACTCATCTCTCGAGTTCATATAGGTTCAATCCAGTGAAAATTACCCGCGTTGAGTGCGTTCCGGTTTCGATGCCGCTTAAGAAGCCCCTGAAGCTTCCGAACGTCACGATTACCTGTCTGAATACGCTCGTGGTGCGTATTTACGCCGATAACGGTTTGGTGGGCGTCGCTGAATCCGGCGACACTTCGTCGTGGTATCGCGGCGAAAGTCAGGCCTCGATGACGGCAATGATTTCCGATATTTTCGCGCCGCGAATACTGCTCGGTGAAGATCCGTGCAATATCGAAAAAATCGTCGGCATGATGGATCAGCTCGCACGCGACAACAATCAGGCGAAAGCGCTCGTCGATTGCGCGTTGCATGACCTGAAGGGTAAAGCACTCGGTCGCCCGGTTTACGATCTTCTGGGCGGCCGTACACGCGAGTCAGTTCCCTTGGGTTGGGTTCTATCAGCCGGCGATCCGGAAAAAGTGGCTGAGGCAGCAGTCCAGGTTCGGGAGGCAGGTTTCTCGGCCTTCAAACTCAAGGTTGGACGTCACACATTCGACAACGATGTGGCGACGGCCCGTGAAGTGCGTAAGGCCCTCGGCCCGGACGCGATGATCACGCTCGACGCGAATGGGTCGTGGAATTACGAGCAGGCCCTGAAAACGGTGCGTCGTCTGGACCAATACAACCTCGCTTTCATGGAGCAGCCGCTGGCGCATCAATACCGCGACAGCATGTCCAAACTCCGCGAGCGCGTGAACACGCCGATTTACGCAGACGAGGGCGCGCAGGAACTGGGCGACCTGCGCGAAATCGCCGAACGCCGCTCGGCTGACGGCGTGATTCTGAAGATTCAAAAAGTCGGCGGTCTGCTCAAGGCGCAACGATTCCTGGCCGCATGTCGGATCTACGATATCCCCGTGTTCTGCTCCACCTTGATTGGCGGCGGTATCGAGTCGGGCCCGAGCACGCATTTGATGGTCTCGGATCATTGGGCCTGCCAGTTCATGAGCGAAAGTATGGGGCCTCTCGCGGTGCATTCGGTATTCAACAGCGACGAGATTCCGGCAGGCGAAGATCTGGCAATCGGCGGTCAGCGGTTTGCTCAGGGTCGCGCATACCCAAGCGAAGGCCCTGGCTTCGGATTCGAGGTCGATGAAAAGCTCCTGAACAAGATCATCACGCCGGGCGCCGCCCATCGCGTCGTCCAGGCGTAAACGGGCACTCAGCGGCTGACTCGATTCCGCCGCGTTGCGAAAACAGAAACCAACAACGGAGACATCTGATGCAAGGTATCAATTCGCCGCCGTGGAAGTACGCTGTCCTTTGGCTCCGGATTTATTTCGGCGCCGATTTGCTGTGGTCGGGCTTCCGTTATATCTCCACCGGGTGGGTTCCATTCATTCCGGGCACTGCAGGTGCATACGTGCAAGCGCTGGATGCGATTCACATGTTTCCGGTAGTCAAGTATATGGAATGCGTGCTCGGTATCCTGATGCTGAGCAACCGTTTCGTGCTGCTTGCGGCGATTTTCGAGTTTCCGACTTCGGTTTCGATTTTCTGGATTAATACCTTCATCGTTGCGGCTCCGCGCCAATTGTTCTCCGGCCCGAATCAACTGCTGATGAATGGTCTATTGATTTTGGCCTACAGTGGTTACATGGCTTCGGTATTTAAGCCAAAACTCACGCCTCTGGCATTGTGGGAGGGGTTTAAGGTCGATGTCTGGAAAGAGTCTCTCAAGTTGAAGAAGACACCTGAAATGCGAAGGGGCATCGTCGAATCGGGAGAACTGCGATGAAGAGCAACCGGAACCTTTATATCGGTCTCGCCGTTTGTCTTGTCATGACGTGCTGGGTCTTCTTCGGATCGACCGGATTGGGTTACACCGAATACCGTCCTCTGCGTGCGCGTGACATGTTTGGCCTCGCAATTCCGTGGATCTGCGTCATTACTGTACTGATTCGCGATCGCCGTAAAGGCATCGTATAAAACGGCTCTTAGGTGATGGGGAAAATCCCATCACCTTCGAGATATCCTGTCGTATTGCAATTTGTGCGGCACCATATTTCAACGTTGTTCTGCAAGAACCTTTACGGAAATGCCCCTCCCATGAAAAGCGCAAATTCTTCCCCGTGGAAGTATGTCATCACGTGGTTGCGTCTGTATTTTGGCGCTCACCTTTTCTTCTCAGGTATCCGATTCGTAATCGACGGCTATGTGCCAATGATTCCAGGTCTCGCCGGCCAGTATGTGGCGGGAGCCGATGCGATCGGTATGTATCACTGGGTTAAGTACATGGAAGCGGTTTACGGCGCATTGCTGCTGATGAACCGTTTCGTGTTCCTGACGCTGATTCTCGAGATGCCGACGACGGTCACGATTTTCTGGCTGAACACTTTCATCTCGGCGACGCCACGTCAATTGTTCTCGGGTCCGCAAGAACTCTTGATGAACGGCATCCTGCTCCTCGCGTACAGCGGCTACATGGCGGTTTGCTTCCGTCCGACGCTCAACCCGATGTGGTTGTGGGACGGCTGGAAGGGTTTCAGCCTGAAGGGCAAAGGTGGGAGCCTCGTGGGTGTACCCGCCGTCGAACAGCAGCAAAATGTGGCCGGCTTCGAACAGCGGCAAAAAGAATTGGCTTAAGGAGCACACGCGATGAAAAAGAATACCTGGATCGCAATCGCCATCTGTATCGTCCTGACGCTGGCGGCCGTCGACGGCTCGACGGGTTGGGGCTGGACGGAATACCGTCCGCTACGTAATTTCGACTACTTCGGCCTCGGCGTCTCCTGGCTGCTCTTCATCTTCGTGCTCGTGCGCGACAAGATCAAGGGCGAAGCATAAGGCTTCGGCCACCGCAGTTGTAGATTCAAGAAAGTCCGGGGAGAATTCTCTCTCCGGACTTTTTGCTTGCATACGGGCTTGGAGTTTTCATCTGATTTGGGGTTCAGCATGAGCAATCTGCTGGTGGCGTAGGGTGCCATTTACGCACGATCCGAGTCATAGGCTCTTCGTGTCTGAACTGTCGAACGATGGAGCATCGACACTTATACCGATCTCGCTTTGTTCCCGAGTGCATCCAAAAGTCCTGAGACAGAGGCCCGGAGTCTGGTTAGACTGACGCAGAGGCACCTGTCATTCTCGGCTGGATTGCACCCGCTTTCAGGGGGGCGAGAAGGCTCAGCTCGAGAAGAGGATGATGACCACATTGGACCGACTCGACCGAGAAGAGAGTATGCAGGGATTGATCGATGGGCGGGAGCCTATGAACACGGAGACCATCGACGTTTTGATATGCAGAGGACTATGAATAAAAAAGCCCGCACGAGGCGGGCTCTTCTTCACGATAGGTAGGCTTAGAAGCGCGTTGCCAGACCCAGACCGATTGCCGTGACGTTGGCGTGGTTGCCAGTCGGGGCAGGGAGACCACCGGGCGGGTAGATCGTCTGGTGAGCGATGCCGCTGTTCCAGAGCTTCTTGAAGAAGCCGTACAGCATCGTCGCCTTCGAGAGTTGATACGTATAACCGATAGCAGCCGAGCGAATCGCCCAGTTACCCGTTTGCGGACCGGTTGTGCCGAGATAGGTAATGTTCTGGTCGCTCAGTCCGCCGTAAGAAGCGCGAATGGTGCCGAACGGGCTGGTCGGAATCGTGACACCGGCTTGCCAGCCCTTATCGGTACGGCCCGGATCGTTCAGACGCACCTGGTACGAACCGTAGAGCGCTACAAAGCTGAGGTCGTATCTGACACCCAGCACGTGTTCGTACGTGTTGCGTGCAATGCTCGCTGACGGTTGCAGGCTGTGGCCGAAGCCGTAGCTCGTGAGCAACGGGCCGTTGGCGTAGGTGAGCGTCGCGAGTTGGTAGTGGGTCGCGTTCTGCAGACCTTGATTGTTGCCCCACGAATAGGCCGCCGTGCCGTTCAGACCATGCCACGTCGGCGACGAGTACTGGATCGTATTATCTTGGCGAGCCGGATCCTGCAGCATGTTGAAAATCCATGGACGCGGTTCCTCGCCACCGATCGAGCCGAGCGGCGACGCTGCAGCCAG
Organism: Paraburkholderia atlantica; assembly: GCF_009362785.1. Classification (GTDB taxonomy): domain Bacteria; phylum Pseudomonadota; class Gammaproteobacteria; order Burkholderiales; family Burkholderiaceae; genus Paraburkholderia; species Paraburkholderia atlantica. Next base: position 43,429 of record NZ_WHNQ01000033.1, read on the forward strand.
CAGCATCGGATCGAAGGTGCCGCCCCACTCGTAGCCGGCCGTTTGCAGGCGACCCGCAATGATCTGGCCGAAGTCGCGACTGTCGATGCCAACGTAGGCGCGACGACCGAACAAACGGCCACTCTGGCCGGACGTACCGTTGTTGATGTTGAAGCCGCTTTCGAGCACGGCGATGGCTGACAAACCGCCGCCAAGGTCTTCCTTCGCGCGAATGCCCCAACGGGACCCACCGGCGCCGCCGCTGTTCATGCTGACGACGTGTTGGCCTTCGGAGTTTCCGAAGTAGCCGACGAACGCATCGGCAACGCCATACAGCGTCACGCTGGTCTGTGCCTGTGCCATCACAGGCGCGATTGCTGCCGCAACGGCGCAGCTAACGAGCAGTTTACGCAATTCCAGTGTCTCCTACATGTGGTGTTAATTCGTAGAGTGGCCGACGTTGCACACGAGCGAAGCGATGCACAACAGTGCGAATGCAAAAGAATATACTATGTTGAATATGGCTGATAGGGAATTTCAAAAATGTTGTGTTCGAGGGTATTCCCTAGATGACATCTGATGCCCGTTCTTTTCCCTTGTGGTCATTGCTTGGGATTGCAAAGGAAAGAGCGATGGTGTGGATCGATTCTCCAAAATAAAATAAAACACCATTGGTTAATCGACTTACCTGCTGCCACGCATGGGAGCCATGGCGCGCAAATTGGACATGTCGAGGCAACCGCTGCGCAACTGGTTCAAGGCGTCTTAAGCCGGCGTTGTGAATGGCCGCGGGGCGAACATTTTTTCGGCGGAACAGAAGGCGCTCGCAGCCAGAGGCTTCCGGCGCGCATTCTATCGACAATTGCGGCGCGCCTCGATGCTGCGCGATCTATCGAACGCTTCGCTCTGGCGGTGGCCGTGTGCTCGAAATTCCTCCGCTGACCCGGGACAGGGCCGAACGATGCGCAATTAGTGATCCGTTTGTCGGCCGCCTGCGGGACCATATTTCTCGTCCCTTGTCTGTGCATTACGCGAGAAGTGAATATGTTTCGATTTGCCTTTCGTTTGTCAAGACAGCGCCTATACTTTTAGCGATAACCCCGATAAGAAAGGCCTTGCCATGAACCCCCTTCCGCGTATAGCGCTCGGCGTCCTTGCCGCGGCGTGCTGCTTCGCGCCGGTTGCGGCGCTGGCCCAACCGTACGATTCGACGGTGCCGCTCACACGAGCCAAAGTGCGCGCCGATCTGATCGAATGGCGGAAGGCGGGCTACGATCAGTCCGACGACTGGTTCGACTACCCCGGTAGCGCGATCCGCGCAGGCGCGATAGTCGCGCAATGGCGTGCGGCTGCCGGCACTCCAGCTGGCCAGATGCCCCAGTAGTAACGTAACCGCAACACGCCAATCATCCGGCATCGGGCGCCGCAAGGGCCAATGCCGGTGGCGGATCGTGTTCGCTCACGAATTGAATATTCCTGTCTACCCTTCGGGGCGAGGACTGGGGCATTGCGGGCGGCCTAGGATGGCAAAGGCTTCCGCCACCATGCGGGGTTAAGTATCCCGGCCTACGGGTTCCTCGTCTCTGACCGACTCAGTGCTGGCGCATCCGTCAGCGCCTAAACCCGCCTTGCCGCCGGCCCAGCGCCTTCGCTTCGCGCGGATTACATTCCGCGCGAAGGAATAGCACCTATCCGCCGACAACGGAAATAGGGAAACCCCGACGTTTACATACGACCTGTCGGCCTATACGATTCAGTAGGCTAAATTAAATACAAAAACGCCGGACCGAACCATCTCAAGCCGAAGCGTTTCACTCTTCACAATGCTTTCAAGGAGGCAGGATGTCGAATAACCAAGGAGTTCTCTCCTCGGGGTGTATCGCCACACGCATCAACGTGTGGATGGACAGTATGACCGGACGCGTGGTCACGGCAATCGTGGGCTTCCTGTTCATCGCGCAGATCGCTTACGGTCTGCATTCGGATCCGCGTTGGCACTGGCATGCAGGCACCGGAAAACTGCCGCATGACATCGTTCAGGAGTTCATGGACCTGGCGTATACGGAGGGCAAGGGCGCCGAGGCGTACAAAACTTACTTTTCGGAAAAGGCTGTCGATAACGCGCCGAACACGATCGATCATCAGGATGGCGAACCCATTCCCCACCAAGTGAAGAAGGTCATCGTCCAAGGCATGGACGTCGCGGTTTATCAGACCATCGGCGCCACCCGCGGCCAACCGGCGCAAGACGTCGTCGATGTCTATGAGATCAGCGGATCTGGCTGGATCATTCGCCATGATCGCATTACGCAACAGAAGGCTGCGCCGGTGCAGGCTGCGAACTAAACAGCAAAGGATGAAAGCACACTATGGACAACGATGATCGCAAAACGATGCCGCAACTCATCGGCAAAGTCATCCTGACGTTCTGCCGGCTGTATCTCGGCGGCTGGATGGTCGTCAGCGGTACCAGCTACTGGCGCACGGCTCTCGGCATGTCGCCGATCTTCCCGCAACCGTTCGGCACGCTACCCGCGTCGAATGAGCTGCTGGTCACGATGGTTCACACGCAATTTTTCCATATCGTAAAGACGTGCGAAATTCTGGGTGGCCTCTCGCTCATTCTCGGTATCTTCGTCCCGGTTGGCCTGCTTATGCTTCTGCCGGTGTCGTTCGTCGTTTGGTACAACGCGATCATATTGAACCATCGCTTTGACAAGATGTTCACGCCGTACATGGGCGTCGGTTGCCTGTATATGAACCTGATCCTGATGGTTTGGTACATCAAGTATTACCTGCCGATGATGACGTTCAAAACGACGATCGGCCGCATCAGCGACTGGAAGAAGTTGCCCAGAATTTTCAAATCGGACACTGTTGATTTGATCTGACTTCGGATGTGAAGTGAGGGATTTGGCTACGTTGCTTCGGTAACGTAGCTTTTTTTGTTTAAGTATTTGGCGATATTTCCGAAAACATGACGAAAAGATTTTCAAGTCTTAAATCGGGTTGGTCATTGAGCCGGGTTTGTAGCGATATCAGGGGTGCGGTATTTGGCATGCTGTTGATCGTGCAGCCGTTGGTGGGGCATGGGCAGCCCGTTCAAACGCTCACGATCGTAGAGTATCGATCGCATATGTCGCCGGACCAGCCGACAATGCGCGGCATGGCCAGGTTCGCAGATATCGTGAACCGGGACTCGCACGGTCGTCTGGTGGTGAGCGTGAGCGCGGATACAGTTCCGGGTTCGCCGGGTGAGCAGATCAAGACATTGCAGGCAGGAGGCCCAGGCGCGCCGGATTTGATGCTGCTGGTGACGCCTGCACTGCGTCATCTCGAATCCGAATTCGAAATCATGGATCTGCCGTTTGTTGTCCGCGGCGAACGTCAGGCACACGCGCTGCTCGATGGTCCGTTCGGACGAGCTCTGTTGTCGCGCCTCGAGGGTCACGGCCTGACGGGTCTCGCCTGGTGGGAGAACGGCTTCCGACAGATCACGACGTCGGGCCAGCCGTTCCGGCACGCGCTGGACCTGGCGAACCGGCCGGTTCGTGTGATCCCGGAACCCGCGTTTGTGGAGACGTTTAAAGTCTTGGGCGCTGACGTCGTCGGACTCCCGTATGCCGAACTATACGGAGCGTTAAAGAGTGGACGTATCGTTGCAGAAGATAACTTCTATTCACAAATCCTTGCCGGCCACCTTTATGATGTTCAATCGGCCGTCTCGGTCACGAATCACTCATACAGCGCAATTGCAGTGGTTGCCAATTCGGCGGTCTGGCAGAAGTTGACGGTTCAGGATCGAAGCGTTTTACAACACGCTGCGCTAGAAGCTGGGCGCTTTGAGCGCGACCTTATTCGAGAACAGGTGAAAACCAATCGTGCTGAGCTCGAGCGTCACGGAATGACGGTTTATACCTTCACCACCGACGAGATTGCAAAACTGGTCAGCCTGACGGAGCCCGTCAGACAGCAATTCTTCCTCAACTACGATCCCACGATTGTCGACATCTATCGACGTGAAATCGCAAAGCGCTAGCCAATCCGGTGATTGAGAAAAACTTAACTGTCGGGGAAGTGCGAGACCGCACTTCGGAGTCTCGATCTGCATCCAGGCGTACGCGACTGATTCCGATGATCGTCGCGGTGCCGATGTTCTTGCAGAGTCTCGATACCTCGATATTGGGCACGGCTCTCCAGTCGATTGCAACTTCCCTGGATGTCGAGATACTTCATCTGAACTTCGCGATTACCGCGTATCTGTTGAGCCTCGCACTATTCCTGCCGGCAAGCGGGTGGCTCACCGACAGGTTCGGAACGCGGCGCGTTTTCTGTTCGGCAGTTGCCATCTTCTCGCTGGCATCCGCGCTATGCGGCGTGGCCACTTCGATCACTCAAATCGTTCTATTCCGGGTCTTGCAAGGTCTGGGCGGCGCCATGATGGTGCCGGTAGGGCGGCTGATTCTGCTGCGAAGTATTCCGGCAGCGCAGCTGGTGGCCGCGATGGTTTGGTTTACCGTTCCAGGTACCATTGGGCGTGTGATTGGGCCGCTTCTCGGAGGACTGATCGTCACGATGGGATCCTGGCGATGGATCTTTCTGCTCAACATTCCATTCGGTGTGTTGGGCATCCTGCTGTCGTTAAAGTTTGTGCCGGATTCGCGCCCGGAGAAATCTGAGCGGTTCGACATGACGGGATTCATCCTGATGGCGATAGGGCTTTCCGGCATCGTGTGTGGTCTGGAAACCGTCGGTCGTAATTTCGTCCCAGTGAACGTAACGATCGGAATCACGGTCATTGGAGTGCTGGCAATGATCGCATACGGACTTTATAGCCGTGGACGTCTCGATGTCATTATCCCTCTCAAGATTTTTGGATATAAAGCTTTTAGCATCACGACGATTGGCGGCATGCCACTGAGACTCGCGGTGGGCTCGGCTCCAATCTTTGTACCGCTGCTCTTGCAGGTCGGTTTGGGATTAACGCCCGTTCAATCTGGCTTGATGAGCGCCTGGCTCTCTGTCGGCGCATTCGGTGTACGTCCCATCATGGATCGTGCAATCAGGAAGTTCGGATTCAGGCCGATCATGATGCTGGGCGCCGCGATGACCGGCGCGACATTCGCTTGCTATGGATTGTTCAGACCAACCACGTCGATTGGTCTTATGTGCTTCGTGCTTTTCGTTGCGGGTATCGTTAACTCTCTGGCGATGATAACCATGAATACGGTCGGCTATTCTGGCATTCCCAAGACCCTGATGAGTAAGGCCACGGCACTTTCGACGATGATGCAGCAAACGTCGATCAGCTTTGGTGTCGCAGTCTGCGCGTCATGCCTGACGATCACAGCGCAGGTTCATGGGCACGGCGCAGATCATCTGGTAATCGATGACTTCCCGATGACTTTTTTCGTCGTCGGGACCTTTACGCTGCTGTCTGTCGTGGCATTCGCCGGTCTTCCCAAGGAGGAAGGCCAGGAGCTGCGATAGATAAAACGGAAAGTAACGTTGTAGCGAGTGAATCTGAGCCGCCGTTGCACTAACTTGCCCGTCGATCATGGCATTCGCTCGACTGGCTAAATTGCGATAAACGATATGAGCTATTCCTTTAAGTCCCACGCAAACACACATCCGGGCCCAAGTGACTACGGTCGAGACCTGGCGGATCACTTCGGTGCTTTCGATGCAGAATTTTACGACCGGCGCGTGGCCGATCAAGCAGCCGAACTGCAGGAGATGCCGCGAGATGAAGCGCAGCAGAGTCAGCGAGGGAGTAAAGTTCGAATTTGACGTCGAATAGAGCGCCACGCAGGCTGCATGACCACGACGGCGTCGACATTCCACGAGCGTAGTTGCGAGTACCGTGAGAAGGGCGGCCTTACCGAATTCGAGAATGAGCATCATACCGGTGGGCGTGCGATCAATAAAATAAAATCACACCTTAGATCGCAAAGCTAACGCGTAACTGCTGGCTGCGGTACCCTCAAGCTGCCACAAGCGATTGATGAGCGACAGAAGAAAAAAACTCGATGCCTTTTCAGAACATCGAGTTCCTGTCGTTACCGACGCAACGAACAACGTTACTTTGCGGGCTGGCTCAGCTTGTCGTGGTCAGTGGCGATAATCTTCGCATAGTCAGCGGATGCGAGATAGGCAGCCTGTTGACCGTTGACGTTCAGCGCTTTCTGGACGTTCGGGTCCTGCACTGCGGTCTTCACAGCATCCGCGATCTTATCGCGGACCGGCGCCGGCAGATCCTTCGGCGCCAACACGCCCGTGTGCGACGCGAAATCGAAGCCTGGGAACATTTCGCCGAGTGCGGGAACGTTCTGAATCTCGGGAATACGGCGCGAGCCCAGGACCGCTAACGCACGCATCTTGCCGGCCTTGATCTGTGGCACCGCCATTTCGTACGGAATCTCAATCATTTGCACCTTGCCGCTCAAGAGCGCCTGAGTCTGTTCAGCGTCGCTCTTGTAGGCGGTATGAATCAATTTGACGCCCGCACGCTTCTGGAACGCCACCATCGCCAGGTATTCACGCGACGTGGTGCCTGTCGATCCAAACATATAGCAGTTCGGATTGTCCTTCAGACGGCTGATCAGATCGGCGTAGTCCTTGATGTCGGTGCCGCTCAAACCGGCGCCGTTGCCGGCTACCAAAACGAGGCCCGCGTGACCGGTGACTTGTGCCACGGGAGTCAAATCCTGGCGGGCGGCGTCCACCTGGTCGGTATCGCCGACGAGAAGCGTCAGCCCGTCAGCCGGCGCTGCTTTTGCAGCCGACACCGCAGCTGCATCCACCTGGTTTTCGACGACGACGTCGGTACCCAGCGCCTTGCTCAATGCCGGCGCCAGTGCGCGGGCAACCATGTCCGAATTCTGGTTCGGCCCGGCGGCGATCAGCTTGACCGGGGCCGACTTCACCGATGCTTTGGCGACCGAGGCCTTGGCGGGTGCCGTCTGTGCCGCGAACCCACGACTCGACATCGTGATACCGGCGACTGTGGCGAAAGCGAGTGCCGCACCAACGAAGATTTTTCGATTCGTGTTCAAGTAGCGTCTCCTTTGTGCTGGGTTAAAAAGATGCGATGGTCGCGATTTTGTATGCAAAAAAGACTACCATTGTACTAGGGCAAACGCGTACCAGCACGAGAAGAACTTGGCCGCCGCGCTGCGGTCGCCGGTCTTGCGAATTGATAACGCTCGACTCAATAGAGGCGCTCTGATAAGCCCAGGGTTTTTACCGGAGCATGGTTCGTTGACATTGTAGGCTGTCGTAAATACTATTTTGACTGATGATAACGAATTCTAATCACGACGCGATGGTACCGGGGTGTAGTGCGAATCCGGTTGTGGTTTGTCGCGCAGCTCGAATTTGGTGGGGTATTGCTAGCGCGGCCCGCGCCAAGATTTGAGCGGCCCGGCAGTTCACCGCAAATGTATCGCAGTGAGGCAGCGCCCGATCTGACCAATCGATTCGCCGGCCCGATACCGCTGGAGGAGAAGTTCGCGAAGGGCGGCTGGCAAGGTGGGCGAGACCGGGCTGCCAGTCTTTCGCCAACGCCTTCGCAACGTTTGAATGCCAGATAGGGCAAGTCATCGAAGCCGGCATGAACACAGCAGCTTGATCGCCAACGTAGTGGGCTCGGTCGTCCGCCAGGCCGAGATCGGCTTCCTTCTCGATTCGGCCGGTGCCTCCGGACGACTGGCGCCAGCCACGGCTCGCACGATTCACGAGTTGCTTCGGGTGTCCAACAGGGATCCCGACGCCCGCATCGGATGCTGCACGACTTCAGGAGGACAACCGACCAGCGAAACAAATTCAGGTAGTCGTGTTTTCAAACTCACCAGCAGTCAGGTTCAGAGATCACATATAACAATCAGGAGAATGTATGAATCACCAGGGGGCCGGGAGGAAACACCGATGGGCCACGGTACCGTTGGCATGTGCATCAGTTTGCATGAGCATTACGGCCGCGCATGCGCAAAGTAGCGTCATGCTTGGAGGATTCCTTGACGAGGGTGTCGCTACCTATCGTGATTCACATGGGTCACGTTTGTTTCAAATGCAGGATTCCGCCATTTTTCCCACCAAGTTTTTCTTCCGCGGGAGCGAGGACATGGGGGGCGGCCTGCGCGCCAACTTCAGCCTCGACTCGATGATCAGCCTGAGCACAGGGGCTCTTGATCCGCAGTCGCGCGGCGCGATGTTCGAGAACTCGTCTTGGGTCGGACTCAGTCAAGCAGGAATTGGCAGCTTCCGCCTCGGGCGGCAGAACGACTTCGCCTTTGATTATTACCTGCTCGGCGGTATCGATCCGGCAACGGGCATCGCTGGCGGTATGCTCAATTTCCGTACCGGTAGCTTCGGTGCCGACCTGCTCGGGGTTTCGGGTCCAGCCCAGATTGCCGGTGCCGTTGCAGGCGGGCCGTTCGCACCTATCACGACGAACGGCCAGATTACTGGGTTGGCGGCCATCAACTGGGATCGTGTCGGCGGCAAACGGATGTCGAATGCCGTCAAGGTCGTCTCTGAGGAATATGCGGGGCTGTCGGTTGGCTTGATGTATAGCTTCGGCGGCACGGCGGGGGACTTCAACAACGGGGCCGGAAAGAGCGCCGCGATCAACTACAGGAACGGGGAAACACGTGCCGCCGTTGTTTACACTGAGCAGAACTACGCGCCGGTCAATAACGGACATAGCGGCATCGCCAACCTGCTCGCCGGCGCAAGGACGAAGTACGCCCATTTCACGGTCTCGGGCATGTACAGCCAGGCGCGCAACACCCATACGGGTGCCAGGATTTATGCGCTAGCAGGTGGCGTCGGGTACGACTTCTCACCGGCCTGGAATCTCGGCGGCGCCTACACCTACCAGAATGGTAACGAGTTGCTGAAGAACGTGACGATCAACCAGGCCGCATTGCAGTTGACATACACGTTGTCGAGACGCACCTCGCTCTATGCGGCTGGCGTATATCAACGCACCAATGGCGCATATGCCGCGGAAATCGGCAACATCGTGGCAAGCGGCAATATCCAGTCAGTTTTTCAGCTTGGCATGATGCATCGATTCTGATGCTTGGTTGAGAAACGGCAGCGATGAGCATGTTTTCCGTCATCGCTGCCGTGGTTGCCACGGGAATGCAGTAGAAAAATCACCACGCAGATAGTAGACAATTTAGAATTAGATAGTGAAGTCAAGCGACGTCGGCGACATTCGGGACCTGCAAGCTGGGAGCAATTTAGTGCGCTGGGCACGCGGTAGTAGCGGCGTCGGACCGGATGATCACCCATAGTACGAGGAGGTGTTCGGACGAATAGGCCCATACGACCTACTGGTTCCGATCACATTTGAGGAGCAGCAGATATGAGGAGCGAGGAGGGTCTACCTCTAAGCCATGCGGCTGAAGCGCTAGCTTTGGATTGGCAAATTCGTTTTGTTGAAATCGACAAGGCGATCTCCGAGTCTGCTGATCGACATCTGAAGTCATCGCTTGGGATTTCATTTGCACAGGCTAAGGTCGTCGCAAGCCTCGCTGGACGGCAATTCATGACGCAGGTTCAACTCGCCCGCCGGCTGAATTACGACATGGGGTCGCTATCCAGAATCATTCCGCGCCTCATCGACGCGGGAATTGTCATGAGGTCTCGGCATCCAGACGACTGTCGCTGCTGGTGTGTTCAGCTTACGGGAAGCGGCGTGGCAATGGTCGCGAAAATTACAGCGTTTCTCGGGGCAACCGACAAGAAATTGATTAGCCTCCTAACGGAGGACGAAGCGGATATTTTCATTGTGTTGCTCAAGCGCTTACTCGTTAATTCCGCAACGGATTGGCCAGCCGATGTGTCGGCCGTCGCCCTGACGGGGAGCCCAAGATTCTCCTGCGCCATGGGCGCACCGGCGTGAACGAAACCGCTCCCTCTTTCGCACTACAACGTGGCCGGCGCATTTGGGCCCGGCACTAACACACAAAGCCGGATTTCGCAATCATGCTTGCCCCCTATCCATAGTCCGGGGGTTTGTGCCGAAATCAAAGGTTATACAATCAATGTAGGCAAAAGAACATGCTAATGCTTCTTCGCAATCTCAAGGTACGCAACCGGCTGTTTGTTAGCTTCGCAATCGTTATCCTCCTGCTATGCAGTGCAGCGGGTTTTGCGCTGTTTCAGGCGCATCGGATTGAATCGCATCTACTGGATATCAAACAGAATTGGATGGAGTCGATCAAAACGATTGCTGATCTTCGTCTGGCCCTCAGTACGGACCGCCGCGCGACGCTGGGTCTGGTCCTGTCTGATTCCAAACAAGCCAAAGATACCAATGCTGCGATCCGGGCCCAAGCCTTGGAGCAGCTGAGAAAGGGTGTCAATCGCTACGAGAAAAATGCGTTGCCGGGCGAAGATCGTCAGTATTTCGAGAACGATAAGAAAGCAATCGGCGAGTACGCGGTGATCAACAAGGAACTCTACACGCTCGCAATGTCTGATAATCCAGATTTTGCTACCGAGCGGGCGCTTGCCAACTCCAAGATCTTTACTGTTTTCAAGTCCACGGAGAACACGCTCACCGCCCATATGGACTTCATTCAGAAGCAGGCGGATCAAGCTGCGGAAAAGGCCATTCATGACTATGACATGGCTCTGATGCTGACATTTACCGTGATCTGTATCGCTATCATTGCGACGATATATGTCTGCAACACGGTTGCCACGTCAATCGTCTTCCCGTTAAATGACGCCGTCAGAATTGCCGAGGCAGTTGCGTCGGGCGATTTGACGTCACAGGTCAGGGTGCATTCGGATACTGAACTCGGCCAATTGATGCGTGCGCTTCGCAGCATGAATGAGAGTCTCGTGGATATCGTGATGCAGGTCCGGTCCGGTAGCGAGGCCGTATTGACCGGCGCATCCGAAATCGCCGCAGGTAACGAGAACCTGAGCCAGCGCACTGAGGAACAGGCGACGTCTCTCGAACAGACGGTAGCTTCGATCCAGCAGTTGACGGCGACCGTTGAGAACAACGCGGCGAATGCCAGACAGGGCCTCAAACTCGCGCAGACTACGTCCGATCTGGCAAACGGCGGTGGAGAGGTCATGAAAGTGGTCGTGACCACCATGACAGGCATTGCCGATCAATCCAGGAAAGTCGCCGACATCATCGCGACTATCGAGGGTATCGCTTTTCAGACCAATATCCTGGCCCTTAACGCGGCGGTTGAGGCCGCCCGTGCTGGCAACGAAGGTCGTGGCTTCGCCGTCGTTGCGCAAGAGGTCCGCACGCTGGCTCAACGTTCGGCATCGGCCGCCAAAGAAATCAAGGAATTGGTCAGCAATTCGGTCACCCGCGTCGACCAGGGATCTCAGCTGGTGAACGATGCCGGGTCCAAGATCAACGAGGTGGTGAGTGAGTTCGCCCACGTATCGACCTTGATGGAGGAGATCACCCATGCATCCGATGACGGTCACCGGGGCATCATGGAGATAAACAAGGCGATCGGCGAAATCGATACGGTGACCCAGCACAACGCAGCCTTGGTCGAAGAGGCCGCAGCGGCTGCCCGTGGCGTTCATGCGGAAGCCGAACGCCTGCAGACACTGGTTACTAACTTCAAGATCGCACGCGCCATTTAAATCACGGTCTCCGGACCCCCACGGCCGATGGCAGAATTTCTAATCCGCAAAAAGGATAAAAAGCGATGAAAATAGCAAATGAATCACCTTGGAAGTTCGTGGTCATGTGGATGAGGCTATATTTCGCTTTCCACTATCTCTCTTCCGGTCTGAATTTCGTGGTTTTCAGATACATTCCGGATTTCAGCCACGCAGGAAAAGTGGGCTCCTACATAGGGGCTATGGCGGATGTCGGCTTCTACCAAATGGTCAAGTATCTGGAAGTTGTACTTGGGTCTATGCTGCTGCTAAACATCGGGGTGCCGCTCGCATTGATCATAATGGCTGGCATCAGCGTCACGATTGTCTTCCTGAACCTTTTCGTTTCGCCCGATCCGCGCGAGCTGTTCACCGGCTTCCAGGAGTTGCTGTTGACAGGAGGGCTGTTGCTGGCGTACGGAGGGTACTATGCAAATTTTTGTCGCGTCAAAGCAGAACCTTTCTGGTTGTGGGACGGAATGCGGAAGCGGGAAAATTCGACGCAAGGAGCCAATCGTGAATAAAGATTTTCTGGTGGTTTTTTCCATTATTGCCGCTGTAGTTTTGATAGTGATTTCGACTTCCACCATTTTCTTTGCGCGGCACTTGCGTTTTTACGACTACGGACCTCCTTTGGGGGCGGGGCTAATTACGTTGGCAGCAATGCTTCGAGCCGCGATGACGAAACGATAGCCGCTGGGTGCGCTCTCATCTGAATCGATTTACGTTTCGAAGCGATTCGTTAAAAATAAAATGGCCTCTGTCTAGAGGCCATTTTTTATGCTGTATCGATGTTGAGGGGGCCGGTGCCACCGGGCGGGACTGGGCGAGCGCCTCCGACATCAACGAAGGCGAGCTCGAGCGGTGGCTCGAGGCCTTGCGCAAAGAAAAAAGACTTTGTAGGCTCGTGTTCATGCCTGTCAGGCATGGTCGGAGCGAAGGCGCATGAGCTTCGACGGCCGTGGCATCGACGCACAAGCAACAGGCTCATGACGTTTTCGCCAACCGCGGCTATCATGCCGCGCACACTACAAAACCGGCGGGGAGACCTTGACGACCGATCAGGCAGCCAACCGCACCGCGACCGCGGCCGCAGCAATGCCAGCGGCTTTCGACTACACCCACTTCGACACCTACTCCATGGCGCCGCGCGGGCAATTGCCTATGTGGCGGGAGCGCGTCGGCCATTTTCTCGACGTGCCGATCTCGCGCCGGCAACTCGCCGACGGCTTTCGCGGCAGCATCGATACCTATCGCGCCGGCGGCATGGCCTTCACGGATTGCCGCACCGATCCGGTCGCGCAAACGCGCTCGGTTGCGCGCATTTCGACCGACAACGTGCGCCAGATCGTGTTTCATGTAGCTGTCGAAGGGACCTTCGAAACCACCACCGGCCTTTATCCGAAGCGCGTCGCGCTGCAAACGCGGCCGAGCGTCCTCGCGCTCGACATGAATCAGCCGATGCAGATGACGCTGGGGCCGTGCCGCCTGGTCGCGCTGTTTTTGCCGCGCCATCTGATCGATCCGGTGCTGCCGGAAGCGGAGTCGATACATGGCCGCATGATCGAATATCAAACGCCGCTTGCGCGGCTGATTCCCGCGCATCTGGACGATCTATGCCGGAGGTTGCCCACGATGGACGCGCCCGCGGCTCAGGAAGCGCTCCACACCTGCGGGCTGTTGATGGCGGCGGCGTTCGGCAAGGAGACGGGCTTGACCGGCAGTGCGCGCGCGGTGGCACGCACCGCGATGTTCGCGGCGGCGCGCCGCTATATCGACGCGAATCTCGGCCAACCTGATCTGACCGTCGACAGCGTGCTGGCCATGTCGCAGCTGTCGCGGCCCACGCTGTATCGATTGTTCGAGCCGGAGGGCGGGCTCCACGCGTATATTCGCAACCGGCGCCTGCGCGAGGCGGCCGACGAACTGTATCGCCACCCGCGCAGGCCGGTGATCGACGTCGCGTACGGCTGGGGCTTCAATAGCGCGTCGGATTTCAACCGCGCGTTCAGACGTGCGTACGATATGTCGCCGGGCGATTTTCGCGCGGCGGCATCCGCAATCAATTCAGGGAGATGACAACGTGGTAAAGATCGATCCGGACCGGCTGATGGCCGACCTCAAACGGTTGCGCGGATTTGGCGCGGCCGGCCCAGGCGTGGTCCGGCTCGCGCTGTCGCCGGTCGATCTGGCGGCACGCGAATGGCTGGTCGGCAGGATGACGGACGCGGGGCTCGACGCGCGTATCGACGGCGTGGGCACCGTGTTCGGACGCTCGCGCAATAGCGGTCCCGCGCTCGTGATCGGTTCGCACACGGACACGCAGCCCACCGGCGGCTGGCTCGACGGCGCAATGGGCGTGATCTACGGGCTCGAAATCGCCCGTGCGCTCGCGGAGAACGACGCGACGCGGCACCTCGCCGTCGACGTCGCGTCGTGGATCGACGAGGAGGGCACGTTCTCGGGCCTGCTCGGTAGCCGCAGCTTCGTCGGCGAGGCAGTCGACGAATCGATTCGCGTCGCGACCAACCGGCAGGGCGAACGTCTCACCGACGTGCTCGACGCCGCGGGCCTCGCGGGCCGGCCGCGTGCGCGTTTCGAAGCAGGGCGCCAGGTCGCGTATCTGGAGCCGCATATCGAGCAGGGCGGACGGCTCGAAGCGATCGGCAAATCGATCGGGGTCGTCACGACGATCGTCGGGCTGCGCGAATCGCGCCTGCGCTTCACGGGTCAGCGCAACCATGCGGGCACGACGCCAATGGCGATCCGCCGCGACGCGGGCGCGGCGCTCGTCGCATTCATCGCGCGGATGAACGATGCGTTCACACAACTGGCCGATGCGGACACCGTCTGGACCGTGGGCCGCATCGATCTCGATCCGGGCTCGATGAGCGTCGTACCCGGCGCGGCCGACATGTACCTGCAATTCCGCGACGCGAACCCCGCACGGCTTCAGGCAATGGACCACGCGCTCGCGGAACTGGTGCGCGACTTCAACGCGCACAACGCGGTGAGCGTCGAATTGCAGACGGTCGACGAGCCGATCGAGCCCGTCAGCATGGACGCCGCGCTCGCGGAGCACATCGCGAGAGCCGCCGAAGTGATCGCGCCGGGCCAGTGGCTGCGCATGCCGAGCGGTGCCGCGCACGACGCGCAGGTGATCGCGCGTTGCATGCCGGCCTGCATGATGTTCGTGCCGAGCATCGGCGGCGTGAGTCACGACTTCATCGAGGACACGGCCGAGGAGCATATCGTGCTCGGCTGCCAGGTCGCCGCGACGGCCGCGGCTTCGATGCTGCTGCAGCTATCGGCCGGGCATTCCTGAGGGCCGCTACTTCCACTTGTCGCCGAGCGCGTCGAGGCCGGCTTTCATCAGATCCTCGGGCAGCATCGCGATGCGCAGCTCGCACTCGGCGTCGAGCTTCAGGAACCACGGTTCGGCGAGCGCGGGAATCGCCGATGCATCGGCGACATCGACGACCGCCACCGCGCCGCGTTTGCCCTGCTGTTCGGTGAAGTAGATGGCCTCCGGCTTCATGTCCTCGAGGATCTTTTGCATCAGCTCGCCGATTCGGCCGTCGCGCACGAGTGTGCCGAACGGTTCGTTCGGTATTTGTATGTTGAGAAGCATGCGCATGTCATCCTCCTGTTCGATACCTCAACGGGCATCTTAAGGATAGGTGTTGCATGCGCGGCCGATGGCGTTGATCGCGGACGAAGCATCGGCGATTACGGCCGATGGGTGGCGCGTTGTGCCGAATGTGCGCTGCTTCAGCTACCGAACAGCGAACCCTGCGTTCCCCGGCCAGGCGGGTGATGCGCTGGTTTCGCGGGGGCATCGTCCTTGGCGCGTCGCACCGCTTTTCCGTCCGGCGCGGGGCGTTGCGCGTCATCCGCGGGTGCTTCGAGCGAGCTCTGCCCCGCCTCCAGCGCAAGCAGCAGCATCTTGTTGGCGAGGCCGCCTGCGAACCCCGTCAGCTCGCCCGACGCGCCAATCACGCGATGACACGGCGCGACGATCGAAATCGGATTCCGGCCGTTTGCCGCGCCCACCGCGCGCACTGCATTGAGGTTGCCGATCTGCTGTGCGATCTCGGAGTAGCTGCGCGTCTGGCCGAATGGAATGGTCAGCAGCGCGCGCCAGACCTGCTTCTGGAACTCGGTGCCGTGAAAATCCAGCGGCAGATCGAAGGCCTGGCGCGTGCCCGCGAAGTACTCGCGCAATTGCCGCTCGGTTTCGACGAGCACCGCCAGCTCGTTCGCTTCGCTCATTTCGCCGAGTCGCACGCGGTTCGGCTTGTCGTGTTCCCATAGAATCGCGGCAAGGCATTCGCCTTTCGCCACGAGCTTCAACTGACCGACCGGCGAATCGATCAACTTGTATGCGTACGTCACTTTCACGGGCTCCTGACAGGGTGGAGGCGCAAGGTTCGCGAGGCGGAAGTGCTTGAACGACCGGACGCGGAAGGCTGTATGAAGGCTGCGCCGATACTCGGTAGTGTCCCGCTGGCGTCGCCTGAACGCCCTCCAGATATTGCTGTCTCATCCGCATTCGACATGGCCGCGACGATCGTGACCATTGCGGCGATCACGCCACTGTACCGCAGAGAACCCCGGATGGCCTTTGACTCAGTAAAATCGATAGCTTCGGTACGACGCGCTGCGCGCGCTACCCGATCTTCTTTCCCACGACTGTGACCACGACTTTAGAACAACTGCGGGCCGGGCAACTGGCGGGCGCGCGCGAACTCAAACTCGCATGCGGCCTGAGCGAATTTCCGCGCGAGATTTTCGATCTCGCCGATACGCTCGAAGTGCTCGACCTGTCGAACAATGCACTGACGACGCTGCCCGACGATCTGCCGCGTCTGCGCAAACTGCGCATCCTGTTCGCGTCCAACAACCCGTTCAACGAACTGCCCGGCGTGCTCGGGGAATGCGCGCATCTGAGCATGATCGGCTTCAAGTCGAATCGCATCCGCGAGGTGCCGGCGAGCGCGCTGCCGCCGCTGTTGCGTTGGCTGATTCTGACCGACAACGACATCGAAAGCTTGCCTGCGGAGCTCGGCCGCTGCGCGCAACTGCAGAAGCTGATGCTCGCCGGAAACCGGCTGCGCGCGCTGCCCGAGGAACTGGCCGCATGCACGCGGCTCGAACTGCTGCGGCTCGCGGCTAATCGTTTCGACGCATTGCCGCGCTGGTTGCTGCGTCTGCCGCGGCTTGCGTGGCTCGCGTATGCGGGCAATCCGTTCAACGCGGCGCTCGAACAGGCAGCGCTCATCGACACACCGATCAGCGGCATTCGCTGGGATGCGTTGCGGCTCGAACGGCCGTTGGGCGAGGGCGCATCGGGCGTCATCTATCGCGCGGCGCTGCACGCGGACCACGAACTCGCGCCGCGTGCGGTCGCCATCAAGCTGTTCAAGGGCGCTGTGACGAGCGACGGTTCGCCCGACTGCGAAATGGCTGCTTGCATTCGCGGCGGCGAACATGCGAACCTGATCCCCGTGCTCGGCAAGGTGATCGGGCATCCGTCGGACACGCATGGTCTCGTGATGGACTTGATTGATCCACGCTTCGCCAATCTGGCCGGTCCGCCGAGCCTCGCATCGTGCACGCGCGATATCTATCGTGACGACGCGCGCTTCGACCTTGAGACGGTGCTCGGTATCGCGAGCGGCATCGCGAAGGTCGCAAGTCATCTGCATCGGCGTGGCGTGATGCATGGCGATCTGTACGCGCACAATATCCTGCACGGCGGCACGGGGCGCGCGCTGCTCGGCGATTTCGGCGCGGCGTCATTTTTCGATGCCAGCGATCGCGAGTTCGCTATCGCGTTGCAGCGGCTCGAAGTCAGGGCGTACGGTTGTCTGCTCGAAGAACTGCTGGAGCGTTGCGACGCGCAAGCGGACATCGCCGGGCAACTCGCCGCGTTGAAGACGCGTTGTCTGAGCGAAGACATCGACAGCCGGCCGTTGTTCGACGAAATCACCGCGAGCGTCGCGTCGTTCGATCAGCACCGCCGCAACCAACACGTCCGCAACCGGCACGTCCGCGAAGGAGTCAAGCCATGACGCAGAACATGCGCCGCCGCGTGCTGCTCGCAGGCGCGCTGGCCGCAACCGGTCTCACCGGCGTCGCGCGGTTCGCGGCCGATGCCCGTGGCCAGGTACCGCCCGGCACGAAGCCGAAGATCGCGCTCGTGCTCAAATCGATGTCGGACCCGTTCACGGTCGCGATGGTCGACGCCGCACGCAATTACCAGCAGCACTTCTCGTCGCAATTCAGCCTGACGATTCGCGGCACGGCCAAGCAGACCGACACCGCCGCGCAGATCCGCATGGTCGAAGAGATGATCAGGACGAAGACGAACGCGATCGTGATCGCGCCGACCGATTCGAAGGCGCTGATCCCGGTGGTCGCGCGCGCGATCAAGGCCGGCATCATCACGATCACGATCGACAACCCGCTCGACGACGCCGCGCAAGCGGCCGCCGGCATTTCGGTGCCGTTCGTCGGGCCGAACAATCGCAGTGGCGCCAAGCAGGTCGGCCAATATCTGGCCACGCGGCTGAAGCCCGGCGATCAGGTCGGCATCATCGAAGGCATTTCCGTGAGCAGCAATGCGCAGCAGCGCACGGCCGGCAGCCGTGACGCGATGGATGCCGCGAACGTGCGGGTCGTCGCGGTCGAGTCGGGTAACTGGGAGTACGGCAAGGGCCGCGACGTGGCCGCGAAGATGCTGGCCGAGCATCCGCAGCTTCGCGCGCTGTTATGCGGCAATGACAACATGGCGATGGGCGCGGTCGACGCGATTCGCGACGCGGGCCGCGGCGGCGGCGTCTACGTCACCGGCTACAACGCGATCGAGGCGATCAAGCCGCTGCTCGCCGACGGCCGCGTGCTCGCGACGATGAACCAGTTCGCCGACCGCCAGGCCGTGTTCGGCATCGACTTCGCGTTGAAGGCGGTGACCGAGCGGCGCAAGCAGCGCGAGTTGTCGAGGGTGATCGAGACGCCGCTGCAACTGGTGACGGCCTCGAAACGTTGAGGCGGGGCGCGCGATTGCGCCGCTTGCCGCCGCCGCGCGTCGAACACCGATAGCAGGTCGCGTGCGCGGCCCGCGCCGCGACTTGATGCGCTTTCGGAATGCTGCAAGGCGCGACCACCACGCTCTATATCTCGGCGATCTCGATTGCGCTCGCATTCGTCCTCGCGCTAATTGGCGCACTGGCGAAGCTTTCATCGAACGGCTGCGCGTGATCATTCCACCGACCGGCAACCAGTTCATCGCGATGCTGAAGGATAGTTCGCTGGTGTCCGTCGTCGGCGTGTGGGAACTGACCTGTCGCGACCACCGAAGGGCAGCGCGAATTTCGTCACACGGAGATGCTGATCAGCGCGTCGGTGATCTACTGGCTGCTGTCGATGGTGCTCGAAGTGATCCAGTCGCGTATCGAACGCCGCTTCAGGAGGTCCGCGCGATGACGTCGGTCGCGGCGGCTTTTTTCCGTGGCATCATGTCTGGTCTGCTGGAATCCAACCACAACGAACTCCCGGACCTGCCATGTCCTTCCATACCTGGTTGCTTTTCGCCGCTGCCTATCTGCTCACCACCATTTCGCCGGGACCGAACGTTCTACTGGTGATCCGCAACTCGGTTCGCTACGGAAGCCGCGGCGCGGCAGCGAGCGTTGCCGGTAATCTGCTCGCGCAAGGAGTCGTCGTCGCGCTCGTGGCGCTCGGTGTCGGCGCGCTATTAACGACGCTGCCGCCGCTCTTCGTCGCAATGAAAGTGCTCGGCGCGGGTTATTTGATGTATCTCGGCATCAGGCAACTGCGCGGCGGCGGCAACAGGCAGGCATCGCAGGCCGCGCAGCCCACGGGCGTCGCATCGCCCGCTCATACGTTCGAGCGCAACAAAGTATTCCGCGAAGCCTTGTTCGTGTCGGGCAGCAATCCGAAGACGATGATCTTTCTTTCGGCGTTCATGCCGCAATTCATCGATCACGAGCGCGGCCTGCCGGAGCAGTTCATCGTGATGTATCTGACGATCGCGGTCACCGTCGCGCTCGTGCACACCATTTATTCGCTCGGCGTGCGCGGTATTTATAGGCGCGTCGGCGCCAGCCGTTGGATCGCGACGATCAAACGCGGTAGCGGGCTCGTTTTCGTCGCGCTCGGCATCAAGCTGCTGACCGCGCAACGCGCCTGGTCCGTCGCGATGACTGCAAGAAAATGAGCCGAATGCAAAGCGTCGTCGATGTGAACGTGCTGTTTCTGAATGAACAGGGCGAGTGCCTTTTCATGCAGCGAGCGAATACCGGTTTCAGGGACGGCCAGTACGCGCTGATTGCAGGCCATCTCGAACCGGGCGAATCGATCGAAGAGTGCGCGATTCGCGAATCGAAAGAAGAAGCAGGCGTGACGATCGCGCCTGGCGAACTCGAATTCAAGCTGGTGATGCGGCGCGATTCGGACACGAACCGCATCAGCTTCTTTTTCGCGTGCCATTCATGGCAAGGCGAACCGGCGAACATGGAGCCGCACAAGTGCTCGGGCTTCGTGTGGGCGAAGCCGGACCATCCTCCGGCGCCGATCGTCGACTACGTGGCGGCCGCCCTCGCGCATATCCGCGCGGGCGAGATGCTGGCCGATTTCAAGCTTTGATTGCGCCGTTCCGTTTCCGAAGAATAAGCGCGGTATTGATCTTTTATTGGCTGAGTTGCTGCATATTTCGTCACTTTTGCTGACGATTCCCTCAGCGAATCAAGCGCGTGAAATGCCGATTAATGCAGCGGCGAGACGGCCGCTAATTGACGCCGCGCCAATCCCCATTGCCGGGAATTTGTCGCTTGCGCCGGTTTTGCGTTATCGTGCTGCACCAAAAATGGCGGAGCTGGCGCATTGCCGGCTGGGCCGTATTTCATTTCATCCTGAATGGATGAATGGCAATGTCTGATCAGTGGCAGGAATCCCCAACCATCCGGTTGGCAAGGTAAGTAAAGAGGAGATGTGTTGTATGTCGTTCAAGCTTCACAAACTGCTGCCGCTTAGCGCGGCAGTCGTCGCATTCGCGGGCATTGCCGGCACGGCCAATGCGGATCAGGTCGTCAAGATCGGTCACGTGGGTCCGTTGACGGGCGGTTCCGCCCACCTCGGCAAGGACAATGAAAACGGCGCGCGCCTCGCGATCGAGGAAATCAACGCGAAGGGTCTGACGATCGATGGCCAGAAGGTCACGCTCGTGCTCGACGCGCAGGACGACGCGGGCGACCCGCGCCAGGCGACCCAGGTCGCGCAGAAACTCGTCGACGACAAGGTCGTCGCGGTGGTCGGCCACCTGAACTCGGGCGCGTCGATTCCGGCCTCGAAGATCTATAGTGACGCGGGCATCGTGCAGATCTCGCCGTCATCGACGAACCCGGCGTACACGCAGCAGGGCTTCAAGACGACCTACCGCGTCGTCGCGACCGATGCACAGCAAGGTCCGGCACTCGCCGCCTACGCCGCGAAGACCCTGAACGTGAAGACCGTGGCCGTGGTCGACGATTCGACCGCCTATGGCCAGGGTCTCGCGAACGAATTCGAAAAGACCGCGAAGTCGCTCGGCCTGAAGGTCGTCTCGCACGACGCGACCAACGACAAGGCCGTCGATTTCCGCGCGATCCTGACCAAGATCAAGGGCGAGAATCCCGACGCGATCATGTACGGCGGCATGGACGCGACCGGCGGTCCGTTCGCGAAGCAGGCGCGTCAGCTGGGCCTGCGCGCGAAGATGCTGTCGGGCGACGGCGTGTGCACCGAAAGCCTCGCGGACCTCGCCGGTCCGGCGGCGGGCAACGTGGTGTGCTCGCAAGCCGGCATGGCCGTCGAGCGCATGAACGGCGGCGCGCAATTCGCGGCGAAGTACACGAAGCGCTTCGGTCATCCGATCGAATTCGACGCACCGTTCACGTACGACGCGGTGTATATCGTCGTCGACGCAATGAAGCGCGCGAACTCGACCGACCCGGCGAAGGTGCTGGCCAAGGTGTCGGGCACCAACTACAAGGGCGTGACCGGTGAAACGACGTTCGACGCGAAAGGCGACCTTCAGCACGGCGTGATCTCGCTGTACGACTACAAGGACGGCAAGAAGACGCTGCTCGACGTCGTGAAGATGTAAGAGCGCAGACGCGCCCAAAGCGTTGCAAGCACGAAGGGCCGATGAAGCATCGCTTCATCGGCCCTTTGCTTTGACGGTAGTGGCCCCGTCCGGCTGAGGCCGTTGCAGTCGCGGCACGAGCGGCGCAAAGCGGCTGAACGGTCACGGCACAGATTAATATCTTTTTCGACCTAATCGCGCCGAAAAAATATATTGGACGTCTTACTGGGGTTCTTGCACTATTCGTTCCCAGCGCCCACTCTGCGCTGCGATCCCCACGCCCGCGCGGGCGCTCATCAAAACCGATAACAGCAATACCTGAGGATACAGATGCCTAACTATCGCTCACGCACTTCGACTCATGGCCGCAACATGGCCGGCGCCCGCGCGCTGTGGCGCGCCACCGGCATGAAGGACGACGATTTCGGCAAGCCGATCATCGCGGTCGTGAACTCGTTCACGCAGTTCGTACCGGGCCACGTGCATCTGCGCGACCTGGGCGCGCTGGTCGCGAAGCAGATCGAAGCGGCCGGCGGCGTGGCGAAGGAATTCAACACGATCGCCGTCGACGACGGCATCGCGATGGGTCACGGCGGCATGCTGTATTCGCTGCCGTCGCGCGAACTGATCGCGGACTCGGTCGAGTACATGGTCAACGCGCATTGCGCGGACGCGATGGTCTGCATCTCGAACTGCGACAAGATCACCCCGGGCATGCTGATGGCCGCGATGCGCCTGAACATCCCGGTCGTGTTCGTGTCGGGCGGTCCGATGGAAGCGGGCAAGGTGAAGTCGCCGACCGACGGCCAGGTGATCGCGAAGATCGACCTGATCGACGCGATGATCAAGGCCGCCGATCCGAAGATCAGCGACGCCGAAGTCGCCGAAGTCGAGCGCAGCGCGTGCCCGACCTGCGGTTCGTGCTCGGGCATGTTCACTGCGAATTCGATGAACTGCCTGACCGAGGCGATCGGCCTCGCGCTGCCGGGCAACGGTACGGTCGTCGCGACGCACGCATGGCGCAAGGGCCTGTTCGAGCAGGCGGGCAGCCTGGTCGTCGATCTGTGCCGCCGCTACTATCAGGAAGAGGACGTCTCGGTCCTGCCGCGCAGCATCGCCACCAAGCAGGCGTTCGAAAACGCGATGACGCTCGACGTCGCGATGGGCGGCTCGACCAACACCGTGCTGCACCTGCTGGCCGCCGCGCAGGAAGCGGGCGTCGATTTCACGATGTCGGACATCGACCGCATCTCGCGCAAGGTGCCGTGCCTGTGCAAGGCCGCGCCCATGACCGACAAGTACCACATCGAGGACGTGCATCGCGCGGGCGGCATCATCGGTATTCTCGGCGAGCTCGCACGTGCGGACCTGCTCGATCTGTCGTGCGGCAACGTGCATAGCGGCACGCTCGGCAACGCGATCGCGAAGTGGGACATCGCCGGCGGCGCGGGCGAGGAAGCGCAGAAGTTCTTCCGCGCGGCGCCGGGCGGCATTCCGACCACGGTCGCGTTCAGCCAGGAAGCGACCTACGCGACGCTCGACACGGACCGCAAGAGCGGCTGTATCCGCAGCAAGGAAAACGCATATTCGAAGGACGGTGGCCTCGCGGTGCTGTACGGCAACCTCGCGGAGAAAGGCTGCATCGTGAAGACCGCGGGTGTCGACGAATCGCAGTGGCTGTTCTCGGGCCGCGCGCGCGTGTTTGAAAGCCAGGACGACGCGGTCGAGGCGATTCTCGGTGACAAGGTCGTGCCGGGCGACGTCGTGGTGATCCGCTACGAAGGTCCGAAGGGCGGTCCGGGCATGCAGGAAATGCTGTACCCGACTTCGTATCTGAAGTCGAAGGGCCTCGGCAAGAGCTGCGCGCTGTTTACCGATGGCCGTTTCTCGGGCGGCTCGTCGGGTCTCGTGATCGGCCACGCGTCGCCGGAAGCGGCGGAAGGCGGCACGATCGGTCTGGTCGAAGACGGTGACGTGATCGAGATCGACATTCCGCAGCGCAAGATGCATCTGGCGGTGTCGAATGAAGAGCTATCACGCCGTCGCGCGGCAATGGAAGCGCGCGGCGCCGACGCATGGCAGCCGACCAATCGCGAGCGCGTGGTGTCGCAGGCATTGCAGGCGTATGCGGCGCTCGCAACCTCGGCCGATCGCGGCGCGGTGCGCGATATTTCGCAGTTGAAGCGCAAGTAAAGCGCGGATCAGCGCGGCGGCCCTGTTCGCGGTGACGCGACGGGCCGAACAGAGACCGGCATGCGGGCGACTGCATGCCGGTTTCTTTTTTGCAGTGGCAGACCCACCGCTAAGCCTTTCTTAAGCCGGAAAACTTGAAACGAGGGCATCGGCGGGCTGCGAAGACCCCGCCGTCATCACGCAGTTTCTGCCGTTGGCTTTCGCCGCATAGAGCGCCGTGTCGGCTCTTGCCATCACCGAGGCAACGGTATCGCCATCACCGAATTCGTCGACGCCGGCACTGAGTGTGCATGCGACGTCGCCGGTCGGAGCGCGCGCAACGGACGCCGCGACGAGTGCGCGCAACCGGTTCGTGAGACGGGCCGCTTCCTCTTTGCCGATCAGTGGCATCAGCAGCGCAAACTCCTCACCGCCGATGCGGCCAAGGACGTCGGTTTGCCGAAGTTCGCGCGATATCGTCGAGGCAACGTGCGCTAGGGCCTGGTCGCCGGCTGCATGCCCGAATCTGTCATTGATGCTCTTGAAGTTATCGATGTCCAGGATCGCGATGGACAGCTTCGACTTCGCTGCCTTCGCCAGCTCGAACAGCGCCTCTGTCCGCGCGATGAAAGCGCGCCTCCCGAGCGCGCCCGTCAGATCGTCGATGGTGGCGAGGCGCTCCATCCGCTCCGCCAGCCGGTCATGAGCCAGCATCACCATGCCGACCGACAGGCATGGCAAAGTCAGTATGGCCATGCCGAGAAACGCGACGTTTAGCGGCGTTTCCTCCAGAATGACCGATTCATGCGCTAGCCCCGACCCGTATACGACACAACGCACTGCATGGACGACCGCCCCCAACACCGCGGCAATTGCCACGAAGTGGTAGCCGTATTTCGGTCTGCCCGCCGGCCGGTACCGCTGCACGACCCAGGCGATGACAAAGCGGATGTAGGCGAGAAATCCCGAGATCATCGCGCCCCGGGCACTGACGTCAGGCGACACGTAAGTCCAATAAACGAGTCCAGCCAGGATCGCGCACAGCGCGCCGTATTCCCAGACTACCGATGGCGGCCGATGAAAGAATTGGCGAAAACCGTGGATCGCGAGGAGCGAGGCGACGAGCAGCAAGACGCTCGCGCCCAGTACGACGAGATCCGACCTACGGAACAGCAGGAGCGTGGCCGTGACGGCCAGCAGACCACTTGCCACACACCAACGACGTATGCCCGGAACCTGGGTGCGAAACAACGAGCCTAGAACTGCGACGCTCATCACGCAGGACAGAATCGCAATGCCGATTAGAGCGTTCGGGATGGACATGGCAGCGTCACAATGGGTGTGATCCATGAAGGCGCCTGGCGCAATACGGGTCGCGCCGGTTACATCCGCTGCCTTCGTGCAAAGCGCATATCGTACCGGAAGAATTTTTCGCTTCAGACCGATTTTTCAACGATTTTCGCCCGGCGTTTTCCTTTCGAATTGCTGACCACACTCATCGGACGTTGACGCAGCGGGGGCAGTCGCATGCCCGGGCCGGAGTTCTGGCCTACGCGAACTTCGCGTAACGGCCGGCTTGCGTCTATGCTTGACTCACTTGTTTGGCTGTCGACAACGCCGACGAGGTCTTCTGCAGTCTTCAATAATCGCCCGTTCAGCAAGGGCAAACCCAACAGGAGAAAACCAGATGTCACGATCCATCACGCGGCGCGCTTTCATGGTGTTCGGTGGTTTGGCCTTAGCGGGTACGCTGAACCTGGCGCAAGCGGCGCCCGTCTCGTTCGAGGTGCCTTTGACGGGCGCTCAACAGGTTCCGCCGGTGCAGACTCCAGGCAGCGGCAACGCCAAGCTCACGTACGACTCCGGCACACGGGTCGTCACCTGGAACATCACCTTCAGCGGATTGACGAGTCCGACCACGATGGCGCATTTCCACGGGCCCGCGCCGGCCGGTAAAAACGCCGGCGTAAAGGTCTGGATCTCGCAGAAAGGCTCCACGGAGGTGACGAGCCCGATTACCGGCCAGGCCACGCTATCTCCGGACGAAGCCAAGATGTTCGAAGCGGGCGACATGTACATCAACGTTCACACGAAGAACAATCCGAACGGCGAGATTCGCGGCCAGGTGACGCCGCCGAAGGGCGGCTGACGCAGGCAACGCAGCCGCGCGCCGCGATGGGGTGCGTGGCTTGCTCACAGATAGGCCGCGAGCAGCATCACCACGGCAACGCCGACGCCGAGCGGCAGCAGCGCCAGCAGCGCTGGCGCCTGCCGCGGCGCGTCCACGGACGAGGGCAGCAGTTTGTAGCCGGTCAGCATCGGACGCAGGAGGTTGTGTCCCTTCGCTACCGCGTAGACGGCGATGACGAGCACGTGCAGCGCCACCGCGGCGAGCAGCACGTCCCACACGAGCCCATGCAACGCCGAGATTGCGTTGGCGAGCCATGCGGGCACCAGTTCGCTCAACGGTCCTTCGTCGGCGATGTCGTTGTTGACGTAGAGGCCGCTCAGCGTCTCGATCAGCAACAAGGCGAGCAGAAATAGAACCATCCAGCCGCCGGCCGCATTGTGGCCGACCTGCACATCCGGTTCGCGATGAAACAGGCGGCGCAAATGACGAAGCGCAGCCGCGGGCGAGGCCACGAAACTGCGAAAGCGCGCGGTCTCGCTGCCAAAGCAGCCCCATAGCAGCCGGAAAATAACCAGGGCGAGCAGCGTCTCGCCGACGCGCACGTGCCAGTCGATCCAGTTCAGCTTCAGGGTGATATAAGCCGCAGTGACCAGTACGACCACCAGCCAGTGAAATAGTCGCACCGGCGCGTCCCAGACCAGCACCGGGCGAGGCACTGGCTGTGTCGGCCGCGTGACGGGTTTGTGTGCATCCATGTGTTGGACCTACGGGCGCAATCGGCGGTTGGGCGAGGTGTGGTCTGGCAGTAGCGGGCGACTAAGCATATCTCTCGCTGAGCTTAACGTGCCGCGCGCCGAATGCGCTCGAGCTGAACTTCCCGCCCGCCTTGATGCCAACGGTGTTGAAACGATGATCGGCGTCGACAGCAGCGTTCAAGTCGACGTGAATCGATTGGCTCTGGCAAGCGTCCTTTCGAACCTGATGGACAACGCGGCGCGCCACACCGACCGGGTCACGTGCGCTTTTCGTACGCAGAACGCTGGCTGCCGGCCCGGCAGCGGCGTGAACGCCGAGCAGCCGCACAGCATGCCGCATTCCTGAGCGATCAAATCTGATTTCGATCCGCGGAGCAGCTGTCGGCGGCGAGCGCGGCCCTTGACGTCTGTTCGAGCCGATTGCCGCCTAGCGACTTGGCTCGATACAACGCCTGGTCGGCGGCTGAGAGCAGGTCGGTGAGGGAAGTCGTTTCGCGACTCGACTCGGCGAGTCCAATGCTGACGGTGGCGCGAATCCGGTCGCCGTCGGCGCCATGGGACATCGCAGCGAACCGGCTGGCAACGGTCTCGCCCACTTTTTTTGCGCGTTCGGTGTCGTGGCCCGGCAGCAGGGCGGCAAATTCTTCGCCGCCGATGCGGGCAAGAATCGCATCAGTGCCCGTCTCGGCTCGAACGGTTTCCGCAAATGATCTCAAGACCTCGTCGCCGGTCTTGTGCCCATAGCGGTCGTTGATTCTCTTGAAGTGGTCGAGGTCGAAAGCGAGGAGCGCGACAGGTCGTCGATGCAGCTGGTGCTCGCTGATAACCCGCTCTCCCTCTTCGAAAAACAACTTTCGATTGCCGAGGCGAGTCAGGTAATCGGTGCGGGACTCCTGCAAAAGCTCGCCATGAATTTCTTCCCGGGTCATCCGCAGCAAGGTCATCGGCAAAATGACCGAGTAGAGAACCCCTTCGTACATCGTGATTTCGCTGGAGACGGCCAGCACGCGCGGCCCGAAGATCGACGCCATCCATGGCAGCACGAAAGCCCGGGCGATATAAAACAGCGCGTGGATGCCCGTTACCACCACGGCTACGCGGCGGGATTGAACCGCCGGCATGCCGTCGCCTCGCAACAGTTCGAGCGACGTCATCGTGGAAGCCAACGCGATCGGGATAGCGCTGACGTACATCCACACGGCAGCCTGCCAACGCACGCCGGCGACCGCCCACGTGAGCGCCATCAGCACAAGCAAACCGATCGAACTCGCGAGATAGCGCCGGCCGTTGAACATCGCCACACCGTCGAGCACGAGCAGATAGCCGGTGAGAATCACGAGATTGCTCACTGCGGGGCCAGCGGCGCCGAGCAGTTGAACCCGAAACGAGGCCGCCGCGCAACCCAGTCCGAGGGTGGCATAGCCGATCGCCAGCATTCGCAATTCCTTGCTGCGCTTCGGATGAGACAGGTGTTCCCAATACATCATCGCGGAACTGGCCAATAAGGTTCCGATCACGAGTAGGTAAAGGGTTGCTAGATCGACATTCATCGCTGACTTCAGAGCGCGTCCCCGCAATGACGGGGAAAAGGTTAGAGACTACTTACGGGATAACGGCAAATGCCGAGCAAGTTTGCGAAATGATAACGGAATGGGTCGCAGGGAGACTCGAAGCCGGGGAGGCGGGCCTACGGTCGACCGACAAACTACAACGTGAGCGCGGAAATCTCGACAGTTGTCGGCATCTTCTGCGCAATGCGCCATGTCGGCGCAAAGCCAATACAGATAGTCGCGAAACGCTGAATTTCCTTGCGAGTCCCGCAGCGTCGGATTGCTATTCTTCATAGACATAGACCGGTTCTTCAAGCGCGCTCCCATGCGCGTCCCTGCGGACAAGGGGGGATGTATGACACGTCCTGCACTATCGCGGCTTTCCCTGTGCATTTCCATTGCCGGGCTGTCTGCGACGCATCTTGCGTGCGCGGCGGGCGTTCTTCCGCAGGGAGGCCACTACGTCGCCGGGGCCGGCACCATTTCGAGCCAGGGCAATGCGCTGCTGGTCACGCAGCCGGGTTCGACGCGCGGCGTGATCGATTGGAACAGCTTCTCTGTCGGAATCCATAACCGCGTGAGGTTCGACAACGGCTCGGGCGCGACCTTGAACAGGGTCACAGGAGGCTCGCCATCGGCAATCCTCGGCAGACTCAGCGCAACGGGAAGCGTGTATCTGATCAATCCGCAAGGCATCGTCGTGGGTCCCTCGGGTGTCGTGACGACGGGTGGGCGTTTCGTCGCGTCTACGCTCGATGCCTGCAACTGCGCCTTCATCAAGGGTGAAGCACTCACGTTGTCGGGTGAGTCGAATGCGAGCGTGATCAACCTCGGCAAAATCAGTTCGAGCGGCGGCGACGTGTTCCTGATCGCGCGAGGCGCGGTCGTCAATGCGGGCACGATCAAGGCGCCTGGCGGCACGGCCGAACTGGCCGTGGGCGGACAGGTGCTGTTACAGGACTCGACCAGCAGCAAACAGGTGTTCGTGCAGACGGGCAGCGACGGTACGGTCGTCAACAGCGGACGCATCGCAGCCGCGCAGATCAACCTGCAGGCCGCCGATGGCAACGTGTTTGCACTCGCCGGCGGTGGCGCGCGCATTCGGGCGACAGGTACGGCAAACCGCGACGGACATGTGTGGCTCGTCGCCGACACTGGCCATGTCGAGCAGTCGGGCACGATCACGGCTCGCAACGCGGACGGCAGCGGCGGGACGGTCGATACTGACGCGGCGCAACTGGCGTTCGGTGCAAAGACAGCCGTTCATGCGGGCGAATGGAATCTGTCGACACCCGCATTCACGATCGATCGTTCCGCTGCACGCGCGCTGCGCCGCAGCCTGAATTCGGGCACGTCGGTCGATGTCGCCACGACCGGCGCGATGGGCGCGACGGGCGATCTGGGCGTCGAATCGAGCCTGCGCTGGCGTGGTCCCGCTTCGCTGACGCTCGCCGCGTACCGCGAAGTGTCGATTGCGAACGGCGCGACGATCGCGAACAAGGGCGCGGGCAATCTGACCTTGCGCGCCGACGCCACCGGCAGCGACAACGGCGGCAGCGTCGTCAATCACGGCACGCTCGACTGGTCGAAAAGCACGGGCGCGCTGAGCGCTTTCTACGACATGAACGGCACGTACATTGCCGGTACCCAGCTGAGCAACCCGGCGTGGACGCCCCCGGCATTCAGTGGTCTGGTGACGCAGATCACCGCGTACAGGCTGGTGAATTCGCTGACCGATCTGACGAACGTCGCCAGCGATCTCGGCGGTAACTATGCACTCGGCAGGAATATCGATGCGAGCGCGACGGGCAACACGCCATTCGTTCCGATCGGTAACTCCGATACACCATTCACTGGGCAGTTCGACGGACAGGGCGATACGATCCGTTCGCTGACGCTCCAGCAGGTGGCGGCTGGCCAGTTCTTGAGGCTGATGGGTATGTTCGGGGTGATCGGCGCCCGGGGCATCGTGCGCAACGTCGACATTTCGGGCACGGCCAGCGCGGCTCCGAGCCAGATGGCTGTCGCCTATATGGGCTTGCTGGCCGGCACGAACAATGGCACGGTCTTGCGGGTGAATACGTCCGGCACGGTTCTTAGCGGTGGATCATTCGCTATGCTCGACTTTTCGGTTGCCGGTGGGCTCGTGGGCAACAATACCGGCTCGATCCTGCGTTCTTCGAGCAGCGCAGCCGTGACCTCGGGCGGCCCGCTCGGCGGGCTGGTGGGCACGAATAGCGGCCTGATCAGCCAGTCCTTCGCCACGGGGCCTGTCGATTCGTCGGGTTATATCGCTGAGGGCGGTGGCGGCCTGGTCGGCGGTAACAGCGGCACGATCAGCCAGTCTTATGCAACCGGCTCGACATCGTTACCTTTCTTTTGCCGAGGCGCTGCCGGTACCCCATGCGGCGGCGCGGCACTCGTCGTCATTAACTCAGGAACGATCACCCAGTCATTCGCAACCGGCTCTGTGACAAACCCGACCGGCTATGGGCCGATTGGCATCGCGCGATCCAATACAGGCACGATCGGGAACGATGTGTACTGGAACGCCGACACCACGAACGCCACAGTCGGCGTCTTGTACGGCACGCAGATTCCCGCGGCGAACGGGCTGACGACCGCTCAGATGAGCACGCCGGCCTCGTTCGTCGGATATGACTTCAGTCCTACGGGGGTGTGGTCGATGCCTGCGGGCGCGACGCATCCCGTGCTGCGCTGGCAATTGGCGCAATGACAGATCGCGAAACGGCGCATACCTTACCGTGTCGAAAACGAGCCACACATAAGGACATCCATCGGTACTTGATCGATGGGAGCCGCCCATATATGCATGGCAGTGGTTCAAAAAAACCGCCACGAGTCTTGTCAATTCGTGGCGGTTTTCTGACCATCACCACTCGATACGACGATGATTCAAAGTCGAGACATCAATCAGTAGTCCCACTGCACCGGCACGAAACGGAAACCGTCACCGTGCTTTGCAATGTGACCGATAGACGGGAACGCGACATGCGTTGCGGCCAGCAGAGAGCCGGTTTCAGCGGCTTCGTTGAGCAGCGCGACACGCACGTCTACAGCCACTTCGGGTTCGTGCTCGAAGCCGTTTTGCCACGCGGGATTGTCGAAGCCGACTTCGAAAATCGCGTCGCCTACGAACGTCAGCTTCTCGCCATTCGATGCGACGTCCACGACGCAGTGGCCCGGCGTGTGCCCACCCGTCACGCGTGCCGACACGCCCGCTGCGACTTCCACGGTCTTATCGAACCGCACGATGTTTTCGCTGTAGAGTTCCACGAATTTCGCAGCGGCCTTGCGAAGCGCGGGAGGAACTGCTTCCGGCATCACCGTCTTGCTGAAGTCCGGATTTTTCCAGAACTCCACTTCCTTGGCCGACACGTGAATCCGCACGTCGGGGCGCAGCTTGGCCTTGACGCCGGCGACGTTCAACCCGCCGACGTGATCCATGTGCATATGCGTAATTACGATGTCGGTAATCGCAGCCAGGTCGATGCCGGCCGATTCCAGGCGCATCACCGACCGACCGGCGCGCGAGAAGTATTCGAAACCGTCGCCCACGCCCGAGTCGATCAGGATCAGGCGGTCGCCGCTGCGCACGAGCGCGATATTCAGCGCCCAGTCGAACATGTCACGTTGCAGGAAACGACCATCGAACCATTCGTTGCGGTCCGATTCGCTCACATTAGTGGACATGGTAGAGGTGGGCAGCGGAAGAATGCCGTCGCTGATCAGCACGACGTCGACGTCACCCACGCGCACGGCGTAGCGGGAAGACACGAGTTCGCCTGAACCTTCTTTGCCAAGGCTGGCGATAACCGGCTGCACATTGCGGGTAGTTGCGCTCATCTTCAATAGTCCTGTTAATTAAGTGGGGTAAGCCGCATTGGGCGGCGCGGTGCACGAGCACGACCATGAGTTTCGCGCGCTGCGTTGTGCTCGCGTTTCGACTGATCGTGGGACCGATTTTAGTTAGGCGGGCGAACGTCGGTAGTATCGCCAATGCATTCAGCGTGTTGTCTTAACGGCAACAGTCGACGCGGTTCCAGCGAACCCGTCGACGCGTCTGTTGATTGATGTTCAATACGCAACACGGTGAGTCCGGGCAACGACCTACCGCAGCAAACAGCGCTTACGTACGATCGCTCGTGGATGGACCGCCGTTGCCGCGCGCGCCGAAATTGGCGTCCACACCCGGCGGCAACCTGTAAAGGCAATATCGACCGCACGGAGAAACATCATGAAGATCATCGTCATTGGCGGTACGGGACTAATCGGCAGCAAGGTGGTGAAGAACCTGCGTGAGCGCGGTCATATCGCCGTCGCGGCTTCGCCGGCCACGGGCGTGAACACGCTCACGAACGAAGGACTGCGTGAGGCGCTCGCAGGAGCCGACGTCGTAGTTGATCTCGCCAATTCCCCTTCGTTCGAGGACAACGCCGTGTTGGCCTTCTTCGAAACGTCGGGCCGCAATCTGTTTGCGGCGGAAACCGAGGCAGGTGTCCGGCATCACGTCGCGCTTTCCGTCGTCGGTACCGACCGGCTCGCGCAAAGCGGCTATTTCCGCGCGAAGATCGCGCAGGAAAAGCTCATTCGCGATTCGGGCGTGCCATACACGATCGTGCATTCCACACAGTTCTTCGAGTTCCTTGGTGGCATTGCGCAATCGGGTACCGAGGGCGACAGCGTCCGGCTCTCGCCCGCTTTCTTCCAGCCAATTTCGTCCGACGACGTGGCGGCGTCCGTGACGGACTTCGCGGTTGGCGAGCCACGCAATGGCATCGTGGAAATTGCCGGACCGGAACGCGTGCGACTTGCGGCAATGGTGCGACGCTACCTACAGGCGACGCGAGACAACCGTACGGTCATAGAAGATGCCGACGCGCGTTACTTCGGCGCGCAACTACAGGACGATACGCTTGTGCCAGGCCCGCATGCGCGGCTGGGCGGAGCCGATTTCGATGCATGGTTCCGGCAGACCCAGGCGGCGAAGTAACCGCGACCCATCGATTAGCCCCCTGTTTGCCCGTCTAATAAGGCGGGCTTTTTTTTGTTCATATCCGTAGTGCCCAATTGCTTCGCAACTTCGGAGCATTTGCCTATGAGAAATTGATACGCACGATCAGATGTCGCGCGTGCGTGGAATGATCACCGCCTGGCCGTGCAGTGTGCCGTCCGCGTCGAGTAGCTGCCATAGGGTGGCTTGCTCGATGATGAATCGCTCGCCAGACTTGGTAACACGCACGCCCTTGTAGTCCGTCTCGTAGCCGAGCCGCTGCACGCGTTCGAGGAATTGCTGTCGTTCCTCACGATTCGGGGCCTCGGCGGAAAGCCGGGACGGTAGCGTGGTGATTTCACTCCAGCTATATCCGAAGCGGCGCTGTGCAGCCTTGTTGCCGTAGATGAAGACCGGGTCGGGATCGGTATTGTGCGCGAGGACCGCGAACGGGGCAGTCTCATACAGCCATTCGGTCGCTTCAGCAACGGGCATGACGTGCGGAACCAGGCGCTGGCCGACCAGCCGGGCGTAGCTGTCGGAAAGGAGTTGGTAAAAAGACGGATTACGGTTGAGTGGAATCATCGGACTTATCTCGACTAGAACATTTGGGGCACTGGATGGCGGAATCCTGATCCAGATTGTCCATGATTGGTGCATCCGGGTCGAACAACTGGCAACTGGCCGGTCGAAACCATTGCCTCACCAGAAATCCCGCCGAAGCGGGCCTGTGCTAAACGCTACATGCGCACGAACGCGAGCAGATCCTCGTTGAGGACCTCTGCGTTCACTGTCAACATGCCATGCGGAAAAGCAGGGTACGTCTTCAGAGTCCCGTTCTTTAACAGCTTGATCGACTTCAGCGCCGCATCGGCGATCGGCACGATCTGGTCGTCGTCTCCATGCAGTACCAGCGTCGGGACGGTAATCGCCTTGAGATCTTCCGTCTGGTCAGTTTCAGAGAAGGCTTTGATGCCCTCATAGTGCGCTTCCGCACTACCCATCATTGCCTGCCGCCACCAGTTCTGGATCACTCCTTGGTACACGGTCGCGCCGGGACGGTTGAAGCCGTAGAACGGGCCGGCTGCGACGTCGAGAAAGAACTGGGCTCGATTGTCTGCAAGCGCTTTCCGGAAACCGTCGAAGACTTCGATCGGCAGGCCTTCCGGATTTGCCTCAGTCTTCAGCATGAGCGGAGGCACGGCGCTGACCAGGACCGCTTTGGCTACTCGTCCCGCCGGCTGCCCGTGTTTCGCTACATACCGGGTTGCCTCGCCGCCGCCCGTCGAATGGCCGATATGCACCGCGTTATGTAGATCGAGTGATTCAACAACAGCAAAGGCATCGGCAGCGTAATGGTCCATGTCATGACCGTCCGAAACCTGCGACGAACGACCATGGCCGCGTCGATCATGCGCGACTACGCGGTAGCCTTTCCGGACGAAGAAAAGCATCTGCGTATCCCAGTCGTCGGAAGATAACGGCCAACCGTGATGGAAGACGATGGGCTGGGCGTCCTTTGGACCCCAGTCCTTGTAGAAGATCTCGACATTGTCCTTAGTCCTGACGTACGGCATGGTCATGCTCCTTTGACGTTATCCGCGCAAAGAGACGGATCATCATGATCCGGCGTCCGCGCAACAGAAGTCACCGCTTCGGCACGAACGTTCGCAAAACGCGGACGAAACAAAGCGATGAGAAGACAGGCATTGGGACGGAACGAAACGTACCGTCTGAAACATCGTAGCAGTGGCAAGGGTAGGCGAACCATGCTTAGTGTTGCCGGATACGCAACATGGTGAGCTATGCACCGGGCTTGCCAGTTCGCCGCGGGCTATCCGACGTACTTTCATGGCGCGACGTTGCGCAAGACACTGACCGAGCCCGCACACCTCACCGTCCTCGGGCTACATGGCAATCGTCTCCAGTTCGAGATCCTCCGTCCGCTCGCCTAGCATAGACCGAAGATCGCGCTCGATGTGCGCGCACAGCGTCGAAATCGGCACGTCGTTCGCGCTTCCTTCAAACGGATTTTCCGTACTGTCGCCCACTTGTTCGAGCGAGGTGTACATCCACGACACGGCCACGCTGAACGGCACGACGAGCCATATCATGTTTCCGTGCATAAAGCCGCTCACACTGTCGTTGAGCCTGTCGAATTCTCGCAGCAAGCCAAACGGAAAAAGCAGGCAAAAGAAGCGGATGAATAGCGCGCACACCGTTGCGTATTGACGGGGATAGGGAAAGTCCTTCAACTGTTCTGCCTTTGCTTGCAACTCAATGAAATCGCCCAAGGCGCGTTGAAGTTCCAGATAGAACGACGCATGCAGCTTTCCCGCCGCGTGAAGCTTCTGCAGACATGCGCCTTGGGTGCTTAGCAAGCTTGTCGGGGCGCTCGGGGAATCGAGCGTGTGCTCGGTCTCCAGCACAGTCAAATATTTGCGCAGCGCTTCTTCGAGACTTTTTTCCCACTCGGGCACCCGGTAGTAACGACGGTATTCGGTATTGAATCGCTTGCTCATGCTTTCCCACACGCGCGGGCGGCGCAGCGAATAACGCAATGCGGTGAGCCAGGCGAGATGTCGGTCGATCAACTGGCGGCTGGTGCTTTCGTCGTCCAGAAAATCGCGGGAAAGCTGGCCCCAACGCCGGCTCGCATTCACAATGCCTGTCCAGATCTCCTGAGCATCCATCGCCCTGTTATAGGTCTGAACATTCTTGAAGCCGACAATGAAGGAGGTGGCGGTGCCAAGCAGCACGACGATCGTGAGCGGCACTGATAGCCACGTCATGTTGCAAAATTTGAAGAGGATGACGGGCAACGTGCCCCAGATTATGAGGGCATAGATTTGCCTTCTCGTCCAGAACAGGAATTCCGATAACTTATAGGATTTGCCGAGGTGCATGGCGTGATTACCTCGTGACGCGGTGAGAGGGTGAGGTGCGTGACTAAGCCGCTCAACGCATTCCCGATGCACGAACTTGTGCCTTCATCAGGCTGTCGCACGCGTGCGTGTTGCGACATCGCACTTGCAGTTTCCTGTTGGCGAAATGCGCGACCACCACTGGCGCAAAAATGACAGCACCGAATGGAGCCGCGCATGGCCTACCGCGGTGCGCCGCGTTCGTCTGCGATCGACTCATGCGTGGACAGTCGCTTGAGGCCTCAAGCAGTCGCTGACCGCCACTCATCTACGCAACAATAAGCGTATGACGCAGCGTTTCAACTACATCCAGCAGTCGACCGGCGGCGAGCAGGTTCGATGCGTCGATTCCCGACCTTCTCTAGATTCGCGCTTCACCGACCACCGGAGGAAGCTTTTCGACGTGCACGCGAGAGATGCAAGCATGCATGGAGAGCGAACTGTGCATCCATCACCTGACGACCCGTGGAGCTACCTCGGACGCGAGGTGGGACTCGCTCGCCGCGCTCATTCTCGTGGGCGACGAAGTAGCTTCGTCAACGGCATCGATTTGCGTATCGCCGGCCGCATGTCGCTGACGTGAATCCGCGCGGGACGCAGTTCAGTTCGGGGCACTCTGGTACGTTGCGACGTAGCGCGCCTGTGCGACGATCTTGCCGTGCATCTGAAACGCAACGAGCGCCGGACTCGACGCAGCACTGACGTCGATATGTGGCACGTCAAGTGCGTAGGCAGTGACCACGTAGCGATGCGGCTTGCCTTGCGGCGGACAGGGCCCACCGTACTTTGATATGCCAAAGTCGGTCAGCGTTTCGATGGCGCCAGCCGGCAGCAGCTGCGCGTTTCCGGAGGCGCCTTTCTGAAGCGACGTCTGCGAGGGCGGTATGTTGGCAACCGCCCAGTGAGTCCAGCCCAGACCGCCCGTTGGCGCATCGGGATCATGGATGGTCACGACGACGCTGCGGGCTCCGGCCGGCAGGTTCGCCCAGGACACGCGAGGCGACACATTCTCGCCGTGACAACCGAATCCGCTGTACACCTGTTCATTCGTGAAGCGGCCATGATCGAGGTCGGCGACTCTGAGGGAAAATGGTTCAGCGGCGGCGACCGCGGGCAGCGTTGCGAGTAGCGCGCAAACGCAAACAGCTTTTCGTGGCAGGACAAACAGTCCCATGTCAGCCTCCTGTGAGTTGAGGAAAGTCCAGTGACTTTGCTGCCAGACGGTATCGCGCGCCGGTGCACGGCGGAAGTCGGTCCACGGAAACCACTGTGTTGCCTCGTACGCAACAAGCACTATTCCGTGGGTGTGGTGCAATTCGAGAGGGTGCCCGCTCAGTGGGGGATCTGGTCAACGAGGCCAACGGGGCGAGGGCCGATTCCGTTGAATGTGTGCGTATGCGCGCGATCACACAAACTGTGCGCGGCTCGAAGGAACGATGCGCGGTTGCCTGACGTTCGTATCGCTAACTGGAACGCGTGCTCGTCACCGCTTCGATGGCAGCTGTCAGGTCTTTGGCACTCAAAGGCTTGGTCAGAAACGCCCAGGCGCCGGTGGCTAGCGCTTCCGGCTGCAGTTCAGGCTTCGGGTAGGCGGAGATGAACACCGTGGGTATGCGCCGTCCGGTTTCGATCAGGCGCAGAGTCAATTCGAAGCCCGACATTCCCGGCATCTGTACGTCCGAAACGATGCAGTCGGGCTGCGTTTCTCCGGTACGGGCCATCAGGTCTGCTCCAGACTCGAAGGTCAAGACAACGTAATCGAGCGATCTGAGCAAGCTTGAGAGCCCCGACCGAAACGAGGGATCGTCATCGACGACCCAAATTACCTGTGGCGAGCGCAATTATCTTTCTCCCAGTCCGCGCCGGCTGCGACGGCTTGGCCGCCCTGTCGTGTCTGCGCAAACGAAGAATACCCAACGTAGAGCCCGGTTGAAAGCATACGCAGGTATATGGAGGGGTTCGTGCGGGTCGTCGTTGAAATGTCGGAGGCGAGTAAGGTATGTGCTTCAGTCGGCGGCGGCGATGTCGGCCCGGCCTCGCCAGAGTCATACATTTACATTACACTTTGCGAGATAGTCTAAATCTTGATGCCCGACCGATGCGTTGTGCACACCAGTACAGGAAAGGAACGCGAATGGAGAAAAACACCTTTCCAGCCGTGGCTAACACCGACGGAGCAATTGTCTATGTAATCGACGACGATGCGTCGCTTCGCTCGTCGCTGTCGAGTTTGCTGCGTTCGTGCGGATATTCGGTGCGAACGTTTGAGGGGACCCGGGATTTCATTTCGGCTGAAAAGCCAGGTGTTCCAAGCTGCCTGCTACTGGACGTTCGCCTGCAGGGGGAGAGTGGTTTGACGTTCCAGTTGAGTGCGAGAAGGCATCAGGTCGACATGCCAATTATCGTCATGACTGCCCATGGTGATATTGAAATGTCGGTGCAGGCCATGAAAGCTGGCGCCATTGATTTCCTGACCAAACCTGTTCGAGAGCAACGTGTTATCGACGCTGTTTCATCAGCGATCGGTCGTCATGCCGAGCAACTGGAGAAATCTCTGACCAGGGTTTCGCTTATGGCGCGTTACGACACGCTGACGGTGCGGGAGCGCGAAGTGATCTGGT
>NZ_WHNQ01000034.1 GCF_009362785.1 Paraburkholderia atlantica
AGCGGGGGCGGGGGCTGGGTTGTCTGCCGAATTGCATTCCACCTCATTGCATCACAGGTGCACTAGCGCGACAGTTCCGCGTTTGTGCGAAAGCGCGGCCACGTGATATTGACCCAGACGACAACACTCGCGCGGCCCGATGATGCAAGCATCGGCGCATGCGTATCTGCGCAGTTCAAGAAGCAAACGCGCCAGAGTGTGCTGATTGAGCTTGCTCATTGAACCGTTTTGGTGCGCGTCCGCGGCAGTTGCACGCCCATGCGTAACGCAGCGCTTCGGCCATGGCGTAGCCGCGAAGGCCGCATGGTGCCGGTTCGTTGCGTGACACGACGCGCGATCTGCAACGCCGAAGCGCCCAAGGTAAAAGCCCCGCCGAAGCGGGGCATCTACTATTTACGTTTCCCCAAGGCTTCCGCGAGCGCTGCACATTTCGGCTTGTCTGAAGTCTCGATATCATCAGGACAGGCGAGCCAACTATAAAACTCAAGTTCTTGCGCTGATATCTTTAAACGGCATTCTGCGATTTGAAAGTCCGTGTCCGGCGAATAGTCGTCTCCCCAATCATTGAATGCTTTTCCTAAAACATCGCAATCTGATTTGAGGCGACTTT
This sequence comes from Paraburkholderia atlantica, assembly GCF_009362785.1. Classification (GTDB taxonomy): domain Bacteria; phylum Pseudomonadota; class Gammaproteobacteria; order Burkholderiales; family Burkholderiaceae; genus Paraburkholderia; species Paraburkholderia atlantica. The sequence continues at coordinate 611 of NZ_WHNQ01000034.1, forward strand.
GCCAAATATTGAAATTCCGATCTAGCGCGACTTGCTTTTCTCTTTTTGTCAATGGCCTGATTGCCTGATACAAACGCGTCGCTCCAGATAACGCGCGATCCGTATCAATCCTGGTGCAGGCCAGAAAGTCATCGCGCGTCTTTGCCTTGGCTTCGCAGGTCGCATCAGCAAATGCGGAAATCGAAACGCAACCAATGAGAGTTGCGGCTAAGACGTTAGTGACTCGCATCGTAGATTCCGTCTCTGAACATTTTTGCCTCAGCGTGTCGGCGTTTCAGTAAGCCGCCTGGGTGAGCCCCACTCGCACGGGTATTTTTCAATAATTTTGCGGGCACTCTGTCATAGTGACCAGTGTTTACCAGATTCAGCAGGCTTTCCTTGGTATGCCCCCGAACGTTATAGACAAAATCGACGAGTGAGTCATATTCGTATTGATAAAGCGGAAGGAGAATCCTTTGATTTATTATGCGCTCTACAACCTTGATATCCTCACGAATTAGCGCGAAGGCTTGAGGCACCGTGACACCCGCTAACCACGGAGTCTCCGATGCGGAGCCATTGATCGGCCCCATATGTACCAAATGGCCGTATCCGATCGTGGTATTTCCGCCCCGGCCGCCGCCATCATTATCGTAAAGGTGTGCACGAAATGCTTCCCACTGCGCGGTGAACAGAACCAGATTTTCGGTGACGGTCCACGGCTTGCCACGCCTGTCGCAACGCAGGTCAACGCACGAATGGGGGTTTGTGTCTGTTAGTGCGCTTCCAATTGCATCAGGCATTACGCCCCCTGTGACCAACGAAATGTGAACCAATCGGGTCCCGTTTGTACTGTAGCGCCCGGCGCGTTCCTGTGAACCTGCAATAGATAGCCGACATCAAGCCTCCCTGTGTCCAAGGTACACGGCTAGTTGCTGCCGGTCGCGTGTTCTGTGGCGGGCTGTACGTCCTGCGTGATCGGTAACACCATGTTTCAGTTCGCCCGACGGGAAGCGGACCGTATAGGGCGTCTGTGGAAGCGAACGGCCAGCGTTGTCGCGCAGCGTGAACTGCTGGTCGAAATGCTTCTGTGAGCGCTCGCGACAATTGCACGCCCATGCGTAACCCAGCGCTTCGGCCATGGCGTAGCCGGATTTCATCTTACGGACCCTGTCAAATGGAAAGAACTCGCCGGTTTCGGCGTTCAGGGCCTGTGCGTGCGGCATCGGCGGGAAGTTTGAGTAGATCGAATAGGTCATACGGCAAAGATCGCATTCTTCCTCGATGGTCGAATCCGTTCCACTGCTTTGCTGTTTAAGTTGCTCCATTACACTCCTCAAGAGTTTTCAGGCGATACCTCGCGAATTAACCATCGAAACAGACCACGGTCAACCGCGTTAATTCGGGATAAGCCCGTTTTGACAACTATTTACGATTTCGTTGATCGCGACGAGACATTAAAATCATCCATCGCCCATTCCGTGCCCCTATGGTCGCCTGCTAGCTTGGCAGTCCCAATAGCTACAGGAGTTCGGAATGTCGTATCAACAGGATCCGGATGGCGTGCGCGTGGTGCTCAGTGCGCCGCAACTGGCCGCGGTGCTCGCCCGCCAGTCGATCAGCCCCACGGAGATGCTTTCCAACCGTCTATGGGGCGGTTTGCAGGTTGTCGGCGGAGTGCTTGAAATGATCGGTGCGGGGGCTCTGTGTGTGCTGCCGGAACCGACGATGACGAGCAAGGCCGGATGTGTTGTGTTCGGCGTGCATGGATCTGATACGGCGGCGGCAGGTCTGCGTCAGATCTGGACGGGCCGGGATACTGCCACGCTGACCCAGCAAGGGACGACGAAGTTGGCCGAGGCGATGAAAGCCAGTCCCGACATGGCGAACAACATCGGCCTGTCAGCGATATGGCCGTGCCATTCGGCTTTGCTGGCTCGATCAAAGCAGCACGCGCGGCCAGTGTCACAATGGGCCGGATCAGGCTGATTGAACATGAGGCAAAGATGCTTCGCGGAGTGGGTGGACACACCATCGTGAAGCATGTCGGAAAAGATGAGGCATGGCTCAGGGACCGGCTGAAACGCGAACCCAAAAGAGACGTGGTATCGTCGTTTACGAACCTTGAACAGGCCGAACGCGCCATTTCGGAAACACTGCACGCCCACGCGGCAAGAATCAGGCAATGGTCTCAGACTGCATCCCCAAATACCACGATCACAGTCACCAAAGTCGTTTCCGGTGACATTGGTTACGGAATAGCTAGGGAAACTGGAAAACTTACTCGAAAAAACAAGGTTTTTGTCACGCTGAAGTACGAAACCTATAATGGAATGCCCTATTACGTCTTTACCGCTTACGTTGATTGAGAAAGAAATGGATTTATCAGAGCGCTATACTGCGATGGAGCATATATTCACTACCTATTTCGGCCAGGACTTCGACCTTTTTGGAAATACCGTCCCGGAAATTATCTCAAGCTACAAAAGAAATGAATCTTACTGGCATCGAAATTTGATCCGAGAATTAGCCTCGTTCAGGAGCGAGCACCCGAACGAGAATGATCTGGAAGCCGCATTCCAAAAATGGTTCCGTCGCGGATTTCGTTACGAGGTAGATGGTTACACGACTACCTCCTTCCTTGACGAGATACAGCGCCTCCTGAGCGAGTAGTGCATCTGTCGCCGGCGCGTGGACGATTCCATGTCCTCTGGCATGTCTTCACGCGCGGCAATGTTGGCATTTGATGCCATGGTGTCCGCATGGCCCAACTGATGAAGTGTTCTTAACGCGAATAATCCGCATGTCGCCACGCGTGGATGGATCGATGCCGCCCGACGCGTCGCCAACGCTTATGTGACAATACACATGGCTTCCCATTTTGATGGACGCCGGTACCCCATTTCCCAAAGCTCTCATTGCCGGCTCCGCACGCATTCGCGTGCCGACGTCGCGCCGCCCATACCACCCGTGAATCAATCCGTCTCCGCTTCGTCGCTGTCGTCATCGCCATCCTTCATCGAACTACGTAGCGGCTTGCGCATGCCTTACATCGAGGCCGGCGACGGCGAACCGCTGCTGTTCGTGCACGGCTCGTTGTGCGACTACCGCTACTGGCAACCGCAACTGGCCGGTCTGTCAAAGCGCTATCGCTGCATCGCGGTCAGTCTCACGCATTACTGGCCAGTCACCGACAGTGCGGCGGACCTGCCGTTCAGCTGGAGCAGCCACGCCGATGAAGTGGCGGAGTTCATCGCTGGTTTCGACGCCGGGCCCGCGCATGTGGTCGGGCATTCGCGCGGCGGTTGTGTCGCCTATCATTGCGCGCGACGCCATCCCGAACACGTGCGTACGCTGACGCTCGCCGATCCGGGCGGCCCGCTGCAGATCGCCGGGCGTCCGCCCGCGAGCTTGCCGGAGCCGGTCAACGCATTGCGCGCGAAAGCGGCTCAACTGATAGAAAGCGGCGAGGTCGAAGCAGGCTTGCAACTGTTCGTCGATTCGGTGAGCCGTCCCGGCTTCTGGGCGATGAGCACACCGGGCTTCCGCCGCATGGCGACCGACAACGCGCACACGCTCGCGCGGCAATTCCGCGATCCGCTACCCGCCTACGTGCCCGAGGACGCGGCCGACCTGCACTGCCCGGTGCTGCTGATCGACGGCGAGAAAAGTCCCGACATGTTCCACCGCACGGTGACGGCGTTGCAGGCATGGTTGCCCGATGCGCGCCGCGAAACGGTACGCGGTGCGTCGCACGGCATGAACCTCGCGCATCCGTCCGCGTTCAATCGATACGTGGATGAATTCATTCAGGCGGTGAGCGCGCGCTGAGGAAGTGAAGAAGATCAACGGCGATCGGCCGGCGCGCGTCGCCGCCGATCGCCCGTTGACTGCATCAAGACTTGCGATGCGCGTCCTTGTCGAGCGCGCGTTCGGCCGCTTCGCCGACGAGCCCGTGATAGTACAGATGCACGCCGATCGCGAGCGAATCGTTGCGGATTTCGTGGAACACCTTCCACGCCTTCACCGGGTCCGTGAACAGCAGATAGTGCGCTTCCCGCGCGATCAGATCCGCGACTTCATGCAGGCCGTGTCCATGCAGCACGTCGACGAGCGTGTCGAGACTGCGATGCGTGCGCGCGTCGGTGCGCGGATAGAGCATATGCAGCACCGCGACGTCCTGCGTCTTCAGCGCCGCCGACAACGCGACGACGATGTCCTGGTGATTCAGCGCGGTGACCGTGTGGCCTTCGGTATGGACATGATCCGGAAACAGCGTTTCGAGAGAGGCATTCATTTGTATTCGTCCTGCGTTTCTGTGTGATCAAAAAAGCCCGCTTCGAATCGCGGGCCGCAAGCATCAATGCACACACCGAGTATCGCAGACGGACCCAGCCCGACGCAGTCTGCTGGCAGCAAAACATTGTTGCAGCTGGTGTTCCGACTTTCGAACAACTTTCATCGGCAGCGCGATGCCAGCGCCCCATGCCAACAACGAATGTTGCGCACGCGGAGATGGTCTGTTGCGAGCAATCGACGCAATCAACGACACGCCGGCCCGTAGAATGCGCAGCGGAACCTGAGCATGCCTGTACTGGTTCGAGAGCGCCGCCGTCGCGCCTCGCCGTACGACCGCGATGCATGCCGGTACGACTGCGGTATCAAGCAAAAGGAACACGTAGATGAACTCGAAGTCACACGCAACGCTGAGCTTTTCCGACAGCGACCAGACCATCGATCTGCCGATCTATAAGGGCTCGCTGGGCCCCGACGTGATCGACATCCGCAAGCTGTACGGCCAGACCGGCAAATTTACGTACGACCCGGGTTTCATGTCGACGGCGGCGTGCAACTCCGAAATTACGTATATCGACGGCGACAAGGGCGAACTGCTGTACCGCGGCTATTCGATCGACAACCTCGCGCAGAACGCCGACTTCCTCGAAACCTGCTACCTGCTGCTGAAGGGCGAACTACCGAACGCACAGCAGAAAGCCGAGTTCGAGAACACCGTCAAGCAGCACACGATGGTGCACGAGCAGATGCACTTCTTCTTCCGCGGCTTCCGTCGCGACGCGCACCCGATGGCGATTCTGGTTGCCGCAGTCGGCGCGCTGTCGGCGTTCTATCACGATTCGCTCGACATCACGAGCCAGCAGCATCGCGATCTATCGGCGATCCGCATGATCGCGAAGCTGCCCACGCTGGTGGCAATGGCGTACAAGTACAGCATCGATCAACCGTTCGTGTATCCGAAGAACGATCTGTCGTACAGCGCGAACTTCATGCGCATGATGTTCGCGAACCCGGCCGAGGAGTACAAGGTCAACGACGTGCTGGTGCGCGCGCTCGACCGCATCCTGATCCTGCACGCGGACCACGAGCAGAACGCGTCGACGTCGACCGTGCGTCTCGCCGGTTCGTCGGGCGCGAATCCGTTCGCGTGTATCGCGGCGGGTATCGCGTGTCTGTGGGGCCCGGCGCACGGCGGCGCGAACGAAGCCGCGCTGAACATGCTGGAAGAAATCGGCTCGGTCGACAACATTCCTGAGTTCATCAAGCAGGTGAAGGACAAGAACTCGGGCGTGAAGCTGATGGGCTTCGGCCACCGCGTGTACAAGAACTACGACCCGCGCGCGAAGCTGATGCGCGAAACCTGCCACGAAGTGCTCGAAGAACTGGGCCTGCACGACGACCCGCTGTTCAAGCTCGCGATGGAACTCGAAAAGATCGCGCTCGAAGACGATTATTTCGTGTCGCGCAAGCTGTACCCGAACGTCGACTTCTACTCGGGTATCGTGCAGCGCGCGCTGGGCATTCCGACGTCGATGTTCACGTGCATCTTCGCGATGGCACGCACGGTGGGCTGGATCGCGCAGTGGAACGAAATGATCGCCGATCCCGAGCAGAAGATTGGCCGTCCGCGTCAGCTGTTCATCGGCGAGACGCTGCGCGAGGCGAAACCTGTCGCAAAGCGGTAACAGGCCGGATAGACGCCCAACAAAGCGTTTAACGACGGTCCCGAACCCACGGCTCACGAGGCCGTGGGTTTTTGCGTTCCGCGCATCCCGCCTGCACGTCCTGTGCCACCGAAAACGGCGTCAAAAAATGGCGCAAAAAGCCGAAACTCCTACGCGATAACTTCGTCTCACGCCCTCAGAGCCTCTACAATCGGATGGGCTGGCCAGCCAACCGGGGCCGGCCAACCGGGGGGCGGCCAAGCCGGCCGGCCCGGCGGCAATTCCGAGGCGAGACCCGAAGTGCAACTGAACGCAGCAGCGAATTCATAGGAGCGACCTTGAAACAGCAGCCAGAAGCCCTCGGCGGGCTGACCCACTCGGGCGGCGTCGATCATCGCGATCCCGAGCAGGACGGCGTCTTCATCCCGACGGAAAACCTCAACGTCGCGAGCGCCACGCAGCACGTGCTCAAGTCGGGCGACACCTTCATCGTCAACGATCCGCTCGGCGATATCACCGGCCACGACGACGGCCTGTTCGTCAACGACACGCGCGTGATGTCGCAACTGCGCCTGACCTTCGGCGGCCGCGCGCCGTCGCTGCTGTCGGGCAGCGTCAGCAGCGACAACGCCACGTTTACCGCGCATCTGACCAACCGCCCGCTGCCGCCGCTCGGTGGCGACAGCACGCCCGAAGGCGTGATCCACGTCCAGCGTGTGCGCGTGCTGTCGGGCACCGTGCTCAACGAGGCGATCGAGCTCACGAATTACGGCACGCGTGATGCGACCGTGCCGCTGTCGATTTCGTTTTCCAGCGATTTCCGCGACATGTTCGAAGTGCGCGGCCTGAAGCGCGACAAGCAGGGTCGCGTGCAGCCCGCGCGTGTCGAGAATCAGGAGGTGCTGCTCGGCTATGTCGGTCTCGACGACGTCGCGCGCAACGTGCAGATCGCGTTCTCGCCGCAGCCGGACAAGCTGTTCGCCGACCGCGCCGACTACACCGTCACGCTGCCCGCGCAGGCGTGCGTGTCGATCTACCTGTCGGTGGCCGTGCACGTGGTTCCGATGACCAGCAAGCCAGGCGCCGACGTGTCGCAGCCGGTGCACGCGCTGAGCGAAGCGCATATGTCGCAGATCGACGCGGAACGCCCGCGCGTCGGCCGTGCGGCGGTACGCGCGGCCCTGGTGGATGCCCATCTGGTGATGCGCGAGCGGCGCCGCGCGAGCGCGCGCGTGCGTTCGAGCAACCCGCTGTTCAACGCATGGATCGACCGCTCGTTCGCCGACCTCGAACTGCTGACCACGGATCTCGCGACCGGCCCGTACCCGTATGCGGGCATCCCATGGTTTTCGACCCCGTTCGGCCGCGACGCGGTGATCACGTCGCTGCAAACGCTGTGGCTGCAGCCGCATCTCGCGGCTGGCGTGCTGCGCTTTCTCGCCGAGCATCAGGCGCGCGAGAACTCGCCGTTTCGCGACGCCGCGCCGGGCAAGATCATGCACGAGATGCGCAAGGGCGAAATGGCCGCGGCCGGCGAAGTGCCGTTCGCGCTGTACTACGGCGGGGTCGACACCACGCCGCTGTTCATCGTGCTGGCCGGCGCCTATGCGGCCCGCACCGGCGACGTCTCGTTGATCGACGAGTTGTGGCCCGCGCTCGAACGCGCGGCGCAGTGGGTCGCAGGCGTGTGCGACAAGAACCGGTACGGACTGCTCGACTACCAGCGCGAATCGGATGGCGGGCTCGCGAATCAGGGCTGGAAAGATAGTCACGACTCGGTGTTTCATGCGGACGGGCGCTTCCCCGACGGCCCGATCGCGCTCGTCGAAGTGCAGGCCTATGCGAGCGCCGCGTTCGATACGATGGCGCGCTTCGCGAAGCTGCGCGGTCTGCGTGACGCGGCCGCGCAGTATGCGGAGCGCGCGAAGAAGATCCGTCGCTGCGTCGAAGAAAAGTACTGGATGGATGAGGTCGGCTTTTACGGCATCGCGCTCGACGGTCATGGCGAGCTGTGTCGCGTGATGGCATCGAACGCGGGGCATCTGCTGGCGTTCGGCCTGCCCACGCGCGAGCGCGGCGAAGCGTTGGTGCGCGCGCTCGACTCGACGCTGTTCCACACCGGCTGGGGCGTGCGCACGCTGGCGGCGAGCCAGGCGCGCTTCAATCCGATGGCGTATCACAACGGCTCGGTTTGGCCGCATGACAACGCGCTATGCGCGCGCGGGCTGTCGCGCTACGGCGCCAAGGCGTCGGCCGTGAAACTGCTGCAGGCGCTGTTCGAGGCCGCGGTCAATTTCGACATGCGCTTGCCGGAACTGTTCTGCGGCTTCCCGCGCCGCCGCGGCGAGCCGCCCACGGCCTATCCGGTCGCATGTTTGCCGCAGGCATGGGCGGCGGGCTCGCCGTTCATGATGCTCGAGTCGTGTCTGGGCATCACGATCGACGCCGAGCGCCGCGAAGTGCTGATCGAACAGCCGATGCTGCCAGAAGGTATCGACTGGCTCGAAGTCAGCGATCTGCGGGTCGGGGATGCGTCGGTGTCGATCACGTTCCGCCGGATCGGCGAGAAGGTGGTGGCGTCGGCGGAGCAGGGCGATGTGAGGGTGGTGGCGCTGCTTTGACGCCGCCGACGGTAGCGGGCATCGATATTGGCGGGGACCGCAAGGGCAACCATCTGGTCATCCTGCGCGGCACCCGGATGCTGTGCAAACTCGGCAACGCGAGCCCCGAACAGATGCTCGAGCGGTGCCGCGCGCACGAGGTGGCGGCGGTGGGCATCGATGCGCCCTGTCGTTGGCGAACGGGCGCCGCGGGAAGGCTGGCCGAGAAGGCACTCGCGCGGCAGCGCATCTTTTCGTTCGCGACACCGGCTCGCGAACTGGCGGCGGCCAGCAAAAGCGGCTTCTATGGATGGATGTTCAACGGCGAGCGCATCTACGACGCATTCGCCGCGCACTTTGCGCTGTTCGGCGGCGGTGAAAAAGTCACGGATCGCGTGTGCTTCGAAACGTTTCCTCACGCGATCACGTGCGCTTTTCTCGGCACGGACGTCGCGTCCGCGAAACAAAAAGGCCCGCAGCGCCGGGCGATTCTCGAACGGGAAGGCATCGCGACAGCGCCGCTGACATCGATCGACGATGTCGACGCGGCGCTATGCGCGTTGGCGGCACGTTATCTGCTGGAAGGCAGAGTCGATACATACGGTGACGAGTCGGGCGGATTCATCGTGGTGCCTCGACTTTGACGCTCACATTCTCGGAGGACGGGTGCACTTGGCACGACGTATTGGAGTATTGCTGCTATCCCTGGCGGCGTTGGGTTCGACCGCGGCGTCGGCGAACGACATTCAGTGTGCAACCACACAGCAACCCGCTGAGCGCGTCATTTGCGATCACGCGATCCTGAACAACGAATACGACGACATCTTCGCGCAGCAACAGGCACTGCTCGGCAGCGGCAAACTGTCGTCCGCGCAACTGGCGCAGTGGCGGCACGCGCGCAACGCCTGTATCGATGTGCACTGCGTGGATGGCGTGTTCGATAAGTGGAAGACGATGGCGCGCTCGCTCGAAGCGGGTCCTCAGGCGTCCGCGTCGGTCGTGGCGCCTTCGGAAACCGCGATGGCGCCTGTCGGACCCCATCCGGAAGCGCCTGCTGTCGCGTCCGCGCCTGAAGTGTCGCAGGCGTCCCAGGCCTTGCCGACATCGGAGGCTTCTCTGGTGCGTCAAGGCAGTGCCGCCGGTGTAGCGCTTCCGCAGCCGGTCGCGCCAGAGGCTTCCGCGCCGCTGGCTGCCTCGGCGGCGCCCGGTGCAACCACCAGCATGACCGGCATGGCCGGACTGGGTGGCGGCCTGATCGTGATCCTGCTCGTCGCGCTCGGAGCTGGCTTGTTCTTCGCGCTTCGGAACCGGAGGAGAGCTTGAGCCGATTATCGGACGAGGAAGCCGTACGTTAGCGGGTCACGCTCGTCCACGATCCAGGTTGCGAAGCCGTAAACGTAGGCGTTGCCCTCGACCTCGGGGATGACCGCCTTGAAGTCGCCGACGGTCGTCTCGCTGAGTACACGCCCCTTGAAGACCGTGCCGATGATGGACTCGTTGACGAGCGTCTCGTTCATGGCCAGTTCGCCGCGCAGATAGAGTTGCGCGACGCGTCCGCCGGTCCCTGAGCCGGTGGGCGAACGGTCCACTTCACGGTCGGCGAACACGCAACAGTTGGCTTGCGTCGAGCCTTCGTGCCGTGGCGCGTTGGCAATGATGGTCCCGTAGATGTGATTGATTTCCGGGATGTCCGGATGCTCGACCGGGTACGCGTCGTTTGCAGCTTTTTTGACCTCGGCGCCAAACTTGATGAGTTCCTCGACAGAAGACTCGCGGACTGGAAGACCGTGCGGCGCACCGTCCGTATAGAAGTAGAAGGCACCACCGAAGGCGATGTCACCCTTGACGGTGCCAAACGACGGCGTCTGAACCGTGACATCCCGCTTCCAGATGAACGACGGAACGTTCACGAAACGTACGTTGCCGGCGTGTTCGCCATCCCATTGCACGAAGGCCTCGATGAAACCACACGGAGCGTCGATGCCAACGCGCGTCTGCGGAATCTGGCGCTGAACCCAGCCCAACTCGACCGCCGCGGTGGACAACGCGATAACGCCGTGTCCGCAGTGGTCGCTATAACCCTCGTTGTGGACGAAGATGATCCCGAAGTCTGCCGTGGGAGTAACGGGTTCGGTCAGGTATCCGCCGTACATGTCCGCATGACCACGCGGTTCCAACATCAGTGCGGTGCGAATGTCGTCGGCGTTCTCTTTCAGCCACGCGCGACGCTTGACGATGGTGTCGCCGGGAACACGAGGCAGGCCGCTCGTAACGATACGGAACGCTTCGCCGCCGGTATGAACCTCGACCGTCGAAATAGTGCGAGTGATTTTCATGGCCGTGTAGGGGGTGACTCGATTGAACGTTACTGCCCGTACGGCACCGGAAGGCCGTTTCTGATCACATAGACGGTCGTGGGTGCGCCCTTCAGATCGCCGTTTTCATCGAACGAGTAGGTGCCTGCTACGCCCTTATAGTTGGTCTGTGCCAACTGGGCGGTGAGCTTTGCCTTGTCGGTCGTGGTGCCCGCTTTGACCATCGCATCGGCGAGCAGCTTTACACCGTCGTAATAGCTGACCGCATAGACCTGCGTGTCGGTGTTGAAGGCGGCTTTGTATTTCTGCAGAAACTCACGGCCGGCTGGGGTTTTGTCGAGCGCAATGCCGCCCTGGGCGCAATACACGATGGAGGCCGCGTCACCGGCGACCTTACCCATGTCGGCCGAGCAAATGCCATCGCCGCCAAGCAGCTTGGCACGCAGTCCGCGTGCGCGCATCTGCCTGGCCATCGGCGCGCCTTGAGCAGCGTATCCGCCAAAGAAGACGACATCCGGATTTTTGGCCTTGATGCTGGTCAGAATGCCGAGGAAGTCAGTCGCCGACGAGTTCGTGAACTGTTGGTCCACGATCTGAATTCCGTTTGCCTTGGCCTCTTTGATGAACTGCTCGGCCACGCCCTGCCCGTAGGCCGTGCGATCGTCGATCACCGCGGCGGTCTTGGCCTTCAATGTCTTGGCCGCAAACTGGCCCATCGTCCCGCCGAGCTGCTCGTCGCTCGCGCCGATACGGAAGATGTTCTTGAAGCCTTGCTTCGTCAGCGCCGGATTGGACGCAACCGGCAGCATCGGCACGCCGCCCGTGTTATAGACGCGCGACGCCGGAATCGCCACACCCGAGTTGTACGGACCCAGCACGGCGATCACGCCGCTGTCGACGAGTTTCTGCGCGACTTGAACGCCGATCTTCGGGTCTGCCTGGTCGTCTTCGGAGTCCAGTTTGAACGTTACCTTCTGGCCAGCTACCGTGACACCGCTCTTGTTGAGTTCGTCGATAGCGAGGCGGGCGCCGTTCTCGTTGTCCTTTCCGTTCGGCGCCTGCGGGCCCGTGAGCGGAGCGGAGTGACCGAGGGCGACCACCGATTGAGCGTTGACGGATGCGGACATGCCGGCGGCTGTTAGGACAGCCATTGCCATGACGACGGGTCGCATAAAGTCTCCAGGTGTTGGACCGGGGGTGACCAGATTAGCTCCGCTTCGTCGTCGGATCGCATTCGGGAAAACGCCAGGGTTGGTGAGCCAATGCGAGCGGACAACGGAAGTGAAGCTGTCGCTTCGCTGCTGCATTAAAGTTCTGATTGCGGCGGTTGCTCAATCCATTGTGGTCTTCATCATGGACATCTAACAGGAGGAGTCGTGAAACTGACCGATTTCGATGCACTGACTTTTGACTGCTACGGCACCTTGATCGACTGGGAGAGTGGCATCTTCGAAGCCCTGAAGCCTCTGCTGGAGCGAGCCAGCACGCCGCTCACGCGTGACCAGGTGCTGGAAGCCCACGCTCGCCACGAGTCGTCGCAGCAGAAATTCACGCCCGCGAAGCGCTATCAGGAACTGCTGTCCATCGTGTATAAGCGCATGGCAGAGGAGTGGGGCCTGCCCTCTACCCACGAAGAATGCGTGGCGTACGGCCGATCGATCAGAAACTGGCCGGCATTCCCCGATTCTGCAGCCGCGCTGCAATATCTGAAGCTGCACTACAAGCTGATCATCCTGTCGAACGTCGACAACGAAAGTTTCGCCCACAGCAACACCAGGCTGCAGGTTCAGTTCGACGCGATCATCACGGCGGAGGACGTCGGCTCCTACAAGCCGTCGCCGCGCAACTTCGAGTACATGCTTCAGAAGCTCGATCAGCGGGGCATCAGGAAGGCAAAAATCCTTCATACGGCAGAAAGTCTTTTCCATGACCACAAGCCCGCGAACGAGTTCGGGCTGGCGTCGTGCTGGATTTACCGGCGTCATTCGCAGCCGGGCTTTGGCGCGACGATGGACCCGGGCTCGCAGCCGAACATCGACTTCCGCTTCAACAGCATGGCTGACTTCGTCGACGCCCATCGTGAAGTGCTGGTGAAGTGAGTTGATGGGTCGCAAACATCGATCAACGACCAGTTCGCGCTCAATTTCACGGGTCTGTTGCTGACCATTCAGAAGGCGGCGCCACTCATCCCCCACGGCGGAAGCATCGTCGCCACCACGTCGTTCCTGAATGCGGTCGGTACACCCGGGCTGTCGATCTCGTCGGCCACCAAGGCAGCGATTCGCTCGCTGGTCCGCTCACTCGGTGCGGAGCTCCACCGCGCGGTATTCGCGTCAACGCAGTCAGCCCGGGGCCGATTGCCACGCCGTTTCATACGAAGCTCGGTCTGTCGGATGGCCAGCTGTCGGAAACGGCCGCTGCTATCCAGGCATCGGTGCTGCTCAAGCGCTTCGGCGAGGCCACGGAAATCGCGAAGGCCGTCCTGTTCCTGGCGAGCGACGACTCCTCATTCACAACCGGCGCCGAATTCGTGGTGGATGGCGGCCTGTCGGATGCGTCGACAATCCCGGGTCACTTCAGGGTCACGTAAGGGCATCAGAGCGTCTTCGCACCGTTGAAACACTGCTACCCGGTGGTAACATTTGTTGTCATCTCTCACGCCCGGCGCCGCGCCACCCAACATGCCAGACAGCTTCGATCAGCTCGTCGCCCTGATTCGGGCACGCTTCCCCGAACTGAGCCCGCAGTTCCAGATGGGAGCGGGCTTCCTGCTCGATCATCCCGACGAGGTCGCGGTGTCGTCGATGCGCAAGGTGGCCGAGCGCGCGCAGGTGCAGCCGGCGTCGCTGGTGCGGCTGTCGCAGCAACTGGGTTTCCCCGGCTGGAACGAATTGCGCGATCTGTTCGTCGCGCGCGTGCGCACGCGGCCCGAGCCGCTGACGAGCCGGGCGCGCTCGATGGTCAAATCGAAAGATGCGCTCGCGAACGACCTGCTCGTCGCGCAGCAGCACAATCTCGAAACGACCGCTGCGCATAACGGCCGCGTGATCGTCGAGGCCGCGCGGGTGTTGCGGCGCGCGCCGCACGTGCACGTGGCGGGCTTCCGCTCGTGTTACCCGGTGGCGTTCGGCCTCGTCTATGGCTACCGGCTGTTTCGTCCGTCGGTGTCGCTGCTCAACGGCGAGGCCGGCACGCTCGAAATGCAGCTGCGCACGATCGAGCGCGACAGCGCGACCATCGTCATCAGTTTCGCGCCGTATTCGGTCGAAGCCGCGCGTGTCGCCGAGGCCGCGCTCGAAAAAGGCAGCAAGCTGATCGCCATCACCGACAGCGCTGTGTCGCCGATCGCACTGAACGCCGACAAGGTGCTGACCTTCTCGCACGAAAGCCCGTCGTTCTTTCCGTCGCTGGTGGCCGCCACCGCGATCAGCGAAGCGCTGGTCGCACATCTGCTCGCGCTCGAAGGCGCGGATGCGCTCGAGCAGCTCGCGCTCGCCGAACAATCGTTGCACGCGAAGGGCGCGTACGTGCCTTGAACGATGGCGTGACGCACGCCACGCTGCAGCTGGCGTCGTTCAACAACGTTTGACAACAAATGTTGTATAGGCGTATAAATACGTACCGATTGTTGAATATCGGTGCGGCCCGTGGCGTCGATGCAGCGACGATCCGCACGATTCCGACGACGAAAACACCTGAGCGCCCGCGCCGTTCGACACCGGCAGTGCGGGCGTGTCGATGAAGGCGTATCGCCAGCGGCAATGCGTGTTCAACACTTGCATCGCGCGCGCGACGCCCGAGCCGGCCCGCGCTTCAGTCCGCACCTCCATCAGCAGGAGCTGAACATCATGACCAACGTTTTTCATCGTTCTCCGAAGCAGCCCTTGCCGGTGGCCGTCGCGGGCGACGGCATCGAAATCATCGACTCCACGGGCAAGCGCTATATCGACGCATCGGGCGGCGCCGCCGTGTCGTGCCTCGGCCACAGCAACCAGCGCGTGATCGACGCGATCAAGCGGCAAGCGCAACAGCTGCCGTACGCGCATACGTCGTTCTTTACGACGGAGCCGGCCGAGGAACTGGCCGACCGGCTTGTCGCGAGCGCGCCGGCCGGACTCGAGCACGTGTACTTCGTGTCGGGCGGCTCGGAGGCGATCGAGGCGGCGCTCAAGCTCGCGCGTCAGTATTTCGTCGAGAAGGGCGAGACGCAGCGGCGTCATTTCATCGCGCGTCGGCAGAGCTATCACGGCAACACGCTCGGCGCGCTCGCGATCGGCGGCAATGCATGGCGCCGCGAGCCGTTCCTGCCGATCCTGATCGAAGCGCATCACGTGAGCCCGTGCTACGCGTATCGCGAACAGCACGCGGACGAAACCGAAGAAGCGTTCGCGCAGCGGCTGGCCGATGAACTCGAGCAGAAGATTCTCGAACTCGGCGCGGACACGGTCGCGGCATTCGTCGCGGAAACGGTGGTCGGCGCCACGGCGGGCGCGGTGCCGCCGGTGCGCGAATACTTTCGCAAAATCCGCGCGGTGTGTGACCGCTACGGCGTGCTGCTGATTCTCGACGAGATCATGTCGGGCATGGGCCGCACCGGGTACCTGTTCGCGTGCGACGAAGACGGCGTGGCGCCCGATATGCTGACCATCGCCAAGGGCCTTGGCGCGGGGTATCAGCCGATCGGCGCGACCTTGGTCAGCGACCGCATCTATCAGACGATCGTCGGCGGCTCTGGCTTCTTCCAGCATGGTCATACCTATATCGGCCATGCGACCGCGTGCGCGGCCGCGCTCGAAGTGCAGCGCGTGATCGCGCAAGACAATCTGCTGGCGAACGTGCAGGCGCGTGGCGAGCAGTTGCGTGGCCGGTTGCGCGAGCACTATGCGCAGCATGCGCATATCGGCGACGTGCGTGGGCGCGGCTTGTTCGTCGGCGTCGAACTCGTGAAGGATCGCGTTACCAAAGAGCCGTTCGACGCCAAACTGAAACTGCACGCAACGATCAAGCGCGAAGCGTTCGCGCGCGGGCTGATGGTGTATCCGATGGGCGGGACCGTCGATGGCAAGAGCGGCGACCACGTGCTGCTCGCACCGCCGTTCATCTGCACGGAGCGCGACATCGACGAAATCGTCAGCCGTCTCAACGATGCGATCGGCGCGTCGCTCGCCGCCGTCTAAGCTATCCAAACCATTGCCCTTAGCGAGAACGATGATGACCGAGCGCTTGCCTCACTTCGACATGTCCACCGCCACGCCCGAGCAGAAGGCGGTGCTCGACGAAATCCTGTCCGGCCCGCGCGGCAACCTGAACGGGCCGTTCCTCGGCTGGATTCATAGCCCGGAACTCGCGCAGCATGCGCAGCGCCTCGGCGCGTTTTGCCGCTACCAGACCGGGCTGCCGCTGCGGCTGTCGGAACTCGCGATTCTGGTGACCGCTTCGCGCTGGCAGGCGCAGGCGGAGTGGTACATCCACTATCCGATCGCGCTGCAGGCGGGCGTGGGCGTTGCGGACGCCGAGGCGATCCGCCACGGACGCCGCCCCGAGTTCGCCGATGCCGACGACGCGCTGATCTACGACTTCGCGAGCGAACTGTACGAGACAAAGCGCGTGTCGGACGCGACGTATGCCCAGGCGGTCGGGCGTTTCGGGCATCAGGTCGTGATCAACCTGGTCGGCCTGCTCGGCTACTACGCGCTGGTCGCGATGACGCTAAACGTGTTCGACATGCGCGCAGTCGGACAGCAGAGCCTGCCGTTTCCCGAATAGCGTTTTTGCCGACGAGCGGCCGCGCAGCAGCGCCGCACGCGCCAACGAAAAAAGCCCCGGTTGCCGAACTTCGCAACCGGGGCTTTTTTTTACTGCGCGCTGCCTTAACTGCCAGCGCGCTTAGTTGGCACGCTTAGTTACCACCTTTAGTTACCACGATACGTCGAAAAGAGACGTTGCTGCACCGTCGCCGGCGCGCCTGCGTCCGACGAACTGGCCTTCGCGCCGCCGACATCCTGCGTACCCTCGGCCGATGCGGTGACGATCGTCGAGTCCTGGGGCACGGCCTTCGGATACGTGGTGTCGTTCTGGTTCAGAAGGCCCGCTTTTTGCGCGGCGACGAGTTCGGCGCGCACTTGAGCGCGCGTGATCGGACCGTTTGCCTGCTGGGCGAACGACACTGCCGGAACGATAAGAGCGGATGCGACGACAACTGCGGAAAGAAGCGATTTCATAACGACCTCCAATTGATTGTGTGGGGACCGGTATGAACCGCGTTTCCCGATCCGTTGAACGCAGTCTATTTCTTACGAGGTCAGCAAAAAAGCGGCTTTCCGGTGAAATATTATTGCGAGTTTTGAGATAGTGAAAAGGGCGCTTTTCCCGCGCCGAAACACGGAAGCGCCTATGATGAAGGCCGGTCCACGCCCGCGCCTGCAAGTCGCGCGGCACCAGCGACCGATGCCCAGGCGCGGACATATCCGGGCGGACCGCCGCGGCGGGCATCATCTTCGGTCGAGCGGCGTGCGCGGCAAGGCATAAACAGGAGAGAGCGATGAAGCGCAAGGCATCAGCAGTCTGGCAAGGCGGCCTGCAGAACGGCAAGGGCTCGATTTCCACCGACAGCGGCGTGTTGAAGGACACCCAATACTCGTTCGCGACACGCTTCGCGGACGGCATCGGCACGAATCCGGAAGAGCTGATCGCGGCTGCGCATGCGGGGTGTTTCTCGATGGCATTGTCGGCGGAGCTGGGCAAGGCCAACATCACGCCAGAGCGGATCGGCACCACGGCCACCGTCACGCTCGACAAGGACGGCGGCGGCTTCACGATCACCGCGGTGCATCTCGACGTCACCGTGAAGATTCCGGGCGGAGACAAGGCCGCGTTCGACAAGGCAACCGCGGACGCGAAGGCCGGTTGCCCGGTGTCGAAGGTACTGAATGCGACGATTACGATGGATGCGAAGCTGGAGACCTAAGCGTTGGCTGTCACTGTCAGCACAACGAAGCCGGCGAAGGGCCATGCCCGCCGCCGGCTTTTTCTTGGCCGTTGTCGAAGGAATGGATGACCCCGACGCGAGTAGGCCTACGGAAGGCCGTCCTTGATTTATTGAACATCCAGTCATAATATCCACAGACCGACACCAACGCAGCAACAAGGTCATCGCAATTGAGTCATTCCAGGCAAGCCGCGAAAAAAGCCGGCGAAACATCTCAGCGCGGCCGTCCGCGCGAGTTCGACACCGACACCGTGCTGGCGAACGCCAGCCAGGTGTTCTGGGATCACGGCTACCACGCGACGTCGATCGACGATCTGTGCAAGGCCACTGGTCTGCTGCGCGGCAGCCTGTACGGCGTGTTCGGCGACAAGCACGGCATCATGCTTGCCGCGCTCGAGCATTACTCGGAAGGCGCGGTCGCGCGGCTTGCGCAGCGACTGAGCGCGACGGCTGATCCGGAGCAGGCGCTGCGCGACGCGCTGCTGCACTACGCGCGGGTATCGTGCGGGTTGAGCGGTCGGCGCAGCTGTTTCATCACGAATACGACGCTCGAAATGCAGCCCGATGACGAAGTGCTGCGCGCGCGCGTCGCCGCGATTCAGCGTCGCATGGCAACCTTGCTCGCGGCGGCGGTGATTCGCGGTCAAGCGAGCGGCGCGTTCGATTCGACACTCGACGAAAAAGCCGTCGGCGATTTCCTGTTATGCGTGATGCAGGGCCTGCGGGTCATGGGACGGGTTGCGCACCAGCAAGATGCGCTGGTCGATATCGTCGATGTGGCGATGCGCGCGCTGGTGTAGCAGCTCGTACGCGAACACTGGCGCGAGTTTTTTAACTATTTCTTGAACGGTCGGTCATGAAAAGCGAAGCAATCAAGTCCGCTCCTGCGGCATTCGGTGGATCCGCTAGTTGCGCGGCGAGCGCAGCCGGGGCGGTGACCGGGCCCGGCCCCGCGATGGCAGGCATGGCTGTCGCCGCCAAAGCGGCGGCGCCTGGCTTCCCGCGCCAGGCGCTCGCGCTCGCCGTGCTGTTCGTCGGCGCCTTTCTCGCGCCGCTCGATTACTTCATCGTCAATCTGGCGCTGCCGTCGATTCACACGGGCCTGAACGCGAGCGACGCGCAGCTGCAACTCGTCGTGTCGGCCTATGCGTCCGCGTACGCGGTGCTGCTGATCACGGGCGGCCGCCTCGGCGATCTGTTCGGCCGCCGTCGCATGTTCATGACCGGCATGGCGGCCTTCGTGATCGCGTCCGCGTTGTGCGGTTTCGCGACGAGCGGCCACATGCTGGTGATCGCACGCATCGTGCAAGGCATCGCGGCCGCGGTAATGGCGCCGCAAGTGCTTGCGACGATTCGCGCGGTTGTACCGTTGCATCAGCAGACGCGCGTGATGAGTCTGTATGGTTTCGTATTCGGCTTGTCGTCGATCGTCGGGCAACTCGGCGGCGGCGCGCTGATCACGTATCACCCGTTCGGGCTCGACTGGCGCGTGATCTTTCTGATCAACATCCCGATCGGCATAGCGGCGTTCATCGGCACATGGAAGTTCGTGCCGGAGAACCAGCCGGCCACGCATACCGGCGTCGATCTGAAGGGGGTTGCGCTGCTGTCGGCGGTACTTCTGCTGGTCATCTATCCGATGACGCATGGCCGCGAAGCCGGCTGGCCCGCGTGGACCTTCGTGATGTTCGCGCTCGCGGTGCCGGTGTTCGCGCTGTTCGTCGCGACCGAGCTGCGCGTCGAGCGCGGCGGTGGCCATCCGCTCGTCGATCTGCAACTGTTCCGCAATCGCGCGTTCGCGCTCGGTCTCGTGCTTGCGTTCCTGTTCTATTGCAATAGCGCGTTCTTCCTGACCTACGGCATCTTCCTGCAGACCGGTCTGCACTGGACGCCGCTCGCGTCGGGCATCGCGATCATGCCGTTCGCGGTCGGCTTCGTGATCGGGCCGCTGACGTCGCCTGCCGTGGTCAAGCGCATCGGCGCGCATGTGCTGACGCTCGGTTTCTCGATGATGACGCTGGGCTTCACCGTGACCGGCTGGTCCGCGACTCGATCCGCGACGCCCGATCTGCTGTTCTACAGCGGGTTGGTATGCGCGGGTGTCGGACATGGTCTGCTGTTGCCGTCGATCATGCGCATCGTGCTGCAGGAGGTGGTGCCGGAGAAGGCGGGGCTTGCATCGGGTGTGGTGTCGTCGACGTTGCAGATCGGCTCCGCGTTCGGCACCGCAGCGGTCAGCGGCGCGTTCTTCGGGGCGCTCGGTGGCAGCGCGGCGCCCGCGTCTTATGCACACGCGTTTCAGCTGAGTCTCGCTATCAATGCCGCGCTGATGTTTGTTTGTATTGGCCTGAGCGTGCTGCTGGTGCGTCATCAGCAAAGCGTGCGGCGCTCAGTCGCCCCGGCAGTTTGAAATTAACCCGCCGGTAATCGTTTTCACTCGTTGGCTCGCTGAGAAAAATCGTTGAATTTGAACGAAGCGGTATAACGAACTGCGGGGTATTTACCGGCGATCTACTCGTTCACAGGTAATTCTGATTTAGATCAAGCGGGCTCATTCTGATTAACGGCTCAACGCTATCACGTCAGGTTTTCTAATCAGACGAAACCCGCCTCGTATTTCCTACCGGGCTGCAAACGGCCTGCAGTAACTGTTGCGTCTGTGCGGTAGCGCACATAGGGTTACCCGCAATGTTGTCGCGTGAAATGTTTTGGAATGCCGGGAACTTTAACCATTGGGCATCAACCGCAGATCCAATGAAAACGGTATCAATAAAAAGCGCTTGCCGCGTTTAAATTCGATTGTTAATCTGTCTAAACTTTAGAATCTTCATTCAACAGGTCGAAGTCGATAAGGCCGGGCTCAACTTAAAAACGCTCAAGATAGGGGGACCCAATATGCTGACCGCTACCATTGACGCATTCCAGACAACATCCGCCGCCTTCAACGTGGGCGACGTCGTCAAGTTAAAAGATGGGGGCCCGCGCATGACCGTGACGTACGCAGGTCCAGTCGCGCGCAATCCGGGCGACTGGCTGATCTGCGAGTGGTTCGACGAACACGGCGAACTGCGTCACGAAACCTTTGCCGCGCAAGCCGTGCGTGCGGAACCGCGCTCCATTCCGGCGGGCTCGGTGCAGTGGAGTCGCATCGGGCGCGCGGCCTGAGTGACGCACGTGCGCATCAATCAAGCTGTTTCCTGTTATTCGTTTATTGCTCGTATTGCTCGAGCCGCCCGAATCGTTTCAGCGCTCGGGCCGGTCGCGCGCGGCCTCGCGTCGCCGCACGCGCAGCGTCAGTGCCGATGAAAACGCGCGCAAGGTCGACATCTTGCGAGTCTCGACGACGTCGCTCGCAAGGCTCTCCGCCGGATTCGGCTGTAGCGCCCAATACAGCGCGAGCACCCAACCGAGCACGGTCCAGCCGAGGCAGGCGTTAAACAGCGCGAGCGTCAGCACGTCACGACGCTTGCGCCGGTCTGCGATGATCGCCGGCAGAAAATACAGCGCGAGCGCGAATGCCGCGCCGATTGCCTGAACGGCCAGGTTGCCACCCATAAAAGCTCCTGATGCGCGATGCATGTAATGATTGTCGCGCGAATGGCCGCCGCGCGCCGCGCACCCGCGCGTTCCAGTCCCCAGCCAATCATCGCAAGGGGTTCAGCCCGACACGCATCGGGACTATCATGATCGTTTCGACCGAACAGTATTTCACGGACCCGATCATGATCAGCGACGACACGACCCAGCAGGCCCAACTCAACCCGGACACGCTACGAGAATTCGTCGAGCGCAAGTGGAACGACGAGATCGTGCCCGCGCTGACGGACTACATCACCGTACCGGCGAAGAGCCCGGCCTTCGATCCAGACTGGGCGAAGCACGGTTACCTCGAGCGCGTGATCACCGACGCCGCGAAGTGGGCCGAGCAGCAACCGGTGCGCGGCCTGAAGCTCGAGGTGATCCGCTTGCCGGGCCGCACGCCGGTGATCTTCTTCGAAACGGCCGCGACGCGCTCGGGCAGCGACGAAACCATCGTGCTCTACGGCCACCTCGACAAGCAGCCCGAGTTCGATGGCTGGCGCAACGACCTCGGTCCGTGGACGCCGAAGCTCGAGGACGGCAAGCTGTACGGCCGCGGCGGCGCAGACGACGGCTACGCGATCTACGCGAGCCTGACGGCGCTCGCCGCGCTCGATGCGCAAGGGGTCGAGCGTCCGCGCTGCGTCGGGCTGATCGAAACCTGCGAGGAGTCGGGCAGCTACGATCTGCTGCCCTACGTCGACGCGCTGCGCGAGCGGCTCGGCAAGGTCGGACTGGTCGTGTGTCTCGATTCGGGCGCGGGCAATTACGATCAGCTGTGGCTGACCACGTCGCTGCGCGGGCTCGTCGCCGGCGATCTCGAAGTGCAGGTGCTCGACGAAGGGATTCACTCGGGCGTCTATGGCGGCATCGTGCCGTCGAGCTTCCGCATCATGCGGCAACTGTTCGATCGTCTCGAAGACTCCGCGAACGGCACGCTGCTGCCGAAGGGCTTTCACTGCCCGGTGCCGGCCGATCGTCTGCGCGAAGCGGAGGCCGCCGCCAGGATTCTCGGCGATGACGTGTGGAAGAAGATGCCGTGGGCATGCGGTCAGGACGGCCGTCAAGTGCTGCCCACCACGACCGATCCACAGGAGGCGCTGCTCAATTCGACGTGGCGTCCTTCGCTGTCGGTGACGGGCGCGGCCGGTTTGCCCGCGCTCGCCGACGCCGGCAACGTGCTGCGTCCGCGCACCGCGTTCAAGCTGTCGCTGCGTCTGCCGCCGACCATCGAAGCGGAGAAGGCCGTCGCCGAACTGAAGGCGCTGCTCGAATTCGATCCGCCGTACAACGCGAAGGTCACGTTCAAGCCGGATGCGGGGGCGGCGAGCGGCTGGAACGCACCGGAGGTCGCACCGTGGCTGGCCACCGCGCTCAGCGATGCATCGCGTCAGCACTTCGGCGCAGACGCCGCCTACATGGGCCTCGGCGGCACAATCCCGCTGATGAACGTGCTGAAGGCGGGCTTCCCGAAGTCGCAGTTCATGGTGTGCGGCGTGCTCGGGCCGAAGTCGAACGCGCATGGGCCGAACGAGTTTCTGCACGTGCCGTACGGCAAGAAGCTGACGGCCGCGGTTGCCGAAGTGATCGCCGCGGCGCCGTGAGGTCTGGCTTCGTTTGAGTGGGGCTCGGGCGTGACCCGGGCCCGTTGTTTACTGATGCTCCCTTCCGTTCGAACCACGCCGACACGCTGAATGACCGACTCCCAGACTGCCCACGCCAACACGCCCCGGATTCCGGCCGATCAACTGCATGCCTACGTCAGGGCGATCTGGCAGCGAGCGGGCAGTGCGCCTCGTGAAGCGGAGCTGATCGCCGATCATCTGGTGGCCGCGAATCTGACCGGGCACGACTCGCATGGCGTCGGCATGATCCCGCGCTATGTCGAATCGCTCGCCGACCAGCAACTGCAACTGAATCGGCATGCCGACGTCGTCAAAGACGCGGGCGCGGTGCTGACCGTCGAAGGGGGCAAGGGCTTCGGTCAGGTGATCGCGTTCGAGGCGATGGAGCGGGGCATCGAGCGCGCGCGGCGGCTCGGCATCTGCGCGGTGGGCTTGCGCGGCGCGCATCATATCGGCCGCATCGGGCATTGGGCCGAGCAGTGCGCGCGCGCCGGTCTGGTGTCGTTCCACTTCGTCAACGTGGCGGGCGATCCGCTAGTCGCGCCGTTCGGCGGCGCAGACCGCCGCATCGGCACGAATCCGTTCTGCGCCGCTTATCCGCGACCCGGCAAGCCGCCACTCGTGCTCGACTTCGCGACCAGCACGATCGCGTTCGGCAAGACGCGCGTCGCGTATAACCAGGGCAAGCACACGCCACCCGGCGCGCTGATCGATCACGAAGGCATGCCGACGCTCGAACCGAAAGTCATGCACGAAGCGCCGTTCGGCGCGCTGACACCATTCGGCGGCCACAAGGGGTTCGGGCTCGCGGCAATGTGCGAGATTTTCGGCGGCGCGCTGTCGGGCGGCTTCACGACGCACGCGGACACGCTCGTTACCACGCACGCGATCATCAACTGCATGCTGTCGGTGATCATCGATCCGGCCGCATTCGACGCGCCCGATGCGCAAGCCGAAGCCGATGCGTTTCTCGCGTGGGTGAAGGCGTCGCCGCTCGCGGCGGGCACCGAGCGCATCTACGAACCCGGCGAGCCCGAGCGCGTCACACGCGCGCAACGCGAGGCCGCCGGCATTCCAATCGACGCCGCTACGTGGGCGCAAATCCACTCCGCGGCGCGCGCCGTCGGGATGAGTGAGGACGAAGTGGCAAGTTGGTCCGCGCGCCTCGGCTGAAGCGCGCGACAGCAACGCTTAGGCGATCAGCCTGAGCTTGCGCCTGTCGAGCAGCCAGCGCTCGAAGTCGGTGGCGGGCATCGGCCGCGCGTACAGGAAGCCCTGCACGTAATCGACGCCCAAGCCCTTCATGAAGGCTTCTTCCGCTTCGGTTTCGATCCCCTCGGCGACTACCTGGAAATCGAGCTCCTGCGCGACCGCGACCATCGACCGCACTAGCGCCTGTGCCTTCATGTCAGCGTGGATCGAGCGCGTGAAGCTGCGGTCGAGCTTGATCACGTCGAGCGGAATACGGCCGAGTTGCGACAGCGACGAGTAGCCGGTGCCGAAGTCATCCAGATGCACCTGCGCGCCGAGCTGGCGGAACTGCTTGATCAGTTCGATCGCGGCCGCTTCGTTTTCGATCAGGCAGCTTTCGGTCAGCTCGAGATCGATCAGGCAGGGGGCGAGGCTCGCATGCTGCAACGCCTCGGTGAAATGGCGCACCACGGCTGTATCGGTGAGCTGTCGCGCCGACACGTTGATCGCGACGCGCAGGTCATAGCCGGCCGCTTTCCAGCGGGCCGCCTGTTTCGCGGCGGTCTCCATCACCCAGCGGCCGAGCACGCCGATCAAGCCGGATTCCTCGGCATAACGGATGAATTCCGCCGGCATGATCTGCCCGCGCTCCGGCGAATTCCAGCGCACCAGCGCTTCCGCGCCTTGCACGGCGCCCGTGGCGAGGTTCAGCTTCGGCTGATAGTGCAGCGCGAACTGGCCTTCCTCGAGTCCGCGGCGCAGATTCGTGTCGAGCCACATGAACTCCGCGACGCGGCGGTTCATGTCCGGCGAGAACACGCGGTGCGTGCGCTTGCCTTCATCCTTCGCGACGTACATCGCGGTGTCGGCCGAACGGATCAGCGATTCGAGGGTTTCGCCATGCTCGGGCCAACGCGCGATGCCGATCGAGCAGCCGGTATAGACCTCGACGAGCCCGACCGCGAACGGCATGCGCATGCGATCGAGAATGCGCTGCGCTATGTTTTCCAGGCCGTGGGCGGAGCCCTTCGCGGCGAGCACGATGAATTCGTCACCACCGAGGCGCGCGAGCGAGTCGCCCGGATTCAGGCAGTTGCGGATCGCGTCCGACACATCGCAGATCAGCCGGTCGCCGAACACGTGGCCGTAGTGATCGTTGACCTTCTTGAAGTTGTCGAGATCGAGAAACAGTACGCCGATGGTTTCGCCGGGCGCGGCCTGTTCGATCGCGATCTGGATGCGCTCCTGGATCGCGTTGCGATTGGCGAGGCCGGTGAGCGGGTCGGTGGTGGCCTGCTCGATCAGGCGGTCCTGCGCGAGCCGTTGCTCGGTGATGTCGGTGCCCGAGCAGATCAGGAACTGGTCTTCGATGCCGCTGCCGCTGCGCACGAACTTGTTGCGAAACAGGAACAGCCGCTCGCCATGCACCGTTTTGATGCGCCGTTCGATCTCGTACGGTTCGCCACGGTTGAAGAAGTGCGCGCTGACCTGGTTCGAGACCGCACCGTCGTCGGACGACATGAACAGCGTCCAGACGCTGCGGCCGATGATGTCCTCTTCCTTGAGCCCGGTCAGCTCCTCGGCGAGCCGGTTAAAGCGCTGTATCCGGCCATGCCGGTCGACGATGACGACGACCGAATTGACCTCGGAGACGACCTGTTCGGCGAACGACAGACCGTGCAGCAGCGCGCGTGCGACGGATTCCGTGTCGGCATGGGCCGACGCGGTGCCGCCCCAGCGATGACAATCGAGCTTCTTGCCGACCAGATGCAGCCGCAGCGGCGCGCCGTCCAGCTGCACGTCGACGACTACGTGCGAGGTGACGCCGCTCAGCGCGCGGACCTGCGAGGCTTGGAAAGACGTGAGGGGAATGGCGACGCCCGCAGCCGTGTGGCCGTGTGCCGGCACGAGTTCCAGCGTGTCGTTGGCCGCCGCCAGGCGCCAGCAAGGGCTGCTCGTGCCGAACCGCGCGTGAAGCACCTGGTCGTGTAGCTCGTCGCTCATGAAATCCCCGGAGTGTGCCGGCGGTCCCTATCAAGGCGGGCGGCGGCAGACGGTCTTCCTCATACTAAAGTGAAACTGCCTCATTGTATCTAAGCGTGACAATTCGAGCGAAGAATCATTAACGTTTTGCTAACCAGGGGCGGGAGCCGGCGTGGCCGCGCGCGGCGGCATTATGGCGTGGCAAAACGACGCCACGGTGACGTCGCTAGAAGCGGTGGGTGAGCAGCGTGCGGGCGCGTTCGCGCTCGATCGGATTGGCGTCGAGCGCCGCGTCGAACCAGAACTTGCCGGCCACCAGCGTGGCCGCCACCACGCCGTCGCGATACAGCACGCGGTTGCCGGCAACGGCCGGCACCTTGTCGCCGACCAGCAGCGTGCCGACGAGATTCAGCGGATCGGTTCCCGCCACGCAGATAAGAGCACCGTCGTTCGCTTGTCGCCGCACCTCGCGCAGCAGCGGAATCGCCTCGGGCAGCGCGAACTGCTCGCCCGCGAGCCCGTTGACGAAACGCCCGCCGCGGATCACGCCGCGCGCCTCGAGCCGCTGCAGCACGCGCAGCAGATCGCGCCACGGCGGCAGCCATTCGGCCTCGCGTTCGAGCACGCGCCAGAACACCACGCCGTAGCGGCGCAACAACGTCATTGCGACGTGTTCGAGCACCTCGGGCGGCAACTGACTGCGCCGCTCGGACGGATTTTCCGGCGCGACGGCGGACGGGCGGCTAACGAGCGCCCAACGCCCGGCGTCGTCCATGCCGCCGATCAACGCGCTCGCTCGCGCACGTCGGCTGCTGGAAAACGCGTTGCGTTTGGCGATCGGCTTCAGCAACGCGCGCAGACCGGCGAAACTGTCGGAGTTCGCGAGGCCGGCCGCGACCAGTTCGCCTAGCGCGTTTTCGAGCTCCATGCGCAGCACGCGCACCTCAGCGAGCAGTTCGTCGAAGAACATCGCGCCGTGTTGCGCAAGGGTGTCGTGCACGCTTTGCGCGAGAGCCGACAACTCGACCTGGCGCGCCGGATCGAGCAGCGCGCGCCACGCGCGCAACTGCGCGCGCGGCAGCAGCACGATCGGGGTGCCGCGGACCGGACCGGCGGCGCCGCGCGCCCGCTCGGTCAGGCGGGTCCAGACGATCTTGCCGGCGCGGCATAGCTCATCGAGCGAACCGCTGGTGTAGGCGCGCACCCGCGCGGGCAGGATGTCCTCCTCCCACGCGCCGGCCGCGGCCTGGAAGCCTTCGAGCTGGTCCAGCGCGGCGGCGAGCGCTTCGCGGCCTTCGGCGCGCGTGGTCGGCGTCAGATGCTGCCATTCGAACAGGAAGCGCATGAAGTCGTGCCGCTCGACCGGCTCGATTTCACGCCGCAGCCGCTTCACCGTGTAGCGGTGGATGCGTGCGAGCAGGTGCCGCTCGCACCATTCTTCGTGGGTCGTGTGCGGCGTGAAGTGGCCGCGCAACAGATAGCCTTCGGCTTCGAGACGGATCAGCGCCGGTTCGATCCGGCCGGCCGGCAAACCGAGCGGACGCGCGATCGCATCGACCGTCAGCGGGCCGAACCCGGTCAGCCGCGCGCGCAGCACGTCGACGAGCGCGTCGTCGGCGCTCCAGCTCTCGGTGTAGCCCTTCGGGGCGTTCAGCGGCGGCTCGTAGCGATTGCGCTCGATGGCGGGGTAGAGCGCTTCGAAGCAGGTCAGGCGCTCGGCGGGCAGCCACAGCGCGCTGTCGTTGCCCGTGCTTGCGTCTGCTTGCGTGGCCAGCGGCAAACGCGTCGCCCGGCCGGCTTTTGGCCAACGCCGCAAGCAGCGCGGGCCAATCGTCATGCGCGCGCGCCTCGGCCTCGGTGATGCAGGCGAGGCCCGTCAGCGCTTCGTGCATTTCGTCGGCATTGCGTGCTTGCGGCCAGGCTTCGTCGCGCACGCTGTCGATCGCGGCGGCGTCGAGCGCGCCGAGATCGTCGGCGGTTTCAGGGTCGGTCCAGCGGCGGTTCAGTACCGCCTGGGTGCGGCGCTCCTCGATCGGCGCGTCGTCCAGATACGCATAGGGCTTCGCGGTCAAAATTTCGGCGGCGAGCGGCGACGGCGCCGGCAGATCACGCGCGACGAGCCGCAACTCGCCGTGCTCGATCTGGCGTAGCAGCGCGAGCCAGCGTTCGCTGTCCATCGCGTCGTGCAGACAGTCGTCGATGGTTTGGTCGACTAATGGGTGGCGCGGCACCTCGCGTTCGCCGACGATGTTCTCCAGACACGCGGCCTGCTCGGGAAACACGCTTGCGAGCAGATCCTCGCTGCGCATGCGCTGCACTTGCGGCGCGGTCTTGCGCCCGCCCGTGTAGCGCGGCAGGCCGAGCGAGGTCGTCGCGTTCCAGCGCCAGCGCACGCCGAATAACGGCGCATCGAGCAGCGCCTGGATCAGCAGATGCTCGGCGCTGTTCGAATGCAGATAGCGCCACACATCGTCGAGCACGAACGAGTGGCTGCCGGCCAGCGACAGCACGATCGCGTCTTCGGTGGCCGCCGCCTGCAGCTCGAAGTTGAAGCTGCGGCAGAAGCGCTTGCGCAGCGCGAGCCCCCACGCGCGATTCACGCGGCTGCCGAACGGTGAGTGGATCACGAGCTGGGTGCCGCCCGATTCGTCGAAGAAGCGCTCCATCACGAGCGTGCTCTGCGTCGGCAAGACGCCGAGCGCGGCGCGGGCGCGCGCCAGGTATTCGACGATCTGGCGCGCGGCGGGTTCGTCGAGCGCCAGGTGGTCGGCTAGCCGGGTGATGGCGTGGTCGAGACGCGGGGCGGAGGGTTCGGGTTCGCTTGCGGGTAGGACGGTTGCCGTTGTTGCTTGTGTTTCGCGCTCCGTCAGCAACGCTTCGACCTGCTCGCGCAATCTCGCTACCGCGAACGACAGCTCGTCGCTGCGCCCCGGCGCCTCGCCGAGCCAGAACGGAATGTTCGGCGGCTGGCCTTGTGCGTCCTCGACCCGCACGCGGCCGCTTTCGATGCGCAGAATCCGGTACGACGCGTTGCCGAGCTGAAACACATCGCCGGCGAGGCTTTCGACCGCGAAGTCCTCGTTGACGGTGCCGATATTGAGCGCCTGCGGTTCGAGCACGACCGCGTAATCGGCGTTCTCGGGAATCGTGCCGCCCGAGGTCACCGCGACCAGCTTGCCGCCGCGCCGGCCGCGCAGCGTGCCGCTGACCGCATCGCGATGCACATACGCAGCACGCGGACCGTGGCGGCTCGTGTAGCCCTCGGCGAGCATGCGCAGCACCGCGTCGTATTGCTCGCGCGGCAGATCCGCGTACGGCGCGGCACGCCGCAGCATGTCGAACAGCGCATCCTCGCTCCACTCGGCGCTCGACACCTCCGCGACGATCTGTTGCGCGAGCACGTCGAGCGGCGCGCGCGGGATGCGCAACGCATCGAGCTCGCCACGCCGCACGCAATCGAGCAGCGCCGCGCATTCGAGCAAATCGTCGCGCGAGGCCGGAAACAGCCGCCCCTTCGGCATGCCGCCGACGTGGTGCCCGGAGCGGCCGACGCGTTGCAGGAACGGCGCGATCGCACGCGGCGAACCCATCTGGCAGACGAGATCGACGTCGCCGATATCGATGCCGAGTTCGAGCGACGCGGTCGCGATCAGCACGCGCAGCTCGCCGCGTTTCAGTCGCTGTTCGGCGTCGAAACGATGTTCTTTCGCGAGGCTGCCATGATGCGCGGCGACCGCGTCCTTGCCGAGCCGCTCGGTCAGATGACGCGCGGCGCGCTCGGCCATGCGGCGCGTGTTGACGAAGATCAGCGTCGTGCGATGCTGCGCGACCAGCTCGGCGAGCCGGTCGTAGACGCGCTCCCACACTTCGTTGGCCATCACCGCTTCGAGCGGCACCGGCGGGATCTCGAGCGCGAGGTCGCGCGCGCGAACGTGGCCGACGTCGATTACCGCGCACTCGGCCGGCACGTCGCTATCCAGACTCGCGCCGCCGACCAGAAACCGCGCGACCGCGCTGACCGGCTTTTGCGTCGCCGACAGCCCGATGCGCGGCAGGCGCCGGCCGCAGAGCGCGTCGAGCCGTTCGAGGCTCAGCGCGAGATGACTGCCGCGCTTGCTGCCCGCGAGCGCGTGAATTTCATCGACGATCACCGTGCGCACCGTCGCCAGCATGCGGCGGCCCGAATCGGAGCCGAGCAGTACGTACAGCGACTCGGGCGTCGTCACGAGAATGTGCGGCGCGCGTTTTTTCAGCGCGTTGCGTTCCTGCTGCGTGGTATCGCCGGTGCGCACGGCGGTGCGGATGTCGAGCGGCGGCAGGCCGAGCGCGTCGAGTTCGGCGGCGATCCCCTGCAGCGGCAGTTGCAGGTTCAGGCGGATATCGTTCGACAGCGCCTTCAGCGGCGACACGTAGACGACCAGCGTTTCGTCGGGCAGCGCGCCGTCGTTCGCGAGGCCTTGCGACACCAGGTCGTTCAGCGCGGACAGGAACGCGGTCAGCGTCTTGCCGGAGCCGGTCGGCGCGGCGACCAGCGTCGAGCGGCCGCTGCGGATCTGCGGCCAGGCGGCGGCTTGTGCATCGGTCGGGGCGGCGAAGGTTTTCTGGAACCAGCCGGCAACGGCCGGGTGAAAGCCGGCGAGCGCCTGCGTGGCCTGCGGCATGACGGGCGCGGCGGGGTGCGCCGCGCTGGCGGTGGAGCGGGCCTTGCGGGAGCGGGGCGCCGCGTCGAGTGCGGCGGAAGATTTTGCCGAAGTCATGCTTGTGTAGGTGAGGGCGGCGCGGGGGATATCCAGTGGGGAGCCGCCCGGATCGGTATCCGCCGCTGTCGCCCGTGTTTGCGGTGGCGGCGATTCCAAGTGACGGCCACGCTGACGGCGCAATAGCGGTCAGTCTCGCAGGTTTTCGGCGCTCGCGCGCGGCGCGTTGGGCGTTGCGTTACTGCTGGAATTCGTAGTTTCGCCGCGAGCGCCTCTGCTGCCGCCCTGCGCCGTTTGCAGTACGCTTGACGATTCTCCCTGCACCCACGATGGAGCGTCGACGATGCGATATAACCAGTTGGGCCGTACCGGTGTGTTTGTCTCGGAGTTGTGTTTGGGCACGATGACCTTCGGCGGTGGCGAGGGCATCTGGCGGCAGATCGGCGATCTGCAGCAGGAAGATGCGGAGCGGCTGGTCGGCCGGGCGCTCGACGCGGGCATTAATTTCATCGACACGGCCGACGTCTACGCGGGCGGCCTGTCCGAGCTGATCACGGGCAACGCGCTGAAAAACCTGAAAGTGCCGCGCGACAAGGTCGTGATCGCGACCAAGGTGTTCGGCCAGACCGGCGAGTTCGCGAACGCGCGCGGTGCGTCGCGCTATCACATCCTCGACGGCATCAAGGCGAGCCTGAAGCGTCTACAACTCGATCACGTCGACCTCTATCAGATCCACGGTTTCGATCCGGCCACGCCGATCGAAGAAACCGTGCGCGCGCTCGATACGCTCGTGCAGCACGGCCACGTGCGCTATGTCGGCGTGTCGAACTGGGCCGCATGGCAAATCGCGAAGGCGCTCGGCATCGCAGAGCGGCTCGGCGCCGCGCGTTTCGAAACGCTGCAAGCGTATTACTCGCTCGCGGGCCGCGATCTCGAACGCGAGCTCGTGCCGATGCTGCAAAGCGAAGGCCTCGGTCTGATGGTATGGAGTCCGCTCGCGGGTGGTTTTCTGAGCGGCAAATACGGACGTGAACAGCAGGGTGAAGCGGGCAGCCGTCGCACGACTTTCGATTTTCCGCCGATCGATCGCGAGCGCGCGTACGACTGCATCGACGTGATGCGCGAGATGGCCGCGGCGAAGACTGTTTCGGTCGCGCAGATCGCGTTGGCGTGGCTGCTGCATCAGCGTGTCGTCAGCACGGTGATCGTCGGCGCGAAGAAAATCGAGCAGCTCGACGACAACATCGCGGCGACCAACGTCGCGCTATCCGCCGATGAGCTCGCGAAGCTCGCCGAGGTCAGCGCGCTGCCAGCCGAGTATCCGGGCTGGATGCTGGAGCGGCAGGGCGAACAGCGCCGTCAGCAACTGGCCGAGGTTCGGCACGTCGTGCAGCGATAGCGCGAAGGCGTTCTCGCGAACGCTGAAGAAGGCCTGAATCTTCATCGTTGGGCCGCGCGAGTTTGATGCTCGCGCGGCCGCGACGATCATCACATTTGCCGCGCGATTGCGCGTAGACTTCACACGGCAGGTCTTCTTCCGCATCGGCCGCACCGATGCCCCGCGTCGTATTTCAAACTCCTATCCGGTTCGTGACATTCGCACTCGCTTCGATTACAAAAGCCGGCGCTTTCGTGGCGTTCGCTTGCTGTTGGCTGACAGTGCCTCATCTCGCGCACGCCGCCGACAACGTGATCGTGCTCGACTCGGGCGAAGCGCAGCTCACGTTGATCGATCCCGTCACGCACAAAGTGATCGGCACCGAGTCGACCGGCAAGGAGCCCCATCATCTGATGATCACGCCCGATGGCCGTTCGCTGATCGTCGCGGATGCGACTTCGAATGACCTGATGTTCGTCGACCCTCACAGCGGCCGGGTGCAACGCCGTGTCGAAGGCATCGAAGATCCGTATCAGCTTGGCTTTTCGCCTGACCACAGGTGGTTCGTCACCGCTGGCCTGAGGCTCGATCGCGTCGACATCTATCACTACGATGGCGAAAGCGTGACGCTCGCAAAGCGGATTCCGCTCGCGAAGACGCCGAGCCACCTGACCTTTGCATCCGATAACCGCACCGTGTTCGTGACGCTTCAGGACACGGGCGAGGTCGCGGCGATCGATCTGCCGACACAGTCAGTCTCGTGGAAGCTGCATGTAGGCAAGACGCCAGCGGGACTCTGGATGACACCCGGCGATCGTTATCTGCTGGTCGGCATGACGGGCGAAGACAACGTCGCGGTGGTCGACTGGAAGAACCGCCAACTCGTGAAGAAGATCCGCACGGGCCGCGGCGCGCACAACTTTCGCAATCTCGACGATGGCCAGCACATCGCCGTGTCGAATCGCGTGGAAAACACGGTCAGCATCCTCGACTACAACGCGCTGACCAAAGTGGCCGACATCACCGGCTTGATGCCGGGCCCTGACGACATGGAACTCTCGGCGGACCGGCGCTATCTATGGGTCACGTTCCGCTTCGCGAGGCACGTCGGCGTCATCGACCTGAGCACGCATCGGCTGGTGGATACGATCGCGGTGGGGCGTTCGCCGCACGGTCTGTATTTCGCCAACCGCGCGCCGGTCTACGCGCCCAATCCGGACTGACGCAACCCGAAAGGCTTTAGATGATTCACGAACTCGTCGCTCAACTCGACAACGGCATCTCAGCCCTGCAGACGCTGCTGTACGTCGACGTGGTCCAGCCGATCTTCTACCGCTTCAATCTGATGGGCTATGACGAAGACACTTACGATGCGCTCTACTGGGTGATCGTCGGCGCGTTGCAGATAGTCGTGTCGTATCTGGTGTTGCGCCCGCTCGAAGCGCTGCGTCCGGTGGAGACATGGGCGGACCGCAGGGCGTTGCGCGCGGACGTGATCTACACGTGGATCGCCAAGCTCGGCATCATCAATCTTGCGTTCTTCTTTCTGCTGCAGCCGTTCTTCAACCATTGGCAGAGCCTGATGGCGATCCACGGCGTGCCCAACATCGAAGTCGATGACTTGTGGCCGGGCGTCACCGATCAGCCACTCGTGTCGTTTCTGATCTATCTGATCGTGCTCGATTTCGCCGGCTACTGGTATCACCGTTGGCAACATCGGTTCGGCGTCTGGTGGGAGTTGCATGCGGTTCATCACAGCCAGCGGCAGATGTCATTGTGGGCCGACGACCGCAACCACTTTTTAGACGACATCTTGCAAGCGGCGTTTTTTGCGGCCATTGCGCTGTTCATCGGTGTGCAGCCAAACCAGTTCGTCGTGCTCGTCGCACTCGGCAATTTCATGCAGAGCGTACAGCACGTGAATGCGCGCCTCACATATGGATGGCTGCTCGAACGGCTGATCGTGAGCCCGGCGTTTCATCGGCGTCATCATGCCATTGGCTATGGCCATGATGGCAGCCGCTACGGGTGCAACTTCGGCGTGCTGTTCCCGTGGTGGGACATGCTGTTCGGCACCGCATCGTGGGACCGCGCCGTCGAGCCGACCGGCATCCGCGATCAGTTGCCCGCGCCGCATGGTGCCGCGCGCTCGTATGGGGATGGACTGATCGCGCAGCAGTGGTACGCGTTCGGCCGCATCGCCGCGCGGCTGCGTGGCCGGCAGGGTGCGGGCGGGCAGATCAATCCATGAAGTTCGGGGTGAACGCCGTGCGCCGCATCATCGAACCTGCTCGTGATGGCTGCGGCGCGTAGGCACTGGCGATGGCGTACGGATCGCAGTGGCTGGCCAGCGGTCCCGCTTACCCCTGCGAATGCGCGGCGACCGCGTCCAGCGTGCGAGCCGAGTACACCAGCGTCGCGCCCGCGTTGATCGCCATCGCGACGCCGAGCGCTTCGGCGATTTCCTCGCGGGTCGCGCCATGCTTCAGCGCCTCGGCCGTATGGACCGTGATACAGCCGTCACAGCGCAGGCTCACCGCGACCGCGAGCGCAATCAGCTCGCGCGTTTTCGCGCCGAGCAGATCGGTCTTCTGACCGGCGCTCGACATCGCCTGATACGCCTTCACGCTGTCCGGCGCGAGCTTCGACATTTCGCCGATACGGCCGAACAGTTCCTTGCGGTAATCGATCCAGTTCAACATAGCAGTGCTCCTTGGTCCGTTGCGCGCCGGCGGTTGCCGGCGTCGTGGAAACAGTATTGCGCCGCGCCGCGATATCCTGAATACTCATTCCACTCAACTTTTAGCGCGCGCGTCTCATGGACACCCTCAGTCGCCTGATCGACCTTGCCCGACCGCAAGCGAGCCTCGATCTTCGCTGCCTGCTATCAGGCGCATTCGATATCGATCACGCGCCGCTGGAAGGCGGGGTCGCGCCGTTTCATCTGGTGCTCGACGGCAGTTGCGTGATCGAGACCGCGGCCGGCGAGCAGCTCGAATTGCAGGCCGGCGATTTCATGCTGTTTCCGCGTGGCGCCGCGCATCGCGTGCGCGACGTGAAGCGCTCGGCGGGCGGCCTGCCGCTGACGCTCGGGCACGACGGCATGCTGCCGGTGCGGCGCAACGATGGCCACGAAGCCACCGCCACCTCCGCGCAGGAGTCCGACCACACCGCGACTCATGACGGCGTCGATCTGCTGTGCGGCCGCTTCGTCTATGCGCCCGGTTCGTCGGCGCTGCTGCTCGATGCGCTGCCCGATCCGCTGCACGTGTCGCTCGGCGACGCGCGAACGCTCGATGCGTTGCAAACGGTGATCACTTTGATGCGCGGCGAAGCGGCGCGGCGTCAGCCTGGCGCGCTCACCATCGTGACGGCCTTGAGCCAGGCGCTGTTCGCGATGGCACTGCGCGTGCACGGCGAGCGCAATGCGAACAGCGCCGGCACGCTCGCGTTGCTGACGGACGCGCGCCTCGGCGCCTCGGTGCAAGCGATGCTCGACGCCCCCGAACGCGCCTGGACGATCTCCGAACTCGGCGAGCGCGCGGCGATGTCGCGCGCGACCTATGCGCGCCGTTTCAACGAGCGCGCGGGCGTGACCGTGATGGATTTTCTGACGCAGATCCGCATGGCAATCGCCAGCGACCTGCTGTTGCGCACGCAACGCAGCGCGGCGGACATCGGCGAGGCGGTCGGCTATCAGTCGGAGGCGGCGTTTGGCAAGGCGTTTGCACAAAGCGTCGGCGTGACGCCGGGACGTTACCGGCGCCGCACGCAAGCGGACGATGCTGCGGAGGACTGACTGAAGAATCGACGCGCGCGCGTGATTCTATTTGGGCGTTTCGCCCTTTCTGAACGCCCGTCTTTCGAGCGACGCCATCAGCCGCGCGACCACGAGAGCGCAGACCGTGCCGAGCGTCACTTCGGCAAGCCGCAGAAAGGCCTTGTCCCACGCGGGGCCGATGCCCGGCGCCAGCAGCATGATCGTCGCGGTAATGCCGCCGAGGCGCGCCGCGCTGCCGACGTTGACGACCCAGCAGATCAGGATCGCGGCGGCGACGGTCGCCGCATAGGCAGCAAAATGGCCGCCGCCCGCGAGCGTGCCGATCAGCCCGCAGATGCCGCCGACCATCGCGCCGATGAACTGGTCGCGCGACAGCTTGCGGGTGTCGATGTAACTGTGCTGGCTCACCCCGATCGCGGTGATCGCGGCCCAGAACGCTTGCTCAGTGTGCAGCGCGCGGCCGATGCCGAACGCGAGACTCGCGCCCGCCACCGCCTGCACCGCCATGAAGCCACCCTCGATCAAGCGGTCGCCGAGCGGCAGCGTCTTTAGGAACGCGAACAGCGCGTCGGCGGCGGGCGTGCGCGAGGAGGGGCTTGAATCGTCGGACGGAGTCATCGGATGAAGGCGGCTCGGCAGGGCGGGGTCGTGCCGTATTCTAGCGGCTCCGCCCGACCCTTCCGCCGCACTCTAGATCGTGCCGAACAGCGCGCGCGGCCGGTCGCGCAGCGTGTGCGCGAGAATCTGCAGGCCGCGCGTCAACTGCTCGCGCGACTCGGCGCAAGCGAGATTGATGCGCACGCCGTGTTCGATCGTCGAGCGATCCACCGCGAACGCGGAGGCCGGCATCGTGTTGACGCCGCGCGCGAGCGCGTTGGCCGCGAAGTCGTCCGAGCGCCACGGCGGCGGCACGCGCAACCACACGAACATGCATGCGGGATCGCTCTTCAAATGCTCGGCGGGCAAGAGTTCTCGCGCGATCTCCTGGCGCGCGCGCAACTCGGCGCGTTGCGCGTCGAGGATCGTCTGCGCGGTGCCGTCCTCGATCCAGCGCGTGGCGATCAGCGTCGACAACGGCGCGGGCATCCACGCGGTCGTGCGCACCGCTTCCGCGGCCAGCGCCGCGCCATGCGGCGGCGTGCGCAGATAGCCGATACGTAGACCCGGCGCGAGAATCTTCGACGTCGACGTGATGTGGAAGGTCAGTTCCGGGCACAGGCTCGCAATCGTCGGCAGGCGCGCTTGCAGCAGCGGGCCGTACACGTCGTCTTCGATGATCACGATGTGATGCCGACGCGCGATGTCGGCGAGCGCCGCGCGACGCGCGAGGCTCATCGTCACGACGGTCGGGTTCTGCAGATTCGGCACCGTGAAGATCGCCTTCACGCGCCGATGCCGGCACGCGTCTTCGAGACGGTCGGGCAGCAGCCCTTCGTCGTCGCTCGGAATGCCGACGAGCTCGAACTGAAATACCGGCGCCAGGGCTTTCAGGCCGTAGTAGGTCAGCTGATCCGACAGGATCACGCCTTCATGCCCCATCAGGCTGCTCAGCACCGCATACAGGCCATGCTGCGCGCCGCTCGTCACGACCACGCTGTCGGCGCCAGGTGTGAAGCCGGGCGCGGCGAGCCATTGCGCGCCCGCGGCCCGCGCCCATTCGGGGCCTTGCGGCGGCTGATATTCCTGGGTCTCTGGATAGCGCGGATCGTGCGCGATCTGCGTCAGCGTCCGCGCGAGCTGTGTGAGGAATTCACCGGTGGCAGGCCGGTTCACGGTCAGGTCGAGCACGGCGTTCGCGTCAGCGTTGCCGATTGCCGATGGGTTGTCGCGGCGGGCGTGCACGGCAGGCATGGCGCCGCCGGTGACGATCGAGCCGCGCCGCTTGCTCGCGACGATCAGCCCACGCGCCTGTAACTCCTTATACGCGCGCGACACGGTGGAGACATTCAGGCCCAGCTCCGACGCGAGCTCGCGCTGCGGCGGCAGACGGCTGCCCGGCGGGTAGAGACCGTTGCGGACTTTTTCCTCGAGGCTGCGCGACACTTCGAGATAAGTCGGCTGACGCCCCTTTGTCTGGAGAACGTCTTCGCCGTTTGTGTGGTCAATTGCGCTTTTCATCCAGCGTGAATCTCCATACAAAAACTCGTTCGAGCATGCAGGACAAGCCAATACTAAACCTGTTTGTCCTCGAGTCGGCAACCGAACTACACCGCCCTGCACAATGTCAGCCCGTTTCGCTCGGGGAAAGTACCTAAGTCCACACAAAGCCAAATTAATTGCACACAAAAAAATTTTGTGTGAGTATTAAAGCATGATTTGTGTGGCGCCGTGTCGAAAGACGACGCGCAACTGTAGTACAGGAGGGACGGTCGTGACAGAGCAGAGCACGCTGCTGCCGGTCGGTGCAGCCGGCGCGAGATCGGGTCGGGCGGCCAGTGCGGCCGGCCGGCGAACGCGATGAGCGAGGTCGCGGTGCTGGGCGCAGGCTTCGTCGGCCTGTCGAGCGCCTACTGGCTGATGCGCGACGGTCACCACGTCACGCTGTTCGATGCGCTCGGTCCGGGCGAGGGCACGTCATTCGGCAATGCGGGCACGTTCGCCAACTACGGCTGCATTCCGGTGAACAATCCGGCGGTGTTCCGCAATCTGCCGCGCTTCCTGTTTTCGCCGACGAGTCCGCTGCGGATTCGCTGGCGCTATCTGCCGCAACTCGCGCCCTGGCTTGCGCGCTTTTTATGCGCGTCGATGCCGCGGCGCTACGAGCACAGCGCGCAGGCTCTCGCAAGCCTGCTGTCGCGCGCGTTCGACGGTTACCGCGAGATGCTCGAAAGCGACGACCTGTCGCGCTTCGTCCGGCCGCGGGAATGCCTGTACCTGTATTCGAATGCGGCGTCGTTCGACGCGGCCCAGCCGTCGCTCGCGTTGCGCCGCTCGCTCGGCGTGCGCTTCGAAAACTTCGACCGCGCCGGCATCGCCGCACTCGAACCGAATCTCGCGCCGATCTTTGCGCACGGCACGTTGTTCAACGACAGCTGGTTCCTCAGCGACCCGCGCGGCTTTTTGCAGACGCTGCACGCGGCGCTGCTCGCTCGCGGTCTCAGGCATCAGCGCGTCGCGGTTCGCACGCTTGTGCCCGGCGCCAACAGCGTGCGCATCGTCGACGAAGCGGGTTGCTCCTATGACGCCGCGCAGGCGGTCGTCTGTGCGGGCGCGTTTTCGGGCCGCTTCGCGCGCCAATGCGGCGACCGCGTACCGCTCGATACCGAGCGCGGCTATCACGTGCGCTTCCCCGGTACGTCTTCGCTGATTTCACGGCCGTGCGGCTGGGCCGAGCGCGGCTTCTACATGGTGCCGATGGACGGCGGCATCCGCGCCGCGGGCACCGTCGAACTGGGCGGCTATGGACCGCAGCGCAATGCCGCGCTGCTCGATCTGATCACGCGCTCCGCGCGGCACGCGCTGCCGCAATTGCCGCAACCGGATAGCGACTGGCTCGGTTTCCGGCCGAGCCTGCCCGACGGTTTGCCGGTCGTCGGAGCGTCGAGCGCGTCGCCGCGCGTCGTCTACGCATTCGGTCATCAGCATCTGGGCGTCACGCTGGGCGGCGTGACGGGCAGCGTCGTCGCCGATCTGGTGGCGGGGCGCGTGCCGCCGGTCGATCTCGAGCCTTATAGCCCGCGTCGTTTTTAATCACCGCAACTGCTGCACGGAAGAGGACGGACATCATGAAACGCAGAAACCTGGTTGTCGCACTCGCCCTTGGGATGTTGTGCGCGCATGCGCCGTCGTACGGCGCCGAGCCGCAAATCGTCAAGATCGGCTTCGTCGGACCGCTGACCGGACCGGTCGCGCGGGTCGGCAAGGACCTGCAGAACGGCGCGCAGCTCGCGGTGGATGAAGCGAACGCGAAGCATCCAATGATCGGCGGCAAACCCGTCAAATATGTGCTCGACGTGCAGGACGATCAGGCCGATCCGCGCATCGCGATCCAGGTCGCGCAGAAGCTCGTCGACGACGGCGTGGTCGGCGTGATCGGCCATTACAACTCGGGCTGCAGCATTCCGGCCTCGGCCGTCTATCACACGGCGAACGTCGCAATGATCACGCCGGGCTCGACCAATCCGGCGCTCACGGCGCAGGGTTTCGCGAACGTGTTTCGCACGATGGGGCACGACGGCGTGGGCGGCGTGATTGCAGGCGAGTTCGCGGTGCAGCAGTTGAAGGCGAAGCGCATCGGCATCATCGACGATCGCACCGCGTTCGGCCAGGGCCTCGCCGACGCATTCGAGAAGGGCGCAAAGCAGGCGAACGGCAATGTCGTCGATCGGGAGTTCACGAACGACAAGGCGGTCGATCTGCGCGCGATCCTGACTTCGCTGAAGCAGAAAAACGTCGACCTGATCTTCTTCGGCGGACTCGACGAGCAGGGCGCGATGCTGGTCAAGCAGATGCGCTCGCTCGGCATGCCCGCACAACTGTTCGGCGCGGGCGCGCTGAAGAGCAATGCGTTCCTGCAGATCGCGGGCAACGCGGGCGAGGGGACGCGCGATCTCGAGCCTGGTCCCGCGCTCGACAAGCTGCCGTCCGCGCAGGAGTTCGGCAAGCGCTACAAGGCGCGCTTCAATCAGGATGTCGAGCTTTATGCGCCGTTCGCCTACGACGCCGCGCTCGCGATGATTCAGGCGATCCAGGACGCGGACTCGCTCGATCGCGCGAAGATCGTCGCGGCTTTTCCGAAGGTGAACGTGACGGGCGTGACGGGGAAAATCGCGTTCGATCCGCATGGGGATCTGATCAAGCCGCCTTATACGCTGTTCGAGGTGCAGCAGGGGCAGTGGAAGAGTCAGCGGACCGTGGGCGGCGGTGGGGTGTGAGAAATCGCAGTTGTCGGATATCAGTGGCGATACCGACATTTCGACCGTGGTCGGGCAGACTGGCTGTATGTCCTCGAAGATTTCGCACAATTATCGTCGCCCGCCGCTGTCCAACAAGGAAATCGGACGATCGTTGAATCTGGCGCCCGAGACGGTCAAATGGCATATGAAAAACGTATTCGAAAAACTGAACGTCAATTCGCGGTTCGAGGCCGTGCAGAGTGCCTTCGGCATTCAGCCCGGCGCCGACTCAAGCGTCTGGCCGCGTGATGTCGCCGCCCTCCCGGCAACTCAGCGCGGCTCGCGTCCGAATGCTTCGCGCAGCTTGCGCTTGGCCTGTTGCAACGTATCGCGCCGCTCCTTCGGCAGGTTTCGGCCCGCTCGATTGATGTAGAAATTGAGCATCGACATCGCCGATTGAAACGGTGTGCCCTTGCGTCGACGGCTCACCGTCGACGAGTGCTTCAACGATCGCGCGATGGACTCCGCGCTGCCGGTTTTGAAAATATCCTTCTGGATGTCCATCGCGTCGCTCGTTTCCATAACGTGATGCGACCATTTCTTCGCGCCGGATGCGCCGCTCGACTTCGCGGTTTTGGCGCGATGCGCGGCCTGCGCCTGCGCATGGCGCTGGCGCGGCGGCCGTCCCGACTTGCCACGCGACACAGGGCGTTTTGATCTGCTGCTGCTCTTTCGGGTCGCCATTGTGTTCTCTCCTGAAGCGGAACGCCGCACTGGCCACGCATCGGAAGTGGTCGGTTCGGCGATCAGAGCTTCACGCCACCGGACTCGGGTGCATCCGACGAACCCGGGGGAATGTCGCCGACACCCACGTCGTTGCGGTTCGTATAGACGTCGCCGCCCCAGTACGGTTCGCTGCCGTAGTACTGATGCACGGTGGTGGCCCACGTCTGATCCGCCATCGATGGCCAGTGATCCTTGTCAAATCCCGGTGCGTTCTTCACGCGCTCGGCCACCATGTTCAACACGAAGCATTTTTCCTGCGTATCCAGCGTTAGTGCACTCCACGGAATCGCGAGCAGCTTGTCGCCGATGCCGAGAAAACCGCCGCTCGACAGCACCGCATACGCGATGCGGCCTGAACGCACGTCGAGCATGATGTCCTTGATCTTGCCGATGTGCTCGCCGTCGCTGCTGATGACCTTGTTGCCGTCGAGCGTAGCCGCGGCCATGACATCCGGGCCTGGGCCTTCCGCGGTCGCGGCGCCTTTGCCGACGATGTTCGCGCCTTGCGTCTGGGTCTGCATCACCATGATGGGCTCCTTTGATGGGGTGAATGTACCCAGGCATTTAGCAACGGCCGTTCCATCGAGCCGTAGGGCGCAGTTACTCGATGGCAGCCCGCGCCGCATTCTCGCGACGAGGCGCCGCGTGCGTAAAGGATGCGACAGCGTTTGC
Organism: Paraburkholderia atlantica; assembly: GCF_009362785.1. GTDB lineage: Bacteria > Pseudomonadota > Gammaproteobacteria > Burkholderiales > Burkholderiaceae > Paraburkholderia > Paraburkholderia atlantica. The sequence continues at coordinate 42,980 of NZ_WHNQ01000034.1, forward strand.
AATTATTGCGTCCGTGCCGGCGCCAGCGCTGCCCGGCAAAGCGCAACGCACGCATGCGCCGCGCGCATCGCGCGGCATAGGCCTTGCTCGACGTTCAGCGATGGCGGCAGGAACAGAAGGATCACACCCGTCCTTTTTACTTGAGGGAGAACCCAGATGAGCAAATATCCGAAGGCATGGCTGGTGGCGGCATGTGTGGCCGCGTCGGGCGCCGTCGCGTCGGGCGCCGCGTTCGCGCAGACGGGCGGCGGCAACGGCAATAGCGGCGCGGGCGGCGGCAACGCGCATGGCGCGGCCACCGCCGCGCCGACGGCGGGCAACGAGCCCGCACCGAATGCGATGGGCAGCACCGGGGGCTCGACTTCGTCGATGAAACACCATCACAAGAAGTCGAAGGCAACGAAGCCAATGAACGATACGACGAACACGCCCGGCGCCGATGCCAGCAGCGATACAAAGGGACAGTAACGCTGGATCGATGCGGAAGCGGCAATGCACCGTTGCGTTCTTGGTGACGCCCGGACGATGCCGCTTCGCATCGGGGAGAATATCGTGACCAGGAAGATTCATTTTCAGGCGAACATCTGCGGCGGGGACTTCTCGCACGTTCGCGAGTGCTTCAGCAACTGGAAGTCCGAGACCCTCGTGTACCGTCGGCAACAGCCGATGTTCGAAGGCAAGCAGGAAGTGCGGCCATTGTCGGAGCGTGTGTTCGACAACGGTGAAGTCGCGCATAACACGCTCGCGCGCGTTTGTTCGCCACGCGATCAGTATGCGCTGGCGGCCGAGATACGCGATGGGGAACGCGATGTTTGGCTCGTGATGGCGGCATTCGAGGAAGAGGTTTGAACCTTCGTCGATTCATCGCCGAGCCCCTCACTGGGCCGCCGGTTTAGATTCAGATGCCAGTTCTGGCGCAGTGCGCGGCGTACCAGCGCGGGCTGTGGCTCGCCGCTGGGCCGCGCCGCTTTTCTGTTCCGCGGCGGGAGCTTTCCTGCGCACCACGCGGGATTTCTTCAGCAGACTCGTCAGCGAACCGTTGATGCTGTCGTCGGCCGATGACTCGCGCGTCTTGCGTCCTTTCGCAGCGGATGCGCGCGCGAGTTTCGCCGCGCGTTTTTCCGCCTGCGCCAGCAGCACCGCGAAGGCCACTTCATCCACCTTGAGACCGCGGCGCGCCTGAGCTGGCGTGAGGCTCCGCAACTCGTCGGCCTCGAACGCGCTGATGATCGCCGGGTGGATATAACAGCGCCGGCACACAGCGGGCGTATTGCGCAGCAGGTTCGCCACCTCTTTCACGGTCGCGACGATATGACCTCGCGCTTCGGCTGCGCTGCTGCACATCAAACGGCGCAATGCCGCCAGCGCGTACACGCTGCCGGCCCACGTGCGGTAGTCCTTCGCGGTGAAGTCCGCGCCGCTCACGCGGCGCAGGTAGTCGTTGATATCAGTCGAGCCGACGCTGTGGCGCGTGCCGTCTTCGTCGAGATACTGGAACAGGTCGTGGCCGGGCAGCTCTGCGCAACGTCGCACGATGCGCTTGACGTTCGGATTGTCCACTGTCACGTCGTGCTCGATGCCGCTCTTACCGCGAAACTGGAAGCGCAATCGACCGGCCGTTATCTTCACGTGCCTCTTGCGCAACGTAGTCAATCCGTACGACTGATTGTCGCGTGCGTATTCGGCGCTGCCGACGCGAATCAGCGTCGTGTCGAGCAACTGCACGATGGCCGCGACGACCTTGTCGAGCGGCATGCCGGGCAGCTTCAGATCACGCGCAACGCGCGCGCGGATTTTCGGCAAGGCGCGGCCGAACTCGGCCATTCGTTCGTACTTGTCGGCGTCGCGCGTTTCGCGCCAGCGCGGGTGATAGCGGTACTGCTTGCGGCCCCGCGAGTCGCGGCCCGTTGCCTGCAGATGACCTCGCGGATCGGGGCAGATCCAGACGTTTTCGTAGGCCGGGGGGATCGCGAGCGAGTTGATGCGTCGGATCTCGTCCTCATCGACGATGCGCTTGCCGTTCACGTCGAAATAAACGAAGCGGTCCCGCTCGCGCTTGCGTGTGTAGCCGGGCCTCGCGTCGTCGGCGTGGCGCAGGCCCGGCGGCATCGGCTGCGGTGCGGTGTTGTCGTTCGCGGTCGTGGAGTGGGTCGGGGTAGCCATGGTCGCCAGTAGAAAGTTTCAAGCGGCTGAAGCAAGGGGGATGCCATTGAAGCGGAACGGTCCTTGCGGAAAAGTCGATGTGACCAACTGGAAAGGGGAGATTTCATGAGCAGCACACTCAATCCCGATGAAGAGCCGCAGCGGACTGTCAAGCAAACCTCCGACACGACGGGCACGCTCGGTCCCAGCGACTCGTCCGACAGCGGCAGCGACGTCGCAGGCGCGAAGCGTCACGATTTCGACGTCGATACGGAGCTCGACAATCACGCGCTCGAAACCGGCGACGCCGAACTCGGCAGCGATACCGATCGCTCAGGTACGGGCGAGCGTGCGTCGGCCGACGGCGATTCGACGTTGGAAGCGGACCGCGATATCGACACCGACCACGTCGTCGATCCGCAGGTGCCTCCGGGCGCGGAGGGTTCCGACGAAGACCAGACCGATGTCTGACCATGATGCTGTTGGCACACGAAGCGGTTCGCGCTAACCGGCGCAACCGGGCACGTGTTTTGCGGGACAACGCTTTAGCACAGGCGCCGCGCTATGCAAATGCATAACCAGCCAGCGCGCGAGCGCGGCGCCGCAGAAAGGAGAAAACGCATGACTGATGCACTGAATGGCTACAAGGTAGCGGTACTCGCCGTAGACGGTTTCGAGCAGGCCGAACTCGTGGAGCCGAAACGCGCGCTCACCGAGGCCGGCGCGACGGTCCACGTGATTTCGGCGAAGCCGGGCAAGATCCAGGGCTTCAAGCATGTCGACAAGGGCGACACCGTCGATGTCGATGCGACGTTCGACAAAGCCCGTCCTGAAGACTACGACGCGCTGGTGTTGCCGGGCGGCGTCGTAAATGGCGACGCGTTACGACTGCTGCCGCAGGCGCAGGCATTCGTTAAAGCGGTCGACAACGCGAAGAAGCCGATCGCGGTGATCTGCCACGGCACGTGGCTGCCGGTATCGGCGGGGACCATCAAGGGGCGCACCGTGACGAGTTGGCCTAGCCTGCAGGACGATATTCGTAACGCGGGCGGCACGTGGGTCGATCAGGAAGCGGTCGAGGACGGCAATCTGATTTCGAGCCGCAAACCCGCCGATCTGCCCGCATTCAACAAGACGCTGATCGGCCAACTGACGAAGCGCAAGGCGGCTTGATCGAAGGCGGCGCGTTGGCTTCGCCGCCAGCGCATCGGTGATTCGACGCTGCGCATCGGTGATTCGACAGGGAGAAAGTGCATGAAATTCCGGTATTCCCTACAAGTGGTGACTGCCGCGCTGGCTGTGTTGGGCGCGAGCGCCGCAACGATCGACACAGCCTGCGCGCAGGCGAGCGATGCGCCCGCGAGCGCCGCGCCGGCCGGTAAAACGACGCTGTCACCCGCAGATCAGCAGTTCGTGCTCGAAGCGTCGAAGTCGGACGCCACCGAAATCGCCGCCAGCAAGATCGCGCTGAAGAACTCGAACGATCCGCAGGTCAGGAAGTTCGCGCAACAGATGATGACCGACCACACGAAGCTGTCGCAAGCAATGGCCGGGCTGGTCGCGAAGAAGGGTTTCAAGCCAACGCCGTCTGCGGATTCCGCGCTGGTCGGCAAACTGCAGACGTTGAAGGGCAACGAGTTCGATGCGGCCTACGTCGAGCAGGTCGGCGTGGAAGCGCATCAGCGTGCGGTGGACCTGTTCCAGCAGCAAAGCGAAAGCGGCACCGATGCGCAACTGAAGGCCGCGGCCGCGAAAGCGCTGCCGACCATCAAGCATCACCTGGAGATGGCGCAGCAACTGGCCGGCAAATTGAAAGGCTCGTCATGAACGCGATCTTGCCGCGGCCTGCTTATGAGGACTCTCTGATGCAGATCACTTTCCCCGACGACGAACCGGTCTTCGACGGCGCCAATCTGACGGTGCGCTTTCTCGCGCGGGTCGATGGCGAGCCGGTGGTCTGCTCGATCACCGCCGAGGCTCTGGAAGATCACTTCGGCGCGGAATCCGCGCTCGAACCGGCATTGATGGCCGCTTTCGACAGAGGCCGTCAGCGCATCCGCTCGGTCTGCGCCGAAGCGCTCGACCAGAACAACGGCGAAGGCGTCGTGTTGCATAGCGGACTGTTCAGAGTGGAAGGCATGGAACCGGATCGCGGCACCGCGGCGTAGGGCCGCCGCGTGTTGCACTGACTGGGCGCGCCGCTTGTGACGCGCGCTCCCCGGCGACGGTATGGTCCGCGAACGCTAATCAACGATAAGGAGGCGTTATGTCACTCATCGTCGCAGCACGCTTCACGACGTTTCCGGCCGCGGAAAGTGCGGCGCAAAAGCTTTTCGATGCGGGTTTCGTCGAAGAGGACGTCACGCTGTTTTTCGTCAATCCGCGCGGCCAGCACGCGCGTTTCCCGATCGGCGGCGACACCGATAGCGACCCCGGCGCGCGCGAGGCGCCTAAAGGCGCGGGCATGGGCGTGACGATCGGCGCGGCGATCGGCGCGGTGGTTGGCGTGGCGATTTTCGCGGCGTTTTCCGCACCGCTGCTCGTGTCGCTGATCGCGGCGGGTGTCGGCGCGTATGTCGGCTCGCTGATCGGTGCGATGTCGCGCACCAAAGAGCGCGGCAAATCGGACCTTCACGTGCCGTATCACGAGGAGGCGCGCGATTCGGGCGTGCTCGTCGCCGTGCACGTGTCGCCCGACAATCAGCTCGATGCCGCGCGCGTGCTGCGTGAAGCGGGCGGCGTCGCGATCGAGAAGGCGACCGGCCGTTGGCAGCAGGGACGCTGGGCCGATTTCGATCCGACGAGGACGCCCAAGCCGATCCAGGAATTCGCGGAGAAGCGCGCGTGACGTAAGCGAAGCGGCATACCAACGAAAAACGGCTCGATGACGATCATCGGGCCGTTTTCCGTTTTACCGCGCGATTTCGACGTCGCGCTACACCCACGGTTGCCGTGTGTCGTGCGGCGGCTGAAATCGTTCGAGCTGCCTTTCGCTATGCATCGGCTCGCATGAGGCCGGTGTGATGCCGTCATGCGAACGGGCGCAGGCCGACATCGTTGTATGTGGATGGGCGGCCGCCGCGTCGGGTGATGCAATGTGCGCGCGAATCTGCATCACGGTAGCCGAACTGACGATCGCGACCGCCGCCAGGACTTTGACGCTGCCGGATTTTTTCATCGTGATTCCCCCTGTCGTTATAGATTGCCGAACTCATCGACGTAGCAACCGCTGTGCCGCTCGAGGGGACGACCAAAGTGTTTCCGGGCACGCGCGATGCGTGCTATCCAATGCAGCCCGCCGCGCGTCGAACCGATTCATCGCGACGCACATAAAAAGCCCCGCGCGGCGGATTCCGCGATGAACGAAACCCTTGGAGGTATTGAATGGCTACCAACGTTGTTTCCGTATTGAATGACCTGGTCGAAACGTCGAAGGATGGCGAAAAGGGCTTTATGAAAGCAGCCGAGGATGCGCATAACGAAGAGCTGAAGATGCTGTTTCGCTCGACCGCCGAAGAGTGCGCCCGCGGCGCGCGTGAGTTGCAGGATGCCGTTCAGACCCTGGGCGGCAAGCCCGAAACCGGCGGCAGCATGAGCGGTGCGCTGCATCGCGGCTGGGTCGACGTCAGATCGGCGGTTTCGGATCGAAGCGACCATGCGATTCTCGCCGAATGCGAAAAGGGCGAGGACGTCGCGAAGAAGCGCTATCACGATGCGCTCGAAAAGGATTTGCCGGCCGATGTGCGTGCGATCGTCGAGCGGCAATACCAGGGCGTACTGCAGAATCATGATCGCGTGCGCGATCTGCGCGACCAGTATGCGGCGATGAAGCGTTGATCGACGCGTCAGTGCAATAGAAAGAGCCGGCTCTGCCGGCTCTTTTCCGTTCCGCTCGATCGAATCGGCGCGAACCGATTATGCGGATATCAGTCCGCGCCCACCTTCAGTTGGTTCTTCACGCTCTCGACACCCTTTACGTTCTGCACGACATCTTCGGCGGCGGTCTTGTCTTCGGCCGACGGCACCGAACCCGTGAGCCATACGACGCCCTTGCGGGTCTTCACGTGGATATGCGTCGATTTGACGTTCTTCGCGGCAAGCAGATCCGCCTTGACCTTGGTCGTGATGGTGCCGTCGTCGATATGCTGGCCGACGCTTTCCGACGCCGCGGGCGGAGCCGAAGCGCTGGTCTGGGCGTTCGCGTTCAGCGCGAATGCAACGACAACGATGCTGCCGGCGGTCTTAAGAAGCTGGATCGTCTTCATGATTTTCTCCTTCAGGTGGTGATGAAAATGGCGGTCTTGTTGCCGGTGGCCGATCGCGGCGGAAGCCGCTGATGACACACGTGGGTCGTGGCCGCTACGGTACCGTCGGGGGCCCGTTTCTCGACACCGGGCGTCGTATTCGCATCCGCGCATGACTGGCGTGTTTGCAAAGGGCGGCGTCCGTCCACACAACGCTGCTCCGCATGCATCGTGCCCGGCCGCTGCGAGCCTGGTGATGCCGCTCGCGAAAGCCGTATCCATCGGGGTTTGTCGACTGACGAATAGGGCTGTGGCGCGAACGTGCGCGAGGCCGTCGGAGGTGTGAAGAAAGGGATCGGAAATTGCCTGCCGTTTGTAAAAACGGGCGCGCATGGCCCGGAAAATTCATCCGCACGAATAAACAAACCGTAATCAAAACAGCGTCTTGCGCGAACTGGTACGGACGTTGCATTGAAGGAGTGAACTCGGCTCACTGAGTCTTTGACTACCAACGAACGGGATCTACTCCAATGCCTTCAATCGAACTACGCACAAGGCAGTCTCTTGCACTGACGCCTCGTCTTCAGCAGTCGGTGCGTCTCTTGCAATTGTCGGCTCTCGAGTTCCAGCAGGAATTGCGCACGGCGCTCGATACCAATCCGTTCCTCGAATACGACTCATCCGAAGCAGAGGACGTCGCGCTCGCCGGCACGACGCCAACTGATGGCGAAGACGCGAACGCACCCGCCGTCGATACGCTAGCCGCCGCCGAGCCGGACGGACTGCCGGCGGAAAACTCCGGTAGCGATACGCTCGAAAGCGCGGGTCAGGACGACATGCCCGCCGATTTTTCCGGCGACTACGGTTCGCGCAGCTCGGCGCGCCAGAACGGCGACGGGGACGGCAGCGACCCGGCCGATTGGGCTCGCTCGCAACCCACGCTGCGCGAGCAGTTGCACGACGCGTTGCGCCTATACCGTCTCGACGACCGCGATCGCGCGGTGGCCCGTTTCATCATCGAGGCACTCGACGAAGACGGGTATATGCGGCAGTCGCTCGCCGACCTGGCCGACAGCGTCGATCTCGAACCCACGCTGACCGAGGAAGAACTGCTGGTCGCGTTGCGCCTCGTGCAATCGCTCGATCGTCCGGGGCTCGGCGCGCGTTCGCTATCGGAATGCCTCGCGCTGCAGATCAACGCGTTGCCCGCCGATACGCCGGGGCGCGACGTCGCGCGGCAGATCGCCGAGCATCATCTGGAACGTCTCGCGCGCCGCGAACAGGCCGAGCTGCAAAAGCAGATCGGCTGCAGCGCGGAGGAATTGCGCGTGGCCTGCGCGCTGGTGCGCAAGCTCGATCCGAAGCCGGGCAATTGCTACGGCCGCGCCGAGGATAACTATGTGGTGCCCGACGTGATCGTGCGTCAGGCGCGCAACAAGTGGGTCGTGTCGATCAATCCGGCAGTGCAGCCGCGCGCGCGAATCCATCGCATGTATGCGCAGCTGTTCGCGCAGTCGGCCGGCGCCAGCCGCTCGCCGCTCGCGCAACAGCTGCAGGAAGCACGCTGGCTGATCCGCAACGCGCAGCAGCGCTTCGACACGATCCAGCGGGTTGCCGAATGCATCGTCGCGCATCAGAAGGCCTTCTTCCAGTACGGCGAGATCGCGCTGAAGCCGATGGTGCTGCGCGACGTGGCTGACGAGCTGGGCCTGCACGAATCGACGATCTCGCGCGCGACGGGCAACAAATATATGGCGACGCCGCGCGGCATCTTCGAGTTCAAGCATTTCTTCCCGCGCGAGCTCGGCACCGAAAGCGGCGGCACCTGCTCGGCCGCGGCGGTGCGCGCGCTGCTCAAGGAGATGATCGCCGCGGAGAACGCGCGCGATCCGCTGTCGGACGTGACGCTCGCGAAGATGCTCGCAGACCAGGGCGTGCTGGTCGCGCGGCGCACGGTGGCGAAATACCGGCATCTGATGAAGGTGCCGCCGGCGGAACTGCGCCGGCAGCTTTGACGCACCGAAGTTTTAACGGGGGTTTGCAATAAGGTTCGACGGGGGTTTGAAGCAAAGCAAAGCAGTCGCGCAAACAGCAGTACGTTGCGCACAGGGTCATGCGAGGTTGTCCGCTCGCATGACCCTTTTTCGTATCTGGACGTTTCGTCGGCGCGCCATTACATTGGCGAGTCGAATGGAACGGGTGAGCGCAATGAGGTATTCGAATCTGGTCGAGCGACTGCAAGGGCGGCGCACGTCGGCTTGGGAAATCCATCGGGTCGCGCAGCAGGCGGCTGCGAGGGGCGAAGACGTGATCGTGCTGAGCGTAGGAGACCCCGAGTTCTCGACGCCCGCGCCGATCGTCGAGCGCGCCATCGATGCGCTGCGCGCCGGCGATACCCACTATACGGCGATGGCCGGCCGCGAGCCGCTGCGCGCCGCGATCGCCGCCGAGCACGGGCGTACCACGGGCCGTGACGTGAGCGCCGCCAACGTGGTGCTGACCGCTGGCGCGCAAAACGGCCTGTTTGCGGTGTCGCTGTGCCTGCTGGAGGCGGGCGACGAAGTGATCGTTCCCGAGCCGATGTATCTGACCTACGAGGCCTGCGTGCGCGCGGCGGGCGCGACGCTCGTCGCGGTGCCGGTCGATCCGGCGCGCGCGTTTCACGTCGACTGCGACGCGCTCGCGGCGGCGATCACGCCGCGCACGAAGGCGATCTTCTTCGCGACGCCGTGCAATCCGACCGGCGTGGTGATGCAGCGCGCGGATCTCGAGCGCATCGCCCGGCTCGCGTGCGAGCACGACCTGTGGGTGCTGTCCGACGAGGTCTACGCGGAACTGACGTTCGAACGCGACCACGTGAGCATTGCGTCGCTGCCCGGCATGGCGGAGCGCACGGTCACGCTCGGCAGTCTGTCGAAGTCGCACGCGATGGCGGGGTGGCGCGTCGGCTGGGCAATCGGGCCCGCGACGCTGATCGAGCACATGGCGCGGCTCGCGCTCGCGATGCTGTACGGCCTGCCGGGCTTCATCCAGCAGGCCGCATTGACGGCGTTGGAGAACAGGGCGGAGATCGTCGCGGCTATCCGCGAAATCTACCGGCGGCGGCGCGACGTCGTGTTCGAACGCTTGCATCGCGTGCCGGGCCTGCGGTGCCTGTTGCCCGAAGCCGGCATGTTCGTGATGGTCGACGTCAGCGGGACCGGGCTCGATACGACCGGGTTCACGTGGCAGCTGTTTCGCGCGCAAGGCGTGGCCGTGCTCGATGCAAGTGCGTTCGGGGAGACGGCGAACGGCTTCGTCAGGCTGGGGCTGGTGGTGGGCGAGGATCGATTGATCGAGGCGTGCGACAGGATTGCGCGGTTCGTGGAAGGGGTGACGGGCTGACCGAGAACCTCAAGCCGCCGCATAACCCAGCCGACGCGCCTGGGTTCCGGCGAGAGCGAGCAGCGTGTCGTCGCTCGCGGCCGTATCGGGAATCAGATATAGATCGCCGATATCGGTCACCGGATCGCTGAACGGCGTCGGTGAGCGGCGTTGCGAGATCAGGAACTCGCTGATCGGCGATGCATCCGCAAGGCCGAGAAACTGACCGATGCTGGCCGCCGTTTCGCGCGGTTCTTCGATGACCTTCCGGTACGACACGGTCAACGCGCGAGCCGCCGGTATCTCTTCGAAAAATGCGTTGATCTCGCCGACGTATTGCCCCCACACGCGGATGCCGTCCTCGATCGATCCGGTCCAATGCTTGTGCACGAGCGAATTGGCCACGTGGCGAGGATCGCGGTGGATATGAATGAAACGCGCCTGCGGCAGCAGTTCGCGGATCAGACGCAAGCAGGAACCGGAGCGCGGCAGGCGTTCGATCGAACCCGTTCGGCCCGACAGTACCGTAGGGTCGGCGTACGACGGATGCTTGTCGCCCCAGATCGGCGCGCCGAACTTCAACTCTTCCCGATAGAAGCGCTCGACCCACCCGCCCAGCGTACGATGGCCGAATGCGAGCAGGCGCTCGCGTGAAGTATCGCCGAGCAGATCGGCGCGATGGCAGCCGACTTCGAGGAAGTCCTTCAGCAACGCAAACACGCGGCATTCGTTGGTCAGCTGGATCAGAGGATGCGCATTCAGCACCGAACAAAGAAAGGTCGTTCCGGACCGGGGCGAGCCAATGATGAATAGCGGGAAGGACTCCATTGCGCGCTCCTTGTCGTTCGCTTGGGTTCCCAGCTTACGCAAGCAGCATGGCGTCAGCCTGACGCGGGCATGACTGCCGCGCCACTCGCTTGGATGGCCAGTGACTTCGACCGTCAAGCGGCGATTCGCAATTCTCGAATGCGGGGCGCGCGGGCACAGCGCGCGTTCGGCGCAGCTTATTTTTTCTTACGCACGAACTTCAAGCCGAAGCGCACCAGCCGCGGCATCGTTGCGGGCCGCAACAGCCGTGGGTCATAGCCCGCGAAGCGGCGTTCGTTTTCCTGAAGACACAGTTGCATCAATTGGGGCACGCTGATATCGACATCCGTCACCGACTGCGCGCCGTTGACCGTGAAGTTGTTATCGTGTTCGTGGACGTTGCCGTCGGCATCCATCGCACGCGCGAGCCCGATACGCTCCCAAACCAGAAACGCCCACACGCCCAATACCTTGAGCTCGAAGCGGATGCGCTGCCACCACGAAAGCTGCGCGCGATGCCAGGCGACCCAGTTCGCGAACAGCAGAATATGGCGGCACTCTTCCTGCATCACCGGCTCGAACGTTTCCGTCAGTTCCGGCGGGAACAGGCCCGAGCGCCGCGCCACTTCGAACAGGCCGAAGGCAAAGAAGCTGTCGATACATTCGCTATAGCCGGTCACGAGGTAAGCCCGCTCCGTGTCTTTCGGATAGACGTACGGAGGCTCGCTCGCGAGCTCGATGCCATACGCATGCACCATGCGCGACAGCACTTCCTTATGGCGGTTTTCTTCCCACGCGTTCAGCGCAAGCGCGTCGCGCAGGTCCGGGGTGTCGAGCGTCGCGGCGTAGGCGGCCATGCGCAGGCGGGCTCTGCCTTCGGTTTGCACGGCGATGTCCCAGATCGGCAGCTCGACGATGCGCTTGAGCGTCGCGGCTTCGAGTGGCGGCCACTCGAGCACGGACGGGCGATACGGATTGAAGGTCTCGCGGAACATGCGGCACATTTCGTGCCGGTGCACGTCGGAGCCGGGCGTCAGCGGGCCGCTGACGGTGCTCGTCCAGTGCCGCATCGCGTGCTCGGCGGCGTCGAGGGTCGAGGGGGCCGGCTGTTCCTGCGGCAGGTGCGGCGCGCGAAAGCCCGGGATCAGCGCGGCAGCGTCGAATGCATCCAGTACCAGTTGGTCCATTGGGTATTCTCGGCAAGGCGACGAAGGCGCTGTCGATTCTGCCACGACTGCGCAGGTGTGCGCCATGTGCAGGAAAAGGCGCTATGTAATGTTGGGGCGTGCCGCGACACCGAAGGTTGACGCCGCACAAACTTGCGTCAAGAATCGAGCGCCGGGTGCGCTCCACAATCCGGCTGGACGGCCTCCAGCGCTTTTCGACTCGTCGCGGACGACTTCATGACCCTTCGCTTCTGTTCCTCGTTGCGCCGCTTGCTGACAGCGGGACTGCCGGCCGCCGCGCTGACGGTGGCGCTTTCCGTCGCCGGTGCGGTGTCGTTCGGCGAACGATGCATGGCAGCCGGGCAGGCCGATGCGAGGGCAGGCACGGACGCCGCCGCATCCGCGCCGAGCGCGCCGCAGGTCGGCGAATCGAATGAGCCGCACAAGCGGACGGCTGCATCGAATGCACCGGACTCGGCCGACGCGGCGAGGCCTCACAACGACAGGGCGTCGCCGCCCGCGATTCCGGTGCCGCCGGAAACCACCAGCACGACCACGCATTCGCTGCGCTTGAACGGTCGCAAGCTCGACTACACGGCGAGCGCCGGCAATCTGTTGCTGCACGACAAGACCGGCGCGGCCAACGCGAGCGTGTTCTATGTCGCGTACACGGTGCCCACCAAAGCGCCGGCCACGCGTCCCATCACGTTTCTGTTCAACGGCGGCCCAGGCGCCGGCAGCGTATTCCTGATGATGGGCTCGGTCGGGCCGAAGCGCGTGCGCACCGCGAGCCCCGCGAGCACGCCGCCCGCGCCGTACACGCTCGAAGACAACCCCGACAGCCTGCTCGACACGACCGACCTCGTGTTCATCGATGCGGTCGGCGCGGGCCTGTCGAGACCGGTCGGGCATGGCACGGGCAAGGACTTCTGGGGCGTCGATCAGGACGTCGGTGCGTTTGCGCAATTCATCGACCGCTATCTGACGGTGAATCAGCGCTGGAATTCGCCGAAGTACCTGTTCGGCGAATCGTATGGCACCGCGCGCGCTGCGATGCTCGCTTATCAGTTGGGGCAGCACAATATCGCGCTGAACGGCGTGATCCTGCTGTCGTCGGTGCTCAATTCCGCGGCGTTCGCGCCCGGCACCGATTTCAAGAGCGAGAGTTATCTGCCGAGCTTCGCGGCGATCGCGTGGTATCACGACAAGGTCACGCCGAAGCCCGCGAGCTTGCCGGCCTTTGTCGACGAAGCGCGCGCGTTCGCGCGCGGGCCCTATGCTCAGGCGCTCGATCAGGGCGATGCGCTGCCCGACGATCAGCGCGACGCGATCGCCGCGCGCGTCGCGTACTACACCGGTCTCGACGTGGGCTTCGTGAAGCGCAACCGTCTGCGTCTTTATCCGTCGCGTTTTCGAAACGAGTTGCTGCGCAACGAGTCGCGCAGCGTAGGGCGCTACGATGCGCGTGTCGAAGGCCTGAATTACGACGATGCAGCGGAAGATCCCGATTTCGATGCGTCGGTGAGCAGCGTGTCGAATGCGTTCAATGCGGCGCTTCATCAGCATCTGTCGGAAGACCTGCACTACACGCCGACCGACCGTTACCTGGTGTTCAGCGACGATGCGTTGAGGCAGTGGGACTGGAAACATCGCGAATGGTGGGGCGAACGGCTGGAGCTGCCGTACGCGGGCGGCGATCTGGCCGAAGCGATGCGGCAGAATCCGCAGTTGCGGGTGCTGTCGCTGAACGGCTACTTCGATCTCGCCACGCCGTTTTACGCGACCGAATATGCGCTCGCGCATCTTGGCCTCGATCGGTCGCTGCGCGAGAACGTGCGCATCGCCTACTATCCGACCGGCCACATGGTGTATCTCGACGATGCCGCGCTGCATGCGATGAAGCGTGATCTCGTGAGCTTTTATACGGCTCAGCCGCATTGAGATCGGCGAATCGGCGCACGATGTCGAACGGTATAATTCCACGCACCGTGCAGTAGCCGCGCGCCTCGTCAACCGCGCTTCATCGTTTGCCGCTTATGCCATTCAGCCCAATTCCGTCCTTCGCGCGCAAGCGCATTTCCGACGTGGTTTCCGACCAGATCAAGCAACTGATCTCGGAGGGCACGCTGATGCCCGGTGACCGGCTGCCGGCCGAGCGCGATCTCGCGGCGCAGCTCGGCGTGTCGCGGCCGTCGTTGCGCGAGGCGCTGATCAGGCTGGAGGCGGACGGTTACATCGAAACATCGGGCCGCGGCGGTTTCACCGTGGTCGACGTGACCGCGCCGATCATCTCGAAGCCGCTTGCCGAACTGCTGCTGCAGAATCCGCGTACCAGTGCCGATATTCTGGAGCTGCGCCAGGGGCTCGAGGCGATTTCGACGGTCTATGCCGCGCAGCGCGCAACCGCCACCGACCTGAAGAAAATTCGCGCGGCGTTCGAGGCGTTGAAGGCTGCGTCGTTGTCGCGTGATCGCGCGAATCTCGCCGAACTCGATGCCGCGTTTCATCTCGCGATCGCCGACTCTACGCATAACGTCGCGCTGGCGCATGTGATGCACGGCATTCACACGCTGATTCGCGAGGGCATGCGCCAGTATCATCGCTTGATCGATTACGACGATGCGATGGAAAAGCAGTTGATGAGCCAGCACCAGGCGATTTACGACGCGGTCGTCGCGCGCGATGCGCCCAAAGCACGCAAGGCAGCCGAGCGGCATCTGGCCTTCGTGCGCGAGATTTACAAGGACGATGCGACGAAGCCGTCGGCTGCCGTGATTTCCTGAGTGGCCCGGCCACGCGAAACATCTGGCGACGGAGCGTAGCCGACTCAGTCGGCGACAAACACCTGTTCGCCTCGCCCCAATGGCACGACGACGGGTCGCTGCACGGCGGTCTCGATATCGATGTGCCGCCCCTCGCGCGAAGAGCGTTCGAAGGCATCCAGCACCTCCAGCACATGTAACGCCAGTTCGCCGCTCGCGCGATGCGGCCGATCCCGGCGCAATGCCACCGCCATGTCCAGCACGCCCACGGCGCGGTAGTTGGCCACGCGCGCGCCACTTCTCAACGTGAAGTTGTCGACGCCAAAGGCGTGATGCTGTGTGTCGAGCGGCTTGAAGCCGCTATCACGTTCAGCCACGCGCGGACTTCCGCCAAAGAAATTCGGGTCGACGCCCAACAGCGTGCCTTCGGTGCCGTAGATTTCGATGGGCGCACGCTGATGAGCCCACACGTCCCACGAGGCACTCATCGACACGTTGGCGCCGCTTGCAAATTGCAGGATGCCGTTGACCGTAGTGGGCACCTCGACCTCGATGACCTGGCCGCGGAGCGGCTCACTGGAGATGATGCGCTGTGGAAAACCGATGGTCGCGCAAGCGGACACGCGTGCCACCGGTCCCAGCAAGTTGACCAGCTGGGTCACGTAATACGGGCCCATGTCGTGAATGGGTCCGCCGCCCGGCTTGAAAAAAAACTCTGGATTGGGGTGCCAGGATTCCATGCCGCGAGACAACACCGCCACGGCCCCGCCTATAGGGCGCCCAATGCGGCCGGCATCGAGCGCCGCGCGGCAGGCCTGATGGGCCGCGCCGAAGAAGGTGTCCGGTGCGCAGCCCACACGCAATCCCGACGCCTCGGCTCGCGCCAGCATTGCGCGTGCGGACGCGAAGTCGGTAGCCAAAGGCTTTTCGAGGTAGACGTGCTTGCCGGCCTCCAGAATCTGCAGGCTTACCGGCACATGCGCGTGCGGCACCGTCAGGTTGATGACGATTTCGATGTCGGGGTCGGCCAGCAGCGCGTCCACCGACATCGCCGCAACGCCGTGCTGCGCGGCCTTGGCCTGGGCGGCCTCCGGACGCAAGTCGGCGCAAGCCTTGACGCGGGCGAACTCCGAATTCGCCGCGCCGGTGAAATAGGCATCGCTGATGTTGCCGCAACCGATGATGCCGATCAGGACAGGTTTCATGGATCAGGCTCCGAGCTGGTGCAGATAGGCAAAGGCGTTGCGGGCGAAGCGTTCGCCGTCGCTGGGATTGTCGTGCTCGGCGGCGAGAAAACGCGCCCCCGCTTCGCGGCAGGCCACGGACAGCGTGGGCCAATCCATGACGCCGTGACCCACGTCGGCCCAGCCGTCCTCGTCGAGTTTTTTACCCGCCGGCGCGAGGTCTTTCGCATGCGCCGAGACCACGCGGCCCGTATAACGACGCAGCCATGGCAGCGGATCGGCGCCGCCGCGCACGAGCCAGGCGACATCCACTTGCCAGCCGAGCGGGCTTGCTCCGGCGGACTCGAACAGCAGTTCCAGCGCCGTTGCGCCGGTCTCTTTCGCCCTGAGTTCCCAATCATGGTTGTGGTAAGCGAGACCGATGCCCTGATCGGCGAGCCGATGAGCGAAGTCGCCCAATTCGCTGCCGAGCGCCCGCCAATATGCGGCGTCACTGTCGCGCTCGGCTGGCGGCACCGCGGGCATGACCAACTGGGTGAAACCGATGGTCTCGCACGCCGCGACTACTTCTTGCAAACGCTCACGCAGCATGGCCATGCTGAGGTGGCTGGACGAGGCGCTCAGGCCGCGCGCCTGAAGCTTGTCTCGGGTGTCGGCCGCATCTTCGAGCAAGGACCCGATCAGCTCCACCTGGCGAAATCCGGCTTGGGCTGCAATGTCGAGCTGCCGGTCGAGATCGCCCGCATTACGCAGGCTGTAAATCTGGATGGAAATGGGCAAGGCTTGATTCATGGTCGTCAGTCCAAAGAGTCAAGGGAATGCGGCACGGATGGCAGCTTGCTCGGATGGCGAGCAGCGACCGCTGCAAAGCGGGGTGCAGGTCAGCAGGGTAAGCGCTTTCCCGTTTGCCTGGAACATGGGCTTTACCCTATGCGACGGGGATCGAGCCAGGCACGAATACGGGCAAAGGCAATTGAGATGCGGAACATATAAGGCTGCCGGTTGCTGCAACGTCATGGCCCGCAGCAAGCCATGTCTCAATCTCCGCGCAGGTTCGACGCTCAATAGCGCAACGTAGGAAAAAGTTTTCCCTCTGGTGATACTATTGTTACCTCCCGGCTAACAGCGGGCCCGCCGCTGCCTGAACCAACACGATGCGAAGCAAACCCTCTATCGAAGCCGTCGCCCGCGAGGCTGGCGTATCAATTGCCACGGTGTCGCGTGTGCTCAACGGCACGAAGCCCGTATCGGCGGCCACGCGTGAGCGGGTCGAGGCGGCGGTAAGCGCATTGGACTACCGCGTCAATCCGTTCGGCCGCAGCCTGAGTACCGGGCAGAGTCGCATTCTGCTGATGCTGATGCCGGACTTCGCGAATCCCTATTACGCCGAGATCGTGCGCGGGGCCGCCGCGGTCAGTCGCCAGGCCGGTTACACGCTGCTTCCGGCGGACCTGGAAGCGTGGACTGGCACAGCGGACGCCTCCCTGCCGACGCTGCTTGGCAGCCTGAGCGACGGCGTCATCAATCTCGTGCCGATGTCCGACCAGGCAGCCCGGCGCGAGGCGGCGAACGGCAAGCCGTGGGTCAATTGCTCGGAGTTCATGCCCGGTAGTGACGTGCCTTATGTCAGCATCGACCATCGCCAGGCCGCTACGGATGCGGTGCAGTACCTGATCAACAAGGGCCACCGGCGCATCGGCTTCATCACCAGCGATGAGCGCTTCCTGTATGCGCGTCAGCGACGCGAGGGCTACGACGCCGCACTACTGCGCGCCGGTCTGGCGCCTGCGCCCGAGCTTGTCTGCGTCACTGGCGATAACAGCTACGCGGCCGGAAGCCAGGCGGCGGCAAGTCTGCTGGCGGTGGTGGACCCGCCGAGCGCCGTGTTCGCCGTGTCGGACACGTTGGCGATCGGCGCGATCAAGTGCTTTAGCAAGGCCGGCCGGCGGGTGCCGCACGACGTCGCCGTAATGGGCTTCGACGATGTGCCCATCGCCGACATCTTCGAGCCGGGGCTGACGACCGTGGCCCAGCCGATGGTCGAACTGGGCGCCGCGGCCGCCGAAATGCTGCTGGCGCTGCTGGACGGGCAACGCCCCGCGCCGCGCATTCTGCAACATCGGCTGGTGCTGCGGGAGTCGGTTTGAGCGGTCGCGCCGCTAACGGATCGGTCTTCACCACTTGTAGAGAAACCCGACGTCGCCCCATACGCCCCTCTGGCTCCCGGTCGCGGAGGCGTTGAGCGAAAACTGGTAGCCGAACTGCCCGTACAAGCTCCATCGCGTGTCGAGCTTCGCCGTCAGCCTCTGGGGCCATCAAAATGGAAGTCAGCGCTATCAGGAAGGAATGCCATCCCGACAGTTGCACTGGCGGCAAAGCGGGGCGCGTTAGCGAACAGTGATATTGTTGCCCCGGGTCGGGGCCACTGGCGTTGTGCTGTTGCCGGTGCGCGCCGCGAATTGCCGTCGTCAACTTCATTCGCTTGTCTCCCTGTGAAATATTGCATGGACACATTGCACAAATGCGACAGGGGTAAGACGTGCTGACGATTAGCAATGTTATATCAACGTAGCGGCTTTGCTACCGACAAACACGTTCCCGCCGGCGAAGGTCGCACTTGTTCTGGCGTTTCAATGGGAGCGGCCGAATTGACACCGCCTACGGACTTTTTTATAGTCTTGGTCAGACCAACATGACCATAGCGGGCAGACGGGCCGCATCGGTCGGTAGACATCATCCCCGCCGCATTTCCTGAAGGCCCTATGAAAGTCGCGCTGTTTATCCCGTGCTTTATCGACGCGTTCTATCCCGAGGTCGGTATCGCGACGCTCGAACTGCTCGAACGCTTCGGCATCGAGGTCGACTATCCGCAACAGCAGACCTGCTGCGGCCAGCCGATGGCCAACAGCGGCGCGCATGCAGACGCCGCCGCCACCGAGCGACTGTTCGCGCGCAACTTCGCGGGCTACGACTACATCGTCGGGCCGTCCGCGAGTTGCATTCATCACGTGCGCGAGCATCTGACCGCGCTCGAGCAGACTGATGAAGTGAAGAAAGTGCGCGCAAGCGCTTACGAGTTGGTCGAGTTTCTGCACGACGTGATCGGCGCGCGCGAATTTCCGTGGGCCGAGTTTCCGCATCGCGTCGGTCTGCACAGCAGTTGCAGCGCGCTGCGTCATCTGAAGCAGGCGTCGGCGTCGGAAATCGCCGGCACGCCGTTTTCGAAGCCGCGCACGTTGCTCGAAGGCGTGAAGGGCATCGAGTTCGTCAAGCCGGCGAGGCCCGACGAATGCTGCGGTTTTGGCGGCACGTTCTCGGTCACCGAAGAAGCGGTGTCGGTGCGCATGGGGCAGGACAAGGTGCGCGACCATCTGAACGCGGGCGCCGAGTACATCGTTTCGGGCGACATGTCGTGCCTGATGCATCAGCAGGGTTGCGCTGAACGCATGAAGGCCGACGCGCGCTTCATTCATATCGCGCAGGTTCTCAATGGAGCACGCGCATGAGCGGCGACCATCACCGCATCGATCACGCCAAAGCCGCGGGTTCTTTTATCGGCAAAGCCGAGCATGTCGCGTTTCACGACAAGCGTCTGTGGGACCTGCGCGAGAAGCGCGACGCGCAGGCGCATGGCATTGCCGAATGGGAAACGTTGCGCGCGCTGGCGTCGGGCATCAAGGAACACACGCTGTCGAATCTGGCCGACTACCTGGAGCAGTTCGCGGCGGCGGCCGAGTCCAATGGCGTGGTCGTGCATTGGGCGGCGAACGCGGAAGAGCACAACGCGATCGTCCACCAGCTGATGTCCGAGCGCGGCATGACGACGCTCGTCAAGAGCAAGTCGATGCTGACCGACGAATGCAAGATGCGCGAGTATCTCGAACCGCGCGGCATTACCGTGATGGAGACGGACCTCGGCGAGCGCATTCAGCAGCTCGATCATCAGGACCCGAGTCATATGGTCGTGCCGGCCGTCCATAAGCTGCGCGCGGACGTGGCCGAGCTGTTCGGCCGCACCATCGGTACCGATCCGAAGAATAGCGACATCCACTATCTGGCAGAAAGCCAGCGCATGAATACGCGGCCGTATTTCGTGCGCGAGAAAACGGCTGGCATGACCGGCTGCAATTTTGCGGTGGCGGAAACAGGCACGGTCGTCGTCTGCACGAACGAAGGCAATGCCGATCTTTCGGCGAACGTGCCGCCGTTGCATATCGCATCGATCGGAATCGAGAAGCTGATACCGAAAGTGTCGGACCTGGGCGTATTCGTGCGCATGCTGTCGCGCAGTGCATTGGGTTCGCCGATCACGCAGTACACGTCGCATTTTCGTGCGCCGCGGCCGGGCACCGAGATGCACTTCATCCTCGTCGATCATGGCCGCTCCGAGCGGCTCGCGATGGAGGACTTCTGGTACTCGCTCAAATGCATACGCTGCGGCGCGTGCATGAATACGTGTCCGGTCTATCGACGCAGCGGCGGCCTGTCGTATGGCGGCACCTATTCGGGGCCGATCGGCGCGATCATCAATCCGACGTTCGATCTGAAACGCTATAGCGCGTTGCCGTTCGCATCGACACTCAACGGCAGTTGCACGAACGTGTGTCCGGTGAAGATCAATATTCACGAGCAGATCTATAAATGGCGGGCGGTGATCGCCGAGCAGCATGAAGTGCCGTTCGTGAAGCAGGAAGTGCTGAAGATGGCGGGGCGTTTGCTATCGAGTCCGACCTTGTATCGCGCGACGGTAGCGTCGATGGGCAGCGCGTTGCGGCGGCTGCCGAATTTCGTGCTGTACAACCCTCTGAATATCTGGGGCCGGCAGCGCGAATTGCCGGAAGCACCGAAGATGACTTTTCATGCCTGGTACAAAAAGAATCGCGGAGGCGGCAATGACAACGCGTGAGGCTTTTCTTGCCAAAGTACGCGCCGCGCAACCGGCCGCGCGGCCGCGTCCCGACGTGCCGCTGTTCGATGCGGTTGGCGGCGATCTGCGGGCGCGTTTCACGACGGCCTTGCAAACGATGGGCGGCACTTGCGTCGAAGCAGCAAGCGCGAGCGACGTCAGCGATCTGATTCGCGAGCGCTTTGGCGCGGCGGCATCGATCGCATCGGCGAGCGCGGAAGTGCCGGGCACGCGCGTGATCGGCGCCGGTACGGACCCCGCGTCGCTGCAGGACGTCGACGTCGGTGTGGTGCGGGCGCGCTTTGGCGTCGCCGAAACCGGCTCGGTGTGGTTTAGCGAGCGCGAATATGTGGTCAATGCATTGGGCTACATCGTCCAGCATCTGGTCGTGTTGCTCGATCCGGCGCAATTGCTCGATGGACTGCAAGATGTCTATCGCCGTGACGATTTCCGCAGCGCGCGCTACGCGGCGCTGGTTACCGGCCCTTCAGCCACCGCCGACATCGAGGGCGTACTGATTCGCGGCGCGCAGGGCGTGCGTTCGCTGACGGTCGTGTGGCTCGCGAGCTGATGCGCGGCGGTTGCTGCGCCGGACTTTGCTATCATCACTGTATAAACATACAGGTCCTGCACAAAGTCCGTGGCAACCGATGCTCGCTCAGAGATCCGCTCTGAAGCTCCTTACTATCTGCTGAATTTCGAGCGCGCGCTTGCATGGCTCGCCGCGCGTTACGACGACCTGCTCGACGACGAAGAGCATGCTTTTCTAGACACTTTCGCGACATTGCCGCAGCCCTCGCGTGCGTTGCTGGTGCGCATGCTGATGCGCAAGGGCACGCTGTTTCGCGCGAGCCGCCTCGTTTATGACGAAATCGGCTGCCCGTTGCAGGCGGCAATGCCGATGACGTCGCATCGCTGGATCGACAGCGAGCCGGCTCTGTCACTCGACGATCTGTTTGCCCTCAGCACGCGTGCGCAATTGCTGGAGATGTTCGCGGACGCGATCGCGCGAATTCCCGGCGCGAAGGCATTGCGCAAACCGGATCTGCTCGAAACGCTGCGCGCGTTTTACCAAACTGAAAGCGGCGACGCGCAAGCATGCACATCCCGTCCGCTCGCCGCCTGGCACGGCGCTACTACTGACCGCGTGCTGCACGTCGCGATCGCGCCGTTGTGCGATCGCTTGCGGCTGATGTTCTTCGGCAATCTGCATCAGGACTGGTCGGAGTTCGTGCTCGCCGATCTTGGCGTGTTCCAGTACGAGAAGGTCGCGTTCGGGCCGTCGTCGCGGGCGTTCCAGCAACGCGCGGACATCGACGTTTATCTCGCGCTGCACGCGTGCCGCGAAGCGCTCGAGTGGCTACCTGTCGACAGCGACTCCACCGCGCTCGAAGAACTGATCACGACCGTCCGCTCGATCGACACCTCGAATCCTTGGCTCGAAACGCGTCGCGCGAAACTGCTGTTCCGGATCGGCCAGGATTGCGAGCGGCGCGAGCAGTGGGACACCGCACTCGAGGTGTACGACGGCTGCGCGTGGCCGGGTGCGCGTCATCGACGCATGCGCGTGTTCGAGCGCAGCGAGCGTTACGGCGAAGCGCTCGCGCTTGCCTCGCAGGCCGACGCCGCGCCCGAGAGCGAAGAAGAAGCGCAGCGGGTCGCCCGGATGTTGCCGCGCTTGCGGCGCAAATGCGGCATGCCCGTACCGCGCGCTGCTGGGGCGCGGCCTGTGGAGCGCGCCACGCTGGTGCTGCCGAAGCCTGACACGCCGGTGCCCGTCGAATACGTGGTGCGCGATCATCTGTGCAGCGACGCCGCGCCGGTGCACTACGTCGAGAACGCGCTGATCAACTCGCTGTTCGGCCTGCTGTGCTGGGAGCCGGTTTTCGCGGCGCTGCCCGGCGCATTTTTTCATCCGTTCCAGCGCGAACCGGCCGATCTGCACGCGCCGGATTTTCACGCGCGTCGCGCCACCCAGTTCGCCGCGTGCTTCGCGCAGCTCGATAGCGGCGTCTACCGCGCCACGATTTTGCGGCATCTGCATCAGAAGACCGGTATGCAGTCGCCGTTCGTATTCTGGGGACTGTTGACGCCCGAACTCGTCGCGCTTGCGCTCGACTGTCTGCCCGCCGCGCATCTGAAGCTGTGGTTCGAGCGCTTGCTGCGCGACATTCGCGGCAATCGTTCCGGCTTACCCGACCTGATCCGCTTCTGGCCGGCCGAGCGTCGCTATGAATTGATCGAGGTGAAAGGCCCGGGCGATCGCCTGCAGGACAATCAGAGCCGCTGGCTCGCGTACTGCGCGCAGCACGGCATGCCGGTGCGCGTCGTCGACGTGCGCTGGGCCGGGCAAGAGGCGCAGAGCGAAGCAGACGCCGCACCGCGAGCCGAAGCGGAGCGCGTCGTATGAGTTACGTGGTGGCCGTCCGCGCGATGTGCGAATTCACCGCGCGGCGCGGCGATCTCGATCTGCGCTTCACGCCTGCGCCGACTTCGCTCGAAGGCATCGCCGGTCATCAGATGGTCGCCGGCCGTCGCGCGAGTGGCTATGAAACCGAACTGACGCTGACGGGCACGCATCGCAGTCTGACCGTGCGTGGCCGCGCGGACGGCTACGATCCAATCGCGAACCGGCTCGAAGAAGTGAAGACCTATCGCGGCGATCTCGCACGCATGCCCGCGAATCATCGCGTGCTGCACTGGGCACAGGCGCTCGTCTATGGGCATCTGCTGTGCCAGTCGCGCGGGCTCGCCGAACTGACGGTCGCGCTCGTGTACTTCGATATCGGCAGTCAGAAGGAAACCGCGCTGACGCAGCAGCACAGCGCGGGCGAACTCGAAATTTTCTTCGTCGAACAGTGCGAACGATTTCTCGATTGGGCCGTGCAGGAAGACGCGCATCGCGTCGCGCGCAATGCGGCGCTCGTCAACTTGCAGTTTCCGTATGGGCAGTTTCGCCGCGGGCAGCGCGAGCTCGCGGTGGCCGTATATCGCGCCGCGCGCGACGGCAAGCCGTTGATGGCGCAGGCGCCGACCGGCATCGGCAAAACGCTGGCGACGATTTTTCCGTTGCTTAAAGCCTGCGGCGAAGACCGTCTCGATCGTCTGTTCTTTCTGACCGCGAAGACGCCGGGCCGCGCGCTTGCGCTCGATGCAATCGACTCGCTGCACCGGAGCGCGCCGCTGCCGCTCAGAACGCTCGAACTCGTCGCGCGCGACAAAGCCTGCGAGCATCCGGACAAAGCCTGCAACGGCGAATCCTGTCCGCTCGCGCGCGGCTTTTACGATCGTCTCGCTGCGGCGCGCTCCGCCGCGCTGGCGACGCCACGGCTCGATCGCGCGGCGGTGCGCGAGGCCGCGCTCGCGCACGAGGTCTGTCCGTACTATCTGGCGCAGGAGCTCGCGCGCTGGGCCGATGTGATCGTCGGCGATTACAACTACTACTACGACGCGAGCGCGATGCTGCATGCGCTCACGCAAATCAACCAATGGCGCATCGGCGTGCTGGTCGACGAAGCGCACAACCTGCTCGAACGCGCGCGGCGCATGTATACCGTGTCGCTCGATCAAAGCGCGTTCCGGCTCGCGCGCAAGAGTGCGCCGGCGGCGCTGAAGAAGCCGCTCGAACGCTTGCAGCGCGAGTGGAATGCGGTGAAACGCGCGCAGACGGCCAGCTACCAGGTGTACGCGGCGATACCCGGCAAATTGCTGTCCGCCGCGCAGAATCTGATTGGCGCAGTGACCGACCAGCTCGCCGACGCGCCGTTGTCGATCGACGAACACGCGCTGCGCTTTTTCTTCGACGCGATGCACTTCGTCGCGCTCGCCGAGCAGTTCGGCGAGCACTCGATGTTCGACGTGACGTTGAGCGCCGACCGTTTCGCGCCGCGCGACAAAACCAGTGCGACGCTATGCGTGCGCAACGTGATCCCCGCGCCGTTTCTCGCGCCACGCTATGCGGCCGCGCGTACCACGGTGATGTTCTCCGGCACGCTGAATCCGCAGCATTTCTATCGCGACACGCTTGGGCTCGCCGACGACACGCAATGGCTCGACGTCGAAGGACCGTTTCGCGCGGAGCAGTTGCAGGTGCACGTGGCCGCTCATGTGTCGACGCGCTGGCGTGACCGCGAGCGCTCGCTCGCGCCGATCGTCGAGCTGATCGCGAAGCAGTACGACGCGCAGCCCGGCAACTATCTCGGGTTCCTGAGCAGTTTCGACTATCTGCAACGCGTGGTCGCGCTGCTGCGCGAGCGGCACCCCGGCTTGCCGGTGTGGGCGCAGGAGCCCGGCATGGACGAAGCCGCGCGCGATGCGTTTCTCGCGCGCTTCAGGACGATGAATCAGGGGATCGGTTTCGCGGTGCTCGGCGGCGCGTTTTCGGAGGGGGTCGATCTGACCGGACAGCAACTGATCGGCGCGTTCGTCGCGACGCTCGGTCTGCCGCAGGTCAACGACGTCAACGAGCAGATGCGCCGCGCGCTCGATGCGCGCTTCGGCAACGGCTACGACTACATGTACCTGTATCCGGGATTGCAGAAGGTCGTGCAGGCGGCGGGTCGCGTGATCCGCACCGAAGACGATCGCGGCGTCGTGCATCTGATCGACGACCGCTTTCGCAGGCCGGAAGTGCGGCGTCTGTTGCCGCGCTGGTGGCAGGTTCGCTAGCGCCGAGCCGCGCTAGCGAACCTTTACGCGTGCGACGCGCGACGCGTCACGTCACGCGTGCGGCGAGGTCGAGCCCGGATTGGCGGGCGTACCGGGGCCGCCGGCCGGGCTTGGATCGACGGGGATCTGATCGTCGAGCGGCGCGTCGCCCTTGTGCGGAGTGTGGTCGCCGCTATCCGGCTGTCCACCGTGGTGGATGCGCGGCACGCCCGCGTCGACCTTGGCCTTGCTCGCGGGGTCCCACGTGAGCAGCTGACGCTGCGGATTAGCGATCTCGATGCCGAGCTCGCTGAAGCGTTCGAGGATGCGCCGGTTGAACTCGCGTTGCACGCCCCAGCGCGACGTATCGCGGCATTGCATCTGGCCGGCCAGCGTGATCGCCGAACCGTCGACCGCATCGACGCCCCAGAACGAGAAGTCCGCCAGGATGCCGTCCTTGAACTTGTCATCCTCGCGCAGCGATGTGCCGATTTCCTTCAGCGTGTCGATCGCGCGCTCGACGTCCTGGCCGAACACGATATTCACGCGCACCGCCGCGTTGCCGATGCCGCGATTCGTGTTGTTCACGGTCGACACCGAGCTGAACGGCACCGTAAACAGCGAGCCGTCGCTGCCGCGCAGACGCACGGTGCGAATCGACAGATATTCGACGGTGCCCGACACGCCCGCGAGCGTGACCCAGTCGCCGACCTGCATCGCGTTTTCCATCAGCAGGAAGATACCCGTGATGAAATCCTGCACGAGCTTCTGCGAGCCGAAGCCGAGCGCGACGCCGAAGATGCTCGCGCCCGCGAGCAGCGGCCCGATGTTCACGCCGAGTTCGCTCAACCCCGTCAGCACGACGACGAGCGCGATCACGCAGAACAGCGCGCTGCGCAGCATCGGCATCAGCGTGCGCAGGCGCGCGGCGCGCACCAGATCGCCGCTGCTGGTCCAGTTGTCGAGGCGGCGTTCGGCCGACACGTTGACCACCTCCCACACCACCAGCGCGATGATCGCGGCCACGGCGATCGTCGCGAGCGCCGAGGCGAGCCGGTGCCCGATCGTGCCGCTGCGGAACAGATCGACGACGTCGACGCCCCACGCCTGCAACAGCACGAACGCGGTGACGATGCCGATGATCCAGCTGATCACGCGCCGCAGCGCCGGATAGTAGCGGTACGCGTGCTGATGCACGAGCGAGCGCGACGCCTCGTCCTGCACGTGGAAGATGCGCGCGAGCGCACCGAAGATCACGATCGACACGAGCCGTGCGCCGATCAGTATCGCGAGCGTCATGCCGCCGATATTCACGAGCGCGTGATAGCCGTTCTGTACGTCGAAGGCCCATACGAACCACAGGCCCATCACAATGACCACGGCGACCCAGGCCCACGCGTCCGCGAGCGCGTTGCCGAACATCTGCAACGACTCGTGCGCGGAGAAGCGATTGCGGATCCGGTTGGCGACCGACTTCGCACAGCGCAGCACGAGGATCGAGATCATCACGTGACCGACCAGCGCGACCACTTTCAGCAGCGCGAGATGCGCGGCGTCGTTCATGCCGAGCGCCTGCGCGACCTCGGCTAGCGCGACGCCGGCGCCGACCACGCTGACGATCCGCACGACCCAGCCGAGGATGAACGCGGCCCACGCGTCGCCCATGCGCAGCAGCCGCAGACGCGGCGCGCTCGGCTGCAGAAAGAACGCGCCGACGATCACGACGCAGCGGCACACCACGTAAACGTCGATCAGCGAATCGAGCGCGCGGTCCTGCGGCGTGCCGTTGTCGGTGACGATCGAAATCACCGCGCTCGCCGCGGCGACGAACACGGCAAGCGGGATCATACGAACCAGCGTAATAAGCAATGCGCGCGGCAGACGTTGCAGCAGCGTCCAGTGGTGCGTCGCGTTGCGCTTGCCTTCGGCTTCGATCACGCGGCCTTTCTCGGATGGCGTCGCGTACGGCGCGGCGGGGCCAGTCGCGACGGCTTGCGCCTCAGCCTCGAGCACTGGCGGCACCGACGACCTCGCGGGCAGCGGCGGCGTGCTGGTAGGCGCATGACCGGTCCGCGCGGCGCCTGCGGCAGGCGTGGACGGCGGCGCGGTGTCGTTGTCGTCCTGCTGCGCGGCTTCGCGGCGCGCAGCAATCGCCCGGTAGACGCGCCGCAGCAGCCGGCGCGTCAGCCATTCGAGCAACAATGCGGGAATCAGCGCGGCCAGCAGCGACGACAGCACCTTGAGCAGCACCACGCGCGCGTGCGGGTTGGCGAACTGCCAGTCCCACCATGCGCGCACCGACGCGACATCGAGCAGCGCGGCGATCGAGCCGCGCAGCGAGGTCGCGAGATAGTTGGCGTAATGTGCGCCCTGGCGCGCGATCTGCGACGCGAGGCCATTGCTCTTGAACGCGGCCGGTACGAGCGAGGCTGCGCCGCTTGCGGCGGCCGGCGCTGACGCAGCCGACGGCGCGGAAGCGGGCGGCGCGCTCAACGCGCCGGCCGCGGCGATCGCCTGCAGCGTATCGGCGACCTGCGCGCGGCGTTTGGGGTCGTTCAGGACGGTGAGCGCGTCGCGGGCCTGCTGAGGTGTCAGCGTGACGGCGGCGGAAGCGGACGAGGGATGGGCAGGCTCCGGCGCGGCGGCGAACACGGGCGCCGCGCCGGAGACCAGAAAAATGAAAAAGCAGATACGCAGAAATTTTTGCATAGGGTGTAAAGCGGGATGAAGCAAGGGCGGAAGATTGTGCCGGAACGTAGGGCTGTTTCAGCGGGGCGACCCGGGACGGACACGGGCCCGGGGGCTGAAGTTCCTGCGGCGGAGGCCCGCCGGACGGGCGAAAGTGCCGCGAGGGCGGCGCTCGCCGGGCGGGGCGTTGAGCCGATAGGATAGCCGATGATGGCCGGCAGGCCTCGCGAAGTCAGCAGGAAGCCTGCCCCGAAAGCCCCCTCGGGCCGGGCGGCGCAGGGGAAGGAGGCCG
Organism: Paraburkholderia atlantica; assembly: GCF_009362785.1. GTDB lineage: Bacteria > Pseudomonadota > Gammaproteobacteria > Burkholderiales > Burkholderiaceae > Paraburkholderia > Paraburkholderia atlantica. The sequence goes on from NZ_WHNQ01000034.1 coordinate 71,181, forward strand.
CTGGCCGGGTGGCAATGCTGGCGGTGGCGCGGGAACGCGCGGGATGATTACTTTACGTGTAAGCAGAGCGCTCGTGAGTCGGGATCGATCAATCGCCGTCACCGTGCGCTGCTAAGCGTTCACTGCAAAAAACGCTTGAATCCGCGCTTATGCCACCGACGAGGTCTGGCGCTCGGCTTCGTCGCCGGCATCGGGACCGCTGCTCGCGCCGCGTCCGGCCGGCTCCTGATGCAGCCGGTTCGCGTGCATCAGCCGATACAGCGTCGCGCGCGATATGCCGAGTTCGGCGGCCGCATCGGACAGCTTGTAGCCGTGTCGCAGCAGCGCGTTCTCGATCGCATCCTTTTCGGCCTTGCTGCGGATCTCCGCGAGCGTGACCGCGGGGCCGTTGTCGGCTTCGGGCAGGCCGAGGTCGCTCGCGGTGATGAAGCGGCCCTCGCTCATCACGACCGCGCGACGCACGCAGTTGATCAGCTCACGCACGTTGCCGGGCCACGGATAGTTCGACATCGCGACGATCGCGTCGCTCGACAGTCCGCGCAGCTTGCGCGCGCCGTCCTGCTTGTACATGCTGAGCGCGTAATTGGCGAGCAGCTTGATGTCGCCGCCGCGCTCGCGCAGCGGCGGCTCGACGAGGCGCAGCACGCATAGCCGGTGATAGAGGTCGGAGCGGAAGCGCCCGTCTTCGACGGCGCGCTCCAGGTCGACGTGGGTCGCCGAGATCACGCGCACGTCGACGCTGATCGGACCGTTGCCGCCAAGCCGCTCGATCGTGCCTTCCTGCAGGAAGCGCAGCAGCACCGCCTGGCATTCGTGCGGCATGTCGCCGATTTCGTCGAGAAACAGCGTGCCTTCATGCGCGCTCTCGATGCGGCCGATTTTGCGTTGCAGCGCGCCGGTAAACGCGCCGCGCTCGTGGCCGAACAGTTCGGCTTGCAACAGGCTCGGCGGAATCGCCGCGCAATTGATCGCGACGAAGGTGCGGCCCGCGCGCGGCGAGCGGTCATGAATAGCACGAGCGGTCAGCTCCTTGCCGGTGCCCGATTCACCCGCGATGAAGACGGGCGCGTCGGTCACGCCGCATTTGTCGATGCGCCGGTAGAGCTGTTGCATCGGCTCGCATTGGCCGACCATGCCGTGACGGCCGACCGACGGCTCCGGCGCGACGCGAGGCTGACGCAGGCTCGACAGCCCATGAGCGTGGCCGAGCGCGAACACGAGCCGCTCGTTGAGCCACGGCTGCGTGACGAAGTCGAAGCAGTAATCGAGGATGAAACGGCTGACCAGTTCGTTGTCGGCCTGGCCCGGCACGATCTGCGCGACCCAGTTGGTCTCGACGCGGCGCATGCACAGCGCGAACGCGGACAGCTGCTGGGACGTGCAATCTTCGGGCAACTGAACGAGACCAACCTTGATATTGCCGCGTTCGATCATGCGTTCCGCGACGGCCGTGCTTTTTGCGTGCACGGCTTGCCATCCCGACGCGGCCAGAAACTCGACGAGTTTCTGGTCGGGCGCGTTCGCCACGTATAGAACCGTGCGTTCCATGTCGGCCGGCGTGCAAGTCGTAGTCATGGTTCCCCCCGTTCGATCCTCGGACTGCTGTGCGGCGTTGTGAGATTCAGGCGGCCAGTTACGGCACTCCGGCTGCGACGCATTCACGGCAGCAGCGATCACGAACAAGGGACACTGCAAGCGCGGCGCGAACCGGAACGCGCTGCATGGCGGACCCATTCATGCAATGGCGGCGACCTTGTCGTTCATTGCTGAAACTGCCCGGCGACTTTATCCCCGAATCGTGAAAACCACTTGAACCGTGGCTTGCCTCGTTGACCTGATACAAGCGCTCTGATTGGCGCATGGCCTAACGATAAGCGAAAGCGCCTGAAAGCGCCAGATAAAGAAACATGGATCGGGAATGCGTGTTGGTTTCCGATTAACACGGATCACTAATGAATAAGCGGTCAAGGCCGGATATGCGAGGAATCGCACATTGCATAGCAATTGCCCTGGTATTAAGGCGTGACTAAAATCGACGAGCCGCGAGCAGCCATGTTTCACACTTGCGACAAATCGGACAGCACGAGTCGAGTGCGCTTTGCGGCGCCGGGCGGGGTGCTTCTCCAACCGCAGGGAGCGGCGAAGTCGCGTGTGGCCGGCCCTGCGGCCAGCCAGCAGGCCGGCGGGACGGAGCGGAGGGCGCGCTTTGCGGCCAGCGCGCGGCGAATTGGCGTGTCAGAAACGAATCAATGCGCACCACGCCCCAAATCGGGGCGGCTCGCCTCGCGTTCGAAAACAAACCGATTTCACCGCAGCGTAAAGCTTTGACGGGGGCCTTACGGATGGTTACGCGGGTTGGCATAAGCGTTGCAATAAGGTCTGCACAGAAAAATGTTTTGCTGCCAGGTCGACGGTACGGGGAAAACCGGATTAAAAAAGACCGGCGGTAAAAAGCTCACTCGCAGGCACGGTCGGGGAAGCCATCAGATGTTTGCGGGAGCGCGGCGGGGCCTTATTAAATGCGTGAGAAAAACGGTTGAATGGCGGACCGGTATGACGGCCATTCAAAACCGGACGAAAAAAGGGCATCGACTTCGCCGTTTTTCCTTTTCGACTTTTTTGTCCTGACGACGCGAAAAGGATGGCGATAACGACAGGCAACGCGCTGGCAACATTCGCGAGCGACGCGCCGCAAAGGGAAGGGGCAGCGCCGGATCAGGACCGGCCGGCGCGATGAAGCGGGGAGAGAGGCCATCGTCTCCACAGAGAGACGAATGTACGAGGTGAACCAGGGGCCGTGTCCGTGGGTTGGCACGGGCACGGCAACCTGGCCCGACGGCCGGGGCGTTGCGACGAAGCGGCGTGACCTGGCGCAAATCCGATCGACATCGGGGGCTGTCATGAAACCACAACTGATTCGCAGGCTGGCCGCTTCGGACGGAACGGGGCGCACTTACCGGCGGTATGTCGCGGCGTCGCGCGCGCGCTTTTTCGCGCAGGCGGCGGGGTCGTCGGTCGATCTGCTGGCGCTCGTCGTCGCCGAGACGCTCGAGCGCCGCGCCCAGGCCGAGCTCCGCCGCGCGGTGCTGCGCGACGCGCTGTACGAGATGCCGGTGCGCGCTCATCGCAACGCGGCGCATCGGCGCGACGAAGATGAAGACGACGTTTGACGCTTGCCGCTCGATGCCGGCTCGCGACGGCCGTACAGGAATTCGATAGCACCGTTTGCCGGCTCATGGTTTTCACGGAGGAGCGCCGCGGTAAGGAGTTCGCGCCGAAGCCTGCGTCGTCAATCGTGAACAGACGACTTGAATAAAAACCAGCGCATGACGCGCCAAGCGCCGCAGAGCTGCCATGATCGACATCTTCCTGATTGCCGCGAGCATTGATAACGCGCAGCGCATCGTCGTGCGGCTCGAACAGAGCGGCGTGCGTTATCGGCTGCACACCGCATACGGTTCGGCCCGGCAACTGCCGATCCACGCACGCATGTTCCGCGGAGCCGACCTGCTGATCGTCGACGACGCGCAACTGGACGTCCGCGGACTCGACGGCATCCAGCAAGCGCTCGCCAGCGCACCGACACTCCACTGCATGCTGGTGACGCCGGCGCCGTCCAGCGCGCTGATCGGCGCGGCGCTGCGCATCGGCGTGCGGCAGGTGCTGTCGTGGCCGCTCGACGCACAGGCCGTCGCCGATGCGCTCGCGCAGATCGAAGCGCGGCGTCGCGCGCCCCAGCGGCGCCGCGCGCGCGTGGTCACGCTGGCGTCGAGCAAGGGCGGCAGCGGCACCACGCTGATCGCGGTCAACCTCGCGTGCGCGCTCGCCGCGCGGCGTGAGCGGCGCGTGCTGCTGATCGACCTGAGCCAGCAATTCGCCGACGCGAGCCTGCTGATGGCGAATCGCCCGCCGCCGATGACGCTCGCCGATCTGTGCTCGCGCAATGAGCACCTCGACGCGGCGCTGTTCGACGCATGCGCGATGCACGTGCGTCCGAACCTCGATCTGCTAGCCGGTGCCGGCGATCCGCTGAAGGCCGCCGAACTGTTGCCCGGCCAACTCGAGCGGATTCTGACGTTGGTGCGCGGGCGTTACGACGCGGTGCTGATCGACGTCGGCCCGAGCCTGAACCCGTTGACGATCCGCGCGCTCGCGCATAGCGACGCGATCTGCATGGTGGTGCGGCAGAACCCGCTGTACCTGCATGGCGCGCGCCGCATGCTCGATATCTTTCGCGAGCTGGGGCATCCGGCCAGCAAGGTGCGGGTCGTCGTTAACCAGTACGACAAGGACGCGCAGATCAATCTGCCGATGCTCGAACGCACGCTCGACGCGAGGGTCGCCCATCAACTGCCGCGCGACGATCAGCACGTCGACGAAGCGCTGAGCCTCGGCGTGCCGCTGGTCGCGTGCGCGCGCGACAGCGGGCTCGCGCAAGGCATCGTCCTGCTCGCGAACATGCTGTGGCCGGCGGGTGCCGAGCGCCGTAGAAGCATGCTCGGCCGGCTCCTCGCGACGTGGCCGAATCTGCCGCCGCAATTAAAGCCAGGGGTCTAGGCCGACGACGAGCGCTAACGCGCATACCGTAGTAAGGTGAGATACAGGGTCATCCGCCCGCCTATTCTGATAGGTAGAGCGGCGGCGTCAGAGTTTCGAAAGCGTCGCCGAGGCTCGCGCCGTCCGGTCACTCCAGCGAGAAAATCAGGTGAACGCAGCACCGTCCATGCAAAACGCGCAGGGTTTCAGCGACCTTGCGTCGATCCTGTCCAATCCGATTCTGAATACGGATTCGTACAAGGCATCGCACTTTCTGCAATATCCGCCCGACGCGACGGCCATGTTCTCGTACATCGAATCGCGCGGCGGACGTTACGAGCGCACGCTGTTTTTCGGCCTGCAGATGCTGCTGAAGGAATACCTGTGCCGGCCGGTCACCGGCGCGATGATCGACCAGGCGCGCGTGTTCTTCGGCGCGCACGGCGAGCCGTTCAACGAAGCGGGCTGGCGCTACGTCGTGCAGCAATACGGCGGCTATCTGCCGGTGCGGATTCGCGCGGTGCCCGAAGGCTCCGTCGTGCCGACGCACAACGTGCTCGTCACCGTCGAATGCGACGATCCGCACGTGTTCTGGCTCGCGTCGTATCTGGAGACGATGCTGATGCGCGTGTGGTATCCGATCACGGTCGCGACGCAAAGCTGGCATCTGCGTCAGACGATCCGCGCAGCTCTGCTGAAAAGCAGCGACGATCTCTCGCAGCTGTCGTTCAAGCTGCACGATTTCGGTGCGCGCGGCGTGTCCAGCGCGGAGTCGGCGGCGATCGGCGGCGCGGCGCATCTGGTCAGCTTCATGGGCTCGGATACGGTGCTCGGCGTGGTGGCGGCGAATCACTACTACCACGACAGTATGGCCGCGTTCTCGGTGCCGGCGGCCGAGCACAGCACGATCACGGCGTGGGGCCGCGAGCGCGAAATCGACGCGTATCGCAACATGATCGCCCGCTTCGGCAAGCCGGGCTCGATCGTTTCGGTGGTGTCCGACTCTTACGATCTGTTCGCCGCGCTGAACGCATGGGGCGGCGAGCTGAAGCAGGCCGTGCTCGATTCCGGCGGCACGCTGGTGATTCGTCCGGACTCCGGCGATCCGTGCACGATCGTGCTGTACACGCTGCGCTCGCTGGAGGCGTCGTTCGGCTCGCAGACGAACAGCAAGGGGCGGCGCGTGCTCGACCATGTACGCGTGATCCAGGGTGACGAGGTGAACCCGGATTCGATCTCCGCGATTCTCGCCGCGATGGACGAGGCCGGCTTCGCCGCCGACAACATCGTGTTCGGCATGGGCGGCGCGTTGTTGCAGCAGATCAATCGCGATACGCAGCGCTTCGCGATGAAGTGCTCCGCGATTCGACTGGGCGACACGTGGCACGATGTGTCGAAGGACCCGGTCACGGATCACGGCAAGCGCTCGAAAAAAGGCCGGCTCACGTTGCTGCGCCATCGCGGCAGCGGCGAGTACCGGACGGTCACGTTGCCGATCGTGTGGGACGAGCGCACGGTGGCGGGCGAGTGGGACGAAGTGCTCGAGACGGTATTCGAGGCGGGCCGCTTGCTGGTCGATACGTCGCTGGCCGAGATTCGAGGCCGCGCCTATGCGGAGGAAGTTTGATCCCGCCATGCCCGACGATCCATTGATGACCGGCTGCATGCGTGCGTGGCTACGCGAGGCCACCGAACCCGGGGACGCCGACACGCGTCTGTTCGCCAAACTGATCGCCGCGCGCGACGCCCGCAACGAGCTCGCGTTGCTCGGCCTGCAAGCGGACGCATGGCGCGCGCTGCTAGCGAGGCACTTCGTTCGGGCGCGCATTCCGGCGTTGCCGCTTCCGGTAGTCCCCAGCGAACACGCGAACTTCGTCCACGCACTGCACACGCTGCTCGTCGCGAACGCGAGCAGCACCGTCCATCCCGACGACGCGCATTGCCTCGCGACGATCATCGCCCATGCGTGTTTGCGTCCGGATCATCTATGGCGCGACCTTGGCCTCGCGGGCCGCGATGACGTGACGTGGATGCTCACGCGCTACTTTCCGACGCTCGTCGAGCGCAACGTCGATAACCTGCGCTGGAAGAAATTCCTCGCCGCGCAATGCGCGATCTCGTTGGGTCTGGAGCCGGGACCCGCGCCGGGTTGCCCGGGCTGCGAGGACTACGGGTACTGCTTTCCAGGGCAGCCTTGAAGCGCCCCTCCGAGGAGGCGGCGGGAAACCGTTCGTATATGCTTGCGCGCATGGCCGACACCGCAAAACCCGCTAAAACCAGAGCCGCTGCGGCGACGAAGTCCACCCGGACGCGTCCCGAAGTGCGCTTCAGAATGCGCATCCGCACTGGCGATGCGGTCGCACTCGGGCCAGGCAAAGTCGATCTGCTCGAGGCGGTGCGCGAATATGGTTCGATCTCGGCCGCGGCGCGTAGTCTCGACATGTCGTACCGGCGTGCGTGGCTGTTGATCGACGAGCTGAACCGCTCGCTGAAGTCGCCGGCCACGCAATCGGAGCAGGGCGGTCAGAGCGGCGGCGGCTGCACGCTGACGCCGGTCGGCGAATCCATCATCCGTCTATATCGGGACGTCGAGGAAGAGGCGCGGCGAAGCTGCGCGAGGCAGATCGCGGAACTGGTGAAACTGATCCGCTCGTGAAGGGCGATCGCGAGTTTCAACCGCCGTGTGATGGATGCCGAGATCGGTCGCGCGATGGCGATCGAGGGCGGCAAATAATGGCGCCGTTGTCAGCCTCAGTTGTTACCACCGCGCGCGAAGCGCAGGAACGCCTTCACGGCTGGCGCGCGCTCGTGCTGACGAAACGCGAGCGCGATTTCGGACGCGATCGGCTGACCGGCGATGTCGCGGTAGACGACGCCCGGCAGCGCGATGCAATCGGCGAGCGTATGCGGCACGACCGACACATAGCCGCCGAGCGACACACAGGCGAGTACCGCCGCGAGCGTACCCGGACGCGGCCCGAGCCGCGGTGAGAAGCGCCCGCGCCGCGCGACCTCGAAGGTGCCCGACTCCTGCTCAGGCAGCACGAAACACTGCTCGCGCAGTTGCGCGGGGCGCACGCTGGCCGAGGCGGCGAGCGGCGACTCGGCAGGCAGCGCGAGCACGAAGCGGTCGCGATGCACGGTCGTGGCCTGAATGCCGGTTGCGAGCGGCATCGGCGGACGCACGTAGGCTGCGTCGAGCAGTCCGTCGCCGAGCATCGCGGCGACCGCGTCCATCGGCACCTCGCGGATCGATACCTCGACGCCCGCATGCGCGCCGCGAAAGCCGCCGACTGCCTTCTGCAACACACCCGCATAAGCGGCCGACGCCACGTAGCCGATTTCGATGCGTCCCACCTCGCCGCGTCCGGCGAGCAACGCGCGCTGTGCGGCGCGCTCCAGATGATCCAGTGCCACCAGCGCTTCGGTGAGATAGGCGCTGCCCGCCGCGCTCAACGCGACCGAACGCTTCGTCCGATAAAAGAGCCGCACGCCGAGCAGGCGTTCGGTCTCCTGGATCAGTCGCGTCAGCGATGGCGCAGCGATGCCGAGCTCCTCGGCGGCGCGCGCGAAATGCAGCTGTTGAGCGACGCACACGAAGGCACGGATATGACGCAGTTCAAGTTGTCGCATGTTTTTCTGTATTGACCCGATTGCTAATTATTCTGTGATTTTAGGTGAATGACATGCAATAGTGCGCCCGCTACGATGACGTCACTTCCGCCCCGTCCTTCGCGTTGCAGCGCGTCGCCCCAATGTCATTTCTCCCCAGCCGCCATCCGGCGGCAACGCCGGCTCCCGCCGCCCGTCCCGCTGTCGTGCTGGCCATCGCGTCGGCCACCTGCTCGCTGATCGTGCTCGATACCAATGTCGTCGCGGTGTCGCTGCCGTCGATCGCGCGCTCGTTCCACGCGAGCTTCGCCGATGTCGAATGGGTCGTCAGCGCCTACATGGTCGCGTTCGCGTCGTGCCTGCTGTCCGCGGGCGCGCTCGCCGATCGCGTGGGCCGCAAACGCATGCTGCTCGTCGGGCTCGCGGTGTTCAGCCTGGCGTCGCTCGGGTGCGGGCTCGCGACGTCGGCGCTGGCGTTGAACGTCGCGCGCGCGGTCAAAGGCGTGGGCGCCGCGATGCTGCTGACGGCCGCGCTCGCGGTCATCGCCAACACTTTTCACGAGGGCCCGGCCCGCGTGCGCGCGTGGGCCGTGTGGGGCACCTGCATGGGCATCGCGACGACGATCGCGCCGCTGGTCGGCGGCGTGATCACGCAATGGCTCGGCTGGCGCTGGATCTTTCTGCTCAATCTGCCGGTGTGCGGCGTGCTCGGCTGGTGCGCGTCACGCGAGCTCGCCGAGTCGCGCAACCCCGCGCGCGGTCCGCTCGATGGCGCGGGCAGCCTGCTGTTCGGCCTCGCGCTCGCAAGCGGCATCTGGGCCTTGATCGACGCGCCGTCGCACGGTTTCGCGAGCTGGGCTACAGGCTCGAGGCTAGCGGTCTGCGCGCTGCTTGGCGGCGCATTCGTGCAGCTGCAGCGGCGCCGCGCGCATCCGATGGTCGATCTCGCGCTGTTTCGTCAGCCTCGTTTCGTCGCCGCGGTGCTCGCGATGTTCGGCTACGCCGCGTGCGCGCAAGTGATGATGACGTTCCTGCCGCTTTATCTGCAGAACGCGTTCGGGCTGTCGGCGGTGGCCGCCGGCATCGGCATGCTGCCGTTCGCGCTCGCGATGGTCGTGGGGCCGTACATCGGCGCGGCGCTCGGCAGATGGATTCCGCCGATGCTGCTGCTGAGCGCGGGCCTGCTGCTGATCGCGCTCGGCAATCTGCTGACCGCCCTCGTGGCCGGCGGCGCTCGCTACGCGTGGGTCGCGGTCGGCATGATCGTGACCGGACTCGGCGCCGGCGTACTGAACGGCGACACCCAGAAGGCGATCATGGCGTGCGTGCCGCCGGAGCGGACCGGCATGGCCTCGGGTATCAGCACGACGACGCGTTTTACCGCGATCGTCATGTCGGTCGGCGTGCTCGGCGCGGTGCTGGCCGCGCACGCGCGCTCGGCGTTCGACGCGGCCACGCCGCTGACGCCCGCCGTGCGCGCCGCGCTCGACGCCGGTTTCATGTCGCGCGTGATGGCGGGCGACATCGCGCAGGCCACCGCGTCGCTGGCGCCCGCGCTACGGACGGCGCTGACGACGGCCGCGCAGGCGAGCTTCGCGGCGGGTTTTGCGGCCGCGCTGGGAGTGGCCGCGCTGGTCGCGGCGTCGGTGGCGGCGGTGGTGTGG
>NZ_WHNQ01000035.1 GCF_009362785.1 Paraburkholderia atlantica
GCAACACCAGGTTGCGGATGCGGCGGGCCGCAGCATGAACCGGAATCGGGGAGCGGGCATCGGTGACCAACATTCGCGTTGGCCAATGACCGCAGCACGCTGCACGCGGCGAGAAGGGCGATCCGGCAGGGTTCCCATATTAGGAGTCCGGCACCCGTCGCGGAATACCTGATTGTCTTGAAGATTTGCCTAAAACTCTGGAAGGGCAGCGCGATAGACTGTTTGGTGCTAAATTCCAGGCATTATTCTCCTGGCTGTCACCATATCGTCATGTCCACTCAAGCTGTCGATTCCGTTACGAACGATGCGGCCCAGCGCCGCGTGCTCGAACTGTTCAATCTGCTCGCGCCGAATGCCGGCATCACGCGTTCGAGCCTCGAAGGCGTCGACCTGCTGCGCGCGAATCAGCCGATGGCGCGCAGGCCGGTGATGTACGAGCCGAGTATCGTGATCGTCTGCCAGGGACGCAAGCGTGGCTTTATCGGCGATCAGGTATTCCAGTACGACGCGCAGCAGTACCTGGTGTTGTCGGTGCCGCTGCCGTTCGAATGCGAGACCGAGGCGAGCGAACAGGAGCCTTTTCTCGGCATTTCCGTGCGCGTCGATCTGACGATGGTCGCCGAGTTGCTGATGGCGCTCAACGAGACCCAAGGTATCGCGCAGCACGAACCGGCCGGCATCTACTCGACGCCGCTCGATCCCGCGCTGAGCGGCGCAGTGAAGCGTCTGATGGAAGCACTCGCATCGCCGCTCGACGCGCGCATCCTCGCGCCCGGCATCGTGCGGGAAATCTGTTATCGCGTGCTGACCGGCGAGCAGGGCGGCGCGATTCGCGCGGCGCTCACGCATCAGAATCACTTTGGCCGCATCGCGAAGGCGCTGCGGCGCATCCATGCGGACTACCACGGCTCGCTCGATGTCGATACGCTCGCGGCCGAGGCCGGCATGAGCCTCGCGGTGTTTCATGCGCAATTCAAGGCGGTCACCGCGACGTCGCCGATGCAGTACGTGAAGACCACGCGTCTGCATCACGCGCGTCTGTTGATGGTGCAGGATGGCTTGAATGCGGGCGCGGCTGCCGCGCGGGTCGGCTACGAAAGCGCGTCGCAGTTCAGCCGCGAGTTCAAACGGCTATTCGGCCTGAGTCCCGGCGACGAGGTCAAGCGCATGCGCGCCGCTCACGATGCGCCGCTGCCGCGCGCGCACAAGCCGGTGCCGCGGTACGTGACCGCGGTCTAAAGCCCGCTGAACCAGTTGTAGCCCTGATCTTCCCAATAGCCGCCCGGGTTCGTGTTGGTCACGAAGATCGCGGCGATATGCTTCGGGTTCTTGAAGCCGAGTTTGGTCGGCACGCGCAGCTTCAGCGGATAACCGTATTTGGCCGGCAGCGGCGCGTTGCGGAAATCGAGCGTCAATTGTGTTTGCGGATGCAGCGCGGTCGCCATGTCGAGGCTCGAGTAATAGCGGTCCGCGCATTTGAAACCCACGTAGCGCGCGCTCAGATCGGCGCCGATCAGTTGCAGAAACGTGCGAAACGGCACACCGCTCCATTGTCCGATCGCGCTCCACCCTTCGATGCACACGTGACGCGTGATCTGCGAAACCTGCGGCAATGTGCGCAGCTGCTCGAGACTCCAGCTGCGTTTGTCCGCGACGAGCCCCGACACTTCGAGCCGAAAGCTCGAGCCGTCGATATCGGGTGCATCGAACTCGGGATAGAACGCGTTGAACGGAAACGGATCGGTGATATCGCGCGCCGCATAGGTCGGCGCGAGTTTGTTGCGATTGAACAGCCACGCCTGCACGCGATCGTTCCAGCGCGACATCGCCCATAGCACCTTGTCGACCGAATCGTTGTCCTGCAGGTTGCAGCCGGACAGCATCGCGAGCGCGCCGATCGATAGCGACGAGCGCAGAAATAGACGGCGTTGCAATTGCTCGATTTGCGGCCGGTGCTCGGCAAGCACGATGCGTGCGCGGCGCGCGTCTTCTGGATTGGCGTGCGTATCGTTCGCCGTGTCGGTTCGTTGCGGGGCGCTCATGCGCGAGTCCTCTGAGGGGCTTGATCGATCCGGTGCGTGCCGTGCCGCGTGCGTCCGGTGAACATCGGCGGCAAGGTGCGCGGCACCAGCAGCACCAGCAGCAGATGCACGACGACGAAGCCGACCACGCCGGCCATCGCGACGAAATGCACGCGCCGCGCAAAATCGAAGCCGCCGAACAGCGCGGTCAGCCACGAGAATTGCACCGGCTTCCAGATCGACAGTCCCGATGCGACGAGCAGCACGCCAAGCAGCAGCACCAGCAGATACAGCGCGCGCTGCACGGCGTTGTAGCGGCCGGTCTCGTGCGGCAGTCTGAAGCGCAATGCGAGCGCCGCATCGCGCGCCACATCGCGGGCACGCACCGGCAGCAGCTTGCGACGCAAATGGCCACTCGCGACGCCATACACGAGATAGAGCAGCCCGTTCACGCATAGCAGCCACATCGCCGCGAAGTGCCATGCGATCGAGCCGCCGAGCCATCCGCCGACCGTCGCCCATACGGGAAACCGGAACGGAAAGATTGGCGACGCGTTATAGATCGCCCAGCCGCTCATCATCATGCAGACCATCGCGAACGCGTTGACCCAGTGCGTCACACGAACCAGGAGAGGATGAACGATCAGAGCTGCTTGCGAGTCGGGCATTGGCTTCAAAAACGAGAGGGTTGAAGACGAACCACATGCCGCTTTACATCGGCGGCGTCACGCCATGCTCACCGGCCGAAATGAAATTCGCCGCCATGGAGCCGTCCGCCTCCTTGTGCGCAAACAGCACGACCTTCGCGCCGGGCGTCAGCAGCGCGCGGCTGCCCGGCTCCAGACTGACGATGGGCACGTCCTGCGGAATCACGATCTTCTTCTCGCCATCCTTGTACTTGACGGTGATCGTGCGGCCGTTGCTGACCACCAGCGAGCCGACCGTGCCGTTCGTCATCGTGCTGTTCGCGCCGAGATCCCACGGCCGATGACCTTCGCCCGAACCGCGCATGCTCGGCGGGAATACATGCACTTCGAGCGCTTTCAGCGTGCCGTCGGACTGCGGAATCGCGGCGGTGCCGACGTAGCTGTCCGGCTTGATGTCGGCGACGTTGGCGAGCGTGACGCCACGAATCGGCGTGTCGGCGGCGAGTTTCACGTCGACGTCCTGGCCGTCGCGCGTGTGGACTTTGAGCAGATCGCCCGACAGCGACGTGACCGTGCCGCGCACGCCGGTCGGCGCGGCAGTCTGGGCCGAAGCCGCGAACGTCGTCGCGAACAGCGCGGCGGCGAGTGCGGGGACGGCGAGGGCGCGCAGCGTGCGTGCGCGGACAGTGTTCATGCGGGTCTTCATCAGGCAACTCCAGGAAAGGCATGCAGCGTGGTGGATGGTGCTATCAGACTAGCCGCCACATCGGCTCATCAAGGTGACGGGAGGATGACAAAAACGTCATCAATGGCCGACGGCGGCCACGTAGAATGGCCGCCGGGGGAGCGTCGCAGGTTTTTTCGAGCGCTCCCGTCAGGCGTTTATTGCGCGCGCGAGCGCGGCCTTGCGGGTCGAATCGTGCGCAGGAGCGGCGAGCATCATGAGCATTCTGGTTATCGAAGACGATCCGAAAACCGGCGACTATCTGAAGAAGGGCTTGCGGGAGAACGGCTACGCGGTCGACCTCGCGCGCACCGGCACGGACGGCCTGCATCTGGCGCTCGAGCACGACTACGAACTGGTGGTGCTCGACGTGATGCTGCCCGGCATCGACGGTTGGGAAATCATGCGGGCGTTGCGCGCGCGACGCGATCTGCGGGTGATTTTCCTGACCGCGCGCGATCAGGTCAGCGACCGCATTCGCGGTCTGGAACTCGGCGCCGACGACTATCTGGTCAAACCGTTTTCGTTTACCGAGCTGGTGCTGCGCATTCGCACGTTGCTGCGCCGTGGCGTGATCCGCGAAAGCGACGTGTTCGAAGTCGCCGACTTGAAGCTCGACGTGTTGCGCCGTCGGGTCACGCGCGAGGGCGTCGACATTCCGCTGACCAACAAGGAGTTCATGCTGCTGCATCTGCTGGTGCGCCGCGAGGGCGAAGCGCTGTCGCGCTCGCAGATCGCGTCGGAAGTGTGGGACATGAACTTCGATAGCGACACCAACGTGGTCGACGTGGCGATCAAGCGCCTGCGCGCGAAGGTCGATCACCCGTTCGAGAAGAAGCTGATTCACACCGTGCGCAGCATCGGCTACACGTTCGGCGACAGCGCATGAAACTCTGGACCGAACGCTCGCTGATCGCCCGCACCACGTTGCTGTTCGCGCTGATCGCCTGCGCGGTGATCGGTTCGCTCGGCGCGTATTTCTATCATTCCGCCGAAGTCGCGCTGCAACGCCGCGCCGATGTCGTGCTGAGCGGCCGCGTCGAGCATTTCAGCCGCATCGTGCACGACCTTTACTCGGTCAGCGAATTGAAAAAGCGTCCGCTGCTGTTCGAGACGATGCTCGGCGCGGAAGAGGACGTGCTGATCTTCCGCCGGCCGGGTGAAGCGCCGTTCGTCGACGTGAATCCGGGCGGGCTCGCGGTGCCTGATCTGCCGGTCGCCCCGGCAGGCAATCCGCCGCGCGCCACCGACATCCTGCGGACGCGCCTACCCGACGGCGTGCCGGTGCATTGGGCGATCGCGACCGCGACGGCGCGCGAGGATGGCGCCGAAGTCGAGGTGATCGCCGGCCATCCGATGACGCACGAAATGCGCATGTTGGCCGAGTACCGCAACCGCATCGTGCTGGCGACGTTGACCGGCATGCTGGCGGCGACGCTGCTCGCTTACTGCGTGCTGCGCCGCGCGCTGCGCCCGGTGCGCGAGATCGCCGCACGCGCCGCGCAAATCAGCCCGACGAACCTGGCGGTGCGGCTCGACGACGAAGCGGCGCCGGTGGAACTGCGTCAGCTTACGCACGCGTTCAATGCGATGCTCGATCGTCTCGCCGACGGCTATCAACGTCTGCAGCAGTTTTCCGCCGATCTCGCGCACGAGATTCGCACGCCGGTCGGCGCGCTGGTCGGCCAGACCCAGGTGGCGCTCGCGCAGCCGCGCGAACCCGACGAGTATCAGCAACTGCTCGAATCGAATCTGGAGGAGTTGAATCGCCTGAGCCATATCGCGGAGAACATTCTGTTTCTCGCGCATGCGGATCATGCGGCGTTGTCGATCGAACGGCAGCCGGTCGATCTGCATGGCGAACTCGTCAGAATCGCCGATTATTTCGAAGGCCTGGCCGATGAGCGCGGCATGCGTTTCGAAGTCGACGCGGCGGGCATCGCGTCGGCCAATCCGATGCTGTGCCGCCGCGCGATCAACAATCTGGTCGTCAACGCGGTGCGTTACGGCGCGGGCGACACCATCGTGCGCCTGCGCGGCGCGCAGGACCAGGCGGGCGCGCTGGTGACGGTCGAAAACGAGGGCGAGCCGATTCCGGCCGCGCAACTCGACCGGCTGTTCGATCGCTTCTATCGCGGCGACGCGGCGCGCAGCGCGTTCACCGAATCGAACGGACTCGGGCTCGCGATCGTGAAGGCGATCATGCATCTGCATGGCGGCAGCGCGCGCGTTGTGTGTCCGCTGCCGGGCGTCGTGCGTTTCGAGCTGCGCTTTCCGGGCGCGTGACTTGCTCGCGTTAGGTTCGGCACCGCTTCAGCCGACGCCGCCTATACTTTTCAAAGCGCTTTGAAAGGACCGTTCGCTGCCGAACTCACCAGGAGTCGCGTCATGGTCAAGCTCGCTTTGTATGTCCGTCTGGAAGCCAAGCCCGGCAAGGAAAAGGAAGTCGAGGCGTTTCTGCTCGGCGGCCTGCCGCTCGTCGAGCAGGAGCCGGCCACCGCAGCGTGGTTCGGTCTGAAGCTCGGTCCGTCGACGTACGCCATTTTCGATGCGTTCGACGACGAAGCCGGTCGCAACGCACATCTGAACGGCAAGGTCGCGGCCGCGTTGATGGAGAAGGCGGGCGAGCTATTCGCGTCGCCGCCGAGCATCGTCAAGCTGGATGTGCTGGCGGCCAAGCTGCCGGGCTGAGTGAGGGTTGAGCGTCGAGCGTCGAGCGTCGAGCGTCGAGCGTCGAGCGTTGCGCCGGCGTGGCGAACGTCTGACGCCCTTGGCCGTTATTTCGCCGCCGCGTCCGCGGCCGGCTGCGCGTCGTAGTGCGCGCGCTTTTCCTCGTACATCAGCAGGTCGGCGCGCTGCACGCCCGCTTCCAGCCGGTCGCCGCGCTGGCAGGTCGCCGCGCCCATCGAGAAGCTCAGCGGCGAGCCCGGATAGAACTGGTTGTTCATCTCGACCAGCTGGCGGATCGCGTCGATCATCGCCGCGCCGCCGCGCTCGTCGGTATCGGGCATCAGGATCGCGAACTCGTCGCCGCCGATCCGCGCCGCGTGGAAAGGCGACTCCATCGCCTTCGCGAGCACTTCGCCGGCGCGCCGCAGCAGTGCGTCGCCGGCCGCGTGGCCGAGCTGATCGTTCACGCGCTTCAGGCCGTTCAGATCGGCCATGATGATCGTGACGGGCCACGGTCCCTTGCGTTCCAGCCGGTTCAGTTCGTCGACGTAGAACGAGCGGTTGCGCAGCTTGGTCAGCACGTCGTGCTTGCCGAGGAATTCGAGGTAGGCCTCGGCCTTCTTGCGCGCGGTGATGTCGGTCAGCGCGACGAGCACGAGGTCCCAGTCCCGCTCGTGGCCGGGCAGCACCGAGAATTGCAGGTGTACGTGAACCTCGTTGCCGTCGAGTGAATAGTTGAGCACCTCGCGCTGCTGAAACAGCTTGTTGTCCCACAGGTCGATCAACTGCTCGCGGAAATGCGGACGCATATCGTCGCGGAACACGTCGGCGAGGCGCGCGAGCAGCGTCTTCTTGTCCTTCGCGCCGAACATCCCGAGCGTGTGATGGTTGACGTCGAGCACGTGGATTTCCGCCATGCAGCGTTCGACGAACTCGGGATGGACGTCGGTAAACACGCGGAAGTCGTTGATGCCGGCCGCGCGCGCGCCGTCGAGCAGGCGTTTGACCGCGCTGAAATCCTCGACCCACAGCGATACCGGCGAATGTTCGAAGAGCCCGCGCGCGTATTCCTCCGCTTGCACGACACGGCGCCGCGCGCCTTCGAGCTCGGTGATGTCTTCGGTCGACACCAGCACGCGGTCCCAGCGTTGCTCGTGACCGGGCAGCACCGAGCCCTTGAGCAGCACGTCGAGGCGCCGTCCGCCGAGCGTGTAGTTGACCGTGTGGCTCGTGAAGTTCGACTGTCCGTCCCAGAGCTGGCACAGCTCTTCGAGGTGCGTTTTCAGCATGTCGTCGCGGAAGACCGACGCGAGATTGCTCGTCAGCGTGTCGAAATCGGCGGCCTCGAATTGCGTGAGCGTCTGCCGATTGACCTTGATCACGCGGATGCGGTGAGCGCATTCGGCAACGCGGCGCGGGTCTTCGGCGAAATGGGCGCGCAGATCGGTCACGCCCGCGGCTCGCCATTCATCGAACAACGCGCGCACGCCGCTGAAATCTTCGAGCCACAGCGACACCGGCGCGAGTTCGAACATTCCGGAGTCGTCGTTGATGGGCGCGGCGCCGCTCGTGAGGGTATCCAGCATGGGGTTCTCGGAATCGGAAGTGCGGCTATTTTAGACAGGTTGGCGCCGGCCGAAAATGAAAGGCGATTGGCCTGTCGTTTTTGCGCAGATGTGCGTGGCGAGTGACCGTGGTCCGTTATTTCTGATCGTCGCGCGCCGCGCGCGTGCCGATGTACTCGTACTCCTCGGTATTGAGCCGTGAAATGCGCAGTTCCACGGCGCTGCGGTGATACGAGTACGCGATGCGCCGAATCTCGAGTAACGGCGCGCCAACTTCGACGCCAAGCTGCGCGCTTTCGAGCTCATTGGCGAGCGCAACGCTCACACGCTCATCGGTCTCGACCACGTTGATGCCGAAACCGTCCTGATAGAAGTTGTACAGCGTGTTCGGCCGGTTGCGCAGCTTGCTTTCCGTCAAGCCGGGAAACAGCGCTTCGGGCACGGTGATATGTTCGATCAGCACGGTCTTGCCGTGCAGCGCGAGCCCGTTGACGAACTGCAGCACGCGCGCGCCGCTGTCGATGCCGAGCGCGGCAGCCGCCTCGCGCGATGCACGCGCCTTCTTGAATCCGATCAGCGTGACGACCGGATAGGCCTTGTCGCCGTCGCGCCGCACGATGCGGAAGAAGCGGAAGAAGTGCCGGTCGCGCTGATGCATCGAAACGAACGTGCCGAGCCCCTGCTGACGGATCAGAATGTTCTCGGTGCACAGTTCGTCGATGGCTTTGCGCAGCGTGCCGATCGACACGCCGAAGCGTTCGGCGAGACGCTTTTCCGAAGGAATGCATTCGCCGCCTTTCCATTCGCCGGCCGCGAGCGCCGCGAGAATCGCGCTCTTGACCTCTTTGTACCGTGTGGCGCCCAGCGCGGGCGCATTGATCGCGAGCGTGCTCATGAAAACCTCTGGGATACGCGAGTCGTACCGCTCGCAGGGGGGTGAACCTGCCCTGATTCTAAACGACCAGGTCATCCATTACATCTGGATGAATCGTATGTTGTCGGCGAAGCGCGACAGCCGGCTCGTACTCTCTCAGTCTTCTAACACATATATATGACCTAGTTGACATTGAGTAAGTGGGCGCCTAGTATCGATTCACCGCGGCGCACCTGGCTGCGCTGCCCCGGCGGCACCCTCACCGCATTCAAACTAGGAATGGAGACGCTCATGAGCAATCCCACGGCAGATATCAACGACACCGCGGCGGGCGCGTCCGCGCCACGCAGAACGATCCACCTCGTGCTGCACGAGGCGAAAGACACGGTCGGTGTGGCGGTGGTCGAGGGCATCAAGGCGGGCATGCAGCTCAACGCATGGATCATGGACGACGACGAAATCGTCACAGTGCCGGCGAAGCAGGACATTCCGATCGGTCACAAGGTCGCGCTGAAGGACATGGCCGTCGGCGACACGGTGTTCAAGTACGGCGTCGATATCGGCAAGGTGGTCGCGCCGATCAAGGCCGGCGAGCACGCGCACGTGCACAACATCAAGACGAAACGCTGGTAGGCAGAGCAGCGCCGCGCGTTTTCCCGCCGGTTTTGCGGCATTTTCTGTTCGCGGCATCGAGCCGCCCCTCACTGGCATCAACCCGAACGAGAGAGACACCATGAGCGTGATTGACCTGGATACGACTTTTCGCGGCTATCGTCGCGACAATGGCCGCGTGGGCGTACGCAACCACGTGATCATTCTGCCGGTCGACGATCTGTCCAATGCCGCGGCGCAAGCGGTCGAACACAACATCAAGGGGACCATGGCGCTGCCGCATCCGTATGGGCGGCTGCAATTCGGCGCCGACCTCGAACTGCATTTCCGCACGCTGATCGGCGCAGGCAGCAATCCGAACGTCGCGGCGGTGGTGGTAATCGGTATCGAGGAGGGCTGGACCAAGCGTGTCGTCGATGGGATTGCGAAGACCGGCAAACCGGTGATGGGCTTCGGCATCGAACTGCATGGCGATCACGACACGATCATGCGCGCGTCGAAGGCCGCGAAGGACATGGTGCAGTACGCGACGTCGCTCGATCGCGAGGCGTGCCCGATCTCGGAGCTATGGGTGTCGACCAAGTGCGGCGAGTCGGACACCACGTCGGGCTGCGGCTCGAACCCGACCGTCGGCAATGCGTTCGACAAGCTGTACGGCCTCGGCACCACGCTCGTGTTCGGCGAGACCTCGGAGCTCACGGGCGGTGAGCAGATCGTCGCCGCGCGCTGCGCGAACGACGGCGTGCGCGAGCGCTTCCAGTTCATGTTCGACCGCTATCAGGACATGATCAATCGCTGGAAAACCGACGACCTGTCCGAGTCGCAGCCGACCAAGGGCAATATCGCGGGCGGCCTGACGACGATCGAGGAAAAGGCGCTCGGCAACATCCAGAAGATCGGCAAGAAGTGCATGGTCGACGGCGTGCTCGACAAAGCCGAGGAGCCGACGCATTCGGGACTGTGGTTCATGGATTCGTCGTCGGCCGCGGCCGAGATGGTGACCTTGTGCGCGGCATCGGGCTTCGTCGTGCATTTCTTTCCGACGGGGCAGGGCAACGTGATCGGCAATCCGATCGTGCCGGTCATCAAGATCTGCGCGAATCCGCGCACGGTCCGCACGATGGGCGAGCATATCGACGTCGATGTGACCGGCATTCTGCAGCGCGAGCAAAACCTCGATCAGAGCGGCGACAAACTGCTCCAATGCATGATGGCCACGATCAACGGCCGTTTCACCGCAGCCGAAGCGCTTGGTCATCGCGAGTTCGTCCTGACGCGTCTGTTCGAAAGCGCCTGACGCGCACGGCCCGGCCGCCGCGGCGAGCCTCACGGCTCGCGCGCCGCGGTCACCACCTTCCCGGCGCGTGCCGGCACGGCAGAAGCGGCCAACAATGCTCCCCGTGACCGGCAGCTCATGCGGCAGTGGCGCCGGCTCGATATCTGGCAGCAGCTAGTGGAGGAGACACCATCTTGCGCGTGCTCAAACATCTCCACGTGCAGGTCCTGATCGGACTTGCGGCTGGCATTCTCGTCGGTCATTTCGCGCCCGTGTTCGGCGTGCAGATGAAACCGCTCGGCGACACCTTCATTCGCCTCATCAAGATGCTGATCACGCTGGTGGTCTTCTGCACGGTTTCCGTTGGCATCGCGCGCATGGAAAGCCTGAAGCAGGCGGGCCGCGTCGGCTTCAAGACGCTGCTGTAGTTCGAGATCGTCACCAGCATCGCGCTGGTGCTCGGCCTCGTCGTCGCGAACTTGCTGCGTCCGTGCGCTGGGCTCAATATCGATCCCGCTTCGCTATGATCGGCAACCTCGTCGCGACGCTGGTGGCAGGCATTGGCGCAGCCGGTGCGCAAGCCGCAGGCGGCGCAAGCGGAGCAGGCGCGCGAGGAAGAATCCAACCGGCCTCGTGCAACGGGGTTGTACGAAAAGGCGGCGAAGAGGATCGCGTCGCAGCGGCATCGACGGCAATGCCGGACTTGATGCTTCACCGCGGTAATGACAAAGTGATGCGCTGCCGACAATAGAACCAAGGAAAGGAATACCCGATGGCCCGACTGTTTCCCGACGCGCTCACCGCGCTGGCGATTGGCGCGTTGCGCCGCGCGGACGCGTCGCCGGCGACCGCCGAATCGACGGCGCGCGCGCTGGTCTATGCCGATGTGCGCGGCCTGTCTTCGCACGGCGTATCGCGTCTGCCGATGTACTGCGCGCAGTTGCGCAACGGTCGCGTCGATCCGGCCGCGCAAGCCGTCATCGTCGCGGATCGCGGCGCGGCCGTGTTGATCGACGGCGCGGACGGCCTCGCTTATCCGGCCTGCGATCTGGCGGTCGCGACGCTCGCCGAACGCGCCCGGCAGTACGGCAGCGCGGTCGCGGGCATCTGCCGCAGCCATCATTTCGGCGTTGGCGCGGCGCATCTGGCCGCGCTCGGCGAAGCCGGCATGGTCGCGCTCGCGTTCAGCAATTCGCCGGCCGCGATGCCCGCGTGGGGCGGCCGCCGCGCGCTCTTTGGCACCAACCCGATCGCCGCCGTGTTTCCGCGCCGCAACGGCGCGCCGCTCGTCATCGACCTCGCGCTATCGCAGATCGCGCGCGGCAAGATCGCGCTGGCGGCGCGCGATGGCGAGCCGATCCCCGAAGGCTGGGCGACCTCGCGAGACGGTCTGCCGACCACCGATGCGCGCGCCGCGCTCGACGGCATGATGCTGCCGTTCGGCGGCGCGAAAGGCGCGATGCTGGCGCTGGTGGTCGAGCTGCTGGCCGCCGCGCTGACCGGCGCGAACTTCGGCTACGAAGCGGGCTCGTTCCTGACCGAGGAGGGGGAGCGCTCGCGCATCGGCCATCTGTTCTGGGCGATCGATCCGGGCGCGTTGGCCGGCGACGACGCGTATCTGTCGCGCGTCGAGGCGCTGATCGAGATGATGCTGATGGACGATGACGTGCGCTTGCCTGGTTATCGAAGAGAGCAGCTTGCGCAGGCGGCATACGAGGACGGCGTCGACATTCCGGATGCGCTGATCGCGCAACTGGAGGGCTGCGCTTGAACAAGCGTCCCAGCGTACGCAACCAGTCCGATGCAACTGGACACGGGAACGAAAGAAGCGCATAGCTGAAAGCGAAACCGAAACTATATGACCCGCGCTTCGGCCCACTGGAAGCAGCGACGGAGATGGCCATGGACCATCACGCCCGCACGCAGAACGAACGGCTCGATATCAAGACCACCGCCTGCTATATGTGTGCATGCCGCTGCGGCATCCGCGTGCATCTGCGCGACGGCGAGGTGCGCTATATCGACGGCAATCCGGAGCATCCGCTGAATCAAGGCGTCATCTGCGCGAAGGGTGCCTCCGGCATCATGAAGCAGTACTCGCCCGCGCACCTCGTGGCTGTCGCGCGAATGCCTGTGCCTGCCGGCGTTTCTCGCCTGCGCGTTCCTGAATGGCGTCGCGCACTGGCTCGGCTCGCCGTGGTCACTCGCGCTCGGCTGGCTCGGCGTGCTCGCTAGCGCCGCGCTGTTCGTCTGCACCGCGATGATCTATGCGTGCCTGCGCTTTCTGCAGGAGTGGGCGACGCCGCTGACGCTGGTGAACTTCGTGCTGCTCGGCTGCCCATCGGGCGCGACGCTCGCGACCGCGTTGAGTGCCTGGTTCGCGCCCGAGCTGACGATGGGACTGGCGATCTGCGCGTGCATGCTGACGCTCGCCGGCTGCGCGAGCCGCTCGGCGTCGCTGCTGCGCAATGCGCGCTTGCGGCCGAAATCGACGGTGCAGAGTGCGACCGGCATCCGCAACCCGAACCTCATGCAAGTGTCACGAGGCTTCACCGCCGGCGCGTTCAATCTGCGCGAGTTCTTTCACGGCAAATCGGCGCGGACGTTGCGTGGTGTCAAATGGGGCTTTCTCGTGGGCGCGTTTGTCGTGCCGGTCGTGTTGATCGTGCTCGGCGCGGGCCTGCGTTCGCTTGGCGCGTCGTTCGGCTTGCTGGCCGCGGCCTGTCTCGTGCAGTATGCGGGGCTCGTGGCGGAGCGCTGGTTTTTCTTCGCGGAAGCGAAGCATCCGCAGAATCTGTATTACGCGAGGGTGGGGTGAAGCGTAGCCTTCAATGAGCGCGCCGGACTTCCACTGTGGCTTGACGCATAAGCTGAAATGGCAGCAGCGGGAGGAACGGTGCTTGCACAGCAAGTTTTCCGGTTCCCTATGGAGCGGCCCCCGAATCGCCGGACACAGTGTTCCACTTGAAATAGCGGGTAGGCATAAGGCTGTGTTTTTGACTAACAACAAGCAAGAAGTGATGGAAGTGTTGACGGGGCCCGAGCGTCGGCGGGGATGCGCAAGTGGAATTCCAGAAGACGCACAAAGCCGAGCGCGCCGCCGTGCTTGCTTGCATCGACGAGGACGGCAACGTGATGAGGCGTCGTGGCTGATTTTCTGCACTCTTCAGCGCAGAGGGATCCGCGACTCCCGACACTGCTGTTATTCGCATCGATCAATTGCACGCGCTGGCGGGGTTGTTGAGTCTCTAAGTACGATCCAGCCACCTGGCAAACCCGGCTGAACGCTGCGCGCGCAGCCAGAACTCGCGATAGAGCCGCATCAGCGCTGCTCGGCGATGCGCAGCCGTTCCGCTTTCAGCCGCATTCCGCCCATGGCGATACATTTGAAGTTGCTGGCATTCCTAACATGACCGGTAATCCGAACTCTTGGATTGAAAGCGGCCCCGGTATGAAGAAGCAATGGCGCATGTTTGATTCTAATGGCTCGGCAGCGGTTGACATAGACTTTGATTCCCACCACGGGCAGCCTAATCCGCATGCACATAACTGGGATGGCAACGTGCGCGATCAAGGTTGGCCCGTTTCAATTCTCCCTTAGTGAGGCAAACTGTGACAGATATTGACGCAACGCTCCACGCGTATGATTACTTCCATGACTGGCATGTCGAAAGCATCGTGCTACAAAATGAATCTGACTTGACTTGTCCTGACACATTGATTCTGGGTCTCAAACTCGGTGCGCGTCGAGTCACAGCCACCTTTCAAGGAGTGACTCGTCTAGGCCTCGAGAACGGCGGTACAGTCAATATCGTTCTGTCGATGGAGAGGGCACGGCCGAACACGCAAGTTGAAGCACTTGCACGCGATCTGTTGAAGTGCTCATTGCCGGGTAAAAGAACAGCTCAACACATTGTCTATCTGCATCCGACGGCCGGCTTTGCGATCGCTATAGAGTTCGATTCGTTCATCATCCGGGAACATGCATAGTGGAGACGAATATGCCGCCCCTCACAAGTCGGCTTTTTTGTGCCCCTCTCTTCGACCGCTTCTACAATCAACCCCCCATGCCGGATACATGCGCCGCCGACTCTTCCTTCATCGGGCAGCGCTGTTCGAGCAGGTCAGTCTTGTGATAGGCCACATCAACCTTGTTCGCGACCATATGCGCGAGCGCCCACTCGACAAAATTCCAGTTAAATCTTCAGTCCGCGTCATAACCATAAAATGAGCGAACCAGATACCGAAACGACAAGCCCAAAAGAGTTTGCTGCCGAATCCATCGTACAACGCGGCCCGACGCGGCAGGGCAACTATCCTGCACGTCGTCGAGCCAAAATCCTGCATTCATCTCGGCGAGGGGAACAGCAGTCGCATCGTTTTAGCCCGGGTCGACGCGGCGGCTGAGTGCGACCTTTTCGGACCTCGCGGCCTAGACTAGTTGCCACGGTCGCTTTGCGACCTTATGGGGGTACTCACATCCACGCCGCTCGCTCCCAACCTCACACTACCCGCACGCCCCCACCTCCCCGCACGCGGTACAAAAATCGCAGCCGTCCTTGCGAATCACCGCATTCGCGCCACATGAAGCGCATTTGCGTCCGAGCATCGTGTGCAGCCCTTGCGTGCCATTCGGCTGCAGCAACGTGTCAGCGCTATCGGCGGGATTCGCACGGAGCCCGAAATCGGCGGACAGCGCCAAGTCGGTTTTCATTTGCCCACGCGGCAAACGCGCGAGCATCCGCGACGCGACCTGGTTGCCCTCGGCGTCGAGAAAGCCGCGCCGATACAGGATCTGCTGGATCGCGAACGCGAGCGCCGCCACTTCGGAATCGTGCCAGCGCGGCGCGCGATGACCGTCGAGACGCTGCACGTCGCCGAGCCGCACCTGTCCGCGATCCCACGACACCTTGCGCATATCCTGCAGATTGCGCGCGACGAAGCCGCCGCGCGCGGCCAGCGACAGCGAACGCATCGTCGCGGTGATCCATTGCTGCGACTCGTCGCGCTGACCGACCGGAATGAAGAACTCGATCGGCCGCTCGATCGTCACGTCCTCGCCGCCGAGCCGCCCCGTCACCTCGATGAACGACACCGCGACATACAAGGACTTCTTGCCGGCCTGCGTCAGATACTCGACCTTCTCGATGATCGCCGGCAATTCGCCCCTCGGCCGATGATCGATCGCGATACGCAGCGGGTCCTGGTCCATCTCGGCGAGCGTGTCGTCGGTCTGTGCGGACGACACGCTCAGCACTGCGCCGAGCGTGTCGTTCGGCCGATAGGTGGCAAGGCCCTTCAGCCCGCTTTTCCATGCATCGAAGTAGAGGCTTTCGAACGCGTCGAACGGATAGTCGGCGGGCACGTTGACGGTCTTCGAGATCGACGTGTCGACGTACGGCTGCACGGCCGCCATCATGTCGAGATGGTCGCGCGCGGACATCTGCAGCGCGCTGACGAAATAGTCCGGTAGCCTGGTCACATCGCCGCCGAGCTCGCGATAAAGCCGGTACGCGTAGTCCTCGACGTCGAACGATTCGCGGCCGCCGTCGGCCATCACCTTCATGCGCGTATAGGTCCACGAGAACGCCGGCTCGATGCCGTTCGACGCGTTGTCCGCGAACGCGAGGCTGACGGTGCCGGTCGGCGCGATCGACAGCAGATGGCTATTGCGGATGCCGTCGCGGCGGATCGCCTGCTTGAGGTCGTCGGGCAGACGCGACGCGAACGTGCCGGCTTCCAGGTAACGCGCGGCGTCGAACAGCTCGAACGCGCCGCGCTCCTTCGCGAGTTCGACCGACGCGCGATACGCTTCGTCGCGCATCAACCGCGCGATGCGCACCGCGAAATCGCGGCCTTCCTGCGAGTTGTAGCGCAGGCCCATCATCACGAGCGTATCGCCGAGGCCGGTAAAGCCGACGCCGATGCGCCGCTTCGCGCGCGATTCGGCGTATTGCTCGGGCAGCGGCCACAGCGTGACGTCGAGCACGTCGTCGAGAAAGCGCACCTGCGTGCGGGTGCGGCGTGCGAGGGCGTCCCAGTCGAACGACGGTTGACGGCCCTGCAACTGCGCGAACGGATCGACGACGAAGCGCGTCAGATTGAGCGGCCCCAGGTTGCAGCAGCCGTAGGCGGGCAGCGGCTGCTCGCCGCACGGATTGGTCGCGCGGATCGTTTCGACCGCGCGCAGATTGTTGTCCTCGTTCATCCGCGAGATGAACACGATGCCGGGCTCGGCGACGTCGTACGTCGAGCGCATGATGCGGTCCCAGATCGCGCGCGCCGGATGTTCGCTATAGACCCACAGGCCGTCCTCGCGCTGCCGCACGTCGCCGGCCGCGCGCAGCGCCGGCGACGGCTCGGCGCGATGGACCAGTTGCCACGGCTCCTCGTTCTCGACCGCGCGCATGAATTCGTCGGTGACGCCGACCGATACGTTGAAGTTGTTCCAGCGCCCCTTCGAGTGCTTGGCCTCGATGAATTCGAGCAGGTCGGGATGATTGCAGTCGAGCACCGCCATCTGCGCGCCGCGCCGCGAGCCCGCGCTTTCGACGGTGCGGCACGATGCGTCGAACACGTCCATGTAGCTGCACGGGCCCGAGGCGGCCGAGCTGGTCGTGTGAACCCGCGCGCCTTTCGGCCGGATCGCGGAGAAGTTGTAGCCGACACCGCCGCCGCGGCGCATCGTCTCGGCCGCCTGCAGCAGCGCCACGTAGATGCCCGGCAAACCCTGTTCATCGACGCCCTGGATCGAATCGCCGACCGGCTGCACGAAGCAGTTGATCAGCGTCGCGGCGATGCCGCTGCCCGCCGCGCTCATGATGCGGCCCGCGCCGAGCGCACCGTGGCGCATATTGTCGACGAACTGTTCCTCGACCGACGCGCGCAACTCGGGCGGCTCGGCCTCGGCGACGCCGCGCGCGACGCGGCGGTATACATCGTCGGCTGATTGCTCGTCGCCTTTCGCGTACTTTTCGAGCAGCACGTCGAGCGCGAACTGCTGCGGCGGGATCAGCGAAGCGGGAGGAGCAGGGGAAGCGGGAGGCGTGGAAGCGGCGGTGGCCGCGCGGGTTTGCGGCGTGTCTTCTGCCATGATCGGCCCTCAAACGGCGTCGCGGCGGGCGCGGCGCGGTGGTGGAAGGCGCGCAGCCTGCGCCGGATAGCGAGCCGGCGGTCGGGCGGGCGCAACGAATCCACCTTAACGCACGAGGCGCGGGGCGGCAACCGGGAGCGGGGCCGGCGCGGCGGCGCATCATACGATGCCGCGGCGGCCGGGCACGCGATCGTTAAAGGCGTGTGGGCAGGAGGGAGATCGACCGCGAGGGCAACGGATCGAAACTTGCGTTCCGCTCGCGGGACTCGGGAACGTTCCGTGCGTCAGGCCGCTTCGAGCAGCGGTTCGAGAATTTCCGCGCAGATCATCGCGGACGCATTCGACGGCGCCGGGCGCTCGGCCGGCTTGAACACCGGGTCACCGCGACGGATTTTGCGGCGCGACACCGCGCAAGTACCGGAAGAATGCGCCGAGCGGCGCCGCCAGCGCTGCTCACCGTAGTGGCAGCGGCCCGGCTCGACCCAGCGGATCACCAGCGTCGTGTCGGAGCTCTCGAGAATTTCGATGCGTACACCATTGCTACCGTCGAGGGGGATGGACTCCAGGGTCATCATCGACTCCGTATTGTGGAGTGCCGAATTTAGTCCTGTGCGCGCCGGATAGCCATTGTGTCATCGTTGAAACACCGTTCCGGAATCCGCAATAATCACACTTGACATTTCCGAGTGGCTGAAATGGCGGGCGTCGCAAGCATTTTTTATGTGAGTTTTTAATAATGTGCGTTTTTGCAACGCTGTGTTGCCTGTTACGCGACGAGGGTGGCGGCCGGAAGAGGGCGGCAACGCTTCCTTTAAGATGTTGAGTGTCGGGCGGCGAACTGAGCCGTCAGTGTAGCGGGTTTGAATTTTTCAGGTCGGCTCGCGCGCACACTGTTCAAGAACACAAGAGTTCACATGATTCCACGCCCTCCCGCAGTTCCGCCCAACTCTTCCGAAGCGTCGTCCGTCGCCGCCGAGCGCCAGAAAAAGCAGAGGGCCGCATCGGTCGCGCTCTATATCGGGCTCGTGCTGCTCGCTTTGTGGGTGGTGCGCGATTTCATCGTGGTGGTGGCGTGGGCGGCGGTCGTCGCGATTGCGCTGTGGCCGCTGCTGCACAAGGTGGCGAGCAGCCAGTGGTTCAGGGGACGCACGACCTTGCTCGCGACCGTCTTCACGCTGGTGATCGCCGTGCTCGTGCTGCTGCCGGTCGGGCTCGGCATCGCGCAGGCGTTGCGCGAGGCGCACGATCTGAACGAGTGGTTCCGCAGCGCGCAGGAAAATGGCATTCCGTTGCCGGACTTCATCAACCGTCTGCCGTTCGGTGTGCAGCAGATCAGCTCGTGGTGGCAGGCCAATCTCGCTCAGCCGCTGCGCGGCTCGGCGGCGATGAAAGGCTTGCACAGCGAAACGGTGATGACACTCGGCCGGCATTTCGGCGCGCGCGCCGCGCATGCGGCGATGGTGTTCGCGTTCATGCTGGTCACGCTGTTCGTGATTTTTCAGGCGGGGCCACGGCTGTCCGGCTCGCTGCTGAAGGCCGCGCGACGCGGTTTCGGCGATAGCGGCGCGGACCTCGTCGCGCATATGGGGACCGCGGTGCGCGGCACCGTGTCGGGGCTGATCGTGGTCGGCGTCGGCGAGGGCCTGCTGCTTGGCGTCGCGTACTTCGTGACCGGCGTGCCGCATGCGGCGCTGCTCGGCTTCGTTACGGCGATCGCGGCGATGCTGCCGTTCTGCGCGCCGATCGTGTTCGGTCTCGCCGCGCTGTGGCTGCTCGTGCAGGGCTCGATGGTCGCGGCGGCCGGGCTGCTGGTATTCGGCGCGGTCGTCGTGTTCGTCGCCGAGCACTTCGTGCGGCCGGTGCTGATCGGCAACTCGACGCGCCTGCCGTTTCTGCTCGTGCTGTTCGGCATTCTCGGCGGCGCGGAGACGTTCGGGCTGCTGGGGATTTTCATCGGGCCCGCGTTGATGACGGTGCTGATGGTGCTGTGGACCGATCTCGTGGAATAGCGCTGTCTCAAGGCCGCTGATTCGACGGATGCTCCTGCGCCGGCGGCTTCACGCAGCCGAGCGTGTATTTGAGCGCTGCGGGCAGCAGTGCGCTCCATACGTCCCACGTGTGGCCGCCGTCGATGATCCGCAGCGCCGCCGGATTGCCCGCGAGCCGCAGATGCGTGTATAGCAGCGACGCATCGGCCTGGATGTCGAGGTCGTCGTCGCCGGATGCGATGAACATCGGCAGGCGATACGGCTGGCTCATGTAGCGGTCCCACTGCGCCGGATAGTTGAGCTCGTGCCATATGCGCGGATCGAACTGGTGCTCGCCGAACACGCCGACGCGCCGCGCCGCCGACGCGCGCGGCGGCTCGTTTGCGTAGATTGCGGGACTCAGCAGCAGCGCGCCGCAAAACATCTCGGGCTGCGTCAGCGCATAGCGCAGCGCGCCGAAGCCGCCCATCGACACGCCGCCGATCATCCGTCCGCCGCGCTGCGTCGCGACCGCGTAGTGCGTTTCAATCTCGGGCAGCAGATCGCCGAAGAACGCGCTCTCCATCTTTTCCTTCCGGTCGACGTACCAGTCCGTGCCGCCTTGAGGCATCACGATGACGACCGGCGCGATCTCCTTGCGCTCGATCAGCGTGTCGGCGGTACTTTGCAGATGACCTTGCGTGAGCCAGTCGTTGGCGTCGCCGTTATTGCCGTGGAGCAGGTAGAGCACCGGCAGGCGCGGACCATCCGCGCGATAGCCCGCCGGCAGGTAGACCGTGTAGTTCCAGTCGCGGCCGAGCGCATCGGAATGGAAGCTGCGGCTCGCGACCGTGCTCGCGAACGCGGGCGCGCCGACGGTGAAGGCAAGCAGTGCGAGGGCGAAACTGAAGAATCGACGCATGTCAGTGAAGATGGCCGGCTGGCGCGGGATTCGCGCGCGGCCGTCATCCTATCAGCATTGACGCCAGAGTTGAGATGGAAAGTGGCGGACGGACGGACGTCGCTTTATGCGCGCAAAGTTCTTCAGCCCGACGTCCGCAGCCGTCCGTCAACGAACCGCCCGACGATCCGCTTCAGCGGTTCCACGCCCAGCGCGACGGCGAACAGCGCGCCGACCGCGGCCGCGTCGGCGAGCAGTCCGAGCGGATAGTTCAGGTAACCATCGGTGGCCGCGTAGAGCACCGAGTCGATCACCAGCGAAATCACCGCGCCGGCAATGAAGCACAGCAGGCCCTGACGGCCGATCAAGCCGACCCACGGCAGCCGCCGCGCGACCTTCTTCGCCCAGCCGAGCTCGATCAGATTGGCGACGAGCCATGCGATCGCGAGGAAGTTGCCCGCGCGCAGGTAGGACAGGTTCTCCTTGAAGCTTGCGGCAAGCGGCGCATGCAGCAGCACGAGCTTGTAGTACGCGGCGCCCACGACCACCGCGAACGCCAGCACGCTGACGAGCCAGCCCGACCGATGCGCGCTGGTGCGTTGATACACCGGCTGGCAGCGTGTGAGCACGCCGAGCACGAACATCAGTTGCCACGCGAACGGGTTGAAGTCCCAGTGCATGTCGGGCGCGGCGGGCAGGTACTTGCTGATCGCCGGCGCGCCGGCCCACAGCGCGACACTGCCGGCGACCAGCAGCCACGGCTTGCTGCGCGCAAGCGGCAGGATTGCGGGGACCAGCAGCGCGAAGAACGCGTACATCGGCAGCACCGACGCGAGGTACGGTTGCCGGCGCAGCAGCACGATGTCGCGCAGCGCGGCAAGCGGCGTGTCGATCAGGTCGTCGAGATCGGTCGTGGCGAGATTCGGCCCGTCGATGCTGAATGCGGTGAGTACCGCGCTGACCAGCAGCATCAGCCCGGCGGTGACCAGGAACGCGCGATAGATCTCGAACGAGCGGCGCACGAAGCGGCCACGCGCGATCGTCTCGTTGCGCCGCTCGGCGAGCGTCGCATAGGCGGTGGCGGTCGCGAAGCCGCCGAGGAACACGAACACTTCGGCGGCATCGCACAGCGCATACGCGTGCAGCGTCACGCGCGACAGAATGCTGCCGCCAATATGATCGACGACGATGATCAGCAGAACCAGTCCGCGGAAAAAGTCCAGCTCGATCAGGCGGGAGGAGGGCTTGTTAGGCATTGTTCGAGTCAAAAGCAGCCCCGTGCGACGGCGCGCTGATCCAGCGCGGCGGGCGTCTCACAAGGCTTTTTAATATGGGATTGGGTGCTGCGGCGGGAAGGCGATCCGGGCTGGCGTCACCTGTGGTCCGCGTCGCCGACTTCGGCTGCCTTTTCGAGGCGGCGCGTCAGCGGGCTGTAAAGATGACCTTCGCTGCGGCATCGAGTTCCGTTGCACAGCAGCAGAGGCACGGGATTATATTTCCTTTCATGACAATCACGCAGCGAGATCGGCAGCAGCGACTGCCGTTTACCTGAAGCGACGTTACGAAAAAAGAGGAAACGACGCGCAGTGGAGAATTAGCAACATTCCCGATGCTTGGCGCATCCACTCATGGACGGCCGGACGATGTCGTGTGAGGATTTCTGGAAAGCGCAGCCATTGGGAGCAGCCTTCAGAACTGCTGGGAAAGTGACGAGAATAAAAAGCAAAGAGAACAAAGCGGCCGGATCGAGTTGTCCTATCACTCGAGGTGCAGGGAGATCATCATGAACAAGCAAGTGTTCGCGCTGGCTGCCTCCATTGCTGCGTCTGCCGTTCTTGCCGTGCCTGCCGCCGCGCAGACTAGCGTCACGCTGTATGGCGTGATCGACGAAGGCATCAACTATACGAACAACGTCGGCCACGGCCATGTTTATGAACTCGCCAGCGGGCTTGCACAGGGGAGCCGCTGGGGCCTGAAGGGCTCCGAAGATCTCGGTGGTGGACTGAAGGCGATCTTCCAGCTCGAGAATGGTTTCGATCTGAATTCCGGGCGGCTCGGACAGGGCGCTCGCCTGTTCGGTCGGCAGGCTTTCGTCGGACTCAGCTCGCAGGCGTACGGCACGCTGACGTTTGGCCGACAATACGATTCGGTCGTCGATTATCTGGCGCAGACCACGGCCAACGGCAATTGGGGCGGCGAGCTGTTCTCGCATCCATTCGACAACGACAACACCGACAACACGTTCCGCCTCAACAATACCGTCAAGTATTCGAGCCCGTCGATCTCGGGCTTCCAGTTCGGCGGCACTTACAGCTTCAGCAACGACACGGGCTTCGCCAACAATCGCGCGTACAGCTTCGGCGGCCAGTACACCTATGGCGGGCTGCTGGTTGCCGCGGCTTATCTGCAGGCAGACCATCCGGGCGGCAGCGCGAACGGCGCGGTCGCCACGAACGACGCCGGCTTCGTCGCGACGCGCATGCGCGTGTTCGGCGGCGGCATCACCTATACGTTCGGACCGGCGACGGCGGGTTTCGTCTATAGCAACTCGAACTATCTGGAGCCGACCGCAAACGGCTATCTCGGCATCGAACCGCTGGTGCCGCTCGTGCCCGTCACGCCGCCGGGCGTGCTGCTGAACTCGCTCAAGTATCAGAACTTCGAGATCAACGGCAAGTATCAGATCTCGCCGGTGCTGTTCGTCGGCGCGCAGTACGTGTACACGATGGAAACCTACGACGCATCGAACGGCGGTGTGAAGCCGCGCATCCATACGTTCGGTCTGATGGCCGATTACAACCTGTCCAAGCGCACCGACCTCTATCTGCAGGGCGCCTATCAACAGGTCGCCGGCGATTCCACACTGTCGATCCTCGACTTCGCATTCATCCCCGGCACGCAGTCGCCGTCGTCGACGTCGAAGCAGGTCGTCGTGCGCGCGGCGATCCGGCATAAGTTCTAGTTCGCCGCTCATCTGATACAGATCGTCCGGCCTTCGAATTTCGAAGGCTGGCTTTTTTGCGCTCTGCGCCTCGGCGCATGACTATTCAAGTTCCCCTCGCGTCTGCCGATAAGTCGAATGTCAACGAGCCTGAACGCGCCGCGGCGAAGCGGTGATGTGTGCGTCGTTGGCGTGCCAAAACACGTGCCGTCGTAACGCGGAAATACGGCTCGTAACGTCTGTATCAGAGTGTGTGGCGCGGGGCGTTTTGATTAAACGGCACTTTAGAATTCCGCCAGAAATTTGATCGGCAAGCAGGCACGGAATGAGCGCCGTACGAGGCAGCTTCGCCGTGTCGTCGGGAAGGCTGCGTGGCCGAAGATCGCGCGCCTTGTCAGCGGCATCGGCGTATCCGGCTTGCGCATCTAATACAGCAGGAGTCGGACAGAATGAGAAAGCGTTTCGACAGAACGATCCTGGCCGGTCTCGCCGGCGCATGGGTCGCGCTGGCGGTCAGCGGTTGCGCGAACGTCGGGCAGCCGAATGCGCAGAACGGAGTGGCAAACAGCACCAACGCAGCGTCCGGCGTGCCGGCGGCGAATGCGATGGCAACAGCGTCTGGCGATGCTGCGGCAGCCGCGCCGCTGTCGATCGATGCCAGCGATAATGCGTCGCTGAAAAAGTCGCCGCCGCTCGTGTATCGGGTCAGGCGCGGCGACACGCTCGCGCGGGTCGCGCAGCATCATCGCATCAGCGTCAAGCAGTTGCAGGCATGGAATGGGCTGAAGGCGTCGGCGCGGCTGAAGCCGGGGCAAGTGCTGCACGTCGCGTCGCCGGAGACGGTGCGCGCGGTGAAGGCGGCCAATGCGGCGGCCGCCGCGAAGGCGGCGGCGCGAGCCGCGGCGCCGGGTGCTTCACAAGCGACAACGCAAACCTCGGCGCAATCTTCGACGCCGTCCGCAGCCCCCGCTCTGGATGCCGCCGAAGTCCGCCAGGTCACGCAGGAAACCCGCCGGCATGCGAGCAGCGTGACACTCGCGTGGCCTGCCGCGGGCAGCGTCGTCGAAGCGTTCCAGCCGGGCGAAACACGCGGCATCGAAATCGGCGGCAAAGCGGGCGATCCGGTGCGAGCCGCCGCCGACGGCAAGGTCATGTACGCGGGCACCGGACTGAACAGCTATGGCAGCCTGATCATCGTCGAACACAACAAGGATTTTCTGACCGCGTATTCGCACAACCGCAAGCTGCTGGTCAAGATGGGCGACATCGTTCGAAAGGGACAGCAGATCGCGGAGATGGGTGACGAGAACAACTCGCGTGTGTCGGTCGGGTTCGAAGTGCGGCACGACGGCAAACCGGTCGATCCGCTGCGCTATCTGCCGCAAGGGCGCAGTTGAGCTTCGGCGTTCCCGCAAAAGCTCACCTTGAATTAATTCAGCTAACCCAGGTAATTCGATCGGCCGCTCACGCTGGGCGGTCGATAAATCGCTGCGAAAGTACCTTCACGTCAGCGCATTCCGCTCGATTCACGCAAAAGTACCGACCATCGACGATGCGGGCGCGACCCGCGGCCGCTCATCAACGGTGAGGAAATGCAGGAGCCGGCAAGCAGCGCACGCGCCGCCGCCGTGCTCTGCGCGAATCGCTGTTACGTCGTTTGCACGCCGCGCAGCAATCGCGCTACCTCGCCGTGGTAATGCAGGATCGCCGGATCGGCCTGCAACAGCGGCAGATAACGCGGCAGGAAGTGGTTGTTCGGTTGGTCGGGAGAGAACAGTCCGATCACGGCCTCGGCGGTCGCGAGACGGTCGCCGGCCTCCGCTTCCGCGTCGTCGAGAATTTCGTCGACGCTCGCGATCACCGTCGATAGCGGCGTCAGCCAGCGAAACCCCGAACCGTTGATCAGCACCTGCAGGAATGCCGCCGGCGTCACCGGGCCGAACTCCTTTTCGTATACGGCGCGTTCGTGATCGAGAATCGCCTTGTGCAGCGCAAGCAATGGTCGGCGAATATCCGTGAGGAATTGAGTGCATTGCGGGTCGTTCATCGGCGGCTCCAGCGGCTGAGGTGACTCGACGGAATCGCGCGTCGCAACACCACTCGGTGCGATGCAGCGGGTCGCGCGATCACGCTAACGGATCGATCCATCGATGGTAACGCATCGCCCCCGCCGACACATGCGATGCAGCCCGCATAGCATGCGACGTGCCGCCTGGCACCGCCAAAGCGAAGTTCTTTCGACACGACTACAATCGGCCGGTTTTCTGGCGACACCCGCTCGATCACAGACCGCATTTCATCGCGAATTAGCGCGACATGCCGAACAAAACCGGTGCATGTTCGCGGTCTGGTGCGGCGTCGCGATCTAAATCGCGTGACCACAACAACATCCCCCACCGGAGCCGCTCATGACAACGCTCAATATCAACGGCGAAACCCATACCGTCGATGCCCCGCCCGACATGCCCCTGCTGTGGGTGCTGCGCGATCTCGTCGGGCTGACCGGCACCAAGTTCGGCTGCGGCATCGCGCAGTGCGGCGCATGCACCGTGCATGTCGATGGCGTCGCGGTGCGGTCGTGCGTGTTTCCGGCGGCGGCGGTGGGCGAGCGCAAGATCATCACGATCGAAGCGGTCGGCGCGACGCCCACCGGCCAGAAAGTGCAGCAGGCCTGGCGTGAGCTCGACGTCGTGCAATGCGGCTACTGTCAGTCCGGGCAGGTGATGTCGGCGGCATCGCTGCTCGCGCGCAATCCCAATCCGAGCGACGCCGACATCGACGCCGCGATGGCGGGCAACATCTGCCGCTGCGGCACCTATCACCGCGTGCGCGCGGCGATCAAGCAAGCCGCGAAGGGGGCCTGACATGTCCCAGGGATTGCTCGATGCACAGAACGGCGCACAGCCGTCCGACACCGACACGCCGCGTGCGCGCGGCATCTCGCGGCGCACGTTCCTCAAGTTCGGCGTGACGGTCGGCGCCGCGGCCGGCGGCGGTCTGCTGCTCGGCTTCAGCATGCCGGCCGCGAGCCAGGATCAGAAGGCGGGCAAGAGCGTGATCGGCGGCGATGCGAACGAGGCGCCGCAAAGCGGCGTGTTCGCGCCGAACGCGTTCATCCAGATCGACACCGCCGGCAAGGTCACGCTAGTGATACCGAAGGTCGAGATGGGTCAGGGCGTCTATACATCGATTCCGATGCTGATCGCCGAAGAACTCGAAGTCCCGCTCGACTCGGTCACGCTCGATCACGCGCCGCCCAACGAAAAGCTCTTCATGGACCCGCTGCTCGGCGGCCAGTTGACCGGCGGCTCGACGTCGATTCGCTTCGCGTGGGAGCCGATGCGCCGCGCAGGCGCGACTGCGCGCGTGATGCTGATCAACGCGGCCGCGCAGCAGTGGCAGGTCGATCCGGCCAGTTGCCATGCGCAAGGCGGGCAGGTGATCCACGCGGCCAGCAATCGCAGCGCGAGCTATGGCCAGCTCGCGCAGGCCGCCGCCGCGCTGCCCGCGCCGCAGAACGTGCCGTTGAAAGACCCGAAGAATTTCAAGCTGATCGGCACGCCGGCGAAGCGTCTCGATTCGCCGGAGAAAGTCGACGGCACCGCGCAGTTTGGCCTCGACGTGCGCTTGCCCGGCATGGTCTACGCGGCGATCGCGAACTGTCCGGTGTTCGGCGGCACGCTCGCGAGCGTCGACGCTACGCATGCGAAGAAGATCCCCGGCGTGCGCGAAGTCATCAAGCTCGACAACGCGGTCGCGGTGATCGGTGACCACACGTGGGCCGCGAAGCGCGGCTTGCAGGCGCTCGATATCAAGTGGAACGAAGGCGCGGGCGCGCAGGTATCGATGAAGCGCATCGTCGACGATCTCGCGGCGGCCTCGCAACATGGCGGCGCGGTGGCGCGCAAGGACGGCGACGTCGGCCGCGCGTTCGGTGATGCGAAGTCGCGCGTGGACGCGATCTACCAGCAGCCGTTCCTCGCGCACGCGACGATGGAGCCGGTCAACGCCACGGTTCACGTGCGCGGCGACGCGTGCGAAATCTGGCTGGGCTCGCAGGTGCCGACGCGCGTCGTCGATGCGGCGGCCGCGGTCACCGGCTTGCCTGCCGACAAGATCATCGTGCACAACCATCTGCTCGGCGGCGGCTTCGGGCGGCGCCTCGAAATCGACATGGTCACGCAGGCCGTGAAGGTCGGCAAACAGGTGTCGACGCCGGTCAAGGTGCTGTGGACGCGCGAGGAAGACATCCAGCACGACATGTACCGGCCGTACTACTACGACACGATCTCGGCCGGGCTCGACGCGAACGGCAAACCGATCGCGTGGCAGCATCGCATTGCCGGTTCGTCGATCATGGCGCGCTTTGCGCCGCCCGCGTTCAAGAACGGGCTCGATCCCGACGCGGTGGAAGTCGCCGCCGATCTGCCGTACGACCTGCCGAACCAGCTGGTCGACTACGTGCGCGTGGAACCGCACGCGGTGCCCACCGCGTTCTGGCGCGGCGTCGGGCCGACGCGCGGCACATTCGTCGTCGAGAGCTTCATCGACGAGCTCGCCGCGCACGCGAAGATCGATCCGGTGCAGTACCGGCGCAATCTGCTCGGCAAATCGCCGCGCGCGCTGAACGTGCTGAACGTGGCCGCGCAAGCCGGCAACTGGGGCAGTGCGCTGCCGAAGGGGCAAGGGCGCGGCATCTCGGTGATGCACGCGTTCGGCAGCTTCTTCGCGATCGTCGTCGAGGTCGCGGTCGAGCAGGGCGAGGTCACGGTCAAGCGCGTCAACTGCGCGGTCGATTGCGGGATGTACGTCAATCCGAACACGATCGAGGCGCAGGTGCAGGGCGGCATCATCTTCGGCATCACGGCTGCGCTGTACAGCGAGATCACGATCAAGGATGGCCGCGTCGAGCAGAACAACTTCACCGACTACCGGATTTTGCGCATCAACGAGACGCCGCCGATCGACGTGCATCTCGTCAAGAGCGGCGAGGCGCCCGGCGGCATCGGCGAACCGGGCACCGCCGCGCTCGCGCCCGCGCTGACCAATGCGATCTATGCGGCCACCGGCACGCGGCTGCGGCAATTGCCGGTTGGCCGTCAACTGCACAGCGCGTGAAGCGAAAGGAGACCGACATGAAAAACATGCTGAAGGGTCTTGGCGCGGCATTGTGCGTCGCGTTGCCGTTTCTCGCGCAAGCGCCTGCCGGTGCCGCAACTCCGGCGGGTGCCGGCGCAGCCGATCAGGCGCTCGTGCAACGCGGCGCCTATCTCGCTCAACTCGGCGATTGCGCTGCCTGCCACACCGCGCCGAAAGGCAAACCGTTCGCCGGCGGCCTGCCGATGAATACGCCGATGGGCCGCATCTACGTGACCAACATCACGCCCGATGCGCAGACCGGCATCGGCGGCTATACGGAGGCGGACTTCGCGCGGGCGCTGCGTGAGGGCGTCGCGAAAGACGGCCACAACCTGTATCCGGCGATGCCGTATCCGTCCTACGCGAAGGTCAACGACGGCGACGTGAAGGCGCTGTACGCGTTCTTCATGCACGGCGTCGCACCGGTGCAGCAGGCGAATCGCGAGTCCGACATCAAGTGGCCGCTGAACATGCGCTGGCCGCTGATGTTCTGGAACATGGCGTTTCTGGAGAAGGGTCCGTACCGCGACAAGCCGGGCAAGGACGTCGCATGGAATCGCGGCGCGTATCTGGTGCAGGGGCTCGGACATTGCGGGTCGTGTCACACGCCGCGCGGCGTTGGGTTCCAGGAAAGCGCGCTCGACGAAAGCGGCAGCGCGTTCCTGAGCGGCGCGCTGCTCGACGGCTGGTTCGCGTCGAACCTGACCGGCGAGCACAACACCGGGCTCGGCCGCTGGAGCGACGAGGATCTGCGCACGTTCCTGAAGACCGGCGCGAATCGCCATGCGTCGGCGTTCGGCGCGATGACGAGCGTGATCAACAACAGCACGCAAGCGCTGAACGATCAGGACGTGGCGGCGGTGTCGAAGTATCTGAAGTCGCTGCCACCGGTCGGCGGCAACGGCGCGCCCGCCTATACGTACGATCCGCAGGCGACGAAGGTGTCGCTCGATCGCCCCGCGAACGATGCCGGCGCGCGCGTCTATACCGCGTATTGCATGCATTGCCACGGTGTCGACGGACGCGGCTTCGCGCCGATGCTCGCGCCGCTTGCCGGCAATCCGAACGTGCTCGCGAAGGACGCTTCGTCGCTGATCAACGTGACGCTGAACGGCACCGGCGATCTCGTGATCAACGGCGTGCCGTCGCCGTTTCCGATGCCCGGCTTTGCGGCGGTGCTCGACGACAAGCAGATCGCCGACGTGCTGAGCTTCGTGCGCGCGGGATGGAACAACGGCGCGCCGGCCGTTGCTGCGGCGGAGGTGGCGAAGTTGCGCCAGTCGACGCAAGCGGGGCGGTGATCGAGAGGTAAGTGCGGCGGAACGCAAAAGCGGCAACCCATGCAGCGCAGGGTTGCCGCTTTTTTTTGGCGGGAGCGCTTCGGCGCGATCAGCGTGGCGTCGAGTCGTTCAGATAGATCCCTGCCGACAGTCCAGCCTTCACCTGCCGCGTGAATTCGTCGGTGGACACTTCCTCCGAGCCGGCCTCGATAGCTTCGTACGCCTGGCGCACGACGTCGGCCGGCGTTGCCTTCGGCACTTCCAGGTCGCGCACCAGATCCGTATCGATAAAGCCTGCATGCAGCCCGACGACCTGCGTGCGCTGCTCGCGCAGCGATTGGCGCAGGCCGTTGGTCAGCGCCCACGCGGCCGACTTCGACACGCCGTAGGCAGACAGAATCGGCCGGTTCACCCAGCTCGCGACCGACAGCACGTTCAGGATCGCACCGCCGCCGTTCGCGGCGAGGCTCCCCGCGAACGCACGCGACATCGCCAAGATGCCGAAGACATTGGTTTCGAAGTGATCGCGCAACGCGTCGAGCGCGCCGTCGTCCGTCAGGCTGCCGAGTCGCGCGATGCCGGCGTTGTTGATCAGCAGCGTGACGTCGCGAGCCGCATCGGCAGCCGCGGCCACGGCCGCCGGATCGGTCACGTCGAGCTTGACGGGGACGACTCCCGGCAATGTCACGCTGGCCGGATTGCGGGCGCCCGCATAAATCTTTCGCGCCCCTCGTTCGAGCGCCTGTTTCGCGAACTCGAGGCCAAGCCCGCGGTTCGCGCCCGTCACGAAAACGACAGCATCTTCGATCTTCATAGTCCTTCCTTTCACATGGTGTATCGCATGCGCGCCGGCTCGCGGTGCGCGTGAGATGCGGTGGAAACGAGGCTGCATTCGCTAACCGAGCCGTTGCGCTGCGCCTTTCCGCGCAGCAGCTGATCGCGTCGCGCAGCCGGCGCCGGATGGCTTTTGTCGGACGATTCGTGAGCTCTCACGCTTCGCAATGACAATGGGCGCAGCATATAACTATGATATTCATACCGTCAAGTGCGGCGAGGCGGCAGGGCAAGTATTCGCTCGTCCTATCGATATAGCGCATACGATTAAATCTTTTGCGATTGACAACGGTCGCGTCTTTGTCCATTATTCGACGCAAGCGATTACATCGCATGCGATCTAAGACGCTTAACCCCTTTATTTACACAGGAACACATCATGGCCCGAATCGATCAAGTCCTCTTCTCAGGCAACTCCCACGCCACGGTCAATCACGACCCCGAGCTCCAGCGCGGTGAGCACGGCGTGCTCGACCTGAAGCTCTCGGCGCTCAACGGTGAAAGCCGCGATTTCATTGCCACCGAACTGCACCCGCGAGCCGAGCAGATGTTTGCCGGGGCGTGGTCAGCCTGTTACATCAGCGCCTTCGGGATTGCGGCCTCGCTGAGGAAGGTCACGCTGCCGTCCGACTATTCCGTTGATATCAACGTCAGTATCGGCACGGTCGGCAACGGGTTCTGTCTCGGCGCGCAGTTCACCATCCGCGCGCCGGGTCTGGCAGCGGAAGTCGTCGAGGCGATCGCGAACCGCGCCCACCAGATCTGCCCGTACTCGAAGGCCGTGCACGGCAACATCGAGGTCAGCCTGAACGTCGTCACGGCGTGATATATATCGTACGCGATGTAATCGCGCGAGAGTGAAATACGTTTGATAGCCGCTTAATACCCCAAACACACAGGAATCCATCATGGAAAAGATCGAAAACGTCCTCGCTGCAGGTAACTCCCACGCCACGGTCAATCGCGACCCCGCAGCCCAGCGCGGCGAGTACGGCGTCTACGACCTGAAGCTGACCGCGCCAGGTGTCGAGACCCTCGACTACATCGGCACCGAGCCCCACCCGAGAGCCGAGCAGCTGTTTGCGGGCGCCTGGTCGGCCTGCTACACCACCGTGTTCGGCATGGCGGCCCAACTGAAGAAGGTCACGCTGCCGCCCGACTATTCGGTCGACATCCGGGTGAACATCGGGCAGACCGGTGCGGCGTGGCTCCTCGGCGCCGAGTTCGACATCCGCGTGCCCGGAGTGGAAAGGGAAGTCGTCGAGAAAATCGCGCACCTGGCCCATCAGATCTGCCCGTACTCGAAGTCGGTGCGCGGCAACATCGAGGTCAGTACCAACATCGTCACGGCGTAATACGTCAGGGCACGTGTCTCTGCCAGGAGCAGGTGCCCTTCACTGAACATCTTTGAAGGAATTCTCATCATGAAGACCAAGCTCATCGTTGCACTGCTCGTCGCAGTTTCCGCGTCCGTCACCGCACCCGCGTTCGCCAGCGGCTATGGACCGGCCCCGTTCTACAAGCCCTCGGTGGGCGCACCGGCATCGCAAAGCGGTCAGAGCCTGCGAACCGTCGCGGCGGAACGCGCGGACGAAGCTACACGGGAGAAGGCGTATGGCGGTGCGATTTCCGGGCTGTCGGAATCAGGCAGTCATGTCGCCGCGACGTCGCGTGACAACCTCTTCGCACACCACTAGATCGTCCATCCCTCCGTCGCTCGGCCGTCGCGCATCCTCGTTGCTGCTGCGCGCCGGTCACGGCAATCGGACGGTCGATGAGTTCGCCACGGAGAAAGAAGCAGCGCTCAGAGCGGTTCTACGATGCGGTACTGCGCGCTCTTCGCCGCGAGACCTTCACGGTGGGTTGTGGTCTTCCGGCCGCGATGCGCCATATGTTGTAGCGCGATATAATCGTATGCGATGTATATCTCGTGAAACGTCAGGCTCCAGCGAAGGAGGCTACACATGAAATCCAGGGATCAACTGGCACCCGAAAATCTGATGCTTTCCGATTACCTGTGCTTTGCGGTGTACTCCGC
This sequence comes from Paraburkholderia atlantica, assembly GCF_009362785.1. Taxonomy (GTDB): domain Bacteria; phylum Pseudomonadota; class Gammaproteobacteria; order Burkholderiales; family Burkholderiaceae; genus Paraburkholderia; species Paraburkholderia atlantica. The sequence continues at coordinate 32,583 of NZ_WHNQ01000035.1, forward strand.
GAACCTGGCTTTCGGCAAGGCATACAAGCCGATACTCGAGGAACTCGGACTTACCTACCCGCAATACATCGCGATCATTGCGTTGTGGGAGGAGGACAACCAGACCGTCAGCGGTCTTGGCGCCAAGCTGTTTCTCGAGTCCAACACGCTTACGCCAATGTTGAAGAAGCTTGAGGCGATGGGTTATGTGGAAAGGCAACGCGATCCCGGCGATGAGCGCCAGGTGCGGATCAGTCTCACGAAGAGCGGCCGGCGGTTGCGCGAAAAAGCACTGAAGATGAACCCGGTCGACACGGGCCTTGCGTCCGACGAGTTCGCAAAAGTTCAGGCGTCGGTGGTGACGTTGCGGAACAACCTTATCAAGTCAGTCCGGAACGACGAATGAACGCTTAACGGTCGCGCATTGCAGGGTCGCCTAAGTCGGACATTCAACGGACTTTTGGGCGCCTCACGGGAGACTTCACGGTCGATCGAACCTCGCGGGGACCTGTTTTAGGCGAGCGAGTGCGATCAGTTGCGGACTTGCCGGTCTTTGCTGCGTCCTGTCGCGTCGCGCGCTCCTGCGCGTAGGAAGGGCTCAGTTCAGTCTTCAGATCTTCGCGCCGCAATGGTTCGCCGCAGGCCTGGCAAACAGTGCCAATGCCGGCATCGTTGCCACAGGTGACATGCGTGAAGCGTACCGCGACGTCGTCGCCCTGCGATTTGTGCCACTTTTCGCCCCATTCGCGAAGCGCCAGCATGACCGGGTAGAACGCTCGGCCCATTTCGGTGAGTTCGTATTCGTAACGTGGGGGCGTTGTCATGTAGCGCCTGCGCTCGATCATGCCGTCCGCTTCGAGCCGTTTGAGCCGGGACGAGAGCATCTGAGGCGTCGCTTGCGACTGTGCCACCAGACTGTCGAATCTTCGATTGCCCATAAACAGTTCGCGCAGGATCAGAACAGCCCAGCGATCGCCGATGACAGCCTGAGACAACGCGATCGGGCAAAGCGTATCGCTCTTGTCGGGCAATGCACTCATTCAAACCTCCATCGAAATTGCCACGATTGTCAGTATGATAATCATAGCAATATCGGCGGGGGTTTGCGCCCTGAACGCAGTCGTGCGGCGCACGCCGGCGCCGCACATAGACTCCCTATCACCTCAGCGATGCTGCCCTACCTTCTGCCGCTTCTCTAGCACGCGCGCATACCACGTCAGCGGAAAACACATCGCGAAGTAGATCATCGCGACCATGCCGTAAATCGGAAACGGCCGGAACGCGGCATTCGTGATCATCGTGCCGGTCTTCGTCAGTTCGATAAAGCCGATGATCGACGCGAGCGCAGTGCTCTTCACCACCTGCACGAGAAAACCGACGGTCGGCGCGACCGCGATTTTCAGTGCCTGCGGCCACACGATATAGCGCAACTGCTGGCCGAACGTCATGCCGAGGCTCGCGCCGGCCGCCCACTGACCGCGCGGCACCGCTTCGACGCAGCCGCGCCAGATGTCGACCAGATAAGCGCTCGTATAGAGCGTTAACGTGACGGCCGCGGCGGCCCACGGCGACACGTCGATGCCGATGAGCGGCAAACCGAAGAACGCGAGAAAGAGCTGCATCAAGAGCGGCGTGCCCTGAAACACCTCGACGTACAGCACGACGATGCGGCGCAGCCACGCGATCGGCGACACGCGCATCGCGAGCAGCACGAGCCCGACAACCCCACCGCCGACGAACGCGATCAGCGACAGCAGCACCGTCCAGCGCGCGGCGAGCAGCAGATTGCGGGCGATATCCCACAGCGTGAATTCGACCATGATCAGCGCTCCGTCGGCAGGGTGCGCGCGCCGCGCCACATCAGGCGGCTGCGCCAGTTGCGCGGCAAGCCGTCGTTGCCGCTACTGTTGTTACTACCGCTGTGGCCACGGACCGCGCGGCCCGCGAACAGCCCGCGCCCGAAGCGGTTCAACAGCTGCCGCAGCACGATCGACATCAGCAGATAGGTCGCCGTGATGATCACGTAGCTCTCGAACGAGCGGAAGTTGCGCGACTGGATGAAGTTCGCGGCATAGGTCAGGTCGGGCACCGAAATCTGCGACACGACGGCCGAGCCGAGCATCACGATCAGCACCTGGCCGAGCAGCGCGGGAAACACGTTGGCGAGCGCCTGCGGCAGCACGACGTAGCGGAACACCTGGCGTCCCTGCAGGCCGAGCGCCTGGGCGGCCTGCACCTGGCCGCGCGAAATCGAATCGATGCCGGCGCGCACGATCTCGGTCGCATACGCGCCGAGATTGACGCTCATCGCGAGAATCGCCGCCTGAACCTCGTCGATATGAATGCCCAGGCTCGGCAGGCCGAAGAACACGAAGAACAGCTGCACGAGAAACGGCGTGTTGCGGATCAGTTCGACGTAGCTCGCGACCAGCCAGCGCGCCCACTTCGGCCCCGCCGCCGCAATGCTCGCGCCGGCGATGCCGACGAGCCCGCCCGCCAGGGTCGACACGGCGGTGAGACCGAGCGTCACGGCGGCGCCGCGCGCGAGCATCCCCGCATAGAGGCCGAAGCCGGTGAAATCGAACGCGTAAGTCATGGCCTCGTGCCCATCGTAGGATCAGTTTGCGGCGCGGACTTCACAGCACCGCGCCACGGGTTTCAGAGATCGGCCGGCAGCGGCGCGCGCAGCCACTTCTGCGAGATCGCGTTCATCGTGCCGTCCTTGCGGGCTTTGGCAATCGTTTCGTCGACCTTCGCCTTCAGGCGCGGCTCGTTCTTGTTCAGACCGACGTGATCGGGCGAGCTGAACAGCGCGAACTTCTGCTCCGGATCGTTCGCCGGATGCCGCGCGAGAATCGTCGCGCCGACGTCGTTGCCGACCACCATCAACTGTACCTGACCAGAAAGAAACGCCGAAATAGCGCCGTTCGGATCGTCGAAACGTTTGATGTTCGCCGACGGCGGCGCGATCTTCGTGACGCTCAGGTCTTCGAGCGTGCCGCGCGCGACCGAGATCGACTTGCCGCCGAGATCGGCGGCGTTCTTCACCGGCAGCGACTTCGGGCCGAACACCGCGAGGTAGTACGGCGCGTACGGTTGCGAGAAATCGATTACTTTTTCGCGCTCTGGCGTCTGGCCGACCGACAGCAGCATGTCGGCCTTGCGATCGGCGAGGAAGGCCATGCGGTTGTCGCCAGTCACCGGTACCAGTTCGACCTTCGCGTTGAGCGCCTTGCCGATCAGATTGGCGACGTCGATGTCGTACCCGACCGGCTTCATGTCCGGACCGATCGAGCCGAACGGCGGATAGTCTTCAAACACGCCGATGCGCACGGTGCCGGACTTCGCGATGTCGTCGAGCGCGTCGGCATGCGCGGCCGATGGCAGCGCGGCGAGTGCGGTGATTGCGAGCGTCGCGGCGAGGGTCGCGAATACGCGGCGGGTCGATTGGAGAGCGGGGCGCTGGTTCATCATCTGGTCCTCTGTCGTCATGCGGTTTTATCAAAGCGAAGCGTGTGGGATGGGTTCGGGTATCAGGCGGTGCGCGCTGCGATCAGCTTGCAGGCGTGCGGCGGCAGCTCGGCGAGCACCGGCATGCCGAGCGCGAGCCCGGGCGTTTCGCGCGGCGTGGTCGCGGCGGTCAGCGTGAAGCCCGCGCAATCGATCGTCGCTTCGAGCGAGGCGCCGACGTCGCGAATGAATATGACGGTGCCGGGCAGCCGGTTCGCGTCCGGTGTCTCCGTGGCCGCCTTCACGCAGATGTCCTCGGGGCGGATCAACAGGCGGATCGCGTCGCCGCTCGCAACCGGCTGCCGCGCATCGGCGAGCGGCGCGCTCGGGCTCGGCGTCACCGCGATGCGCCGTCCGCCCGGCAGGCTCACGACGCCCGCGCCGTCGTACTGCACCGGCAGGATATTGCCGAGCCCGATGAAGTCGGCGACGAACTCGCTGACGGGATCGCGGTAGATGTCGAGGGGCTTGCCGACCTGCGCGATGCGGCCTTTCTCCATCACGACGATCTCGTCGGCCATCGTCATCGCTTCGCGCTGGTCGTGCGTGACCATGATCGTCGTTATGCCGAGGCGTTGCTGCAGCAAGCGGATTTCGACCTGCATCGCTTCGCGCAGCTTGGCGTCGAGCGCGGACAGCGGTTCGTCGAGCAGCAGCAGTTGAGGCTCCGAAGCAATCGCGCGCGCGATCGCGACGCGCTGACGCTGTCCGCCCGACAACTGCGTGACCGGCCGGTTCGCCATGTGCGGCAGCCGGATCAGTTCGAGCAGTTCGGCGACGCGGCGCGTTTGCTTCTCTCTTGCGACCTTGCGCAGCTTCAGCGGATACGCGACGTTCTGCGCGACCGTCATGTGCGGAAACAGCGCGAGCGACTGGAACACCATGCCGAAGTCGCGCCGGTTGGCCGGCAGCCACGTGATGTCGCGGCCGGCGAAATGGATGCTGCCCGAGCTCGGCGTTTCGAGCCCGGCGATCATCCGCAGCAGCGTGGTCTTGCCGCAGCCTGACGGGCCGAGGAAGCAGACGAGCTTGCCGTCGGGCACGCTCAGGTCGACGTCGTCGACGGCATGCACGGCGCCGAAGCGCCGCGTGACGGCTTGCAAGGTCAGATGGGTCATCGCAGGCTCCAGCAAGGTGGCGGGTTCACAGCGCGACGCCTTCGTCGCCGATCAGCTTTTCCAATAGCCAGATCAGCGCGAAGTCGATCGCAACGATGACCACCGCGAAACAGAACACGGTCGGATCGAGCGACGACACCGTGCGGCTATAGAGCCACACGGGTAGCGTCATCGTGTCGATGCTATACAGGAAGAACGTAACCGTGAACTCGTTGAACGACACGATGAACGCGAACAGCATGCCGGCGAGAATGCCGGGGCGCATCAGCGGCAGCACCACGTCGACGAGCGCGCGGCTGGGGTTCGCGCCCATCACGAGCGCGGCTTCCTCGAACTCGGGGCCGATCGATGCGACCGACGCCGCGCAGTTCTTCACCGTGAACGGCAGCGCCAGGATCACATGCGCGATGATCAGCCGGCCGACGCCCAGCTCGACCGGCAGCACGTTGAACACCAGCAGCAGCGACAGGCCGAGCATCACGAGCGGATAGACGAGCGGCAGCGCGACCAGCTGCTCGACCGCCGGCTTGCCGCGAAAACGGTAGCGCGACAGTGCATACGCGGCGGGCACGGAGACCAGCGTCGCCATCAGCATCGTCGATAGCGCGACGATGAGGCTCGTGATCAGCGCGGCGCCCATCGACAGCGTATCGGTCGCGTCCGGCGACACGAAGCTGTGCCACGCCGCGCGATACCAGTGCAGGCTGTACGCGTGCGGCGGGAATTCGAGCGTGTCGGCCGCGCTGAACGACATCGCGATCATCGTCAGGATCGGCAGCGCGGCGAGAAACAGCACGACGCCGGCCACGAGCGCGGTTGCGCGGCGGAGCTGGCCGGGCATCGTATCGGGCAGGCGCGGGAAGCGCGGCGAACGAGGTTCGGTGCGCGGCAGGCGCGAAGCTGGCAGCGGCGTGCTCATGAGTGAGGCTCCCCGGTCAGACGTTGGGTGCGGCGCACGAGCCGTTGCGAGAGCGCCATCACGGCGAGCGTCGCGACCATCAGCACGACGCCCGAAGCGGAGGCCGCCGGCCAGTTCAACAGCGGTGCGACCTGATCGTGCACGAGCACGGCGAGCATCGGCACGCGCCGGCCGCCGAGCAGCAGCGGCACCGCAAACGCGCTCGCGTTATACGCGAACACCAGCAGCGCACCCGACACGAGGCCCGGCATCGCGAGCGGCAACAGCACGTGGCGCAGCGTTTGCCAACGCGTTGCGCCGAGCGTCGCGGCGGCTTCCTCGTACGAGATCGACACCGCACGCATCGCGCTGGACAGCGGCAGAACGGCGAGCGGAAACGCGGTCTGGATCAGCCCCAGCAGTACGCCATGCTCGCGATACAGCCACATGACCGGACGCTCGACGAACCCGCTCGCGAGCAACGCGTGATTGAGCAGGCCCGCCGGGCCGAGGATCACCAGCCAGCCATAGCCTTGCAGCAGCAGATTGACCAGCAGCGGCAGCAGCACACCCGCGAGCAGCAGCCGGCGCGCGAGCCGCGAGGTCGTGCGCGCCATCGCGAGCGCAACCGGAATCGCGAGCACGACCGCGCACAGCATGCTCTGGAACGCGAGCCGCAGCGTCAGCCACAACGACTTCAGGAAGTAGCCGTCGAGCAGGTCCGCGTAGTTCTGCAGCGTGAAGCTGCGCCATTCGTTGCCTGACGTGCCGAAGCTCATGCGCAGCACGACCAGCGCGGCCGCGCCGAGGATCGCCAGAAACACCAGGATCGGCGCGAGCAGCAGCCACGGCCGGGCTTTCGCGAGCGTCGTTGCGCCACCAGCGGGGGCGGTCAAGGCAGTCTCGACGATTACGGAAGCGCAGGCAGCGCCGCCGGGCGTCGGACCCGGCGCCGCTTCGTCCGGCATCATCGCGGCACGCCGCGGGAAGCGCGCGAGCATCGTGGTTACGCCGAGAAGATTTCGGTGTAGCGCTTGATCCACGCCGGCTGCACGACGGCGAGCGCCTTGTCGTCATGCAGCACGGCTTTCTCGGCGATCTGCTGCGGGCTCGGCACGAACGCGCGGCTCTCGGCCGGAATCATCGCTTTCGAATTGACCGGGCCGTTCAGCACGTCGGCGGCCATGCGGCCTTGCACGCCGGCGTCGAGCGAATGATTGATGAACGCGTGGATCAGGTCGCTGTCGCCCGGATGCGCTTTCGGGATCACCGTGAACATCAGCTGCGTCGCGAAGCCTTCCTTCATGCCGTAGGTGACGCCCATCTTGTACTCGGGCTTGCGGATCTGGTCCGGAAAAAACGCCGGCGAGTAGATGCCGCCGATGTCGAGCGAGCCGGTGCGGAACAGGTCGGCCACCTGGTTCGGGTTCTCGCCGAGCGTCATCACATGGTCTTTCAGTTGCGCGAGCTTCCTGAAGCCGGGCTCGATGTTCTGCTGCGAGCCGCCGTTCATCTTCGCGGCGATGATCGCGAGATCGACCGCTTCGGCCCACTCGGGCGGCGGCAGGAATACGCGACCGCCGTATTTCGGGTCCCACAGTGCCTCGTAAGACGAAGGCGGCGTCTTGACCGTCGCGGTGTTGTAGATGAGGCCGTCGGACCACAACAGATAGCCGACGCCGAAGCCGTTCGCGCCGGTGCGGTATTGCGGCGCGACGTCTTTCAGGTTCGGCAGGCGGTCGAGCTCGGGCTTCATCAGCAGGTTCGCGTCGGCGAGGCCGGCCGCGCCGACGCCGGCGAGCGTGATCACGTCGTAGGTCGGGCGCTCGCCCGCCGCCTTGACTTTCGCGACCATGCCGGAGGTGCCGTCGGCGCGATCGGCGATCACCTTCGCGCCGGTCTTCGCGGTGAAGGTCGCGGCGATGTTGCGCAGCGCGGCCGTGCCGGTATCGTCGGACCATGTCAGGATGCGCAGCGTCTTGCCGCTGAAGTTGTGCTCCTGTGCGCGCAGATTGAGGAACGGCATCGGCAGAGCGGATGCCGCGAGCGCCGTACCGATCGTCTTGATGGCCTGCCTTCTACCGCGTTTGATCTGCTGCATGACGGTCTCCTGTGATGAACGCCCGTTGCCCATGAATCGCTATGACCGCTGCCGGATGAACCGTGCGTGGAGGCACTGTAGGTTTGCCAAAATCACGCAACAATCGAAAAATGCGCATGGGTGGCATGACCTGCGCTCATGGCTCGCGGTGCGCGGGCGCGGCGGCGTGCGGTTCAGCGACGCGACAGGAGACTACGGGCGACGGTGCATGCGGGTTAACGTCCATCTTTGACCGGTGAATACAAGGTGCACCGAGGTATGAGGAAAGCTCGGTTCTGGTGCGGGTGCCGCAGGTCTTTCGCACCACGGCGGTGCGACATCGGCCGGAACGCGCATTTTCGCGCGCCATGAGCCGAACGCATACGGGTTCGCCCGCGCGCCGGCTCGTGCGCGCGCCGCCAATCGCGTATGCTGTGGGCATAACGGGCATGGCGGCGACGCGCGCTGCCGCAGCCGCGCAATGATTTTTTCTGATCCAGGACGACATCCGATGCGACGCCTACCGCCGCTCAACGCGCTGCAGATTTTCGAAACTGTCGCGCGGCATCGCAGCTTCACGCGTGCCGCGGACCATCTGTGCCTGACGCAAGGCGCGGTCAGCCGGCAAATCATCGCGCTCGAGGAGTACTACAAGTTTCCGCTGTTCAAGCGTCACGCCAAGGGGCTGACGCTGACCGCCGAGGGCGAAATGCTGCTGCCGACGGTCAAGGAGAGCTTCGCGCGGATCGAGGAAATGTCGCTGCGCCTGACGCGACAGCGCACCGATCTCGCGCTGAAGGTGCCGACCTGCGTGATGCGCTGGATGCTGCCGAAGATCATGCGCTTCCAGTCCGAGTATCCCGATCTGCACGTGCAGATCACGACCACCTGGCAGCACGACGTCGATTTCCAGAGCGAGCCGTTCGACGCGGCGATCATCTACGGTTCGTCGCCCGGTGCGGACGTGCAGGCAGTGTCGCTGTTCGAGGAGCGTCTGACGCCGGTCTGCACGCCCGAGCTGCTGAAGGACAAGCCGCTCGCGCAGGTGGCCGATCTCGCGCGGCACACGCTGCTGCATCCGACGCGCGATCACCGCGACTGGAAGATGTGGCTCGCGAAAGTCGCGGAGACCGATGCGACGGGTGCCGCCACGATCGACGCGGAACTCGGCCCCAGCTTCGATACGCTCGACATGGCGACCAATGCCGCCGCGCAGGGCTTCGGCATCGCGATCAGCGATCTCGCGCTGATCGACGAGGACGTCGCGGCGCGGCGCCTGATCCGGCCGTTCGACACCGTGCTGAAGACCGGCTGGCGCTATTACTTCGTGTATCCGGAATCGGTCGCGCAACAGCAGAAGCTGAATCTGTTCCGCGACTGGATGGTCGAGCACTGGGACGAGTGAGTCACCGTCCGCCCCAGCGTCGGATAGGACATCAGTTCAAGGCGCGAACGACAAGAACAGATAAGCCGCGAATAGCGATAGATGCACGGCGCCTTGCAGAATCGTCGTGCGTCCGGTGCTCAGGGTCAGCGTGGCGACCACCAGCGTGAGCGCGAGCAGCACCATGTCCTTGCCGTTGATGCCGAGCACGATGGGCTGACCGATATAAAGGAACACGCCGGCGACGGTGGGAATGGTCAGGCCGATACTCGCCAGCGCCGAGCCGAGCGCGAGGTTCAGGCTGGTCTGCAGACGATCGGCGCGCGCCGCGCGCAGTGCCGCGAGTCCTTCCGGCAACAGCACTAGCGACGCAATCACGATCCCGACCACCGCCGGCGGCGCGCCCGCGCCCAGCACCGCGGATTCGACCACTGGCGACAGCACTTTCGCGAGCAGCACGACCGCGACCAGACTGACCAGCAGCAGCACGCCGCTAATGGCCGCGAGGCGCGCGCCCGGCGGCTCGGCATGGACGTCTTCGTCGGCCACGCCGGCGAGGAAGTAGTCGCGATGGCGCACCGTCTGCACGAACACGAACACGCAGTACAGCACCAGCGACGATACACCGGCAAACGCGAGCTGCGACGGCGACAGGACCGGCCCGGGGCTGGTCGTCGTGAAGTTCGGCATCACGAGCGTCAGCACCGACAGCGATGCGAGCACCGCCAGCGCGGCCGCCGCGCCGCGGCTCTGGAAGTCCTGTTCCAGATGGCGGATGCCACCGGCCAGCAGACATAGCCCGACGAGCCCGTTGCAGACGATCATCACGGCCGCGAATACCGTATCGCGCGCGAGGCCGGCTTTCTCGGGACCGGACGTCAGCATCACCGAGACGATCAGCGCCACTTCGATCACCGTGACGGCGACCGCGAGCACCAGCGTGCCAAACGGCTCGCCGACACGATGCGCGACCACTTCGGCATGATGGACGGCGGCAAACACGGCCGCGCACAGCGACACGCCGACCAGCGCGAGCAGCAGCGCGTTGCCCGGCATCGCATAGGCGGCACCGAGCACGATCCAGCTAATGATCGGCGCGAAGAGGGTCCAACGGGGCAAGACGGTCGCGGGCGAAGTCATGCGGCCTTCCTTTCGGTGCGTGTGGAAACTTGGAGTAATATCTTAACAGGTGTTGTTAAGCTATTAAATCATAAGGGGAAATTGCTGAGATAAACCGGCACTTCGCGGAGTGGTGCGCTCAAAATATTGCGGTTCTGAGGGCGGGGAAAATCGCCGCGTCGGATGGTGCGAGGGGCGCACCGGGGGCAATCGTGTCGAGCGATGGATCGGAGGGGAAATTGGCGTCGCGACGGAGCCTTCCGCCGTCGACGCCAGCTTGCTGCTTTACTGCAACTTCTTCGGCAGTTTGACCGGCTTACTGGCCGATTGCGCGGATCGACAGTGCGCTCTTCACCGACGTCACGCCTTCCACGCCTTGAGCGGCGTTCGTCGCGATTTCGATTTGAGCCTGCTCCGGCACCGAACCTTCCAGCGTGACGGCGCCGCTGCGTGCGCGCACGGTGATGTTGCCGACGGTCAGGCCCTTCGTACGTGCGAGCTTCGCGCGGACCTTCTTCTGCAGAGCGCGATTGGCCTGTTTAACCTCCTTGGTGGTCGGTGCCGCTGCCGCCGGCGCTGCGGTCGCGGCCGCATCGCTGCTTTGCGCGTACGCGTTGAGGGAAGCGAGAACGACCAGCGCGCCGCTGATCACCTTGATTGCCGAGAATGCTTTCATTCAACCATCTCCTGTTGTCGTAGAACGTCGATCCCCCGGATGGGGTCGATTTTTTTTACATCAGCGGGTACAGCGGGATTCAATGCGAATGAAACAGGTACAGCAGCCATGCGAACACTTTCAGCCGATACGCATGTTTTCCGCGCGCCGCGAAGCGCGCGCAAAACATGCAAACGGCCGTGTGACCGGCCGGAAGCACACGATACAGCAATTGGTGCCATGTTGACCTGCTGACGCAGAAAATGAGGCGTCGGTACAACGAATTTGCCGATCGCAACCGGTCGATGACGTGGGATTTCAGCACCGGCTTAAAGGACATCCAGCGCATGCGAAACGAAGCTCTTCCGATCCGGCCGTTACGCCGCAACGATCTGCCGCTCGACACCGTCGAGCTCGCGCGCTTCATGGTCGGCAAATATCTCGTTCACGATCTGCCCGAAGGACGCCTGAGCGGACGCATCGTCGAGACCGAGGCCTATCCGCTCGGCGATTCGACGAGCCATGCGTTTATCGGACGTCGTCCGTACAACGGGTCGATGTTCCTCGCGCGCGGTCACGCTTATGTGCGGCTGACCTACGGCGTCTCGTACATGTTGAACATGTCGTCCGAAGCGGAGGGGGTCGGCGCCGGCATCCTGCTGCGCGCGATCGAACCGCTCGAAGGACTCGCGCTGATGGAAGCGCGCCGTCCCGGCGTGCCGCTGCGCGATCTCGCCCGCGGACCCGGCCGGCTGACGGTGGCGTTCGGCATCGGCCAGGCGTTCGACGGCCACGATCTGTGTGCCGGGCGGGGGCTATGGATCGGCGTGATCGAGACCGGCGACGCACCGATCGGCGTGACGACGCGCATTGGCCTGTCGCGCGAGATGCACCGGCCGCTGCGATTTTTCGAGCCGGGCAGCGCGTTCGTCAGCGGCCCGCGCAAGCTACTGACGATTCCGCATTCGGGCGCATGACATTCCGGCCGCGCCGGGACGTTCCGGACAATTGTTGCCCGGAACATCGTGCGGGGCGAATCGACCCCACGATATCCCATGGCATTGTTGCGAACGGAACAATTTTATATCTCGCAATTAAGGGTTTTCCCTTGTTCATGTGGTGACTAGACTGAACTTATTCGCTGCACACCACGGTGTCGGCGATGCAGATAAAACCACATTGGAGGGAAGTCATCATGAAATCGCTTATCAAGGCAGTTGCCATTGCAGCCGTTGTCGCCGCGCCGATCGTCTCGTTCGCGCAATCGAGCCAGCAGCCGATCACCCGCGCCCAGGTTCGCAGCGAACTGATCCAGTTGGAGCGCGCGGGCTACAACCCGTCGACCTCGAACGACGCGGAATATCCGGCAGACGTCCAGGCCGCGGAACAGCGCGTGCAAGCGCAGAATCCGGCCGTCGCGCAAACCCAGCCGGCCGCTAATACCAGCGGTTACGGCGCGCCGATGAGCGGAGCGACGCAAGCGGGTCGCCCGACGCAGCCGCAGCCGACGAGCGGCCCGAAGAGCGTGTATTTCGGTAACTGATTTCGCAAACGGGCAAGCACGCACGCAGAGCTACGCTGTGCGCCGCTTTCGCGGGCGCACAGCGCTTCACACCAGGTACTGTTTCAATCGAGCGCGCCGCACCCATGCGCCCGTGCGCGCGTCATCCGTGCGCGCGTTGCGTTCCTCTTTCCGAAGGAACCTCCGCTGCCGCAAGGTAGCTTGGCCCAAGCTTTTCGAGGTTTGGGCCTTTTTTGCTTCAGGTCCCGCGCGGATGATCGATGCGCGTTCGCCCAGCGAAAGCCGTGCTGCCTGTCAGAGCCGTTCGCCGTGAATATAGAACTCGAGTTGCTGGATCGTGAACTGCTGCTCCGCGATGATGTCCTTCACGAGGTCCCCAATCGACACCATGCCGATCAGCCGCCCGTTCTCGATGACCGGCAGGTGACGCATACGCCGCTCGGTCATCAGCGCCATGCAGTCTTCGGTCGTCTGGTCCGGACGAACGAAGCGCACCGCCTTGCTCATGATGTCGCGCACCGGTGTCGCCTTCGACGAGCGGTCCATCAGCACTATCTTGCGTGCGTAGTCGCGCTCCGTGACGATGCCGGCGATGCTGTCGCCGTCCGTCACCACCAGCGCGCCGATGCCTTTCTCGGCCATCAACCGGATTGCCTCGTAGACGGAATCGTCGGCGCCGATCGTGTAGACCTCGGAGGGGTTCGGTTTCGTTTTAAGAAGCTGTGCAACGCTTGTCATGGAGCGCTCCGTTTCGCAATGCAGCACGCCGAAGTGGCGCGCTGTCGTGAGGGACAGGCGATTCCAGTATAGGCGCGACGTGCGCCCGCGGTACACCAGGAATATCTGGGGCGCGCCGGACGACGCGCGCTGAATCCGCGCGGTTCGCGCGGGCTTGTCTTCTGTCGCGTGTGGCGGGTCTTGTGTCGCGCGGGTGCTTCGAGGCGGTGGTCGCGGCGCAGCTTCCAGCGGCTGCGAAGGGGCATCCACGTGCTGCGTGCGGATTAGCGGTAAACTCGCAGTCCAACCCTTATCCCCGGCTCGACCGGGTTCATGCCAGCACTATTGTTCAACGCCATGCTCACGTCTCAGGATTCATCGCCCGCAGCGGACGGCGCCGTCACCAGCGAATGCGTCGTGCTCGACGCCACCGCCACGCTGCCCACGCGCTACGGCACGTTCACTTCCTATGTGTTTCGCGTGGTCGACAGCGGCGCCGAACATCTCGCGCTCGTGATGGGCGATGTCGCCAACCAGTCGTCCGTGCTGACGCGCCTGCATTCGGAATGTCTGACGGGCGACGTGCTCGGCTCCTATCGCTGCGACTGCGGCGAGCAGCTCGATCTCGCGCTGCGCTATATCGCGGCTGAGGGTTGCGGCGTGCTGTTGTATCTGCGCGGCCACGAAGGACGCGGCATCGGCCTGTCGAACAAGATCCGCGCGTATGCGCTGCAGGAGCAGGGGCGCGATACCGTCGAGGCCAACCTCGATCTCGGCCTGCCCGACGATTCACGCGAATACGATTCGGCCGCGGGCATCCTGCGTACGCTGAAGGTCACGTCGGTGCGGCTGATGAGCAACAATCCCGAGAAGTTCGACACGTTGTCGAAGCACGGCATTCCGGTGTGCGAGCGTGTCGCGCTCGCGATTCCGATGCGCGAGGAAAACGAGCGCTATATCCGCACCAAGCAGCTGAAGTTCGGGCATTACTTCGACGAGAACGAGTAAGCCGGAACGCCAGCAGCCTAGAACACGCCGAAATCGTCGTTGCTGTCGGGAATCGCGGCGAGCAGGTTCGCGAGCGCGTGGCAGCCGATCAGGCTGGAAAGCTTCATCGCTGCGCGCAGCCAGCACTCGGCGCGTGAGCTTGGGCTCACCGCTGCTCGCGCCACGCCGTCGGTTTGCCGAATGTCCACGTGGCTCATCGCGCCGCGGCTTCCATCCCGCCCACGCGCGATAGCAGCGCCTCCAATACCTGTCGCAACGTCGTGGCGCCGAAGCGTCGCTCGCTGACGTTCGCCTCCACGTCGATGCGGCCAGCGTTGTGCGCGTCGTACAGATCGACGATCAGTTGCGCGTGACGCTCGCCGAGCCCGGCGCCGCGCAGCACGGCACTCCATTCGTCGCGCGGCACCCGCTGGGCGATTACCGGCCGCCCCGACAGTTCCGCCAGGGTGCGCGCGACGTCGAGCGCGCTGACCCGCTCTTTCCCTTCGATACTGACCACCCGCGGCGTCGTGCGCGCCGGCGCTTCATCGAGCAGCAACTGCGCGGCAAGTTTGCCGACGTCCTCGGCGGCGACGGTCGGAAACAGCTTGTCGAGCGGATCATGCAGACTCGGCAGCACACCACGGCCGAGCGCGACCGGTAGCACGCGCGCCCAGTTCTGCATGTGCTCGGCGGCGCGCAGCAAAATCAGCGAAGATGCGACGTTGCGCAGCAACTGCGTTTCGAGGTAGTGGAACAGCGTCGTGATGCCGGTGCCGTCCGGGTGTTCGGCGCCGTAGTCGGATAGCGCGAGGAGCCGCGGCGGCGTGGTCATGCGCAAGGCGTCGACGCCCGCATCGATGATGTGTCGCATGGCGGCTGCAGGGTCGTCATGCGCCCGCGGCACTGGACACAGCCATTGCACCGCCTGTGCGCCGTCGATCGCGCGCGCGACCGACTCCGCATCGTTCAGGTCGGCGAGCGCGATCTCGCAGCCGATTGCCGCGAGCGCTTCAGTTTGTGCTGCGTCGCGCACCACCGCGCGTACTTGATGGCCCGCGCGACGCAAGGCGGTTGCGCTCGCCTGTCCCACGTGACCGCTCGCTCCGAAAATGACGAACACGTTGTGCTCCGTTTGAGGATCGCTATGGCGCGATGGTACGGACGGGGTGCCCGCGAGGCGCTCAGATCCGGATGACTTTGCGCAGATATGGATGATTTTTTGTGGCGCTGCCGCGCAGGCCGCGCGAATCGCGTTGGCGGTTGGCGAGCTACGAAATTCCGTCACGCCGGCGAAGCCGCCGAAAACGTCGCACAATGCAGGCTTCGCGCCGTCATTCAGGTCATTCAGGAGACAAGCGATGAACGCCGTCACCCCGATTCCCGCGCCTGCGCCGCACAGCGGCTCGCGCATCGCCGTGCGCACGAGCAGGGCGCTCGGCTGGCAAGGCTTCGGTGCGGAGCTGGTCAACGTGTCGGCCGGTCTGCATCGGATGGCGGCATTCGTCCATCACCGTGTGGGCGTGCATGTCGGCGCGCCGGTGACCGCGCGCTGTCTGTGCGATGCGCGCCGCCACACGCGGATTCAGGCGCACGGCGACGTGGACGTGATCCCCGCGGGGGTCGAAGGTCAGTGGAACGATGACGCCGCCTGCACGATTTTCAGCGTCTGGTTTACCGAGGACTTTGCGCGACGGACCGTCGAGCAACTCGCATTGAAATCGGCCGATGCGCAGCTGCGTCCGCGCTTCCAGATGCGCGATCCGCGCTTTCAGCATCTCGCGTGGGCGCTGCGCGCGGAGCTCGAAGCGGACGATGCATCCGATCCGCTGTACGCCGAAAGCCTGTGCACGGCGATGCTGGTGCGTCTGATCGGCGTCGAACCGAATGTCTCGAACCGGCGGCGCACGCTCGCGCCGCGCACGGCCGCGCGCGTGATCGAGTTCATCGACGCGCATCTCGATCAGCGTCTGACGCTCGACGAGCTCGCCATGCAAGCGCAACTGAGCGTGCCGCATTTCAAGGCGCTGTTTCGCGACACGCTCGGCGTGCCCGTGCATCAGTACGTGGTACAGCGCAGGGTAGAGCGCGCGCGAACGCTGCTGCTGCAAGGACGCCTCAGCGCAAGTCAGATCGCGCTCGAAACGGGCTTTGCGCATCAGAGCCATATGGCGCACTGGATGTCGCGTTTGCTGGGTGCAACGCCGCGTGAACTGCGCGGCGCCGCGCGCGATGACGCGGCGACGCCGGGGCAGCAGAAGACACTACGTTGATGCCGTTGATGCGCGAACCGCGCGGCGCGCAACGCATCCGCTTCAACCAGGTACCGCGCCCGTCAACTGCGCATAGACATCATGCGCGATCTGCAACAGCTGCTTGCGATCGATCCCGCCCGACACCGCATAGCCAAAATCGCCGTCGATCCAATAGAACACGTTGACGGGCCCCGCCTGATACAGCTTGAACGCCGTCGTATTCGCGTTCTCGCGACGATGCGAGATGCACAGCGTGACGCGCTCGCCGTTCGGTCCGCGATACATGAACTGCGCGGTTGGGCCATCGTCGCCGGGCAGCAGGCGCCCGCCCGACAGCATGAAACCGCTCTTCGACAGCATCGGCGGATGGACCTCGGTGCCGAGCCGGTTCGCGAGCCATTGCACGAAGTCCTGCTCGTGATCGGCGCTCATGTCGCTCGGCCGGTCGATCGCCGGCATGTAGACCACGTGCGCGACCGCCGCCCGGCGCGCGAAGCTCTCGGCGCTGTCCGCGCTGTCCGCGCTGACCGCACGATTGCCGGCTTGAGTATCGGCCCCCGTGTCGGTTCGATCGATCGCAACGGGTGGAATCAGATCGTTCCTGTGCATGCCGATGCCCAGGCCGAGCACGAGCGCGGCCGCCATTCCCGCGAACTGCGCGGCATAACGCGGCCAGTTCGCGGCCGCCCGCGCGCGGCGCGGCGCGCCGCTCTGCAGACGCGTTGGCACGGGCTCGCTGAGCACGCGGTCGTAGCGATCGTGAAGCAGCCCATTGAGGGAAAAGTAATCGCTGACGCGCGCGGCCAGCTCCGGGTTCTGTTCGAGCGCGCGCTCGACCTCGTCACGCCGCTCGCCGGACAGCGTGCCGTCCACGTACGCGTGCAAGTCTTCTTCGCCGATCGGCATTTGCGGCTCGCTCATCGCACCACCTGTAATTTCGCACCGGGCTGGGCGCCCGCCATCAAAGCTCGCAGCCGTTCGCGTCCGCGCGACAGCCGCGACATCACCGTACCGATCGGAATGTTCAGCGCGAGCGCGACATCGGCATAGCTCATCTCCTCGAGACCGACCAGCAGCACCACCTCGCGCTGCTCGACCGGCAGCCGCTGCAGCGCGTAGTCGAGATCGCGCATTTCGAGCGAACGCGTCTGGCCCGACGGCACCGCGAGCTCGCTTTCGGCGATGCTGTCGTCGTCGACTGCGACGTGGACCGCGCGCGCCGCCGCCTTGCGCGCCTGATTCGCGAACACGTTGTGCATGATCGTGAACAGCCATGCGCGCAGATCGGTGCCCGGCTGGAACAGACGGGTGCGGCCGAGCGCGCGCTCGAGCGTGTCCTGCACGAGGTCGTCGGCGAGTTCGCGATTGTTGATCAGCGCCCGCGCATAGCGCCGCAGACGCGGCACGTGCTCGATCAGCTCGTCACGGACATCCATGGTCGATCCCGTTCAGGGGGCGTGGGGGTGGCATCGGCTTCACTCGCGTCGGTATCGATACGCGCCGGGCCGGTCGCGGAGGCTTCCGTCGCACGATGCGTTCGTACTGCAAACACCTTTCAGCGCATTTTATTCCGTGAGGGCCGCGCGCCTCGGTGTCAGCGCGCGGTCATCACGTCGGCGGCGCGCATCAGGCCGTGGGTGCGCGCATCGCCCGCGACGACGAAACGCTGGCGCCGCGCGGTCCACGTCAACAGCCGCAGCTCGCCGATGCGGCGCGCGGCCCACTGCGGCTCTTCGCGCGCAAACGGCGCCGCCGCCGACAGCACCACCACCGGCTGCTGATCGCCGTTCAGATAGACGAGCTCGTCCACGCGCTGCAATAGCCCGAGCCGCAGCACGCGTTGCTCGACGAGGCGCAGGCCGATCGCGCCGAGATCCGGCGCGGCGGGATCGACGCGCGTCGGCGATGCCGACGAAAAGGGTTGCGCGCTGGCTTCGGCGAGCGCCATCACGGCGGCGTTGTCGAGTGCTTGTGCCGACACCTGAGCCGCCGCGATCCAGCCGCTGACGGCGATCAGCATCAGCGCGAGGGCTACGAACGCGACGAGCGTTCGGCGCCAAGGGCCGGTCGGTTGCACGCGCATGCGAAGCCGGCGCGATTCGCGCAGGTGCTCATGCGCGGGCTCGTCGGTGGTCTGAAACGTCGCCTGGATCTGTGCGTTCAAGCGGTCGTAAAAGGCGACGCGCCGTGCTTCCGCCGGATGCTTGCCGAGATAGTCGCGCAGAGCCGCGGCACGCTCGGGCGTCAGCGTGCCGTCGGCGTAAGCCTGGATGTCGTCTTCGGACGGAGGAGTGCCGGACGGGCGATGAGTCGAGGTCATGGTGATGCGCGGTGTTGATTACTGCTCTCCGAGGACAAACACCGGCGCTTGCCCGTTTATTCCCCGCGCCGGCGATGTTTTTCTCATGCGGCGAATTCAGGAATAAACGCCGCCGACTCGTGGTTCTCCCTGGTGCGAACCCGCACAACACTCACTGGAGTCGATCATGAAAAAGCTTTCGTTCATCGCTTTGTCGTTCGTCGTTCTCGCCGCTTCGTCGAGCGCGTTTGCGCAGGCCAAGACACGCGCTCAGGTGTATCAGGAATTGATCGAGGCCCAGCAGAACGGTCTCGATTACATCACCGACGCGTCGTACCCCGACGTCAGCCCCGTGTTCGCACGTCAGGTCGAGCAGCACAAGATCGCGATTGCCGCGCAAGCGGCGGCCGCCGCGAGCCACGTCGCGAACGCGGGCGCGCCGGCCGTTGGCACCCGGTGAAGCATCGGCCACCGGCGCGCGAATGGGTTTGAACGGGCGCGCCGGTGCCGGATGGAATACATCGTAGCGCGGGGTGTTTGCCCGTACGTTGGTATCCATCCGGCAAGGAGTTTCCGTGACACAACCCTACCGACCCAAACCCCATCCCGCCGGCTCCGACCCGCGGCCGATCTGTGTGCCATGCCGGCTCGCCGCGATCGGCGCTGTCGTGCTCGCGCTTGCGGGCGGCTTCGCGTACACCGCGGGCTGGCTCACGCCCGCGCGGCTGACCGCGCCGCGCATCATCGATACGTTCGAAGCAGTCGCGGGCCAGCATCCCGGCTATCGACGCAATCACGCCAAAGGCCTATGCGTCGACGGCTATTTCGACAGCAACGGCAATGGCGTGGCGCTGTCGCACGCGGCAGTGTTCGCGCCGGGCCGCACGCCGGTGTCGGGCCGCTTCGCGGTGCCCGGCGGCAATCCGTCCGCGCCCGATACGAGCTCGCCGGTGCGCAGTCTCGCGCTGCAGTTCCGGCTTCACGATGGCGAACAGTGGCGTACCGGCATGAACTCGACGCCGGTATTCGCGGTGCATACGCCCGCGCAGTTTTATCAGCAGTTGCTGGCCTCGAAGCCCGACCCCGCGACCGGCAAACCGGACCCCGCGAAGCTGAAGGCGTTCTACGCGGCCAATCCCGAGACGCAGCCGTTCCAGCGCTGGGTCAAGTCGCACGCACCGTCGTCGAGCCTCGCGAACGCCGCGTACTACGGCATCGACGCGTTCCTGTTTACCGAAGCCCACGGCACGACGCGCGCGGTGCGCTGGGCCGTCGTGCCCGACACGCCGTACGCGCCGTTCACCGCCGCGCAGCAGGCCGAGAAGAACTTCCTCGCCGCCGATCTCGACGAGCGTCTGCAACACGGCCCTTTGCGTTGGCATCTGATATTGACAGTCGCGCAGCCTGGCGACCCGACGAACGACGCGACGCTGCAATGGCCCGACGACCGTCAGCACATCGACGCGGGGACGCTCGTGATCGAACGCACGACGTCGCAGGAAGACGGCACCTGCCGCGACATCAACTTCGATCCGACGATCGTGCCCGCCGGCATCGCGCCATCGGATGACCCGCTGCTCGCCGCGCGCTCGGCGGCCTACGCGCAGTCGTTCCAACGCCGCACCCGCGAGGAGGCGCTGCATCCCGAGGTCCACCGAACCCAGCCAAACGGAGAGCACTCATGAGCCGCGACCGCACTCACTTCAGTCCGCTCGCGCGGCTGCTGCACTGGACGATGGCGCCGCTGATCGTCGCGATGCTGTTTATCGGCGTGGGCATGGTCGCGACGGTATCGCGTGCCCATGATGCGTTGGTCGCGTTGCATCGGCCGCTCGGCATCGCGTTGCTGCTGCTCGTGCTGGTGCGGCTCGCGGTGCGCATGATGCGCGGCAGTCCGCCATTGCCCGAGCGGATGTCGAAGCCGCAGCGAATCGCGGCGCATGCGTCGCACCTCGTGCTGTACGGGCTGATGCTGGCGATGCCGCTGATCGGCTGGGCGATGTTGTCGGCGGCCGGCTATCCGGTCACGCTGTTCGGTCCGCTGCATCTGCCGCCGATCGCGCCGCACGACGTCGCGCTGTTCGCGCTGCTGCGCGCGCTGCATACGTGGCTTGCGTTCGCGTTGTTCGCGACGGTGCTGCTGCATCTGGCCGCGGCGCTGTTGCATGGGCTGATTCTGCGCGACGGCGTATGGGGCAGCATGGCCCGCGGAGGACGCTGATACCGGCCGAATCGGCCGGGCCGCGGCTCGCTTGGGCCGTTCCCAAACTGACCGGATCGGCCGGCCCAGCGATTTTCGTCCAACGCGTAAAATGGCCGGTTACCACAGGCAAATCGCAACTGGACAGAATCGGCCGGGCGTCGCGAGCGAGCGTCGCCCGGTGCACTGGTTCGGTCCGCGCGCGTTTGCCTTCGCCGGTTTGAAAAGGAATGCACGCGGATGTCGTCAGTTTTCTTCGATCGGGACAGCATTGCCGAATGGCTCGGTGAGCGGACCGTCGCCAAGGCGCGCTCGGTGGGCGCGATCAGCAACGTCAAATGGCAGGGCGAGACGCTGTCGGGCGACGTGCAGGGCTCGCAGCCACAGCCTTACCGCACACGGGTCCGCTTTCGGACCGATGGCGGGTCGCCGTGGGCCGAAGGCGAATGCACGTGCCCGGTCGGGCGCAATTGCAAGCACGTCGCGGCGTTGCTGCTCGCGGAACTCGACTACCACGACGAGATGGATCACATCACGCAGGTCGAGGAAGACAGCGATCCGGCCACGTCGGAGGTGTTCGTCGCGCGACGGATCACGGTCCCGGGCGCGCCGCCGCCGGCGCCATCTCCATCTTCATCTCCGGGCGTGCGGCCGGAACTGGTCAGCTGGCTCGAACGTTTTCGCGCGCGCGCCCGCGCGGCCGACGCCGCCGCCGAAAAAAATGCCGCCCGCAAGGTGGAGGCCCCGAGCAAGGAGACGCTCGCCTATCGGCTCAACTGGTCGCGTTTTCATCTGCGCCACGAAGTCGTGCTGCATCGCGCGCGTTGCGACGCGGACGGCGTGATCGTCGAAGTCGGCGACAGCTGGGGCGACGTCGAAGGCGCGCTGCTCAGGCAGCCGCGCTTCGTGTCCGACGAAGACCTGTCGATTCTGCGCGGCCTGTGGCTCGGCCGCTCGCGCGAGGACCTGGGCCAGTTCGTGCTGCGCGGCACGAGTGGCGCGGAAACGCTGCAAAAGCTGATCGCGACCGGGCGCCTGTTCTTCGACTTCAGGACCGCGCCGGGCCAAGCTGGGCCGACACCGCTCGCGCGCGCCGCCGACCGGCCCGGGCGCATCGAATGGGAGCCGCTCGCCGACGAGCGTCTGCGCCCGGTGCTGCGCACCGAACCGCGCGCGAGCATGGTGCTGCCGACCGAGCCGGTCTGGTACGTGGACGGCGTCGCCAACGAGGCGGGCGTCGTACCGCTGTCGCTGCCGTTCCAGCAATTGCCCGACTACCTCGCGATGCCGCCGATCTCGCTCGCCGAGGCGCCGCTCGTCGCGTCGGTGCTGCGCGAGATCGCGCCCGAGCTGCCGCTGCCGCCGACCCATGACGCGCCCGCGATTCGCGTGATCGATGTCGAGCCGGTGCCGGTGCTGACACTGAACAGCCACGCGCTGCCAGGCACGGCGAAGGGCATGAAAGCGGCGAAGACCGCAAAAACCGCGAAGGCAGCAAAAGCCGCGGAGCGCAAGTCCGCCGCGGTCGAGCTGGCCGCGGCGAGCTTCGACTACGACGGCGTCAGCATCAACGCCGACAGCAGCGTGACGCTCGTGCCGCTGCCGGGCGGCGACGTGATTCACATCCGCCGGCGCTACGACGCCGAGAAAAAGCGCTTGCTGGAATTGCGCAAGACCGGTCTGCAGAAGGTGCCGACGCGCAATATGCAGGCGGCGCGTCTGTTGCCTGACACGATGCTCGGTCTGCCCGACAGCGACGCGTGGTCCGAGTTCGTCAACGACGCGGTACCGGATCTGGTCGCGAAGGGCTGGCGCGTGACGATGGCGCCCGAGTTCCGCTACAACGTGATCGAGATCGACGCGATCGACGGCACCGCGCAGCAAGCCGGCGACGGCTGGTTCGATCTGGAGATGGGCATCCGCGTCGGCGAGCGCAACGTGCGGCTCGAGCCGCTGCTTGCCGATCTGTTCCGGCGCGACCGGCGCTGGCTGTCTGGCGCGCTGGAGAGCATCCGCGACGACGAGCCGATCGAGCTGAAGACCGAGGAGAACAAGCGTCTGCGGTTGCGCGCCGATCGTCTGAAGCCGGTGGTGCGGGTGCTGGTCGATCTGTTCGATTCGCTCGGCGGCGCGCTTGCCGAAGGCGCGCCGCTGCGCGTGCCCGCGGTCGATGCCGGCCGTCTCGATGCGCTGCACGACACCGGCCGCTGGCAGTTCAGCGGCGACGCTTCGATCCGCGACCTCGCGCGCCGTCTGCAAGCCGGACCGGGCTTGCGCGAAGTGCCGGTGCCGCGTGGTCTGAAGGCGGAGCTGCGCGCGTATCAGCACCAGGGCCTGAACTGGATGCAGTTCCTGCGCGAACAGGATCTGGCCGGCGTGCTCGCCGACGACATGGGGCTCGGCAAAACCGTGCAGACACTCGCGCATATTCTCGCGGAGAAGGAAGCGGGACGACTTACGCAGCCCGCGCTGATCGTCGTGCCGACCACGCTGGTGCACAACTGGCGCGAGGAAGCGCGCCGCTTTGCACCGGACCTGAAGGTGCTGACGCTGAACGGGCCGCACAGAAAGGAGCGCTTCGAGCAGATCGGCGAACACGAGCTGATCCTGACCACGTATGCGCTGCTGTGGCGCGATCAGAAGGTGCTTGCCGAGCACGACTATCATCTGCTGATTCTCGACGAGGCGCAGTACGTGAAGAACGCGACCACCAAGGCCGCTCAGGCGATTCGCGGCTTGCGGGCGCGGCATCGGCTGTGTCTGACGGGCACGCCGCTCGAGAATCATCTCGGCGAGCTGTGGTCGCAGTTCGATTTTCTGCTGCCGGGCTTTCTCGGCAGCCAGAAAGACTTCACGCGACGCTGGCGCAACCCGATCGAAAAGAACGGCGACGACGTGCGCCGCGCGTTGCTCGCGCGCCGCATCCGGCCGTTCACGCTGCGTCGTCGCAAGGACGAGGTCGCGAAGGAACTGCCGCCGAAGACGACGATCGTGTGTCCGGTCGATCTGGAAGGCGCGCAGCGCGACCTGTACGAAACCGTGCGCACGGCGATGCAGCAGAAGGTGCGCGCGGCGGTCAGCGCGCAGGGGCTCGCGCGCAGCCACATCATCGTGCTCGATGCGTTGCTGAAGCTGCGCCAGGTGTGCTGCGATCCGCGGCTCGTGCGCACCGCGAGTGGCTTCACTGACGGCGCTGCGACGGGCGGCGGCGAGCGCGCGATGCGCTCGGCCAAGCTCGATCTGCTGCTGTCGATGCTGCCCGAGCTGATCGAGGAGGGGCGTCGCGTGCTGCTGTTCTCGCAGTTCACCGGCATGCTCGCGCTGATCGCCCAGGCGCTCGACGAGGCCGCGATCCCGTACGCGATGCTGACGGGTGACACGACCGATCGCGTAACGCCGGTCGAGCGGTTTCAGCAGGGCGAGGTGCCGCTGTTCCTGATCAGTCTGAAAGCGGGCGGAGTGGGCCTGAACCTGACCGCCGCCGACACGGTGATCCACTACGATCCGTGGTGGAATCCGGCCGCCGAGAACCAGGCGACGGACCGCGCGCATCGGCTGGGACAGGACAAGCCGGTATTCGTCTACAAGCTGATCGCGGCCGGCAGCATCGAGGAAAAGATCGTCGAGCTGCAGGAACACAAGGCCGGGCTCGCCGACAGCATTCTCGCGGAAGACGCGGCGGGTGCCGCGAAGTTCTCGGACGACGATCTCGATGCGCTGTTCGCGCCGATGCCGGAAATCGAGGGCGGGAGGTGAGCGCCAGAGGCGCGCTCGCCTAAGTCGGGAATCTGATGCGCTGCGGCAACATCAAAGGGGGCCGGACTGTAACAAAACATCTGTGTATGTAAATTGCCGCCGAACGGAGGTTCAACTCATACCAATTTCGAACTCGCGCTGTGTAAGAGTTGTGCGTCGGACGGTTCCGGACGATGTGTAATAACTACTTTGGCAGCGGTTACAAAGGAATTTCTTTCATCTTGAGCAGCGCTTCGCGCAGGGCTAACGTGACGTTACTCGTGCGGTTAGACCCCGGCGAGCGTGTGTAGTGTTTTTGGGCGGCGTTGCTTCAACAGGGGCAGCGCCGCATTTTTTTGCCCGCGACCTGGCGCTCGGCATCACGCGCTGACGATCCATGACGCATTGCGTCATCGCATTGGCCGTCAATGTGAAGCAGTCGAACCAAAACGGGCTTCGTCTCGCGCCCGACCCTGATGATTGCATCAAATGACAACTCGCCCGAGACGAAATCTAACAATGTTTAAACGATTTATTCTGAGATTATTCTTATACTGAACTCGCAATTGTTAAATAAGAGTACCTGAAAGGAATCTTAAAGCGTATAAGCGGACATCCCCGAAAGGCCGCTGCAGCAAGGATCTGCGGTCCGCAGTCTGACGTCCGTCCGGGGTGTCTCGCGTGGTGGCAGACCGGAGAAACCTAAGAAGCGTTTCAATCGTTTTCAATTAGGGTTTTTCGCGACGGATTGCCGGTACACGGTAAGCGGGATGAAAGAGGGTTTTCGATTATCATGATCTGCCCTGCATAATCGCTATGGAAATTACATTTATGCGCTGATTTCAGCTTCATGAAACCAGCGTCATGGCGGGGGTACGGCGAGGGACCTTTAGTCAGAAAGTAGCAGCCGGAATTTTATGGGAAGCCGGATCGGCGGCGCTATGTCGTCATCCCGGTCGTCAGCCGGTTCGCCGGCCGTCAGCCGCGAAAGGTGCTGTTACGTAGTGGGGTGTTATGAGAATTGCTGTCCTCGATGATGATTCGGCTCAGGCCGACCTTGTGTGTCAAACGCTATCCGCCGCTGGACACGTCTGTCACGCGTATGGCGCAGGGCGTGAACTCGTGCGCCAGTTGCGCCGCCAGACGTTCGATCTGCTCGTGCTCGACTGGAACGTTCCCGACATGTCCGGCGAAGAAGTGCTTCGCTGGGTGCGCGAAAGCCTGTCCGAGCGCCTGCCGGTGCTGTTCATGACCAGCCGCGGCCGCGAAACCGACATCACTTCGATTCTGAACATCGGTGCGGATGACTATCTCGTCAAGCCCGTGTCGGGCGCCGTGCTGCTCGCCCGGGTCGGCTCGCTGCTGCGGCGAGCCTATTACCTGAAGCCGCCGACAACCAGGGAAGTGTTCGGCGACTTCGAGTTCGACCTGAGCGCCAAGCACGTCGTCGTGCGCGGCACGCCGGTCTCCGTCACGCAGAAAGAGTTCGAGCTCGCGCTGCTGCTGTTCCAGCATATGAGCCGGCCGCTGTCGCGCGCACACATTCTCGACGTGATCTGGAAGCAGGCCACCGACATCCCGTCGCGCACGATGGACACCCACGTGTCGATGTTGCGCAGCAAGCTCGGTCTGCGCCCGGAGCAAGGCTATCGGCTCACGCCGATCTACGGCTATGGCTACCGCCTCGAGCGGATCGAAGCCGACACACCACCTACCGCCGACGACGAACCCACTGAAGAAGCGGGGGAGGCGTGACGGTCTGCGTGGGTGGGGCAGCGTCCGGTCGCCGCGCCGCCGCGTGGCTTGCCGCGGCCTGTCTGATTGCAACGGGCGCGACCAGTTTGAGCGCGCACGCGCAGCCCGCGCGCGGCAAGACCGGTGCGAAGGCGTTGCCGGTCTACGCGTCGTACACGACGCACGAAGGCGACACGCTGTACGACATCGCCGCCCGCTACATGGCCGACCCCGCCGACTGGGCGCTGTTGAGCCGGCTCAATCACGTGCCCGCGCCGCGCCGCATGCCGGCTGGCATCGTGCTGCGTTTGCCGTTCCAAAGGCTGCGCCAGGATCGCGACACGGCTCGCGTGGTCGCGACCAGCGGTCCGGTCGAGCACGCGTTCGACACGAGCCCTTATCTGCCGTTGAAGACCGGTGAAACGCTTGCCGAAGGCGATCACTTGCGCACCGGCGCGAACGGCTTCGCGACGCTCGAGCTGCCAGACGGCTCGTACGTGACGGTCGCGCAGAACGGCGAACTCAATATCGAGAGACTGCGGCACATCACGCTGACCGGCGCGGCCGATCGCATCCTTCAGTTGCGTTCCGGCGAGATCGAAAGCCAGGTCACGCATGCGACGCGACGCGACGATCGCTTCCAGATCCGTTCGCCTTCGGTGGTCGCCGGGGTGCGCGGTACGCGCTTCCGCGTCGACTACAACGGTGACACGCAGACCACCGCGGTGGCCGTGCTCGACGGCGCGGTCGGCGTCGATCCGCCCGCGCAGCACGGCCGGAGCGCCGCGCCGGCGCCGGGCAGGCCGTTGCAGGCGTCCGAGCAACTGGTCAAGGCAAGCTTCGGCAACGTCACGCGCTCGGGCGGCGCGATCGGCAGTCCGCTCCAGTTGTTGCCGGCGCCTTCGCTCGCGCGGCCGGCGCGCGTGCAGGACGGCAAGACCGTCAAGTTCGACGTCAACCCGGCCGAGCACGCGGTCGGCTATCGGCTGCAGATTTCGCACGATGCCGATCAGCTCGACCTGGTGCGCGATCTACGTGTGAGTGCGCCGCACGCCGACTTCGGCGATCTGCCCGACGGCACGTACTTCGTGCGTGTCGCGTCGACTGATAGCAACGGCCTCGACGGCCTGCCGAACGTGTACGCGTTCGAGCGCCGCCAACTCGGGCTGGACGCTTCGGCCGCGCAGCGCGCGGGTAGCCACGACTACGAGTTCCGCTGGTTCGTCAGCCACAGCAACGTGCCGACGCGTTTTCGCTTCGTGCTCGCGAAAACGGCTGATCTGAGCCACCCCATGATCGATCGCACCGATCTGGCGGGCGGCGAACTCGTGATCAGCGATCTGCCGCCGGGCATCTACTACTGGACGATCGTCGCCGAGCAGTTCGACAACGGCCGCTTCTACGAAAAGAGCAGCCCGGTCCGCTCCTTTACGCTGGCGCGCTGACGCTGGTAGATTCTCGGGGCCGGCCTGCTGGCCGGTCCGTCCTCTGGTTCCCGACTACATCGCCCCTTGCCCGCCACTTCTACGCGACTGAGCCTCGATCCGCGCGCCCGTCTCGGACGGCGGGCCGGCCGGCGCTTTCTGATCGAGTGGCTCAGCGTCGGCTGTCTCGGCCTCGTGGTGATCCTGCTGACGTCGTTCGGGCGAGTCGGCACGGGCATCGATCTGCTGGTGTACGACCAGTTTCTGAAGCTGCGCGAGCAGCCGCTGCTGTCCGACCTCGTCGTCGTCGAGATCGACAACGCGACCATCGACGCGCTCGGCCGCTGGCCGTGGCCACGCAGCGTGCATGCGCGGCTGCTGGATCAGCTCGCCGCGGCCAAACCTGCCGCGGTGATCTACGACGTGCTGTTCACCGAGCCCAACGTCGACGACGCCCAGTTCGCCCACGCCATCGCGCTGAGTCCGACCTATCTGCCCGTGCTGCTGACGCCGCCCGATGCGAGCGGCGAGCGCACCGTCGATGAACCCGTCACGCCGCTCGCGCAGGCAGCAGCCGGGCTCGGTCATATCAATTTCGAAGTGGACAGCGACGGCATCGTGCGCAGCGTCGCGCGCTTCCAGGGCGACGAGCACTCGCGCTGGCCGCAACTGACGGTGCTCGTCGCCGACGCGGTCGAACGCGGCAAGCTGCATCTGCGCAACGGGCTGCCGCCGCGTCGCTCGAACGAGCCCGCGCGCGGCAGCGACGACGGCCGCGAAGACCGCTTCCTGATTCCGTTCGGCCCGAATGCCGCGAACTACGCGAAGTTCGGTTTCGCCGACGTGCTCGCCGGCAAGGTGCCGGCCGATCAGTTGCACGGGCGCATCGTCGTGATCGGCGTGACGGCGTCCGGTCTGTACGACCGCTTCGCGACGCCGGTGTCGGGCGAGCTCGGTCCTCTGCCCGGTGTCTATATCCATGCGAACGTGCTCGACACGCTGCTGACCGGCCGCGAGATCCAGCCGGTCGCGCTGGGGATCGTGTTCGCGGCGGCGCTCGTGCCGCTGGCCGCGCTGCTCGCCGGCTTCCTCGTGCTGTCGCCGCGCCGCTCGCTGTTGCTGACCGGCGCGCTGGTGCTGCTCGCCGCGGCCGGCAGCGCGCTGCTGCTGTTCGGCGCCAGGCTGTGGATGTCGCCGATGCCGGCGATCCTCGGCGTCGTGATCGTCTACCCGATCTGGAACTGGCGACGCCTCGAAATGACGATGGCGTATCTGCGCGGGGAGCTGCAACGTCTCGCCGACGAGCCGCATCTGCTGCCCGAAACGCCGAAGCGCCGCCGCGAGTTCGGCGGCGACGTGCTCGCGCAGCACATGGCGCTGATGGCCGAGGCCGCGCAACGGGTGCAGGACATGAAGCGCTTCGTGTGGGACAGCCTCGACAGCATGCCGGAGCCGATTCTCGTCAGCGATGTGGGCGGCGTCGTGCTGATCGCGAATCACGCGGCGAAAGCGCATTTCGCGCGGCTCGGCGCACCGATGCCCGAGGGCCAGCCGATGCAGAGGCTGCTCGGTGGTCTCACGCTCGTGAAGACGATCGATGCCGGCGCGGCCTCGGATAACGAGCGCAACGTGTACGCGCACGCGCACTGGCCGGCGCCCCTCGATCCGACGCGCGGCGAGTTCGCGGCGCTGATGGCGCAGGGTGTCGAGGTGCGCGACACGAACGAGCGCGACCATCTGCTGCGCTATGCGACCTGCACCAATGCGCAGGGCGAGACGACCGGCTGGATCGCCGGTCTCGTCGACGTGTCGGCGCTGCACGCGGCCGAGCGTCAGCGCGAAGACGCGTTGCGACTGCTGTCGCACGACATGCGCTCGCCGCAGGCGTCGATCATTGCGCTGGTCGAGATCGAGCGCGCGCGGACCGAGCCGGCGCTCGCGCGCAGCGTGCTCGAGCGCATCGAACGCTACGCGCAACGCGCGCTCACGCTCGCCGACGACTTCGTGCAACTAGCGCGCGCCGAATCGCAGGCCTATGTGCTCGAGCCGCTGAGCCTGACCGAACTCGTCATCGATGCGAGCGACGAGATCTGGCCGCAGGCGCACGCGAAGCGCATCACGCTGCATACGGAAACAGGCGGCGACACCTACGACGATCCCTGGATTTACGCCGACCGCTCACTGATGACACGCGCGCTCGTCAATATCCTGAACAACGCTGTCAAGTACAGTCCGCCCGACACGCGCATCGTGTGCAGCTTCGCGAGCCAGCCGGCGGCCAGGCGCGCGGGCAGCGGCGCGGCTCGGGTGTCGTGCACGATCCGCGACCAGGGCTATGGCATTCCGAAGGAGCAGCAGGCGGGATTGTTCGAGCGCTTTCGCCGTTTTCACGAGGCGGAGCGGCCGGAAGTGGGCGGCGCGGGACTCGGCATGGCGTTCATCAAAACGGTCGTTACGCGCCACGGCGGCAGCGTCGAGGTCGTCAGCGCGCCCGGCGAGGGGACGGCCTTTACGATCTGGCTGCCCGCGCTCGACGACGCGCCGCTCGATGAAACGAGCGCACCGCGCGCCTGATGCGCTTGCGATTTATTCGATGGACTAGAGAGAAAACAGAAAATGGCGAAGATCGCTCACCTCTGTGCCGCGCTGGCCGCGGCGAGCCTGACCGCTTGCGCGGGCCTCAGCGCCGACGTGCACACCGTCTCCGCTAACGGTGCCGACCACGCCGTTGCGCTGCAAGGCGAGCCGACCTATTCGCTCGCGCGCACGCAGTCGCAGGACGACAGCGCCGACCATCCGCAAGTCGAAAAGCTGCTGCGCGACGAGCTGGCGAAACACGGCTTCGTCGATACGGCGGGCAAGCCCGCGCACTATCTGCTGTCGATCGCGTATAGCACGCGGCCGGCGTCGGTCGGCATTGGCGGTGGGGATTGCGCGCCCGCCGATTGTGGCGCGGGCAGCGACGGTCCAGGCGCGCTGCTGTTCGGGCGCAAGTATCAGCATGCGCTGACGCTGCGCTTTTTCGACTACGCGAGCGGCACCGAGCGCTACAAGGTCAGCGCAATGTTCATGGATCGCGATGCGGACCCGTTGCATGCGTTGCCGCTGCTCGTGAAAACCGCGCTTGCGAAGCTGCCGTACGACGCGCCGGCTGACTGGCGCGTGAAGCTCAGGATCGACAAGGCGAGCGGTGCGCCGAACGTCGAGTCGATGAAGCCGCTGCAGCGCTAAACAACCGCAGCATCGGCTCGCTGGGGCCGGGCGTGTCGGTTATTTTTGCGCCGGCTCACCGCGTGGCCAGCGGTTTTCGAACACGCAATCGGCCAGCGGCAGACGGCTCGCCCAGCGCTCCGTTTCGAGCATCGGCTCGCTGTAGAACGTATCGACGTGGCCGAGGCACAGAATCGCGACCGGTCGCGCGCCTTCCGGCATCGCCAGTAGTTGATGCACCGCGTCGACATCGAACAGCGACACCCATCCAAGCCCGAGTCCTTCCGCGCGTGCGGCGAGCCACATGTTCTGGATCGCGCACGCGACCGACGCGAGGTCCATCTCCGGCAGCGTGCGACGGCCGAACACGTGTCGCTCGCGCCCGTCCATCAACGCGATCACCAGTAGCTCCGCGCAGTCGCGCATGCCTTCGACCTTCAGCTTCATGAACTCGTCCCGGCGTTTGCCGAGCGCGTCGGCGGTGGCGAGACGTTCGCGCTCGACGATGTCGCGCAAGCCCGTGCGCAGCGCTGCATCGGTAATGCGCACGATGCGCCACGGCTGCATGTAGCCGACGCTCGGCGCATGATGCGCCGCGTCGAGCAGACGCCGCAGCACCGCCGGATCGACCGGATCGGGCACGAAGTGGCGCATGTCGCGGCGTTCGTAAATCGCGCGATAGACCGCATCGCGCTCGGAGTCGTCAAAAGGCTTCGCCATGAAAGAGGGCGGCCGTGAAAGCCGGGTTGGAGGGCCAGTAAGCGTGCATATAGGTTGCCACAATCGGGCCTACGCGGAACACCGCTTCGCCGGGCGTGTCGCTGTGCGCGCGCGTGGCGAAGCGCTGCGGCGCGAGCGGTGTCGCGAGCTTCGAGTAATGAAACGTGTGGCCGGTCAGCGTGCCGTGGATGCCGTCGATCTGCTGCATGCCGAGCGACGTGAAGCGCGTTTGCATCGTCGCGTGACCGGGCAGCAGGCCGAGCATCGGCGTGCTCGTGCCTTGCGTGTCGGTCAGGGTGTCGAGCAGATAGAGCATGCCGCCGCATTCGGCGATCACCGGTTTGTCCGCCTCGACGTGCGCGCGAATCGATGCGGCGCTGTTCACGTTGCTCGCGAGCACCGCCATATGCAGCTCGGGATAGCCGCCCGGCAGATAGAGCGCATGCGTGTCGGCGGGCAACGCTTCGTCGGCGAGCGGCGAGAAATAGCTGAGCCGCGCGCCGAGCGCTTCGAGCAGCGCGAGGTTGGCCGGATAGATGAACGAGAACGCGGCGTCGCGCGCGATCGCGATGTGCTTGCCTTCGAGCAGACGCGGCAGCACCTCGGGCGACGGTGCGCCGAAATCGACCGGCGGCGGCAATTCGACGAGCGCGGTCGACGCCAGCGTATCGGCCGCGCGTTCGAGGCGCGCTTCGAGATCGTCGATTTCATCGGCCTGATGCAGGCCGAGGTGACGGTCGGGCAGCGTGATCTCGTCGCTCGCGGCGATGTGGCCGCACCAGCGCAACTCGGGCGGTAGCGCTTCCTGCAGCATCTGCGCGTGCCGAGCCGAGCCGACACGATTCGCGAGCACGCCATGAAACGGCAGTTGCGGTCTGAAGCGCGCCAGGCCGAACGCGAGCGCGCCGAAGGTCTGCGCCATCGCCTGCGCGGAAATCACCGCGAGCACCGGCACGCCGAACGTGGTCGCCAGGTCGGCGCTGCTCGGCGTGCCGTCGAACAGGCCCATCACGCCTTCGATCAGGATCAGGTCGGCTTCTTGCGCCGCCCGCGCGAGCAGGTTGCGGCACGCGTTTTCACCGACCATCCATAGATCGAGCGACGGCACCGGCGCGCCGCTCGCGCGCGCGAGGATCATCGGGTCGAGAAAATCGGGCCCGGTCTTGAACACGCGCACGCGACGTCCGAGCCGCCGGTGATACCGCGCGAGAGCGGCAGTGATCGTGGTCTTGCCTTGTCCCGACGCGGGCGCGCTGATGAACAGCGCGGGGCACGCTGCGGGGCGAGTCCGCTTGGGGGACGCGGACATCGCTCAGAACTCCACGCCGCGCTGCGCCTTCACACCTTGTTCGCGATACGGATGCTTGATCGCGCGCATTTCGGTGACGAGGTCGGCGGCTTCGATCAGCGCGTCGGGCGCATGGCGTCCGGTCACGACGACGTGCAGCATCGGCGCACGCGCTTTGATCACGGCGAGCACTTCGTCGAGCGGCAGGTACTCGTACTTCAGCACGGTGTTCAGCTCGTCGAGGATCACCATCTGGTAGTCGCCGCTTTCGATCATCCGCCGCGCTTCGTTCCAGCCCTTGCGCGCGGTCGCCATGTCGGCCTCGCGATTCTGCGTGTTCCACGTATAGCCGTCGCCCATCGTGACGAAATCGCATTGCGCGATCGCGCCGAGGAAGTCGCGCTCCGACGTATGCAGCGCTCCCTTGATGAACTGCACGACGCCGAGCCGCATGCCGTGGCCGAGCACCCGCACGGCCATGCCGAATGCGGCCGTGCTCTTGCCCTTGCCGGTGCCGGTGTTGACGATCAGCAGCCCTTTTTCGACGGTCGCGCTGGCCTGCTTCTTTTCGTGGCCTTCGCGGCGGCGTTCGGTCATGCGTTGATGCGATTCGGGATCGGTTTTCATCGAGGGTCCTGGTCTTGAGGGGCGTGACGGACGGGCGGTACGTCGCCGGGTGCGGTGTCGTTCGCCGCCGCGATCGCGACTGTGATGCCGGCGAGCGTGGTCTTGCGTACGATCAGACGTGCGTTTTGCGCGATAGTCGCGGAGTTCGCTGCTGCTGCCGCCAGCAACGCGCACGGCTCGCACACACCGTCGACACCGAGATGCGCCCGCGCGGCCGCCGACGGCGACGCGACCGGTGCGGCGGCGATCTGCTCGCGGCTGAACAATTGCAGCGGCAGTTGATGGCGTGAACAGAATTCGAGCAGACCTGCTTCGTTGGCTTTGGTGTCGATCGTCGCGATGGTGCCGATCTGCTCGAAGGCATTCGAGCCGAGTGCTGCGCGCACGGCGGCTTCGATGTCGCCGGCATTGCTGTGCAAGCGGCAACCGATGCCGACGCTTAGCGTTTTCATCGCGCCCGCAGCTAGTTCGGGATCAACCCGGCCGTCGCACGTGGCCGCTTCACGCGCAAGCGCGAGCGAAGCCACGCCGCCGATCACGACGATTGCCGGCGAGCCGAGCCCCGCGCGCACGACCGCCTCGGCAAACTCGCGCAGCGGCGCGAGCACGTGACGCTGCTCGGGCCGCGTCGCCGATTCGATCGCCGCGCAGGGCGTATCGGCGGACATCCCAGCCGCGAGCAACGCGCCGACGATTTCGCCGAGCCGCCGCATGCCCATATAGATCACGAGCGTCATGCGCGTCGCGGCGAGCGCGGCCCAGTCCGGCTCGCCGCTGCCGGCGCCGTGGCCGGTGACGAACACGACACCCTGCGCGTAATCGCGATGCGTGACCGCGATGCCGAGCGTCGCGGGTGCAGCGATGCCGGCCGTGATGCCGTTGATCACGTCGACGTCGATACCCGCCGCCTGCAGCGCCTGCAACTCTTCGCCGCCGCGGCCGAACACGAACGGATCGCCGCCTTTGAGCCGCGCCACGCTGCGTCCCGCGCGCAGATGCCCGAGCATTTGCGCGACGATATCGGCTTGCGGCGTCGACGGATGGCCGCCGCGCTTGCCGACGTACACGACTTGCGCGTTGGCGCGTGCGAACTGCAGTACGTCGGGATTGACCAGATCGTCGACCAGCACGACATCGGCCTGCGCGAGCGCACGGGTGGCCTTCAGCGTCATCAGTTCGACGTCGCCGGGACCGGCGCCGATCAGCCAGGCGCGCGTCATCGCGGCGTGCATGGCGCGGCCCATGCGGAGATGGGAGGAGAGAAGCGGCGCGCGACGGTGCACGCGGCAGTGAATATAGAGGTCATGCGGTACAGCGAATCCGGGCGCGGCCACTCGTGCGGTTCGCGGCGGATTCTTCAGAGAGAACGCCACGACACGCGCGATGCCGCGCTGCTACGCCTTCACATCCGTTCCCCGCGGATTCCGGCGGCCGGCGGCGCAACCTGATGCACGGATGCATGCGGCGCCGCCTCCGCGTCTGGCCGGTATCCGGGCTGGCGGCCTCACGCGCTTCGCCTTCCCGTCCCGGTTTGCAGATTCGCGGGGACAGTGGCATCAAAAAACGCATGCGCGGCACGTCGGAATCGAAGCTGAATCGAATCGCGCGCCGCAGGTCGCTTACCGTTGCGGGGACAGCACAGGTTGAACGCACGAGGCGCTGCCTGTTTCCCGTTTAACTGCACACGCGAGCGCATGTGCGGGCACCAAACGCGCGCATACGATAGCACATGGCGCCTTGCCGGATAAGCGTCGGCGGCGCTTTCCGGCACCGTGCGTTCCTTGACTGCGCAAGGCCGCGGGCCTACACTCGCACGCACTTTGGGTGCTCGCGTGCGCGTTCCTGCGCATGCAGTTAAACGGGAAACAGGGAGCCATCTGCGCTAGAGCGGCTAACCTGTGCTGTCCCCGCAACGGTAAGCGAAAAGCGGTTCCGGCTTGATAGCCGGGCGCCGCGGTGCCGGCTTCGATGTCCTCGCGCAAGGTCGCGTCGACATATCACCACTGGACGAGAAACCACTCGTCCGGGAAGGGGAAGCGGCGCTTTCGCCAGCCCGGATACCGGCCCGAAGATGCAGAACGACCGCCGCGGGGATGCGGCGGCGCGTTCATGACCTCAGTTCCGCTTTCTGAATTTCCGTTGTCGCGGCAATGCCGTCGTTCGTCCCCGTGTCTGGTGATCGCTGGTACTGTTGCGCGTGCTTCATTCGCTCCATTCGCCAGCCGATGCAGGCCGATGCGCGGACTTGGCGGCAGACCGATGCAACGCAAAGGGATGGACCTCACGATGCAAACTCAATTGCGCAAGATTCCCGTCACGATCGTCACCGGCTTTCTCGGCAGTGGCAAAACGACGTTGCTGCGGCACATTCTTCAGCATGCGGGCGGCAAGCGCATCGCGGTGATCGTCAACGAGTTCGGCGAACTCGGCATCGACGGCGAAATCCTCAAGGGCTGCGGTATCGGTTGCGATGAAAACGGCGTCGAGACCGAAGGGCAATTGTATGAACTCGCGAACGGTTGCTTGTGCTGCACCGTGCAGGAAGAGTTTTTCCCGGTGATGGAAAAGCTCGCGGAACGGCGCGATGAACTCGATCATGTGCTGATCGAAACGTCGGGGCTCGCATTGCCGAAGCCGCTCGTGCAGGCGTTCAACTGGCCGCAGATCCGCAATGGCTTCACGGTCGACGCGGTGGTGACGGTGGTCGACGGCCCGGCCGCCGCAAGCGGCCAGTTCGCCGATAATCCGGTCGCCGTCGATGCGCAGCGCAAGGCCGATCCGAATCTCGATCACGAATCGCCGCTGCACGAGTTGTTCGAAGACCAGTTGTCGGCCGCCGATCTGGTGATTCTGAACAAGACCGATCTGATCGACGACGCGCGCCAGCACGAAGTGGAAGCCGCGATCCGCGCTGAGATTCCGCCGCAAGTGAAGATCGTGCGCGCGCAGCAGGGACAACTCGACCTGCATACGCTGCTGGGGCTCGAGGCGGCGTCGGAACAGACGATCCATCTGCGTCACGACCACCACGGTTCCGCCGACGACCCCGATCATCACCACGACGAATTCGATTCGGTCGTCGTGCAGGCATCGGTGCCGTCGCGCGACGCGGCGCTCGCCGCGTTGCGGACGCTGGTCGAAAACCACACGATTTACCGTGTCAAAGGCTTCGCGGCGCTGCCGGGCGCGCCGATGCGTCTCGTGATCCAGGGCGTGGGCCGGCGCTTCGACAGCTACTTCGACCGGCGCTGGCAGGCGGGCGAAAACGGCGACGGCGAGTTGAGCCGCTTCGTGCTGATCGGCGAAGACCTCGATCAACCCGCGCTGCAACAGGCGTTCGACGCGGCGCTCGGCGCGACGTCGAACGCGACGGCATAACGGGCGCACCAGCATGCATCTGCTGCGCACGACGCCGGGCGGCTTCGTCGACGATACGCAGGGCGTGATCCGCATCGATCAGCAGCCCGCCGATATCGTCGTGCTCAGTTCCGCCGACACCACGTTGTCGCTGCTCGCGAGCGTGGTGCCGCGTCTCGGCGATGGCTTCCCGAGCCTGCGGCTCGCGAACGTCACGTATCTGCGTCAGCCGGCCTCGGTCGATTTCTATCTCGACGACGTGTTGCAGCATGCGCGCGTGGTCGTCGTCGATCACCTCGGCGGCGAAGCGTATTGGCCGTATGGCATCGAGCAGGTCGTCGCGCTCGCGCAGCGCAAACAGCAAACGCTGGCGATGTTTTCCGGCGATCTGCAGGAAGACCCGAACCTGCTCGCGCGCAGCACCGCGAGCGCCGAGTTGTGTCAGCAGTTGTGGCGCTATCTGCGCGAGGGCGGTCCGCAGAACGCCGAGGCGTTTTTGCGCTGCATCGCGTATCGCGCATTCGACTGGGGGAGCGAGCCCGAGCCACCGCGCGCATTGCCGGCCGCGTCGCTGTATCACCCCGAGCGCGATACGCCCACCGTCGCCGATTGGCAGGCGCGTTGGCGCGAGGACGCACCGGTCGTCGCGATTCTGTTTTACAAGGCGCATCTGCAGGCTGCCAATACCGCGGTGTTCGATGCGCTGATCGATGCGCTCGAAGCGCAAGGGCTCAATCCGCTGCCGCTTGCGATCACGTCGTTGAAGGATGCGATGAGCCGCGATGTCGTGCAGTCGCTGTGCGCGCAACATGGCGTCGCGCTGGTGCTGAACACGACCGCGTTCGCCGCGTCCGCAATCGACGACCCCGAGCCGCTCGCGCTCGCCGGCGACGCGCCGGTGTTCCAGGTGATCCTGAGCGGCGGCAATCGCGAAGACTGGCTGAAGGACAACCACGGCCTCAATTCGCGCGACATCGCGATGCACGTCGCGCTGCCGGAAGTGGACGGCCGCATCATCACGCGCGCGATCAGCTTCAAGGGGCTCGCATATCGCTGTGCGCATACGCAGGTCGACGTGGTGCGCTATCAGCCGGACCTCGAACGGGTGCGCTTTCTCGCCGAGCTGAGCCGCCGCTGGTGCCGTCTGCGTTCGCTCGATAACGCCGACAAGAAAGTCGCATTGATTCTCGCGAACTATCCGATGAGCGAAGGGCGCATCGGCAATGGCGTGGGGCTCGATACGCCGGCGTCGGTGGTCGGCATTCTGTCGATGCTGCGCGATGAAGGCTATCGTGTTGGCGAATTGCCCGACCACGGCGACGCGCTGTTGAACAGGCTGACCGAAGGCGTGACCAACGATCCCGTGGTGCGCGATCTGCGCCCGGCCCTGCAAAGCCTTGCACTCGACGACTACCTCGCGCATTTCGACGCGTTGCCGGCGAGCGTGCGCGACGCGTTGAACGCGCGCTGGGGCAAGCCCGAGCAGGACCCGACGCTGCGGCGCGGCCGCTTCATGATCGCGGGCTGGCGCTGCGGGCAGGTGTTCGTCGGCATTCAGCCTTCGCGTTCGCGCGAGCAAGGCGACTATGCGAGCTATCACGATGCGGAGCTCGTACCGCCGCATGCGTACCTCGCGTTCTACTTCTGGCTGCGCCATCAGTTCGGCATCGACGCGGTCGTGCACGTCGGCAAGCACGGCAACCTGGAATGGCTGCCGGGCAAAAGCGTCGCATTGAGCGACGCGTGCTGGCCCGATCTGATTCTCGGACCGATGCCGCATCTGTATCCGTTCATCGTCAACGATCCGGGCGAGGGCAGCCAGGCGAAGCGGCGCGCGCAGGCGGTGATCATCGATCATCTGATGCCGCCGCTGACGCGCGCTGAAAACTATGGGCCGCTGCAAGACCTCGAACGCCAGGTCGACGAATACTACGAAGCCTTGATGGTTGATGCGCGCCGCGCGAAGCTCTTGCGTCGCACGATTCTGGCGACGATCGTCGAGCATCGGGTGCATGAAGAGCTGAGTCTCGCGGCGCCGAACGGACAGCACGATGAGGACGCGCTGCTCACGCGCGTCGATGCGTGGCTGTGCGAGCTGAAGGAAGCGCAGATTCGCGATGGCCTGCATACGTTCGGGCAGTCGCCGCGCGGCGTGCAGCGGCGCGATACGCTGCTCGCGCTCGGGCGCTTTCCGATCGGCGATGGACGGGGCGGCAACGCAGGACTCGTCGACGCGCTGGCGCGCGATCTGCGCATCGATCATCTGTTCGATCCGTTGAGCGTGGATTGGGCCGCCGCATGGGACGGCCCACGTTCCGAGGTATTGCAGCGGGTCAGTGACGCACCGTGGCGACATTACGGCGATACGCGCGAGCGCCTGGAGTTGCTCGCGGGCGAACTGTTGCGCGGCGTCTGCGGTGTCGATCGCGATGACGCGGATCGTTCGCAGGCCGTTGCGGTAGCCGACGAAAGTCTGCCGCAAGCGGCACAGGTGATCGCGCGCCTGCGCGACGACGTGCTGCCGCGCCTCGACGCTTGCGGCCCGCAGGAAATGACGCAGCTCAAGCGCGGCCTCGAAGGACGTTTCGTGCCGCCGGGTCCAAGCGGTTCGCCGTCGCGCGGCCGGCCCGACGTATTGCCCACCGGCCGCAACTTCTATTCGGTCGACACGCGCGCGGTGCCGACCCAAGCCGCGTGGGCACTCGGCCTGAAATCGGCGCAGCAACTGATCGAGCGGCATCTGCAGGAGCATGGCGATTATCCGCGCGCGATCGGCCTGTCGGTCTGGGGCACCGCGACGATGCGCACCGGCGGCGACGATATCGCGCAGGCGCTCGCGCTGCTCGGCGTGCGGCCGAAGTGGGCGCCGGGCAGTCATCGCGTGACGGACTTCGAGATCATGCCGATCGAAGCGTTCGACCGGCCGCGTATCGACGTTACGTTGCGCGTATCCGGCTTCTTTCGCGATGCGTTCGCGAACGTGATGCATCTGTTCGATGCTGCCGTGCAAGCGGTTGCCGAACTCGATGAGCCCGCGGAGCTGAATCCGATTCGCGCGCGCGTGCTGCGCGAACGCGATGCGCTGATCGCGCGCGGCATGGAGCCGGTCGAGGCGCGCAAGCGCGCCGGCTGGCGCGTATTCAGTGCGCGACCCGGCGCGTACGGCGCGGGTCTTCAGCAGATGATCGACTCGCGCCAATGGCAGAGCGACGCCGACCTGGCGAACGCGTATCAGGCGTGGGGCGGATATGCGTATGCGCAGAAGAGCGCGGGCGAGGAAGCGCATCACGCGTTTGGCGCCCGCCTCGCAGCGATGGACGTGGTGCTGCAGAACCAGGACAACCGCGAGCACGACGTGCTCGATTCGAACGACTACTACCAGTTTCAGGGCGGCATGGTCGCGGCGGTACGGCATCTGGCCGGTCAGCAGCCGCGCGTCTATCACGCCGATCACAGCAATCCTGCCGGGCCGCG
Source organism: Paraburkholderia atlantica (assembly GCF_009362785.1). Lineage (GTDB taxonomy): Bacteria > Pseudomonadota > Gammaproteobacteria > Burkholderiales > Burkholderiaceae > Paraburkholderia > Paraburkholderia atlantica. The sequence goes on from NZ_WHNQ01000035.1 coordinate 72,875, forward strand.
CGTGCGCACGTTGCAGGAGGAGATCGCGCGCGTGATCCGCTCGCGCGTGGTCAATCCGAAATGGCTCGACGGCGTGAAGCGCCACGGCTACAAGGGCGCGGCCGAGATCGCCGCGACCGTCGACTATCTGTATGGCTACGACGCGACCGCGCGCGTGATCGCGGATCATCAATACGCGCTCGTCGCCGATGCTTATCTGAACGACGCCGACACCCGCGCGTTCATGCAAAGGCACAATCCCCATGCGCTGCATTCGATCTGCGAGCGTTTGCTCGAAGCGATGCAGCGGGGGCTGTGGCAGCAGCCGGGCGACTATCGCGCGCAGGTGGAAGCGCATCTGCTTGCGAGCGAACAGCAGATCGAAGGAAGACAAACATGAATGGAGCGATGCGAGGAACGGACGACCTGGGTGGCGCCGGCTCCTCATCGGGCACCGCGTCGCGGCCGGTTTTTCCGTTTGCGGCGCTGATTGGCCAGACTTCATTGCAGCAGGCGTTGGTGCTTGCCGCGATCGATCCGGGCTTGGGCGGCGTCCTGATCAGCGGACCGCGCGGCACCGCGAAGTCGACTGCCGCGCGCGCTCTTGCCGAGTTGCTGCCGGAAGGGCAGCTCGTGAATTTGCCGCTTGGCGCGAGCGAGGATCGTCTGATCGGCACGCTCGATATCGAAACCGTGTTGCGCGACGGCTCTGTGCGCTTCTCGCCGGGGCTGCTCGCGAAGGCGCATCGCGGCGTGCTGTACGTCGATGAAGTCAATCTGCTGCCCGACGCGCTCGTCGATGCGTTGCTCGATGCGGCGGCGAGCGGCGTGAATACCGTCGAACGCGATGGCGTGTCGCATAGTCATGACGCGAGCTTCGTGCTGATCGGCACGATGAATCCCGAAGAGGGCGAGTTGCGGCCCCAGCTGATCGACCGCTTCGGTCTGATGGTGGAGTTGCAGAACGCGTTCGAGCCGCAGGTGCGGCAGGCGATCGTCAAAGCGCGGTTCGCGTTCGATCTCGATCCCGTCGGGTTTCGTGCCGCCTACGCGGACCAGCAGGCTTCCTACGTGCAGCGAATTCGCTCGGCGCGTGCGGCGCTGCCGCTGCTGTGGTTCGATGACGCAGTCCATGCGCGCGTGAGCACGCTATGCATCGACGCGGCCGTCGACGGCCTGCGCGCCGATCTCGTGATGCTGCGCGCGGCGCGCGCACTGGCCGCGTTCGAACAGGCGGATGCGGTGACGGTCGGACATGTGGAGCGCGTCGCCGATGCGGTGCTGCTTCATCGGCAGCGTCAACATGATTCGCAGCGTGCGAATCAGAGTCAGCCGGAAAGCGAGGCGCGGTCGCAAGGCGTCGATCGGGGTGCGTCTGGCGATACGGCGAGATCTTCCGCCGACTCCGACTGGGGCTACCTGCCGCCCGAGCCGACCGCCACTGTGCCCGTCAAACGCGTCATTCCGCTCGACGTAAAAAAACGCTGAGCCATCGGAAGGGCGCCGCCGCTGACTCGCGCAGCGGTTTTCGATGGCGGCAAGGCGTGGGCGCGGGCTCGCGCGATGTGTCGCGCGGCGAACCGGGCCGGCGCATTGCCTGGCCACCGACGCTCGCGGCGATGCGAGAGCGCACGCTGCGTCGCGAGCATCTGCGCTTCGCACGCGAAACGCCGCGCGGCGGTGTGCTGCATTGTTTCGTGCTCGATTGCTCCGGCTCGATGCTGGCGGGCCAACGCCTCGCGCTCGCGAAGGGTCTACTGACTGCCTTGTTCGACCGTGCGAGTGGGATGCGCGCCGAGGCCGCGCTGATCTGCTTCGGCGGTGGGGGCGCGGACGTCCGCTTCGGCCCCGCCGTGCCGCGCTGGTGGAACGAGCGATGGCTTGCGCCCGTGGGCGGAGGCGGCGGCTCGCCGCTCGCGTCGGGCGTGCGTAGCGCCGCGCACTTGCTCGAGCGCAGTGCACGACGGCGGCCGGCTCAGCAGCGCTGGCTCTGGATACTGACCGACGGCCGCACGCGCGACGAACCCGCGCGGCCGGCCGACGCCGATGAAGTCGTGTTCGTTGATTTCGAGCGTGGGGCGATACGGCTCGGCCGTTGCGAGGTGTTGGCCATGGCGTGGGGAGCGCGGCGGTTGACGCCGGAAGAGTTGATCGGCTGATCGACGTGTGCGCAGCGAAGTCGGCCAACTGCGTCGGCACGGGCGTTGATTGCTGGCCGTAGCGCTTATTTCAGTCCGTTGGACCAGTGCTGCACATCCTCCTGACGATCGAACACGAACACCTTCATTGCCATCTGTTGAGCGGAATCGAGTTGATCCAGTTCGAGCCCATGCATGGACGGCTCGCCAGGCGTCTTGCCCTTCTGAACGTTGCGGATCACTGCCGTCGTCTCGATCTGCGAATCGTACTCGGCCGACTTCAGCCGGAACGCGATGCGCAGGCGCTCGCCGACCTCGCCCAATGTCCATGACGCACACAGCGACATGCCGAGTGCGCTGATGCCTTTGGCGAGTCCGAGGCCTTCGTACGTGTCGCCGGTCCCACCGATGCCGAACCGCACGGGCAGATGCGCGTGGACGCGGACCGATTTGCGCTCGCGTAGCCGGCGGACCAAGCCAGGTCTCGACAACACCACATAGTCGAACGGCACGCGGCAGACTGCTTCGACCGTGCAGACGAAACGGAACACGGCTTGACTCGCGATCGCGACGAGTTCGACGTTATCGCCGGGCGTGAGCGGCAGCGGCTGGCCGTGCTGCATCGGAGGCGTGACGAACAGCGCATGATTCGGCGCGAAACCGATAATGCGGCATGGGTGCATCGGCGCGCCGCTGCCGAGTTGCGAACGCATGCCGATCAATGCGCCGATCTCGAGGTGCATGTCCTTCAGCGTCAGCTCGCCGGTGTGATCAGGCTGAGCCTTGGGCGCCGGCGGTTGTTGGGCGCCGAGGTCGTGCAGGTCGCCGCGGTGCGGGTGGAAGTGTTGAAACAGAAAGGCGCGTTCGTCGACGGTCGCGAGCGTCGTCGCGCTTGCGAAGAGCAGCGTGCCGTCGGCATCGACGATCGGCCATGGGAGCGGTGTGCCTACCGGCACCGAATCAGGCTCGAGCACCGGCGATGCAGCGGCGCGCTGGGTTTCCTCGACGTGTGCGTCGACGGGATTGTCCATAGTCGGCAGCTAAGTTAAGTGGCGGGATGATCTGATTGACGGCGAGCAAGGGTGAAACTTTAATTTGGGGAGCGGCGGTCGGTTCGAGCTGTGCTCGGACTATTTTGTTTTGTCGGTATCTGGATCTCGGTGTATTGAATCGGAAGGCTAACTATTTTTGCTTCTTTTTGGGGCTGACGTGAGTTGACTCTTTTGCGGGTCCTCGGTGATTGGATGGAGAAGAGAGCCTTTTGCTCCCAAAAGAAATTCGCAGAAGGGGCTTGACGCGTTGTCGATCGCTCTCCATAATCTCGTTTCTCTGCTGCAGACGCAGCGACGCAAACGAAGCGGTGCCGGGTAGTGGTGGTTCAGGCGCTGCGGGTTGGGCGGATCGATCTTTAAAAACTAACAGCCGATAAGTGTGGGCGCTTGATGCGGAATGCGGCGGCGGATTCTCCGGGGTCTGCTGCAAGGCAAAAGTATCAGAAGCCTCACACAGTATTAGAGGAAGGTTTATCTGTCGAAAGACGGATTGATCATCGTCAGTACGTTGAGTGAGCGACCGGTTCATAACTGAACCGAAAACAGTAACAGGTTTGAACTGAAGAGTTTGATCCTGGCTCAGATTGAACGCTGGCGGCATGCCTTACACATGCAAGTCGAACGGCAGCACGGACTTCGGTC
>NZ_WHNQ01000036.1 GCF_009362785.1 Paraburkholderia atlantica
AGCGAAGGACATGGACGGCACCGTGGTGAACGTGGCGGGCGCGGCGGGTAACCGCACGGTGACGGGCGTGGCGAATGGCGCAGTGAACGCATCGAGCGTGGATGCGATCAACGGCAGCCAGCTGTACGGCGCGGCATCGAGCACGGCCGAGGCACTGGGCGGCGGTTCGACCGTGAACGCAGACGGTACGCTCAGCGCACCGAGCTACAGCGTAGGCGGCACGACGGTGCATAGCGTGGGCGATGCCGTCACGAACATCGACGGTCGCACCACGCAGAACACGGAGGACATCACGAAGTTGCAGACCCAGGTGGGCGATGTCGGCGCGCAACTGTCCGGCGTAGTGCAGTACGACCGTAAAGCTGACGGCTCGGTGAACCTCGGTGCCGTGACGCTGGGTGGAAGCCAGAGCGCGGGTCCGGTGATCCTGACCAATGTTGCCAACGGCTCGAGCCAGTACGACGCGGTGAACTACGGCCAGTTGTCCGCGTTGCAGAACCAGGTAACGGACCTGAACGGCCAGGTGTGGAATCTCGGCAGCCAGATGTCGAACCTCCAGCCGGGCAACTCGGTCGCCGAGGCAAAGGATGCTTCGCCTTCGGGTGCCGGCAACGATGTGGTGGTCAATGCCGCTACGCCGGGTACCGGCGCGGGCAGCACGACGGCCGGAGCAGGCGCGGCAGCGTCGGGCAACTACGCCACGGTGATTGGCGCGAGCGCCAACGCAGCAGCGGACAACGCGGTGGCAGTCGGTGCCAGCGCGGCTGCCACCGGCGCCAACTCGACGGCGATCGGTACGGGCTCGCATGCTGCCAATGCGAACTCGGTGGCGTTGGGTCAGGGTTCGGTGACGGATCGCGACAACTCGGTGTCGGTGGGTTCGGCCACGCAGCAGCGTCAGATCACCAACGTTGCAGCGGGTACGGCGGACACGGACGCGGTCAATGTCGGTCAGATGAACAGCTCGGTTGCGCAGGGCGTGCAGCAGGCCAACAACTACACCGACATGCGGTTCAACGACTTGAACAGCACGATCGACAGTATCGCGAAGAAGTCATATTCCGGCTCGGCAGCGGCGATCGCCACGGCCAATCTGCCCCAGGCTCCTGCCGCGGGCAAGAGCATCGTAGCCGTCGCAGGCGGAACGTATGCAGGCCAATCCGCAGTTGCCGTCGGTTTGTCGACGTTCACGCGTAACGGCAAATGGATCATCAAGGCTTCGGGCTCGACCACCACCGCGGGTTCGTTCGCCGTCGGCGCCGGCGCGGGTTTCGTCTTCTAAACTGGAGAACGGCACACGGATAGACTAACGAAAGAAGCGGAACCGGGCGGGATGTGCGAACATCCTGCCCGTTTTTTTTGGGGGCTTCTCAACGGGATTTCAATGATTACGTGGTGCGTCGTTATGTAATCAATACGAGTCCGCTCGAGCAATTCCAGGCCGAGGCATTTGCAAGGATGCGGATTCCGCCCGGCGACAAATGCGGCGGCCAACATCAGGAATATTTTTCTCCGTCCGAATTCCCAATAAAGTCCGGAAAGAAATTGCCGGCGCGCTATTCAACTTAATTCATCAACTTTCAATTGGATTATGTAAGAAAAAGCCTTACGCCCCATTACGCATAAAATTACACGTATTAGTAGAATTACTGATGCTGTAGTCAGACTACATTCTTACATTACTCACCACGGAGAGTCGCTACAGCCCATCAAGTTGCGCCGATTCTTCTTCCAGCAGGCAAACGTTTGCAGTCATCGCTGCATGCCTGTTTTCGCGTCCGCTTTCCACCCACTCGACGCGCTCCGTTGTCCCAGAAGAGCACAATTTCGGAGAGACACCTATGCAGAAGAAACTATGGCCGGCCGTCGCGATAGCGGCGGCCGTGAGCGCCGCTGCGCACGCGGAAATGCCCCCTCCTGGTCTCGACTTCGCGCCCATGTCGACAGTGCTGAATGCGTTCGCGTCGGCGGCCGCGCATCGGCGCGCGGAAACGCTCGTCAACAAGATGACGATCGACGAAAAGCTGCAGTTCATTCATTCGGAGTACGCGATGTCCGCCGTGCCGGGCGGCGGCGCGGGCTACATTCAAGGTGTGCCGCGTCTCGGCATTCCCGACCTGAACATGGTCGACTCCGCCACGGGTTCGGGCAGCACCAACCAGCCATCGACGACCTTCCCGGCCACGCTCGCGGTGGCGGCGAGCTGGGACCGCGCGCTGTCGTGGAACTTCGGCAAGCAGATCGCGATCCAGTTGCGTCAGCAGGGCTTCGGCATGGGGCTCGGCGGTGGCACCAACCTCGCGCGTGAGCCGCGCGGTGGCCGGCTCTTCGAGTATCTCGGCGAAGATCCGGTGCTTGCCGGCGAGATGCTCGCCGAGCGCACCGACGGCACGCAAAGCCAGAAGGTCATCGCGACGATCAAGCACTACATGGGCAACGAGCAGGAACACAACCGCGGCGGCGGCAACAGCCAGATCGACGAGCGCACGATGCGCGAGCTCTATCTGCTGCCGTTCGAAATCGCCGCGCGCCGCGCGCAGCCCGGCAGCGTGATGTGCAGCTACAACGAGGTGAACGGCACCTATGCCTGCGAGAACTCGCACATTCTCAACGACGTGCTGAAGAACGACTGGCACTTCGAAGGTCAGGTGCAGTCGGACTGGGGCGCGGCGCATAGCACGGCAGCGGCGATCAATGCCGGTCTCGACGAGGAAGAAGACGTCGGTTCGACCGTCTATCTGACGCCCACGCTGGTCAAGCAGGCGATTGCGAACGGCTCGGTGTCGACCGCGCGCCTCGACGACATGGTCGAGCGCAAGCTGTACGTGATGATCCGCACGGGCGTGATGGACGATCCGCCGAAGGGTGGCGCGACCATCGACTTCTCGGCCGCGAGAGCCTTCACCCAGTCGGTCGAAGAGCAGTCGATGGTATTGCTGAAGAACGCCAGCAACCAGCTGCCGCTCTCCGCCGGTTCGCTGTCGCGGATCGCGGTGATCGGCGGTCACGCCGACGCGGCGGTGCTGACGGGCGGCGGTTCCGGCAACACGCGCGATCCGGTGACGGGTGCGTTCGCCGGTTGCGGCGGCTTGACGTTCGGCACGTCGACGGGCTGCAGTTGGTGGACCAACCCGTGGCTGAAGCTGAACACGCCGATCGTGTCGGCGATCAAGGCGCTGGCGCCGCAGGCTACGGTGACCTTCGCCGGCAACAGCGGTCAGCAGTCGCCGTTTGCCGCCTATACGCAGCAGCAAATCACCCAGGCTGCAACGCTGGCGGCCAATTCCGATGTTGCGATCGTCGTGGTCGCGCAACCGGCCGGCGAGGACATCGGCGATCTGCCGAGCCTGGGCCTCGCGAATCCGACCAACCAGGATGCACTGGTCGAAGCGGTTGCGGCGGCCAATCCGCATACGATCGTCGTCGTCGAAAGCGGCAACCCGGTGCTGATGCCGTGGAAGGACAGCGTGTCGGCGATCGTCGAAGCATGGTATCCGGGTGAAGGCGGCGGCAACGCGATTGCGAACGTGCTGTTCGGCAAGGTCAATCCTTCCGGCAAGCTGCCCGTCACGTTCCCGATGCGCGACCAGGATACGCCGACGTGGGGCACGAATGGCGCGTTTGCGGCGAACCCGGTGTACTCCGAGAAGCTCGATATGGGCTATCGCTGGTACGACTCGCAGAACATCACGCCGATGTTCGAGTTCGGCTATGGCCTGTCGTACACGCACTTCGCATACTCGGGTCTATCGGTTCAGCATCTGCCGGGCGGTCTGATCGACGTGTCGTTCAACGTGCGCAACGATGGTCGCGTCGCCGGTGCGGAAGTGCCGCAGGTGTACCTCGGTGTGCCGTATCAGGGCGAGCCGCCGCGGCGTCTCGTCGGCTGGGACAAGGTTGGTCTGAACCCGGGCGAATCGCGTCGCGTGCACGTGGTCGTGACGCAGCGGATGCAGAGCGTGTGGGATACCACGAGCAACCGTTGGCGCTATGTGCCGGGCAGCTCGGTATACGTCGGCGCATCGTCGCGCGACATCCGTCTGCAGGGGCACGGCTAAATCGTGTGACGGTGTAGCGAGCGCGGGCGCGCGAAGTTGCGCGCCCGCTTGTATTACCGATTACGCTTTCAGCGTGTTCTTGTAGAACTTTCCATCCTTCATCACGATCCGCAGGTTCTGCTCCGGGTTCGCGATCAGGTCGAGGTTCTCGAGCGGATTGCCATCGACGAGCAGCAGATCGGCGTATGCGCCTTCTTCGAGTACGCCGAGCTTGCGCGGATACGGATTGCGGTGCCCGGACAGCGTCAGTAGTTGGCCATTGGTGCCCGTTGCCATGGTCAATGCCTCGGCTCCGCTGTACCAACGCTTCATATGCGTGAGCATCCTGCCTTGGCCCGCGGCCACGGTCTGCGAAAAGATCAGGTCCGTGCCGAATGCAACCTTGATGCCATGCTTGCGCGCGAGTTTGAAAGCGCGATCGGTGCCCGCGATCACCTCAAGAAATTTCTCGCGACTCTGTGGGGCGAGCGGGCCCACGTCGTCTTCGTTGACGAACGGCTGCGTGCTCAACCACGTGCCGTTCTTCGCCATCAACGCCGCGGTCTTGTCGTCCATCAGATGACCGTGCTCGATGCACTGCACGCCTGCCGTAACGGAGCGCTGAACCGCTTCGGGCGTGTACGCATGCGAGAGGACATAGGTACCCCAGTCGGCCGCTGTTTCGACGGCCGCGCGCAACTGCTTTTCGGTAAAGGTGAGCATGTCGAGCGGACTGCGCGGCGTCGATACGCCACCGGAGCCGACCAGCTTGACCTGCGTCGCGCCCTGGATGAACTGCTCGCGCACGCGCAAGCGGATTTCGTCTTCAGTGTCGGCGATCGCGAAGCCACCGTCCCGTTCCATTTGGGTGACCTGGCTGCTGGTGCGCGGCATTTCGCTCAGTGCGCGAAAATCGCCGTGACCTCCGGTGGTCGTGATCATCGCGCCAGACGGATAGATGCGCGGTCCGGAAATCATGCCGCTATCGATCGCCTGCTTCAGCGCGAATGACGGGCCGCCCGCGTCGCGGATCGTCGTGAAGCCGCGCAGTAGCGTGCGTTCGGCTTCAGCGCTTGCCGCAAGATGGACGAATGCAATGTCGGATTGAAGGATGACCTGAACCGGCACCGCCGCGAGCAGTGCATGCCAGTGCATGTCGATCATGCCGGGCATCATCACCTTGCCATTGCAATCGATGAGCGTTTTGCCGTCGCTCGAAGCCGGTTGCCCTCGACCCAACTGGCTGATGCTGTCACCCTCGACAACCATATAGAGGCCGTCGCGCAACGTCGACGATTTGCCATCGAACAATCGGAAGTTCGTGAACAGCACCGGCTTCGCGGGCGGTGCTGGCGGCTGTGTGGTTTGAGCATTGCTGAGACCGGGCAGTACCAGACTCAGCATCGAGGCGGCGAGACCAGTGACAAAGCCGCGGCGCGACAGGTCGGCACTAATACGGCGGTTCGCAAATTGCACTTGAGACTTGTCACAAAGACATGACGAAGATGGACTGACTGTTCTATTGCCAAGGTACTTTCCTGAAGGCATAGCTCACCCCGTTACGTGGATCACTGTGCATCGAAAGCCGCCGTCTGACTACAGTTCACAATTGGCGACGTGAGAGTCAAGCCAGCACAGAGTATCTGCTGCGAACCATGATGGCAAATGCAGGCGCGGTGTGCGGAAATGATCGGTCGAACTAAGGCCGCGATGCGACGAGCGGGCTTGGCGAGGCCGGCCCGCCTAACGGGTGGATGTGCATTTTTCGAGCATCAATGCCGGCGCTGAAATTCCCAATTGTCCGAACCGGACCGACAGAATCGCGGAGTGAGATGCATCGTTTGCCCTCTCGCACTGAGGTCGATCGCCGCGACCCGGCACGTTCGCGTCTCTTCCTTGACCGTGTGGGACGGCGTGATCGTCGCGTGGACATGGGGTCTGTTGCGCGTCGCGTCGTTTGTCCAGTTGAGTGTCTCGCCATCCTGCTTCGTATCGAGTGCCTGGTTCACCGCGGACTGGATCGATGCAATGTCCGCTTGCCGCATGAGACTGATCGGCGTATCGCTCAGGAATCCAAGGTTGATGGCCGCGTGAGCGCCCATTGTTCCCAGTACGAGAAAGCTACCAATAACCACTTTGTACAGCCGCGACGGTACTGACATGGGTTGGTTCTCCCGAGAAGAGATCATGCGGAGATTGATGGGCCGGAAGGACAATAACGGCAATGACAGCCGATAGTACCACTGGAAAAGTCTTCACGAATACGCTCGTGCAGCCCGGGCGCGAAAGGTCCCTTTACACCTTGAAAGAGTCGCCAGCAGCGAATCTGGAGCAGGTATTCGCGGTCGAAAAGAAGCCGTCTGATCCGAACGGTTCGGGTCAGGCGGGGCTTGCGCGATCGCGGCTAGCGTCGCTCGATACGGTCTGATCGCTGGAGATCAGCGTCATCGCGACGGAATGCGTGGTCAGTTCTTCTGCGCGAGCAGCGCCTGAATCCTGGCTTCGGTCTGCGCATAGTCGCCTTCCCCAAAGTGCGTGTAGACGATATGACCTTGCTTGTCGATCAGATAGAACGCCGGCCAGTACTGGTTGTTATAAGCATTCCAGGTCGCGTACTGGTTGTCTTGCGCAACCGGATAGGTGATGCCGAGCCGTTTGATCGCAGTCTTCACATTGCCGGTGTCGCGTTCGAACGGATATTCGGGCGTATGCACGCCGATCACGGTGAGGCCCTGATCCTTGTACTTCTGATTCCAGCTTTTCACGTAAGGCAGCGTGTTGGCGCAATTGATGCAGCTATAGGTCCAGAAGTCGACGAGTACCACCTTGCCGCGCAATTGCTGCAATTTGAGCGGCTCGCTATTGAGCCATTGCGTGATGCCTGTGAGCTCGGGTGCGGGTGGCCCGCTTTCCTGCGGTGCGGCGATCGCGGCCGTACTCGCGGCGATCAACGCGCAGGCGGCAAACGCGGTGGACAGTGCGAAGGTTTTCAATCGGGTAGTCATGTCAAAGTCCTTTGAGTGAGGGAAAAAGGCCGGCGAGCCGCGCGTACAGCAGCACGTCGTACTGCAAATAGATGGCGAGTGCGGTCAGCATCACCAGTACGCCGAATACCTGTTGCAGGCGCTCTGCGTGACGTGAGACGACACGTACATGACGCGTTACGTAATGTCCGCCGTAGATGATCGCGAGCATTGGAATCGCCGCGCCGATCGCATACAGCGTGAGCAGCAGCGCCGACCAGCCGAGATCCTGAGCCTTCACGACGAGCACGAGAATCGACGCGAGCACGGGGCCGGCGCAGGGCGTCCATACCGCGCCGAGCGACATGCCGAGCACGAAGCCGCCCGCGTTGCCGCTGCCCGGTTGCGTGCCCGGCGCCATGGCCGCGCCGATCCGATCGAGCGGTCCTTGCAGTTGCGCGACGAGCCAGTCATAGGGGCGCGGCCAGATACGCAGAAGTCCGGACAGTGCGAGCAACGCGATGCCGGTATTGCGCAGCACCTGTTGCGCGACGTGCACGGTGCTCGACACCGCGCCCAATAGCAGCGCAAAAGACGCGAAAGTCAGAATGAAGCCGGCAACGATGAACAGTGGCCGCGTGCGGCTCGGTCGTTCGACGGACGTGCCGAGCAGGATCGGCATCACCGGCAGCACGCAGGGAGAGGCAATCGTCAGCAGCCCGGCGAGCAGGGCGAGCGGAGTTTCGAGGGTACTGTGCATGATGGGCGTTCCGTTGGCTGGAGTGACCGTATTGGAACGCCCGGGCGTATCTGGTTTATGTCGGGGATCAGGCGCGCTTGCAATGTTGTGTGTCTGCGCACGGCGCGGATACATTGCGACACAAATGGGCTGTCGAGCCGATGCCCGCTGCGGTGCAGGAGCGCGTGATCAGCGCATCCTGCGCTTGCGCAGCGCGGTTCCCGTGACGGCAGCGATTCTATTTGCGCCGGACGTTGAGAACATCGGCATACGCTCCTGGCTTCTCAGCAACAACACGACCGGCTTCGTTGAATGGCGAAGGCGATGCTGATTGATCTCGGGCATGTGACCAGTCGATGGTTCGTGCGTTGCCCCCAAAGCAACGATCTGTGAACTTAGTTGCTCTTGCTGATGACAGCGTGTGCTGCCACTATTCATCTCAAGCGGTGTTCGATTCGTTTCATCCCATTGCCATTGAAGTCCGCTGTGATCGCATGCGGCTGCGCGATATCGCGCGCGAGCGAACCCGATCAATTCCGTATCAAAGCCTTGCTTGAAGGAGAACAACCATGTCGGATCAGATCAATAGCCGTCGCCGCCGTTTTCTCGGAACGGCGGTTGCGGGTATCAGCCTGCTCGAATTGGGACTGAGCGGGCTCGCGCATGCGCAATCGGCCGATACGGCCGGCAATGCGAAGGCAGGCGCGCGCGTGGCGTCGTTCGAGAACATTCGCTCGATCAATGCAGGCACGCTGAGCATCAGCTACGCGGAAGCGGGCCCGCAGAACGGACCGGTGGTCATTCTTCTGCACGGCTGGCCGTACGACATCTACAGCTTCGCCGAAGTAACGCCGTTGCTGACGGCGGCCGGTTATCGCGTGATCGTGCCTTATCTGCGCGGCTACGGCGGCACGCGTTTTCTGTCGGCGGATACGCCGCGCAACGGTCAACAGGCAGTGGTCGCGGTCGACATCATCAACCTGATGGACGCGCTGAAAATCGACAAGGCCGTGCTCGGTGGCTTCGACTGGGGCGCGCGCACGGTGAACATCGTCGCCGCGTTGTGGCCGCAACGCGTGAAGGCGATGGTGTCGGTGAGCGGCTATCTGATCGGCAGCCAGGAGGCTAACCGTGCGCCATTGCCGCCGCAGGCCGAGCTCGCGTGGTGGTATCAGTTCTATTTCGCCACCGAGCGTGGCCGTGCCGGTTATGAAGCGAACCGTCATGACTTCAACAAGCTGATCTGGCATACCGCCTCGCCGAAATGGAATTTCGACGACGCCACCTTCGAACGCTCCGCCGAATCGTTCAACAACCCGGACCACGTTGCAGTGGTGATTCACAACTACCGCTGGCGTCTGGGACTCGCGCAGGGTGAGTCGCAATACGACGAACTCGAAAAGCGCCTTGCCACCGGACCAACGATCGCGGTGCCCACCATCACGCTCGAAGGCGATGCGAACGGCGCCGCGCATCCCGAGCCCGCTGCATACGCGAAGAAGTTTACCGGCAAGTATCAGCACCGCAACATCAGCGGCGGCATCGGCCACAACTTGCCGCAGGAAGCACCGAAAGCTTTCGCGGATGCGATTCTCGACGTCACGCGCCTTTGATCGAGCCGGCGTTCGCCGGCTTCTCTCTTCTGAACGGAACCCCAGCAGCCGAACGCATGGCTGCTGGGGTTTTTTCATGGGTGGACCATCTGCAGCACACCTGAAACTCGCACGATGCATGCGACGCCGGCCCCGCGCCGCATGTTCGGAAGCGGGGTTTTGTATCGCAATGTATCAACGGCGTACGCAGACAAACACGCTTGCAGAAATGGGGGGTGACGAAAACATTGCAGATACGTTGGGGCGTTCTAATGTCTTCACGCAAGGTTGATTCACAACGTTGCGTGTGAATCAGGTGGGGCATCACAGTGTATCTGGTTGATGGCTTTGTGTCCCGCTCAATCCTTATCCCTGATGGTTTGATACCCGGAGAAGACTCATGAAACTCGTTCAATCGCTGATCGTCGCTGCACTCGTCGCTGCTCCTGTCGTTTCGTTCGCACAATCGCAACCGCAACAGGCGCTCACTCGTGCTGAAGTTCGCGCGCAGGTGGTCCAGTTGCAGAAGGCCGGCTATAGCCCGGCTAGTGACAACGCGCAATACCCGCAGAACATCGAGGCAGCAGAAGCGCGTGTCACCGCGGGCAACGACGCTACCGCTTACGGCGGTGTCGAGAATGGAAGCTCGGCTTCCGGCTCGCATGTGCCGATGAAGCATGCGGCCGCGCATGGCGCCAACGACGGCTCGAACGTCGTCGGCCTTGGCTCGATCTACGCGCACTCCTGATTCGTTGATCCCTGAATGTTCTGATACCCGGAGAAGACTCATGAAACTCGTTCAATCGCTGCTCGTCGCCGCACTCGTTGCTGTTCCCGTTGTTTCGTTTGCGCAATCGCAACCGCAACACGCGCTCACTCGTGCTGAAGTTCGCGCGGAGCTGGTTCAATTGCAAAAGGCCGGCTACAACCCGGCCAGCGACAACACCCAGTACCCGCAGAACATCGAGGCGGCCGAGGCGCGCATCAACGCGGGCCATGACGCAGCCGCCTACGGTGGCGTCGCGAACGGCAGTTCGGCTTCGGGCTCGCACGTGCCGATGAAGCATGCGTCGGATGGCGTGTATGACGGCTCCAACGTCGTCGGCCTCGGTCCCATCTACGCGCATTCGTGATCGATGCAAACGAGCAAGGCGTCCGCGCGCACCGATTCATGTCGACGCGCGGACGCCTTGTTTAACCCACCTGACGAGATAAAAACGATGACCACGCTGCTGAAAAAAATTCTCGGTTCCGTTCTGTTGCTGGGCGGACTGTTCGCATTGCAGGCCACGGAGTTCGCGCAGGCTGCGCCGTCCGATGACCTGAAAGGCAAGAACGTCGTGCTCGTACATGGCGCTTTCGCTGACGGGTCCAGCTGGGACAAAGTGATCCCGTTGCTCGAAGCGCGCGGCCTGCATGTAGTGGCCGTGCAGAATCCACTGAGTTCGCTCGCCGACGACGTGGCGGCCACCCGGCGCGTGATCGCGCAGCAGAACGGGCCTGTGATTCTGGTCGGCCATTCATGGGGCGGCGTGGTGGTCAGCGAGGCCGGCAACGACGACAAGGTGAAGAGCCTCGTATACGTCGCGGCATTTGCGCCGGACAACAGCCAGTCCATCGCCGACATCACGAAAGACAAACCCGCTCCGGTCTGGGCTAGCGAGTTGCGCAAGGACTCGGCCGGCTATCTGACGCTATCGACCCACGCGGTGCTCGACGACTTCGCGCAGGATCTGCCGCTGCCGCAGAAACGCCTGATCGCGGCGACCCAGCAGCCGTGGGCCGCCGGCTGTATCGACGACAAGGTGACGAACGCCGCTTGGCATGACAAGCCGTCGTACTTCGTGGTGTCGGGCCGCGACCGCATGATCGATCCTGCCTTGCAACTGGAGATGGCGAAGCACATCGACGCGACGATCACGCGTGTCGACACCAGCCATGTTGCGATGCTGAGCCAGCCGCAAGCGGTGGCCGACGCGATCATCGCCGCGTCGCGGGCTGCGCATTGAAGCGCGCGCAGTCTGATTGCCAATCAGATTGCAATCGACGGAATGCTCTTCATGCAGCGTAGCGCGAACATCGAGCGGCTATGGCGAATGCCTGCGATCTTGTAGAGCTTTTCTCGCAGGAAGCGTTCGTAGCCAGCGGTGCCGTCTACCGCGACCTTGACCAGGTAGTCGTAATCGCCGGACACCAGGTACGCTTCGAGCACTTCGCTGAGCGTGGCGAGCTCGGCGCCGAAGCGCGCGAGCGCGTCTTCGTCGTGGCGGTCCAGCGTGACTTCGAGCAGCACGACGTCCGCGAAACCGAGCTTTTGCTGATCGAGCAAGGCAACATAGCCGCGGATATACCCTTCGTTTTCGAGCTGCCGCGTGCGATTCCAGCACGCGGTGGTCGACATGCCGACCAGTTCGGCAAGATCCGCATTACTGAGCCGGGCGTTCTTCTGGAGCTCGCGCATGATCTTGCGATCGAGGGCGTCGAGCGGGCGGTTTCGGGTGTTCATCAACGATATGGGAAGAATATTTTGTAAAACCGCATTGTAAGTGAAGATCGTTCTGAATTGGCGACATCGGCTGACGAGTTTCAGAAGCCTATCCAGCGGGGCTCGCGGTATATTTTCAGCATGCATTCATGCCCGGGACAACCGCCCGGATCGCAGGCCTCGCGCCGGCGATCCTCCGTGGCCACAAGCCGCTTTTTCGGTGTCTCGCCGCCTTCACGGTAAGGCGGCACGCGGGCGAATTCCGGCGTTACCCACGCCGGAAGGCGCGCTCGCCGGGCATGGACGCATGTCGCCGCATGTGTCTATCGCAGCTCTCTTTTGCCCGCAGATTCGCCGATGCCGATCCAGTTGTATGTTTCGTTTCTTCTCGCGTCCGCCGTACTCGTTTATTCGCCCGGCCCGGTCAATGTTCTTACGATGAGTCAGGCGCTCAGCGCCGGATGGCGCGCGGCATTGCCCTGCGTATGGGGTGGCACCTGCGCGGTATTGCTGCAACTCGCTTTTACCGCGTTGTGTCTGAACTCGCTATTGCTGATCGATGAGCGCGCGCTGATCGTGTTGCGCTGGGCCGGCGCGATTAATCTGGTTTATCTGGGCTTCAAACAATGGCGAAGCGGCACATTCGCGGCTTCGCCGCTTTTGTCCGATAGCGCCGGACAACGCGGTTTGTTTTGGCGCGGCTTCGCGACGTCGGGCCTGAATCCGAAAACGCTATTGTTCTTTCCGTCTTTCTTTCCGCAGTTCATCAGTACTTCGTCGAATGAAGCGCATTGGTCGGCCAACCATCAGTACCTTTTGCTGGCCAGTTCTTTTGCGCTGATATTCGCGTTGGGCGTCGCATCGACGGCAATCTTCTCGCATCGTCTGCGCACAGTTCTGCAGCGGCCGACGCAGCTGCGCATCGTGAACCGTCTGATGGGTAGCTTGCTGGTAGGGATGGGCGCGCTGATGGCGGCGGTACGCTGACTACGCAGCTAGTCGCATACCGCCGCCGCGGGAACAACGTCACCCTTATCGTCTGTACCGCCCGATATCAATGGAAAATGAGGTACAGGATGATCAGTACGATCAACGGAACGCCGAGTAGCCAGCCAATCAGGTAAGGCATGATGTCATCTCCTTTCGTATTAAAGTTCGAATACGCAGGACTTTCAGCAGGCAGCGTGCCTGAGTCGGGATGCACTACGCTGCGACGCATGGAGATGGTCGTATTTCATGACCATATGGTTCTTTAGCCGTTATTCGAAAAGCCCGGATACAGCGTCATCCCGCCATCGACGAAAAGCGTCGTGCCGACGACGTAGTCGCTTTCATCGGAAGCAAGCCACACCGCCGCCTTGCCGATATCTTCCACGGCACCGACGCGCCGGTAGGGGATCAACTGCAGTAGCTTGTCGAGTGCCGCTTGGGAATCCCACGCGTCCTGATTGATCCGCGTACGGATCGCGCCTGGCGCAATCGAATTGACGCGAATGCGCTCGGGCGCGACTTCCTGCGCCAACGATTTCATGAACATCTGAATGCCGCCTTTCGACGCGGCGTAATTGACATGCCCCGCCCACGGAATGACCTCGTGAACGGAGCTCATGCAAATGATCTTGCCGAGTGCTTTCGATACGGTCGTCGGGCCGCGTCGGCGGAATTCTTTTACCGCGGCCTGGCAGGTTAGAAACTGGCCGGTCAGATTCGTCGACAGCACGAGTTGCCAATCGTCGAGCGTCATGTCGGCGAATGCGCTGTCCTTTTGCAGTCCGGCATTCGCAACCACGATATCGATGCCGCCAAAGCGCGCGCGACTCGCCTCGAAGAGGTTTGCGACCTGAGCGGGATTCGACACGTCGGCGTGAATCGCGATTGCCGATCCGCCGGCTTTTTCTATTTCGTCGGCGAGCTTTTCATCAGGTTCCGCGTGCGAATGATAGTTGAGCACGACCGCCGCGCCAGCATCCGCGAGTGCTTTGGCGACGCCATAGCCGATTCCCGAACTCGCGCCGGTAATCAGCGCGACCTGATTGGCTAGTAACTTTTCCATTGAGTGCTCCGGCAACGACGAAAAGGCGCAGCCGCCACCTACCGGCACACGAGATCGCGCGGATAGACGGCGGCCCGCCTGGTGTTGCAGCCCACGACGCGTGGCCTATATCACGCCGGCAACCAGCAGAACGATTACCACGATCAGTACGATGCCAAGTCCGCCGGTCGGACCATAGCCCCACGCCCGGCTGTGTGGCCACGCCGGAAAAGCGCCGATCAGCAGCAGAATCAGCACGATGAGAAGAATGGTTCCTAGCATGTTATGACCTCCGCCTGGTTGAGGGGACCTGCTGTACCCAGGTTGGCCAAGAGGCCGCAGGGTAATCCCCAAGGAGCAAGCCATGTGCCCAAGGCCGATCTTTTAAGAGGATCACAGTGGCAGCGCACGCCGCGTGCGGAGATTCGCGAGTCAACTAAAACGGCACCCTTCGCGCTCAAAAACGTGAGCAGGGTGCCGTTTTTCCAATTGCGGACACGTCGCGCGTCCTATAGAAGGTAGGGTCCGTTGATGCGGCCTTCGAAGATCGCGGTGTTGATGTCCCAATCGTCGACGGTACCCGTGCCGCCACCGTCCACCTTGACGACTGCCGAACGGCCGCCGCGCAGCGTCTTCATCTGTTCGGCGCTCAGCGTTTTGTCGTTGGATGGCTCGCCCGCGCCGGGCGGCAGGTCTTTGATGATCACAGTGGCTTTCATGGCATTGCTCCTTGACGTGGAAAGGCGAGCGCAGTGCGGCGCCCGCCCCGATTTCTGCAAGGCCTATGCCAACGTGTGGGAAGTGAGCCGGAAACGGGAGCGGGGGCCGCGATGCGAAGCCTGGCAAGGATCCGCGCGATAGCCGCATTGAATCGCACTGGACACGACCGCGATTGCGAGTCGAAGTGTTTGCGCGCATCGCACGGGTCGTACGCGAATGGTTGGGACGCAGCGCAGCCTTGCGCGTCGCGAACAAAGGCGTCCAACAGTCAATCGCAAGCACAAACGGAAACGGCACGCGCCATGTGCGCGTGCCGTGATGGTGAAACGCCCTCGCGAGCAAGGCTACCGGCGTCGCCCTTTGCGCGGCGAGGCGGCTTCCGCGATACGCAGATGCGCGGCCGGAAAGCCCGGCGGATATTCGACGACGCGCGTTCCGGCCGGCACCAGCGGTGCGGCGAGACTCGAGCGCGCGCCGACCCGGGCGCCGCCGACGATTGCAGCCATCGCCTCGCGGTCCAATTGGACGCTTTCGGTCAGATCCTTGATGCTCAGCTTGGCCATGACGGCTCCAGAAAAACGCGCCGGCGGCCAGACCCGTTCGGGTTCCGGCCGCCGTGCTCGGAATGTGTTCAGTGTGCTATTCGTTGTACTGAGGTCGCAACGCACTATCAGTATAGGAAATCCGTTCGCGGCGTGCATGGCCGTGGTGCTGCCGCGGCAGTGAAGGAACCTCCGGTCTCCCGCTGCTGCCCCGGCTTACACGGCGGAGAGCTTGGTGCCCGCCAGGATCGGGTCGACTTTCCTGTCGAGTCGTTCGGTAACGGACAGGTCCTTGATCATCGGCATCTTCATGGTGAGTCGCCTGAAGGAAGTTTTCGCCGTATTGCGAGTGGTTTCGAGCAATCCGTTTGCTCGGACATCACTAACGTACAGGCTGTGCCAGTCTTAATGAAGTATCCTGAGGAAAGCGATGAAGCCTTGTCATTTAAGGGCTTTGCGCGTGGTTCGGCCGCCGTGCCGCTCAGGTCGTACCACGTTGATTCGCTCCAGGCGGTGGTGGCCGTCCGACATCGCGGCGGCCCCTGTTGGATGGCGCACGACATTGCGCGAACCAGCACGCGGCGCGTCGCGCGGCTCATGCCTGGTTTGCCTGGTTTGCGAAAGCGCGGACCGGGAGCTAGTATCGAAACGGCACATGTAACTGGATACGACAGCTTTTCTATCGACCCGCGTCGTGTCGGTCGCATGCGACACGGTCTAGCGGCAACGGCGGTGCTTCGCAAAAATGGCTAGCCTTGCGCGTGTGATTCTCGACTTCCAGAGCGGCGAGCTGTCGCGTGACGAGTTCGTCGCGCAGCTCGACAGCGCGTTGTCGACCGAGCAACTCGGTCCGACGCGGCTGCTGGAGACGCTGTACGCCGCGCATCATCAGTCGCCGTTGCCCGACGATCTCTATCTGGAAGTGCGGCGGCGCATCGAGCTGCTGCGCGTGTCGAACGTTGCGGCGGGTGGCGAGGAAACCGGCATACAGACCACAGTCGATCTACCGTCGCTACGGTCGTCGAGCGCTGGCAGCGCGGGCACCGCGAGTTCTGCCGGAAGCACCGCGCACGAGACCATCAAAGGCATCGGCGATACGCTGAACAACCGCTTCGTGCTCGAGGAGTGCCTCGGCGTGGGCGGCATGGGCACCGTGTACAAGGCGCTCGATCTGCGCAAGCTCGAAGCGTCGGACCGCAAGCCCTATCTCGCGATCAAGGTGCTGAACGTCCAGTTTCGCGGCAATCCGAATTCGCTGGTCGCGTTGCAGCGCGAGGCACGCAAGGCGCAGGTGCTCGCGCATCGCAACATCATCACCGTCTACGACTTCGACCGCGACGGGCCGATCGTCTATCTGACGATGGAGTACCTGAGCGGCAAACCGCTGAGCCAGCTGCTGCGCACGCCTGGATATCAGGGCATGCCGGTGCGGGCCGCGCTGCCGATCGTGCGCGGCATGTGCGCGGCACTCGCGTACGCGCACGAGCGCGGCTTCGTCCATTGCGATTTCAAACCCGCGAACGTGTTTCTGACCACGAATGCCGAAGTAAAGGTGATCGACTTCGGCATCGCGCGCGTATTCCAGCGGCCGGAAGAGGAGAGCGACGCGACGGTGTTCGATCCCGGCAGTCTCGGCGCGTTGACGCCGGCGTATGCGAGCCCGGAGATGATCGAGCATCGCGAGCCTGACCCGCGCGACGATATCTACGCGCTTGGCTGCATCACATACGAGCTGCTGACCGGACATCATCCGTTCGATCGCCTGTCGGCCACCCAGGCGCGCAATGCCGACTTCAAGCCGCAGCGTCCGCCGAATCTCGATGCGCGCCAATGGCGCGCGTTGCGTGCGGCGTTGTCGTTCGATCGCGATACGCGGATGCCGAGCGTCGTGCGCTTTATCGCCGAGTTCGACAATGAAGCTCGCGCGGAGAAGTCCGGGACGCTCGCGTGGACCGGGCTCGCTACTCTGGCCGTCGTGTGCGCGGTCACGGTGGGCGTGTTCGCTTTTCGCTCGGGGTCCAGCCGGCAGCAGGCCGCGCGTTCCGAGGCGGCGGGACCGCTAGGCGATCAGGTCGATCGGGCAGCCGCGGCGTCCGCGGTCGCGCCTGCAACGAATGCCGCACAGACAGCGCCTCCTTCCGCTGGCGCGAATGAAGGAAGCACTACAACGGGTGGCGCGGCCGCAACCGCAACTCCGGCGCCCGCGCCGAAGCCCGCGTTGACGCTTGCCGCGATTGCGCCCACGCTTGCCCAGGTACCGTGTTCGGCTTTATCGGGCGCGGTGCAGGACCACGCACTGACGGTGCGCGGTTTCCTGTCGCAGCGGTACGGCGCCGCGCGTCTGAAGGAGACCTTGGCGGCGCTGCCCGGCGTCGAGACGGTTTCGCTCGACGTTCGGCCGCTCGCCGACGATAAATGCGACTTCGTCAAAACGCTTGCGCCGTTTCTGGTGCGCAACTGGCAGGCGGGACGGGCGGCGTCGCTGCACATGCGACCGCCAAGCGGTTTGCTGACCGAGAACGACTCGCTGGTGGTGGACCTGAAAGCGCCCCCGTTCGATTCGTTCGCGACCGTCGACTACTACCAGCTGGACGGCCACGTCGTGCATATGGTGCCGAGCCGTCTGTGGCCGGACAATCAGATGCAGGCGAACGGCGGTCCGTACACGATCGGCAGCACTGCGGGCGATTGGACCGTATCGAAGCCGTTCGGCTCGGAGATGGTGGTGCTGGTGGTGACGCCGGTGCCGCTGTTCGACAAGCTGCGCCCGGAAAGCGAAGCGCGCGCCGATTATCTGCGCGCGCTGGAGACGCGGCTCAAGCAGATCGGCGGCCAATACGGGCAGGATCGTTTATTGGCGGACTTCGCGCCGATTACGACCAAACCCGCCAAGCCATGATCCGTCATAGGGCCAATCGAAACGGCCCTCAGCGCAGATCCTTGACGACGCGAAAACCGTTCTGCGATTGACGCACGCCCGCGCTGTACTTGAAGCGCGTCGCGCTGAGCATGTAGTCGCCCCCTTCGCGCCATGAACCGCCGCGAATCGCGCGCATCTCGCAGCCGGGCGTGTCCCACGCATGGCCGTCGACGGGTGCGCCCTGGTAGGAGTTGTGCCAGCAGTCGGCAGTCCACTCCCAGACGCCGCCGTTCATGTCGTACAAGCCGAGCGGATTCGCGGCGAACGTGCCGACGTTTTCCGGCCCTTCCTTGTGCCACGGGTCGCCGCAGTCCTTGCAATTGGCGTTGCCCTTGCGCATCTGCTCGCCCCACCAGTACGCGGTCGTGGTGCCGGCGCGATCCGCATATTCCCATTCGGCTTCGGTCGGCAGACGGTACGGTTTGCCGGTCGTCTTGCTGAGCCATTTGACGTACTGCTGCGCGTCGTCCCAACTCAGATCGCGCGCGGGTGCGGTCTTGATGCTATTGCTTTCCGGCGTCAGCTTCTGGCATGCGCCGGCGGCGACGCAGACATTCCATTGCTCGACCGTCACCGGGAATTTGCCGATCGCGAAGGGTGCGCCAATGCTCACGTGATGCACGGGCTTTTCCGACGGGTCGTCGGTATTGCTGCCCATTGCGAACGAGCCTGCAGGTACCGCGACCATGATCGGACAGGCGGCGCAGTCGCGGATTTCACCGGCGGTCGGCGGATGGGCGACGGTCTTTTCGGCGAATGGCGCGGCGGCGGCGGGCGGCGTCGGCGCTGGCGCTGGCGCGGCAGCGGCGCGCTGTGGCGGCGCGGCTGCGCTGGCTTGCGCCGCGGGATGCGCGACCTGCGCAGGTGGCGCGGGTGGCGCGATGTGACCGCTCTGCGCCGCGGGCGCGGCTGGCGGCGCAGCACTCACCGCGGGAGCCGATGCCGCCGCGCGCAATCGATCGATACGCGCATGCGCGAGTGTGGCGAAGCGGCCATTCGGATAGGCCTTCAGATAAGCCTCGTAATCGGCTGGGTAGTTGCTGTCCTTGATCGACTCCCAGAACGTGATTTCGTATTGTTCGCCGCTTTCCTTCGGCATGATGCCGCGACTGCGCTGCGTAATGGCGCGATCGTCCCACGTAATCGACGACGCGGCAGCGCGTTCGCCACTAGCCGGAATGGAAAAACGCGCCGCGGAGAGCCACGGTTGCTGCGCTCCGCGGGTGGCGGCGCGCACTTCGGCGGCGACGTGCCGGAACAGCGCGGCGAGCGATTCAGACGATACGTCGGCATCATTGAGCGCTTGCAGCAAGGCACCGGTGTAGACGCCATGCCGAGGACCGTCCGCCGCGAAGCCGCCCGGCGCGGTTGCGTAGGCAATCACGGTGTTGGATGCGACCTGCGGTTTGTCGATCCCAATCTCGGCGGGCGTAAATGGATTGTCGAGGCACGTATCGAGAATCACCAGATTGAGCCCGCCGGCGCGAGCGGATTGCATCGCATGCAAGACGGTATTCAGTTCGACGCCGTTTCTCAGCAGCGACACCGGTGCGCGGTTATCGGCTCGAGCATCGAGCCCGGCCGGCACAAGCAGCGTTTGTCCGGCTACCTGCATGCCGTGCCCGGCGAAATAGAACAGCCCGATATCGCCTGTTTTCAAACGCCGTTGAAATTCGTCGATCGCCGCGCGCATTTGCGGCGGCGTCGCATTCGTACGCGTGACGACTTCGAAGCCTCGCGCACGAAGTGCTGCGCCGACCGATTCGGCGTCGCGCGGCGCGTTAGCGCGAATCGGGGTGGGGGTGTCACCGTACTCGCCATTTCCGATCACGAGCGCGATACGCCGCGAATGGATGTCGTCGCGTGACGAAACAAAGGGTGAACCCAGCCAGGCGGTATCCGCCGGCAGCCCCAGTGCACTCGTCACCGAAGCCGCGCTCGGCTCGATCAATTGACGTTGCGTCGCGGCACCGGCACTGTCCCACTGCGCCTGGATTGCCCCAACCACGCACACCAGCAGGAATCGTCGCCACATCGTTTTATCCTGTTTGTACCGGACAGAATTCAGGCATTCGTGCACCACGATCGCGCTGTCCGCGCGCATTATTAACGATAGCACGCGCTTCGCGTCATAACTGTCCGGGAGTCCTGAACGCGTCATACGGTTAACGAGCATTGCGTATCTTTTTGGCAAGTTACGTTCTAAGCTGATTCACAAAGTCACCTCAGACGGCCGTTTTAACTAGGTGGCTGTCTGCCGGTTTCAATCCGCGACAAGCCGCTCGAACACCCGGATGGCCATCGATAGCCGGGCCCAGCCATGACTCCTGTTCGGGAGAGTGCGCTATGCGAAGAACCCGTGTTTCCTCTCTTTTCGGCAGACGTGATCCGGCGCATGCGCATTGCGGCGGATTGCGCGCGGCGGTGTGCGCGACGCTCGTCGCGGTGTGCCTCGGTATAGGAACTGGCGGTGTCGCGCGCGCCGAGCAGACGGCGTCACCGCCGGGGGCCGAGGAGTACATCATCTGGCCGTCGGATGGCGCGGTGATTCACGGCGGCAAGCTGTGGGTGCGCATGGGGCTGCGCAATATGGGCGTGTGTCCGAAGGGCATCGCGTTTCCGAATACCGGCCACCATCATCTGCTGATCGACACGGATTTGCCCGCGCTCGACCAGGAGATTCCATCGGATCGCCAGCACCTGCATTTCGGCGCGGGCGAAACCGACGCGCGCATCGAGTTGCCGCCAGGCAAGCACACGCTGCAGCTGATTCTCGGCGACCATCATCACGTGCCGCACAACCCGCCGGTGTATTCGAAGAAGATCACCATCACTGTGGTGAAAGACTAACGCGATCCGTTGGTTCGAACTGGTCAAGCCGGAACGGAGAGTCCTGATGAACAAGATCATTGCGGCCGCGGCATTCGTCGCAGCGGCGCTGGCGGCATCGACAGCGCCGCAGGGTGGGTGGGCAGCGACACCGTCGCCGCCCAGCGCATACGCATATATCGGCTATCCGAACGATGGCCAGGTGGTGCCCGCCAATAAGCCGTTTCGCGTGTGGTTCGGCCTGCGCTTCATGGGCGTCGCGCCGAAAGGCGTGAAGTACCCGAACACCGGTCACCACCATCTTCTGATCGATAGCGAGCTGCCGCCGATGGATCAGGAGATACCCTCGGATCGCCATCATCTGCATTTCGGGGCGGGCGAAACGGAAACGATGATTTCATTGCCGCCGGGCCGGCATACGTTGCAGCTGTTGATGGGCGACGACATGCATATACCGCACAACCCGCCGGTGTATTCGAAGAAGATCACGGTGATCGCGCGCTGACTGTCATCACACAGCCAACAATGCCGCGCGCCCTGTTGGCTGCGATCCACCATTCGCGAGCCTCGCTCCGTCGGCCGCTAGCGACGGCACTGCGGGTGCGTTCTTCCAGGCCTTTGCTGCACGGCCTTCAGGACGCGAATGACGAAGGCAAAGCACTCCTGGCATAGCCCATGCGTCAGTAGCGCCCGAGCAGACAAGTTGCTCGAAGCCGACGCACAACGACGCGCTTTCCCTTTCCCAGGAGTTTTGCCATGAAAACGCTGATGATCAAGGACCTGTCCAGCACCGAACAACTCGACAGCAAGGCGATGAGCGCCATGCGCGGCGGCAACAGCTACTACTGCCCGATGCCGTCGTACCTCAGTATTCCGCCCGTCTATGCGCCGACCAGCATCAAGAACATCTGCCCGACGCAGTCGATCAACACGGAAATGTACATCCAAAGCGACAACGGCAACGGCTCGGCGCTGGTCAGCGGTACGACGACCTACATCGCACCGACCGTGTACAACGTGAACAACGCGAAGTGAGTGGCGCGCGTACGCGCGCCCCGAGCGGCCGCGTGTGCGTCCCCAGCAGGTGCGTCGCTCAAAACGACCGCTCATTCGATCGTCCTTTCCACGCATCCTTCGCGTATCCGCCGCTCCCCGCATCGATATTTCCGCCGCTTCATCGCTGAAGCCGCGCGGAAGCGGCTCGGCCCGAAAAAGCCGGCCATCTCGCGCGAAACAGGCGGGTGCAACTGGAGACAACCGTGTCAGCATCGCCAGAATCATCGTTCGGTTTGTCGTGTGATTCGCCGGACCTTCAGCGGGATTGCGCCGCAATCGCGGCGCCGCGCCGGATGGGTCGTGTGCTGCGCGGCCTCGGCGCCGCGGCGATGTGCGCATTGGCGTTGAGTGCCTGCGTCGACGTCCGGATGCCGGCTTATCAACGCCCGGACACGCCGGTCAAGACATCGTGGTCGGATCGGCAGGGCGCGCCGGTATCGGCTGCGGAGACGATCGAGCGCGACTGGTGGAAGGGCTTCCAGGACCCGTATCTGGATACGCTGATCGACAAGGCGATCGACGGCAACTTCGATATCCGGGTGCTAGCCGCGCGTATCGAAGTCGCGCACACGCAAATCAGCGAGGCGGGCGCGGCCGCATTGCCGACGGTGGACCTGGGTGCCGGCGCCGACTTCACGAAGACGACAGGCCAGCCTTTGACGAGGACCTACAACGTCGCGCTGCAGGTGAACTGGGACATCGACATCTGGGGCAAGGTCGAAAAAGGCGTGCAGGCGCAAAAGGCCGAATTCCACGCGACCGAGGCGGATTGGCGCGCGGGGTATCTCGAACTCGTCGCGAATGTGGCCAGTACCTATTTCCAGATCCTGCAATTCGACGACCAGATCGCACAGCAGCAAAAGACCATCGCCACGAACAAGCAAATCCTGACGATCTACGAAGGCCAGGCGCGCAACGGGATCGTGCCGCAAACGCAGGTGTTGCGTCAGCAGGCGGAGATCAACCGCCTCACCAACGATCTGTACGATCTGCGCCGCTCGCGGGCGGTTTCCGACAACGCATTGTGCACGTTGCTCGGCGTGCCGGCCGGCGAATTCCATGTGCCGCAGGGCCATTTGCAGGAGCGCGTGAAATTGCCAGGCGTGCCCGATGGCTTGCCCGCGCAGTTGCTGTCGCGTCGCCCCGACGTGGTGGCGGCCGAATTCAGGGTGCTCGAAGCCTATGACCTCGTCGGTCAGTCGAAGCTCGCGCAATTGCCGAGCATCGGCCTGACCGCGCAGGGCGGCACCGCAAGCGTCGCGCTCAACCAGT
Organism: Paraburkholderia atlantica; assembly: GCF_009362785.1. GTDB lineage: Bacteria > Pseudomonadota > Gammaproteobacteria > Burkholderiales > Burkholderiaceae > Paraburkholderia > Paraburkholderia atlantica. Next base: position 23,188 of record NZ_WHNQ01000036.1, read on the forward strand.
TGCTGAAGTCGTTCACGTTCGGCCTGATGCCGAGCATCAACTTTCCGCTGTTCGATCCGGGCGTGCGCGCGCATGTAAAGGTGAGCGAGGCGCAATCGAAAGTCGCCGAACAGCAATATCGGGTGGCCGTGATGGGGGCGTTCGAGGAAGTGGAGAACGCGCTCGTCAATCTGAGTGCCCATAAGGCGCAGCACGAAGAATTGCAGCAGCAGGTGGCCCGCTTGCAGATCGTCGCGGATCAGATCCAGTCGCAACTGCACCTTGGCGTCGTGTCGCAACTCGAGGTGTTCGAAGACGAGCGGACCCTGCTGCAGGCGCAACAGGCGTTGCTGGAAAACCACCAATTGATTCTGTCCGACACGGTAACGCTTTATAAGGCGCTCGGCGGTGGATGGCCAGGTGTCGACGTGCAGGCGCAGGCCAAAGAGAAGTAACGAAGCATTGAGCTAATCCACGAGTTGGCGTACCACGCGGGTATTTCGTCGGTTGACGACTTAGCCGCTGTCTTCTCATCCGGCGATATCCAAATTGACACTCTCGATGCGTGACTTAAAATCCTTTAGGGGTCAGCGTTTGCGTGGCTCTTCGCGACAATTTCGTTGGGCCGTCGTTCTTTGTCCAGTTCGCCCCGCGTTCCCGCCGCGGCAGGTAAACGCTTAGCGTTCCAGAGAAAATGGCCACCGGCGAAGCTCCGATTGCTGAAATGCGGACGACAGCGGACGCTACCTTCGACGTGGTGTTGTCGCCGGTTGCGTGCGCGCAGCGCCCCGCGCTCGACGCCATTCGCATCGTCGACAGCCTGTTCGCGATCGGCCGCAGCGAAGCGCCGTTCAGCGACTATCCCGCGCAATGGACCGCCGGTCTGTCGCGGCGGCATGCGCGCGTGTTCATCGAGCATGGCGCGATTTATGTCGCCGATCTCGGCAGCAAGAACGGCACGACGGTCAACGGCATTGCGGTGCGGCAAACTCCCGCGCGCGTGCGCGCCGGCGATGAACTCTGCTTTGGCGGCGAACTGTGTTATCGCGTCGGCGTCGAACCGCGCGCGCGTGTCGTAACGGGCGGAAGCGCTGCTCCCCTCGCTCATCTATTGCTGGTGCCGCAGCGCGACGATCTGGGCCTGCAACCGGTCGACGTGCTGGCATTTCCGTTCCTGGTCAGCAAAACGGACGAGATCTTCTCGCGCTACAAAGACCGTTATCCGCACCAGGTCAATTACATCTCGCGGCGTCATGCGCACCTGTTTCTGAAGGGCGGCCAGCTCTATGTCGAGGATCTCGGCAGCACCAACGGCACGTTCGTGAATGGCCAGCGGATCGGCGAATCGGCGCTTGCACTGGTGGATGGCGATGTCGTTGCATTTGGCGGCGACCACTTCGTCTACCGGGTGTCACTACAGAACTCCGCCGACGCCGAACCCACCGTGACCCAGCTTTCTCTTCGTCCCGCTGCCGACAATGCCGCCGATGCCGACAAGACGACCTTCGTCGGCGCGGCGCATTCGTTTCTCGACATCTTTTGCGTCGATCCGGCACTGCAACGCGAAGACGAAATCAATGAGGCGGCGCAGCCGGGCTCCGCGCGCGTGAAGCGTGACGGAGCAGGGACCGCAGGCGCGCAAGGCGCGAAGAGCGCGCAGGGGGCGCATCCGGCCGAGACGAAAGACGGTGCCAATGAAAGAAGCGGCAAGGGCAGAAGCGCGGCAAAAAGTAAGCCGCGTCGCTGGAAGATGGTCGCCGGCGAACTCCACAAGGCGTTAGCGGACGGCGAGCGCACCAATGTGCGCCGCGCGGCGGCATGGGGCGGTGCGGGTGTCGCGCTCGTGGTTGCGCTTGGGGTGGGCCTCTATCTGCACGGTTCATCGGAACGCGAATTGAAGAGCCTGCTCGCGAACGGTGATTACTCGAGCGCCCTGACGATGGCGCGCGGCTATCTGGCCACGCACCCGGCGGACACCAGGATCAGCGCGCTTGCCAGCGAGGCGTTGCTGAAAGCGAACTTGCCGGGCTGGATCGAAGCGGTGCAAAAAGCGCAGTTCGATCAGGCCGACGCGCTGCTGAAGAACATGAGGTCGTTGAGCGCGACGGGCTCCGATGCCGCGTCGCTGGTCGGCGAATTGCAGTGGGTCGGGGATCTCGAACGCTTCGTCGCGGCGCGCGGCGGCGTCGACGCGCCGATCCGCATGTATACGGACGAAGCGACCATCAACGGCCTGCTGCACCGCTGGGACGACGACGCGACGAGCCATCAGCGCGCGCTCGACCGGATCGCGAGCTACGTGCCGGCCTTCGCGGAGCCCTACGCGCACACGCTCAGCCATCTGCGCAAGCTCGAAAGCGACGATTCGGTTTACGTCGCTGCGATAGAGCGGCTCAATGGCGTGATCCAAACCGAACTCTCGCGCGACAAACCCGACGCGCTGCTGCCGGTATTCGACGATTACGCACAGCGTTACCCACGGCTCGCGGGGCTCGATAGGGTGCGCGACGATTTGCGCCAATACACCGCATTGCTGAATGCCGCGTTGAGCCGTCAATTGACGTCATTGCTCGCGATGATGAAAACGGCGCGCTTCAGCACGCCGCCTTTTCAGGCGCAATACCAGCAGCTTGCAGCCACGCGTTTGCCGTCGGCGGACATCGTTCAACGTCAGGACGCGGTCGATGCCGCGTGGCAGCGCGGCGACGCGCAGCAGGCGCTGAGCGATTTGCAGTCGATGCCGGCGAGCCCATGGTCCGACGTGCTCGCGGCGGAAGCGGCGCACAAGAAGGCGCTATCCGATCAATACAACGATCTGCAGAAAACGCGTGGCGGGAAAGACTACGACCAGCGTCTGCTGTCGTTCTACGCGAGCCTCGATCCGCGGACCGACGCATGGTTTGTGCAGGCGATCCAGAAAGACGTCGCAGCGTTGCATGACAACGCACTCGCGCATGCGCAGGATCTGTTGCTGCGCGCGCAAAACCTGTGGAAAGAGTACCGCGCGAACGGCCCGATCGGCGGCACGCAGCGGCTCGAAGCCGGCATCTCGCCGGGCTTTCGCAGCGAGGCGCGTCTGCTTAGCGACGCGCAAACGGCGGCGCGGCAGGGCATGCGCATCTATACGCAGCTGAAGGCCGATCATCCCGCCGACTTCGATCGCCTGCTCGCGGATATCGACGCCGAGGCGAGTTTGCAGCGCCGCTCGTTGACCGAGTTGCGCATGGTGCTGGACCCCGGGCTCCTGAAAGCGAAGCTCGCGTTGATTGGAGGCGATCAAAGTGAAACGCGATCCGCACCCTAGACCGTTGTCGGAGGCGCTGGAAGATCATAGCGTCGAAGGCATCGCGATACTGACTTCCGAGCCGGTGCGGATTGCGCGCGCGCTGATCTGGGCGATGGTTGCACTGGTCGTGTCGGGCTTGCTATGGTCGTTCGTCGGCCGCGCGGATGTGATCGTCAGTGCGCCCGGCACGTTGTCGCCGGAATCGGAAGTGCGGCGCATCTATGCGCCGATCGACGGCGAACTCGCGGATCTGTATATCGCCGAGGGTCAACCGGTGTCGAAAGGCGACGTGCTCGCGCGGCTCAATGCGCGCGGCGCGATCGAGGCTGCGAGCAACGCGTTACAGGCGCAACTGAAACTCGAAGATGCCGAGCGGGAATGGAAGCAGTTTCCGGAGAAGAAGGCATTGATGGAACGCAAGGCAGCGTCGTTGAAGGCGCAACTCGAAGTTGAAGAGCGCCTGCATGAGAATCGCGTTTCAGAAGGCACGACGAAGCTTGCCGAAGGGCAGAAGGCCGAACTCGACGAAGCACGCAGCTCGCTCGACAACGCGCGCCGCGCGCGCGAAGCGGCGAATCAGGAACTGGATCGCTATTCGCGGCTGTTCGCGCAGCCGGGCGGCGGCGGCATTGCCGAATTGCAGGTCGAGCAGAAGCGCACGGCCGCGCTCGAAGCGGATAACGCTTACCGTGTCGCGCAGTCGAAGCTGGCCGAGCTGGACTTTCGCCTGAGCCACGAATACGCGCAGGCGAATGCGCAACTCGCGACGAGCGGCCAGCAAAGCACCGATCTGCAACTGCAATACGATCAGGCGGTGCGCGATGTCACCGATGCGGAAGACAAACTGCGCGTGCAATTGCAAAGCGCGCGTCTCGAAGCCGATGCCGCCGCGCGCGTGCGCTTCGAGAACATCGACAAAGACAACTTTCTGCTGATTCTGGCGCCGGTTTCTGGCGTGATTACCGACGTCACGTCGACGCAGCGCGGCGACAAGATTCAGGCGAACGCACCGCTCGGCGGGATTGCGCCTAAAGACGCGCGGCCTGTGCTGAAGATCGAAATCTCCGAACACGACCGCGCCTTTCTGCACGTCGGGTTGCCGGTCAAATTGAAGTTCAATGCGTTTCCTTACCAGCGCTACGGATTGATCAGCGGCACGCTCGCGTATATCTCGCCGGCCACGAAGCCGTCCGCGCAGGACAAGCAACCGGTCTACGAAGGCCGCGTCACGCTCGACAAAGATTACTACCAGGTGGCCGGCACGCGTTATCCACTGCGTTACGGCATGACGGCCAGTGCGGAAATCGTCGTGCGCGAGCGGCGCCTGATCGACCTCGGTCTCGATCCGTTCAGAGAGGTGGCGGGTTGAGCGCGCGAATCAAACATCCAAGCAAGGAGCAGAACAAATGACCGCGATAGTGCGTATCGATGACGAAGTCGTGGACGTCGACGAGTTCATTCGTCTTCTGAAACTGACCGGCCAGTTCGAGAGCCTGATCGAGCAGATCGTGCGCGACAAGCTTACCGTCCATGCGGCGAAAAAGCAGGGCGTCACCGTCAGCGCCGACGAGATCCAGCAGCGTGCCGACCAGTTTCGCCGCGTGCGCGGGCTGCATCGCGCGGCGGACATGAATCATTATCTCGACGCGCTGCACGTGAGCCTCGACGAATTCGAGGTGTTCATTACCGACGGGCTCTATCAGGAGAAGATGCTCGATGACATCGGTAACGATGCGGCGATCCGTGATTACTTCGCGTTGAATTCGCCAAAGTTCGACGCGATCGAAGTCAGCCATATCGTGCTCGATAGCGAAGGCAAGGCGAAGGAAATGATCTCGTACCTGCACGATGACCCCGACGCGTTCGCCGACATGGCGCGCGAGCATTCGATTGCCGACACGCGCGAGTCCGGCGGCGTGATCGGCAAGGTACTGCGCGGTTCGCTGAAGCCCGATATCGAGGCGAAGATCTTCAATGCGGCGGTCGGCGATCTGCTTGGGCCGTTTCCGTCGGCCGACCGTTCGTGTTTCGAGATCTTCGCGGTGACGGCCAAATATCCGGCCACGCTCGATGCCGACGTGGCCACCGAAATCCGCCGTTTGCTGCGCGAGAGCTGGCTGATTGCCCGCGCCCAGGAACACGTGATCGAAGCGCGCTAGTACTCGACTAGCGCCCGATAAAGCGAGGCTCACCGATACATGGACGCTCCCCAGACCGCGCCATCCGCGCCCTCCACCGCCGAATTTCTGGCTTCCGTGGAGATCCTGTCGCCATTCTCGCGCGACGAATTGGAACGGCTTGCCGAATACGCGCAGGCAAAGTTCTATTCGTTCGGCGAAACGGTGTGCTCGGCTGGTGAAGTGGCCGATGGTCTCTATGTGATCCGCTCGGGCACGGTGCGTATCTTTACCGAGGAGCACGGCAAGGAAACCAGCATGGGCGTGCGCAAGTCGGGCGAGTTCTTTGCCGACATTGCGATGTTGCGCTCGTACGTTCACGAAGCGTCGGTACGGTCGTCGGGCAAGACCGAAGTGCTGTTCATTCCGCGCAGCGCGATCGAACCGGTGATGGCGGGCAACGCCGCCGCGCTGGCGTTCGTCGCCAGCTATGTCGCGATCAATTCGGCCGGGGGCTTCGTCGCGCAACTGTTCGATCTGCGCGGCAAACTGAACAAGGCGGAACTCGAAGAGTACGTGCGCAGCGTCGGCGCAAAACGGGTGGCTGCCGGCAAGGAGATTCTGAAACAGGACGGCCGCGAGGACCGGCGGCTTTATGTGGTGCGGCAAGGCCAGGTGCGCATCGTGCGGCACGAGGAGGGTCACGACTACACGCTCGCGACGCTCGGTGAAGGCGAGATCTTCGGCGAGAAGGCGTGCCTGATGCGCCAGGAACAGATGGCATCGGTGGTTGCGACCACCGACACGCGGCTGCTGGTGATCCCCGAGCGCACCGTTCATTTCATTCTCGAACGCAATCCGAAACTGCGCGAAGTCCTCGACGAGCGCATCCGCTACGGCGACCGCGAATTGCAGCGCCAAAAGCGGCTCGAACAGCGGCGCAAGCTGCCGTTGATGCTCGACCTGCAGAGCAAGCCGGAACTCGGCGAGAAGATCATCCGGCGTTTCGCGCTCGTCGAGCAGGCCGAGGAAATGGATTGCGGCGCCGCGTGTCTCGCGATGATCTGCCGCCATTACGGCATTCCGATGACGCTCGGCAAATTGCGCGAACTCGCGAACGTGACGACGCAGGGCGCGACGCTCGACAGCCTCGCGCGCGCGGGCGAGTCGCTCGGCTTCACGACGCGCGGCGTGCAATGCACGTTCGATTCGCTGCGCGGCTTCGATCTGCCGTTCATCGTGCATTGGGAGGGCTACCACTATGTGATCGTGTATGGGCTGTCGAAAGAGTATGTGTGGGTGGCGGACCCGGCACTCGGTTTCAGAAAGCTGAGCGTCGAAGATTTCGAGCGCGGCTGGAGCGGCACTTGCCTATTGTTTACCGGCGGATCGCAACTGCTGCAGATGTCGGCCGAGCGCTCGCCGTGGATTCGTTTTGTCGGATACCTGAAGCCGTACCGAAAGATACTCGGCTATCTGTTTCTGGCGACCTTCGTGATCCAGGTGCTCGGCGTGATTCCACCGCTGATCATTCAGAACATTCTCGATGGCGTGATCGTGCATCAGAACGTCAGTCTGCTGCATTTGCTGATCGGCGGGCTCATCATCTCCAACCTCTTTACGCAGTTGATGTCGACGATACGCGCGTATCTGGCGAACTTCATGGTGCGCAATATGGACTTCGCGATGATGTCGCAGTTCTTCAAGCACACGTTGTCGCTGCCGTTCTCGTTCTTCGCGAAGCGCAAGACCGGCGATATCTTCGCGCGCTTTCAGGAGAACCAGACGATCCGAGCGTTCCTGACCGAATCCACCGTGACGACCGCGCTGAACCTGCTGATGATCTTCATCTACTTCACGATCATGTTCGTGTACAACGTGAAGATGACGCTGGTGTTGATCGCGTTCGTGATTCCGATCATGGGACTCACGGTGATCGCGACGCCGAAGATCAAGGGCTATGCGCGCGAGGTGTTCACGGCGTCGACCGACGCGAAGTCGTTCCTGATGGAGGCGCTCGCTGGCGTCGAGACTGTCAAGGGCATGGGCATCGAACGGCCGGTGCGCTTGCGCTGGGAAAAGAAATATGCGAAGGCGCTCGAATTGCAGTATCGCGCGCACGCATTCAATATTCTGGTCAGCTTTGGCAGTCAATTGCTGAACGCGGCCACGACGATCGCGATCCTTTGGGTCGGCGCGAATCTGGTACTCGCGCGCGAATTGACGATCGGTCAGCTGATCGCGTTCAATGCATTCATGGGTAGCGTATTGAGTCCGCTGATGGGTCTCGTCGGCTTGTGGAGCATGCTCAACGATGCGGGTGTCGCGATGGAACGGCTCGGCGATGTGCTCGATATCGAGCCCGAGCAGAGGCCGCAGGATTTACCTTCCCGCGTGATGCTGCCGGAGCTGCAAGGCGAAATCAGTCTGCAAGGCGTGTATTTCCGCTATGGCGAAGAGGATTCCGCTTATGTGCTCGAGAACATCAGCTTCGATATCAAGCCCGGTGAGCTGGTTGCGATCGTCGGGCGCAGCGGCTCGGGCAAAACCACGCTCGCGAAGCTGCTGGTCGGGTTCTATCAACCGAGCGAAGGAAAAATGACGATTGACGGCTATGACTCCGGCGTGATCGACAAGGCTTATTTCCGCGCGCAAATCGGCTACGTGATGCAAAGCAATCTGCTGTTTTCGGGCACGATTGCCGAGAACATCGCGAGCGGCGACGACGCGCCGGACCGCCGGCGCATCGAGGAGGTCGCGAAAACGGCCGACGCGCATGGCTTCATCAGCAAGATGCCGCTCGGCTATGAGCAGGTCGTCGGCGAGCGCGGCATCGGCTTGTCGGGCGGTCAAATCCAGCGTTTGTGCATTGCGCGCGCGTTGTATCACGATCCGCGTCTGCTGGTATTCGACGAGGCGACATCGGCGCTCGACTCGCAATCGGAAAGCAATATTCTCGGCAACATGCACGACATCCTGAAGGGCCGCACGGCGGTGATCATCGCGCATCGGCTCAGCACGATCATGCGCGCGGACAAGATTCTGGTGCTGTATGAAGGCGCGATCGTCGAACAGGGCCGTCACGAGGAGCTGATCCAGCGCGGCGGGATGTACTATCAGCTCGTGCAGAAACAGTTGAGTGCATCATGATGAAGATACTCGACCAGATTGAAGAGGCGAGTCCCGCGATATCGTACGCGGGACTGATCGAGCGGATCGAGATTCTGCGCTCCACGTTGCGCTGGTCGTCGCGGCTCGAACGCGCCGATATCGACAAGCTGCTCAGGCAGGCCACGTCGTTGCGCGATGAAGTGATGCAGCTTTCGCACAAGGAGCGCTTCGTGCAGGCTGCCAGCGCGGGCGAGCCGCAGACGAGCGCGGAGCAATCGCGTGGCGCGCGCCGCAAGGCGCTGCTCGAGCGCAGCTTTATTTTCGAGGGCACGTTCGGCGACAATCCGCGGCTGCTCGAATCGCTCGAAATAGCGGAGAAAGCGGCGCCGACCGATTTGCCGGTGTTAATCGATGGAGAGAGCGGCACCGGCAAGGAGCTGATGGCGAAAGTGATTCACGCGAATGGCGCGCGCGCGGACAAGCCGTTCATTTCGGTGAACTGCGGTGCGATTCCGGACAATCTGCTGGAGTCGGAACTATTCGGGCATCGCAAGGGCGCATTCACCGGCGCGTCGAACGACCGCAAGGGGAAATTCGAAAGCGCGCATACGGGCACGATTTTTCTCGACGAAATCGGTGAGTTACCGCTAGCGGGCCAGGTCAAGTTGCTGCGTGTGCTCGAAGCGCACGAGATTCAACGCGTCGGCTCCGACGAAACGATCGCGGTCGATACGCGCATCGTCGCGGCGACCAATCGCAATCTGCGCAAGCTCAGTGAGGAAGGCCGGTTTCGCGAGGATCTGTTCTACCGGCTCAGCGTGATTCACGTGACGCTGCCGCCGCTGCGCGAACGGCGCGACGAAATTCCGTTGCTGATTGCGTGGTTCGGCGACGAAGCGGCGGGCACGCTGAAACGCCGGCCGGTCAGATTGACGCCGCGTTTGCGCGACTTTCTGTTGAGCTATGCGTATCCGGGCAATATCCGCGAATTGCGCAACGTGATGTACCGCATCTCATGTCTGGCTGCAGACATGGCGGACATCGAGCATTTGCCGCTCGATATGCGACCGGCCGCACCCGGTTCAGCGGCGGCGCAGGCGGAGGGGGGGCAGGCGAGCGGCGAGCAGCCGATCAGTGTAGCGAATCTGATGTCGTTGAGCGACGCGAAGCGGGCGGCCAGCGACGACGCCGAGAAAGCTTTTCTCGAACGCGGACTGCGTGAAGTCAGCGGGACGGTCGCCGAACTGGCGCGGCGCATCGATATGAATCGCTCGCACTTGCAGATGCTGCTGAAAAAGCACGGCCTGCACTCGAAGGATTTCCGCAATCGCAACGCGCCGCCCACGAAAAACGGCACGAACGAGCGCGATGAGGAAGACGAAGAAGGCTGAGTGAAGAACCACGGAAGGCTCGCTGAAACGCGCGCCTGAGATCATCAAGGCGCCGGATTCAGCAAGGTCTTGTCCGCCGCATTCGGGTCTTGCGCTTCGACGACCACCGCCGTGATGTTGTCGCGTCCGCCGCGCGCGAGCGCGAGATCGACGAGTTCGCCACATGCGTTTTCGCGCTCCGCCGAGGTCAGCACGCCGGCGATCTCGTCGTCGCTCAGTTCGTTGCTCAGACCGTCGCTGCACAACAGGAACACGTCGCCGTCGGCGACTTCGATCGCGTCGTCGTCGAGTTCGAGCAGATCTGTTGCCCCAACCGCGCGCGTGATCATGTGTTGCGCCGGATGATTGCGCGCTTCTTCGTCGGTGATGACGCCGAGCGAGCGCAGCTCCTCGACCTGGCTGTGATCGCGCGTCAGTTGCCGCAGCTGTCCGTCGCGGTACAGGTAGATGCGGCTGTCGCCGGCCCACACATAGCCGCAGAAGCGATCGCAGGCGAGCAGCACGACCACTGTGCTGCCGATGCGCTGCACCTGGCGGCGCGCGGCCTCGTCGCGCAATTGACGGTTCGCAAATTGCAGACGCGCGCGTACATCGGCGATCAGCATTCTGAGGCCTTGCGGCGCCGCCAGTTGAGTCAACGCGTCGATCACGGTGCGGCTGGCAACGTCGCCGACCGCGTGACCGCCCATCCCATCGGCGACAGCCCAGCGCCCCGCCTCGGGCTCGTTGAGGCAGGCATCTTCGTTGATTTCGCGGACCCGTCCCGTGTCGGAACGCGCGGACGACGTCCAGCGAAATTGGCTCTCGCAGGTCACAACGGCTACACCATCTCGTTTCGGTTGCGTGCGTCCGGAGACACGGTGAGGGTCGCGTTCGCGCCGGTGTTGCGTACGTCGACCGACTGGAACTGGTTGATCATCTGGTTAGCATAGAAGTTGTTGGAGACCTCGTACAGATTGACCACCGGCCCAATGCTAGGCGTTTGCGGCATGTACGGCTGAATCCAGCCATAGATCCAAGGCGCGCCACCGCCGCCGCGAATCGCCGCCATCGCTTTGCGATCGAGCGCCAGGTTCAGCGAGAGGTCGTTCAATTTGATGCAGGACATGTCGTTCTCCGGTTGGCCGCGTGTGCAATGTGCGCGGCTGAATGGACGCTGCACCAGATGGTGCAAAGGCCATGCCAATCGGGGGCGGATTCGCCGAGAAGCCCGCAGCGCTTTGACTGGCGTGCGTTTCGCGGGCTTTACCACGAACCCGGCCGACGCAATCGGTCGGCTCGCGGCCAACAAGCTCGCCTTCGAACAGGCGTAGGACCCAACACATTCAGGTGGGTTCGCTTACGTTCTCCATTCATGTGAATCGGCGCGCGGCACGGCTCGCAAATGAGCGTCGCACGCCAACAGATCAGCGCGATTTCTGTTGGTCCCGTACTGACATCTGCCTCTTCAGAAAACCGCTCGATCAGCCGTCAGGCCCGTAAACACGGGCTTTCCGGCGCCTGGCCCGGATGATGCAAAAGCTGTCGCAACAGTGTTGGAAATGCGAACGAGGCCAGCCATGAACACCCAAACGCTCGATACCCGCGACGACGAACCGCAATCCGCAGCCGCTTGCGACACCACATCATCGACGATCGATCTGCCGATCGGCGCGCATCTGGTTACGCAACGCAATGGCTACGAACATCACGGCATCTATGTCGGCAACGGCCGCGTCGTGCACTACTCGGGCTTTGCGGGTTCCGCGCATCCCGGCCCGGTCGAGGAAGTCGAACTGGCGCGCTTCGCCGCCGGCCATGCGATGTCGGTTCGGGCGACGCCGAGCGCGATCTACGTCGGCGCCGAAGCAGTGCGCCGCGCGCGCTCCCGCCTCGGCGAAAACCGCTATCGCCTGCTGACCAACAACTGCGAACACTTCTGCGCGTGGTGCCTGCTCGGCGAAAGCCGCAGCGAACAGGTGGATTGCTGCCTGCGCCATCCGAGCACTGGCGTGCGCGCACTGCTGTGCCTCGTGAAGGCGTTTGTCGAGAGTGGAGCGAGGAACGATCACCGCGTGGCGCAATTCGCGCAAGTTGCGTGAATGCAGTGCGCCGGGAACGGGACGATTCGAGGAGAACATCATGGTTGCCGCAGAAAAGAGCTTGCACTGGGCCGTCGACAAATGGCTCGCGCCCACGCCGTCGATGCCCGCGCGTGTCGTGCGGTTCTGCCATCGCGCGTCGCAACAGCAACGCTATGTGTGTGTGCAGGCGTTGAAGCCGGAAGGATTGCTGTCGATTTTCTTCTTCCGCCACGGCGACGGTTCGTGGAACGTGTTCCCGCCGCAGGCCGAACGGCCCGCGATGAACGGGTACGGCCGTACGGCCGCGTAGCAACTCAGGCGTGACCTGCGGTGGCCGCTTCCTTGGCGAGCCACTGGCTGAACAGCAACATCGCCGGCGTCATCGGCTTGCCCTTCAGGCAGGTCAGCCAGTAGCTGCCCGCCTTCACCTCGACGTCGAACGGGCGCACCAGCCGCCCGGTATTGATCTCACGTTCGAACATCAACGCAGGCGCGAGCGCGATGCCCGCGCCCTGTATCGCCGCCTCCACCATCAACCGCGACGAATCGAATACCGGCCCGCGCACCGGCCGCGGCGCGATGCCCGCGGCCGCGAACCAGTTCATCCAGTCGTCCATGCGGTATGAGCGCAGCAGCGTTTCGTTGGCGAGATCGTCGGGCCGCGTGAGGCGTGCGGCGATCTCGGGCGTGCAGAGCAGCGCGAGCGGCGCGTCGAGCAGCCTGGTGGCGAGCAAGCCGGGCCACGTGCCGTCTCCGAAACGGATCGCGAAATCGAGGCCTTCGGTCGCGAGGTCGACGAGGTTGTTGTTGGTCAGGAGCCGCAGTTCGACGAACGGATGCGCTTCGCGAAACGACTTCAGGCGCGGCATCAGCCAGCCGACCGCGAACGTGCCGACCACACCGACTGTCAGCACCTCGTGGAAATGCCCGCCGTCGAACTGCTTGAGCACCGCCTCGATACGATCGAACGCGTCGGACAGCACCGGCCGCAGCGCGAGCCCTTCGTCGGTCATCGCGAGGCCGCGCGGCAAACGCTTGAATAGCGCGGTGCCGAGCCGCTCCTCCAGCGAGCGGACCTGCTGGCTGACCGCGGCCTGGGTCACGTTCAGCTCTTGCGCGGCGCGCGTGAAGCTCAGATGCCGCGCGGACGATTCGAACGCGCGCAGCGCGTTCAGCGGGAGATACGGTCTCATGGCGCAGATACAAGATTTTCTTGTGGGTGGGCTAACTTATCACCATCGGCCCACTTCGCCGACTCCCTGTCTGTTATTCGCCAGTCGAATTGTGCGACACTAGGGCCACATCGACGGGGGCAATCGCACGCCTGCCGCCGCGCCTGACGCGCGGCGGCGAGTCGGCAATCAAGGGCCGGCAATTGTGAGCAACGGTGAACGGCCGCTGCGGATTGCCTCGATGTAGGTAGTGAGAAGTTGACTGTCCAGATGGAATGCTCGACATGTTCTGCCGACGTTCGTCCAGGTAAGCCGTCGGCTCGTGCAACCTTGCATCATTGCCCTCGATCGGGAGTCCGCTATGTCCGTGTATGTTCTGGCCTTGCTCATCGGCGTCGTCGCCGGCCTTCGCGCGATGATCGCACCCACCGCCGTCAGCTGGGCAGCGCGTCTGGGATGGCTGCCGCTGCAAGGCACGTCGCTCGCGTTCCTCGGTGCCGCGGCCACGCCGTATATCTTCACCGTGCTGGCGGTCATCGAACTGATCACGGATCAATTGCCCGAAACGCCGAGCCGCAAGGTGCCGCTGCAGTTCGGCGCGCGCGTCGTGCTCGGTGCGCTGAGCGGCGCGGCGATCAGCGGCGCGCATGGGGGCCTTGCGGGCGGCATGATCGTCGGGGTGCTGGGCGCGGTCGTCGGCGCGGTTGGCGCGGTGATCGGCACGCTCGGCGGCGCGAAGGTGCGCAGTTCGCTCGCGAACATGTTCGGACGCGATGCGCCCGCGGCGCTGATCGAGGACGTGGTGGCGATCGTCGCGGCCGCGTTGATCGTCGTGTCGATGCACGGCTTCTGACACGGACGCAAACACAAACGCGAACGCGGCGGGACGCTTTGCGCGTCGCCGCCGCGTTCGGTCGCTAGCTGCCGCTCATTGAACCCGTGCGATTCGCGCGGCGGTCGTGATTTGCTGGACCGGCGCAGCAGCCGCCGTCGAACTCGCCGCCACGGGCGGGACCAGCTTGCCTTGCACGAGCAGCTGAAGCGTCTTCACCACCAGAATCGCGATGATCGCGTTCGCCACCACGAACAGAACCGGTGCCGCGTATTCGATCGGACCCGTCGCGCCGCGTTCGACCAGACGCAGCGCCATCGTCGGCAATGCCGCTACGCCGAAGCTGAACGCCCAGTAGCCGGGCACGAACGCCTGTTGGCGAATCCACGGCAGCAAACGCAGCAGCATCAGCGCCTGAAACAGACCGTAGCCGAGCAGCGCAAAGGCGAACAGATCGGGCGTGCCGCTGGTGAGGCTCAGATACGCGACACCACCGACGACCGGCGGCGCGAGCTGCACGCCGAGGGTCGGGCGCAGCGCTTCGGGCAGCGGTCCATGCACGGCGGCGCGATGCAGGATCATCGATTCGAGCGCGAGCCAGGCCAGCATGCCGCCGCCGAAAAACAGCTGGCCCAGTTGATGGAAGCCGAATGCGGCCGAGCTCGTCGCCGCGACGAAACCCGCTCCGACCGTCGGCAGATAGATCGCCGGCGTGGTCAGTTCGGGCTTGCGGCCGCCTTGCCATAGCCGGCCATGCAGATAGACGCCGAGCCCAAGTTGCGCGACCGCCGCGATGCCGTATAGCGTCAGCGCGAGGGTGCGCGCGTACGGCTGCAACAGTTGCGCGGCCAGCAGCGTCGAGATCGGCGCGAGCGCGACGAACGACGACTGCACCGGGTGGTCCAGTTCGGCGCGTGCGTCGGCGGTCTGCGCGAACCACTTGTGCGCGTAGGCGAACAGAATCACGACCCAGACGGCGAGCGCCGCGACCGTCACCACGCTGCCCGCGACGGCCGGCAAATGCCACAGGCGGATTGCCACGCGCCACAGGTTGGCAAGCGCCAACGAGCCCACCGCGATACTGAAGAACCCGGCGGGAACTGCACCACGATTGCTGCTCATGACGACCTCCGAAAGTTGCGTCGCGCTGCGGGTTGCTGGCTTTGCGCGATCGATGACGTACTGTAAAAGGCCGCGGAGAATCGTAGAACGCTGCAAACGCTCGACAAATGGCGCGAGCGTCTCAAGCTGCGTTGTTAGGGGGAAAAGACGGAGAGAGCGCGGCGAGAGAGGGCAGCCGTCAACCGCCCATGCGCACCAGCATCGCCAGCAGCTGGTCGAATGACAGCGGCTTGCGCGCGTACGCGATATGCGGATTGGGCTGCATCGGAATGTCCGATGCGGCACTGCACAGGATGATCGGAATGTCGCGCAGTTCGGGGTCCTCGTACAGCGCCGCGCACAACTGGATGCCCGACATGACCGGCATCATGCAATCGGACACGATGATGCCCGGCCGGCTCGAGCGGACCAGCTCGAGCGCGACGGCGCCGTTCGACGCGGTCCGCACCGCATAGCCGTGTCGCTCCAGCAGCAGCCGCCACACCGTGAGGATGTCGAACTCGTCGTCCACCACCAGAATGGTTTTCATGGCGGCTAGGTTTTTCGCCGCGATTGCAGCGTGGCCGACAGGCCCGGCGTCGATTGGATGCCGGCGGCGCCGGGCGAGCCCTCGATCACGTCGAGTCCTTGCGACGAAATCGACAGTTCGCGCAGCGACGTGTCGTGCGCGCTTTCGCGTTGCTTGACCACCGAAATCATGCGTCGCAGTCCTCCTTCGGTCTCGGCGTAGCGCAGCAGCACGAGGTTCTCGGTCAGCGCCGACACGCGCACGGCCTTCGCGTGGCCCGGCTCGCTGTACAGCGGCAGTTCCTCAGTGATGAGCGTCGTGATGGCCGCTTCGCGCAACTGATGCAGCAGTGCATTGAGGAACAGGCCGAAGCGCTCGGTGCGCAGCGCCGAATCGCGAAAGCCTTCGACGCCGTCGATCACGATGCGCGTCGCGCCGGTCTGCTTGACGGTGGCGAGCGCTTTCGCCGCGATTTCGTCGATGGCGAGTTCGATCGCCGGCTGCCAAAGCACGATCAGACGGCCGTCCTGCCACGCATCGGCAAGCGGGATCGACACCGCTTCGGCTTTGCCGATCAGGCGCTGCGGACCCTCGTAGAAGCCGACATAGACGCAGCGTTCGTCGCGTGCCAGACCGGCCGCGAGGAACTGCAGGCACAGCAGCGTCTTGCCGACGCCCGACGGGCCGATCAGCGTGGTCGTCGAGCCTTGCGTGAAGCCGCCGCCGAGCAGGTTGTCCAGATGCGGCAGGCCGAAGCCGAGCCGTGCTTTCAGATCGACGGGGCCCGGTTGCTGCGCGCAATGCGCTTCGAGGCGCGGGAACATCAACAGCCCGCTGCCGGCGATGCGGAAGAAGTGCTTGCCCATCCGATGATCGCGCGCGCGCATCTTGTGCACTTCGATCTCGCGCGCGCGGCGCATGCCGTCGTGATAGCGGTTCAGCTCGATCAGACCATCCACTAGCGTGTGCTCGGGATGCGGCTCGTTGCCCGACAGCGGCGCGAGGAGCAGCGTCGTGCAGTCCATCGCGGCGACCAGCGCGTTCAGCTCGTGGATGAACTTCGACAGCGACAGCTCGGTTTCGCTGAATTCGCGCGCGCTGCGAAAGCCGTCGATGATCATCAGGCTCGGCCGGTAGTCGTAGATGCTCGACGCGATCAGCTTCAGGAAACCGTCGAGGCCGTCCTGCATCAGCTCGTGATAGCCGGACACGAACAGCATCTGCTGCGCGACCGCGGTCTCGTCGAAGAAGCTCAGGCCTTTCAGGTGACCGAGCAGCTTGTCGTGCGATTCGGCGATCAGCGTCATGTACAGCACTTTTTCGCCTTGCCGTACCCGGTGAAAACCGATCTGGCACGACAGGATCGTCTTGCCGGCGCCGGCCATGCCCTCCAGTAGATAGACACCGCCGCTCACCAGACCGCCACCGAGGATCTCGTCGAAACCGGGCACGCCTGTTTCGACATTGCGTCGCGCGGCGTCAGGCCGGGCCGCGTCAGGCCGGGCCGCGTCGGACGGACGGGAGTTGCTGGATGCGTCGGTAGCCATTTTCGATGTGTCTTTCAAAGTGCAAGCGACGGCCTGGTCATGACCGTCCTGTGCTCAATCTCGACGTGGCAGCAATCGCCGTTCCCGATCGCGAGTGGCGCTGTCTCGCGGCGCGGGAGCCCGTCGCACGCGACATCGGGGACGGCACGTATACAATTCGGCAGCGCCTGATCCTCGCGGGCTTTCACCCGCCTATTTGCCAATCAATCCAACCCATGCCGAATCCCACCCGGGCCTTTCTTCTCGGCCCGCTCCTAAAAGGCGTTTCACGCTCTTTCTATCTGACGCTGCGCGTGCTGCCCATCGGCATGCGCGATCCGATCGGCCTTGCGTATCTGCTCGCGCGCGCCGCGGATACGATTGCCGACACCTCGCTGATCGCGCCGGGCCAACGCCTCGAATTGCTGCTTGCGTTGCGCGATCAGGTCAATGGCGTGGCCGTCGACAGTGCGCCGTTCCAGCGCATCGCCGCCGAAGTCGCGGGTCAGCAGGCGCAATCGGATGAAAAGCTGCTGCTCGAATCGTTGAACCCGGCGCTCGACGTGCTCGCGCAACTGAGCGAGCCCGACCGGCACGCGGTACGCGCGATCGTCACGACGCTGACCGAGGGCATGGAATTCGATTTGCGCACGTTCCCCGACGAACGCTCCGGCCAGATCGCGGCGCTGCGCGAATATGACGAACTCGATCGCTATACGTATCTGGTCGCGGGCTGCGTCGGCGAGTTCTGGACCACGATGACTTACGCGCACATGCCCGGAACGCTGAAGGAACAGCCCGATACGATGAAGCAGCGCGGCGTGCGTTTCGGCAAGGCATTGCAGATGACCAACGTGTTGCGCGATTGCGGAAAAGACTTGCGCATTGGTCGCTGCTACCTGCCGCAGAGCATGCTCGAGCGCCACGCTTTGAGCGCGCGCGATCTGCTGCAACCGGCCAATTCGATGCGCGCGCGGCCGTTGCTCATCGAGCTTCTGCGCAAAACGCTCGATCATGTCCGCGCGGCGCTCGACTACACGCTCGCGATTCCGGCGAGCGCGGTACGCTTGCGGCTCGCCTGCCTATGGCCGATCCTGATCGGCCTCGACACCTTGCTGCTGCTCGCGGATAACGACGCGTGGCTCGATCCGGCGAAAGTATCGAAGGTGACGCGCGGTGACGTGTATCGGATCATCGCGTCGTCGCTGCTGCTGGTGCCGTCGAATGCGCTGGTGCGCAACGCGATCAATAGCCGCATCGCGCGGATCGAGGCTCGGCTGTAGGCGCAAACGATTTATTCTGGATCATTGAAACGTCAACAATCGGGAAAGCCCTAAGCCACTGCATTCGCGCTTCGCGTTAGTCTTTTCGAAAAGGAGACGACCCATGCGGCAAGCGTTCAATATTGCGTTGGTGCTTTTGCTTGGCTATTTGATGGCGGATCGGGCGTTGATGCGTGCGCAGGCGGGCGAGGTCGGCACGATTACGTGTCACCAGGGCGCGGCGCTCGTCAAATCGAACGCGTTGAAAAAGGGCTTTGGTGACGCTGGCGCGAGCGCGCAGAGCGAGAGCTTCCTGTCGGGTTGCCTCGTGACCGGGCGTGGCCAGGTCGGGGATCTGATCGCGCGCGAGTGAGCGCCGGCAGCGGAGGATTCGTCGCGGCGCACGCACAGCGCCGCGAAAAAGCGCCCAGACCGTGAAGGCCCGGGCGAAGTCATCGGGAGCCCGATGACGGAGGTAACACATATGAACTGGCCCGCGCTCGGAGATACCCGAGCAGCGGGCCAGTTCATTTGAATCAGGGTGCGCGTCGCAAGGACGCGCCATTCGGAAGTGCTCGCGGTTCGTTTCGCCTTAGGGCTTCGCAGCCACACTGCTGAGCTCGACGAACCGCCTGCTGCCTACCGCTTACCGCTTACTGACCGAAGTAGACCGACTTCGGGCCACTCGTCGGAGCCGCACGGCTCGTTTGGGTCGTACCGCTCACCACACCACCGAAGCCGGTAGCGGCTTGGCCGACGCCGTTTTGCGCGTCGACGCGGGCTTGCGCAGCCTGGATGTCAGCCGGGTAGTGCGGGTCGGCGAGACCAGGTTGATAGCCAGCCTTTTCCAGTTGGACCAGCTCGGCGCGCACTTGAGCGCGGGTCACGGGCTGGTTGGTTTGCGCGAAAGCAGCGACGGGAGCGGCGACAGCGACGGCGATGACAACGGCTTGAATCAGCGATTTCATGATACGTACCTCCAGTTCAGGTTTTATCTTGCTGCGAACTTGCTTGTTCGTAGTCATTGATTGCATTGTAATTTGGTGAACTAGGCAGAGTAAGCTGAGATTCAGGTAATGTTTGTTGCCAAAATTGATACAAAGTCGCGAAACCTTCAGGGTTAACACGTAGCGCTGCCGCCGCGGTGCGGGAGTGCTACTTCTCCGATACCGGACTGACCGGCGACGGCGCTGCCGTCGCCGGCGCGTCGTTTCGCGCGATGCCCCGCGTCGCGTCACGCACCGATTGCCGCAAGCGCGTGAACGCCTGGCTCGTGCGCGCATCTCGCTGGTCGCGTGCGTCGTAGAAGTCCTTGCTGAGCCACTGGCCGAGACTCATCATCAGCGAGCCCAACGCGCTCTTGAAGCGCACCCACGCATTGCCGGTGCGCGCCAGTTGCGCGGCCCCCTCGACCGCCTCGACGGCGAGCCGGTCCAGTTCCGCGTGCAGAAAGTCGGCGAAATGATGCAGGCCATGCTGATTGCCATTCGACGATTTGCGCTCCAGTTCGACGTGCTCGGCAATCAGCGATTGGTTGGGCACGCGAATAAACGGCGGCGTATCGGAGCGCGCGACGCCGTCACGGCGAATCGCCACACCGAGGTTCGCGGACGCCGCGGTGCGCTTGCCGAGTGGTGGCATTTGCCACTTGTCGCACAGGTACTTCAACAGGCTGCAATGATCGAATCGTTCGTTGCATGCGCCGGCTTCGCACCACGGCGACACGAGGATCGCGGGAACGCGTACGCCGAGACGTTTGAAATCGAAGCTCGTGGTGTGGCCGTCGGGTGCGACTGCGTCGGCCGGCGGCGAAACGTGGTCGTAGAAGCCGCCGTGCTCATCGTAGAGGACCACCAATAACGTGCGCTCCCACAGCGCCGGATTCGAGCGCAGCGCATTGTAGGTATCCGCGATCAGCTTTTCCGCCTTCATGATGTTGTGCGGCGGATGATCGTCGTTCTGCGCTTCGCCGAAGTACTTCGGCTCGATCAGCACGAATTGCGGGAATTGACCGGCGGGGCCCGCTGCGTCTTCGAAGAACTTATCGAAAGAGCGGTAATTCGCGAGGTTTTCCGCGCGTCGCTGGTTCTTCAGCAGCAGTGACGCGGGGAAGTCGTAGAAATAGACACTCCATGTTTTGCGCGCGGCGTTCAACCGATCGAAAATCGTGTCCTGATCCTGCTCGGTGTACCAGCGTGGATTGAGTCCGTCGAGTCCCGAAGGCATGTCGATCTCGCCTTTCGATGTACCCGTCAGCGCAAAAAAACGGTTCGGCCACGTCGGCCCCGGCAATGAAGAGAACCACCGGTCGCACACGGTGAATTGCGAACCGAGCGTGTGCAGCGCGGGCAGAAAACCGAGCGGGTAATAGCCCATCACGTCTTGCCGCGCGACGAGGCTGCTCTTCGGGTAGTCGTTCACGAACGATCGCACGAAGCCGCCGTTGTCGGCGGCGATCTGATCCATCACGGCCTTGTGCTCGTGATTCGGATCCTGCTTCATCTGCCGCTCGCGCGTGGCACGTGGATAGAAGGTGTGGCCTTGACCGTCGGCATTCGATTTGCCGGCCGCGTTGCGCACGCCGTCCAGATTGTCGTGCACGGCGTCGAGGCAGCCGAGCATCTGGTCGAACGAGTGATTCTCCATCAGCAGCAGCACGACGTGTTCGATCGGATCGTTCTGCGCATTCGGCTCGACGTCACTCATCTTTATCGCTCCACTTGGGACGGGACGGACTTCGCGTTGCCAACTTAGCGCAAAACGCGGGCTGGCGAAAGAGCGCTACTTTGAAACGGACCTGCACGCGACGCTCGGCGTATCTCGTCGCGTGCACGATTCGCTCAACCTGGCATCGACTCAACTGCCGCCAGAGAAGATCGGACCTTGCCCGCCCGGCGCGAACGACGGAAAGTGGTCGCCGGACGGCGCGGCCGCCGCCGGTGCGTGCGGTCCCGACTGCGACGCCGGTTCGCGCAACGTCAACGCGCTGTCGGCCGTGATCGGTACACTCGGCTTCGCGAGCAGCTCGGTCTTGCGCATCGAGCCGACCGACGTGCCGAAGTAATAGCCGATGATGCTGATCCACGCAGTTCCCAACGCGCCGACGATCACGTTGACGAGATCCTTGTTGGTGCCCGGCAGAGGCTGGAACGCCATCAGCAGCAAGATGCCGAAGAAGCCGGTGGTGACGGCCATCGCGAGCACCTTCGGGACCCAGTCGCGATTGGCGACACCCATCGCGCGCGCATTCGCGGTGTCGCTCGTCGCGATGCGGGCCATGTCGGCGTCGTGCGCGAGCCTCGACTGCGCGGCCGTCACCATCAGCTGCTGCAATTGCAGCGAGTTCGCGGTTTCGGCCTGGCGAAGTTTTTCGAGCGCGCCGGGGTCGTTCAACGCGGGTTCCACGAAAGCCGGGTCGCTCGGCGTGCCGAGCGCGTGCGAGATGATCGCGGCCGCGGCGGTCACACCGAGGCCGACCGGACCACCCACGAGCCCGGCGAGAAGCGGGGCGGTGCTGCTGATGTTCGTCGCTACTTTAGTCCAGTCCATCATGCTGCTCCCAGGAGAAGATTCGCTGCCATGCGTTCGGTCCAGCCGCGGCTGAAACTCGGCCACGAATGCAGGTTGCGAAGGTACCGCAGACGATACGCGGCGAAGCGCATCACGAACTTCATCGGATCGGCGTTCTTGACAGCATCCAGCGTGTCGGGGCCGAACTTGCCGTCTTCCTTGGCGCCGGACGCTTTCTGCATCCAGAGCACGACGAGGCCGCCGTTGTAGTTCGCATCGAAAATCTGGAAGGCCACGCGCGGATCGAGTTCGTCGAGATGCAACGGGTCCCAGTACCTGCGCTTGGCGATCTGATGGGCGGTTTCGAGCGGCAGGTCTTTCATCGCGCCGTTATAGCCCTCGCTGCGCGCGACGCGCGCCGTCACACCCCACATCGTTTCGCCGCCTGGATCGGCGGGATTGAAGCTGTACCCGCCTTCGTTTCCGATCAAGGCTTTGAATGCATCTTCGAAACTGTCCATCGAACTGTCTCCTGTTCGGCAGTGTTGCCAACTCAAATGGCGAATGCGCGCGGCTCAGGCCGCTCGCATCGCCTGTCCTACGGCGTCGCGTACCGTGTCGAGCGAGGCCCGCAGCGGATACGACGTCATCGGATTCGAAACGGGCTTGACGCGCGGGTCAGGCCTCGATGTGTGGGTGTCGGCTTCGTCGGGCGATGCGTCCGTCGAGAGCGCCAGATCGCGTTCGCGCGCCGACAGCGTGCCGGCGTCGAGTTGCAATGCCTGTGCGTACTTGCGTGCGGCCTCGCGCAAAGCGCCTTTGTGTTCCAGCGCGCGGCCCCATTCCGCATAGGACGGCGCGAGGTCGGGACGCAACGCAACGGCGCGCGAGAGCTTTTCGATCGCTTCGTCTTCGTGGCCGGTTTTGACGAGTGCCTCGGCCCAGTCGTGCAGCGTGTCGACGGATTCGGGGTTCATCTCGGCGGCCTGCCTGAATGCGTCGAGTGCTTCGCGATCGTGCTGGTCCGTATGCAACAGCACATCGCCGAGCAGCCGAAGGTTTTCAGCGGTGCGCGACTTTTCGTTCGCGCCGGCACGCAGTTCCGTGAGCGCATCGTCGATGCGGTTCTGCTGTTCGAGCGCGATGCCGAGACTCGCACGTAGCACCGCCGAGTCCTTGTACTGAGTCAAGGCTTCGCGGATCTGCTGCTCGGCCTCTTTCGAACGCTGCTGACTGTCGAGCAACCACGCCTTGCCCGCGACTGCCCATTGGGCCTGCTCGGATGAGGGCAGCGCGAGGACTTCGTCATAGATCTCGACGATCTTGCGATAGTCGCATTGCGCGAGCGAACATTTGTTCTTCTGCACTTGCGTGAACAGATGACTGGCGAGGATGTTAGGTTCGGCGAGGCGCATCGCCATGGTTGCGATGTCGTGCACGAACTTTTCGAGGTCGCGCCCTTCGAACGGCACCGTGCTTTCACGGCCGTTGAACGGGCCGTGTTCTATCTGCACGTGAGCCACATACGAATCCGCGCTGTTGTTCGTCTTCGTGATGCCGACGTGCACGGCCACATCTTCGCGGTGGAGCACGCCTTTGATGAAGCGCACCGTCGTCGCATACGACATCTCCTGACCCGGGATCTGGATGTCCTGCTGCGCGTCGTTGCTGGTCATCGTGTCGTGCGGAATCGATTGGGCGTCCCGCCCGATCTCCTTCATCGCCGACATGATCCGCTCGGCGACAAAATTCGACGTATAGCCGCGCTCGGTCAACGATTGCGGCGTCTCCACCGGCGGCACCAGCAATTGACGCGTGAGCACGCCGCGCGCGACGAGGCAGATGGAACCGATCGTCAGCAAGATGACCAACCACGGCAACACATATGGCCAGAGCCGCTTCGGCCCGCGACCGATCACACCGGCGGTATGCAAGCCGAACAGCACGAATCCGCTGGAATGATGACGATGGCGGCGATTCGCGGCGTTGGCGCGTATGACCGCACCGCTGAACCCGTTCATCGACCGACGTTGACCCTGTGCACTCGACATGACCCACCTCGCTTCGATCGGCGATCAATGTTGGCGATCGCCTGACTTGCGCGGTGGGTATGCATTGACCGTGCCATGGCGCGGGAAGCGACTGGGCAAGCGGCTGCTGGCTTCTGGTGAGGGGATTGCAAGAAAGAAGTGTTGCGGACCGGCCAACGTATCGGGAAAAACAGTTTGCTGGCGGGAGACAGGATTGGGGTTGGCGAATAAAAATGCCGCTCAGTCCAGAAGACTGAGCGGCATCGGTGAAGCGAACTACTGTTTGAGGATTCGCGCTGCGGTGGCTTAAACCGAACTCGGCCGCCACTTCAACAATCGATGCTCCACCGCGGTCAACAGGTAGTCGGCCGCAAGCGCGACCACCGCCAGCACGATCATCGCCGCGAACACGCCGCTCGCATTGAATGCGCCCTGCGCGGTGGAGATCAGCAAACCGATACCCTGCTTCGAGCCGAGAAACTCGCCGACCACCGCGCCGACCAGCGCGAAGCCGAAGCTCACGTGCAGACTCGCGAGAATCCAGCTCAGCGCCGACGGAATCACGACCGAGGTCGTCACCTGGCGGCGCGACGCGCCGAGGATCTGCGCATTCGCGATCATGTAGCGGTCCGCTTCGCGCACGCCCTGGAACGCGTTGGCGAACACCACGAAGAACACCATCACGACCGCGAGCGCGACTTTCGACGCCATGCCGAGCCCGAGCGCGATCACGAACACCGAGCCGAGCACGACGCGCGGAATCGAGTTGGCGATCTTGATGTACAGGCTGAACACGTCGGAGAGCAGCTTGTTGCGGCCGAGCACGATGCCGCAGACGATGCCCGCGACCGAACCGATGATGAAGCCGAGGCCTGTCTCTTCGAGCGTGACCCACACCTGCGTGAGCAGCGGACCTTGCGACGTGCCGTTCACGAACCAGTCGACGATCTGTTCGAAGATCGCGCTCGGCATCGAGAAGAAGAACGGGTCGATCCACTTCAGGCGCGCGGACAGTTCCCAGCCGCCGAGCACGACCACGAGCACCAGAATGCGCAGCGAAATCACCAGAACCTGGCGCTGGCGGATCTTCTTCTGCGCGATACGCTCGACGTGAGCGAGCGACGCGGCGTCGATGCCCGCGGGCATCATCTGTTGAGAGGGTGTAGACATGTTTGCCGTTCCTTGATTAACCGATCTGCACTTCTTCGCGCAGGTCATGCCAGATATCGCGCGAAATTTCGATGAAACGCGAGTCGTAGCGGATCTCCGACGTAACACGCGGTCGCGGCAGATCGATTTCGTAGACTTTCTTCAGCGTGGCGGGGCGCGCGGTCAGCACGAACACGCGGTCGGCGAGCGCAATCGCTTCCTCGAGGTCGTGCGTGACGAACACGACCGAGCCGACGCCGCCCCACAATTGCAGCAGCTCGTCCTGCATCAGCGTGCGCGTCTGCATGTCGAGCGCCGAGAACGGCTCGTCCATCAGCAGGATTTCCGGCTTGTTGATGAAGGTCTGCGCAAGCGCGACGCGCTTGCGCATGCCGCCGGACAGTTGATGCGGATAGTGCTTGCCGAACTTGTCGAGGCCCACGCGGCGCAGCCATTCGTTCGCTTCGTCGTAGGCGGCCGATTTCGAACGGCCGCGATAGAGCGGACCCGCCGCGACGTTGTCGAGCACCGAGCGCCACGGAAACACCGCATCGGCCTGGAACACGAAACCGATGCGTGGATCGATGCCGTCCACCGGCGCGCCCATCACGCGCACTTCGCCGGTGGTCGGCTTCAGCAAGCCGGTGATCATGCTGAGCGTGGTGGACTTGCCGCAGCCGGTCGGACCGACCACCGCGACGAATTCGCCGCGTGCCACCGACATGCTGAAGTCGCGCAGCGCGATCGTGGCCTTGCCGTCCGGGGAAATGAAACGGCACGACACGTTGCGCATTTCGATCGCTGGCGTCTCGCGTGACATAGGTTGATTCATCGGCGGGTGCCTCGCAGTTCTGTGAAGATGAATGAAGCGTTACTTCGACGCGGTCTTGACCGGCGCCGACAGGAAGTCGTTGGTGTAGGTCTTGGCGAGATCGATATGCTTGCCCTTCACCGACGGATTGAATGCGGAGAGCACCTTCAGCACCGTGTCGGGGCCGTCGGCGGGCATCTTGCCGTCCTTCGTGAACATCGGCAGCGACGCCTTCAGCGCATTCACGTACAGGTCTTTGTTGTTGCCGTAGTAGTCCTTCGGCATCTTCGCGGCGATGTCGTCGGCGCTATGCGTCGCGATGAAGTTCAGCGTCTTCGCGAACGCGTGCGAC
Source organism: Paraburkholderia atlantica (assembly GCF_009362785.1). Classification (GTDB taxonomy): domain Bacteria; phylum Pseudomonadota; class Gammaproteobacteria; order Burkholderiales; family Burkholderiaceae; genus Paraburkholderia; species Paraburkholderia atlantica. The sequence goes on from NZ_WHNQ01000036.1 coordinate 49,409, forward strand.
AGCTTCGCGGCGTCGTCCTTGTGCGATTCGGCCCACGCGCGCTGCACGTAGAAGCTCGACGCCGGGTAGGTGCCGCCGAGCGCGGCGCGCGTGCCTTCCACGGTGCGCATATCGACCAGCACCTTCGCGTCGCCGGTCTTCAGCAGTTGCGAAACGGTCGGCTCCGTGGTCATGCCGGCGTCGATGCGGCTTTGCTTGACGGCGGCGATGAAGCTGTTGTCCGCGCCGACCGGCAACATCGTGTATTGCGTCGACGGCACACCCGCGCGCTGCGCGAGGTACTGCGTGAGGAAGCTGGTCGACGAACCGAGGCCGGTCACGCCCAGCGTCTTGCCTTTGACGTCGGCCATGCTCTTCAGCGTGTCGGCCGCCTTCGTCGAGACCATTTCGACTTCGCCCGGCACTTGGCCAAAGACGACCAGCGCCTGCACTTCCTTGCCCTTGCTCTGCAGATCGATCGTGTGATCGTAGAAGCCGACCACGCCCTGCACGGCACCCGCGAGCAGTTCGTTCTCCGCGTCGACACCGGCCGGTTGCGACAGGATTTCGACGTCGAGGCCTTCGTCCTTGAAGTAGCCGAGCTGCTCGGTGAGCTTGGCCGGCAGATAGATGATCTTGGTGGCGCCGCCGACCATGATCGTGATCTTCTCGGCATGTGCTGCGGCCGAAGCGGCAGCAAGGGCGAACGCAACACCTGACACAGCGGCAATCTGGCGCAAGCTACGCATGAAGCAGTCTCCTTAGGTGGGTCGCCGCAATCGAGGCGCGGCGCTTTTCTGGGTGAATGGCGGCGATTATAGAAACGCGAAACCTTCTGGCAGCTTTCGGGGTTTGGCGCAAAGCATGGGTGTTAACCCGACGATGCGCCGACGATGCGCCGGCGATGCGCCGACGATGCGCCGAAATTTCGCGCGAATCGCCGCCGCGCTCGCGGCAGCCACTGGACGTATGCTGTAAACCACACTGCACGCGCGCAGACCCCTTGTTTTAAGGCACAATCGACGACCTGACTTTTGCCGTTCCCGCCATGAAGCTGCTGCTGATCGAAGACAACCCCACGCTTGCGCACTGGCTCGCGAAGATGCTGGAGCAGGAAGCCTTCGCGCTCGACGCCGTGCAGGACGGCGATGAAGCCGACCGCCTGCTGCGCACCAATCACTACGACGTGATCCTGCTCGACCTGAACCTGCCGAAGCTGTCCGGCAAGAACGTGCTGCGCCGGCTGCGTCAGCGTGGCGACGCGACGCCGGTGCTGATCCTGACCGCGAGCGGCTCGATCGACGAGAAGGTAGAACTGCTCGGCGCCGGCGCCGACGACTATCTGGTGAAGCCGTTCGAAGTGCGTGAGCTGATCGCGCGCATCAAGGTGGCGATCCGGCGGCAGTCGCCGTCGAAAGCGAGCGAGGTGGTGTGCGGCGACCTGTCGTTCGACATTGACACGCGTCAGTTCACGCTGAAGGGCGCGCCGCTGAACGTGACGCCGCGCGAGCGTTCGGTGCTCGAAGCGCTGATCCTGCGCCTCGGCAAGACGGTGACGAAGCCCGCGCTCGTCGATGCGATCTTCACGCTCGCCGACGAGCCGAGCGAAGACGCGGTCGAGATCTACATTTCGCGTCTGCGCAAGAAGCTCGATGGCAGCTCGGCCGCGATCGTCACGCTGCGCGGGCTCGGCTATCTGCTGCGCAAGCGGGAAGACGACCAGTAACGATGTCCAATAGTCTGCGCATACGCCTGCTGTGGTGGCTGCTGGTGCCGCTCGCGCTCTATGTGTTCGTGACCGGCAAGACCGAGTACGACAACGCGCGGCACACCGCGAATCTGGTGCAGGACAACCAGCTGGTCGCGTCGGCGCGGATGATCGCGGGCGAGGTCGAATGGAGCGACGGCTTTCTGCGCGTCGATGTGCCGCCCGCCGCGCTCGAGATCTTCGCGTCGCCATATCGCGACCAGGTGTTCTACAGCGTGCGTGTCGACGATGGGCGGCTGCTCGCGGGTACGCCTGATTTTCCGCCGCGTCCGCTGCGCGCGCCCGACGTGCCGGATTCGTACTACACCGAGTTGCACGGCCAGCAGGTGCGCGCGGTCGACATCGTGCGGTTCATGTACGACAACGGCGCGACGCGCCCTGTGCGCGTGACGGTCGGCAAGACCGTGCGCTCGCGCGACGCGATGACTCAACAGCTGTGGCGGCCGCAACTCGTGCGCCAGCTCGAAATGATCGCGCTGGCGGTCGCACTCGTTTGCATCGGGCTCACGTTCGAGCTGCGCCCGTTGATGAAGGTGAAAGACGAGGTGGCCGACCGCGATCCGATGCAGCTCGAACCGATTCGCGTCGAGCGTCTGCATTCGGAACTGCGGCCGATCGTCGATGCGATCAATCAGTGCATCGCGCGGCTCGGCGTGCAGGTGGCGGCGCAGCGGCGCTTCATCGCGGACGCCGCGCATCAGTTGCGCACGCCGCTCACGCTGCTCGGCACGCAACTGCAGTTCGCGCGGCAGCAGGAAGGCCTCAATCCCGCGCTCGACGAAGCGCTTGCCGCGATGCATCGAAGCAATCGCTCGATGGTCGGTCTGACCAACAAGCTGCTGTTGCTCGCGCAGGCCGAGGCCGCCGACAACTCGCAACTCGCAATGGAACGCGTCGATCTGGTGCCGCTCGCGATGGAGGTCGTCGAAGATCTCGGGCTGCTCGCGCAGGCGCGCGAAATCGATCTGGGCGCGGAGTTGCACGGCGCGGCGCCAGTGCTCGGACATCGCGGCCTGTTGCAGGCACTGATCGCGAACCTCGCCGAGAACGCGATTCGCTATACGGGCAGCGGCGGTCACGTAACGGTCGCCGTGAGCGCGGATACCGAGGCCAATACGGTGACGGTCAGCGTGACCGACAACGGCCCCGGCATTCCGGCCGAAGCGCGCAGCCGCGTGTTCGAGCCGTTCTTTCGCGCGTCGACGGATACGGAAGGCACGGGCCTCGGTCTGGCGATCGTGCGCGAAATCGCGGACGCGCATCACGGCGAGATCGTGCTGAAGACGGGCGAGGGCGGCAAGGGCGTGGATATCGCCGTGACCTTTCCGCGCGCGACGCCGAAGTGATCGGGACAAACCCGAGGTTCGCGCAACAGACACCGCCCTGAAAGCATCGGGAAGGGTTCGCCCCTTCAGAATCACGGGCAGGCGATCCGCGCGGCGCCCGGATGCAAGATAACGGAGACACCCGCAATGAAGTTTTCCTCGACGCGTTTCCCGTGCGCGGCCTATGCCGCCGTCGCGGCGTCGCTCGCATTGTGCGCGCTCGCGAGGGTTGCGACGCCTGCGCAAGCCGCCGCGCCGGAGAAACTCGCGATCATGGTGGGCGGCACCAACAAGCTCATCTATCTGCCGGCGCGTCTTGCCGAACAGCTCGGCTATTTCAAGGCGGAAGGGCTCGACGTCGAACTGCTGTCGCAGCCGACTGGAATAGAGGGCGAGAACGAAATGCTCGCCGGCGCGGTGCAGGGCGTGGTCGGCTTTTACGATCACACGATCGATCTGCAAACACGCGGCAAGGAAGTGAAGACGATCGTCGTGTTCAGCCAGGTGCCGGGCGAAGTGCAACTGGTCGCGGCGAAGTCGGCCGCTTCGATCCGCAGCATGGCGGACGTGCGCGGCAAGACGCTCGGCGTCACCGGGCTCGGTTCCTCGACGAGTTTTCTGACGCAATACCTCGCACAGCGCGCGGGCGTGCCGTCCACGCAATACACGCTGCTGCCGGTCGGCGCGGACAGCAGTTTCATCGCGGCGATGCGGCAAGGACGTATTCACGCGGGAATGACGACCGAGCCGACCGTCACTCAGCTATTGAAAGCGGGCGACGCCAAAGTACTCGTCGATATGCGCAATGTCGACGGCACGCGCGCCGCGCTCGGCGGCATGTATCCGGCGTCCAGCCTCTACGTGCAAAGCACGTGGCTCGACGCGCATCCCGACGAAGCCGCGAAACTCGCGCGCGCATTCGTCAAGACACTGCGCTTTATGCATACCCACAGCGCGGAACAGATCGCCGCGCTGATGCCAAAAGAAGACGTCGGCAACGACAGGGCGCTGTATATCAGCGCGTTGCAGGCTTCGCTGCCGATGTACACCGTCGACGGCAAGATGCCCGCCGACGGTCCGCAGACGGTGCTGAAGGTGCTGTCGAGTTTCAATCCGGCGGTGAAGGGGCGGTACATCGATCTGTCGCGCACGTTTACCAATCAGTTCGTCTCTGACGTGAAGCCTTGAAAGCGGGCTGACCGGGTGGGTCGCATCGAGCACAAGAGGATCGGCACATCGTGTTTTCAGGCAGTTTGCGCGGACGCTTGTTGTGGTGGCTGTTGTTGCCGCTGGCCGCGTTCGTCTCCATTTCCGTCGTCATTTCGTACCGTTTCGCGCAGAACACCGCGGACCTGGTGCAGGACAATGCGCTGCTGTCGTCGATGCGGATCATCGGCGAGGATATCGACTGGGACAACGGTTCGGTGACGATCCAGATTCCGCCGGCCGCGCTGGAACTGTTCGAATCGCCGGAACAGGACACGGTTTTCTATCGCGTCGAGGCAAGCGGCCATCGTCTGCTCGCGGGCATCCCCGAGTTGCAGCTGCCGCCGCACGTGAGCGACAAACCCACGCTTTACTCCACCCATTTCGCCGATGGCCGCGCGGCACGCGCGGTCGCCTACGTGCGGCAGCTTTACGATTCGGGACATACCGAGGAAGTGATCGTCGCGGTCGCGAAGACGGAGGGCTCGCGCGACGCGATGGTGTGGCGTCTGCTGCGGCCGCAACTGTCCGGCGAAGTCCTGACACTGGTGCTGGCGATGGTGTTCGTCTACCTCGGCCTGACCTTCGAACTGCTGCCGCTGATGAAGGTGAAGGACGACGTCGCCGATCGCAACGCATCGCAACTCGAACCGATTCGCGTCGCGCGTCTGCACGTCGAGCTGAGGCCGATCGTCGAGGCGATCAACCAGTGCATCGCGCGCATGGGCCAGCAGGCCGCGACGCAGCGCCAATTCATCTCCGATGCCGCGCATCAGTTGCGCACGCCGCTCGCGCTGCTGGCAGCGCAGATCCAGTTCGCGCGGCAACGCGATAGCCGCGACGCCCCGCTTGCCGAAGCGCTCGCGGGTATGCACAAGAGCAGCCGCAAGCTGACCACGCTGACCAACAAGCTGTTGCTGCTGGCGCAGGCCGAGTCGGCCGCGCCGCTGAACGTGCCGGAGCGGATCGATCTGAGCGCGTTGATCGCGGGGGTGCTCGAGGAACTGATCGCGTTTGCGCAGTCGCGAGAGATCGACCTGGGCGCGGAGCTGGAAGACGGCCTGTACGTGACCGGTGACGAAGCCTTGACGGCGGCCCTCGTGACCAATCTGGTCGACAACGCGCTGCGCTATACGCAGGCGGGCGGGCGCGTTACGGTGCAGACGCAGCGGCGCGAAGGCATGGCGATCGTGCGCGTGATCGACAACGGACCCGGCATCAAGGCCGACGCGCGCGAGCGAGTGTTCGAGCGCTTCTATCGCGCGTCGAGTCACGCGGAAGGGACTGGTCTCGGCTTGCCGATCGTGCGCGAGATTGCGCATCGTCAGGGCGGCGGCGTGACGCTCGAATCGAACGCAGGCGGCGCGGGCCTCGTCGCGACCGTCGAGATGCGCTTATGGATCGGCGCAAGCTGACGTCGCGCGACCCACCAATGAGAGGACAACGATGAAGCTGCTGCTCGTGGAAGACGACGCGGACCTCGCGCGCTGGGTGATGAACCTGATGCAAGTCGAGCAATTCGCGATCGACTGGGCGCAGAACGGCGAATGCGCGGAGACGCTGCTCGGTCTGCAGTGCTATGACGCGGTGCTGCTCGATCTGCGCCTGCCCGGCATGGGTGGCAAGGAGGTGCTCGCGAGGTTGCGCCGCAAGCGCGACAACGTGCCGGTGCTGACGCTTACCGCGAATGGCTCGACCGACGACAAGGTGGCCTGCTTTTCAGCCGGTGCCGACGACTATGTCGTCAAGCCTTTCGATGCGCGCGAACTGGTGGCGCGCATCAAGGCGCTGATTCGCCGTCAGGCCGCGGGAGACAGAGGGCAGTCGACCGAATGCGGCGATCTGCGATACCTATTCGATTCCCGCGAATTCGTGCTGCGGGACGAACGCCTGCCGTTGCGCCGCCGCGAACACGCGATCCTCGAAGCGCTGATACTGAAGCAGGGCAAGACCGTCTCCAAAGCCACGCTGATGGACAAGATCTTCACGCTCGACGAAGAGCCGAGCGCCGACGCGATCGACATCTATATTCACCGGCTGCGCAAGCATCTCGCGGCATCGACGGCGAAGATCATGACGTTGCGCGGACTCGGCTATATCTTGCGCGAAGAAGAACCGCGTGAGGCATTTGCGTCTGCCTGAGATGACAGCGCGATAGAAGCGCATTCGCACGTTTCGAAAGCGGCCTCACGACTTCCGCTCGCGCGCTGCGCGCGTTTTACCCGCTCCGCTCTTCGCGTTGGTCTGCACCGCGAGTTCCTCGACCATCTCACGCGCGGCCGTCTGCAACTCGGGCACATAGCGCCGCTTCGCTTCCGCGAGCGACACCGCGCGCGACAGAAACACCACGTTCAAGCTCGCGAGCACCCGCTCCTCGAACCCGATCGCGACGGCCACCGCGCCGATCTTCCCCTGGTCCGCCCAGTCGCCGTGATTCGAGCCAAACCCATCGGAGCGCACGCGTCGCACCAGACTGCGGATCAACGCGTCGTTCGACGCGAGCGCCTTCTGCTCCTCGCCGCCGGCGCCGGCGCGCAGCAGATCGAGAATGTCCTCGCGCTCTTCATCGGGGCACATCGCGAAGTACGCGCGGCCCGCCGCGGTCAGCAGCATCGGCAAACGGCGGCCGACCATCGCGCGATGAAACGACAGCGTACTGAAGCGGTGCGTGGTCTCGCGGATGATCATCGCGTCGCCGTCGGGCGTGGTCAGATCGGACGGCCACGCGACGCGTTGCAGCAGACGCCCCATGACCGGCGGCGCGATGGTCGCGATGCGTTCGTCGTCCGTGAAGCCTTCGCTCAGCGCGCGCACTTTCAGCGTGAGCCGGAAGCTGTCGTCCGACGCGCTGCGCCGCACGAAGCCATCCTCCATCAACGTCTCGAGCAGCCGCCGCGCGGTGGTGCGATGCAGGCCGGTCAGCTCGCTGATCTGCTGGCTCGTCGCGCGGCCGCTGTCCATCGAGTTGAGTGCTTGCAGCACCTGCAACCCACGCGACAGACCTCGCACATTCGTGTATCTGGTCACTTAAAACCTCAATCAAATCAACTATGTGCATTCTATGCACATTTTCCATATTTTGTTGAGCGGGCAGGTGGGCGGTCCTAGACTGCCAACAAATCAACGATTTCATGGAGACGCGAGCTGTTGCCCGCAGGCGATTTTTTCGCTGTGGCCACCGCTGGTTCCCGCCCGCCGCGCTCCGTGAATAGCTCGACCCGGTCACCCTGGTCGACATACGGAGACAACATGCCCCAATCGCTCGACCCGGTGGCCGCGCAAGGCCACAGCGGAACCGTCATCACCGACGTCGCGATCATCGGCGCCGGCCCGGTCGGTTTGATGATCGCCAACTATCTCGGCCTGCAGGGCGTACGCGTCGTGCTGATCGAAAAGCTCGACAAGATCATCGACTATCCGCGCGCCATTGGCCTCGATGACGAAGCACTGCGCGTGTTCCAGTCCGTCGGCCTTGCCGATGCATTACTGCCGCACACGACTCCCGATCACTGGATGCGCTTCGTCACCAGCAACGGTCACTGCTTCGCATCGATCGAACCGCGCACCGACGAATTCGGCTGGTCGCGCCGCAATGCATTCATTCAGCCGCTGGCCGATCGCGTGCTGTACGACGGCCTGCAACGCTTCCCGCACGTCGAGGTGCTGTTCGGCCACACCGTCAACTCGTTCACGCAGGACGGCAGCGGCGTCACGATCGAAGCGGAACATGCTCAGAGCGGCCGCCGCACGATCCGCGCGTCGTACATGGTCGGTGCGGACGGCGGCAACAGCTTCGTGCGCCGCACGCTCGACGTGCCGTTCGAGGGCCGCACGAAGCCGAATCAGTGGATCGTCGTCGATGTGCGCAACGATCCGATCGGCGCGCCGCACGTGTACATGCACTGCGATCCGCGGCGACCGTATGTGTCGGCCGCGCTGCCGCACGGCATTCGCCGCTTCGAATTCATGGTGATGCCGGGCGAGACCGAGGAAGAGCTGTCGAAGCCGGAGAACATGGCCGCGCTGATCCGCAAGGTCGTCGCCGATCCGGACAAGGTCGACTACATCCGCAAGCGCGTCTACACGCACAACGCACGCCTCGCGAGCAGCTTCCGCGTGAACCGCGTGCTGCTCGCCGGCGACGCCGCGCACATCATGCCGGTGTGGCAGGGGCAGGGCTACAACAGCGGCATTCGCGACGCGAGCAACCTCGGCTGGAAACTCGCGATGGTGGTCAAGGGTGTCGCCGGCGATGCGCTGCTGGATACCTACACCGCCGAGCGCCGTTCGCATGCGCGCTCGATGATTCACCTGTCCGAAGTGGCGGGCGACATCTTCGCGCCGACGAGCCGCTTCGGCATCAAGTTCCGCGACGCGTTCGTGCGTACGTTCAACTGGTTTCCGGCGGTCAAGCGCTACTTCGTCGAAATGCGTTTCAAGCCGATGCCGCGCTATGAAAGCGGCGTCGTGCTGCTCGCGCAGACGCCGCGCAAGCGTGGCTGGCTTGCGCGCGTGCTCGAACGCTCGGGCCATTCGGCGCCGGGCCGCCTGCTAGGTTTGATGAGCGAGAAGCGCGAGTCGCGGCTCGGACGTCTCGTGTATGGACGCGACCCGCATTGTCATTCGCCGGTCGGTCGCATGTTCATTCAGCCGCGCGTACGTACGGCGAGCGGCGAGGTCGTGCGGCTCGACGATGTGCTCGGCAACCGCTTCGCGATCGTCGGCTGGGGCGCGGAACCGACCTTCGGTTTGTCGGAGGAAGCGCGCGCGATCTGGCAGCGGCTCGGCGGCTGCTTCGTGGTCGCGAAGCCGGACACGCAACTGTCTTTTCATGACGACGTGCCGGAGGACGTGATTGCCATCGGCGATGTGAACACGCGGCTGAAGGACTGGTTCACGCGAGTGCCGGAATCGGTCGTGCTGTTGCGTCCCGATCGTTTCGTCGCGGGCATGGGCTCGCCGCAGCAGGTGTCGCAACTGGTCGTCGAACTCGCGCAGAAGCTGCATCTCGACGCGGCAATGCGTGCTGAGGTGGCGGATGCCAGCAACGAAGCAGCGTCCGCGCGCGATGCCGTTGCCACTTTCGCAACTGCTGTAACCGCTGCAACCGCCGGAGCCTGATATGCCGATGCTGCTCGAATGCCTGTCGCACACGCCGTTGCACGGCTATTACGATCCCGCGCCCGAAGTCGTCGCCGAAGTCGAGCGTGTGCATGCGGCGGCGCGTGCGCGCGTCGTCGAGTTCGATCCCCAACTGGTCGTCGTGTTCGCGCCCGATCATTACAACGGATTCTTCTATGACGTGATGCCGCCGTTCTGCATCGGCGCATCGGCGAGCGCGGTCGGCGACTTCAAGAGCCTCGCCGGTCCGCTGAACGTGCCCGCCGATACCGCGCTCGAACTGGCCGAAGCAGTGCTCGCGAGCGACGTCGACGTCGCGGTCTCCTACCGCATGCAGGTCGATCACGGTTGCGCACAAGCGCTGGAGATTCTGACCGGCGGACTCGATCGATATCCGGTCGTGCCGGTGTTCATCAATTCGGTGGCCGCGCCGATGGCTTCCTGCCGTCGCGCGCGTCTGCTCGGCGATGCGTTGGGCCGCGCGCTCGCACGCTCGAATCGACGCGTGCTGGTGATCGGCTCGGGCGGCATCTCGCACGAGCCGCCGGTGCCGGAGCTCGCGGGCGCGAGCGAGGAAGTCGCCGAGCGTCTGATCGCGGGCCGCAATCCGTCGGCCGAGTCGCGCGCGGCGAGGCAGGCACGCACGATCGCGGCGGCGCGCGCGTTCACCGCGGGCGACAGCCGTCTGCATCCGCTCAATCCCGAATGGGACCGCGCGTTCCTGAAGCTGCTCGAAGACGGTGAACTCACCGCGCTCGACGGCCTGACGAACAACGCGATCACGCGCGATGGCGGTAAATCGGCGCACGAAATCCGCACGTGGATCGCCGCGTTCGGCGCGCTGAACGCGAGCGGCCCGTATCGCGCGTCGCTCGATTACTACCGTCCGATCCCCGAATGGATCGCGGGCTTCGGCGCGATGCACGCGCAACCCGTGACTGCCCACGTCTAACTCAATCAGGAACCCGCTATGAGCACTCAAAGCAATGTCGACGCGCTGGCCCTGCGCCTGCGCGAATCGGAACGTACGCGCGTGACCATCGCGCCACTGCGCGAGGACGCGCGTTTCACCGAACTTTCGAACCCCGCGGACGCCGAGCAACTCGCCTACGCGGTGCAGCAGGCCAACGTGGCCGCGCGCGTCGCGGCGGGCGAACGCATCGTCGGCCGCAAGATCGGACTCACGTCGCCAGCAGTCCAGCGTCAACTCGGTGTCGATCAGCCCGATTTTGGCGCGCTGTTCGCATCGATGGCGTATGGCGACAGCCAGCCGATTCCGCTTGGCGAGCTGATCCAGCCGAAGGTCGAGGCGGAGATCGCGCTCGTGCTCGAACACGATCTGCTGCACGAGCGCCACACGTATGCCGATCTGATGCGCGCAACCGCGTATGCGGTCGCGGCGATCGAAGTGGTGGATAGCCGCATCGAGGGCTGGAACATCCGTTTCGTCGATACGGTCGCGGACAACGCGTCGAGCGCGCGCTTCGTGCTCGGCAGCCGCCCGGTGCTGCTGCGCGATATCGATCTCGCTGCGTGCGCGATGACGCTGTCAAAGGATGCCGAAGTCCTGTCGCGCGGCAATGGCGCCGCGTGTCTCGGCAATCCGCTGAACGCCGCTGCCTGGCTAGCGGATCGCATGGTCCGGCTCGGCACGCCGCTGCGTGCCGGCGACGTGCTGATGACGGGCGCTTTGGGCCCGATGGTCGCGGTCGCGCAGCCGGGCACCTTCAGCGCGCAGATCGACGGCCTCGGCAACGTCCGCGCGACTTTCGCCTAATACAGCAAGCACTCGATTGGGGACACATATGGCATCCGAAAAACTCAAGGCCGCGATCATCGGCTCGGGCAACATCGGCACCGATCTGATGATCAAGATCATGCGCAACAGCCGGCATCTGGAGATGGTGGCGATGGTCGGCATCGACGCGGCTTCCGACGGTCTTGCGCGCGCCGCGCGGCTTGGCGTTGCTACCACGCATGAAGGCGTCGAAGGTCTGACGCGTCTGCCCGTGTTTGGAGACATCGACTTCGTGTTCGACGCGACCTCGGCCGGCGCGCACGTGAAGAACGATGCGCTGCTGCGCAAGCTGAAGCCTTCGATTCGCGTGATCGATCTGACGCCGGCGGCCATCGGGCCATACTGCGTGCCGGTGGTGAATCTCGACACGCATATCGACGCGCCGAACGTGAACATGGTGACCTGCGGTGGTCAGGCAACGATCCCGATGGTCGCAGCCGTGTCGCGCGTCGCGAAGGTGCACTACGCGGAGATCGTCGCGTCGATCAGCAGCAAGTCGGCCGGGCCCGGTACGCGCGCGAATATCGACGAGTTCACCGAGACGACATCGAAGGCGATCGAAGTGGTCGGCGGCGCGGCAAAAGGCAAGGCGATCATCGTGCTCAACCCGGCCGAACCGCCGGTGATGATGCGCGACACCGTCTACACGCTGTCGGAGATGGCCGACCTCCACAAGGTCGGGCAGTCGATCGAGGCGATGGTCGCGAAGGTTCACACCTATGTGCCCGGCTATCGCCTGAAGCAGAAGGTGCAGTTCGACGAAATCCCCGCGAGCGCGCCGCTGAACATTCCGGGCCTCGGCCGCTTCAGCGGTCTGAAGACGTCGATCTTCATCGAGGTCGAAGGCGCCGCGCACTACCTGCCCGCCTACGCGGGCAATCTCGACATCATGACTTCGGCCGCGCTCGCGACCGCCGAGCGCATGGCGCAGGCGCTCGTGCAGGCATCAGAGGCTTAAGGAGACTTCCCGCATGGACAA
>NZ_WHNQ01000037.1 GCF_009362785.1 Paraburkholderia atlantica
GCGACAGGTTGTGGTGCGCGTGCATGCCCGTTTGCGTTTCGGGTTTCAGCACCGCCTTCACCGCGCGGAAGCGGTCGCGCACGTCGTTCATCGTCAGCGCGCCGCCCGAATCGACCACATAGATGCAGGTCGCGCCGTAGCTTTCCATCTTCTTCGCTTCGATGGCGAGATTCTCCGGCGTGGTCATGTGGCTCATCATCAGGAAGCCGACGGTGTCCATGCCGAGTTCGCGCGCGTATTCGATGTGCTGCTTCGAGATGTCCGCTTCCGTGCAGTGCGTCGCCACGCGGACCACGCGTGCACCCGCGTTATACGCAGCCTTCAGGTCGTGAATCGTGCCAATGCCGGGCAGCAGCAGTGTCGCGATCTTCGCGTGCTCGACCACGTCGGCGACCGCTTCGATCCATTCGAGGTCGCTATGCGCGCCGAAGCCGTAGTTGAAGCTCGACCCTTGCAGGCCATCGCCGTGCGCGACTTCGATGCTGTCCACCTTCGCGCGGTCCAATGCGCGTGCGATGTCCTGCACGTTCTGGATCGAGTACTGATGACGAATGGCGTGGCTGCCGTCGCGCAGCGTCACGTCGGAGATATAGAGTTTCTTGCTCATGTGCGTTGTCCTTTATGCGGCGACGACCGAACTTGCGATGCGCTCCGCGGTGGCGAGCGCCGCCGAGGTCATGATGTCGAGGTTGCCCGCGTAGGCCGGCAGATAGTGCGCAGCGCCTTCCACCTCGAGGAAGACCGAGGTCTTCAGGCCACTGAACCTGCCGAGGCCCGGGATGTTGAGCGGCGCGCTGTCCGGAATCACGTCGAACTGCACCTTCTGCTTCAGGCGATAGCCCGGCACATACGCGTTCACGGCCTTGGCCATTTCCTCGACCGAGGCTTCGATCTTCGCCTGATCGGCGGCTTCCGAGAGCACGTACACGGTGTCGCGCATCATGACCGGCGGTTCGGCCGGGTTCAGCACGATGATCGCCTTGCCCTTAGCGGCACCGCCGACGGCTTCAATCGCCTTCGAGGTCGTTTCCGTGAATTCGTCGATGTTCGCGCGGGTGCCCGGGCCCGCCGACTTGCTGCTAATCGACGCGACGATTTCCGCGTAGTGGACCTTCGCGACGCGCGAGACGGCCGCCACCATCGGGATCGTGGCCTGGCCGCCGCAGGTGACCATGTTCACGTTCAGCGCGGCGAGCTGCGCGTCGAGGTTCACAACCGGCAGGCAGTACGGGCCGATCGCGGCGGGCGTGAGGTCGATCACGCGGATGCCGGGCTTGTGCTGGCGCAGGAACGCGTCGTTCCTGATGTGTGCGCCGGCCGAGGTCGCGTCGAACACGACGTCGATCTCCTTGAACACGGGCAGGTTCACGAGCCCCTGCACGCCTTCGTGCGTGGTTGCCACACCGAGGCGCGCGGCCCGCGCGAGACCATCCGAGTTCGGGTCGATGCCGACCATTGCACCCATTTCCAGATGCTTGCCATGCCGCATGATCTTGATCATGAGGTCGGTGCCGATGTTGCCCGAGCCGATGATCGCCGCCTTGAGTTTTGCCGAAGCCATGTCGATTTCCTGATGAATTGAGTGCTCAGTGTGCTAAACGAACGTCGCGCGTAAGCTGCCGAGTCCTTCGATATTCGCCGTATAGATGCCCGGCTGCGTCACGGCGACCATCGGACCAAGCGCACCCGTGAGCACCACGTCACCAGCGCGCAAGGGAGTGCCGAGCTGCGCCATGCGATCTGCGAGCCAGATAGCAGCGTTCAACGGATTGCCAAGGCACGCTGCACCACCGCCGCGCGACAGCACTTCGCCGTCGCGTTCGAGCGTCATCGCGGCATTGAACAGGTCGACATCGGCGAGCGGAACAGGGCGACTGCCTAGCACGAACAGCGCGCTCGACGCGTTGTCGGCGACCGTATCGACAAAGCGGATGTCCCAGCCGCGAATGCGGCTGTCCACCACCTCGATCGCGGCCAGCGCATAGTCGGTCGCGTTGATCAGGTCCACATACGTGTGCTTCTCTCGTACGAGGTCGTGCTTCAGCACCAGGGCGATCTCGGCTTCGACCTTCGGCTGGATCAGGCTCGCGAGCGGCATCGGCTGGTTGTCGCCGTAGGCCATGTTCGCGAACAGCGCGCCGAAGTCCGGCTGATCGACACCGAGCTGCTTCTGCACGGCGAGCGAAGTCAGGCCGATCTTGCGGCCAACGATGCGCTCGCCGGCGGCGATGCGCGCATCGACGTTGGCCTGTTGCACCGCGTAGGCTGCCGACATGTCGTCGAGCGGAATGCCGCCCAGTGCGATCTCGCCGCGCACCGGCTCGATTACCTCACGGGTGCGCTCCGCTTCGCGCAGGCGTGCCGCGATGGCTTGAATGTTCTGCTGGGTCATCCCCTGTTCTCCTCTGATTCAGGCTGACGGCTTCGCGTGCATCGCAGCGAAGCCTGCGATCCACTCGGGAATCGCGCGGTAGAAGTCCTGGTGCGCCTCGTATGCGCCGAACGCCGAAAGCGCACCAAACGCAGCAACCCAGGTGCGGATCTCATGGGCAGACCTGCCACCGTCGCGCGTGATGGCGCTGTTGCTCAGACCGTCGACCGCGAGCAGGTCATGCTGCAGCATCGACAGGAACGCCTGGTCCCATGCCGGGTTCAGCGCGCGCATGTTCGGCGCGTCGCCGGCCGTGAACGCTTTAGCTGCGGCCACGGTACGTTCCTGACGCAGCTGGCGCGCCTCCGGCGTCGGATTGCGGCCTGCGATCAGGCGTTCGGCGACGTCGCTCGCTGCGCCCTTGAGCTCAGGCACCGGCGGTTCGTGCGAGATGCCACCCGAGCCGATCACCAGCACGCGTTGGTCGAGCGTTTGCAAGAAGCGTCCGATCGCCTGACCGAGCAGGCGCGAGCGGCGCAGCGTCGCCAAAGGCGGCGCCACCGAATTGATGAAGACCGGCACAACAGGGTAGCGATCGAGCCCGCCCGTCAGTTCCTCGAGCGCCTGAGCGCAGCCATGGTCCACCTGCATGCGATATGACACGGCGGTGTCGATGTCGGCCGCGAGTACGGCTGCGGTCATGTCCTTTGCGAGTTCGGTCGGCACGTTCAGCGGGCCCGCGAGGCTCTTGTAGTCGCCAATCGCAGTGGCGGCCGCGCCAATGCAGAACGGCGGCATCAGGTCATAGAAAAATCCGTTGTAGTGATCCGGCGCAAACACGACCACCAGTTCCGGATCGTAGGCGCGCACGCGCTCGCGCGCGGCCGCCGTCACCCGTTCGACCTCGGCCACGACCTCGGGCGCAGGATCGAAGTAGCCGTGCAGCGGCGTATGGGACAGACACTCGAGATGAATCGACATTACAGGGCTCCGGCCGTCCTGGCGACGGCAACGTGTTTCAGATGATGGCGGTGCACCGACCGAACGGACCGGCCGTCAAGAGTCCGTTCCGCGCGGTCCCGCTCTCGGTGGAATAGGCTCCTCGTCGGCCAGACGGCCGCACCGGCATTCACGGACTTGCGCGTCACGCCGGGCTCGGAAGTTGTGACGGATGCCTCGGTCGCCCACCGTCGTGGTCCCCACGGGCAATAGCGGTTGGTATGTAGCAGGTATTCGCCAGTCATCCGGCCCTGATGCGCGTTGCCATGGTTGTTGACGACGGTGACCTGCGTGTAGAGCATGGTGCGCCTCGACAGCAAGTATTGCGCCCCCCAGCACGCCAAACAGCGCATGGCTCGACCGACGCGAAAAAGACGTGGATCCTGTCCGCCATCACGCCGATGCGATGGGCAAGCTGCCGAGCGTAGAATGCCGCTGCAACCTATGCTGCTACCTTCGCAAGATTGCGCAGGCTCTGCGCCGAATCGGCCAGCACCTCGCGCGCGAGTACCACATGTCTTGCGACGAGTTCACGCAGGCTGCGCATGTCCCGCCCCTGGTTCACGGTGATCGCACCGGTCAACGCGCCCCCGGCGTCAAGGCCAAACAGCACGGCGGGCGGCGCATCGAGCGCGCCGCGTACGACCCAATCGGACGCCGCCATCTCGCCGACCAACTGGATGTTGAGACCGCACTGGTCGGTCCAGAACCACGGCGCGCCCGGCGCCTCTACGGTGAGACCGAGCATTGCACGCGCGGCGGCGACACCTTGATTCTGGGCATTTTCCCAACTCTCGAGGCGCACCACGCGCCCTGTCACCGGATCCTGGCGGCCGGCCACATCGCCAGCGGCGAACACGTCGGGATGCGAAGTACGATACTGCGCGTCGACGGCAATGCCGTTCGCGATGGCCAGTCCGGCTGCTTCAGCCAGCGCCGTGTCCGGAATCGCACCAACGCCGTACAGCACTGTGTCGCCCGTCACGGTCGTGCCGTCCCCAAGCGTCAGGACGATCTCGCCGCCAACGCGCGCCGCAGATTCGATTTGCGCGCCGAAGATCAACTCCACGCCCCGACCGCGATGCACGCCGCAGAGCCAGTCAGCCAACATCGACGGCGCATTGCGGCCCATCGCGCGCGGCCCTGCTTCGAGCACAGTGACGCGCGCGCCGAGATCGACGGCGCTCGACGCAATCTCCAGACCGATCACGCCCGCCCCCACCACGATTACGTGGCGACCTGGCCGCAGGTCGTTGCGCAAACGTCTGGCGTCGTCGAGCGTGCGCAGCGTGTGCACACCCTCACCCAGCGCGTCGAGCAGCGGCAGGCGGCGCGCACGCGCCCCGGTCGCAATCAACAGTTTGTCGAACGCGACCGATTCGCCCGTCGAGAGAGCCAGCACGTGGCTCGACAAGTCGAGCCCGACAACGGTCACGCCGAGGCGGAGTTCGATCCGCTTCTGTTGGTAAAAGTCGTCCGCGTACATGGCATAGCGCGTCTCTTCCGGACGCAGCAGCACATCCTTGGAGAGCGGCGGCCGCTCGTAGGGCGCATGCGCTTCATTGCCCACCAGTACGATGCGACCATCGAAGCCCTGGTGGCGCAGTTCAGCCGCTGCATTGGCGCCGGCCTGGCCCGCGCCGACGATCACGAAAGTGGATGAGGTCATGACAAGTCTCGATGTAAGGAGCCACGTTCGAGTGGCCCTCGCATTGCGCGATCGCGATCAGAGATTCAGGCCGCCCGCCGTATGGCGGATGCCGCGGATGGCGAGGCCCGCGTCGGCATTGAGCAGCACGCCGCTCAGCGTGCGGTTGTTCGCTCGCGAGGCCAGCAACACGAATGGGCCAGTGAAATCCGCTGCTTGCGGAAAGAACTGCAACGGCAGAATGCTCGCAATCGCTTCGGGCGAGCGCGAGTCCATGATCCGCATGTTTTCCTGGCCCAGCGAAGCGGGGCCGCGCAAGTCGCTCGCCATGCCGCACGGACCGACACCGTTGACGCGCACCTTGGGCGCGAGTTCGTAGGCGAGTTCACGAATCAGGCCCACGGCGGCGTGCTTGCTCGCGGTATAGAGCGGGCCGCCGCCGCCCGGATAGAACGCCGAGTTCGACAGCGTGAAGATCATGCTGCCCTCGGACTTGATCAGCTCAGGCGCGGCCGCCTTCGCACCGAGCAGATAGCCCTTCACGTTGACAGGAAACAACTCGTCAAAACCGTTGGCCAACTGCTCGGGCGTGAGACTCATCAGGCTCGCCCCGTGATCCCAGATCGCCGCGTTGCCAATAAAGATGTCGAGCTTGCCGAAGCGGTTCACCGTCTCGGCCACCGCGCGCGAATTGTCCTCGTAGCTGCGCACGTCACCCTGCGTCGCAACCACATCGTCGCCGAAGCGAGCGCGCAGCGCGTCGACCTTTTCGTGCGAGCGCTCGAGCACGCCGACCTTCGCACCCTCCAGCAGGAAGCGCTCGACCAGCGCAAGCCCGAGACCGGAACCGCCGCCCGTGATCAGCGCGACGTCGCCCTGCAGCCAGCCGGCCGGCGCCGGCGTCTGGTTCGCATCCATCACGCCTCCGGCACGTCGACGTAGACCTTGCCGTCCACGAGGCTGACCGGAAAGGTCTTGAGTGCCACGGTGGCGGGCTGGCACAGCGCCTCGCCCGTCTTCAGACAGAAGCGCGCAGCGTGCAGCGGACACTCAACCGTGCCGTCGTCCTCGACATAACCTTCGGACATCGAGGCATTGCCGTGGCTGCAACGGTCAGCGAGCGCGAACAGTTCACCATTGACCTTGAACACCGCGATCGCTTCGACGGGCGCATCCACTTTGATCGCTTCGCCATCGGCCAGCGCATCACCACTGCAAACAAATACTTGGGCCATGGTTTTCAGAAAAGAACACTCAGATTGTGGGAATTCAGCGTCGCCTGATCGAGCACGACCTCGCGGCGACACAGCTGCCAGCCTGCCGCGCTGTCGGCGCGGCGCACTCGGTCAAACCGCGTACCGACGTATAACGTCTCGTCGCGCTCCTTCTGCGAGCGGTACAGCAGATAATTCAGGCGCACGTCGAACTCGCCCGGCACCTCCCCCTCTGCGATTCGCACATTGCTGATCACGTGGCGCGTGCGCGAGGGCGGTTCCTCGGCCCAGGCCATGCCGGTCTCGAGGCGCGCAATCCGGCGCTCGAGCTGATGCCAGCTGTCGTCAAATACCCAGGTCGTCGGCGGCTGCACGCTGCGGCGACGGTCGCGCGTCTGCGCGTTGACGGTCGTGCGCATCGTATAGGCGATGTCCTTGCTGACGAGGTCGAGCCAATCGCGGAATTGCCAGTCGTCGAGCAGTTCAGCCTCGTAACAGAGGAACTGTTCGATCTCGTGATGCAGCTCGAGCGGAACGGCCCTCAGAAGTTTGGTCGTATCAGTCACGCTTCAGTACCTCCTGCTCATAGCGCTGGGTGCGCTCATGGACTTCATCCCAGGTCTCACTCGCCAGCAGATCAGCCCAGCGGCGGTACATAGCGCGTGCCGCGGTTTCGGAAAAGATGTAGTTCGTAATGCCGGGGATACCGTCCTCGCGCACCTTTTCGTTGCCCAGACCCATTTCGACGATCAGCTTCGTCTGCCGCGCGCGCTTGCCGCGCAGCACCTTCTGGATTTCGACCCAGTTCTCGGAATCATCCTGCTCAAGAAAGCCCGCCGGACCGAACGCGCGCGTCGCGCTGCGCTCGAACGCGGCCTTCACCTCTGGCGACGCATCCTTGTCGGCGATGCAGAATGCCCAGACTTCAACCTGGTTCGGGCCGCGCGGATGCCACACGCGCAGCGTGGCCGTGCCATTGAGCCAGGACAGGGTCGGGAACATCGTGTTGTGGCCCGCGAGACGCAGTGCACGAACCTGGCCGAGGCGCTGCTCGGCCTCGGCATAGCTGTCGCGGAAGTACTGCGAGACTTCGCCGTCCACCCAGACGTTGGCATCCGGCTGCTCCGTGAAGAAAAAGCCACTGCCGTGACCTGCCTGGCCATACTGAAGCGCGTCCTTCGCCGTTTCCCAGACGGGGCGCGCAGTCTGGCCCGCGCCGAGTTGCTTTGCCTCACCGTCGGGCTTGGCGCCCAGTACCTGCACCGCCGACGCATGCGAGAACAGCGCGTGGTACTGATCGCTCGCGAACTGCTCCGCCGGGAACTTCCAGTTGCAGTCGATCACCCATTTCTGCACGCCGCCGATGATCTCGGTGCCGCCCTCGCGGCGATCGAGCACGCCGTCGAGATACCAGGCAATGTCGCCCATGTAGTCATGCAGATCCGGCGCCGTGGCGTCCCAGTTGCCGAAAATGAGGCCCTTGTACTCAGCCACGCGCGTGACTTCCTGAAGGCCAAGCTTCTCCTTGCACAGGCCGTGAGGATAGGCACGCTCTTCGAGCGGCACGTCGACGAGCGCGCCATCAGTGCCATACGACCAGCCGTGGTACGGACACGTGAACGCACGCGTATTGCCCGAATCGGCATACGACACGCGCATCGAGCGATGACGGCACTGGTTCAGGAAGGCCTTGACGGAGCCGTCTTTCTGGCGGACGACAACAATCGGGTCCTCGCCCATGTAGGTGTTGAAGAAATCGCCGGCCTCCGGGATCTGGCTCACATGAGCGAGAAACAGCCAGGTGCGGCCAAAGATGCGCTCAAGCTCGAGTTCGTAGAGTTCGGGATCGGTATAGATAGACGATGCGACGCGGCCAGTGCGCGCATCGACAAGCGCATCAAAGTCAATGCTCTTAGACATGATTTGTCTCCTCCGGACAAGCGTCCGGCTCGAATTTGGAACCGAAGTCCGCAGATTTTGCGATGGCCGCCTTAAAAACTGAAATACTTTGTTTGTTGCAATTGATAGGTTTTAACGATAAAAAGGCGAAATGGAACTTCGACATCTCCGCTATTTCATCGCCGTGGCCGATGAGCTGAGCTTCACGCGTGCGGCCGAGCGTCTGGGCACCGCCCAGCCTTCACTGAGCCAGCAGATCCGCGATCTCGAGGAGGAAATCGGCACGCCGCTGTTCACGCGCACGCGCCGCAAGGTAGAACTGACCGAGGCCGGACGGGCTTTCCGCAGCGACGCGCAGCTCGTGATCGAACAGGCCGCTCGCGCCGTCGCTCATGCGCGCCGCATCGGCGAGCGAAGTCGCGCGACGATTACCATCGGTTTTGTGCCGGCGGCCGAGGTGCAGATTTTCCCGGCCATCCTGCCGCGTCTGCGCATGGAGTATCCGGAAATCAACGTCGAGTTACGTAGCCTGCTAACCTACGAGCAGGAAAGCCTGCTGACGGTAGGCGGGATAGATGTGGCCTTCATGCGCGGGCCGATCGACGCGGCGGTGTTCGAAAGCGAGGTCGTGCTGGAGGAACCGATGATGGTGATCCTTCCCGCGAGCCATCGGCTTGCGCAATGCGAGGAAATCGCCCCCGAGCAGCTGGACGGGGAGACCTTCGTTGCTACGGATCCGCTCGCCGCCGGGCAGGTGCACAAGGTGGTAGAGGCGTATTTCGAGGCTTACGGCATCCGCCCGCGCACGGCGCAGATCGCGAACAACATTCTGCTCAATCTCAACCTCATCAGCATGGGGCTCGGCCTCGGCCTACTGCCCGCCTACACCGCCTCGCTCATCAATCGTTCATCGTGCGCGCGACCGCTCGCGGGCGAGGCGCCCGTGATCCCGCTCTACATGGTCTGGCGGCGCGGCGAGCACACTCCCGAACTCGAAGCATTGCTCACGATCGCGCGCGAGCAGTTACTAACTCGTGCACAAATGGGCGAGCGCAAATCGGCACGATAACCTGAGCTCAAAAGGGCTTGGGGAGCGACGTGATGCGTGAGCTGCCAGCTTTAGTCGCGAGGCGAATTCCACCGCCGCGGCCTTGAGGCGATTGGCTCTGTGCGAGAGAAGATAAAGGTCGACGTGCACAACCGGATTTGCTCGGCGCCCTTCCCACGTTAATTGCGGCCTGCGCGTCGATGGTTATCCATATCCGGAGTAGGGATGGCTTCGCTGATCGACATCCAAACCCCGCCAGGTCATCATTAGGGGACAAAACTTTGGAGCCACAGAATGAGGGCATCGAATAGCGGCATCCACCCAGGCACGCGGAGGAACCGTGAGCGGAAGTCTCGCCCAGAAGCTATCGAACAGCGCATCCAATTGATTTTTTAAGCTGGCGCTGACTTTATTGGCTTTGTTAGATGCATGTCATCGACGAAATATATGACAGGCAATTAACCAAAAATCCATCCGCGCTGACATGCCGACCGCTTTCGCACAGACCGTCGAGGCGCACTTTGCCGAACTCACCCCAACGCCCCAGCGCATGGCCAGTTACATGCTGGCGCATCTCGAGCGACCAGGCCTGGCAACGGCTGACCAGATCGCGCAGCAAACGGCCAGCAGCGGAATCTCCGTGGGGTGTTTCCTGCGCAGCGTCGGCTATCGCAACCTCGACGACCTCAAGCGCGAACTGCGCGGCGCGCAGGGGCGCCCGTGGATGATTACCGACCGGCTCGACGAATACCGGTGTATGCGCGAGCAGTTGGCCAACGCCCCGCGCCACGGCAAAAACGGCGAAAACCTCCAAACTAGCGCCCTGACCCACTCGCTGCAACTCGTCGACACGATCCAGCATGTGTGCCAGTTGGCGCAATCGCCAATGTTCGCCCGCATCGCGGAGCGCATCTCCCAAGCGGACGCCGTATATATCCTCGGCATCCAGTCGACCCGCGGCACCAGCAACTCGTTCTACGGCTACCTCGAATGCATCCGTCCGCGCGTCTTGTACTCCGACGGCATGTCCGGCTCATACGTCGATTCGCTGAACTCGGAATTCGCCGCACCGTACCTCGTCATTACCGACACGCGCGCCTACCCGGTGATCGCGCGCCGCTACTGTGAAGCCGCGGCGCATCGTGAGGGGCAGTTTCACTGGCCACCGACATCTATTGCCCGTTGGCTCGTGAATTCGATTGCGACCTGTTGCAGATCAAACGGATGTCGACCAGTTCTGGGACTCGCTGGCGCCGCTCAGCTTTCTGTTCAACCTGCTGATGATTACCGCGATCGTTGCTCAACTGGGGGCCGCGATCGACGAACACGTCGCAGCGAACTGCAAGGCGAATTCAACCAGTTCGATCTCTAAACCTCTCACATCCGGAATCTGAACGCGCCCGCCATGACACAACCGCGACTCATCGAAATCACCGCCGCCACGCATGGCGTGGACATCGACCTCGTCTATGCCACCGAACGCAATTTGACAGGCAAGCCCATCTACAAGGAAGCTCACTGCCTGCTGCTCGAACCCGCAGAAGCCGCTTTGCGCGAGGCAGTAGAGATTGCCCGCAACGCCGGCTTGACCGTGCGGATCTTCGATGCCTACCGTCCGCCCCAGGCGCAACAGGTGCTGTGGGATTTTCTGCCCGACCCTACCTACATCGCTGAGCTTGGCCGTGGTTCGAACCATAGCCGCGGCACGGCGATCGATCTGACGCTGCTCGACGCTGACGGCAACGAACTCGACATGGGCACGGGCTTCGACGCGATGACGATCGAGTCCGAACACTTCCATACTGGCCTACCCGCGCATGTGCAGCGCAACCGCGTGTTACTGCTCGGCATCATGCACGCCGCCGGCTTCATCCACATCAAGAGCGAATGGTGGCATTACGAGTTGCCTGGCTCCCGCGCGCTGCCGTTGATCGATAACAGCGAAAGCGGTCCGTTGCGTCTCATGTAATGGCGTTCGATTTCTCCATCCGTTGTTCCCTGACAGACTCTACCCATTCCTTATGGAGCGGCAATGAAACTGGTATTGCGCAATGCACTGACGGCGGCGGTGATCTCCTCCGCCTTGACCTTGTCGTTCACAGCCGCCGTCCCCGCTGCGGCGGCGACGCCGAAAGACATGTTCGTCATGGCCACGCTCCTCGACGAATTCACCACGCTCGATCCGGGCGAAATCTACGAACTGGTGCCGGAAGAATATGTGGCGAATACGTATGACCGGCTGGTGCGCGTCGATCTGAAAGACCCGTCGAAATTCAACGGCGATGTCGCACAATCATGGACCGTGAGCCCCGACGGCCTGACCTTCACGTTCAAGATCCGTCCAGGTCTCAAGTTCCACTCGGGCAACGCGTTGAGCGCCGACGACGTCGCGTGGTCGATCCAGCGCACCGTCCTCCTCGATAAAGGCGCGGCGGCCGTGCTGCAAGGCATCGGTTTGACCAAAGACAACGTGCTGGCCAACGTGAAGAAGGTCGACGACACAACCGTCAGTGTGACGACCGACCAGAAATACGCGCCGACGTTTGTGCTGAACGTACTCGGTTCGTGGCCTGCGTCGGTGGTGGACAAGCAGTTGCTGCTCACGCACCAGAAAGGCAATGACTTCGGCAACGAATGGCTGCGCACCAACGAGGCCGGCTCCGGCGCCTACAAGCTCGTCAAATGGACTGCCAACGACAGCATCGTCCTGCAGCGCTTCGACGGTTATCGCGTACCGCTCGCGATGAAGCGGATCGTGTTGCGTCACGTGCCGGAAGCATCGAGCCAGCGCCTGCTGCTCGAGAACGGTGACGTCGATGTGGCGCGCAACCTGAGTCCGGATGATCTCGTCGCGCTGACGAAGTCCGGCAAGGCGCATGTGAGCGCGGTGCCGCAAGCGACGCTTCTATACCTCGGCCTGAACGTCAAGAATCCGAATCTGGTCAAACCGGAGGTCCAGCAAGCGATGAAGTGGCTGATCGACTACAACGGGATTCAGAGCAACGTCGCCAAAACCACCTACAAGGTGCACGAAACCTTCCTCCCCGAAGGTTTCCTCGGCGCGCTGAATACCGACCCCTACCAGCAGAACGTCGCCAAGGCCAAGGAACTGCTGGCAAAGGCCGGGCTTCCGAACGGCTTTTCCGTGACGATGGACGTGCGTAACGGCTACCCGTACAGCGAAATCGCCGAGGCAGTGCAGGCGAACCTTGCCCAAGGCGGCATCAAGGTACAGATCATCCCCGGCGACAACAAGCAGACGCTCGCCAAGTACCGCTCGCGCTCGCACGACATTTATATCGGCGAATGGTCCGCCGATTACATCGACCCGCACAGCAACGCCCAGGGATTCACCTGGAATCCCGACAATTCCGACAAGTCGGCCTATAAGATGCTCGCGTGGCGCAATTCATGGGACATCCCTGGCCTGACGAAGGAAACCAACGCGGCGCTCGCCGAATCGTCGACGGCGAAGCGCGCCGATCTGTACCAGACCATGCAGAAGCAGGTGCTCGCGAGCTCCCCCTTCGTGATCATGTTCCAGCAGGTCTCGCAGGTGGCCGCGCGACCGGGCGTAACGGGTCTCGAGGTGGGTCCGATCAACGACCTCGTGTCGTATCGTGATCTGAAGAAGCAGTAACGTTTGCGGTGGAGGCGAGACTGTCCGGGCTTCGCCTTCGACCGAGGAACTTACCATGTCCACTCGCCTCACGACTTTCGAGCGCATGCGCGCGCTTTCGGTTGAAAGCGCCAGCGTGCGCTGGACCTTGCGCCTCGTGCGCTGGATCGTCACGCTCGTCATCACCTTCGCCGGGTTGCTGGCGGTCACGTTCGTGATCGGCCGCAAAATACCGATCGATCCGGTGCTAGCGATTCTCGGCGATCGCGCGTCAGCCGCAGCCTACGCGGCGGCGCGTCTTCAACTCGGGCTCGACGCGCCGCTCGCAGTGCAGTTCCTGATCTACGTGCGCGATGTGCTGCATGGCAATTTCGGTATGTCGCTGCTGACCGCGCATCCTGTGATCGAGGACATCCGGCGGGTGTTTCCCGCGACGCTCGAACTCGCGACCCTGTCGACCATCATCGGCGTGCTGATCGGCGTGCCGCTGGGCGTGATCGCCGCCGTGCGCCACAACCGCTGGATCGATCACGTCGCGCGCTTCGTCGGCCTCATCGGCAGTTCGGTCCCGGTGTTCTGGCTCGGACTGATGGGCCTGCTGCTGTTCTACGCGAAGCTGCATTGGGTGGCGGGGCCGGGACGCGTCGATCCGGTATTCGACGGGATGGTCGATACGCGCACAGGCAGCCTGCTGATCGACTCGCTCATCGCCGGCGAATGGGATGTGTTCTTCAATGCGTTCTCGCATATCGCGCTGCCCGCGGCGATTCTCGGCTACTACTCGGTCGCCTATCTGAGCCGCATGACGCGTTCGTTCATGCTCGATCAACTCAGCCAGGAGTACATCACCACGGCGCGCGCGAAAGGCCTGCCCGAGCGCCGGGTGGTCTGGCGCCACGCGTTCGGAAATATCGCCGTGCCGCTTCTGACCGTGATCGCGCTCACGTACAGCTATCTGCTCGAAGGCTCGGTGCTGACCGAAATCGTCTTCGCCTGGCCCGGTATCGGTTCGTACCTGACGGGCGCCCTCCTGAACGCCGATATGAACGCCGTGCTCGGCAGCACGCTCGTGATCGGCGTCACGTTTATCGCGCTCAACCTGTTGACCGATGCGCTCTATCGCGTGTTCGATCCACGCGCCCGCTGACATTGCGGAGGTCTCTTTCGTGCGTCCCCCTACCGATGAATCCATGCAAACGCAGGACTGGCCGATGAATGCCGCGCCCCGACGATGGAAAGACTGGCTGCTGAGCGACACGCCCGCGTCACGCAAGCAGGCCGCGCTTGGCCTCGCTTACCGGCGCTGGCGACGCTTCGCGGGTAATCCGCTGTCCGTCTTCGGCCTCGTGATTCTGGCCTTGCTGATCATCATCGCAGCAATCGGGCCGCTAATGTCACCGCATGATCCGCTGCAGCAAGTCCTCTCCGACCGCCTGCTGCCGCCGGGTTCGCCATCGCACTGGTTCGGCACCGACCAGCTTGGCCGGGACATCCTCTCGCGTCTGATCTACGGCTCACGCCTCACGCTCTCGATCGCGATTCTCGTCGTGGTGATCGCGGTTCCGGTGGGGCTTTTGATCGGCACCACCGCCGGCTTCTTCGGTGGTTGGGCGGACAACGTGCTGATGCGGATCACCGACGTAGCACTCGCGTTTCCGAAGATCGTGCTCGCGCTCGCTTTCGCGGCCGCACTGGGGCCCGGTGTGATCAACGCGGTGATCGCCATTTCGATTACCGCATGGCCGGCCTATGCGCGCCTCGCGCGGGCGGAAACGCTGCGGCTCGTGCAGGCCGATTTCATTCACGTCGCGCGCTTGCAGGGCGCCTCGCGCAAGCGCATTCTCCTGCTCTACATCATGCCGCTCTGCTCGTCGTCGGTGATCGTGCGCGCGACCCTCGATATGGCCGGCATCATTCTCACTGTCGCGGGCCTCGGGTTCCTCGGCCTCGGCGCGCAACCGCCGAGCCCGGAGTGGGGATTCATGGTCGCATCCGGCCGCAATGTGCTGCTCGATTCATGGTGGGTGGCCACTATTCCCGGCTTCGCCATTCTGCTGGTGAGTCTTGCCTTCAACCTGCTCGGCGACGGTCTGCGAGACGTCTTCGATCCGCGCCATGGAGGCTGACATGCCAGTCGATACGGCCCAGCATTTGTGTGAAATCGACGACCTGCGAATCGGCTTTCGCGGTCATGGCGGCGAATTGAGCGAAGCGGTGCGCGGCCTTTCGCTGACGCTGCGGCGCGGCGAGCGGCTTGGCATCGTCGGCGAATCCGGTTCCGGCAAGTCGCTGACCGGGCGCGCGCTGCTCGGCCTGCTTCCGCCTGAGGCGCAATGTCATGCGAAGGCGATGAAGTTCGACGGTCAGGATCTGCTTGCCATGCCGGCGCGCAAGCGCCGGCAACTGTGCGGCCAGCAGATGGGCATGATCCTGCAAGATCCGAAATACTCACTGAACCCGGTGATGACCGTCGCGCAGCAAATGCGTGAAGCGTTCGAAGTGCACGGGTCGAAGTTCGGCCGCCGCGAGATACGCGAGAAAATCATCGAGGCACTGGCAGCGGTGCATATCCGCAATCCAGAGCGTGTCGCCGACTCCTACCCGCACGAGTTGTCGGGTGGCATGGGGCAGCGCGTGATGATCGCCATGATGGTGTCGTCCGGGCCGCGTCTGCTGATCGCCGATGAACCCACCAGCGCGCTCGACGTGCTCGTCTCGATGCAGGTCCTCGGGATTCTCGACGAGATGATCGCAAAGCATGACACTGGCCTCATTTTTATCAGCCACGACCTACCCCTCGTCATGTCATTCTGCGATCGCGTCGTCGTGATGTTCGCGGGACGCGTCGTGGAAACATGCGCGGCACGCGATCTCGTCCACGCGCAGCATCCCTACACGCGTGCCCTGCTCGCGGCGAATCCTCCGCTTGTCGATCCGCCCGAGCAACTGCCCGTGCTGAAGCGGGACGCGGCATGGCTCACGTAACCGGCAGGAGAATCAGCATGATCGATGTCGACGCTTTGACGGTGCGCTTCAAAACCAGGATCGGTCGCTTCGACGCGGTGCACGAGACGAGCTTTCATGTCGGCGAAGGCGAGGTGTTCGGACTGGTCGGCGAATCGGGTTCCGGCAAGTCGACGATCCTGCGCGCGTTGACCGGTCTCGCGCCCGTCGCCGGCGGTCATATGAAAATCGGCTCGCACGTGCTCGGAGAAAAGCTCGACCGCTCCTTCCGACGCGACGTGCAGATGGTGTTTCAGGACCCGTACGGCTCGCTGCATCCGCGCTTCACAATCGATCAGAGCTTGCGCGAGCCGCTGACCATCAACGGCATCGGCGGGCAGGAAGAACGCATTGTCGATGCGCTGCGCGAAGTCGGCTTGGGTCCGTCTTATCGTTTCCGCTATCCGCATCAGCTGTCCGGAGGGCAGCGGCAGCGCGTCGCAATTGCTCGGGCGCTGATCGTCGAACCGCGCGTGCTGCTGCTCGATGAGCCGACGTCCGCGCTCGATGTGTCCGTGCAAGCCGAAATCCTCAACCTGCTGAGACGGCTTCATCGCGAACGCAACTTGACGATGATGCTGGTGAGCCACAATCTGGCGGTGGTGGGCTTTCTCTGCTCGCGCGTCGCGGTCATGCGTAATGGTGAGATTGTCGAGCAACGCGATATCGCATCCATTCGCGCGCAGCAGATCGAGCACGAATACACGCGCAGCCTGCTGCTCGCGACCACGGGCTACCGGCGCAAGTCGGTCGCGGTAGACGGAGCGGACGCGCTGTCATAAATGTCAGTAGCGGCGAGGTTTCGTCACCGTGCGTATTCGCGAACTGAGCAAGCTCAACAGTCGCCAGGAACGCCGCTTCGGCGCAAGGTCTTCACGGTCGTCATGGCGGGTGTCCACTCGCAACGCGTCGAAGAAAGCGGCTGATTGCCTGCCCGCTGTGCGCCTCCCGATACCGGTGCTGAGAACAAAGAAAAGCAGGAATTGGTGAGAGCAGAAGAGTTTTCACGCCGCCCAGCAGATACGGCCAGGCCTTAAGCAGCGATGCGCAAGATGCCAGCCCGCAATGCCCTTCTGACAGCCGCGACTGAAGGTCTATGACAACGCTTCCCTGCCCGCCTTGCCCACTGCGTCCGGCTTCGCAATGCAGAGTAACGCGCAAGCGGGTCCCGGCGCGGCGACAGTCTCGGCGGCATAAACCACGCTGCCCTCCAGCACGCGCGCAGCGCATGTGCCCCAGGCACCCGCGCGGCACGTCGAAGGTGCAGCTATCCCATTCGCCTCGGCCAGTTGCGGAACGCTGCCCTGTTCCTCCCAGTCGATCATGCGGGCCGACCGGCGGAACGTCACGCTCCCGGCCACCGCTAGTGAGCTAAGGGGCGCGCGACGCCATTGATGCGTGTTCGAGTGACTGTTGTGATCCGAATGCTTCGAAGCGGCTGCGCTCATCGGCGACGTTCAGTGCGCGCAGCCCCTGGTAGAGATCACGCATGAACGAGATGCTACGCCGTGCCGCTTCACGCTGATACGGTAGCGGCGGCGATCAGCGTGCCCCGACAATGTGAAGCTCCATACCAGCGGCGCGGCGTGGCCAGGCACGGCAAGCCGTTAGCGCTGGTCGATGCACTGCGGCGGCACGCGTAGCGTGGCAACGGCAGCCGCACGGCCGACTTGCCTGCCATCGCGCGCGATGGTCCGGACGCCGACCACGGATGTGTGACTCTGGTCAGGCGCTGCCGAAGCGCGATGGTCGTGTGCTTCCCCTTGCCTTACCAGACGGGAAACACGACGTCCGGCTGCGGCGTAAATTGAATCCCCGAGTCAGGGCAGCTTACGCGTCCCTTGACTGCAACCCGCTGGTTCAGGTACGGCAGCAGCAGTGAGGGCGCTGCCTCGCCTCCGTCGGCAAGAGGGATATCCGAGAGCACCGTGTCGTTGCAGGGGGAAGTGGAAGGTCGATCCAGCACTATCGTCGGATAGTCACCCAGCGCGTACTTCCCGCCCCCACGCTCCACTGTCCCAGTGATCCAGATGTCATGCTGCAGGGGCAACGTCGGCAGGGGGCTGGCCGACATGACGTTCTCTGACCATAACCCAGCGATCATGGCTGCTGGGACAAGGACACACAATCGTCTTTTCATGGCGCAAACCTCTTGACGTCCAGTGACGCTCGCCTGCACGTCACTGCTCCTCTTCCACTTCCCTGATGCGGCTATCGAAACGATGTCAATGCAAATGAAGTTCCACCATGACCTCTTTCGAATTACGCGTCTTTGCTCACCTTTGACGACGCCATCAGGCGGCCTCCGGGAAATCCGGAGGCGGTCCGTCGAATGGGCGACGCTCGACCAGTCGGATCGCGTAGTCCATCGCCTGCGCTTCGG
The DNA here is from genome assembly GCF_009362785.1 of Paraburkholderia atlantica. Classification (GTDB taxonomy): domain Bacteria; phylum Pseudomonadota; class Gammaproteobacteria; order Burkholderiales; family Burkholderiaceae; genus Paraburkholderia; species Paraburkholderia atlantica. Next base: position 18,185 of record NZ_WHNQ01000037.1, read on the forward strand.
CATCCTCACGCGTGGCGCAGCGTCTTTGACGCTGCGGCATGTGCCAGTCCACGCAGACCTCGCCGTCACGCGCGATCTGCACGAACGCAGCATAGCCGCCCGCCGAAGTTGCGTCCGCCTCCGCCTCTGGCCTGCCGTTGCCGTCATGCACAAGGACCGTTCTGATACCAATCTCGTATCCGTTGCACTGCTCGATTTTTATCGTCTTCATCGGATCACCGTGTCATCGCCTGGCTAAATGTCGCGCACGCCAGTGGCGCCAACGGCTAAGCGAGCGTGGCGCCCCTGTCCCATTCGCCGCTGTGGTGAAAGGCATCGGCGCCGCATGCTTTGTCAATCACTTTGCGCTAGCGCCTGCGTATGTGCGAGATCCACCGTCGGATCGTCGTTCGCATCGCGGTGACCTGTGCATCGAGCAAGCGACCAGCGCGTTCCCGAAGCGATCGTAGAACGTCGAGAACGGAGGCAGTCGTGCGGTTCAGATGCTCGAACAGATTGGAGTACGGGCGTGGGTGAAGGTCGCTCATTGTCTTCTCCTTATAGGCAGCAAGGAAGAGAACGGGCTTGCGCGCTCCAGTTCGCCTGCCATGCTGCGGGGCAAACAAATCGAAACACGCAGTGTGCAATTAGTGGATGATTCAGCACACTGCCTGAGCTGGATATAAACTAGTTTAACTCACTACAAAATTCAAGTTCTTCAATGCTGCCGAGGCCTTGGTACTGCCGAGGTAAGGCGTCTGCCGCACAGCCGCGCAAAGATAGATCGCAACGCGCGCCACACGGGAAATCGTCAGACTTTCAGGTATCTGAATCCGCGTGACCAGACACTGGCACGCCCCGTAGCTAGGGGAGCCTATCGGGGCTGCGCCAGCAGACCGTTGTTCCGCTTGCGAGCGTGCCGTGTCACTGGATCGGCGGCGCCGTACCGAGCTTTTCGGCGAGCATCCTCTCATACACGCCAAAGTGCAAATCCACTTCGGACTGTTCCACCGTCGTGACGATCAGGTTGATGTGGTCCGATGGGAGCCCAAGCACGCCAGCGATAAAAGTTTCGAGTTGTGGCGCACATGCCTTGTCCTTTGCCACTGTTGTGCCAATCGTGACTTCGTAAATCTTCTCCTGGCGGCAGACAACTTCTACGAGGCGCGCGCGGGCGCTCATGTTGCTGTCGACCGCAATGCGTACGACCTCCACCGCCTTGCGCATGGCTTCCGTCGGGAAGCCCTTCGTCGAGCGCAGCCGCACGCGGTGCGGGCCCAGCGTCAGCCAGTCTGTATCGAATTCCATGACCTCCTCCTGTGGTCAAACGGCCTCGTCCGCGATAATAGGACCGGCCTCAAAAAATTCAAGCGTGCCCCCGCACTCTTCCCTTGAAAAAATCTGCCGCAGAGCCTATTTTTGGTTTCGCTCAGGCAGACGTGCGGTGCTCACGGGATCGCACGCTGCGTGTTTCGTTTTATTTGCCAGACGCTGGCAGGGGAACCGGAGCGTGTAGGCTGGTTCACCTCCATGCGTCACTTGAGGAGAACTACATCATGAGCGATCTCTACTATGGCACTGACCTCTTCAGCGAGTTCGAGCGGCTGCAGCGGCAGATGGCAAACTTCTTCGGTACTTTCCCCTCCAGTCTTCGGGCAAGCCGCCTCGGCTCGCTCCCACCCGTCAACATTGGCGCCACCGACGACTCGATTCACATCGTCGCGTTTGCACCCGGCGTCAATGCGGCCGAACTCGACATATCGATCGATAAAGGGCTGCTGACCATCAGCGGTGAGCGCAAGCCAGCGCGACCGGATACCGGCGAAGATGCCCGGGTCTATGCGCAGGAGCGCTTCACTGGCGCGTTCCGGCGGGTCATCGAGCTGCCGGAGAACGCAGATCCCGACAAGGTTGAGGCGCGCTACGAGAATGGCTGCCTGTCGATCGCTATCGGCAAGCGCGAATCGTCGAAGCCTCGCGCGATCACCGTCCAGTAATTCCAGGAGCCGAAAATGAGCGATACCACTGAACTGAGCAAGCGCGAACCGTCCGCGGTGACGCGCAGCGAAAGCGGGTCGTCCGCGCGGCGGATGACGATCACTCCCGCTGTCGATATCTACGAGGACACCTTGGGCGTCACGTTGTGGGCGGACCTGCCGGGAGTCACCAAAGAGAAGCTCGATGTGCGGGTTCATGACGGCAATCTCGCCATCGAGGCCGAGGCGGTCGTGCCGACACCGGCAAATCTGCGGCTGCAGCATGCCGAGATCCGTGAGCCACGCTTTGCGCGAACCTTCACGCTCTCCCCGGACTTCGATACGTCCAAGATCGAGGCGAGCCTGAAGGACGGCGTACTGAAGCTCACGATCCCGCGCCGCGACGAAGCGCGTCCGCGGCGGATCGAAGTGCGTACGGGCTGAAGTCGGCGCGTCGGCGGCAACGCCAGGAAGCACGCCAGGTGGCGGCGGCCTGGCTGCCACCCTCCGACAGCGCAGGCCGCGGTCCTGATCGCGCCGCGACGCAAGAACGCAATCCTGTTCGCTGTGACAGCTCTCAGAGGAGGAAACGATGAACAGCGATCCGAAGAAGTGGAACCCCTTCAAGTTCCTTCGCGGGACTGTGCGCAGACCGATGCGGACAACCCGGAGAGCACGCCCGCCGGCGAACCGTGGCGTAGCGCATGGCCCGACATTCCGCGACTGTTCTCCCGCGAGCCGTGGCGCGCAGTGGAAGAGTTCTTTCACGACCCGTTTGCTGGCCGCGGCGCGCTCGAACGATGGTTCGGCGACTTCAGTTCATCGCGCTTCCAGCCGCGCATCGACGTTGTCGACGAGGGACCGGTGCTGCGCGTCACCGCAGAACTGCCCGGGATGGAGCGCGAAGACGTGAGGGCAAGCGTCGAGGACGGCGCGATCGTGCTGCGCGGTGAGAAAAAGCAGGACGTGCACAGTGAGGAAAACGGCTGCTATCGGCTGGAGCGTGCTCATGGACGCTTCGTACGCACGATCCCGATGCCGGAATACGCCGATCCCGGTCGCGCGCTTGCGAAATTCGACAATGGCGTGCTCACGTTGACCGTGCCGAAAACGGAGCCGGCACCGTCCACGAGTCGCACGATCGATATCAGTTAGGGGGAGCGTCCAAAGCGCTATAACGGCGAAAAAGAGAGGATTGGGTCGTTAGCTCAGCTGGTAGAGCAGCGGACTTTTAATCCGTTGGTCACTGGTTCGAATCCAGTACGACCCACATGCCATGAAGAAAATGCACCGGTCAGCCTCGCTGACCGGTGCGGAGCGGAACCGAAGCGGTTAATACTCCAGTTCCGGCGCGCTCGCCTGCGCCGGCTTTTCGTCCTTCGGCGCTTCAGCCACCGTTGCATCCGTCGTCAGGATCAGTCCGGCAATCGATGCGGCGTTCTGCAGCGCCGTGCGCGCAACCTTCGTGGGGTCGACCACTCCCGCCTCGACGAGATCGCCGAACTCGCCAGTGGCCGCGTTGTAGCCGAAGTTGCCCTCGCCTTCCAGCACCTTGGCGATGACCACGGAAGGCTCATCGCCAGCGTTTGAGGCGATCACGCGCATTGGCGCTTCGAGTGCGCGCAGCACGATTTGGATGCCCGCGTCCTGATCACTGTTGAGGCCTTTGAGGCTCGTCACGACCGAACGCGCGCGCAAAAGCGCCACGCCACCTCCCGGCACGATGCCTTCTTCCACTGCCGCGCGGGTCGCGTGCAGCGCGTCGTCGACGCGGTCTTTCTTTTCCTTCATCTCAACCTCGGTCGCCGCCCCGACCTTGATCACGGCCACGCCGCCTGCGAGCTTTGCAACGCGCTCCTGCAGTTTCTCCCGATCGTAGTCACTAGTCGCTTCCTCGATCTGCGCACGTATCGACTTCACGCGTGCCTCGATGCGCTTTTCGTCGCCTGCGCCGTCGATGATGATCGTATCGCCCTTGCGAACTTCCACGCGCTTGGCGCGCCCCAGGTCCTCGAGTGTTGCATTCTGAAGTTGCTTGCCCGTCTCTTCGGAGATCACGGTCGCGCCGGTGAGCACGGCGATGTCCTCCAGCATGGCCTTGCGGCGATCGCCGAAGCCGGGGGCCTTGACGGCCGCAACTTTCAGGATGCCGCGCATTGCGTTGACCACCAGCGTGGCCAGTGCTTCACCGTCGATATCTTCCGCGACAATCAGCAACGGTTTGCCGGCCTTCGAGGTCGCTTCGAGAGCCGGCAGCAGGTCCCGGATACTCGAGATCTTCTTGTCGTGCAGCAGGATCAATGCGTCGTCGAGATACGCGGCCTGTTTTTCCGGATCGTTGATGAAGTAGGGGCTCACGTAGCCGCGGTCGAACTGCATGCCTTCGACCACATCCAGCTCATTGTCGAGCGACTTGCCGTCTTCGACGGTGATCACGCCTTCCTTGCCGACTTTTTCCATCGCGTCCGCGATGATCTTGCCGATCGCCTCGTCGGAATTCGCCGAGATCGAACCTACCTGCGCGATCTCCCTGTTGGTGGAAATCGGCTTCGACAGATTGCGCAGTTCGTCGAGCACTGCGGCCACAGCCTTGTCGATGCCGCGCTTGAGATCCATCGGGTTCATGCCAGCGGCGACGTGCTTCATGCCTTCCTGCACGATGGCCTGCGCCAGCACGGTGGCGGTGGTAGTGCCGTCGCCAGCCACGTCAGCGGTCTTCGATGCGACCTGTTTGACCACCTGCGCTCCCATGTTCTCGAAGCGGTCCTTCAGTTCAATTTCCTTTGCGACCGACACACCGTCTTTCGTGATGGTCGGCGCGCCGAAGCTGCGCTCGATCAGCACGTTGCGTCCTTTGGGTCCGAGCGTGACCTTGACGGCATCGGCGAGGACATTCACGCCCTTGACGATACGGGCGCGAGCGCTGTCATGAAATTTGACGTCTTTTGCACTCATGTTCTTGCTCCTGGTAAAGTCGTTGACTAAACGCGTCGCGAACAGCCGGTCGGGTGTCCGCGACCGTAACGCGGTTTCAGGCGGCCTTTCGGGCGGCACTCGCGTCGGCCTCGAGGACTCCCATGACGTCTTCCTCGCGCATGACGAGCAACTCCTCGCCGTCGACCTTGACGGTCTGGCCTGCGTATTTGCCGAACAGCACGTGATCACCGACTTTCAGCTGGAGCGCGCGCAGCGTTCCATCCTGCAGCAGCCGGCCGCTGCCGACTGCGACGACTTCGCCTTGTTCTGGTTTTTCTGCCGCTGAATCGGGAATCACGATGCCCGAAGCCGTCGTCCGCTGCGTTTCGATTCGCTTGACGATAACCCGGTCGTAGAGGGGACGAATCTGCATTTCCATCTCCTGAGCGATTAAAGGATCACCAATAAGGGAATCCGGCTGCGGGGATCCGGGCGCGTAATTCGCCGCGGTGCAGCCGAGCCAATGTCTGGCGGAAAGCGAAATAGAGGCGCCAATGCCGCGCTTCAAGGGGCCTGAAAATGTCAATTTGTAACAGAATTTTTCAACGCGGCAGCAGCAGGCGCTGCACCTTGCCGAGGCGATAAACCGTGCGGCCGCGCCGATCCGGGCGGGGGGGGGCAGGCGGCACCGGACAGGGCGGCTGGCGTCCACCATCCGCATCGAGGGTGTCGTCGGGTTCGTTGAGCGTGCCCCAGAGGCCGCCTTTGACCGGGCGGAATAGCCAGCGCAGGTAGCCGCTGTGCGCGGCAAGACGCATCAGCGCGTCGCGGTCCATATCGTCACTGACGAGCTGCGGGTCGCGGGCCCCGTGCTCGGGATAGTTTCCGAACGCCTGACGGCAAGCGAGCGCTTCGGCCTCGCTGGCACCGATCACGTTGCAGCCTCGCCGCTCGACGCGCTCGACGTCCCACGCGCCGGATTGCCAGGCGGCATCCAGCAGCATGGCGTCCACGGTCTCAAAGCTGTGCCACGGTGCGTCGAAGCGAAAGGCCGACCCCGGAACCGGTCGTCGCGGGATCTCGATGCCGGGCAGGACAAGCGGCGTCGCTCGCCGGAATCCGTGCCAGTGGAGTATCGCAAAAAGCGGGGTATTCACCTGCGCCACCGCCGTGACGGTGACGGCAAAGAGCGGCAGACGCACGGTGTCGATCTGCTCCTGAAGCCTGTCGAAAAGTTCCATGAAGCCTCCCGGATGACATGTTGCAGGGCCTCTTGAAATTCGCGTTCCTTGCGCTATTTTATCTATCGCTCAGGCAGTCGCGACCAAGCGTTGCGTGTTTCGATCTGTTTGTCGGTGGGGCTTCCCACGGGCAGGCGAACTGGAGCGCGTGGTCAGGTTCGCGCTTCGTGAGAGGCTGCATATCCCGAATCATCTGTGTCGCCTGAGGTACAACACTCTGCCGGAGGTGTGATATGCAAGCGGAGAACATGATGGAGTATCACGGCTGTGAGATCAGGCCGGTGGTTACCGCCACCGAGAAGGGTCGCTACGCAGCGACGGCCGTCATCACCGATCGGGCAGGCGAGATACGCACGCTCGGCGTTGATGGAGACTTCTCCAACGTGGAGGAGGCGCGCGATGAAGCGCTGGAGCTTGCGGTCGCCTGGATCCATGGACGCTCGGTCGTTTCGGAACGGTATGTCCGACGGACCTAAAGAGCACCGACCCGATGCCAACCGCCGAGAAGCGAAGCGGGTACCGTGCGGCACGCCCGCACGGCCCGCCTCGCCTCTTGCAGTTTCGCCCTGGCCCGGTTGGGCCAACGTCGCCGCCCGGGGAAAAAGAATGATGGAGACTACAGTCATCGATCCAGCCGAAGACGCGCTCTACGACCACATACGGCTGCTGCTTTTCAGTGCGGACCTGCCGGTTCATAGGCTGGAGGCCGACATTGAAGATGTCGGACGCTTCACCGCGCCGGATGTGCGCTCGCCGCATCTCCGCTTGGTAGAGGCCTTGCCGCCGCTTACACCTGCTGCTGAGGCAATCGTGCGCGCGATGATCCGCGCATACGGCATGGAGTTGTTCGGGCGCGGCAGCGCGAATTCGGCTCTGCGCGCCGTGATCAAGGCTGGACCAGTCAAGTTCGGGCGAACCGCCTTGATGCTGGGACCAGACGCTCCCGTGCCGAAACGTGCCCGTCTGCTTGTCGAAGAATTCAACCGAATCTTCGAGCGCTATCCGGAGAGCGGTTACACCGAAGCCCGATGCCTTCTCTCGGCGATTGGGCTGCCAGTCGGCCGCGATGTGAATTCGCTGGTGCCTCGCTCCCTCCAGCGCAACTAGCACAGGTGTCGTAGTCTTGAATGCCCCGCGTTAGGAACCTTGCTCGATGTCGTAGCGGTCGGTTTGTGCGAGCCACGACCGCAGCCCATCAAAGCCTGAATCCTGCCGCTGTCTCAGACGCGCCCCGGTGCATCGCAGCGGCGCATTGGTCGGCCCGGCAAGTCGAGTCCTGGGACCCAATCTTGCGATGCCAAGCAGCCTCGTCTATTGCAAAGCCGGCAGCCAGGACTTGTAGTCTGACCGCCGTCCGCAAAGGTCTGCGAAGATCGTCGTCTCTTTACTCTTTAATTCAACCGGCCTCCGCTGTGCGCATCGAACAGATGCGCCCGCTCCCCGCAAGGGAGCAGATGGATCCGGTCCCCCGGCCGGGCGTCGATACGCTCACGATACGCGACGATGAGATCCTGCCCGGCAAAGCGCACCGCTATCTGCGTCTCCGATCCGGTCGGTTCCACTACCACCACTTCAGCCGGTAGGCCGCGTCCACTTCCATCGAGCCGGAAGTCTTCAGGCCTCGCGCCATAAACGACGCGGGCTCCTTGCTCCGCGTTGGGCCTTGTCGCCAACGGCAACTGCAGGCCACCGTCCGTTATCACGCGTGCACCGTTGTTTAGATCCAGGTGTCCGTGAATGAAGTTCATCGACGGCGAGCCGATGAACCCCGCAACGAACGCATTGCGCGGCGTGTCATACAGTTCGAGCGGCGTGCCCACCTGTTCGATCAATCCATCCTTGAGTACGACGATACGGTCAGCCATCGTCATCGCTTCGACCTGATCGTGCGTTACGTAAATCGTGGTGGTACGCAGCCGCTGGTGCAAGGCCTTGATCTCCGTGCGCATCTTGACGCGCAAGCTCGCGTCGAGGTTCGACAGCGGCTCGTCGAACAGAAAGGCCTGCGGTTGACGCACGATCGCGCGGCCCATCGCGACACGCTGTCTTTGTCCCCCCGATAGCTGGCGCGGCAGGCGTTCAAGCAGCGGAGTCAGTCCAAGGCTTTGCGCCACGTCGTTCACGCGTACCGCCATCTCCGCCTTGGACGCGCCTTTCAATTGCAGAGAAAAAGCAAGATTCTGCGCGACAGTCATATGCGGATAAAGCGCGTAATTCTGGAACACCATCGCGATGTTGCGATCTTTCGGCGCGAACTCGTTGATCGATTGATCGCCCAGCATGATGTCGCCTTCTGTGACCGACTCCAGTCCTGCGATCATCCGCAGCAACGTGGACTTGCCGCAGCCCGACGGACCGACGAGCGCCACGAATTCTCCGTCGGCGATTTCGACATCGATGCCGCCAATGGCCTCGGTATTGTCGTAGCGTTTGTGAACATTGCGGATGCTGAGCGAAGACATGGCGCGTTGAATCCCCTATTTCGCAATTCTTTTTAGTCCTTCAGTCCGCCCGCGGTCAGGCCGCGCACCAGGTATGTACGGACCAGTACCGTGAACAGAACGACCGGCAGCATGACCAGCGTGCCGGCGGCGGCGACCTTGGTCCATTCCCAGCCTTCGTACTGGAGAAAATTCACGATCGACACCGGCGCGGTGATCGCATTAGTCCGCGTGAGAATCAAGGCGTAGAAGAAGTCGTTCCACGAGAAGATGAAGCACAGCACGGCAGTGGCCGCGAGTCCGGGCGCCGCAAGCGGCAGCGTGACGCGCCAGAAGGCTTGCCAGATGCCGCAGCCGTCGATCTGCGCGGCTTCTTCAAGTGTGCGCGGCACGGCCTCGAAGAAGGTTTGCATCAGCCAGATGACAATCGACAGATTGAACGTCAGATACACGATCACAAGCCCCGCGATAGTGTCCTGAAGCCCGAGCCACCGGTACGCGAGATAGAACGGAATCGTGAACGCGACCGGCGGCGCCATACGCGTGGTCAGAATCCATAGCGCGACCTGCTTGCGTGCGCGAAACTTCCAGCGCGTCAGCGTGTAAGCCGCCGGCACGCCGATCAGCAACGAAAGCAGCGTGGACAACGTGCTGACTATGAGGCTGTTCACGAACGAGCCTACGAAGCTGCTATGAAAGAGACCTCTGAAGGCATCGAGGGTCGGCTTGAAGAGCAGCCCGTCGTCGAATATCGTGTCAGCGGGACGCAACGCCAGTTGCACGAGCCACAGGAACGGAAACAGCAGTACCAGCAGCAGCGCGGCGACCACCACCGCGCGCGCATGACGTTGCCACTCCGCTCCCAGCCGATACATCCTCGTGCCCTTGCGGCGTCGGCGGCCGACAGGCGCCGTGTGTCCGTCTTCGCTCACTCCAATTGCGCCGGGCAGATCGCGATCGATCGAAGTACTACTCTGCGTCATGGCTATTCCATCCGAGTTTGCCGACCAGCCAGCTCAGCAGGAAGACACCGACGAGGATGACCGTCGCAATCGCGCTCCCGTAGCCCCAATAAGAGAAATTGAATGCCTCGATGAAGCTGTAGTAGTTGGCGACTTCCGTTACGGTGCCGGGGCCGCCGTTGGTCAACACGTAGATCAATGGGAACGCCTTGAAGCTGTCGATGAGCCGGAACAATCCGCAGACCACCAGCACCGGACGCAGGTATGGCAGCACGATATAGCGGAACAATTGCCAGCGCCCCGCGCCATCGAGGCTCGCCGCTTCGAGCGGATCGTCGGGAATGGTCTGCAATGTGGCCAGCACCATTAGCATCGTGAACGGGAACCATTGCCACGTGTCGGCGGCGGCGACTGCCCACAGCGCGGTCGACGGATTCGCGATCAACGAACTCACCGGATAACCGGCCGACTCCAGCACACGATGCAGCGGGCTGATATCCGGTGAATAAAGGATCTTCCAGATCAGCGCGGCGACAATCGGCGGCAACACCATCGGAATCAGAAAAACGGTACGCACGCCCCTGAGAAACGCCGACTTGCCGTCGAGCAGCAGCGCAAGCCCGAGGCCGATAGCCAGTTGTGACGTTACGCTCGCCACCGACAACTTGAGCTGCGTGCGCACCGAATCCAGAAACCGCGTGTCGTGCAGCAGTTGCCGATAGTTGACGAGTGGATCGTCGAAGCGAAAACTCGCGGCCGGGTTCGTGAGGCTCAGCGGAGTCAGACTGACGACGATGAGCACCACGGTCGGCACGAGCGTAACGGCCGCCAAGGCGATCAACGACGGTGTCAGCCCGAGCAGGAATGCGCGCCGCTGTTGCGACACCCAGCTCGCAGCGGGAAGTAATGGCGTCGACATGTCGTAGCCGTCAGATCTTGATGCCGGCCCGTCTCAGTTCCGCAATCGACGCCGCTTGCGCCTGCTGCATCGCCTGGCGTGCCGACAGCTGCTTCGTCGCGATGCGCGCGATCGCCGCGTTGAGCTGCTGATCGACCTGCGGATAGACCGCGACCGTGCGGTACTTCATATGACCGGATTTCGCCGCGAGATCGATGGATTGCAGTGAAAGCTCCGCAAGATCGTGACCATTGATCAACTGCCGCGTGCGGAATTCCTTCGAGTCTATGTCCGAACGCCGCGCGGGCGATCCGTAACCGGCAGCGACGGTCCGCCGTGTGATCTGCTTCGACAGCGCCCACTGAATGAATGACCACGCCGCTTCCTTGTTCTTCGAGCCGGCGGGAATGCCCAGGCCATGCACGGCAACGCCGGGAAAACGTCCGGCCGGTCCCTTCGGCACGAGCCCGAAGCTCGCCGTCTTCACGGTCCTGCTCGCCACGGGGTCGCCGAGTTGGGCGAGGTAGATCTGACCGGCATCCGTAAAATTCGTGCGGCCGAGCATCAGGGCCTGCGTGACCTGATCGGGCGTGTACGTCACGCCACCGTCCGGACCGAACTCGCTGATCAGGTTCGCGTAATACTCGGCGGCGGCAATCGCCTCCGGCGTGTCGAGCGTGGGAAACAGGTCGTCCGGCGGCGCGCGGAACACATTGCCACCGAATGCCTGCAGATACGGCACGAAGGTCCAGCCATAGTGGCTGTCCGCGACGTAGCCCGCGACGCGTTCCTTCTTGTTGACGGCCCTCAGCACCTTGACGAGATCGTCGGTCGTGTCGGGATACGCGAAGCCCGCTGCCTTCACGAGATCGAAGCGCGACGAGCCCGACAGCAGTGCTTCGGCATTCCAGGGAATGCCATACAGCTTGCCATCCTTGCCGGTTTCAGACGCGAGCGCGCCCGGCAGGAAATCCTTGACGTCCCAGTCCGCCGCGGTAAGCGCGGGATTCTTGATGAAGTCGTCGAGCGGTGTCAGCCAGCCCGAATTGATCCAGCGGCTACTGTAGATGAACGTGACGTTCAGCACGTCATACGCGGAACCCCGCGTGGACAATTCGAGGTCAGCGCGCTGGTTGTACACCGGAAACGAAGGTGTATCGAAGTTCACCTTCGCGCCGCTCGCTGCTTCGAATTCCGGCAACCATTGTTGAAGCAGTTTCGTGTATGCGGTGCTGAACACCGATACGTTGAGCGTCACACCGGCGTACTTCTTTGCGCCGGATTGCGCGCGAACCAGGCCTGGCAGCATCGCCGTTGCGCCCAATACGGCGGCGGCCTGAAGCAGGCGTCGTCGTTGTGTCATGTGCGGAGAGCCTCGTATTGGTTATCGTCGAACCCGCTCAGGCGGCGGAAGCGGCCGGCTCGCGCGTGGCCTGCGGCGAGTCCACTTGCGTTGTCGGTTCCGGCCGCCGAAGCGTGCGACTATGACGGCCGTCGACGGAAACCGCGCGCTCGCCCGCCACAGTCACGCGACGCACGAGGCGCTCCTGGGTGCCGTAATCGTTCACCGCGTAGTGTTGCGTTGCGCGGTTGTCCCAGATCGCCACATCGTTCTGACGCCACTGCCAGCGCACGGTGTTTTCGAGGCGGATCACGCGGTTTTGCAGGATCTCGAAGATTCGCGCGGACTCCGAACTCGACAAACCCACGATGCGTTTGATGAAGTGGCCCAACAGCAAGGCTCTTTCGCCCGACACCGGATGCACGTGCACGATCGGATGCTCGGCCTCGTACACGGCCGAAACGAACACGTTCTGGTGATGCGCGAGACGCGCCGCGGCGGACTGCGTGTCGGTTCCTGCTATACGCTCTGCACCGTAGTCGTAATCGTTGGTATGCACGGCCCACAGGGAGTCGGCGAGCCGCTTCAGATCGTCCGGCAGACGTTCGTAGGCGACGGCCGTGTTGGCCCACACCGTATCGCCGCCGTAAGCCGGAATCTTCACGCCGCGAAGAATAGAAATCTTCGGGAACGCATCGACGAAAGTGACGTCCGTGTGCCAGGAATCTGCGCGGCCGCCACCTTTGGACGCATCCAGCTCGAACAGCGCCGTGCCTTCCGGCGACGGCACGGTCGGATGCGCGACGGTTTCGCCGAATCGTGCGCCGAACGCCTGGTGCGACACGTCGTCCAGATGTCCCTGATCGCGGAAGAACAGCACCTTGTACTTCACCAGCGCGCGATGGAGCGTGTCGATCACGGACTCGTCGAGCGCTGGGGAGAGCTTGAAATCCTGAACTTCTCCGCCAATCAATCCCGCCACACGCCGGATGCGCAGATTTTCAAATGAGGTGTCCAGATTCGATTGCGCAGAGGAACTCACGGATGGCACTCCTGTATGAAGAGCGACCAAGTGTAAGAAACCGCACACCACGCACAAACCAATCAATAGGAATATTCATTCCGTACGTGGCCTGATAAGCATTCGGCAGAATGAAAGAATGCGGTGATCGTAATGCCGTCGGCGGCGAGTGAGGACTGCGCCGATCTCGCTTATCGCGAGCACGTCGCCCTGCGCAAGATCGATGCACGCGAAGCCATCGTCGATATCCGGTAGTCCGGGCACACACGCGATCATCAAAGAATCGGCTGGGCAAGCGTGTCCGCGTGGGCCGCTTGCACGTCGATGCAAAACTGGCGAAGCTCGTCTGGCGCACACTGCGCAATCAAGCCGGTTTCCCAGGCGAGATAGGCACGCGCCGCATCGAGGTTGCCTTCGTGGCGGTCATGCACAAAAAACAGGTAGTCGATCCGCTCACGATCCGCAGGGGTCTGCGGCGACGCTTCGATCGGGTAGCCTGCTTGCCTGAATGTATCGATGCCCTCTTTCGCAATGGATACATTGCTGAAGCGAGCCTCGCGCAGATCGACCGCGGCGAGCGCGGCCAGCTCCTGTGAATCCGCCAGCAGCACGATGCGATGCGAGCGCCCCGCTTTTTCAAGTGCCGCAGCCAAGCGTGGACGGATCGACCAGCGCGCCCGCTCGGGATGGCCGACGCGATACGCGGCGCTGGAGCGCAGATCGAGCACGTGCACGTCTGCTGCGCCGCGCAGCTTGCGTAGTCCGTCCGCATCGATCAGGTCTTCTTCGACCGCGCCATGCGCAGTGGCTTGCCGCCCGTGACGCCGCAGTGCGTGTGCATCCCGTGCCTCGACCAACGCGGTTTCAAGGCCCAGTTGCACGAGCCACGTCGCAATGACAGGCGCGCGTATGCCGTCGTAATCGACCAGCAGCACGCGAGCACGGCGCACGCCGATGGTCTGATCCGTTGCCTGAAGCAATTGTCCGCCGGGTGCGTGCACGGCGGCGGGCACGCCGTCGCGCGCGAACTCGGCGGCGCTGCGCACGTCGAGCAGATACGTGGTGCGGTCAGCGGCGTCGAGCCATGCTTGCGCGGCCCGTGCGTCGAGCGTGGTCACGGCGAACCGTGCGGCGAGTAACGCGGCACGGTCACGCGCTTCGCTCGATACACTGTCTTCGACGCTATCCGGATAGCGTCGCGCGCTGCCGTGCTCCAGTTCCAGACCGGCAAGCGCCCAGCCTTGTGTGCCGTTTTCGAGCGCGACGACCGGATTCGGCACGCCCAGACTGCGCAGCAACTGCGCGCCGATGATGCTGCGCGTACGCCCCGCGCAATGAATCACGACAGGCGTGCGCGGGTCCGCCGCCAGCGCACCGAAACGATAGGCCAATTCGCCGTTGGGGCAGCTCACCGCGCCCGGAATCGTCATCTTCGTGTGCTCTTCGACGGTGCGTCCGTCCAGCAGAATCAGCGGCGCGCGCTCCGCCTTCAATCTGGCGAGATCGGCCGCCGAAATGTGCGGCGTCTCGTACGCATGCTCGACGAGTTCGCCGAAGGTTTTCGACGGCACGTTCACGCCCTTGAACAGCGTGTAGCCGGCCGCGGCCCAGCCGCGCGCGCCGTCTTTCAGAACGAACAGTCGCGTGTAGCCCAACGCATGAAGCCGACGTGCGGCGCGCCGTGAGATTGCTGCGTCATCCGTGCCGGCATCGAGCAGGACGATGCGTACTTCGCGCCGCGGCGCGAGGCGGACGATATCGAGTTCGAGCCGGCTATACGGCAGTGGAACCGCGAAGAACGGATGGCCTTCACCGAACTCGCCGGCTTCTCGCACGTCGAAGAACGCAATCTCTTCCTCGTCGTTCAACCATTCACGTACGGTGGTCGCAGGGATCAGCGAAAAAGTGTCTGCCATTGGAGAATCGGAAAGCACGAAGTTGGGATCGGACGACGCCATCAACCGACTGCCTGAGTCGCGCGCTGCAGGTGTTTCGCGTTGTAGCGCACCACGAGGCCGGTATCGGTTTCGAAGCCGAGGCGGCCCGTCAGCGTTTCAAGCGGACGGCCATACAGATGAAGATGCAGCGTCGGCTCCGCGCCGCCGACATGAATACTGTGGATATCGTCGGGAAGAAAGGCGATCGGAATGCCGGGCCGCACCACCACTTCGTGCAACAGTTCGAGCGTTGCGCGCTCCGGGTCGCGGCCATCGTCGGTGCGCCGGTAGATACGGTTCAGCTCCGCGCCTTCGATCGCCGCGATCACGGCCCACGTGTCGTGGTTGTGCGGAATCGTCGTCTTGCCGGGCAGCAGCGAGTTCAGATACAACGCCAGTCCGTCTTCGCCGGGATTGAGCCTGTAGCGGGTCGACGTATCGCCGCTGTCGAGGCGCGGCGGCGGAAAATCAGTCGCGTCGAACAGTGTGTGCCGCGTCGCGAGCTGGAGCAGCAGCGCGCTGATCGCCTTCAATGCTTCGCGCGTAACGCCCTTTTCAAGGATGATCGAGCGGGCGTCGGCAAGCAGATCCTGTACCGCTTCACGGCGTTGTGCGGCGATAACGCTGCTCGATTCGTTCGTGGTTGTCGTCATGGTCGTGTCATCAGTTCTCGTGAGGACGTCGCGCGGCATCCGGGATCGCAACAGCGAATCAGTCCCTGGACGGGATCGGCCAGATCGCTTTCTGCGCCGCGTTGAAGCGCGGATCGTATTCGACGTCGACCTTCACCTTCTTGCGGATCGCGTGCCCGTCGTACAGGATGTCGGCGATGTTCTGTTCCTCACCGAGCAGGCCCTTGTCGAACTTGACGAAGCTGCCGCTGCGCACCTGGTACTCGAACGCGGCGCGTTCATCGGAGATCTTCAGCGTGTCCTTGAGGATGCCGATCACCTCATCCTTGTGCGCATCGTGCCAGGACCAGTAACCCGACATGCGGGAGAAGAAGTCCTGCAGCGCCGCGACCTTGGCGGGATCTTTCAGGTTGGCGGAAGTCGTCGTCCATACGTTGAGCGCCGGAATCTTCGTGTCGCGGTCGCTCAGCAGAACGTGGCCCGTGCCCGACCTGATCGTCGGCAGGACCGGGCCGAGCGCGCCCGAATAGACGTCGACCTGCCCCGCGTTGAAGCCCGCCGCCGATGTCGCGCCGTCCGCGAACTTGATCGGCTGCACGTCTTTCTCGCTCAACCCCGCCTTGACCAGCGTCGCCAGATATTGCGCATGGTTATAGCCGCCGTAGTTATAGCCGAACTTGTGTCCCTTGATCGCCTGTACGCTCGTGATGCCCGAGCTCGTGCGCAGCGCCGTGATCTCCGGCGGATAGTCTTTGGAATACGCGTTGCGCCAGCCCGCGACGATGCGCAACGGCGTCGAGTCCTTGGTCCAATCGGTGCGCGCGTTGGCCTGCTCGATCGTGAGCGACGTGTCGCCCATGTGACCCAGATCGATGCGGCCCGCGTACAGCGCGGACAGATTCGCGGCCGGCCCTGTCAGCAGCACCCATTCGATCTGGTAAGGCGTTCCGTCGACCACGCCCGATTTGCGGATCAGCGCGGGAAATGCGGGGTCCTGATAGGCGATCACGAGCTTTGCGTTCTTCAGATCGGCCTGCTGGCTTTGGGCGTGAGCCGTACCCGAGGAGGCGAGCGTGAAAGTAGCAAGCAATGCGGCAACACCTGCGAATAGCGATTTCTTTAGCGACATGGCAACCCTGGTGATGAATGAAAAAAGTCAGGACACGCTGAGCGAAAACTGCCGCAGCAGGTCACGCTTCAGCGCATTGAATTCCGGCGAGGTCACGTCACGCTCGCGCGGCAAATCGACCCGCGTTTCGTGGCAGATCCTGCCTTTGGAAAGAATTACGATCCGGTCGGCGAGTATCAATGCCTCGTCGAGGTCATGAGTCACGATCACGAGGCCGAACCGGTAGTGGTCCCACAGCTTCAGCACGAGACTCTGGATGCTTCGCCGTGTGAATGCGTCCAGCGCGCTGAACGGTTCGTCGAGCAGCATCAGGTCGGGCCGCCGATACAGCGCGCGAGCCACGGCCACGCGCTGCGCCTGGCCGCCCGAAAGGCTGACGGGCCAACTCGACAGCTTGTCTTCGAGACCCACGTCTTGCAGCGCGGCGCGCGCCCGTTCTTTTGCATCCGGCTTGCGCGCGTCGTCCAGCAGCACGTTCGCCCACACCCGCAGGGCTCCGATCAGGCGCGGTTCCTGGAACACCACCGAGGTATTCGCCGACACTTCCGCGCGGCCGCTCGTTGCCGATTCGAGTCCGGCGAGCAGTCGCAGCAACGTGGTCTTGCCGGTGCCGGACGGTCCGACGAGCGCGACCACTTCGCCCTTTTGCACCGTGAAGTCGACCTGATCGAGCACAGTGTTCTCGCCATAGCGCTTGCCGACGCGCGACAGGCTCGCGACGACAGACGCCGTCGGCCGATCCGTCTGGTATGCGAGCTCAGACATGCGCACCTCGCCAGGCGAGCGCTTTGCGCTCGATGTAGCGCAGCAGCGCGTCGACGCTGATGCCCAGCGCCGCATACACGAGGATGCCCGCGATGATGATGTCGGTACGCTGGAACTGGTTGGCGTTGTTCAGGATGTAGCCGATGCCCGCGCTTGCGTTGATCTGCTCAGCGGCCACCAGCGCCAGCAGCGAGATCGCCGCCGCGTAGCGAACGCCGACGAGTATGCCGGGCAGCGACATCGGCAGGATGATGAGGCGGACCTGATGCGCGCGCGTCAGCCGGAACGTGCGGCCGAGTTCCAGCAGCTTCGGATCGATACCGCGGATCGCGTGATAGGTGCTCAGATACATCGGCGAAATGGCCGCTCCCACGATCAGCGCGACCTTCGACACTTCGCCGATGCCGAACCACACGACGAAGATCGGCACGAGCGCGATGAACGGTATGGTACGCAGCATCTGCAGCACGCTGTCGAAGCCGCGTTCGGCGGACTTGCTCAAGCCGGAGGCCACGCCCAGCAGCATCCCCGCGCCCCCGCCGATCAGCAGGCCCAGCGCCGCACGCGCGAGCGACACCTTCAGCGCGTCCTGCAGATCGCCCGACTGCCACAACTCGCGATACGCGGCGAGCACCGACGCGGGCGACGGCAGCACGAATTCGCTGGCCACGCCCAGCGACGAAGCCAGCTGCCACACCGCGATCAGCAGCACCGGCACGAGGCAACGCAGCAGCGGTTCGCGCAGCGTCAAGCGTCGCAGTAACATCGCGCCGGCAGCCGGCGCGGGAGTCACCGCAAAAGTGGAATCACGTGTGGACATACTCATTTCCCCTCCTTCAAGAGACCGCATCGGCCGCGGCGGCGACGCCCGCTTGCGCATCGGCATAGCGGCTGGGCGGCCGTGGCAGACCATAGTGTTCACGCAGCGTCGTGCCTTCGTACTCGCGGCGGAAGATGCCCTTGCGCTGCAACAGCGGCACGACCTGATCGACGAAATCCTCGAGCCCCGACGGAAACACATCCGCATTCAGATTGAAGCCATCCGCCGCGCGGCCGGTGAACCAGCGCTCGATGTCGTCCGCGATGGTCTCCGGCGTGCCCACCAGCATCCGGTGCGCGCCGGGATTGCGATCGAGCAGATCGCGCACCGTCAGGTTCTCGCTGCGGGCGAGCAGCACCGTCGAGCGGATAAAGCCGCCGGAGACGTCGGAGCGCACACCGCTGTCGATCAGCTCATACGGCAGCGGCTCATCGAGACGCAGGTCGGTGGGCTCGACACCGAGCGCGCCGGCGAACTTCGCGAGTTCCGCACTGCGCTCGAGCAGCGCGTCCATCTCGGCCTTGCGTTGGCGCGCTTCGGCGAGCGTGCCGCCGATCACCGGATAGAGGCCGGGCAGGACCAGCAGATGAGCCGGATCGCGGCCGTGCGCTGCGGCGCGTGCCTTGATGTCGCGGTAGAACGCCTGTGCGCCCTCGAAGGTGGTCTGCGCGGTGAACACCGCGTCGGCATCGCGTGCGGCAAGCGCAACGCCGGCTTCCGATCCGCCGGCCTGCACCAGCACCGGCCTGCCTTGCGGGCTGCGCGGCAGATTCAGCGGCCCGCGCACCTGAAAATGCGGCCCGCGATGCCCGATTGCGTGCACGCGCGCCGGGTCCGCATAGAGGCCGCTCGCGCGATCGGCGACGAGCGCATCGTCTTCCCAGCTATCCCACAGCTTCAGCACGACGTCGACGAACTCCGCCGCGCGCGCGTACCGCGCCGGCTTGTCCGGCGCTTCGCCGAAACTGAAATTGGCGGCCGCCTGCGGGTCGTAAGTGGTCACCGCATTCCACGCGACCCGCCCAGCGCTCAGATGGTCCACCGACGCGAAGCGGCGCGCGAGGTTGAACGGATCGTTGAACGTCGTCGATGCGGTCCCGATCAGCCCGACGTGTTGCGTCACGCCGGCGAGCGCCGTGAGCAGCACGGTCGGCTCCAGCGACTGCGAGGGCCCGTGCGCGTGACCGCGCAACGCCAGCGCGTCGGACAGGAACACCGCATCGAGCTTGCCGCGCTCGGCGATCCGGGCGATCGAGGTGAAGAAGCCGAGGTCGACGATCGACTTCGGGTTGTCGAGCGTGCGCCAGCCGGCGGGATGACGGCCCATGCCGGTAACGTTGGTGTTCAGATGGAGTCTGCGATACGCGCTCATGTTTGTGTCCTTTGCAACGATCGATGGCCGTGCACGCTCACACCGTGCTCTGTAGCGTCGCCAGCCATTCGGCGCTGCGCGCGCGGGTGGCGGTGTCGAAGTCGATCACGTCGATCGACGCGATGCCGTCGCGTTCGAGCTGCGCTACCAGTTGCAGCTCCCATGCGAGGTACGACTCCATTTGCTGCGCGGCCTGGCCCGGCGGGTAGTGATACGGGCTGTACCACGCATCGTCGTCGCCGGTCAGATTGCCGTCGTCGCCCGCGGCCTGCGGCAGACCGAGTGCGAGCCAGCGCGAGGTCCCGCCGAGCAGCGCCGCGACGTTCTCGTGCCGCTCGCGCAACTCGTCGGCGAGCAGGCCGGCGAGCACGCCGTCGCTCGACGTGAGCACGAGCTGGCGCGCCGGGTCGTCGATGCGAGGGAGCAGATCCTGCAACGCGCTCGCGGCAATGAAGCGCGCGCCGGCGATATGCGCGCGGCGAAACGCGAGGCTGCTGTCCACGTCCACCAGCTGCACGCTGCCCGCTTCGAGCGCGCGCGCGAGCTGATCCGCTTCGATCCATCGCGTGCGGCCAGGAGTGCGCAGCACTTCGCGCGGCTCGGGGCCGGCTTCGACAGCGGCGGAAGCGTCGTCATCGGCCAGCACGAACACCTGCAGATAACCGAGCTGCACGAGCCACGATGCGGTCATCCGCGCCCGCACGCCATCGTCGTCGCCGAGCACGACCCGCGCGTGCAACGTGCCGACGTACTCATCGGTCGCCTGCACGAGCTGCCCGCCGGGCGCCGAGCGCCAGCCGGCGCGGTGGCCCGCTTCGTATTCGAGCGGACTGCGCACGTCGAAGCGGTACAGCGTATGCGTCGCCGCCTCGCTTTCGAAGCGCGCAAGTGTCGCGCGGTCGATCTCGACGACTCCCGCTTTGGCCGCCGCGCGCTGTGCAAGCGTGCGCGCACCGGCGAGCGCGGTCTCTTCGGGACGCGGGGCCGTGCGGATCTGACCGCGCTCGAGTTCGAGCCCGGCCAGCAGCCACGACATCGAACCTCCGGTCAGCGCGGCGACCGGATTGGGGATGCCGGCATTGACGAGCGATTGCGCGCCGAGAATGCTGCGCGTGCGCCCCGCGCAGTTGACGACGATCAGCGTATCGGGCGAAGGCGCTGCGGCAAGCGCGCGATAGACGAGCTCAGCACCGGCGCATTCGATGCCGCCCGGAATGTTCATCGTCTGGTATTCGGGAAACGGGCGGCTGTCGAGCACCACGATGTCCTCGCCGGCATCCTGCAGACGCTTCAGCGTCGGCGCATCGATATTGGGGGTGTGGAGGCGCTGCTCGATCACTTCGCCGAACGCCTTGCCGGGCACGTTGGTCCCGCTGAACACCTCGAAGCCGGCCGCCTCCCAGCCTGCCACACCTCCTTCGAGAATCGACACGTTCGTATAGCCAAAGCGGGCCAGCAGCGCGGCGGCGCGCGGCGTGTATTCGCCGGCTTCGTCGACCAGCACGATCGGTGTGGTACGGCGCGGCACGAGCTGCCCGACCACGAGGCCGAGCCGCCCGACGGGCGCGATGGACGAATAGAACAGCCGGCGGCGTGCGCAGACGCCCTCTTCGCGCACGTCGAGGATCGCGAGCTCGTCGCGGGCAGCAAGCGCGGCGCGCAACGCGGCGGGACCAATAAGCGGAACGTTGGATTGACTCATCGTCGGATGTCGGGGAAGTAAGAACTCTCGGGGTCCGCCTGCGGCCGCGCGGGCAGCAAGCGGAGCGGCAATCACTCAGAAGAAGGCGGCGGCCGGCAGCGGTACGCCGTTCAGCGCGTGGTTGCCGAGCACTCGCGCCTTGTAGAGCCCCGGGTTATGCGAGGCAATCGTGCGGATGTTGCGCCAGTGGCGGTCGAGTTGCGACGCCTGCTTCGCGGCGGACGCGCCGCCCACGTCGAAGATGCGCGTCGCGCCCTGCAGCGCGAGCTGATCGATCACGACCTTCGCTTTGGCGCTGCGCAGTGCCGCTTCCACGAACAGCGCATCGTCGGGCTGGCCGGCGATCGCGCTGTCGAACGCCTCGCCGAGCACGGCCGCCGCGTTCAGCACTGCGGCCTCGGCGACGAACGCCGCGCTCTGCAATTCGCCCACCGTTTCCTGCAGCAGCGGATCGTCGGCCGGGCGCGGCGCCACTGCGTGATAGAAGTTGCGCTGGCGCTGCTGCACCAGTTCCACCGCGTCCTTCGCGACGCGGCGCAAGATGCCGGCGATGATCGTCGTCAGGTAGAGCTGCGCGAAGGTGGCCTGCTGCGGCAGCTGCACTTCGTCGGCGTAGACGAGCACGTCTTCGGCCGCGACCTCGACGTTGCTGAAGACCGTGGTGCCGCTCGCGGTCTGGCGCTGGCCGATGCCGTCCCAGTCGTCGCGCACGTCGACGCCGGGCTGCCGCACCGACACGCGCGCGCCGACGAACCGGCCGTCCGGAGTCTTCGCATTGACGATGATGTGATCGAAGTACAGGTTGCCGGTGCTGTAGTACTTGGTGCCCGTCAGCCGGTAGCCGGCGCCGGCCGGCTCGAGGCGCGTATTGCCGTCGCCGTCGCCGATGTTCTGCGTGCCGAGCTCGCTCGCGCCGAGGCCGAACAGCTCGCCTGCGAGCACGCGTTGAGTCCAGCGCTGGTACTGCGGCAGTTGACGCGCGCGCAGTGCCTTCTCGACGAAGGCGAAATGATTGCGCAGGATGTGCGGAATATTCGAGTCGGCCTCCGCCAGATCGAGCACGAGCTCGAAGAGCTGCGGCAACGTGGCGCCCGCGCCGCCTTCGTGCTTCGGTACGCGGAAGACGCCGAGGCGCGCGGCGCGCACCAGTGCGATCGCGTCGCGCGCATCGCCCTCGCCGCGCTCGCGTGCCGCCGCGCCGGCCGCAATCGCCGTGACGAGCTCGCGCAGCGCCGCCGATTGCGGCTGCACCACTGCGAGGCCGGGATCGGCGGCCAGATTCGAATCGATCGTTCCCATCAGCAAGACTCCTTGTGTATCGGATGAACCCGTATGTGTTGTTTGCGCCTGCTATGTCACTACGCCGCGGACTGCACACGCACCCGCAGACCGGCCTGCTCGAGCAGCGGCAGCACCGCCTCGCCGAAGTACGCGAGATCGGGCTCGAAATCGTAGAAAGTCAGTTGCACGCCATCGATGCCGGCCGCTTTCAGGCGCAGCAGATCGTCGACGACATGCTCGGGTGAACCGATGATCTGGATGTTGCCGCCGAGCACCCGCTGCTCGCGCTGATGGCCCTTCCAGGCCTGGGCGTCGCTGCGGCGTCCGGTGAAGCCATCGACCGCGCCGAAATCGGCATGCGAAAGGATCGCGTCGTGATACGCGCGCGCCTCGCGCTCGGTCGGCCGGCAGACGATGGTCGGGTTGATCAGCGTGCGCACCTGCCGGCCGTGCGACTGTGCCGCCGCCCTCACCTGGGCCGTGTGCGCCGGCAGCACGTCGAGCGCCGCGTCGATCTGCGCGCCGGCCGAACTCGTGATGAAGATCAGGTCCGAGTGTTTCGCCGCGTAGTTGATCCCGGCCGGCGAACTCGTCGCGTTGACGAGCACTGGACGCCCATAGCGCGGCTTCGGCGACACGAACGCGTTGCGCGTGTGATACCACTTGCCGTCGAACGTCAGGTTGTCGTCGAGCGACCACAGCCGCTCCATCAGTTCGATGAACTCGCCCGCCATCTCGTAGCGCTGGTCGTGTTCGAAATGGCCTTCGCGGCCGAACATTTCGGCCTCGTCGATCGAATGGCCGGTCACCATGTTCAGCCCCCAGCGGCCGCCCGAAATATGGTCGAGCGTCGCGCCGAATTTCGCGAGATGCAGCGGGTGCCAATTGCCGTACAGAATGTGCAGCGTCGAGACCAGCAGGATGCGGTGCGTGATCGACGCGAGCGACGCGATCGTGATGAACGAATCGAGCGATTCGCGCCGGTAGCGCAGCGCGCCGCCGTGGCCGTCCTTGCCGAGCCACTGCGCGAGCCCGAACACGAGATCGAAGCCGAGGTCCTCGGCCTTGCGCGTGAGGCGCGCGTTGTAGTCGAAGCTCCAGTCGGTGGTGCGCGGCAGCGTCGACATCGACCAGCCGCCGCTCTGGATCGGCAGGAACAGACCGAGCATCAATGGCTGGGCGAGCGCTCGCGACAGCGGGCTATCGGGGAATTCAGCGGGAGACGGAATCGACATAAGCCACCGGATAGAAAATGAATGGTGCGCCGTCAGGCGTCGTGCACCGATGCGATCGGCGCCGGGTTCGAAACGTTGGACACTTGCGCCCGCGCCTCGCGGCCGTATAGATGACAGGCCACCGCATGCGCGCCGCCGAGCGGGACCAGCTCCGGCGGCTGCTCGCCGCACAGGGGCATTGCATGCGGACAGCGCTGCTGAAACCGGCAACCGCGCGGCGGTGCGTACGGATCGGGCAACTCGGCCGACGACGGCGCGGCGAGCCGCGCACCGCGCGCCGGAATCGAGTCGATCAGCAACTGCGTGTACGGATGCGCCGCGTGCCGCCAGAGCGCTTCGCGCGGCAGGATCTCGACGATCTGACCGAGATACATCACGGCGATGCGATCGGCCAGATAGCCGACCGCCGCGAGGTCGTGACTGATGAACAGGCATGCGATGCCGCGCTCGCGCTGAAGGTCGGACAGCAGATTCAGCACCTGGGCCTGCAACGAAACGTCGAGCGCCGAGACGGGCTCGTCGCAGATCAGCACGTCGGGATTCACGCTCAACGCCCGGGCGATATTGACGCGCTGACGCTGGCCGCCCGACAGCTCATGCGGCATCCGCTCGGCAAGCGTGGCGGCGAGGCCGACCTGGTGCAGCAGCGCATCGACGCGCTCGCGCCGCTCGGTCGGTGTGCCGACCCGGTGCACTTCGAGCGGCAGCGTCAGGCTGCGGCGCACGGTCTTGCGCGGATCGAGCGCGCTCAGCGGATCCTGGAAGACCATCTGCATGCGTCTGCGCCAAGGCAGGCGTTGCCGCTGCGTGAGCGCACCGAGGTCCTGGCCGTCGAGCCGCACGGTGCCCTCGGCGGGCTCGATCAGACGCACGATGGCCTTGCCGAGCGAACTCTTGCCGCAGCCGGACTCGCCCACGAGCCCAAGCGTCTCGCCGCGCCGCAGTTGCAGCGACAACCCATCGACGGCGCTCAATACGCCGCGCCGGGTCGTATAGCGCACGCTCAGGCGATCGACTTCAAGCAGCATGACTCCCCCTGTCGTGAGCGTTAATGGCCCCGGCCCGAAGCTCGAAAACACAGCCCACTCCGCCCTCGCCGATCTGCCGCCACGCCGGCACCGCTTCGCGGCAAGCCGCCTGCGCGAACGTGCAGCGCGGCGCGAATGCGCAGCCGCGCGCCACCGCGCCCGGCGCCGGCACCGCGCCGGGAATCTCCGCGAGCCGTGCCCGCGCGCCGCCGCGCAACGGCCGCGCCTGCAGCAGACGTTGCGTGTACGGGTGCCTCGGATCGTCGAATAGCTCCGCGGCGGGTCGCTCCTCGACCTTGCGGCCCGCGTACATCACGGCGACACGGTCCGCGAGTTGACCGACGATGCCGAGATCGTGCGTGATCAGCAGCAACGCCATGCCGGTCTGCTGCTGCAGCCGTGCGAGCAGCGCGAGAATCTGCGCCTGGATCGTCACGTCGAGCGCGGTGGTCGGCTCGTCGGCAATCAGCAAGCGAGGCTGACCTGCCAATGCCATCGCGATCACGACGCGCTGACGCATCCCGCCCGACAGCCGGTGCGGATAATCGTCGATACGTCGCGCGGGCTCCGGAATGCCGACCTCATGCAACAGCGCCAGTGTTTCGTTGCGCGCTGCGCGCCCGGACAGACCACGATGCAGCTTCAACGCCTCGCCGATCTGGCGGCCGATCGTGCGCACCGGATTCAACGCGGCGAGCGGGTCCTGAAAGATCATGCCGATGCTGCCGCCGCGCAGACCGCGCCACGACGCCTCGGGCAATTCCAGCAACTCGGTGCCGGCGAAACGCAGCCGCGCGGCCTCGATGTGCGCAGCGCGCGTATCGAGCAGACCCATCAGCGCGAGCGCCGTCGTGGACTTTCCGCAGCCCGACTCGCCGACGAGCGCGAGCGTCTCGCCCGCACGGATCTCGAACGACAATCCATCGACCGCCCTCGCCGACGCACGGCCATGAGCGCCCGCGAAGGTGATGTCCAGTTGCTCGACCTCGAGCAGAGCGGCGCCGTTCACAGCGTCCTCCCGCGATGCGGATTCGCGAGGTCGTTCAGACCGTTGCCGATCAGGTTCAGGCTCAGCACCGTAACGAGTACCGCGCAGCCCGGCAGCGCGGTCATGTACCACGCGGTCTGCAGTGCCTCGCGGCCCGAGCCGATCATGCTGCCCCAGGTGATGACATTCGGATCGCCGAGGCCGAGGAACGACAGCACGGCTTCGGTCAGGATCGCGTTGCCCGCGAGAATCGACATCATCACGATGGCCGGCGTCGCCACATTCGGCAGCACGTGGGTGAGCACGATGCGCGGCCGGCTCATGCCGATCACGGTCGCGGCCTGCACGAATTCCGCGCGGGCGACGCGCAGCGCATCCGCCCTCACCAGCCGCGCGACCTGCGGCCAGTTCGTCAGCGCCACGCCGAGCACGATGGTCAGCACGCTCGGATGCACGACCACCACCAGCACGATCGTGAAGAGCAGCGCGGGCATCGTCTGGAACAGCTCGGCGATACGCATCAGCACGTCGTCGACGAGGCCGCCATAGAAGCCGGCCACCGCGCCGATCAGCAGGCCGGCGAGCGTGGCCAGCAACCCGGCCGCGACGCCGATCTCGACCGACACGCGCGCACCGTACGCAATGCCGCTGAACATGTCGCGCCCCATCATGTCGGTGCCGAGCGGGAACGCCGGGTCCGTCTGCGGCCACGTGAACGGCGTGCCGGCCATGTCGAGCGGGTCGTTATGCGTGAAGTACGGCGCACCGATCGCGAGCACGCAGATCGCGGCGAGCAGCAGCACGCCGACGCTCAGGCTCGGCGACTGGATGACACGCCGCCACAGGCGTGCGGGTTTCACCGTGAGCACGATGTCGCTCATCGCTGCTCCTCGATGCGTGGATCGAACCACCCGTAGGCGAGGTCCATCGCCAGATTGACGATGAGCACCAGCACGGAACTGAACAGCAGAATGCCGAGCAGCAGGTTCAGATCGCGCGAGGCGACGGCATCGAGCGCGAGCTGTCCGAGCCCGGGCCAACTGAACACCGTCTCGATCGCCACCGAGCCGCTGAACAGCGTGCCGAACTGCAACGCGGTCATCGTGACGATCGGCAGCAGCGCATTCGGCACGACGTGCGCGCGGATCGTCGCAGCCCGCGACAGACCTTTCGCCCGCGCGGTACGGACGAAGTCGAGACCGGCCACCTCCAGCACGGAGGCGCGCATCAGCCTTGCGTAGATCGCGAGGTAATACGCGGCGAGGCAAAACACCGGCAGCGCCATGTGCGCCGCGATGTCGCCGACGCGGGTCCAGCCAGTCGCGGCGAGGCCCGGCGTCGTGATGCCGCCCGCCGGCAACCAGTGCAGATGCGCGGAGAACAGCACCATCAGCATCAGCCCCAGCCAGAACAGCGGCGTCGCGAAACCGAGTGTGGCGAGGATCGAAATCGCGATGTCGACCGAGCGCCGGCGCGACACCGCCGCCACGGTCCCGGCGACACAGCCGAACAGCAGCGCGATCACGAGTGCGCCCACCATCAGCAGCGCCGTCGCCGGCAAGCGTTCGAGAATCAGCCGCAGCACGGACTCGTTGTAGCGGAACGACCAGCCCAGATCGAGGCGAACCATGCGGTCGAGGTAAGCGAGAAACTGCAGCGCGAGCGGCTGATCCGTGCCGAACTGATGGCGAAGCGCGGCGAGGTACTCGGGGGTCGCGGCGCCTGCCTCGCCCGCCATCACGTCGGCCAGATCGCCCGGCGCGAGACGCAGCCAGAAGAAGTTCAGCACCGCGATCGTGACGACGAGCGGCAACGCTTGCAGCAGCCGGCGCAGCGGGTATGGCAGTGGCCGGCGGCGCTGGCGGGACGCCGACCTGCTGGCACGGATCGGCACGTCAGCCATGGGCGGCCGCGCCGATGGTCACGTCGTCGAGCGACGCGTATACGCCGATCGGTGTCGTGTTGACGTTCTGCAGGCTGCGCGAATAGATGCGGAAGAACTTCAGTTCCGCGAGCGAGATCGACGGCAGATCGCGTTGCGCAATCACCTGCATCTGGTGAATCGCCTGCGTGCGCTTGTCCGGGTCCTGCTCGGTCTGGATCGCCTCGATCACGCGATCCATCTCGGGCGACGCGTAGCCGGAGCCGTTGCTCCATGGGGCGCCGCTGATGATGTTCTTCGACCAGAAGCGGCGGATCACGCCGATCTGCGGATCGGCGAACGCAGCATAGAACACGTTCATCGTGTCGAAGTCGTGTTCCGTATAAATCTTCCGCAGATAGGTCGGCAGATCGTAATTGACGAGCGTGACCTCGACACCGATGCGCTTGAGTTGCTGCTGGATGAACTGTCCGGCGCGTTGGTAATCCTCACCATACGTGTGGTTCAGGTGATTGAAGCGCAGGCGCACGCCGTCGCTGCCGCGTGGAAAACCGGCGGCATCCAGCAGTGCCTCCGCTTTTTGCGGGTCGTACGGATACTGCGGTGTGTCCGCCGCATAGAAGCGGGTCTGGTAGCTGGGCACCGGTCCCGTTGCGGGGGTCGCAAAGTCGTAGAACACGGTCTTCGCCAGCAGCTTCAGGTTGATCGCATGCGCGATCGCTTGCCGCACGCGCACGTCCTGAAACCGCTTCTGACGCAGATTGAAGTCCATAAAGAACATCGGTGCGTTCGAGCGCCAGCCTTTCGTATCGAGGACGAGATTCGGGTTCTGCTCGAGACGGCGCGCTTCGACGAGAGAGACCGGCGTCAGCGGCGCGTACTGCACACTGCCGTTTTGCAGCGCGATGCTGCGCGCGCTCGCATCCGGAATGATGCGGAAGATCAGCTCATCGACGCGCGGCCTGCCCTTGTCCCAGTAGTCGGGGTTCTTTACGAGGCGAATGTAGTTGCCGCGGTTCCATTCCTTGAAAATGAAGCCGCCCGTGCCGACCGGCTTCGCGTTGTACGGATTAGTCAGCGGATCGGTGCCGGCGTATAGATGCTTCGGGAAGATGAATGCCGAAGACGTGTCGAGATATGACCAGATCACGGGCGATGGCTGCGCGAGCCGGAACACCGCGGTGTACGGATCGGGCGTGTCCACGGCGACGATCTGCGCGAACGTGGGCCGCGCGATCGGATGCACTTTCTTCGACACTTCCATGATCGAGTACTGCACGTCCGCCGACGTGAACGGCGTCCCGTCATGCCATTTCACGTCGTTGCGCAGCCTGAACGTGATCGTGCGGCGATCGGCCGACTCCGTCCACGAGGTGGCGAGCTGTGGCACCGGACGGAACGCTTCGTCATAGGTGACCAGTCCATCGAACATATTGCTGGACACCACGTTGGTCGGATTGGCCGGCGTCGAGCCGGCTGCGAGGCCAGCCGGCTCCGGCAACGTATTGGCGACGAGCGTGGTGGAGGACGCGCCCCAGGCGAAGTCGCCAAGCAGGCTCCCGCCGACCATCGCGGTGGCCCCGATCAGAAATTCTCTACGTGTCGACATCAGTGCGTCTTTTTTTCAAGGTAGGGCGTCCTGATCAGCGGACGCTGGACAAGGTCCGAGACAGCGGGCGGCTTGCGCAGGCAGGGTGGACCCTTTGCGATTCCCGATGCCGGGGCTATTTCACAAACTGTGCTGCCTGTACAATATTTCGGAAGAAAAATTCCGTTTTATTGTATGGACCTCCCCGGGGCTCACCAACCAAGCAATTCATATATGCAATTCTGCCCAGCCGGTTTCGTGATGTACGCTGCCTACCCTCAGTGCCTGCCTGCCCTCGCCGGATCGCGCTAGCCATGGCAACCATTCCCAGCACAGAAGGCGCCGCCGAACGACGCGAGACCGAATCGGGCGCGCTCGCGCGAGGATTGAACGTGCTGTCCCGTCTGCACGAAGCCGCGCGCCCGCTCAGCCTGCAGGAAATCGCCGATAGCGTCGGGCTAGCCGCCAGCACGTGTCACCGCCTGCTTCAGTCGCTCGATCAGGCAGGCTATGTGTATCGAGAAGGTTCGCTCTACTGCCCGACGCCACGGGCCGCCTGCCCGCTGCCGCTCGAACACCCACTGAACCGTCTGCGGCGCGACACCGCCCCGCTGATGCGCGAGTTGCAGGAGCGTCACGGTCCGTCTGTGCTGCTGATCGCTTTCATGGGCAACCATCGGGCGACGGTGGACTCGGTCGCGGGCAACTACAGCGTGGCGCCGTATTTCGACACCAATGTCAGTGCGCCGCTGCACGCGTCGGTTTCCGGCAAGATCTTGCTGAGCGATCGCACGCCTGAACAACGTGACCTGCTGCTCGGCCCCGCGCCCTTTCCCGCTCGTACAGAGTTCACCATCCGTGATCGCGCGGCGCTTTATGCCGAGCTTGACGAGGTTCGGCAACGCGGTTGGGCCACGAACGAGAACGAGAACGTGATCGGGATCTGTGCGGTAGGCACCCGGCTCAGCGCGCCGTCGGGACGCGCGGTGGGCGCAATGGTGCTCACCGGTCCGAGCCGCTTTTTCAAGAAGGGCAACCAAGCGATGCGCGATGACCTGCTGAAGTCAGCGGAACTGCTGAACTCGACCTCGCATGCGGTTCGGGCGATGTCTCAGTTTCTTGGAATCTAGATCGCCGGGTATACCGGCGGATGAAGGAGCGTGCGAAGCGAATCATCGATCACGCGGTCAGCCTGCCGCGCGCTTCGGTCGGAGCGCAAAAGGACGGGTGTGTTTCAAGCGTATAGAACCGGGCGTTGTGCCTGCTACAAAACCTGGGGACGGTAGCGAACCGTTGCAGTACGTCGTTAGTCGAGGATGCGAAAGAGTCTGCTCCAATGCGGCGCGAGACGTCGGGGCGTATTCACTGATCGTGGGCAAAGGACAAGTTTCGCCGCGAAACGGCCCTGACCGCCGAGGCTTCGAGGGAGTGCGCGACGTTCCGATGCGACCATCGCAGCACATCCCGGCGCCGACGTTTCCTCGCTGGCCGTTGTGCTTGCATCCGCGCAACCTCTTTGAGTTTGTCGGTCCGGCCTTTGCAGGAGGGCTGGCCTGCGACCGTTCGGCGGAAGACTTAGGCTTTGTTGCGCGTCCCGCGATGTGTTCGCTTGCGAACACATCCGTATCGAATGCGTCCATGCTGTGATTCATTGTCGGGCTGGCCATGTGAGACTATGTGCTCTCCCACGCTGGCCAAACGGCCTGCGATAACAAAGTCGACCGTTGGCGACGCGCATTTCATTGGGAATCCTTTTGGGGGTTTTTACCAATAACTCGACCATATGAGGATTTCGATGACACTGAACGTGGACGGCACGGCTGGCGTGCCGGATGAGATCGTTACGACGCCGACCGATGAGTCAATCCAGGAGCCCAATGCGTCAGGGGACGATGCGGATCTGGCGGTAGCTCAGTCAGCCGACGTTGCAGATGCGGCGGTAGCTGAGTCGGGCGACGTTGCAGATGCGGCGGTAGCTGAGTCAGCCGACGTTGCGGATGCGGCGGTAACTGAGTCAGCCGACGTTGCGGATGCGGCGGTAGCTGAGTCGGGCGACGTTGCGGATCTGGTGGAAGCTCAGTCAGGCGACGTTGCAGATGTTCCGCAAGCTGAGTCAAGCGACGTTGCAGGTTTGGCGGAAGTTGAGTCAGGCGATGCCGTTGATGCGCAGGTAGCTGAAAGTTCGAGGGAGGATGCCGACGCACCCGCTGATGAGAACCCAGCGGCCGATCCAGTAGATCCGGCCGTCGAGCAAGACGGCGAAGTCAACGAGGATTGACGGTCGGCACTCCGGGCAATCCTTTGTACCGCCCCTGCTTCGCACCCGGCATCGGGAGTTGCGTACCCGGTGCCGGAGCCTCAGCCGAGGACTTATCGCGCCACGGGCGGTGGCACGATCGATGCCGCAAGGCTGGTTCTACGAGCGATGCGGCCGCTTGCCGACATTGTCGGCATTAAGTAGAGGAGCGGCAGCTTTCTAAATCCGCGAACTCACACTTCCGACCTCAAGAGCCCTTCAATCCCCTGCACCCTGTACGGCTGTTTTCGAAGTCGAACTGTCATTCGAAGGATATCGGCCGGAAGCCGATCTGCTGCAGGCCACCTCAGCGTTCGCGCGCAAGCTCGCGTTCGGCCCGACCCGCGCCTACGCCGCGCACAAGGCGCTATTGCGCGCGTGGGCGGTCGGCGGCGTCGCGGCCGCGGACGAAGCGATGTTCGACATTGCGATGCGTCGGTTCAAATCCGACGACGCCCAGCCCGGAATCCGCTCCGCCGTCGAAGCGCTGAAGGCCGGTCGTCCGCGTCCTGTCATGGACTTCAACGGGCATTGAAAGCGCGCAAACCGCAGGTGTCGAAATTGTGCGGTCTAATGGCGTCTTCCCCATCGAACGGAGACGCCCGTCATGGACCGCATCGCAGCGATGAACGCTTTTGTCCGCGTAGTCGAAGCCGGCACGTTCACGAAGGCGGCTGAAACGCTCGACATGCCGAACGCTTCATTGACGCGGCTGATCCAGAAGCTCGAGGAAGACCTGAAGGTGCGGCTGCTGCACCGCACGACGCGCTCGGTCACCGTCACGCCGGAAGGCGCGATCTACTACGAGCGCGTCGTGCGCCTGCTCGCGGAGTTCGCGGATATCGAATCGTCCACCACCCATGCACGCATGAAACCGTCGGGCAGGCTGCGCGTCGATGCCGCGACGGCGATCGGCGCGCTCGTGCTGGTGCCGGCGCTCGACGATTTCTACCGCACCTATCCGGACATCGGCATCGAACTCCAGGTCGGCAACGAGCGCACCGACCTGATCGCCGAGGGTTTCGACTGCGCAATCCGCGCCGGCAGGGTCGACGAGCAGTTTCTGGTCGCGCGGCAGATCGGCAGTTTCGGTTTTACGACCTGCGCGACGCCGGCGTTTCTCGCCGCGCACGGCACGCCGACATCGCCGGACCAGCTATCCGCGCTTCCGACTATAGGCATGATTCCGTCGCACGCGGGCTATCCGCCGTCGTTTCCGTTTTTGTACGCCGATCGGAAAGACGGCCTCCAGTTAAAGCACCGGCTCGTCGTGAACGATACGAACGCTTATCTTGCCGCGGGTCTCGCCAGTCTCGGGCTCATCCAGGCGCCCACCTACTCGGTGCGCGACGCGATTGCCGCGGGCAAACTCGTGCCGCTTCTCGAAGACTGGCCGCAACCGACCATACCCGTCCATGTGATCTATCCGCCCAACCGTTATCTGAGTGCGAAAGTGCGCGTGTTTATCGATTGGCTCGTCGAACTTTTCGAGCGCGACGAGCAGTTGCGCCGGCGGTGATCCGTCGTGACCTTTACCTCGTGGAGTCGGCTACGTCGGCATCGCGTATCGCCCGCCGCAAGCGTTCGATGCCCGCATCGAGCAAGCCGAGGCGTTCGAGGGTCAGCGCAGTTTCGTCGAAGTACGCGCGCGCGGTGCCGAGCGGCCCGCGTCCGGTGCGGATCAGGTGTGCAACATGATCGATCGGAGAGCCGCCGATATAGCGCTGGTGCCCGCGATTGACGACGAAGGTCAGCGCCCGGATGTTGCGGCCGCCGGCCGTCGCCCGAACCCATCGCGCGTCGTACGCGCCGGCCAGCATTTCGCGCCGCCACAACAGCCGCAGCTCGGCTTCGACCTTCGCGGCATCGATCCGGTGCAGCAGGCCGTTACACGCGCCACCGCGGTCGAGCCCCAGCATCGCGCCGGGCTTTTCGGGCGTGCCGCGACCGAAGATCATCCGCAGACAGAATCCACGGTGCCAGCCATGCACGCGCGCGACGCTGGTCTCGACCACCTCGAGCGCTGGATTCCACATCAGCGAGCCGTAGCCGAACACGTGAAGGTCCCGCCCGGCCTCGTGAGAGTCGAGCACCGCACGCAGCGTCCGTTCGAGTTCCGCATCGCTGCGCAACGTCAGGCCAGCGGGCGGGTCCGCGCGCAGCGCGTGCAGCAGCGTCCCCTGCGCCAGGTGTTCGCGCGTCAGCTCGAATAGGGAAGCCGGAGGTTTCTGGTCGCCGGACATGAAATGATGTGGGTTGCCATGACAGAACAACTGTAAGTTGCAACGGCTCGCTGACCAGGCGTGCTTGCCCCAGCGGATCGCCGGATGGCGCGAGCGCACGTAACGGGGCAACGTGAATTGCCACGCGTCGCGCGAGACCCTCCAGCTCGCCACTCCCGGCGCGACCTCAGACCGCCGTTACAGGATCTCCAGCGCGAGCGCGATACCCTGACCGCCACCGATACACAGCGTGACGATGCCGCGCTTCAGGCCATCCCGACGCATCGAATGGACGAGACGCGTGGTCAGGACCGCGCCCGTAGCTCCGATCGGATGACCATGCGCAATCGCGCCGCCTTCGACATTCACGATGTCATGAGGGAGTCCAAGCTGCTGGGCAACCGCGAGCGGCACAGCGGCGAATGCCTCGTTGATCTCGACGCGTTCGACGTCGGCGAGCTTCCAGCCCGCTCGCTCCAATGCGATATGCACCGCCGGCACGGGACCGAGACCGAACATGCCGGGCTCGACAGCGGCGATGCCGAAAGCGGCAAGGCGTGCGCTCGCTTCGATACCTTTCGTGTCGGCGTAACCGCGCTCGGCCACGATCATCGCCGCCGCACCGCTGTTCAGGCCGGGCGCATTGCCCGCGGTGATCGTGCCATCAGGACGGAACGCGGGACGCAGCTTCGCCAGTGTTTCCACGGTCGTTTCCGGGCGCGGCTGCTCGTCGCGCGTGAACTGAACGCTCCCCTTACGCCCTTCTATTTCGACGGCGACGAGTTCGGCATCGAATGCGCCGCGTTCTTGCGCGGCCGCGAAACGCTGCTGCGAACGCGCGGCCCACTCGTCCTGGGCACGCCGCGTCAGATCAGTCTTCGTCGCGAGATCTTCCGTGTGCCAGCCCGAGTGCTCACCCGAGAATGCATCCACTAGACCGTCGCGCAGCATGCTGTCGTGCACTTGTGCGTTACCCATGCGAGTGCCCCAGCGAGCGGTGTCGAGCAGATACGGCGCGCGCTCCATGCTTTCCATGCCACCGGCAACCGCGACGTCACCATAGCCAAGCGCGATTTCCTGAGCCGCCGAGACGATCGCCTGCGCGCCCGAGCCACAGACGCGGTTGACGGTGAGTGCCGGCACCGATACGGGCACGCCGCCGCCGATGGCGGCCTGCCGAGCCGGATTCATCCCGTTGCCGGCCTGGACGACATTGCCCATCACGACGGACGACAGCGCTTTCGGATCGAGCGCGGCGCGCCGCAACGTTTCCCTCACCACCATCGCGCCAAGCGCAGTGGCGGGGACGTCCTTCAACGATCCACCGAACGCGCCAATTGGTGTACGAACGGTATGAGCAATGACAACTTCACCGGTATTCATCGATGTTCCTTGGATTGAAATGCTGAACTGGTGTGCCTCTAGCGAAGGCGGCTGACCAAGGTTGGTCGATTCGCTGTCCCCCGGGTCTGGCAGATACTGTAAGAAGGGTCCGCACAGGAAGAAAGAGTGTGCCGGTCAAAGCACCATTCCAAAGCAATCAATAATCACGGCGGAAGCTGGAAAGCGCTTTTCACAAGCGCGGCACGCGCATTCGAATTGATCGGTGGTCCAAACAACCGCACAGCAACCCATCGCCATCAGATGCTCTTGACGGCTCGACGGGGCGGCGCCGCCGCCGATGAGCACCGATTCACGATCAATGATCGACCGGCTTGATGGGCAAGAGACCCGTCTGGCCGTAGAACTCCTGCATGGTGAAGGCTTCGCGCTCCCGCTGGGCGCCAGCGCGGCGATCCAGCATCGAGAAAGTCCAGATGCCGACGAACGCCAGCGGCACCGAAATCAACGCAGGATTGTCGAGTGGCACGAGCGCATGCGCCCGATGCAGCACGTCGACCCATACCGACCTGGAGAACAGCGTCAGCAACACCGCGGAGACGAGGCCGAGGCCGCCGCCCACGACAGCGCCGCGGGTGGTCATACCGCGCCAGAAAATCGAAGATACCAGCACCGGAAAATTAGCGCTGGCCGCGACCGCCGCCACCAGGCCAACGAGAAACGCCACGTTGACATGCTCGAACAGAATGCCCAAGCCGATCGCGACGACGCTAAGCATCAACGTTGCCACGCGGGATATGCGCATTTCGCGTGCTTCATCGCCCTCGCCCCGCGCGAGCCAGCACGCGTAGAGATCGTGCGAAACCGTGGTCGCACCTGAAAGCGTGAGCCCGGCGACGACCGCGAGAATCGTTGCGAACGTCACGGCCGCGATGAAGCCGTAGAACAGATTGCCGCCCAAAGCGTGCGCCAGATTGACCGCGACCATGTTCGAGCCGCCGAGCAGATCGCGCGTGAGATCGAAATGGCCATCGACGGCAGTCTTGAAGAACTCAGGATGTTGGGCCAGCAATGCAATCGCCGAGAAGCCGATCACGAACGTCAGCAGATAGAAGTACCCGATGAAGCCGGTCGCGACGAATACGGATTTGCGCGCCTCTTTCGCGTCGGGAACGGTGAAAAAGCGCATCAGGATATGCGGCAAGCCGGCCGTGCCGAACATCAGCGCGATGCCGAGGGAAAGCGCATTGAACGGGTCCTTCAGCAGTTTGCCGGGCGCCATGATGCTGAGCGCCGCGGGATGAACGTCGACAGCCCGCCGGAACATCTGATCGGGACTGAAGCCGAATTGCCCGAGCGCGGTGATGGCCATGAACGTCGCGCCGCACAGCAGCAGCACAGCCTTGATGATCTGCATCCACGTCGTCGCCGTCATGCCGCCGAAGAACACGTAGATAACCATCAGCGCGCCGACGATCACCTCAGCCATCCAGTACGGCAAGCCGAACAGCAACTGGATCAGCTTTCCCGCGCCGACCATCTGCACGACCAGATAGAAGATCACGACGACGAGCGACGTGCTGGCGGTCAGCAGACGAATCGGCGCTTGCTCGAACCGATAGGCGACCACGTCGACGAACGTGAACTTGCCCAGATTGCGCAAGGGCTCGGCGAGCAGGAACATGACGAACGGCCAGCCGACGAGAAAGCCGATCGAATAGATCAGACCGTCGAAGCCGAACATGAAGACCATGCCGGAGAGACCGAGGAACGAAGCCGCGGACATATAGTCGCCCGCAATCGCAAGCCCGTTCTGGAAGCCGCTGAGCCCGCCGCCAGCGCTGTAGAAGTCTTTGGTGGTGCGCGTTCTGCGCGCTGCCCAGCGCGTGATGCCAAGCGTGACGAGCACGAACAGCAGAAAGGTCGCGATCGCGACGGGGTTCAGGCCGGTATGGTCGCGCACCGAAACTTCGATGGAAGACGCGCGCGCGAGCGCGGACAGCGACGCGAGGTTCGCGGCGAGGATGAGGCGAACGGCTTTCATCGGTCAGTCTCCTTGCCGGAAGCCGGCGAGCAGCGCGCTCATCGACGGATCGAACCTGCGGTTTGCGCGCAGCACGTAGCAGCCGGTCATCGCGATCGCAATCAGGATAATGCCGACGCCCGCAACGATCCCAACGCTCGTCGTGGCGCCCGCGTAGAGCGGACGCGCGAGCAGGTGCGGCGCGAGCGCAACGAACAGGATGAAGCCGTAGTACGTGAAGATCATCAGCGCCGTCAGCGTGAAGCTGAAGCGGCGGCGCTGCGCGACGAGCCGGCGATACGCGGCACTAGCCGTCGCTCGATCGATGTGAACTTGCTGCATGAGACTGTCTCCTTCATGTCTTTGAATGACGTCGCTTGACGTTGGCCGCTCAGCTCAGCTCTTTCGTCAAATCCGGCACGACTGTGAACAGATCGCCGATCAGACCGTAGTCGGCGACGCTGAAGATCGGCGCTTCCGGGTCCTTGTTGATCGCGACGATGACTTTCGAGTCCTTCATGCCGGCGAGGTGCTGAATCGCTCCGGAGATGCCGACCGCGACATACAGTTGCGGCGCGACGATCTTGCCCGTCTGCCCGACCTGATAGTCGTTCGGCACGTAACCGGCATCGACCGCCGCGCGCGATGCGCCCAGCGCCGCGCCGAGCTTGTCGGCGAGCGGTTCGAGCGTACGCGTATAGTTCTCGCCGTTGCCGAGACCCCGGCCGCCCGACACGATGATGCTGGCGCTCGTCAGCTCCGGGCGATCCAGTTTCGTCACTGCGCGGCTTACGAACTGGGAGAGGCCTGCGCCGGCTGCCGCTTCGATGTTCTCGACCGTTGCGCTGCCGCCTTCGGCCGCCACTGCATCGAAGCCCGTCGAGCGGACGGTGACGACCTTGATCGGATCCTCAGATTGAACCGTTGCGATGGCGTTGCCCGCGTAGATCGGCCGCTCGAACGTATCGGCGCTTGCGACGGCGGTGATATCGCTGATCTGCGCGACGTCGAGCTTCGCGGCGATACGCGGTGCGACATTCTTGCCGTAGGCGGTGGCGGGCGCGAGGATGTGCGTGTAGTTCTTTGCAATCGTCAGCACCGTGCCTTCGACGTTTTCCGCGAGGCCGTCGGCGAGCTGACGCGCATCGGCCATCAGCACTTTCGACACGCCAGCAACCTTCGCCGCCGCATCGGCCGCGGCCTGCGCGTTGTGACCCGCGACCAGCACGTGAATGTCACCGCCAATCTTCTGTGCCGCTGCGATCGTGTTCAGCGTGGCGGCCTTGAGCGACGCATTGCCCCCCAAGGGGGCTTCCTTCGGGGCCTCATGCTCTGCAATAACCAGAATCGTCATTTCTCGGGTCTCCTTTTACAGTACCTTCGCGTCGTTTTTGAGCTTCTCGACCAGCATCTTCACGTCCGGCACCGTGATACCGGCAGAGCGCTTCGGCGGCTCGGAGACCTTCAAGGTCT
This sequence comes from Paraburkholderia atlantica, assembly GCF_009362785.1. Taxonomy (GTDB): domain Bacteria; phylum Pseudomonadota; class Gammaproteobacteria; order Burkholderiales; family Burkholderiaceae; genus Paraburkholderia; species Paraburkholderia atlantica. The sequence continues at coordinate 56,675 of NZ_WHNQ01000037.1, forward strand.
TCAGACGCGGCGCGACATCGACGCCCAGATCGGCCGGTGTCAGCGTGGCGAGTGGCTTCTTTTTCGCTTTCATGATGTTGGGCAGCGTCACGTAGCGCGGCTCGTTCAGGCGCAGATCGGTCGTGATCACCGCAGGCAGCTGCAACGCAAGCGTCTCGGCTCCGCCATCGACTTCACGCGATACCGTCGCCTTGCCGTCGGCGATCACGACCTTCGAGGCGAACGTCGCCTGCGGCAGACCCGCCAGTGCAGCGAGCATCTGGCCGGTTTGATTGGAGTCGTCGTCGATGGCCTGCTTGCCGAGAATGATGAGCCCTGGCTTCTCCTGTTCCACGATCGCCTTAAGCAGCTTCGCCACCGCCAGAGGTTGCAGTTCTTCCGGGCTCTGCACCAGCACCGCGCGGTCAGCACCCATGGCGAGCGCCGTGCGCAATGTCTCCTGGCACTGCGTTGGGCCGCACGACAAAGCGATGACCTCCGTCGCCACACCCGCTTCCTTCAGTCTCACCGCTTCTTCAACGGCGATTTCATCGAACGGGTTCATCGACATCTTCACGTTGCCGATATCGACGCCCGTGTTATCCGACTTCACCCGGACCTTCACGTTGTAGTCGATGACTCTCTTCACTGGCACAAGTATCTTCACTCCCCTCTCCTCGCATTGATCAGTTGATCGCCACACGTCCCATCGCCTGCCGCATGTCGCGCTCGAAGCGCTGCACGATATCGGCCAGCGGTTCGATCCGATCCACGAAGGCCAGCGACTGGCCGGCCGAGAGCAGCCCTTTTTTCCAGTCGCCGGTCACATAGGCATCGCGTCCGATCTTGCCGGACACCATCGGCATCAGATCCTGAATGGTTACGTTCGCGTTGCGCGCCTCGATTTCCTTCACGGCGAGCGTGGTCTCGTTGCGCAGCGTGCGTACGGTGTTGCGCACCGATGTCATGCACAGGTCGGTATCGGTCGGTCCGGCTTCGACGAGTCGACGCTTGTAGTCGTCGTGTGCCCAGATTTCCTCGGCCACGACGAAGCGCGTGCCGACGACCACGCCAGCAGCGCCCATCGCGAGCGCGGCGGCAAGCTGCGAGCCGCGCCCGATGCCGCCGCCGATCAGATAAGGAATCGACAGGTGACTCTCGGCCCACGCCGCATTGACGAACGATCCGACCATATCCAGCCCCGGATGTCCGCCACACTCGGCGCCGACGATCGCGACCGCATCGACACCGACCGACGCCGCCTTGACCGCGAAACGCACCGACGGAACCTTGTGCAGCACCTTCACGCCAGCTCCTTTCAGCAGCGGCATGAATTCCTCGGGATTGCGCCCTGACGTTTCGACGAACTTCACGCCCTCATCGATGATCAATTCGAACACTTCGCGGGTCTTCTCGCCGGGCACGAGCTTCGGCAACATCGACACGTTGACGCCGAACGGCCCGCCCTCGCAAAGTTCGCGACAGCGTCTGATCTCCGCTCGCAACCCTTGCGGCTCCGGAAAACTCGCCGCCGTGATGAAGCCGATGATGCCGGCGCGCGATGCAGCCGCGACATAGTCCGCATCGGCGAGCCACATCAGGCCCCCGGCGACGATCGGCAAACGCGTGCCGAACAGTTCGGTGACGGCGTTGGAAAAAGCGGGCTGACTCATGCGGTGACCTCCTGGGCTTTCAGTTGCGAGACCTGCTCAGCGGACAGGCCGAGCAGAGCGTGCAAAACGTCGTGCGTCCCTTCTCCGAGCTGCGGTGGCGCGTGTCGCACAGGCAGGCGCGCCCCGTCGAAGCGATAAGGCGGCGCGAGCACATGCGTGCTGCCGGCCTCGGGATGCGCGCAAGTCGTCAGGAGCCCGGCGTCCGCTGCGCGCTTCGACGTCATCGCTTCGTGAAGGCCGAGCACCTCGCCGCACGGAATGCCGGCGCGCGCGAGCCGCGCGAGCAGCACCTCGCGCTTGTGCAGGCCGATGGCGCGCGTGAGCTCGGGCACCAGCGCTTCGCGATTCACCGCACGAACGATGTTCGTGCGGAAGCGCTCGTCATCGATCAGATCGGGACGTTCGATCACTTCGCGGCAGAACCGCTCGTACTGGCGGTTGTTGCCGACCGCGATGACGAGCGGGCCATCGGCGGCATCGAACACGCCGTACGGCACGATCGACGGATGCGCGTTGCCGTAGCGCGGCGGATCGTCCTTGAGCATCAGCGAATCCAGCCCGCAGTACGACGTGATCATCAGACCGCAATCGAACAGCGCCATTTCGATGTGGCGTCCCTTGAGGGTCCGCTGGCGCTCGAACAGCGCGGCAAGCACCGCCTGCGCCGAGTACATGCCGGTGAACAGATCGACGGCCGCCACGCCGAACTTAAGCGGTGGCTGATCGGCGTTGCCGTTCATCGCCATCAGCCCCGCCTCGCCTTGCACCACGATGTCGTATCCCGGGCGCGCCGCTTCCGGGCCTTGGCGGTCATAGCCGGAGATCGAGCAATAGATCAGATCGTCGCGGCCTTCGGTCAGTTGCGCGTAGCCCAGACCGAGCTTCTCGGCGCCGCCGTACTTGAAGTTCTGGATCACGACGTCGCATTGCTGCGCGAGTTCGCGCGCGATGCGCTGCCCTTCGGCGCTTTGCAGATCGAGACACACGGAGCGCTTGTTGCGGTTGACGCTGTTGAAATAGGTCGTCTCGGTCGTGCCGACGCGCATGCCCCAGTCGCGTGTGTCGTCGCCGCGCAATGGATGCTCGACCTTGATGACTTCGGCGCCGAGATCGCCGAGCACCATCGCGCACCAAGGTCCCGCGAGCACGCGGGACAAATCGAGAATTCTGACGCCGGCGAGCGGCAGGGATGAAATCGGATTTGGCATGGAATATCCGCTATGGAAAGTGATGTCTTTGCGTCTATTTCGACTGCACGGCCGTACCGCGACGCAAGCCGACATAATCAGCGGGACGTTTGCCGAAGAATGCGGCGATGCCTTCGGCGGATTCATCATCGCCGAGCGATTCCGTCATGTATTGCGCTTCGAGATCGAGTTGCGCGTCGAGCGTGTTCTCGCCTGCGCGACGGCACAGACTCTTGATTCGCGCGCTCGCACGTTCGGGACCGGCCGCGAGCGTCTGCGCGAGCGCGATGGCCTCCGCGAGCGCGCCCTGCTTTTCGGTGAGTCGATTCGAGACCCCGAGCGAATGCATGCGTTCGCCGTTGACGGGCTTTCCAGTCAGGCACAGTTCGGTCAACAGTTGACGGGACACGCAGCCGGACAGAAACGCGGTCGCGCCGGCATCGGGTGAAAGGCCCACTTTCACGTACGCCACCGAGAACGACGCGTCGCGTGCGGCGACCAGCAGGTCGCACGCGACGCGTCGTTCTCGGTGGCGTACGTGAAAGTGGGCCTTTCACCCGATGCCGGCGCGACCGCGTTTCTGTCCGGCTGCGTGT
>NZ_WHNQ01000038.1 GCF_009362785.1 Paraburkholderia atlantica
CAGCCGGCGCCTGCGCGACCAGGGTCATATGGACGTGCCCGCCCCTAGCACGGTGACGGGCATCCTGCATCGCCACGGCCTGATCGAGGACGCGGCATCCGCGGCCGCGACACCCTGGCAGCGCTTCGAGCATGCGCAGCCCAACGAACTCTGGCAGATGGATTTCAAGGGGTGGTTCGCGCTGCAGGACGGACGACGCTGTTCGCCATTGACCGTGCTCGATGACCATTCGCGCTACAACCTGGCACTCGATGCCTGCGGCTGCACTGACAGCCGCACCGTGCAGCAGCATCTGGAGCGCACGTTCCGTCGCTACGGGTTGCCGCTGCGCATCAACGCGGACAACGGCTCGCCGTGGGGCAGCCCCAGCCAGCCGGGGCAGTTGAGCGAGCTGGCCATCTGGCTCATCCGGCTGGGTGTGCGGCTCTCCCACAGTCGCGTGGCCCATCCGCAGACCAATGGCAAGGAGGAGCGGTTTCACCGCACCCTGAAGGCCGAGGTAATCAACGGACGTCACTTCAGCGATCTGCCAGACGCGCAGCAGGCGTTCGACACATGGCGCATGGTGTACAACCATCAACGCCCGCATCAGGCGCTGGGTATGGCGACGCCTGTTACGCGCTACCGGCCCAGTGTGCGGACCTACCCGGAGACCCTGCCGCCGATCGAATATGGCGAGAACGACGTCGTGCAGCGCGTGCGATGGAACGGGGAGCTACGCTTCAGAACGCGGCGCTTCAAGGTGTCGAATGCGCTGCAGAACCTGCCCGTGGCCATCCGTGAGCGAGCGGGTCAGGAGAACTGCTACGACCTGTTCTTTGCGCATCATCACCTTGGAACCATCAACCTGGACTGCCCCAAATGAGCGGATCATGTGTTACCCATGTCCCCGCACACCTGTTACCCATGTCTGCGGTCCATACAGACAAAAAAGGCCTCACCCCGCCCAAGGGCGCAACCCATTCAGCACGCGCGCTAGCGCACAACCTGGACCACCCGCGTCCCCGCGAGCCGATCATGCAAAAACTGCCGCTGCGGATCGAACCGCCCGCTTGCGGCCCACACAACGAACCAGACGCCCGCAACAACAAGCGTCTGCGGCACCCGCAACCCAAGAAGCGGATGCACCGCCAACGGCGGCAAAAACCACAACCAGGCGAGCAAATACCGCCCAATCGCCCGTCCAATGGAAACCGGCGCGCCATCAGCGCCAACGACCCGTAACCGCCAGGTCTTCATCGGCAGCGTCTGTCCACCATGCGTCCAGAACCAGACGAAATACACACCAACGACGAAGCCAATCCAGCCGGCGAGCAGGTTGTGATGCGCGAGCCCGTTACGCTGCTGCGTCAGCGTGCTGAACAGATAGCCGGCGAGAAACACGACGCCGAACAGAATGACCGCTTCATAGAGCAGCGCCGCCAGCCGTCGCCGGACGGTGGGCGCCGTGAGGCCGGGCGCGGCGGCGCGCAGGGTGGGAGTGACGAGCGGCTGGGACACGTAATGGGCTCCGGATCGGAATCAGGAGCCGTGGAAGATCGCCGGCGCTTCGGCCGGCGACACCGGCACCGGCGTCGCCGGCACGAAGCTGCCCGCCGCCGGAATCGCGGGCGTGGCCGGCAGCGATGCCCCGGCCGGTGCGGAGGCGGCCGGCGCGGCGCTCGCCGCTGCGGCAGCGCTGGCGCCCGAGCCGTGCTCGCGCGCGTTCACGAACCGGTCGATGCCCTTGATCTCGCTGCGAGCCGACGGCGGCGCGCTGACGATGCTGGGGCGACGCTTGCGCTCACTGGCGGCGAGCCGCTCCTTCGCTTCTTCGGGCAGTTGTTGGTACGCCTTCCACGCGTTCTGGCGCGCTTCGCGCGGCAATTCCTTCGAAACCTGGTAGTTCTCGCGCGCGACGCGGCGCTGATCGGGCGTCATGCGCACCCATTCGCTCATGCGCTCATGCAGACGCTTTTGCGCATCCGGCGACATCTTTGCGTATCGCGACGCGATCTTGATCCACTTCCGCTTACGCTCATCGCTAAACGAATCCCACTGCGATGCGAAGGGCGCGAGCGCGACGCGCTCGGCGGCGCTCAGACGTGACCACGCGAGCGGGCTGTTACTGCCCGGCAGGCCGGGCAAGTCGACGGAAAGAGCGGGGGCGGGCGCGGACGCGGCGACGTTGACGCCGGGCGACGGGTGCCCCGCCGGGGACGGGCTCGGATGAAAGCGCGGATAGGTCGCGACGAACGACACCAGAGCCGCGATCGTGCATCCGAAAACAACGGCCAGGCCGCGCTTGTAACTCACCCGAGGAATCTCCCGCTCAGTGGGCGCGTGAAAGATACGCGTTGAAGCCGTGGTCGAGATAGGCATTGAGCGGCAGGTCGTCGCTAAGCATGGCGGCATCGATATCGGCGAGTTCGGCGGTGCGCTGGTGGTCTTCCCAGTACGCGATGCCAATCAGGCTCACCACCAGCGCGGCGAGCGGCCACGCGAGCGCGAAGCGGCGCAGCGACCAGCGGCGGCGCGGCTCGAAGCTTCCCTGCGGCAGCCCGGCCGGCATGCCGGCGAACGCAGGCACGAACACCGGCGCGCTGACGGCTTCGGGCTTTTTGCGCGCCAACGCGGCGCGCCGCGCGGCGGCGAGCCGGTCGACGGTGGCGGCCGGGAGGCTGGCAGTGTTTTCGTCGAGCGCGCGGCGCAGTTGACGCGCGAACTCGAGTTCTGTGTTTTCGAGGGAGCTCATAGCGTGATTCCTTTCGCCTTGAGCGCTTGCGCCAGCGTGTGGGTGGCCCGGGAGCAGTGCGTTTTCACACTGCCTTCGGAGCAGCCCATTGCGGCGGCAGTCTCGGCGACATCCATATCCTCCCAATAACGCATGAGAAACGCCTCCCGTTGACGTGCCGGCAATTTCTGGATCTCGTCGTCGATCAACTGCAGGACCTGCTCGCGTTCGAGCTTCTGCTCGTTGCTTTCGGCGCCAGCCGAACCAGCCTCGGCCTCGAAGGTTTCCAGCGGATCGAATTCGTCGTCGTCGGAATTGCCGAGCGACGAGAACAAACTAACCCAAGTGTTGCGTACTTTGGCACGACGGAAATAGTCGTGTGTCGCATTCTGCAGAATACGCTGAAACAGCAGTGGTAGCTCGGCCGCCGGGCGGTCGCCGTATTTCTCGGCGAGCTTGATCATCGCGTCCTGCACGATGTCGAGGGACGCATCGTCGTCCCGCACGGCGTAGACCGTCTGCTTGAACGCGCGCCTTTCGACGCCCGCCAGAAAATCGGCGAGTTCCTTGTCTGATGCCATCCGTGTGGGGTCGGCGCAGCAAGCGTGCGCGTAATCGGTCGAAAAATGTCGTAAAACCCGCGGATGCTAACAAATTTTTGCTCAGATCGGGGTGAAACCTGCCGAACCTTGCATTTGCATAACAATCGACATTCCGTCCGATCGCGCGCTCCTACGCGCGTGCTAATGGCAATATTTTCTTGACCGCGAGCGCGTCTACAGCTATCGTCGCTGGTTCGCAACATAAGTGAGTTGTCTCAATTGAGGTGTGGCCCAAGAAGCCCGCCTGTCAACTGGACGCGCCGCTTGAACCCGAGCCACAAGCCCGGCAGAGAGCACCCGATCAATTTTTTGCCGAAAATTCGAAAGGTGAATCAATGAATATGCCCAGCGCGGAATTCTCCACGTCGGATACGACCCCCCCTCACGAAGCAGACTCTATCGGCGCCACCGTGCTCATGAAGGCACTGGCCGACGAAGACGTCGAATTCATCTGGGGCTATCCCGGCGGCTCGGTACTCTACATTTACGACGAGTTGTACAAGCAGGACAAATTCCAGCACGTGCTCGTGCGTCACGAGCAGGCGGCCGTCCATGCTGCCGACGCCTACGCGCGTTCCACCGGTAAGGTCGGCGTGTGTCTCGTGACCTCCGGCCCGGGCGTCACCAATGCGGTGACCGGCATCGCAACCGCCTATATGGATTCGATCCCGATGGTCGTGATCAGCGGCCAGGTGCCGACTGCCGCGATCGGTCAGGACGCATTCCAGGAGTGCGACACGGTCGGCATCACGCGTCCCTGCGTAAAGCACAACTTCCTCGTGAAGGACGTGCGCGATCTCGCCGCCACCGTCAAGAAGGCTTTCTACATCGCCCGTACCGGCCGTCCGGGCCCGGTGCTGATCGACATTCCGAAGGACGTGTCGAAGGCGCCGTGCCAATACGAGCCGATCAAGAGCGTGTCGCTGCGCTCGTACAATCCGGTCACGAAGGGCCACTCCGGTCAGATCCGCAAGGCGGTGTCGCTGCTGTTGTCGGCGAAGCGTCCGTATATCTACACCGGCGGCGGCATCGTGCTCGCGGATGCGTCGCGTGAGCTGAACCAGTTTGCCGATCTGCTCGGCTATCCGGTCACCAATACGTTGATGGGCCTGGGCGGCTACCGCTCGAGCGACAAAAAATTCCTCGGCATGCTCGGCATGCACGGTACGTACGAAGCCAACATGGCGATGCAGCACTGCGACGTGCTGATCGCCATCGGCGCGCGCTTCGACGACCGCGTGATCGGCGATCCGAATCACTTCGCGTCGCGGCCGCGCAAGATCATCCATATCGACATCGATCCTTCTTCCATTTCCAAGCGCGTCAAGGTCGACATTCCGATCGTCGGCGACGTGAAGGAAGTGCTGAAGGAACTGATCGAGCAGTTGCAGACGGCCGAGCATGGCCCCGACACCGCGGCGCTCGCCGACTGGTGGAAGGACATCGAAGGCTGGCGCGCGAAAGACTGCCTGAAGTTCGACCGCAAGAGCGACATCATCAAGCCGCAGTACGTGGTCGAAAAGGCTTGGGAGCTGACCGACGGCAACGCGTTCGTGTGCTCCGACGTCGGCCAGCACCAGATGTGGGCCGCGCAGTTCTACAAGTTCAACAAGCCGCGTCACTGGATCAACTCCGGTGGCCTCGGCACGATGGGCTTCGGCTTGCCGGCCGCGATGGGCGTGAAAATGGCCCATCCGGACGACGACGTGCTGTGCATCACGGGCGAAGGCTCGATCCAGATGTGCATTCAGGAACTGTCGACCTGCAAGCAGTACGACCTGCCGATCAAGATAATTTCGCTGAATAACCGCTATCTGGGCATGGTGCGCCAGTGGCAGCAGATCGAATACAGCAAGCGCTATTCGCATTCGTACATGGATGCGCTGCCGGACTTCGTGAAGCTCGCCGAAGCGTACGGTCACGTGGGCATGCGCATCGAGCGCACGGCCGATGTGGAACCGGCGCTGAAAGAAGCGTTGCGCCTGAAGGATCGCACGGTGTTTCTCGACTTCCAGACCGACCCGACCGAAAACGTCTGGCCGATGGTTCAGGCCGGCAAGGGCATCACCGAGATGCTCATGGGTTCGGAAGATCTTTAACGACGGGGCGTTTGGTTAAATCCAGCGCCGGCTTCGTGATGCGCGCCTTCACAAAAGGCGAAAGCAGACGAAGCGGCGCCGCTCCGCTCGCAGACATCGACACTACATCTGGAAGAAGCGAAACATGAGACACATCATTTCCGTCCTGCTGGAAAACGAACCGGGCGCGCTGTCGCGCGTGGTGGGTCTGTTCTCGGCACGCGGCTACAACATTGAAACCTTGACGGTGGCTCCGACCGAAGATCGTTCGCTGTCGCGCATGACCATCGTCTCCGTTGGCTCCGACGACGTGATCGAACAGATCACGAAGCATCTGAACCGCCTGATCGAGGTGGTGAAAGTGGTCGACCTTACCGAGGGCGCCCACATCGAACGCGAGCTGATGCTGATCAAGGTGAGGGCGGTCGGCAAGGAACGTGAGGAGATGAAGCGGATGTCGGACATTTTCCGCGGCCGCATCATCGACGTCACCGAAAAGACCTACACGATCGAACTGACGGGGGCGAGCGACAAGCTCGACGCCTTCATCGAGGGGCTCGACTCCACGGCGATTCTCGAGACGGTCCGCACGGGCAGCTCGGGCATCGGTCGCGGCGAGCGCATTCTGAAGGTCTGACGTCCCGATCGAAAGGCCGGGCAACGCGGCACCGCCCGGCTGAAATAACAACATTCGCAGTAACTGAATTTCTCTGAATCATCGAATCTAGCCAAGGAACCGACATGAAAGTTTTCTACGACAAGGACGCCGATCTCTCCCTCATCAAGGGCAAGCAGGTCACCATCATCGGCTATGGCTCGCAAGGCCATGCGCACGCGCTGAACCTGAAGGAAAGCGGCGTGAACATCACGGTCGGTCTGCGCAAGGGCGGCGCATCGTGGAGCAAGGCTGAAAACGCCGGCCTGCAAGTCAAGGAAGTCGCGGAAGCGGTGAAGGGCGCGGACGTCGTGATGATGCTGCTGCCGGACGAGCAGATCGCCGACGTGTACGCGAAGGAAGTTCACGCGAACATCAAGCAGGGCGCAGCGCTCGCGTTCGCGCACGGCTTCAACGTGCACTACGGCCAGGTGATCCCGCGTGCCGACCTCGACGTGATCATGATCGCGCCGAAGGCACCGGGCCACACGGTTCGCGGCACCTATTCGCAAGGTGGCGGCGTGCCGCACCTGATCGCGGTTGCGCAAGACAAATCGGGCGCGGCGCGCGACATCGCTTTGTCGTACGCAGCGGCTAACGGCGGCGGCCGTGCCGGCATCATCGAAACGAACTTCCGCGAAGAAACCGAAACCGACCTGTTCGGCGAGCAGGCCGTGCTGTGCGGCGGTACAGTCGACCTGATCAAGGCTGGCTTCGAAACGCTGGTCGAAGCGGGCTACGCGCCGGAAATGGCGTACTTCGAGTGCCTGCACGAACTGAAGCTGATCGTCGACCTGATCTACGAAGGCGGCATCGCGAACATGAACTACTCGATCTCGAACAACGCCGAGTACGGCGAGTACGTGACGGGTCCGCGCATCGTGACCGCTGAAACGAAGAAGGCGATGAAGGCCGTGCTGACCGACATCCAGACTGGCGAATACGCGAAGAGCTTCATCATCGAAAACAAGGCTGGCGCACCGACGCTGCAATCGCGTCGCCGTCTGACGGCCGAGCACCAGATCGAGCAGGTTGGCTCGAAGCTGCGCGCGATGATGCCGTGGATCGCGAAGAACAAGCTCGTCGACCAGTCGAAGAACTAAGCGTCTCGACGTAACGAGGTCCGGCGCGGCGCTTGGGCGCGGCGGCCGGACCAGTCAAAAAGCCGTCCAAGGGTGCTGAACCCTGGGCGGCTTTTGCTATCCTACGGTTTTACAAAAACACAGAAGCCATCCATGAATTACCCTCATCCGATCATCGCGCGAGAAGGCTGGCCGTTCATCGCCATCGCGGCCGTCGTTGCACTACTGGTTCACGCCTTCGCGGGGTTCGGCTTTGCGTGGCTCTTCTGGCTGATCCTGATCTTCGTCGTGCAGTTCTTCCGCGACCCGGCGCGTCCGATTCCGACGCAGGCCAACGCGGTGCTGTGTCCCGCCGACGGTCGCATCGTCGCGGTAGAAACCGCCCATGACCCTTATGCGAATCGCGAAGCGCTGAAGATCAGCGTCTTCATGAACGTGTTCAACGTGCACTCGCAGCGCTCGCCGGTCGACGGCGCAATCTCGAAGGTCGAATACTTTCCTGGCGCGTATCTGAACGCCGCGGTCGATAAAGCCTCGCTCGAAAACGAACGCAACGCGATCGTGATCGAAATGGCCGGCGGCCAGACGGTTACCTCGGTGCAGATCGCCGGGTTGATCGCACGACGCATTCTTTGCTATGTCCGTGCCGGCGAGCCGCTGACCCGCGGCCAGCGTTACGGATTCATCCGCTTCGGTTCGCGCGTCGACGTGTATCTGCCGGTGGGCAGCCGTCCGCGCGTATCGATCGGCGAGAAGGTGTCGGCGTCGTCCACGATCCTCGCCGAGCTGTAAAGCGGCATACAGGAGGTTGTCCGAATGGCCGCATTCAAACCGCGTCGACCTCGCAGCAGCGGACCGCTGCCGCGTCCGTTTCGCCGCAACAAACCGGTGGTCACGGAGTCGCCGGCTGCCGACAGCCGGCGCGCGCAGCGTCAGCAGTTCCTCAGGAAACGCGGCATCTACCTGCTGCCGAACGCGTTCACCACGGCCGCGCTCTTCTGCGGTTTCTTCGCCGTCGTGCAGGCGATGAACGTGCGCTTCGAGATCGCGGCGATCGCGATCTTCGTCGCGATGGTGCTCGATGGCATGGACGGCCGCGTCGCGCGCATGACGCATACGCAAAGCGCGTTCGGCGAGCAGTTCGACAGCCTGTCGGACATGGTGTCGTTCGGTGTTGCGCCCGCGCTCGTGATGTACGAGTGGATACTGAAAGACCTCGGCCGGTGGGGCTGGCTCGCGGCGTTCGTCTATTGCTCGGGCGCGGCGCTGCGGCTCGCGCGCTTCAATACGAACATCGGCGTGGTCGACAAGCGTTTTTTCCAGGGCATGCCGAGCCCGGCCGCGGCGGCGCTGATCGCGGGTTTCGTGTGGCTCGCCACCGACAACCGCGTGCCGCTGAAGCTCGTCTGGCTGCCGTGGGTCGCCTTCGTACTGACCATCTATGCGGGCGTGACGATGGTGTCGAACGCACCGTTCTATAGCGGCAAGGCGCTCGACGTGCGGCATCGCGTGCCGTTCGGCGTGATCCTGCTGGTGGTGGTCGCGTTCGTGCTCGTGTCGTCCGACCCGCCGCTGATGCTGTTCGGTCTGTTCGTGCTGTATGGTCTGTCGGGATACGTGTTCTGGGCGTACCAGGCGATACGCGGCCGGGCCAATCCGGCGCGTTCGATGTCGCACGACCGGTGACGAGTTGAACTTCGCTGCATCGCAGCGACAGACGAAAAACGGCAGCCTGAGCGCTGCCGTTTTTCGTTGGCTGATGCCGTGACGAGCCCGCTTCGAACCGCGCCGCAGGCCGCCTCGGCGTGCATTGCGCGGTGGCTGGAATGCCGCTATAGTCGTCGGATCAGTGCGTTGGCGTGGCCGATTTTGCCGGGTCGGCGACACCGCTCGCTGCGCCGCGTCATCATGCGTCTTTCACGCCCTTATGCGCATTTGCGTTCCGCCCGCACCGGCCGCGATCATCGCGATCGGCCTACCTTGCCGGCGGCGCCCATCGTCCTATTCCAAAACCAAGTTCCACATCTGAACGACTCCCGAGGAGGCCCGACATGTCCGACAAACTGATCATTTTCGACACCACGCTGCGTGACGGCGAGCAATCGCCCGGCGCGTCGATGACGAAGGAAGAGAAGATCCGCATCGCCAAGCAACTCGAGCGGATGAAAGTCGACGTGATCGAAGCGGGCTTCGCGGCCAGCTCGAACGGCGACTTCGACGCGATCCATACGATCGCCGGTCTGGTGAAGGACAGCACGATCTGCTCGCTTGCGCGCGCGAACGACAAGGACATTCAGAAGGCCGCGGATGCGTTAAAACCGGCCGGTCACTTCCGCATCCACACGTTCATCGCGACGTCGCCGCTGCACATGGAAAAGAAGCTGCGCATGACGCCCGAGCAGGTATTCGAGCAGGCCAAGCTCGCGGTGCGGTTCGCGCGCAAGTTCACCGACGACGTCGAATTCTCGCCGGAGGATGGCAGCCGCTCGGATATGGATTTCCTGTGCCGCGTGCTCGAAGCGGTGATCGCCGAAGGCGCGACCACGATCAACATCGCGGACACGGTCGGCTACGGTGTGCCGGAGCTCTATGGCCAGCTCGTGAAGACGCTGCGCGAGCGCATTCCGAACTCGCATAAGGCGGTGTTCTCCGTGCATTGCCACAACGACCTCGGCATGGCGGTTGCGAATTCGCTCGCCGGCGTGCAGATCGGCGGCGCGCGCCAGGTCGAATGCACGATCAACGGTCTCGGCGAGCGCGCGGGCAATACGTCGCTCGAAGAAATCGTGATGGCGGTGAAGACCCGCAAGGATTACTTCGGACTCGAGGTCGGCCTCGATACGACGCAGATCGTGCCGGCCTCCAAGCTCGTGTCGCAGATCACCGGCTTCGTGGTGCAGCCGAACAAGGCCGTGGTCGGCGCGAACGCATTCGCGCATGCGTCGGGCATCCATCAGGATGGCGTGCTGAAGGCGCGCGACACCTACGAAATCATGCGTGCGGAAGACGTGGGTTGGACCGCGAACAAGATCGTGCTCGGCAAGCTGTCCGGCCGCAATGCGTTCAAACAGCGTCTGCAGGAGCTCGGCATCGCGCTCGCCAGCGAAGCCGAACTGAACACCGCGTTCGCCCGCTTCAAGGAACTCGCCGATCGCAAGGCGGAGATATTCGACGAAGACATCATCGCGATCGTCAACGAGGAATCGGCCGAAGCGCACGAAAAGGAGCACTACAAATTCCTGTCGATGTCGCAGCATTCGGAAACCGGCGAGCAGCCGCACGCGAAGGTGGTGTTCTCGGTAGAGGGTAAAGAGATCACCGGCGAAGCGCGCGGCAACGGCCCGGTCGACGCCACGCTGAACGCGATCGAAACGGAAGTGGGCAGCGGCTCCGAACTGCTGCTGTACTCGGTCAACGCGATCACGACCGGCACGCAGGCGCAGGGTGAAGTGACCGTGCGGTTGTCGAAGAGCGGACGCATCGTCAACGGCACCGGCACCGATCCGGATATCGTCGCGGCGTCCGCGAAGGCGTATTTCTCGGCACTCAACAAACTCTATTCGAATGCGGACAAGTTGAATCCGCAGCGCTCGGAGTAACGCGAACATGGCGCGCGATAGCGCGCAATCTCGACGTGAATCGAAGCAGAAGCCCCGCGATGCCTGGCATCCGGGGCTTTTTTCGCAGTCATCGCACGGGCGCGATGACCCGATTCGCGGGGACTACTCCGCCGTCGTGCGCCGCAGCGACCAGCCGCTCGTTGCGCGCGCCTGCTCGCGGACCTGATATCTGACGTCGACGGTGATCCCGCGGCGGGGCGCATCCGCGACGAATGCGTCCAGCAGTTCGCGCACATCGTGATCGACGAAATCGGCGCGTGTCGTGTCGACGATGACGGTGGCGCCATCCGGAATTTGCTGCAGATAGTGCTTGAGCGGCACCTTGCCGAGAAACGACACGTCCTTGCGAAACGACAGCAGGTAGTGATCGCCATGCTGAGCGAGCACGATCGGGCCGCGCAGGTTCGCGTACAGCGCGAACAGCATGCTGCACAGAATGCCGAGCACGATACCGATCAGCAGATCGGTGACGAGCACACCGACGACCGTGACGATAAACGGTGCGAACGGCGCGAATCCCTGCCGCGCGAGCCCGGCGAACAACGATGGCTTGGCGAGTTTGAAACCGGTGAAGATCAGGATCGCGGCAAGGCAGGCGAGCGGGATCAGATTGATCACGCTCGTGAGCGCGAACACGCTGACGAGAAGCAACACGCCATGAACGATCGCCGAGAGCCGGCTTTTTGCGCCGGCATGCACGTTCGCGGAGCTACGCACGATCACCGCGGTGATCGGCAGGCCGCCGATCGCACCCGCGATCAGATTGCCCACGCCCTGCGCCTTCAATTCGCGATCGGGCGGTGCGCGGCGGCGTTCCGGATCGATCTGTTCGACCGCTTCGAGGCTCAGCAGCGTTTCGAGACTTGCGAGGATGGCGATCGTCATGGCAACGCGCCATATGTCGGGATTGAAGAGCTGGGCGAACCGCGGTCCGAAGTCTGCCGACGCAAGCACGGCCTGCAGTGCCGCGAACGATTCGAGCGACGGTAACGCGACCCGCCGTTCGGCGGGCGGTGCCAGCGATGGCGCGACGAGATCGAGCGCGAGCGTCGCGCCGATGCCGAGCAGCACCACCGCGAGCGGTGCCGGCATGATGCGCACGACAGCGAAGCGGCGCAGCGCGCGGGTTTCCCAGCCGGCGAGGATCGCGAGCGACAGCAGCGCGATCAGCACGGCGGTCGGCGAGATTAGGCCGAGCGGCGTTGTGACCGCCGCCGCCGGGTGGGCGGAGTGAGCGGTGCCGGACAGCCCCAGCGCAACGGGAAACTGCTTGAGGATCAACAGCAGGCCGATGGCCGCGAGCATCCCCTTGATCACCGGTGACGGCACGTAGGCGGCGAACCGGCCGGCTTTGAGCATGCCGAAGCCGAACTGGATGACGCCCGACAGCAGCACGGCCAGCAGAAAAGCGGAAAAGCCGCCAAGCCGCGCGATGCCGTCGACGACGATCACGACGAGGCCCGCGGCCGGGCCGCTCACGCTCAGACGCGAGCCGCTCAGCGCGGCAACCACGAGCCCGCCAATGATGCCGGACACCAGCCCGGCAAACGGGTCGACGCCCGATGCGTGAGCAATGCCGAGACAAAGCGGCAGGGCCACGAGAAAAACGGCCGTTCCGGCGAGCACGTCACGCTGAAGCGCGGAGAAGGAGGTTTGAGTATCCATGGGGTCCAGAAGCGAGAGATGGGGCGGCGGGCGACGAACAGCTGTGACTCGATGACGATTGCGCTGTCGGCTCCGTCCGCGGTTCGAATGGGGCGCGCGACGCGCTTCGCTAGGCCGCGCTGTGCGCGGCGGTCGTGCAGGTCATCGCGTCGTCGGCGCTATAGCCGGAGGTGAGCACCTTGATGCGCCCGTCGTCGAGCGCAAAGATCCAGCCGTGCACGAGCGGCGCCGGATCGGCCTCGTGCACGATCGGGCTCGCCCGTAGCTGCCGCACCTGTTCGAGCACATTCAGCTCGGCGAGGCGGTTGACGCGATCCGATTCGGTCGCCGCGCCGCCCAGTTCCGGGCGATGCGTTTTCGCGAGCGCGCAGAGCGGCGCGATACGCCGGTTCACATGTGGCAGCGCGGGGTCGGGCGGCAGCAGCGCGGCGCGCACGCCGCCGCAGCCATAGTGGCCACAGACGATCACATGGCCGACCTTGAGCACTCGCACCGCGTATTCGAGGACGCTGGCGACGTTGTCGTCGCCGGGATCGAACAGATTGGCGATGTTGCGATGGACGAACAGATCGCCGGGCTCGCAATGCGTAATCGTTTCGGCGGGCACGCGGCTATCCGCGCAGCCGATCCACAGAATGTGCGGATTTTGTCCGCGCATGAGGTCGCGAAAGAATGCCGGATTGCGCGTCGCGGTTTCATGGGCCCACGCGACGTTGGCGACCAGCAGGTGTTTGGGTCGGTTCATCGTAGCAACTCCGTAACAGAGGCAATTGACCTGGCACCGGACTGAACCCGCGGCTATGCGGTCGCTCGCGAGCCGGTGCCCGAACGGTGTTTACAATAACCTTTCTTTCGCGCAATGGTTGACGCAAACAGGATAAAATCCTTCTTTATGCTTGTGGAATAAAAAAGCCGCCTATCGAAGGCGGCTTTTTTGAGATAAGTTTCTTCTCTCGAAGATGACGCTCAGCACACTCAGAACAGGCTGCGGCGGTCGGGCTCGTGTAGCGGATCGGGGGTCTTCTGCGTGAGGCGCAAGATGCCCTGGTCGTCGAAGTAGAAGCTGTACAGCATGTACCAGACGTTGTCCTCGAGATACCGATAGGTCCAGACTTCGCGCCTCATCATCGGGAAGTACGACGTTTCGACCGGACGGCCGAAATTCACCAGCACGTCGCTGCGCGTCCATTTGCCGATTTCTGCGCGGTAGAACTCGTTGGGCTGCAACACCTGGCGCATGTTGACGATCTTGCCGGCCGCGTCGATGTCGGCGGCGGTGGTGGTTTCGCCCATCGGTTGGGTCGGCCACATCAGGCGCTTGCCGCCGTCGGGTAGATCATAGGTCTCGCGCGGCGGACCCAGCCGCGCGATCACCGTCGATGCGTCCGCTCCCTGTTGATACTGCTGCCACGGCTGGGCGCAGCCGGCGAGCGCGAGCACGCTCAGGCAAACAAAAGCGGCGCGACGCAGACTCGCGCCGGCAGGGACGGTGATAGGGGCCGCCGTGCGGTGGTGGCGGTTCGACATGTATTCCTCCGATGGCGTTTGAATAGCGGTTCTTATCATCGAGACGCACATTTTGACACGCGCGGCGGTGAAAGAACGGCGCTGCCTGAACGTGCGTCGCCTCCTAAGGGGAACGGATGCGTCGGCTTGCCTATTCCGTGTGCGCCGTCCTATGATCCGCGCTTCGAAGATTGAGGCAGGACGACCATGACCGGGATGTGGCAACGAGCGGCGGCGGTTGCGCTGACGGCGATTTCAATGGCGGTGGTGGCAGTTGGCGTGGCTGAGGCGGCGAGTTCAGGGGCGAATCTGACCGGCAACCCTATGGGCACCCCGATCCGGCTCGCGCTGATCGAAGGCATGTCCGGCCCGTTCGCGAACGCGGGCGCTGCGGTCGAGCGCAATCTGCGCTTCGGTGTCGAGCAGGTCAACGCGCACGGCGGCGTGAAGCTTGCGGACGGCGCCCATCCGTTCGAACTCGTCGTGCTCGACAGCAAAGGCAGCACGGAGGAAGCGCTGACGCAATTGCGCGCAGCCGCGGATCGCCATATCGGCTACATCCTGCAGGGCAACAGCTCAGCGGTCGCCGCGGCGCTCGTCGGCGCGATCGACAAACAGAACGGCCGCGAGCCCAACAACCGCGAACTGTTCCTGAACTACTCGGCCGACGACCCCGCGCTCACCAACGCTACCTGCAGCTTCTGGCACTTTCGCTTCGACGCGCACGCGGGCATGCGGATGGCCGCACTCGCTGAGGTGATCGAGCGCGATAAGACGGTGAAAAAGGTCTACCTGCTGAACCAGGACTACAGCTTCGGGCACGACGTGAGCAGCCTCGCGCGCTCGACGCTCGCGGCGAAGCGCCCCGACATCGCGGTGGTCGGCGACGAATTTCACCCGATTGGCCGCGTGAAGGACTTTGCGCCGTACATCGCGAAGATCCGCTCGAGCGGCGCGGACGCAGTGATCACCGGCAACTGGGGCAACGACCTGACGTTGCTCGTGAAGGCGGCGCGCGAGCAGGGCCTCGACACGAAGTTCTACACGTTCTACGGCAACAGCCTCGGCGCGCCGGCTGCCCTCGGTGACGCGGGCGTGGGTCACGTGATCGCGGTGGCCGAGTGGCATCCGAACGTCGGCGGCGCGGCCTCCGATGCCTGGTACGCGGCGTTCCGCGCGCGCTATCCTGCCGCGCAGGACGACTATCCGGTGCTGCGTATGCCACTGCTGATCGACACACTCGCCGCCGCCATGCACCGCGCCGGCAGCGCCGATCCGACGGCGGTCGCGAGAGCGCTCGAGGGCATCCGTTTCGACAACGGTTTTCACGCTGCGTGGATGCGCGCCGATGACCATCAGCTGATCCAGCCCCTTTACGTAATGCGGATGGACAAAGCCGGCACGCCCGGCGTGCATTTCGATAACGAAGGTTCCGGCTATGGCTTTCGCACGGTGCTGGCGCTGCCAGCCGAGCGCACGATCTTGCCGACGGCCTGTCGGATGCGGCGGCCCTGAGCGACGCGCGATCCGCCTTGCTAGCGCGGGCTTCGCGGCCGAAGTCGGCTGTGCTACAATACGCGTCCCGTTGTTGGGCTGGGTTCTCATTCAGCTAATTCAGCCGCGAACGGGGCTCAGTAAATTGTGAAACGGGTATCCCACGGCACGGCCTTTCTTCCGTGACCGCCTGTCCAGTTATCAAGGAAATTGACATGTCCGCAGTTGAAGCAAGCAAGAAGTCCGAAGTCGTCGCGCAATTCGCACGCGCAGCCAACGACACCGGCTCCCCCGAAGTTCAGGTCGCGCTGCTCACGACCCGTATCAACGAATTGACCTCCCACTTCAAGGAGCACACGAAGGACCACCACAGCCGCCGCGGTCTGCTGCGCATGGTGAGCCGCCGTCGCAAACTGCTCGACTACCTGAAGGGTAAGGACGCGGATCGTTACCGCAGCCTGATCGAGAAGCTGGGTCTGCGTAAGTAATCGGCCAGTCGTTCAGCAAGATGCCTGTGTCAGTTTCGCTGATACAGGCATTTTGTTTTTGCGCGGCGCGCTTCGTGTAACGCGCACCGCCTGTGATTCGCGGCGTATGCCGGTTCGCGCGGCGACAACAGGCAACGCGGTAGCAGTAGCAAACAGTAGTAGAGCAAGCAGTAACGGAAACAAGGCCGGGCTTCAGGGCAGAGTTTTGTGTCATTCCAGCGGTTCGCGCGCACTCGCAGCGCGTGGCTCTCTGGAATGGCATAGCACGACTCTTCCCATGCGGCGCCGGCCCCGGCGTTGCCGCGCCGCTTCCGGTCCGCGCGGCATTACGATGAGGAAAAGCAATGACTATGTTCAACAAGATCGTCAAAGAGTTTAAGTGGGGGCAGCACACCGTTCGCCTCGAAACCGGTGAAATCGCTCGCCAGGCTAGCGGCGCGGTGATCGTCGACGTCGAAGACACCGTGGTGCTCGCCACCGTCGTCGGCGCGAAGACCGCGAAGCCGGGTCAGGACTTCTTCCCCCTCACCGTCGATTACATCGAAAAGACCTACGCCGCCGGCAAGATCCCGGGTGGCTTCTTCCGCCGCGAAGGCCGTCCGTCGGAAGGCGAGACGCTGATCTCGCGCCTGATCGACCGTCCGCTGCGTCCGCTCTTCCCGGAAGGCTTCTACAACGAAGTGCAGGTCGTGATTCACGTGCTGTCGCTGAATCCGGAAATCCCCGCCGACATCCCCGCGCTGATCGGCGCGTCGGCGGCGCTCGCCGTGTCCGGTCTGCCGTTCAACGGTCCGGTCGGCGCGGCACGCGTGGCCTACATCAACAACGAATACGTGCTGAACCCGACGCGTCCGCAGATGAAGGAATCGGCGCTCGACCTCGTCGTCGCCGGCACGGAACGCGCAGTGCTGATGGTCGAATCGGAAGCGCAGCAGTTGAGCGAAGAAGTGATGCTCGGCGCCGTCGTGTTCGGTCATGAGCAGATGCAGACCGCGATCGACGCGATCCACGAACTGGTCCGCGAAGGCGGCAAGCCCGAGTGGGACTGGCAGCCGGCCGCGAAGAACGAAGCGCTGATCGCGCGCGTGGGCGAACTCGCCCAAGCCGATCTGCTCGCCGCTTACCAGATCCGCGACAAGCAGGCTCGCTCGACCAAGCTGAAGGAAGTCTACGCAGCGACCTCGGCGAAGCTCGAAGAAGAAGCGGCGGCAGCCGGTACCGTGGCGGCGGACAAGGCGTCGGTCGGCAACGTGCTGTTCGACATCGAAGCGAAGATCGTCCGTACCCAGATCCTGAATGGCGAGCCGCGTATCGACGGCCGCGACACGCGCACCGTGCGCCCGATCGAAATCCGCACCGGCGTGCTGCCGCGTACCCACGGCTCGGCGCTGTTCACACGCGGCGAGACGCAGGCGCTGGTGGTTGCGACGCTCGGCACGAAGGGCGACGAGCAGAGCATCGACGCGCTCGAAGGCGAGTACCGTGAGCGCTTCATGCTTCACTACAACATGCCTCCGTTCGCGACCGGCGAAACGGGCCGCGTCGGTTCGCCGAAGCGCCGTGAAATCGGTCACGGCCGTCTCGCGAAGCGCGCGCTCGTCGCGTGCCTGCCGAGCGCCGACGAATTCGGCTACTCGATCCGCGTCGTGTCGGAAATCACCGAGTCGAACGGTTCGTCGTCGATGGCATCGGTGTGCGGCGGCTGCCTCGCGCTGATGGACGCCGGCGTGCCGATGAAGGCACACGTCGCCGGTATCGCGATGGGCCTGATTCTCGAAGGCAACCGCTTCGCGGTTCTGACCGACATCCTCGGCGACGAAGATCACCTCGGCGACATGGACTTCAAGGTCGCGGGTACGGAACAAGGCGTGACCGCGCTGCAGATGGACATCAAGATCCAGGGCATCACGAAGGAAATCATGCAGGTCGCGCTCGCGCAGGCGAAGGAAGGCCGCATGCACATCCTCGGCAAGATGACCTCGGCGGTGTCGGGCGCGAACACGCAGCTGTCGGAGTTCGCACCGCGCATGATCACGATCAAGATCAACCCGGAAAAGATCCGCGACGTGATCGGCAAGGGCGGCTCGGTGATCCGTGCGCTGACCGAAGAAACCGGCACGACGATCGACATCTCGGACGACGGCGTCGTCACGATCGCGAGCACGAACAGCGAAGGCATGGCCGAAGCGAAGCGTCGTATCGAAGCGATCACGATGGAAGTCGAAGTGGGCCAGGTGTACGAAGGCACCGTGCTCAAGCTGCTCGACTTCGGCGCGATCGTGAACATCCTGCCGGGTAAGGACGGTCTGCTGCATATCTCCGAGATCGCGAACGAGCGCATCAAGGACATCAACGACTATCTGAAGGATGGCCAGCAGGTGAAGGTCAAGGTCATCCAGACGGACGAGAAGGGTCGTGTGCGTCTGTCGGCCAAGGCATTGCTGAACGACGCGCCGCAAGGCGAACCGACGCCGCAGTAAGGCGGTAACGGACAAACGGCCGGCCGTGTCATGCACGCCGGCCGTTTTTCATGCAGGATGGATTGCGTTGCGTATTCGAATCGCAGCGCGGCGCCACGGCCGAAGGCGGCAACGGGTGGGCAACGCAATCCAATCTTGGAGTTGACGCAGATGAAAGCGATCGAAATCACTGAATTCGGTGCTCCGGAAGTTCTCAAGCTGGCGGAGCGACCGACGCCGCAGCTCAAGACGGGCGAGGTGCTGATCAAGGTGGCGGCATCCGGCATCAATCGTCCGGACGTGTTTCAGCGCAAGGGCGGCTATGCGCCGCCGCCGGGAGCGTCGGATCTGCCGGGCCTGGAGGTGTCGGGCGAGATCGTCGGCGGCACGATCGACGCGAAGAACAACCCGTTCGGTCTGAAGATTGGCGACCGCGTTTGCGCGCTGCTCGCGGGCGGCGGCTATGCGGAGTATGCGGCGGCGCCGCTCCTGCAATGCCTGCCTGTGCCGGCGGGATTGTCGGATGTCGAAGCGGCTTCGCTGCCCGAGACTTTCTTCACGGTGTGGAGCAACGTGTTCAATCGCGCGCAGCTCGGCCAGGGCGAGGGCGGCGCGAACGAAACGCTGCTCGTGCAGGGCGGATCGAGCGGCATCGGCGTGACGGCGATCCAGATTGCGCACGCGCTCGGCTTCCGTGTGTTCGCGACCGCGGGCTCGGACGACAAGTGCCGCGCGTGCGAAGCGCTCGGCGCCGAACGGGCGATCAACTACAAGACTGAAGATTTCGTCGAAGTCATCAAGTCGCTGACCAACGATCGTGGCGTCGACGTGATCCTCGACATGGTGGCGGGCAGCTACGTGCCACGCGAACTGTCGGCGCTCGCCGATGGTGGTCGCATCGTGCTAATTGCGCTGCTTGGCGGCGCGAAGGCGGAGCTGAACCTGAACGAAGTGCTGCGTCGCCGTCTGACGATTACTGGTTCGACCCTGCGGCCGCGGCCGATCGAGTTCAAGGCACAGATCGCCGCGCAATTGAAGGAGCGCGTGTGGCCGCATCTCGAAGCGGGGCGCATCAAGCCGGTCGTGCATCGCGTGTTTCCGGCCGCGCAGGCTGCCGACGCGCATACGTTGATGGAAAGCAGCACCCACGTCGGCAAGATCGTGTTGACGTGGGGTCAGGAGGCTTGACACCATCGGTTTGACCCGATCCACCCCACGCAGTAAAATTGCGCGTTTTTGCGCGCGCCGGAGCAGGTCGGACTGGCAAGACAGGACAATACGAGACGATGTCTAATCAACAACGAGCCAAACTGGTAGTCGGTAACTGGAAGATGCATGGGCGGCTCGCCGCGAACGCCGCGTTGTTGCGGGCAGTGGTGCAGGGCGCCAATGAATTGCCGGCGGATGTGCGCGTTGGTGTCTGCGTGCCGAGCCTCTATCTCGCGCAAACGCAGTCGCTGCTCGAAGGCACCCTGGTCGTGTGGGGCGTGCAGGACGTGTCCGCGTTCACGCATGGCGCCTATACCGGCGAAGTGGCTGCGCCGATGGTGACGGACTTCGGTGCCACGTTTGCGATCGTCGGGCACTCGGAGCGCCGCGCGTATCACCGCGAAAGCTCCGAGCTGGTTGCGGTGAAAGCGCAGCGTGTGCTCGATGCGGGTTTGACGCCGATCGTGTGCGTCGGCGAAACGCTCGAAGAACGCGAAGCTGGTTCGACCGAGCAGGTCGTCGGCGGTCAGCTCGACGAAGTGCTCGCGAAGCTGTCGGCTCAGGAAGCGGCTCGTCTCGTCGTCGCGTATGAGCCGGTATGGGCAATTGGTACCGGCAAGAGCGCATCGGCGGCGCAAGCGCAGGCCGTGCATGCGTTCCTGCGCGCACGTCTCGCGGCGAAGGGTGCGGCGGACGTGCCGTTGCTGTACGGCGGCAGCGTGAAGCCGGACAACGCGGAAGAGCTATTCCGTCAGAACGATATCGATGGCGGCCTGATCGGTGGCGCGTCGTTGAAAGATCAGGATTTCCTGGCGATTTGCAAGGCGGCCGCTGCGACCACTGTGGCGGATTAAGCAGGGCGTCTCGGCGAGGATGACGCTATTTCGCGCAGCACACAGTGTGCGGCGCGGTTAAATAAAGACTCAGGTGAGTGTAATGCTGTATTTGAAAACATTGATTATCGTCGTTCAGTTGTTGTCGGCGCTCGGGGTCATCGGACTCGTCTTGCTGCAGCACGGCAAAGGCGCCGACATGGGTGCGGCTTTCGGCAGTGGCGCATCGGGTAGCCTGTTCGGTGCGACGGGTTCGGCGAACTTCCTGTCGCGTACCACCGCGGTGCTCGCGGCGCTGTTCTTTGCCACGACCTTGGCGCTCACTTACCTTGGTGCGTATCACGTGAAGCCGTCGGCAGGCGTGCTGGGCGCGGCGGCTACTGCGCCGATCGCGGCTTCGCCTGCTTCTGCGCCGGCGGCGGGCTCGGCTCCGGTGGCGGCATCGCCCGCAGCGCCGGCTTCGCCTGCCTCGGTTCCGGCGACGGGCGTGCCGAAATAAATTTTCGGCAGGCGTGCTCTTGTGCGTTGAACAATCTGTTTAAACAAGTTACAATTCAAGTCTTGAAGCGATTCGCGGGTTTTACAAGTTGTTTTCCCGGATTGCATATAGTGCCGACGTGGTGAAATTGGTAGACACGCTATCTTGAGGGGGTAGTGGCGAAAGCTGTGCGAGTTCGAGTCTCGCCGTCGGCACCAAATGTTATCTAAATGCCAGCCGTTTGCTTCGCTTCGGCTGGCATTTTCACTTCTGGCGTATGGCGGGAGAGCTTGCGTCATGCGCGTTGAGGAAGTGATTTCGCGTTAGGGGTGCTATGCTCCTGACGGCACTCAGAACCAACCGATTGAGGATTGTCTTGAACCTCGCAGCCTATTTCCCCGTTTTGTTGTTCCTCATTGTGGGCACCGGTTTAGGCGTAGCACTGGTCAGTATCGGCAAGCTCCTCGGTCCCAACAAACCCGACACCGAAAAAAACGCACCGTACGAGTGCGGCTTCGAAGCATTCGAAGATGCGCGCATGAAGTTCGACGTGCGCTACTACCTCGTCGCCATTCTCTTCATCATTTTCGACCTTGAAACCGCGTTCCTGTTCCCGTGGGGCGTGGCATTGCGTGACATCGGCTGGGCTGGGTTCACGGCAATGATGATTTTCCTGCTCGAGTTCCTGCTTGGTTTTGCCTACATCTGGAAGAAGGGCGGCCTCGACTGGGAATGATGGATTAATCGCCGGTTTGCGTGGGTGGCCAGGCTCGCCGCCCCGTCTGGAGTGGAAAGCAAATGAGTATCGAAGGGGTCTTGAAAGAAGGGTTTGTCACCACCACGGCAGACAAACTGATCAACTGGACGCGCACCGGCTCGCTGTGGCCGATGACGTTCGGTCTCGCGTGCTGCGCGGTCGAGATGATGCATGCGGGCGCCGCCCGTTATGACCTCGACCGTTTCGGTGTGGTGTTCCGTCCGAGTCCGCGTCAGTCGGACGTGATGATCGTCGCCGGCACGCTTTGCAACAAGATGGCGCCCGCTCTGCGCAAGGTCTACGACCAGATGGCAGAGCCGCGCTGGGTGATCTCGATGGGCTCGTGCGCGAACGGCGGCGGCTATTACCACTACTCGTACTCGGTGGTGCGCGGCTGCGACCGGATCGTCCCGGTCGACGTGTACGTGCCGGGTTGCCCGCCCACAGCGGAGGCGCTGGTGTACGGCGTGATCCAGCTGCAAGCCAAGATTCGCCGCACCAACACCATCGCCCGTCAATAAGGCTCACGCCTCCTCACAATATGGCAAGCAAACTCGAGACCCTGAAAGCGAACCTCGAGGCGGCCTTTGGCGGCCTCCTGATGAGCGTGACCGAGTCGGTCGGTGAATTGACGATCGTCGTCAAGGCTGGCGACTACCTCAACGTGGCAAAGCGCTTGCGCGACGACCGCTCGCTCGGTTTTGAGCAGTGTGTCGACCTGTGCGGCGTCGATTACCAGACCTATGCCGAAGGCGCTTACGACGGCCCGCGTTTTGCAGCAGTGCTGCATCTGCTGTCGGTGCAGAACAACTGGCGTCTGCGTTTGCGCGTATTCGCGCCGGACGACGACATGCCGATCCTGCCGTCCGTCGTCGATATCTGGAATTCGGTCAACTGGTACGAGCGCGAAGCGTTCGACCTGTACGGCATCGTCTTCGAAGGTCATCCGGACCTGCGCCGCATTTTGACCGACTACGGTTTTATCGGTCATCCGTTCCGCAAGGATTTCCCGGTCTCCGGCTACGTCGAGATGCGTTACGACCCGGAAGAGAAGCGCGTCGTCTATCAGCCGGTGACGATCGAGCCGCGGGAAATCACGCCGCGCGTGATCCGCGAGGATCGCTATGGCGGTCTGAAACACTAAGAGAACGTCATGGCAGAGATCAAGAACTACACGCTCAACTTTGGTCCGCAGCACCCGGCAGCGCACGGTGTGCTGCGTCTCGTGCTCGAACTCGACGGCGAAGTGATCCAGCGCGCCGACCCGCACATCGGTCTGCTGCATCGCGCGACTGAAAAGCTCGCCGAAAGCAAGACGTTCATCCAGTCGGTGCCGTACATGGACCGTCTCGACTACGTGTCGATGATGGTCAACGAGCACGGTTACGTGCTCGCCATCGAGAAGTTGCTCGGTATCGACGTGCCGGTGCGCGCGCAATACATCCGCGTACTGTTCGACGAAGTCACGCGCGTGTTGAATCACCTGATGTGGATCGGCGCGCACGCCCTCGACGTCGGTGCAATGGCGGTGTTCCTGTACGCGTTCCGCGAGCGCGAAGACCTGATGGACGTGTACGAAGCGGTGTCGGGCGCGCGCATGCACGCGGCTTACTATCGTCCGGGCGGCGTCTATCGCGATCTGCCTGACGCAATGCCGCAATACAAGGCGTCGAAGATTCGCAATGCGAAGGCATTGTCGAAGATGAACGAGAACCGTCAGGGTTCGCTGCTCGACTTCATCGACGACTTCTTCACGCGTTTTCCGAAGTGCGTCGACGAATACGAAACGCTGCTCACCGACAACCGGATCTGGAAGCAACGTCTGGTCGGCATCGGTGTGGTTAGCCCCGAGCGCGCGCTGCAGCTCGGCATGACCGGCGCGATGCTGCGTGGCTCGGGCATCGAGTGGGATCTGCGCAAGAAGCAGCCGTATGAAGTTTATGACAAGCTCGACTTCGACATTCCGGTCGGCGTGAATGGCGACTGCTATGACCGCTATCTGGTGCGTGTCGAAGAAATGCGTCAGTCCACGCGTATCGCGAAACAGTGCATTGAGTGGTTGCGTAAAAATCCGGGCCCGGTAATGACGGACAATCACAAGGTTGCGCCGCCGTCGCGCGTCGGCATGAAGTCGAACATGGAAGATCTGATCCATCACTTCAAGCTGTTCACCGAAGGCTTCCATGTGCCGGAAGGCGAGGCGTACGCGGCAGTCGAACATCCGAAGGGCGAGTTCGGCATCTATCTGATCTCGGACGGCGCCAATAAACCGTATCGCCTGAAGATTCGCGCGCCGGGCTATGCACACCTGTCCTCGCTCGACGAAATGGCGCGCGGTCACATGATCGCCGACGCCGTGACGATCATCGGCACGCAGGACATCGTGTTCGGCGAAGTGGATCGCTAGGACGTATTCATCGACGCGCGTCCGCAGTGGTCGCACCGCCACGCGCGTCAAGCAAAGGAACGCCGGGTCTGTCGCAGTTTCACGTGAGCGACAGGTTTTCGTTCGGTAGGAATTGAAAGAGTCGTGTCTGAAAATGATCTCAGCTGAAGGCCTGAAAGAAATCGATCGTGCGGTCGCAAAATACCCCGCCGATCAGAAACAGTCCGCCGTGATGTCGGCGTTGGCCACTGCTCAAACCGAGCATGGCTGGCTGTCGCCCGAACTCATGCAGTTCGTCGCGGATTATCTCGGCATGCCGGCAATCGCCGTGCAGGAGGTAGCGACCTTCTACACGATGTATGAGACCTCGCCGGTCGGTAAGTTCAAGATCACGCTCTGCACGAACCTGCCGTGCCAGCTCGGCCCGGACGGCGGTTCCGAAAGCGCCGCTGAATACCTGAAGCAGAAGCTCGGCATCGACTTCGGCGAAACCACGCCCGATGGCAAATTCACGCTCAAAGAAGGTGAGTGCATGGGTTCGTGCGGCGACGCGCCGGTGATGCTGGTGAACAACCAACGCATGTGCAGCTTCATGAGCCGCGAGAAGATCGACCAGCTGCTCGAGGAACTTTCGAAATGACGGCTTTACACGATCGTCACATCAAACCGCTGATTCTCGCCGGCCTGAACGGCGACAACTGGCATCTCGAAGACTACGTGGCGCGCGGCGGTTACGCCCAGCTGCGTCGCATCCTGGAAGAAAAGATCGCGCCCGAGCAGGTGATCGCCGACGTCAAGGCGTCGGGTCTGCGCGGCCGCGGTGGTGCGGGTTTCCCGACCGGTCTGAAGTGGAGCTTCATGCCGCGCCAGTTCCCGGGCCAGAAGTACCTTGTCTGTAATTCGGACGAAGGCGAGCCGGGTACGTTCAAGGACCGCGACATTCTGCGCTTCAATCCGCATTCGTTGATCGAAGGTATGGCGATCGGCGCGTACGCGATGGGCATCACGGTCGGCTACAACTATATTCACGGCGAAATCTGGGAAGTCTATAAGCGCTTCGAAGAAGCGTTGGAAGAAGCTCGCCGCGCCGGGTTCCTCGGCGACAACATCATGGGCTCGGGCTTCTCCTTCCAACTGCATGCGCACCACGGTTACGGCGCGTATATCTGCGGCGAGGAAACCGCGCTGCTCGAATCGATCGAGGGCAAGAAGGGTCAGCCGCGCTTCAAACCGCCGTTCCCGGCGAGCTTCGGTGTGTACGGCAAGCCCACCACGATCAACAACACCGAAACGTTCGCGGCGGTGCCGTTCCTGCTCGCCATCGGCCCGCAGAATTACCTTGAAATCGGTAAGCCGAACAACGGCGGTACGAAGATTTTCTCGGTGTCGGGCGACGTCGAGCGGCCGGGCAACTACGAAATTCCGCTCGGCACGCCGTTCGCCACGCTGATGGAACTCGCCGGCGGCATGCGCGGCGGCAAGAAGATCAAGGCCGTGATTCCTGGCGGTTCATCGGCGCCGGTGATTCCGGGCGACACGATGATGCAGACCGACATGGATTACGACTCGATTGCGAAGGCCGGCTCGATGCTCGGCTCGGGCGCGGTGATCGTGATGGACGAGACGCGCTGCATGGTGCGCTCGTTGCTGCGCCTGTCGTACTTCTATTACGAAGAGTCGTGCGGTCAATGCACGCCTTGCCGTGAAGGCACGGGTTGGCTGTATCGCGTCGTGCATCGTATCGAGCATGGTCTCGGCCGCCAGGAAGATCTGGATCTGCTGAACTCGGTCGCGGAAAACATCATGGGCCGCACCATCTGCGCGCTCGGCGACGCGGCAGCCATGCCGGTTCGGGGCATGCTCAAGCACTACTGGGACGAATTCGAATATCACGTCGCCCACAAGCATTGCCTCGTCGGCGGTCATGCCGGCACGGCGGCGGCGCCCGAAACAGTGGCAGCCTGAGTCGCGCCGACAGATTTGGCTGACAAATAACTACCAGACGAACACCTCAACCGCAGGATTCATCGCCCGAAGCGGGCGATGAACAGGCGAACGATTGAGCGGTAACAGGTTAAGGAAGATTGACCATCATGGTTGAACTGGAAATAGACGGCAAGAAAGTCGAGGTGCCTGAAGGCAGCATGGTGATCCAGGCTGCACATAAGGTCGACACCTACATTCCTCACTTCTGCTATCACAAGAAGCTGTCGATTGCGGCCAATTGCCGGATGTGTCTGGTCGATGTCGAGAAGATGCCGAAGGCCGTGCCTGCGTGCGCGACCCCTGTGTCGGCCGGCATGATCGTGCGCACCAAGTCGGACAAGGCGGTGAAGGGCCAGCAAGCTGTGATGGAATTCCTGCTGATCAACCATCCGCTCGACTGCCCGATCTGCGACCAGGGCGGCGAATGCCAACTGCAGGATCTGGCTGTCGGTTACGGCAAGTCGTCATCGCGCTATAGCGAAGAAAAGCGCGTGGTGTTCCACAAGAACGTGGGCCCGCTGATCTCGATGGAAGAGATGTCGCGCTGCATTCACTGCACGCGTTGTGTTCGCTTCGGCCAGGAAATCGCCGGTGTGATGGAACTCGGCATGCTGGGCCGCGGCGAGCATTCGGAAATCACGTCGTTTGTCGGCAAGACGGTCGACTCCGAACTGTCGGGCAACATGATCGACCTGTGCCCGGTCGGCGCGCTCACCAGCAAGCCGTTCCGCTACAGCGCCCGTACGTGGGAGCTGTCACGCCGCAAGTCGGTGAGCCCGCACGATTCCGTCGGCGCGAACCTCATCGTGCAGGTGAAGAACAATCGCGTGATGCGCGTTCTGCCGTTCGAGAACGAAGCGATCAACGAGTGCTGGATTTCGGACAAGGACCGCTTCTCGTACGAAGGCCTCAACAGCCCCGAGCGTCTGACCAAACCGATGCTCAAGCAGGGCGGCCAGTGGGTCGAAACCGACTGGCAGACCGCGCTCGATTACGTGGTCAAGGGTCTGAAGGGCATCGCGGGCGACCACGGCGCGAACGCGCTTGCGGCGCTGTCGAGCGCGCACAGCACGGTCGAAGAACTGTTCCTCCTGAAGCAGATCGCGCAAGCGGTCGGCACGCCGAACATCGACTTCCGTCTGCGTCAGTCGGATTTCTCGGCGCCCGTTACCGGCGCGCCGTGGCTCGGCGGCACGATCGCCGATCTGTCGAACGTCGACGCGGCGCTCGTGATCGGCTCGGATCTGCGCCGTGATCATCCGCTGTTCGCGGCGCGTCTGCGCCAGGTCGCACGCGGCGGCTCGGCGCTCACGCTGATCCAGGCCACCAACGACGACGCGATGATCCCGCAGGCGCATCGTGTGGTCGCGGCACCGTCGGCATGGCTCGACGCACTCGCGGGAATCGCCGGCGCGGTGGGCGAAGCGAAGGGCGTCGCGCTACCGGAAGCATTCGCGGGCACGCAGCCGTCGGACGCACACAAGCAGATCGCGAAATCGCTGACCAACGGCGCACTGCGCGTCGTGCTGCTCGGCAACGAAGCGGTCCGTCACCCGGACTTCGCGGCGATTCATGCCGCGGCGCAATGGATTGCCGACGCGACCGGCGCTACGCTCGGTTTCCTGACCGAAGCGGCCAACACGGTCGGCGCGCACCTCGTGAACGCGCTGCCGGGCGAAAGCGGTCTGAATGCACGCGAAGTGTTCGAGCAGCCGCGCAAGGGCTATCTGCTGTTGAACCTCGAACCCGAATTCGACACGGCCAATCCGGCGCAGGCGCTTGCCGCGCTGAAGCAGGCCGAAATGGTCGTCGTGATGTCGCCGTTCCAGACCGGCGCCGACTACGCCGACGTGTTGCTGCCGATTGCACCGTTCACCGAAACAGGCGGTTCGTTCGTCAACGCGGAAGGCACGGTGCAGGCTTTCAACGGCGTCGTGCGTCCGCTCGGCGACACGCGTCCGGCGTGGAAGGTATTGCGCGTGCTGGGCAGCCTGCTCGGCGCGCCGGGCTTCGAATACGACACGGTTGAAGAAGTGCGCACGGCTGCGCTCGGCGACGGCGAACTCAGTTCGCGTCTGTCGAACCGTACTGGCGTCGCGCTGACGCGCGGCAAGGCCGTGAAGGCGGCGGAAGGCAAGTTCGAGCGTCTCGCGAACGTGCCGATCTATCATGCCGACGCGCTGGTGCGTCGTGCGGAGTCGCTGCATCTGACCGCGGCGGCCCGTACGGCGAATTCGGTCGGCCTGCCGGCAGCGCTGTTCGATAAACTGGGTTTGAAAGAGGGCGACGCGGTGCGCGTTCGTCAGGGCGAGCAAGCGGTGCAGTTGCCGGCCGTGCGCGACGCGAATCTTGCGGAGACGGTCGTCCGCGTATCGGCGGCTACGCCTGCCGGTGCAGCGCTGGGCAGCCTGTTCGGTGAACTGGTGGTGGAGAAGGCGTAAATGAGCTTGTTCGATACGATCAACTCGGGCGGCGCCCAGCTTCTCGGTGTGGCATGGCCCACGGTGTGGGCACTCGTGCGCATCCTGGTGGTGGCCGTCGTGATCCTGCTGTGCGTCGCTTACCTGATCCTCTGGGAGCGCAAGCTGATCGGCTGGATGCACGTGCGTCTCGGTCCTAACCGCGTCGGCCCCGGCGGCCTTTTGCAGCCAATCGCCGACGTCCTGAAACTGCTGCTCAAGGAAGTGATTCAGCCCGCCCAGGCGAGCCGCTGGATCTATGTCATCGCGCCGATCATGGTGGTGGTGCCGGCGTTCGCGGTGTGGGCGGTGATCCCGTTCCAGGCAGGCGCGGTGCTCGGCGACATCAACGCGGGCCTGCTGTACGCGATGGCGATCTCGTCGATCGGCGTGTACGGCGTGATTCTGGCCGGCTGGGCGTCGAACTCGAAATACGCGTTCCTCGGTGCGATGCGCGCCGCCGCGCAGATGGTCTCGTACGAAATCTCGATGGGCTTCGCGCTGGTGGTCGTGCTGATGACGGCCGGTACGCTGAACCTGTCGGGCATCGTCGGCTCACAGGAGCAGGGCTTCTTCGCCTCGCACGGCCTGAATTTCCTGTCGTGGAACTGGCTGCCGCTGCTGCCGATGTTCGTCGTGTACTTCATCTCGGGCATCGCCGAAACGAACCGTCACCCGTTCGACGTGGTGGAAGGCGAATCGGAAATCGTCGCGGGCCACATGATCGATTACTCGGGTATGGCGTTCGCGCTGTTCTTCCTCGCCGAGTACATCAACATGATCGTGATCTCGGCGTTGGCTGCAACACTGTTCCTCGGCGGCTGGAGCGCACCGTTCGGGTTCCTGTCGTTCATCCCGGGCATCGTCTGGCTCGTCGCCAAGGTTTTCTTCCTGTTGTCGGTGTTCATCTGGGCGCGTGCCACGTTCCCGCGCTATCGCTATGACCAGATCATGCGTCTCGGCTGGAAGGTCTTCATTCCAGTTTGCGTGGTGTGGCTCGTGGTGGTCGGCTTCTGGATCATGTCGCCGTTGAACATCTGGAAATAAAGGGCGGACGAACCTATGACCGCAATCCAAAACTTCTTCAAGACTTTCTTCCTCACGGAACTGCTGAAAGGCCTCGCGCTGACCGGACGCTACACGTTCCAGCGCAAGGTCACCGTGCAGTTCCCGGAAGAAAAGACCCCGATCTCGCCGCGTTTCCGCGGTCTGCATGCGCTGCGCCGCTATGAAAACGGCGAAGAGCGCTGCATCGCCTGCAAGCTGTGCGAAGCAGTGTGCCCGGCGCTCGCGATCACGATCGAATCGGAAACGCGCGCGGACAACACGCGCCGCACGACGCGCTACGACATCGACCTGACCAAGTGCATCTTCTGCGGTTTCTGCGAAGAGAGCTGCCCGGTCGACTCGATCGTCGAGACGCACATTCTCGAGTATCACGGCGAGAAACGCGGCGACCTGTACTTCACGAAGGAAATGCTGCTGGCCGTCGGCGACCGCTACGAAGCAGAAATCGCCGCCAACAAGGCGGCCGACGCACCGTATCGTTGAAGCGCTTTCCCGCTGATGCAGTAAATGCGGCAGTAAAAGCAGTAACACGGCCTGCTGTCGGGCCGACCGCCGCGGCCTGAACGCCGCGGCACGGCGCACCTGTGTGGCGGCACGGGCGGTTTGGTCCGCTTTTGCCAATCACGCGTGCCAAAGAACAATGCCTGACGATGGCCTAACGATGAACCGGTAATCATGGAATTCACGACCGTACTGTTCTACATCTTCGCGCTGCTCCTCGTGGTTTCAGGGCTGAAGGTGATCACCTCGCGCAACCCGGTGGCGTGCGCACTGTTTCTGGTGCTGGCGTTCTTCAACGCAGCCGCGATCTGGATGCTGCTCGAGGCCGAGTTCCTTGCGATCCTGCTGGTGCTGGTCTACGTCGGCGCGGTGATGGTGCTGTTCCTGTTCGTCGTGATGATGCTGGACATCAATCTCGACGTGCTGCGCAAGGACTTCAAACGCTTCGTGCCGATGGCGTCGGCAGTGGGCGCGATCATCGTGATCGAGACCGCGCTGATCCTGTGGCATGGCTACGGCGCGACCGCCACCGCGCTCCACGACACGGCCTCGGCCGCCGCCGGTATGGGCGACTGGTCGAACACGCGCCTGATCGGCAAGGTCATTTACACCAACTACATCTTCGCGTTCGAAATCGCGGGCCTGATTCTGCTGGTCGCCATCATCGCGGCGATCGCGCTGACCACGAGCCACAAGAAGGACAGCAAGCGTCAGAACGTCAGCGCGCAGGTCAAGGTGCGTGCCCAGGACCGCGTGCGCGTCGTGAAGATGCCGTCGGAGAAAACCGCGGCGACCATCGCGGCGGAACAAGCGGCAGCCGCGGCAGCCGCAGCAGCAGCCGACTCGGCAGCAGCCAAGAACAGCTGAGCGGACAGGAGATAGAAATCATGTTGACCCTTGCTCATTACCTTGTCCTCGGCGCGATCCTGTTTGCGATCAGCATCGTCGGCATTTTCCTGAACCGTCGCAACGTCATCATCATCCTGATGGCGATCGAACTGATGCTGCTCGCGGTGAACACCAATTTTGTCGCGTTCTCGCACTACCTGGGCGACGTGCACGGCCAGATTTTCGTCTTCTTCGTGCTGACGGTTGCGGCAGCCGAAGCGGCGATCGGTCTCGCAATTCTGGTGACCCTGTTCCGTAGTCTCGACACGATCAATGTCGAGGATCTCGATCAGCTCAAAGGTTAATTTCAGGAAAAGCGGTTATGTCCACGATACTCAATGAAAACCTGCTGTTGGCAATTCCGCTGGCACCGCTCGCCGGTTCCCTGGTTGCAGGGCTGTTCGGCAAGGCGATAGGACGGGCGGGTGCGCATTCGGTCACGATCCTCGGCGTCGCGATTTCGTTCATCCTGTCGGTCATGGTCTTCTTGCAGGTGATGGACGGCGCGAGCTTTAACGCGACCGTTTATCAATGGATGTCGATCGGCAAGACACAGCTGGAAGTCGGTTTCCTGGTCGACTCGCTGACCGCGATGATGATCGTCGTGGTCAACTTCGTGTCGCTGATGGTGCACATCTACACGATCGGCTACATGGCCGACGACGACGGCTACCAGCGCTTCTTCTCGTACATCTCGCTGTTCACGTTCTCGATGCTGATGCTCGTAATGAGCAACAACTTCCTGCAGCTGTTCTTCGGCTGGGAAGCGGTGGGTCTCGTTTCGTACCTGCTGATCGGCTTCTACTTCAAGCGTGAAAGCGCGATCTACGCGAACATGAAGGCGTTCATCGTGAACCGCGTCGGCGACTTCGGTTTCCTGCTCGGCATTGGTCTGCTGTTCGCGTTCGCCGGTTCGATGAACTACGGCGAAGTCTTCGCAAAGCGTACCGAACTCGCGGCGCTGAACTTCCCGGGTACCGACTGGGGCCTGCTGACGGTGGCCTGCATTTGCCTGTTCATCGGCGCGATGGGTAAGTCGGCGCAGTTCCCGCTGCACGTGTGGCTGCCGGACTCGATGGAAGGCCCGACGCCGATCTCCGCACTGATTCACGCGGCGACCATGGTGACGGCCGGTATCTTCATGGTCACGCGCATGTCGCCGCTGTTCGAGCTGTCGGATACGGCGTTGTCGTTCGTCATGGTCATCGGTGCGATTACCGCGCTGTTCATGGGTTTCCTCGGCATCGTCCAGAACGACATCAAGCGGGTGGTCGCTTATTCCACGCTGTCGCAGCTCGGCTACATGACGGTCGCGCTCGGCGCGTCGGCTTACTCGGTTGCCGTGTTCCACCTGATGACGCACGCGTTCTTCAAGGCGCTGCTGTTCCTCGGCGCGGGTTCGGTGATCATCGGCATGCATCACGATCAGGACATGCGCAACATGGGCGGTCTGCGCAAGTACATGCCGATCACGTGGATCACGTCGCTGATCGGTTCGCTCGCGCTGATCGGCACGCCGTTCTTCTCGGGCTTCTACTCGAAAGACTCGATCATCGATGCGGTGAAGCTGTCGCATCTGCCGGGCTCGGGTTTCGCGTACTTCGCGGTGGTCGCAAGCGTGTTCGTGACCGCGTTGTATTCGTTCCGTATGTATTTCATGGTGTTCCACGGCGAGGAGCGTTTCCGCAATCCGAAGCACCCGGAATCGCCGATGGGCGCAGAAGCCGCGTCGCATGCACATGGCGCGCACGGCCACGACGACCATGGTCATGGTCACGACGACCACGCTCACGAGCCGCACGAAACGCCGTGGGTCGTGTGGGTGCCGCTCGTGCTGCTGGCGATTCCGTCGATCGTGATCGGCGCGATCGGTGTCGGTCCGATGCTGTTCGGCGACTTCTTCCAGCACGGCGTCGCGTTCGACAAGGTGATCTACATCAGCGAGAACCATCCGGCGCTGCGTGAGATGGCCGAAGAGTTCCAGGGCTGGGCGTCGATGGGCCTGCACTCAGTGTCGGGTCTGCCGGTTTGGCTCGCGCTCGCTGGCGTGGTCGTCGCATGGTTCCTGTATCTGGTCCGTCCGGATCTGCCCGCTGTCATCAAGCGCGCATTCGGCCCGATCTACACGTTGCTCGATAACAAGTACTACATGGACAAGATCAACGAAGTCGTGTTTGCGCGGGGTGCGGTGGCCATTGGCCGGGGTCTGTGGAAGGAAGGCGACGTGGTCGTGATCGACGGCATCGTCAACGGCAGCGCACGCTTTATCGGCTGGTTCGCTAGCGTGATCCGCTTCCTCCAATCCGGCTACATCTACCACTACGCGTTCGCCATGATCATCGGCATGCTGGGGCTCCTGACCCTGTTTGTAACGCTCGGCGGCAAATAAGGCGAGGGACACTCATGCACGCTTATCCGATTCTCAGCATCGCGATCTGGTTGCCGATCTTCTTCGGCCTGCTGGTCCTCGCGATCGGCAACGACGAGAACCCCGCTCCCGCGCGCTGGATCTCGTTGATCGGCTCGGTCCTGAGCTTTCTCGTCACGCTGCCGCTGATCACCAGCTTCGATTCGAGCACCGCCGATCTGCAGTTCGTCGAGCAGGCGAACTGGATCCAGCGCTTCCACATCATGTATCACCTCGGCGTGGACGGCATTTCGATGTGGTTCGTCTCGTTGACCGCGTTGATCACGGTGATCGTCGTGATCGCAGGGTGGGAAGTGATCACGAAGAATGTCGGCCAGTACCTCGCGGCCTTCCTGATCCTGTCGGGCATCATGGTCGGCGTGTTCAGCGCGGCGGACGGCATGCTGTTCTACGTGTTCTTCGAAGCGACGCTGATTCCGATGTACATCATCATCGGTGTGTGGGGCGGGGCGAACCGTGTGTACGCGGCGTTCAAGTTCTTCCTGTACACGCTGGCGGGCTCGCTGCTGATGCTGGTTGCGTTGATCTATCTGTACAACGAGACCGGCTCGTTCGACATCGCGACGTGGCAGCACGCGCAGATCGCGATGACGCCGCAGGTGCTGCTGTTTATCGCGTTCTTCCTGGCCTTCGCGGTGAAGGTGCCGATGTGGCCCGTGCACACGTGGTTGCCGGACGCACACGTGGAAGCGCCTACCGGCGGTTCGGTCGTGCTGGCCGCGATCATGCTGAAGCTCGGTGCGTATGGTTTCCTGCGCTTCTCGCTGCCGATCACGCCTGATGCGAGCCATTTCCTCGCACCGGTCATCATCACGCTGTCGCTGATCGCCGTGATCTATATCGGTCTCGTTGCGATGGTGCAGGCTGACATGAAGAAGCTGGTCGCGTATTCGTCGATCGCGCACATGGGCTTTGTCACGCTCGGCTTCTTTATCTTCAATCAGCTCGGCGCGGAAGGCGCGATCGTGCAGATGATCTCGCACGGCTTCGTGTCGGGCGCAATGTTCCTGTGCATCGGCGTGCTGTACGACCGCATGCACTCGCGTCAGATCGCTGATTACGGCGGTGTCGTCAACGTGATGCCGAAGTTCGCGGCATTCGTAATGCTGTTCGCGATGGCGAATTGCGGCTTGCCGGGCACCTCCGGTTTCGTCGGCGAATTCATGGTGATTCTGGCTTCCGTCCAGTACAACTTCTGGATCGCGAGCGGCGCGGCTGTGACGCTGATTCTCGGCGCGGCCTACACACTGTGGATGTACAAGCGTGTCTACTTCGGCGCGGTCGCGAACGACCACGTGAAGAGCCTGGTCGACATCGACCGTCGCGAATTTTTCATGCTGGCAGTGCTCGCCGCACTGACGCTGTTCATGGGCCTGTATCCGAAGCCCTTTACCGATGTGATGCACGTATCCGTGGAAAACCTCCTCTCCCACGTTGCGCAATCGAAGCTGCCGTTGCCTCAGTAACGACGAGCGGAGGAACTTAAGACCATGCAAAACGCCCCTATGACTGCTCTGTTGCCTGACGCACTGGTGATGTTCGCCATTGTCATCGCGTGGCTCAACGACACGTTCGTCGGCCCAGAGGGTCGCCGTACCACGTATTTCATCGCGTTCTTCTCGACGCTCGTCGCCGGGATCTGGTTCGCGATCAATGCGTTCGACCCGCAAGTGCATTACTTCTTCGATCACATGTACGTGGTCGATCCGTTCGCCAACGTGATGAAGGCGGTGGTGTCGCTCGGCTATGCGGTGACGATCGTTTATTCGCGTCGCTATCTCGAAGACCGTAGCCTGTTCCGTGGCGACTTCTTCCTGCTCGGCATGTTCTCGCTGCTCGGCCAGATCGTAATGATCTCGGGCAACAACTTCCTGACGCTGTATCTCGGTCTCGAACTGATGTCGTTGTCGCTGTACGCAGTGATCGCGCTGCGCCGCGAAGTCGCGTCGTCGAACGAAGCAGCGATGAAGTACTACGTGCTCGGCGCGCTGGCTTCCGGTTTCCTGCTGTACGGAGTTTCGATGCTGTACGGCGCGACCGGCTCGCTGGACCTGAACGAAGTGTTCAAGGCGATTAACACGAGCCACTACGATCCGACCGTGCTGCTGTTCGGCGTGATCTTCATCGTGGCGGGCGTGGCGTTCAAGATGGGCGCGGTGCCGTTCCATATGTGGGTGCCTGACGTGTACCAGGGTGCACCGACGGCGATGACGCTCATCGTCGGTGGCGGTCCGAAGGTCGCGGCGTTCGCGTGGGGTCTGCGTTTCCTCGTGATGGGCCTGCTGCCGCTCGCGGTCGAATGGCAACAGATGCTGGTGATTCTGGCGGCGCTGTCGCTGATCGTCGGCAACATCACCGGTATCGTGCAGCGCAACGTCAAGCGGATGCTCGCGTATTCGGCGATCTCGAACATGGGCTTCGTGTTGCTGGGCCTGCTTGCCGGCGTGGTCGATCAGAAGACCACGGGCGCCGCGAGCGCGTACGGCTCGGCGATGTTCTACAGCATCGTCTACCTGATCACGACGCTCGGCACCTTCGGCGTCATCATGCTGCTCGCGCGCCGCGACTTCGAAGCGGACACGCTGGAGGACTTCAAGGGCCTCAATCAGCGCAGCGCGGTCTTCGCGTTCGTGATGATGATCATGATGTTCTCGCTCGCGGGTATTCCGCCGGCAGTCGGCTTCTACGCGAAGCTCGCCGTGCTGCAAGCGACGATGAACGCAGGCCTGACCTGGCTCACCGTGCTTGCCGTGATCACGTCGCTGTTCGGCGCGTTCTACTACCTGCGTATCGTCAAACTGATGTACTTCGACGAACCGCAAGACAAGTCGGTGATCGTGGCGGACACGAGCACGCGTGCGTTGCTCGCGTTGAACGGCGTTGCCGTGCTGGTGCTCGGTATCGTGCCTGATCCGCTGCTGCGCGCCTGCCTGCAGGCTATTCAGCACACGCTGCTGCTCTGATGTCCGCTGCGGGCTGGTTTATCGTGCTGTTGGCGCTAGTCGGCGCCAACCTGCCGTTCCTGAATCAGCGGCTCTTCGCCGCGGTGCCGTTGAAAGCGGCGAAAAAAAGCGCCTGGCTCCGGATTGCCGAATTGATCGTGCTGTATTTCGTGGTCGGAACGCTGGGCTTTCTGCTCGAAGCGCGCGCGGGAAATCGCTTCGAGCAGGGCTGGCAGTTCTACGCGATCACGTTCGCGCTGTTCGTCGTGTTCGCGTTTCCCGGCTTTACCTTCCAATATCTCGTCAAACGCCGCTGACGGCGTCCCGCCGTCGCGCGCCTGGCTGTTCTGAGGTCCGCACATGGCTGAACTTCCCAATCACGACGCCGCGCTAACCGAGACTTGTATCGACAGCAAAACGGTCCATCAAGGACCGTTCATGACGGTCAAGTACGATACGGTCCGACTGCCGGACGGCAAACACGCGACGCGCGAATACGTTCAGCATCCGGGCGCCGTCATGGTGATCCCCTTGTTCGACGACGGTCGCGTGCTGCTCGAAAGTCAGTATCGCTATCCGATGGGCAAGGTGATGGTCGAATATCCGGCCGGCAAGCTCGACCCGAACGAGGGTGCGCTGGCGTGCGCGGTGCGGGAACTGCGCGAGGAAACCGGCTATACCGCGCGCGAGTACGTGTACCTGACACGGATTCACCCGATCATTTCCTACTCGACCGAATTCATCGATATCTATCTCGCGCGGGGCTTGACCGCGGGCGAGCGCAAGCTGGACGAAGGCGAGTTTCTCGAACTGTTCACCGCGACCGTGGAGCAAGTGTCCGAGTGGGTGCGCACGGGCAAGATCACGGATGTGAAGACGATCATCGGTACCTTCTGGCTCGAGAAAGTGCTGTCGGGTACGTGGCCGACTGAGGCGCCCGAGACGGTATAAGCTCGCGTCTTCCCGATGGCTGATCCGCGTTGCGGTTTAACGAAGCCCCTGTTGGTCGATGACCGGCAGGGGCTTTGTCATTGGCTGCGCGGTTTCTTTCTGGCTGAACAATAGGCTGCTTCCTATGCCATCTAGCTGGCTCGTCGTGGCCCCGACGGCCGGCTAGTATGAACCCTCCGGTCACCGAGTCCGTCGTCGATTTTTGTTTTGGATAACCGACGCTAGTCATCGGAGTGATCTGATTTCACCTCAATCCGAGGTTGTCAATTGACAACTCAAGATTGAGCGACTACATTGGAGGTGTCGATGGTTCGACGAAGGCACACGAAGAAGGAGATCGAGGCCGCATTGGCGTACGCGGAGCAGCACGGCTGGCGCGTTCAGGACGGCGGAAGAGGTCATGCGTGGGGAAAAATCTATTGCCCGTACCACGACGCCGAATGTCGTTGCGGAGAGTTCTGTATATCGAGCGTCTGGAGTACGCCGAAAAATCCCGGCAATCACGCCAGACACTTGCGGCGCATCGTCGGCAACTGCGCGGCACGGCGCTAGTGGCTTCGTAGGTAGCAAACCGGAATCGCAATAACCTGGGCTCAACAAAGACAGGAGTAACGTATGGAATATGTGTTCACGTTGAAGTACCGCCTCGCTGCGGAAGATTGCGATGCAGACGCAATCGTCGAGCGGTTGGGCGAAGCGGGGTGCGACGACGCCACGATTGGCGTCGGGCAACCGGGCCGCCTCGCGCTGCTTTTCACCCGTGAAGGCGCGAGCGCATTCGAGGCTGTCACCAGCGCGCTCAAGGATGTGAAACGCGCAGTGCCGTCCGCGCAGCTGGCAGAGGCAGGACCTGACTTCGTGGGGCTGACCGACGTAGCCGAAATGGCGGGCGTGTCGCGGCAAAACATGCGCAAGCTGATGCTGAACAACGCCATCGACTTCCCGCCGCCGGTCCACGAAGGCAGTGCGTCGGTATGGCATCTGACGGACGTGCTCGAATGGCTGATCGCGCGGGGCGGGTACGAGATTGAGATCGGTGTGGCGGACGTCGCAAAACTGGCGAAGCAGATCAATCTGACGAAGGAGGCCCGTCAGATCGAACCGCGTGTGAGCCGTCGACTCGGCAACCTCGTGGCGTAACGGGGCGCCACAAGCGGGCTGGAGAAGCGAGCGAATGCGGCACCGTTTACCGCTCGGGCCGCCTTCGGCAGCACATGCCGTAAAGCGTTAAAATCGCGCACCCGCGTGATATTCCCCTGCGGCAGCTGGCGGCTGCGCGTCGGCCTTAAAGTTTTACGAACGATCGTTCACAAATTTCCATTTTGCGCTAAACTGGCACGCAAGCCCTGATTCCACATGAAGGTCCTCGATTTACAGTGTCCGCATGGCCATCGGTTCGAAGGCTGGTTCGCTTCGGCTGATGACTTCGAGTCGCAGCAGTCCCGCAAGCTCGTCGAATGTCCGATCTGCGGTGCGCACGAGGTGAGCCGTTTGCCGTCGGCACCGCGTCTGAATCTGTCGGGCGCGACCGACTCGAAAACGCCGGCGGGCATGGAGCAAATGCAGGCGCACATGATTCGGGCGCTGCGCGAGGTACTGGAGAAGACCGAGAACGTGGGCGACCGCTTCGCCGAGGAAGCGCGGCGCATTCACTACAACGAAGCGCCCGCGCGCAGTATTCGCGGTGTCACGACACCGGAGGATGCGCGTGCCTTGGTCGAGGAAGGCATCGAAGTGATGCCGCTACCGGTTCCGGCTGCGCTGAAGGAACCACTGCAGTAGCGCAGTGGCTCCGGGCGGCTGGGTGGTGGCGGCCAGGAGACACTACGCATGAATCTGGACTATTCCCCCGCTGAAGACGCGTTCCGCGCCGACATCCGCGCCTGGCTCGAAGCGAATCTACCTCGCGAGCTGAGCAGCAAGGTTCTAAATCACAAACGTCTTTCCCGCGAAGACTTCGCAAGCTGGCACAGGCTGCTCGGCACGCGAGGCTGGTCGGCGGTCGCGTGGCC
Organism: Paraburkholderia atlantica; assembly: GCF_009362785.1. Lineage (GTDB taxonomy): Bacteria > Pseudomonadota > Gammaproteobacteria > Burkholderiales > Burkholderiaceae > Paraburkholderia > Paraburkholderia atlantica. Next base: position 39,261 of record NZ_WHNQ01000038.1, read on the forward strand.
GCGCGAATATGGCGGCCCCGGCTGGGACGCGACGCAACGACATATCTGGGAAGAAGAGTGCGCGCGTATTGGCGCACCTACCGTGCTGCCTTTCGGCGTGTCGATGGTTGCGCCAGTGCTGATGAAATACGGTAACGAGGCGCAGAAGCGCCGCTATCTGCCGCGTATTCTCGACGGCACTGACTGGTGGTGTCAGGGCTATTCGGAGCCGGGATCGGGTTCCGACCTGGCGTCGCTGCGCACCCGCGCTGAGCGCGTCAGTGATCATTACGTGGTCAATGGTCAGAAGACCTGGACCACACTCGGCCAGCACGCCGACATGATGTTCTGCCTCGTACGCACCGACAGCGGCGCCAAAAAGCAGGAGGGCATCTCGTTCCTTCTGATCGACATGAAAACGCCGGGCATCACGGTGCGGCCCATCATCACGCTCGACGAAGATCACGAAGTCAATGAAGTGTTCTTCGAGGACGTCAAAGTGCCGGTCGACAATCTGGTCGGCGAAGAAAACCGCGGCTGGACTTATGCGAAATATCTGCTCGGGCACGAGCGAACCGGCATCGCGCGAGTCGGTGCATCGAAACGTGAACTGGTGTTTCTCAAGCGTGTCGCGCTGAATCAGAAAAAGAACGGCAAGCCGCTGCTGCACGACCCGGTATTTGCGGCAAAGGTCGCGAGTCTCGAAATCGAGTTAATGGCGCTCGAAGTCACCGTACAGCGCGTGGTGGCCAACGAGGCGGGCGGTCGCGGCCCGGGCCCGGAAGCGTCGATGCTGAAGATCAAGGGCACGGAAGTGCAACAGGGGCTCACGGAACTGATGTTCGCAGCGATCGGTCCGCTGGCCGCGCCGTTCGACGTACCGTTCCTCGAAGGCGAACGCGAGCACAGTCTTGCCGGCGACGACGATGCCGCGCCGCTTGCCGCGTACTACTTCAACTTCCGCAAGACGTCGATTTATGGCGGCTCGAACGAAATTCAAAAGAACATCATCGCGCAGATGATTCTCGGACTTTGAGGAGCGGCGCATGGACTTCACTTTCAACGACGAACAGCAGCAATTTGCCGATGCGCTGCGACGCTATCTCGAGAAGAGCTACGGCTTCGAAGCGCGCCAGGCGATCGTGCGCTCGGAGGCGGGCGTATCGGCCGCGCACTGGGCTGCGTTCACCGAGTTGGGGCTGACCGCGTTGCCGGTGCCGGAAGCGCAGGGCGGCTTCAACGGCGGCCCGATCGACATGCTCGTGGTCATGCAGGAGCTCGGCCGCGCGCTCGTCGTCGAGCCGTATTGGGCGACGGCGGTCGGCATCGAAGCGTTGCGGCTCGCCGGCACCGGCGACGGCGAAGATGCCGCCCTGCTCGAACGGGCGGCCCAGGGCGAAGGCAAGCTGGCCGTGGCGTTTCATGAGCCGCATGCCCGCTACGATCTGTTCGACGTCGCGACGATCGCGAGCGGGCAGGGCGCGCAGCAAACGCTGAGCGGCACAAAATCTGTCGTGCTGCACGGCGCGCAGGCGGACCACTGGATCGTGCCGGCGCGCCTCGATGGGGAGATCGCACTCTTTGTCGTTGCGCGCGACGCGGCCGGTGTCACGCTCACCGAATACCGCACGATCGACGGTCAACGCGCCGCAACGCTCGAATTCAACGGCACGCCCGCGCGCCGGCTCGCCGGCGAACATGCGGGGGCGGCAACGCTCGAGCAGATCGCCGACTACGGCACGCTGCTGCTGTGCGCGGAGGCGATCGGCGCGCTCGACGCGCTCAATCACGCCACCGTCGAGTACACGAAAACGCGCCAGCAGTTCGGCCAGCCGATCGCGCGTTTCCAGGCGCTACAGCATCGCATGGTCGAGATGCTGATCCACGCGGAGCAGGCGCGTTCTATCACGTATCTGGCGGCGATGCGCTATGCAACTGAAGACGCGATCGAACGCCGCCGCGCGATCTCCGCGGCCAAGGTTCGGGTCGGCCAGGCCGCCCGTTTCGTCGGTCAACAGGCGGTGCAGTTGCACGGCGGCATGGGCGTCACGAATGAAGTGGCGGCCGCGCATCTGTTCAAGCGCCTCGCGATCATCGAGACCACGCTCGGCGACGTCGATCATCATCTTGCGCGATTTGCCGCGCTGCCGGGATTTGCAGTCGCCGAAGTCTGATCGGGCCGTTCCACCGAACAAAGGAGGTGCACGATGAAAATATGTTTCGAAGACATGGAAGTGGGTACGAGCCACGAAATCGGCAAGCACACTTTCACCCGCGAGGAAATTGTCGAGTTCGCGCAGAAGTTCGATCCGCAGCCGTTTCATCTCGACGAAGCTGCCGCGGCCGAATCGCCGTTCCGCGGCCTCGTCGCGAGCGGCTGGCACACCTGCTCGGTGATGATGGGCATGCTCGTGCGCAAGGTGCTGGCGGATTCGACGTCGATGGGTTCGCCCGGCATCGACGAAGTCCGCTGGCTGAAGCCGGTGCGAGTCGGCGACACGATCACGATGATCAACGTCATCGTCGATAAGCGGGTGTCGCAGAGCAAGCCCGATCGCGGCATCGTGTCGACGCGCTGGGAGGGTATCAATCAGCACGGCGACACGGTGATCACAGTGCGCTCAAACGGCATGTTCGGTCTGCGCAATCCGGGAGCGGCGGCATGACGGCGAGCGCGGCGACGATCGCCGCTTTCGATAATGCGGACGCTTTGCGCGCGCTCATCGGCGCGGAGCCGCGGGTCAGCGAATGGCTGAGCGTCGATCAGGACAGGGTCGACCGTTTCGCCGAGGCGACCGGCGATCATCAGTGGATTCACATCGATCCCGAGCGGGCCAAACGGGAATCGCCGTTTGGCGGGCCGATCGCGCATGGGTTTCTGACGCTGTCGCTGATTCCGGCTTTGCTCGGCGCAACGGTGAAGATCGAGCAACGTATGGGCGTCAACTACGGCTTGAACCGTGTGCGTTTCATGTCGCCGGTGCTCGTGGGGTCATCGCTGCGTGGGAAGTTCGTCGTCGAGTCGGTGACCGACGTAGACAACAACGGCGTGCAAATCGCGTGGAACGTCACGCTGGAGCGTCAGGGCGGCGAACGACCGGTGTGCGTCGCGGAGTTCATCACGCGGCATTACTTCTAGCGTTTGCCCTTCGCGGAGGAAATGAACAAGCGCGAGCCGGCAGGGATGCCGCTCGCGCTTTCTGCTCGTGTCGAGCCGCGTCAGCGAGACTGCCCGCAACTAGTGTTTCGCGTACTGCGTCGCGCCAAACAGAATTTCTTTCGCCTTGTCGTCCATCAGCGGCACGCGCGCGGATGCGAGCACGTCGACGCCGCGCACTACCGCCGGCCGCGCGGCGATCTCTTCATGCCAGCGCTTCACGTTCGGCAACGTATCGAGGTCGACGCCCTGATTTTTCCACGAACGGGTCCACGGAAACGCGGCGATGTCCGCGATCGTATAGTCGTTGCCAGCGAGATAACGCGTCTTGCCGAGTTGCGTGTCCATCACGCCGTACAGGCGTCGCGCCTCGTTGGTGTAGCGGTTGACCGCATATTCGATCTGCTCGGGTGCATACACGCGGAAGTGATGCGTTTGGCCGAGCATCGGACCGAGGCCGCCCATCTGGAACATCAGCCATTGCAGTGCTGCGTAGCGCGCGGCCGGGTCGGCTGGAAGAAACTTGCCGGTTTTCTCGGCCAGATAAATCAGAATTGCACCCGATTCGAATAGCGCGAACGGCCGTCCGTCGGCGCCTTTCGGACCTTCGGAATCGACCAGCGCGGGAATCTTGTTGTTGGGACTGATGGCAAGAAATTCGGGCTTGAACTGGTCACCGGCACCGATGTTCACGGCATGCACGTTGTAGGGTAGGCCCGTCTCTTCGAGCATGATATGAATCTTGTGGCCGTTCGGGGTCGCCCAGCTATAGACATCGATCATCCTGGCTCCTTGTTCGTCGAAGCGGCGCCGCAAAGAGGGCGCCGCCGTTGTCGAAAATTAGAGCATAGATCGCGCGATGCTGCTTGCAGTGACCTCAACGGCCGCACCCACTTTGGGCCGAAGCGCTCAAACGCGGGTGACCGGCATCTCCACGCGGCCCGCCGCGCCCGCATCCATATGACGCGCGAGTTCGAGCTTGGCGATCGCGTTGCGGTGCACTTCGTCGGGGCCGTCGGCGAAACGCAGTGTGCGCGCCGACGCATACGCATACGCGAGCGGGAAATCATCACTGACACCGCCGCCGCCGTGTGCCTGAATCGCCCAGTCGATCACCTGACACGCCATGTTCGGCGCGACCACCTTGATCATCGCGATCTCGCCGCGCGCGCCCTTGTTGCCGACGGTGTCCATCATGTACGCGGTCTTCAACGTAAGCAGACGCGCCTGCTCGATCATGCAGCGCGCTTCGGCGAGACGCTCCTGCGTGACGCCTTGCGATGCAACCGGCTTGCCGAACGCGACACGTTGCAGCGAGCGCTTCGCCATCAGTTCGAGCGCGCGTTCGGCGAGACCGATCAGGCGCATGCAGTGATGGATGCGCCCCGGGCCGAGACGGCCTTGCGCGATTTCGAAGCCGCGGCCTTCGCCGAGCAGCAGGTTGGTGGCGGGCACGCGCACGTTGTCGAGCGTGATCTCCATGTGGCCGTGCGGCGCGTCGTCGTAACCGAACACTGTGAGCGGACGATGCACGGTGATGCCTGCGGCGTCAGCGGGCACGAGGATCATCGACTGCTGCTGATGGCGTGGCGCGGCGGGATCGGTCTTGCCCATCACGATATAGATCGCGCAGCGCGGGTCGCCCGCACCCGACGACCACCACTTATGGCCATTGATCACATAATGGTCGCCATCGCGCACGATGCTAGTCTGGATGTTCGTCGCATCCGACGACGCGACCTCCGGCTCCGTCATCAGAAACGCCGAACGGATCTGACCTTGCAGCAGCGGTTCGAGCCACTCGCGCTTGTTGTCTTCGCTGCCGTAGCGCTCGATCGTCTCCATGTTGCCGGTGTCCGGCGCGTTGCAGTTGAACACTTCGGGCGCCCAGGGCACGCGGCCCATGATCTCGCACAGCGGCGCGTATTCGAGATTCGTCAGGCCGGCGCCGCGCTCCGATTGCGGCAGGAACAGATTCCACAGGCCGGCATCGCGCGCCTTCTGCTTCAATTGCTCGATCAGTTCGGTGGGCACCCATGCATTGCCGTTCTGGCGATTGCGCGCGATCTCCGCATAGAACGCCTGCTCGTTCGGATAAATGTGCTCGTCGAAAAAGGCGAGCAGTTTTTCGCGCAACGCCTGGACCTTCGGGGTGTAATCGAAATTCATCTGGGACCTCGCGGGTAACGGACTGCGAATAATGGGGGAGCAGGGCGAGCCCTCGTGTCTAAAGAACCTTCTGCGCGTAATGCCAGGCCAGTTCGGCCATCGGCTTCGCCCGCCGGCCGGCGTCGAGCGCCTGCGCGCTGGACGCGGTACCGTCGACGGCGCGCTTCATGATTCCTTGCAGGATCGCGGCGATGCGGAACATGTTGTAGGCCAGATAGAAGTTCCAGTCGCCACGAATCTCGAAGCCGGTGCGTTGGCAATAGCGCTCGACGTACCGCGCCTCATCGGGAATGCCGAGCGCGGCCCAATCGAGCCCCGCGATGCCGCGGAACTGCGCCGGGTCCACATGCCACGCCATGCAGTGATACGCGAAGTCGGCGAGCGGATCGCCGAGCGTCGACAGTTCCCAGTCGAGCACCGCGAGCACGCGCGGCTCGTTGCGATCGAAGATCAGGTTGTCGAGCCGGTAGTCGCCGTGCACGACCGACACGCGCTCGTTCGTGTCGGCCGGCATATGCTGCGGCAGCCATTCGATCAGCCGATGCATCGCGTCGATCGGTTCGGTCTCGGACGCCAGATACTGCTTGCTCCAGCGGCCGATCTGGCGGACGAAGTAATTGCCTGGCTTGCCGTAGTCGGCGAGGCCGGCGGCGCCGACGTCGACACTGTGCAACGCCGCGATCACGCGATTCATTTCGTCGTAGATCGCCGCGCGCTCGGCGGGCGTCATGCCGGGCAGCGATTGATCCCACAGCACGCGGCCTTCGACGAACTCCATTACGTAGAACGCGCGTCCGATCACGCTTTCGTCCTCGCACAGCGCGAGCATCCGTGCGACCGGCACGTCGGTGTCGGCGAGCGCATGCATTACGCGATATTCGCGTTCGATCGCGTGCGCGGACGGCAGCAGCTTCGCGGCGGGTCCGGGCTTCGCGCGCATCACGTACGAGCGTGACGGCGTGATCAGCTTGAACGTGGGATTGGATTGCCCGCCCGCGAATTGCTCGAGCGTCAGCGGTCCCGCGAAGCCGTCGACATGGCTAGCCAGCCACGCGGCGAGCGCATCGGTGTCGAAGCGTTGCCGCTCGTTGACCGGGCGGGTGCCCTCGAAAGCCGAGTAGTCCTGTTTGCCTGCGGGTTCGCCGGTCTGCGTGGCTTGCGCCATGTGTCTCCTCCAGTTCGGTGTCAGCTACGCTGGAATCGGATGAATTGTGCGTAGAGGATTTCCATCGTGGTGTTGCGAACGTCGCGATGCAGCGGCGACGGCGGTGAATAGTTGAGCATGCGCAGCACCCAGTCGCGCGGCGCGGCGCCGACATCGAGCGCATTGATGCAGCCGGTCGCCTGTGACAGATGACCGAAGAACGTGCGGCCGCCCGCCGTCAGCGCGTGCGACAGGATCGCGCGATTGACGCCGCCGTGCAGCACCAGCAGCACGGTGTCCCACGACGTGTCTGCGCGCAGCGCCGCGATGGCCGGCAGCACGCGATCGAACAGCTCGCCGATCGTTTCGCCGTCGAGAAAGCGCATGCTCTCCGGCACGATGCCGTCGAATACACCGAGAAACGCCGCCTCGATATCGCTCGGCGGAATGCTGCCGAGCCGCCCGCCGCGAATCTCCTGCAATGCGGGCTCGATCTCGGGTTCGATCTGCTGACCCGTTTCGACGAGCACGCGCCGCGCGGTTTCGATCGTGCGCGGCAAGCCGCTGACGATCACGCGGTCGAAGCGCACCTGCTGCTCGGCGAACACACGGCCCGCCGCGCTCGCCTGCTCGCGGCCGTTCGCGTTCAGCGGCACGGATTCGGGATCGATCGCGCGGCCGGAGTCGTCGAAGTAGGTGACGTCGCCGTGACGCATCAGGAAGATACGGCGCCGTTTCGGTAGTTGGTAGTCGGGCATGTCGGGCGGCTCTCTCGTCGCTTATTTATAGATCGGTGCGCGCTTTTCGAGGAACGCGCTGATGCCCTCGAGACCGTCGCGATGATGCAGCGACGCGACGAAGTTATCGCGCTCGGCGACCAGATGATCCGCGAGCGGCTGCGTGCCGGCCGCGGCGATCAACCCCTTGATGCGCGCGACCGAATTGGGTGAGATCGCGCCGATCTCGTCGGCCCACGTGAGCGCGTTATCGAGCGCGGCGCCGGCCTTGGTGAGCCGATTGACCACGCCGAGTTCGTGCAGCCGCGTGGCGCCGATCGGTTTGGCTTCGATCAGTATCTCGGTGGCCAGCTGACGCGGCAGCGATTGCGCGAGGAACCACGAGCCGCCGCCGTCGGGCGTCAAGCCGACGCGCGCGTACGACATCGCGAACTTGGCGTTGTCCGCGGCGACGATCAGATCGCAGGCGAGCGCGAGCGAAAATCCCGCGCCGGCCGCAGCGCCTTCGACCGCGGCAATGACCGGCTTCGACGACAGCCGCAGCGCCGAAATCCATTGCGCGAGCATGTCGATGCTATCGGCCTGCACGGACGGGTCTTTCGCGCGATTTTCGAGCAGCCGGTTCAGGTTGCCGCCCGCGCAGAAGAAGTCGTCGGCGCCGGTGATCACGACGGCACGAATCGACGGATCGCGCTCGACGGTATCGAATGCCTCGATGCCCGCCGCGTACATATCGGGATGCAGCGCGTTGCGCGCACCGGGATTCGAGAGCGTGAGGACCAGCGTGGATTCGCTGCTGGCGGGGCGTGAAGCGAGCAGGGCGGCGCTCATGATGGGGTCTCCGTTTGAATGTCGGCGGCGTCTCGCTGGGTGAGCGACAGGCCGAGTTGCGCGCGTCTTGCGAGCCACGGCGACGGCCGATAGCGCGGTTCGCCGAGCACGCTGTGCATGTTGCGCAGGATCGTGAGAATGGTGGTGGCGCCGAGCGCATCGCCGAGCGCGAGCGGTCCGCGCGGATAGCCGAGACCGAGCATCACGGCGAGGTCGATGTCCTGCGGCGTCGCGATCTGCTTTTGCGCAATCTCGCAGCCGATATTGACGATCGTCGCGACCACCCGCTGCGCGACGAAGCCGGTCGAATCGCGGATCACGGTCACGGGAATGCCGTCGGCGGTGAACAGCGCATGCGCGCTATCGCGCGCGGCGCGTGTCGTGGCCGGCGTGGTCATCAGCGTGCGGCGTTGCGCGCCGACGAGCGGGAACAGTGCGTCGACGGCGACGACGCGGCTCGCGTCGAGCCCTTCGTCGACCGCGGCGGTGGTCGCGTCGTGGCCGAACGGCGTGACGACGATCAGTGAACCGGCGGCGGGCGTTGCGCCTTCGTCGAGCTTCACGCCCGCTTTGCCGAGCAGTTGCACGACGGCCTGATACGCGTCGCGGTAGCGCTGGCTGACCCACACGCTTTGCGGCAGCGTGGTCGGCGCGGGCGCTTCGGCGGGAACCTGCTGCTTGCCGTCCACGTAGCGGTAAAAACCTTCGCCGCTCTTGCGGCCGAGCAGTCCGCCCGACAGCCGCATGCCCGTAATCGGCGACGGCGTATAGCGCGGTTCTTCGTAGAACTGGTGATAGATCGACTCCATCACCGGATGCGACACGTCGAGCGCGGTTAGGTCCAGCAGCTCGAACGGCCCGAGGCGAAAGCCGGCCTGCTCGCGCATGATGCGATCGATGTCCGCAAAGCTCGCGACACCTTCGCTCGCCACGCGCAAGCCCTCGGTATTCATGCCGCGGCCCGCGTGATTGACGATGAAGCCGGGCATGTCCTTCGCGCGCACCGGCGTGTGACCCATGCGGCGCGCGAGATCCATTAGCGCGTCGCCGGCCTCGGGGTCGCTGCGCAGGCCGTCGATCACTTCGACGACCTTCATCAGCGGCACCGGATTGAAGAAGTGATAGCCGACCACGCGCGACGGATCGGTGCAGCCCGCGGCAATCGCGGTGATCGACAGCGACGACGTGTTCGACGCGAGGATGCAGCGGCCGCTGACCACGGTTTCGAGCTCACGAAACAGCGCCTGCTTCACGTCGAGCTTTTCGACGATCGCCTCGACGATCAGATCGCAGCCGACCAGTTCGCTCACTGCCTGCACGCCGCTGACGTTCGCGAGCGCGGCGAGCGAGCGCGATTGCTCGAGCTTGCCTTTGGCCGTCAATTTGGCGAAGGTCTCCGCGAGATAGTCGCGCGCGGCGCCGACGGCGGCCGCGTTGGTGTCGTAGAGCCGCACACGCAGACCAGCGAGCGCCGCGATCTGCGCGATCCCGCGGCCCATCGCGCCAGTGCCGACGATGCCGATGGTCTCGATGCTGAAATTGCGAGAGTTCATTGAGATGGCCGACTCCATGGGTATTTTAGAATAGCACGCTCGTACAGTTTCTTGGATGATTCGATGGAAAGCCGCTGCTTCAACCTCGACGCGCGGTCTCACACACCATGACACAAGGAGACACCCGATGATCAAGCTGTGCGGTTTTGCCCTTTCCAACTACTACAACAAGGTCAAGTTCGTGCTGCTCGAACACAGCATCGACTTCGAGGAGCATTTCGTGAAGCCGAGTCAGAACGAAGCGCTGCTCGAGCATTCGCCGCTCGGCAAGGTGCCATACCTGCAGACCGAGCACGGCGACCTGTGCGAGTCGCAGTGCATCGTCGAATATCTGGCCGCGCGTTTTCCCGACAAGCGGATCTTCTCCGCCGATCCGTGGCAGGCCGCCAAGGAACGCGAAATGATCTTCTTCGTCGATGTGCATCTCGAGCTGACGGTGCGCAATCTGTACAAGGAAGCGTTTTTCGGCGGCACGGTCAGCGACGCGACGAAAGGGCGCGTCGAGAATCTGCTCACGCACCACATCGCCGGCTTCAAGCGGATCGCGAAGTTGGCGCCGTATCTGTGCGGCGAGAACTTCAGCGTCGCGGATACCGCCGGCTACGTAAACCTGCCGCTCGTCGGTATGGCGACGCAGACCATTTACGGCCGCGATTTTCTGCTCGAAGCGGGGATCGACTGGAAGAGCTACGTGAAGATGATCAACGCGCGGCCGGCTGCGCAGCGCGTGACCGAGGATCGCAAGGCCTATGTCGCGGCGTCGCGTGCGTCCTGAGGGGATGACGGCAGTGCGGTGAAGCGCGCATGGGTGTGAAGGGCACACCCATGCCGCAAAGCGCGATGGCAAGGAACGTAGGTTCGTTCGTGGCATCGCGCGAGGCATCCTAGAGCCGCGCGAGCCGTTCGAGCGCGGTAGCGAGTGTGCCTTCCTGCTTGGCGAAGCAGAAGCGCACCACGCCAGACTCATGCGCCTCGTGATAGAACGCCGAGACCGGAATTGCCGCGACGCCGATTTCGCCGGTCAGCCATTGCGCGAATTCGGCCTCAGGCAGGTTGCTGATCGCCGAATAGTCGACGCACTGAAAATACGTGCCCGTGCACGGCAGCAACCTGAAGCGCGAATTCGCGAGGCCCGCGCGGAAGAAGTCGCGCTTGCGCTGATAGAACGCCGGTAGCTCCAGATACGGCGCCGGGTCCAACATGTAATCGGCGAGGCCGATCTGCATCGGCGTGTTGACGGTGAACACGTTGAACTGGTGCACCTTGCGGAACTCGGCGGTCAGCGCGGCGGGCGCGGCCACATAGCCGACTTTCCAGCCGGTCACGTGGTAGGTCTTGCCGAAGCTCGACACGACGAAGCTGCGCTGCGCGAGTTCCGGATAGCGCGCGACGCTTTCATGCGGCGCGCCGTCGTAGACCATGTGCTCGTACACCTCGTCGGACAGGATCAGCACGTTGGTGCCGCGCACGATCTCCTCGAGCTTGCGCATGTCCTGTTCGCGCCATACCGTGCCGGTCGGATTGTGCGGCGTGTTGATCATGATGAGCCGCGTCTTCGGCGTGATCGCGGCGGCGAGCTTGTCGAACGGGATCGCGTAGTCGGGTGCGTCGAGCGTGACGAAGACCGGCTTGCCGCCCGCCAGTTCGATCGACGGCAGATAGCTGTCGTAGGTCGGTTCGATCACGATCACTTCGTCGCCCGCGTGGACCGTGCAGAGAATCGCGGTCAGCAACGCCTGCGTGGCGCCCGCGGTCACGGTAATTTCGCTATTGGCGTCGTAGCGGCGGCCGTACAGATTCGCGATCTTGTCCGAAATCGCCTGACGCAGCGGCAGCACGCCTGCCATCGGCGGATACTGGTTATGGCCGTCGCGCATCGCGTTCGCGACCGCGTCGACGATGCGCGGATCGCAGGCGAAGTCGGGAAAGCCCTGACCCAGGTTCACCGCGCCTTTTTCCGCGGCGAGCGCGCTCATCACGGTGAAAATCGTCGTGCCGACGTTCGGCAGGCGAGATGGAAACGTGGGGCTCGTGGGCGTGTCGTGCGGTGCGTTCATGGCGTCGTGGGTAGCGGGGCGATAAGGGTTGGCCTGGTTTGTCCGGATTCTCGAACAGTCGTTGCGAAGGGCGAAGCCTGATTGTAGGGAATCGCGACAGGCTGTGCGCGCCGCGGGTGTCATCTACGGACGGCCGATCCACGCGCTGACGGGCTCGCCCCCAGCATTCTGCACGATGCCGGCTTCCGCGGCGAACGGTGCCGGTTGCGCGATTCTGAAGCCGAAATCGCGCGCGATGCGTTTCGCGAGTTTCAGCACCGCACGATCTTTCGACACGAGCCAGTCGGCCCGTGCCGCATGCGCGAGCTCGAGAAACTTCTGGTCGTCGCGATCCTTGCATTGGGGCAGCGGCCGGGCGTTATCGGTGGGCTCGGTCGGCCCAGGCAGCTCGACCAATTGCGCCAGCCGCGCGACGACGGCGAGCGCAGCGGCTTTGTCGACGTTGCGATGCGCGAACTGCGGATAGTCGAGCACGTAGGCGAGCTCGGCGAGGCAGCGCGCGTCGATTAGCGCGGCGAGCGCGCCGCTTTCGAGCGCGGCGGCGATCGACCGCGTGTGCGGGTCGTCGAATACGAGAATATCGATCCACACGTTGGAATCGAGTACGACGCGCAACGCGCCGCTTGAGGCGGGGGAACCGGGCATTCGTTACAATCGGGCTTTCGTCTTTGACCACCAGGCACGGCGTGCCTGCAAGCCTCTATGATAATCGTTCTGTCGCCGGCGAAATCGCTCGACTACGACACCCCGCCGCACGTCAAAAAGCACACGATCCCCGATTTCGTCGACGACGCCGCCGAACTGATCAGCGGCCTGCGCCGTTTGTCCCCGCAACAGATCGCTTCGCTGATGAGCATTTCCGATCAGCTCGCGCACCTCAATTTCCAGCGTTACGCGGACTGGTCGCCGCAATTCGGCACGCACAACGCCAAGCAGGCGGTGCTCGCTTTCAACGGCGACGTGTACGAAGGTTTCGATGCGAAGACTCTGTCGTCGGCCGATCTCGACTATGCGCAGAATCATGTGCGCGTGCTGTCGGGTCTCTATGGCCTGCTGCGTCCGCTCGATCTGCTGCAGCCGTACCGGCTCGAAATGGGCACGCGCTTCGTCAATCCGCGCGGCAAGGATCTCTACGCGTTCTGGGGCGAGCGGATCACGCACGCGTTGAACGCGCAGTTGGAGAAGAATGCGGCTGCCTCGCGCGTGCTGGTCAATTGCGCTTCGGGCGAATACTTCAAGTCGGTCAAGCCGAAGCTGCTCGACGCGCCGGTCGTAACGCCGGTGTTCGAAGACTGGAAGGGCGGCCGCTACAAGATCATCAGCTTCCATGCAAAACGCGCGCGCGGCTTGATGGCGCGCTTCGCGGTGGAAAACCGCCTCGATCGTCCCGAGCAGCTGAAGGACTTCGACACCGAAGGCTACGCGTTCAGCGCCGAAGCTTCGAACGACTCCACTTTCGTTTTTCGCCGCCGCGTTGCGGAATGAGCATGCCGCTGCGCTAAAAAAGCAGCGCGCATTCAGGCAGGGAAGACTCTGATGACGTTATCGATTACGAGCAATTTCGACGCAGGCGCGATTGATGTGCTGTCCTGCGAAGACGCCAGCAATATTCGCCTGCGCGTGCGTCCGGACAGCCACGCGGAGTTCGCGCAGTGGTTCTATTTCCGCCTGTCGGGCGCGGCGGGCGAGCGCTGCGTGATGAGCTTCGAGAACGCCGCCGCGTGTGCGTTCGCGGAGGGCTGGCGCGACTATCGGGCGGTCGCGAGCTATGACCGCGTGAACTGGTTTCGCGTGCCGACCTCGTACGACGGCCGCGTGCTGACGATCGACCATACGCCCGATTTCGACAGCATCTACTACGCGTACTTCGAACCGTACAGCGAGGAGCGACATGCCGAGTTTCTCGGCGCCGTGCAGCAGATGCCGCACGCGTCGCTGACCGAGCTCGGCAAGACGGTCGAAGGGCGGCCGATTTCGCTGCTCACGCTCGGTACGCCGCCCGCGGACGATGCCGCCAACGCCGCGCCCAAAAAGAACATCTGGCTGATTGCCCGCCAGCATCCGGGCGAGACGATGGCCGAATGGTTCATCGAAGGGCTCGTGAAGCGCCTCGTGGGCTGGGGAGACTGGGCGGGCGACCCGGTCGCGCGCAAGCTGTACGATCACGCGGTGTTTCACATCGTGCCGAACATGAATCCGGACGGCAGCGTGCGCGGCAATCTGCGCACCAATGCGGCCGGCGCGAACCTGAATCGCGAATGGATGGAGCCGGACGCCGCGCGCAGTCCCGAGGTGCTGGTGGTGCGCGAAGCGATTCACGCGACGGGCTGCGACCTGTTCTTCGATATTCATGGCGACGAGGCGTTGCCGTATGTGTTCGTCGCGGGCTCCGAAATGCTGCCGGGCTTTACCGAGCGGCAGGGGCGCGAGCAGAAGGCGTTCATCGAGGCGTTCAAGCACGCGAGTCCGGATTTTCAGGACAAGTATGGCTATGCGGCGAGCAAGTATCGCGAGGATGCGTTGAAGCTTGCGTCGAAGTACATCGGCAACGAATTCGGCTGTCTGTCGTTGACGTTGGAAATGCCGTTCAAGGACAACGCGAATCTGCCCGACGAGCGGGTGGGCTGGAACGGTGAGCGCAGCGCGTCGCTTGGCGCCGCGATGTTGCAGGCGATTCTGCGTCACGTGGAGACGTTCGCCTGAACAAGCGGACGGCTGGACATAAAAAACGAGGCACGCACGGAAAAAGTGCGTGCCTCGTTTTTCATTGGGGCGACTGTTCGGACGGTGGCGCGCCCCGATCAGCGCCCAGATGCGGTTAGCTCTTCTTCTTCGAGCTCTTGTTTGCCGATTTGCTCGACGTCGTGCGCGAGGAGTGGCCCGAGCCTGACTTCGACGACTTCTTCGGCGTTTTGCCGCCGACCGCGTGCTTGCCTTTGCCGCTTTTGTGCTTGCCCGATCCCTCGCTGCGCGCGCGGTTCGGCGGCACCGGGTCGTTCCAGCTGAACGCGAGCATCTGCGAGCCGACGTATCCGCAGCGGAATTTCAGATCGGCCGGCTCGCCCGAGTTGTTCTGGCGCACGCCGACACCTTCGACGGTGACGATGCTGTCCACCTTGACGCGCTGCTTGCCTTCGTCGAACGAGTCGTTCCACGGCGTGACGGACGAGTGCGCGCTGTCGAACGAACTGGACGGAAATTCGACGTGGTCGAACGCGGTCGACGTGCTCGCGACGAAGTCGCCATGCGCGGCGCAGTCCGCGACGAGCGGATCCGCGTGCATTTCGGTGATAAATCTTTTGACGAGGTCGTTGTGCTGTTCAAGCTGATCAGCGAATGCGGGAGCCGCGCAGTTGAGCGAGAGACTCGCTGCGCAGGCCGCCAACCGGCCGATCACCCGCAGCAACCGGCTCGGTACATTGGTGCGATCCATCTAGTTCTTTAGACGCAAGTGGGAGATGAGGCAAATAAGATGCCCCGCGCAAGGGTTGAGTTCAATGTTGCTGCAAATATTCTGTCCGGTCCTGATGGGCGCGCCCGGAAAGTCTGCGGCGGCGAGGCGCTGATTATCACAGATCCGCCGCACGCGACGCCAAAGCGCATTCTCAGGTGCGCGGGCCGCCCAGGCGATAGCGCCGGACGTCGTAGGTGGTAACCCACGCCGGACGGTAGACCGCGATTAGCGCGGTCGCCATGCCAGTGAACCATGCTTCGCCGGTGGCGAGCAGCAGCACGCTGAGCGCGTAGCCGACCGGCACCACGGTCATCGAGCCGCCGGACACCGCGATATGAATGGCGAGCGCTGCCGCGGCGGTGAACGACACGGCGATGGCGGGCGAAACGAAGCCCTGGCCGAAGATGAACATGAAAAGGTTGCGCGGCAGCCACGCGGTGCAGATGCGCTGGAGCAAGGTCGACACGGCGACGGGCAGGGCGCCGTAGACGAGGAACGTCAGCGCGATGCCCTGCCACGGCGCATCGAAGACGACGGCGGCGAGACCCGTGACCACCGCCATCGCGATCACAGCAAGCCCCCAGTCGAATAGAGTGACGACGAGCGTGGCGCCGAGAAGATGCATCACGGTACCGTCGTCGAGCCAGGCGTTGCTCGCCCACAGCACCGACACTGCGACGATTATCGCGAGCCAGACATGCTGGAGCGTGCCGTCCTGAAGTCTTTTGAAAGGATTTTTCCACAGCGCGAGCGCGATCACCATCGCAGTGGCAGTCCAGCCACCGACAGCGACCCAGAACGGAAGCGGTGTGTAGAGGAAACCCATGTGTCTCATATTACTCGTTGGACGACAAAAGGTGTGAGCGGATTCCATGCCAGCCCACCCTCAGCGCGCATGCCACTGCGGGCATGCGGATGTTCCAACCCATACGCGCGGAGCGACCCGCGTCATGCGGAGTCCGGCCTGATCGGCTTCCGCGCGGGCCTGCCGTTTGGGGTTTCACCGTACGACGTGGCGGGCTCCGCGGCCATCGGCAGCGCGCTGCTGGTGTCGCTGCCGGGCAACGGATACTGGAACCGCGCGCGTTGGCGCCGCCGGAGCGGAACCGGGCCAGGCTGCCCGCGGACGACCGGCCGCGCGCTGTGCTCGCCGTTGTTGCGCAGCACTTGCAAATGATTGGTGAGCCAGCCGTTGTAAAGCGCGACTGCGGCGGCGCGATTGGGCGCGCCGAGTTGCTGGAATATGCTCGTCAGGTGGATCTTGACCGTGCCTTCGCTAATGCCGAGCGTGCGTGCGATCATCTTGTTGGTGCTGCCCATGTGCACGCAGCGCATGATCTGCTCTTGTCGCGGCGACAGCCCGCTCGAGAGTTTGTTGCGGCGGGGCGGCGGACTTTCTTCATCGAACGTGCGGATCGCGGTATCGGTTGGCAGCGGCGGATCGATCGCCAGCGCGCCGGGCGGCACGTAGTGACCGCCGAGCAGCACCATTTCCAATGCGCGCACGATCAGGCAGGGATCGGTGTCGCGTGGAACGACGCCGAGCACACCCTCGTCCATCAGCGCACGCACGAGCGCGGGCAAGGTCCCGTCGGTGAGCACGCTGATGCGCAGGTCGGGAAAGTGACTGAGCAGCGCGCGAACTTGTGCAACCGACATCCAGTTCTCCCAGTCGATCACGACGAGATCCGGCCGATAACGCTTGAACGGACGTTCGAGCAGACGCCATTCATCGGCCTCGGTGAAGCGCGCCAGCCGGTCGATCTGCCGCAGCAAGGCTTTGAGTCCATCACGTCGTTCTGCGTTTGAATTGAGAATCGCGAAGCGCATGCATGTCTCCAGATGTTTCGGGCGGAATGGCGCGACGCATCTCTCGGACTCATGAAGCTGACTCGATCACGGCGATGCGTCACCGTGCCTATGATGACAAATTCCCTCCGTTTTGACGGCTGTCCAAAAGGCATAAGAAAAGCGGACATTCAACGAAAAAAGCCCCGTCTATACGGGGCTTTTTCGCGATAAGGCGTGGATATCGACGTCGGGACTAGTGGAAATGCGGTTGCGCGGGCTCGGCATCCTCTGGCATTTCCGCGTGGACGATTTCGCCGAGCGGGTCCGCATACAGCGGCACGCCGCAGTCGTCGCAATATTCCGGCTCGAACCGGCCCGCGTGGCGGCGTACATCCGTGATGCCGGTTTCCTTCAGCAGCGCGACGATTTCCTCGAGCGGCTCGTCCGAGCCGGTGACTTCCTCCGGCTCCTCGTCGATGCCCGCCTCGCCGTTTTCGCGGCCGTAGAGCGGCCACACCACACCGTAGATCACGTCGTTGCTGCCCTTGCGCGTGAAGCCGACGCGGTATTCGTCGATGCGCCGTTCACCGAAACCGGCGACCACCGCGCGCAGGTCCTGCGGCGTCGCGCCAATCGTGTCGAAAAGATAACGCACGGCGGTACGCACGGTGTGCGGACGCACACTTTCGTCGGCGTCGCGGCAGGCCGAGTAGTACGCATCCGGCAGCAGACATTCGAATTCGCAGCCCGGGAGCACGACCGACAGGTTCGCGCCGCCTTGCGTGGCCCATTGCTCGAGACATTGCCCGCGCTCGATGCGCGTACCGTGCTCTTCTTCCTGCCAGCGGAACGTCGCTTCGCCGACGGGCGCGGCGACTACGGCAAGCAGAAAGCGCGGGTCCGCCAGAATCGGCGACGTCTCCGGCAGTTCGCCGAAATTGAGCTTCGCGTTGCCGCCGCTGACCGCGGCTTGCGCAAGTTGCTGGGCGATGCGCCACGTTTCGACGTGATGGCGCGGCAACTGGTCGATGCTGTACAGGAACGGAGCCATTGCCACTCGCGTGTTCGCGGCGAGCACATGCGCTTGCAGGTGTGCGCGCAAGGCGTCGGCGGCGTCGGACTTGAGCGGGCCGGACGGAATCACGTAGCGGGTCCAGGCGAGCACGGGAGCGGCGATCAGCAGCGCTTCGTAAGACACGCCTTCGTGTTCGATGACGAACGATTCGCTATGCGTTTCCGCCATGTCGGCCAGCGCGCCGTAGGCATCCGGATGGTTTTGCTGCAGATGGTCGAGCGCTGCGTCCAGCGTGGTCTGGTTGGCATTGCGCACGATTTTGGCCAGCAGCGCGTCGAGCTTTGCTTCCCAGAAGCGATCTTCGGTACGGCTGCCCGACGCGAAAAGCGCGAGCGAGAGACCGACGAGCTTGTCGGCGTCGGGAGGGAGACGTTTGGCGATTCGCGAGCGCATAAATCCAGAAAAATTGGGGGCACGGAACCTTATATTCTAGTCTTTTCCAGGCAGCTATATGGCTTGCTCGGCAATCTTGGGGCAGATTCGAGCTCTTTCATCCCAAAAAATGCGTTCGCCACCGACACGGTCGCACGCGACTCGTCACGCCTGGGCCGGATGGGATAAGACACCCCAGACGCCCGACTCGCTTCTATACTGACGGCGTTCAGCGGGCGCCTGACGGGCGTGTGTCATTTGATCGCCACGTCTGGCGCAATAGGGGAGATCCATCGTGAAATCGGACCAACTAATCGAGCGACTTGCGGCGGTATTTGCATTGATTGTGCTCGTCGGTGGGTCGTTGCTGGTGCTGGCGCCATTTACGACTGCGCTGCTGTGGGGAGCCATCCTCAGCTACAGTTCCTGGGGCCTTTACCGGCGGCTCACCGGGGTCGTTGGCGGCCGCCGCAAGCTGGCCGCGACCATGATCGTGCTGATCATTCTGGTCGTGGTGCTCGGGCCGTTCGTCTATGCGGGTTTTGCGTTTGGCGCGCATGTTCACGAGATCGTCGCGCTGGTGCAAAGACTTTTCGAGTCGGGGTTGCCCGATCTGCCGCCGTGGGTGCAGCGGATCCCGCTGGTTGGTTCGAGCATCGAGGCCTTTTGGGAGCGCTTGACCAGCAGCAATTCTGAGCTGATTGCGCAGTTGCGCACGCTCGCCGCGCCGGCTGGCAAATGGATTCTGGCGGCGGCGCTTGCGGTGACGCATGGGCTGGGGCTGCTCGCGTTGAGCATTGTGCTGGCCTTCTTCTTTTATACCGGTGGCGAGGGTGCGGCCGCCTGGCTGAACGCCGGCATGCGTCGAGTCGCTGGTGAGCGTGCAGAGTATCTTCTGGCGCTGGCGGGCAGCACGGTGAAGGGTGTGGTCTACGGGATTCTTGGTACGGCCCTCGTGCAGGGGGTTCTCGCGGGATTCGGTTTCTGGATGGCCGGTGTACCGGCGCCGGCGTTGCTAGGGCTCGTGACGTTTTTTCTGTCGGTGGTACCGGGCGGTCCGGTCGTAGTCTGGTTGCCGGCTGCGATCTGGTTGTATCAGGGTGGGTCGACTGGATGGGCGATTTTTCTGGTGGTGTGGGGGCTGCTCGTAGTAGGCATGGCCGACAACGTCATCAAGCCCATCCTGATTGGCAAGAACAGCGACATGCCGTTGATTCTGGTCATGCTTGGCATTCTCGGCGGCGCGTTTGCGTTCGGTTTTCTTGGTGTTTTCATCGGCCCAACGTTGCTGGCGGTAGCTCATACCGTGCTGCATGATTGGACGATCGGCGCATCCGCCGCGCAGACGCAGGCGCCAGAAGCGAAAGCACCAGCGATAGAAGATCCGGGCCGTGTCGGAAAGACTCCTTAAGGAAAACCCGCTTAAGGGAAACCCTAGGATTTCACTTGCAAGTTCTGGCCGCGGCGACTAGAATTCCGCTCTTTCGTGCTCCGGACGCCGGGGCGCGGGGAAGCGGGAAGCCTTTGCTGGCGAGGGCTTCGGCGGCGTGGGCAGGTTAAGCAAGTGATAAAAACCTGTTGACGATCCGGCGGAAGTTCTTCATAATCTCGCTTCTCTGCTGCAGACGCAGCGACGCAAGCGAAGCAGTGCCGGGTAGTGGTGGTTCAGGCGCTGCGGGTTTCGCGGATCGATCTTTAAAAACTAACAGCCGATAAGTGTGGGCGCTTGATGCGGAATGCGGCGGCGGATTCTCCGGGGTCTGCTGCAAGGCAAAAGTATCAGAAGCCTCACACAGTATTAGAGGAAGGTTTATCTGTCGAAAGACGGATTGATCATCGTCAGTACGTTGAGTGAGCGACCGGTTCATAACTGAACCGAAAACAGTAACAGGTTTGAACTGAAGAGTTTGATCCTGGCTCAGATTGAACGCTGGCGGC
>NZ_WHNQ01000039.1 GCF_009362785.1 Paraburkholderia atlantica
CCGAATTCAACTACCGGATCGCCGACGCGAACTCGGCGCATATCTTCGTCGGCGTGCAGATCCGCAACCGCAGCGAACCGGCGCAGATCGCCGACGCATTCGAAGCGCACGGCTTCGCGACCGTCGATCTGACCTTCGACGAACTGTCGAAGCAGCACATCCGCTACATGGTCGGCGGCCGCTCGCCGCTCGCGCGCGACGAAAGACTGTTCCGTTTCGAGTTTCCCGAGCGTCCGGGCGCGCTGATGAAATTCCTGTCGTCGATGGCGCCGAACTGGAACATCAGCCTGTTCCACTACCGCAACCAGGGCGCGGACTACAGCTCGATTCTGGTCGGCATTCAGGTGCCCGAGAGCGACCATGCAGCGTTCGAGCGCTTCATCGAAACGCTCGGCTATCCGTGCTGGGAAGAAACGAAAAACCCGGTCTACCGACTGTTTCTCGGCTAGTCGAAGCTCGTTTTGCGGGTCGGGGTTTACCTGAGGGGGCGCCGCGCCGGCAAAACGAGCCGGGTGTCGCCCAAATCGCCGGAATACCCCGCCAGTCTTGCGTTTGCGGCCGATTCGGCCGCGCTGCACCCGCTCCCGCCTTACACCTTCTATCGCGCAGCGCGATACGGCCTATCCGCCATATCGCATTGCGGGATAGGTGTCACGATCGTCACACTGAGCGCAAATTTCATCACCGCATTCAGGAGACATCTATGCGCACCCAAGTTGGCATCATCGGTGCCGGGCCTGCTGGCCTGTTTCTTTCCCATCTGCTTCATCTGCGCGGTATCGACTCGGTCGTGCTCGAAACGCGCACCCGCGATCAGATCGAATCGACAATTCGCGCCGGCGTGCTCGAGCAGGGCACGATGGACCTGCTGACACAAACCGGTGTCGGCGAACGCATGAAGGCCGAAGGCGCGCTCCATCACGGCTTCGAACTCGCGTTCGAAGGCAAGCGCCGCCGCATCGATCTGACCGACCTCACCGGTCAGGCGATCACGGTTTATGCCCAGCACGAAGTGATCAAGGATCTCGTCGCGGCGCGCGTCGCCGCGGGCGCCGAACTGCGTTTCGGCGTGTCGGACACGTCGGTGCACGGCATCGATACCGATAAGCCGTCGATCCGCTATCGCCACGATGGCGCGGAGCACGAACTGCAATGTGATTTCGTGATCGGCTGCGATGGTTCGCAAGGCGTATCGCGTCAGGCGATTCCGCAAGCGCTGCGCAAGGATTTCGAGCGGGTCTATCCGTTTGGCTGGTTCGGCATTCTGTGCGAAGGCCCGCCGTCGTCGGACGAACTGATCTACGCGCGCCACGAGCGCGGCTTCGCGCTGATCAGCACGCGCTCGCCGAACGTGCAGCGTATGTACTTCCAGTGCGATCCGAAGGACTCGGTCGACAATTGGTCCGACGATCGCATCTGGGCCGAGTTGCATGCGCGCGCCGATTCGGACGAAGGTCACAAGATCATCGACGGCAAGATCTTCCAGAAGAATATCGTCGGTATGCGTAGCTTCGTGTCGACGACGATGCAGTACGGCCGCCTGTTCCTCGCTGGCGACGCCGCGCATATCGTGCCGCCGACCGGCGCGAAGGGCCTGAACCTCGCGGTCGCCGACGTGAACGTGCTCAGCAAGGCGCTCGACGCGTTCTACAAGGAAAACCGCACCGATCTGCTCGACCGTTATAGCGAAACCGCGCTCAAGCGCATCTGGCGCGCCGAGCACTTCTCGTACTGGATGACCAGCATGCTGCATCGTATCGAAGGCGCATCGCCTTTCGAGCAGCAGTTGCAGGTTGCCGAGCTCGAATACGTCACAACGTCGCGCACGGCCGCGACGGTACTGGCGGAGAACTACGTCGGCGCGGCCGGCGCGCAGATGCAGGTGAATCTGTAAACGCCACCGCAAGCACCGCGTGGTCATCGGGATCGCTAATTGATCGACAGATCCCGATGCGCGGCCGCCTGAAACTCCTTGGGCGTGACTCCGGTCTGCTTGCGGAAATAGCGGCTGAAATAGGCCGCATCTTCGAAACCGAGCGCATGCGCGATCTGTTTGATGCTCGAACCCGAGTACACCAGGTCGCGCTGCGCCTCGCGTATCAACTGGTCGTTGACGAGCGACAACGGCGAATGGCCAAGCTCCTCACGACAGATGCGGCCCAGTTGCGCCGCGGTCACCCCCAATTTTTCCGCGTAAAAATCGATTGGCAGATGCTCGCGCACGTGCGCGGCGATCAGTTCGCGTAGCCGTTTGATCTGCGCGGCGCGCCGGTCATTGACGGTCGCACCCGTGCTCGACACGGCATCGGTCAGACGGGCGACCTGCACAAAAAGTGCAATCATCAGCGACATGCCCGCGGCGATATGGCCGCGCGCGCTGCCGCGAAACTCCTGCTCAAGCAAACCGAACAACGGCATCAACGTGCGCTCGCCGATAGCGGACCGCACGGGAATCAGCGCGGGCCGTTGCAGCACTGGCACGAGGCCCGGCGACACCGCTTTCGAAATCGACTCCAACGCGCGCTGCGCGGCGGTGATCACGAGCCCGTCGATTTCCGGCGAAAACACGAAACCATGCACCGTTTGCGCCGGAAGCAGGATCAGGCATGGCGCTTCGATCGCGAGTTTTTCGCTTTCGATCAGCACGTGGCCCGAACCGCTGCGGATATAGAGAATCTGCAGCAACGCATCGTGCCGGTGCGCGGCGATATGCCAGGCGTTCGGACGACTGCGCTCGACGATCCATTCGAAATTGAAGGCGTCGTACCACGGCGGCCGCGCGGACTCTCCGTACAGATCGTAGTTAGGGATATTCCTCATGCGGTTTTGTCTCCTATGTTCGAATTGTCCTGCGATGCGCCGCCTTTGTCCAATTTCGTCCCGAAGCGCGTGGCTATACTTTTTTCCATCGAAGACGCAGCCGAATGATCCAGTTTGGGGAAGTCAATGCGCGTTCGCGGCGACCGTGAACCTGGAGATCTGGAGGGCTAAGCAAATGGATCAGCGGGAAGACTGGCGCGACGCACACGTTAACGCGCGACACTGGATCGCGATGAGCAGAGGTGCCGTGACGTCGCGCAAGCGTTGAACCCGAGCGGCGTCGAAGCGCTGACGCTGGCCTGCGATATCGGCGGCATCGAAAGCGTGCGCGGCGCGGTATCGAATGTCGAAGCGCGCCTTGGCATCGCCGATGTGCTCGTGAACGACGCGGGTCTGCTGCGGCGTGGCGGCATCGAAGAGATCGGACTCGATGCATGGAACGCGATGCTGCGCGTGAATCTGACCGGCTACATGCTGTGCTCGCAGCAATTCGGTCAACGCATGTTGAAGCGCGGCACTGGCGCGCTCGTGCATGTCGCGTCGGTGCGCCGTCAACCTCGGCTCGATTGGGGGCTTGCCGGCACTCCGCCGCGCAACGCATACGGCGCGGCCAAGACCGGGATCGTCGCGATGACGGGTTCGCTCGCCTGTGAATGCGCGCGCGACCGCATTCGTCCAAGCGCTGGAACGTCCCGAAGAAATCGCCAACGCGACCGGCTTTCTCGTTCGGACGCAGCCAGCTATATCACGGGCACGGTGCTGAGCGTCGAGGGCCCAGGCGACCAGGCAATTCGAACAACAAGAAAAACACCTCTTCATCTCAAGGAGACATAGCAATGACCAGGCAAAAAGGAGCACGCACATGAGCCGCTCCGAACGCAGTGTAGATGTGCAGGCCTTTATCGATGGACAGCGTTTCTCGCCGTTTCAATGGACGATTCTGGTGCTGTGCTTTCTGGTCGTCGCGGCCGATGGTTTCGATACCGCCGCGGTCGGCTTTATCGCGCCGTCGCTCGTGCAGCAGTGGGGCATCGCGCGCAGTGCGCTCGGCCCGGTGATGAGCGCGGCGCTGGTGGGACTCGGCATCGGCGCACTCGCGGCCGGCCCGTTCGCGGACCGGATCGGACGCAAGACGGTGCTGGTGCTGTCGGTGTTCTTCTTCGGCGTGTGGAGTTTCGCGGCGGCCCGCGCGACGTCGATCGAATCGTTGACCGTGCTGCGCTTTT
The DNA here is from genome assembly GCF_009362785.1 of Paraburkholderia atlantica. Classification (GTDB taxonomy): domain Bacteria; phylum Pseudomonadota; class Gammaproteobacteria; order Burkholderiales; family Burkholderiaceae; genus Paraburkholderia; species Paraburkholderia atlantica. Next base: position 4,047 of record NZ_WHNQ01000039.1, read on the forward strand.
TCACCGGCCTCGGTCTCGGCGCGGCGATGCCCAACGCGGTCACGCTGATGTCCGAGTACGCACCCGCGCGGATTCGCGCGGTCGCGGTCAATGCGATGTTCTGCGGTTTTTCAGGCGGGCTTGCGCTCGGTGGCTTCGCGTCCGCATGGCTGATTCCGCATTTCGGCTGGCCGAGCGTGCTGGTCGCGGGCGGCGTCGGCCCGATCGTGCTGAGCGTGCTGCTGATCCTGATGCTGCCCGAATCGGCGCAATTCCTCGCGGTGCGCAAGCGGGCAGATCAACGGATCGCGCGAATCCTGCAACGCATCGCGCCCCACGAGCGCTTCGACGGATGCCGCTTTTTCGCGGTCGACGTGCGCCGCAATGGCGGCGACGCGCGCTCGCAGTGGGCGCTCGCGATCATCCTGTCGAAGCGCTACCGCTTCGGCACGCTGATGCTGTGGCTCGCCTACTTCATGGGGCTGCTGATTTATTACCTGCTGACCAACTGGCTGCCGACGCTGTTCAAGGACACCGGCTTCTCCGGTGAAAAGGCCGCGTTGATGACGTCGCTGTTTCCGCTCGGCGGCATCCTCGGCAATCTCTGCGTCGGCTGGGTGATGGATCGCTTCGCCGGCCATCGCGTGATCGCGTTCACCTATGTCCTCGTTGGCGCGCTCGTGTTGCTGGTCGGGCGGGGCGTCGGTCATCAGGTCTGGCTCGGCACGCTGATCTTCCTGACCGGCACGGTCGCGACCAGCGCGGTCACGTCGATGTCGGCGCTCGCGGCGAGCTTCTACCCGACCCGGGCGCGCGCGACGGGCGTGGCATGGATGCTGGGAATCGGCCGGGTCGGCGGCGTGGCGGGGGCGCTCGTCGGCGCGGCGTTGATGGGGCTCGGCTGGCAGTTCGGCGCGGTGTTCAGCCTGCTCGCGGTGCCGGCCGTGATCGCGGCGGGTGGGGTGGTGCTGATGATGCGGTGCGAGCCGCTCGACCACGCATCGGTCGATGACAACGTCGGCGCCATCGCGATCGAGTGAAGTGTGGCCTCGGGCGTGCCGCAACGCTCGAACAACGCGCGACCTCAGGTCGCGCGCAGCAACGCCATTTCGTTGTGCAGCAGCGCGAGCAATTCGTCGTCGGTCGGCCGCGTGCCCCAGTGGCGCGCGCCGGCCACCGACGCGATCGCTATCCACGAATGCGGTGGGAACCATTCGCGCACCAGCGTGCCGTCCTGGCGCAGGCACAGCTGGCCGGTCAGCTCGCTGTATTCGGCGCAGATGTGCGCACCGTCGACCTGTGCGCTTACTCGTCTCGGATCATTGCGTAGCACGTCGTCGCTCCTGTCGAAGGGGTGGCGCGAATGCAAGCGCGGCATGGTGGCGCGATGGACGCCACCGGCCTTCTATCAATGGTCATGCCCGTGACCGTGCCAGCCGTTGTCGTGCCAGTCGCGATGCGGGCCGCGTGCATCGCGCCATTCGTCGTGACGACGTTCCCACTCGCGACGCTCCCAATAGCGACGACCATCGTAGTAGCGATCGCCGTACCAGCCCGGCGCGATCACGACCGCCGGCGGCGGAGGCGCATACACGGGCGCGGGCTGCACATACACCGGCGGGGGCGGCGGAGCCTCGACGATGGCGGGCGCGACGGCGATGCCCGGCACACCGATATTCACGCCGACATCGACGTGCGCGAAAGCGGCCGTTGATGCGCCGATCGCGAGACCCGCGACGACGCTCAACGATACCCAGCGGTTGCGTGAAAGACTCATGATTGTTCTCTGTTGTGTGGATGTCTGTGATGGAGTGGCGAGCCGGACGCGCACCTACTGCGCGTGATGGCCCGATCAATAGCGTCCGTAGTAGTGGTCGTGATGCGGATGATCGCCGCCAGGGACGACGATGCAGCCGCTCAACGCGCCGCCGAGCGTGGCGGCAAGAATGACCAATGCGAGGATTTTTTTCATGACGTTGCTCTCTGAAATCTGTGATGCGCGTGCCTGTCGTGTGAAGCGTTTCATCTGAACCGCTTCCGTTTGAACCGAACTCTACTGAGCGGCGCGATTACCGATGTGTTTGTGTGTAACAGGACGTGTCGACTGGAGGTCGCATCGATATGGTCATGCGAGTGCGATGAACGAGGAGGGGCCGTGCCGGGGGTTAGCTGTCGAAATGCCGGGCAATGCTCAGGCGTGCGGGCAAACCCTTGAAGGGGTTATGAAAAAAACTGCATTCGATGGCAGACGATGCATCGATGTGGAGCGAAGATTCGGCGCATCGATTGCTGAAAAAAGAAGCGAATCGAATTTCGCCTGATCCATGCCGCGCAGATACATTCGGTTGCAGACTGGGTTATCGGGCTCGCCGTGCGCTCGTGCGAGCACGATGAAAAGACGCCACACCTGTAGCGTCATCAGGCTGTCTCGAGTTGCGGTGGAGTGGGTAGAAACGCATCGCGCGCGGCGCGCGTGCGCAACTTACTGCGCGGCTACTGCGCGGCCGCGGGCTCCTGGGCGGTCGCCTCGCGATAGCCGAGCCGCGTCGAAATCGCGAGGCCGGCTTCTTTGAGCAGCGCGACGTAATGCTGCTTCGTATCGGCGCCGCAGCGCATCGTCGGAAACGAAATCGACAGACCGGCGATCACGCGGCCGAAGCGGTCGAATACCGGCACCGCGATACATTGCAGGCCTTCTTCCTGCTCCTCGTTGTCCTCGCCGTAGCCCTGCTCACGTACGTGCGGCAGGATGCTCAACACCGCTTCCGCGCAGGTCAAGGTTTTTTGCGTCGACTTGCGGAATTCGATGTGCGAGAGCACCTCCCGCGCGTCGGCCGGGTCCATCCATGCGAGCAGCACCTTGCCGATCGCCGTGCTATGCAGCGGATTGCGCCGGCCGATCCGCGACTGCATGCGCAGCCCGTAGTCGGCATCGATCTTGTGGATGTAGATGATCGCGTCGTCGTCGAATGCGCCGAGGTGCACCGCTTCGCGCGTCATCTGGCCGATGCGGCGCATGTCGACGTCGGCCTCGCGCACCAGATCGACACTCTCGAGCGCTTTCGCGCCGAGCTCGAATAGACGGATCGTCAGCCGATAGCGCTCGGTTTCGACTTCCTGGGTCACGTAGCCGAGCGCCTTCAGCGTTTGAATCACTCGATGCACGGTGGTCTTGGACATGCCGAGCCGTTGCGATAGCTCGCTGATGCCGATCTGCCCGGTCTCGCCGATCGCGCCGAGGATCGCGAACACGCGCCCGATCGACGACGCGGATTCGCCTCGCTCACCGCTGTCCGCGTCGAGCGACGCTGCGTCGGCGGGTTCCTTGCGGGCTTTGCCGCGCGTATTCCTCGCCGTGTTCCTGTCTGTTCCGGTTGCCGCCATGTCCGTCATCCCTGTCTGTGCCAAGCCGCCGCTGCCGCATCGAGCCGATGCTTACCCGGCGCGAGAGCATAGCGCGTCGCGCGCGCTCATGGCGAACTCGTGCTGTCGCTAGCGCGCGAGCCAGCCGCCATCCACCGCCAGTGTATGCCCATGCACGTAGTCCGACGCCGACGAGGCGAGGAAAACCACCGGCCCCGCGAGATCGTCGGGCACGCCCCAGCGGCCGGCCGGAATGCGCCCGAGAATTTCTTCGTTGCGCTGTGCGTCGTCACGCAACGCGGCGGTGTTCGCGGTCGCCATATAGCCGGGCGCGATCGCGTTCACGTTGATGCGCCGCGCGGCCCATTCGTTGGCGAGCAGTCGCGTGAGACCGAGCACGCCGCTTTTCGACGCGGTGTACGACGCGACGCGAATACCGCCCTGGAACGACAGCATCGACGCGACGTTGATGATCTTGCCGCCGCCTTGCTGCCGCACGAACTGACGCGCGGCGGACTGCGACAGGAAGAACAGGCTCTTCAGGTTCACGTCCATGACCGCGTCCCAGTCGTCTGCGCCGAACTCGAGCGCATCTTCGCGGCGGATGATGCCCGCGTTGTTGACGAGCACGTCGATGCGGCCGAACGCTTCCACCGCGGCTCGCACGATGTCGTCGACCGATGAGGTCGACGCGAGATCGGCGCGCACGTCGGCGAAGCGGCGTCCGAGCGCCTCGACGCGCGCGGCGGTCGTGCCCGCGTTAGCGCGACTGACGCCGACGATGTCGCAGCCGGCCGCGGCGAGCGCGACGGCCATGCCGGCGCCGAGGCCGGTGTTGCTGCCGGTCACGATAGCGACCTTGCCGGTCAGATCGAAAGTGTTCATTGTGGTCGGGCTCATGTTCGCTCAGCGCAGTTCGCGAACCGCGAGATGGTCCATGTCGCCGAACACCTGGTTCTCGCCGACCATGCCCCAGATGAACGTGTACGCGCGCGTGCCGACACCCGAATGAATCGACCAGCTCGGCGAGATCACCGCCTGCTCGTTGCGCACGACGATATGCCGTGTTTCGTGCGGCTCGCCCATCATGTGGAAGACGGCGGCGTCGTCGGCGACGTTGAAGTAGAAATACACCTCCATGCGGCGCTCGTGCGTGTGGCAGGGCATTGTGTTCCACAGGCTGCCCGGTTCGAGCTTGGTCATGCCCATCGACAGCTGGCAGGTCGGCAGCACGTCGGGGACGATGAACTTGTAGATGGTGCGGCGGTTGCTCGTGGCCGGATCGCCGAGGGTTTCGGGCGAGGCCTGGTCGAGCGAGATCGTGCGGGTTGGATAGCTGGTGTGCGCGGGCGCGCAGTTCAGATAGAACTTCGCCGGCTGGTTGGCGTCGGCGCTGCCGAACGCGACCGCTTGCGCGCCCTTGCCGATATAGATCGCCTCTTCGCGGCGCACCGTGTAACGCGTGCCGTCGACATCGACCCAGCCGTCGCCGCCGATGTTGATTGCGCCGAGTTCACGCCGCTCGAGCAGATAGTTGACGCCGATCGCCTTGCCGAGCGAGCCCGGTACTTCGACCGCCCGCTCGACCGGCCACACGCCACCGACGATGATCCGGTCGATATGGCTATACGTGAGTCTCAACGCATCGCGCTCGAAGATCTGCTCGACCAGAAACTCGCGACGCAGCCCGGTGGTGTCGAGCGTCTTCGCGTATTCGCTGTTGATGGCCTGTCTCACGTCCATTGATCGTTCTCCTGTCGGTATGCGGGGCGCGGCGCCGCCTTGTGCCCGAGACTGTAACGCAGAATCGTGATTTCGGAACACTGGTCCGAAAATTTTTCGGCGAACGATTGCTGCTGGCAACGCGTCGTGCGAACGACCGGGTAAACGATAGTCAGGTTTAAGAAATAAAACGGAACGGCGTTCCTTTCATGATGCTATATTGCGCCGGACAGGGAGAGCCCGGCGTAGACCGGGACACCAACGCGGGTCATTAACCCGATAACGGGACGTCACCGTCCATGGAGGAGGCATGAAGATCAAGAAGGCCATCGACCGCATTCCAGGCGGCCTGATGCTGGTGCCGCTGCTGCTCGGCGCCTGTGTGCACACGTTCGCGCCCGGCGCGGGCAAATATCTGGGCTCGTTTACCAACGGCCTGATAACCGGCACCGTGCCGATTCTCGCGGTATGGTTCTTCTGCATGGGCGCGACGATCGACCTGCGCGCAACCGGCACCGTGCTGCGCAAGTCGGGCACGCTGCTCGCCACCAAGATGCTGGTCGCGTGGATCGTCACGCTGATCGCCGCGCGCTTCATTCCGATCGACGGCATCAAGACCGGCCTGTTCGCGGGGCTGTCGTTGCTCGCGATCACCACCTCGATGGACATGACCAACGGCGGTCTGTACGCGGCCGTGATGCAACAGTACGGCACGAAGGAAGAGGCGGGCGCGTTCGTGCTGATGTCGGTCGAATCGGGGCCGCTGATCAGCATGATCATTCTGGGTGCCACGGGTGTCGCGTTCTTCGAGCCGCGGCTGTTCGTCGGCGCGGTGCTGCCGTTTCTGATCGGCTTTGCGCTCGGCAACTTCGATAGCGAACTGCGCGAGCTGTTCGGCCGCTGCGTGCATCCGCTGATTCCGTTTTTCGGCTTTGCGCTCGGCAACGGCATCGATCTGAACGTGATCGTCACGAGCGGCTTGCCTGGCATCGTGCTGGGGCTCGGCGTGATCGTCGTGACCGGCGTGCCGCTGATTCTGGCCGATCGCTGGATCGCCGGCGGCAATGGCGCGGCGGGGCTCGCGGCGTCGTCGACGGCGGGGGCCGCGGTCGCGAATCCGGCGATCATCGCCGACATGATTCCGAGCTTCAAACCGCTGGTGCCGGCCGCGACCGCGATGGTCGCCACCGCTTGCCTCGTGACCGCGATTCTGGTGCCGATCCTCACGGCGCTGTGGGTGCGCCGGCATCAGGCGCGCGGCACACTGCGCGAGGAGTTCGCCACCGCGACCCAGGCGGCGCCGCTCAATGAGCAGCGCGATGCGCATGTTTGAATGAGTCGGTAGCAAGAAGCCGGCGCGCCGATCAGCGCGCCAGCTTCGCTTCGAGCATCGTCTTCACGGCGGGCCATTCGTCGTCGATGATGCTAAAGCGCACCGAGTTGCGCTTGCGTCCATCGGGCATGATCCGCTCGTGCCGCACGATACCTTCCTGTTTCGCACCGATGCGCAGGATCGCCGCGCGCGATCTGTCGTTGAGCTCGTCGGTCGTGAACTGCACGCGCACGCAGTGCATCACGTCGAACGCGTGGCACAGCAGCAGATACTTCGCCTCGGTGTTCACGACCGAGCGCTGCGCCGATGCGGCAAGCCAGGTATGGCCGATTTCGAGCTTGCGGTTCGCGCGATCGATCTTCCAGAACCGCGTGCTGCCGACGATGCGGCCGGCGCCGTCATTCCTGTCATCCTCGTCACGCCGCACGATCACGAACGGCATCATCTTGCCATCCGCGCGGCCGGCGAGCGCCCTGGCAATATACGCATCGATCGTCGCCGGGCCCGGCACGACGGTCAGCTTCGTGTTCCACAGTTGCCCGTCAGCGGCGGCGTCGACGAGCGCCTGCGCGTGGTCCTCGCGCAGCGGCCGCAGCTCGACGAACGAGCCGCTCAGCGTGGGCTGCATCGATTCGGTGGAGATATCGTTCATGGCAATAAAAAAGGTCCGCGAGCGGAAAACTCGTGGACCTGGCAGATCGGTTGATCCGTGCTGTGAAACGACGCGGCCGGCAAACTCGCGGCGCCGTTCCCCGAAGCGCGTGATCAGCGCGATTAAACCGACATCACCGTGACAGCCTTGGTGACGAGGTAGGCTTCCATCGCCTCCGGGCCGCCTTCCGAGCCGTAGCCGGAATCCTTGACACCGCCGAACGGCATTTCCGGCGTCGGCGTGGCAGGCTGGTTGATCCACAGCATGCCGACTTCCATGCGCTGCGACAGCAGATGCACGTTGGCGAACGACTTCGTATACGCGTAGCCGGCGAGGCCGTACGGCAGACGGTTCGCTTCGGCGATCGCTTCTTCGAGCTTGTCGAAGCCGCGGATCGCGGCGACCGGCCCGAACGGCTCGTTGTTGAACACGTCGGCTTCGAGCGGCACGTCGGTCAGCACGGTGGCCGCGAAGAAGTTGCCTTCGGTGCCGACGCGCTCGCCGCCCGTCGCGACCTTCGCGCCGGTCTTGCGGGCATCGTCGACGACCTTGGCCATCGCGCTCAGACGGCGCGCGTTGGCGAGCGGCCCGAGCGTCGTGCCTTCGGCGAGACCGTCGCCGAGCTTCAGGCTTTCAGCATGCTTGACGAGCGCCGCGGCGAACTCTTCGCGGATGCTGTTGTGCACGAGAAAACGCGTGGGCGAGATGCAGACCTGGCCCGCGTTGCGGAACTTCGCGGCGCCGGCTGCCTTGACCGCGAGCGCGACGTCGGCGTCTTCCGCGACGATCACCGGCGCGTGGCCGCCGAGTTCCATCGTCGCGCGCTTCATGTGCGAGCCGGCCAGCGCGGCGAGCTGCTTGCCGACCGGCGTCGAGCCCGTGAACGTGACCTTGCGGATGACCGGATGCGGGATCAGGTAGCTCGAGATTTCAGCCGGATCGCCGAACACGAGGCCGACCGTGCCGGGCGGCACGCCGGCTTCGACGAACGCTTGCAGCAACGCCGCCGGCGATGCCGGGGTTTCTTCCGGTGCCTTCACGAGGAACGAGCAGCCGCAGGCGAGCGACGCCGACAGCTTGCGCACGACCTGGTTGACCGGGAAGTTCCACGGCGTGAACGCGGCGACCGGTCCGATCGGCTCCTTCAGCACCTGCGATTGCGCGGCGAGGTTGCGCGACGGCACGATGCGGCCATACACGCGGCGGCCTTCGTCCGCGAACCATTCGATGATGTCCGCGGCGGCCAGCACTTCGACACGCGCCTCGGCGAACGGCTTGCCCTGTTCCTGCGTCATCAGGCGGCCGATGTCGGAGGCGCGCTCGCGCACGAGGGCGGCGGCCTTGCGCATGATGGTGGCTCGCTCGTTGGCCGGCACCTTGCGCCAGGCTTCGAAGCCACGCTGCGCGGCTTCGAGCGCGCGGTCCAGGTCGGGGATGCCGGCATGCGCGACCTTGCCGATGGCCTGGCCGGTCGCGGGGTTGATCACGTCGAGGGTCTTGCCGCTGGCGGCGTCACACCATTCGCCGTTGATCAGAAGACGGGTATCGGTATAGCTCGAGATGGCCATGCTGGGTTCCTGTGAGAGGGAAAACAACTGGCCGCGCGGTCGTGCGGCACGAGGCGACACACCTACGCGGCCATGAATAAATTGCCGATACCAATTATCTTATCTGATTGCGGGCAATCGCACCGGCCGCGGACCGTCGGCGCTCGCACGTGGCATGCGGCTTGCTGAGGCTTGGCACCGGCGCGACTTTGCGGGTCACGCCGGGGCGCCGCGTCAGCGCTGCGTGAAACCCATTCAACCGCTACTACAGCGCATCACGAGGACATCGCCATGCCAACCGGAACAGTGAAATGGTTCAACGACGCGAAGGGCTTCGGCTTCATCACCCCCGATGATGGCGGCGAAGATCTGTTCGCCCATTTTTCGGAGATTCGCACCGAAGGTTTCAAGTCGTTGCAAGAAAATCAGAAAGTCAGCTTCGAAATCAAGCAGGGGCCGAAAGGCAAGCAGGCGGCCGATATCAAGCCGGTGTGACGCCGGCATGGCGGCTCATCCGCATGCGAGGTAACGATGGATAAGGACGCCGCGTATGCGGAGATCGAGCGTAATGGCGGCGCCACTTATGCAAAAACCTTCGCTGCGCGTTATCCCGACGAACCGCTGACACCGTTCTGTCATCGCTATCTGTTCGAGCGGGCGCAGCGCGACGAAGCGGAGCACGACGCGGCCGCGGCCACGCACGACGACGAGCGCGGTTTCGCGCTGAGGTCGCTCGCGCGCATGGAGGCGTCGTCGCATATCGCGCAGGCGGCGGCGAGCGCGTCGCGCGACGCGGCAGCCGCCGCCCACACGTCGGCCCGCGCGGCGCGCCGCTCGGCCTTCTGGACCATGATCGCCGCGCTCGCGTCGGCGACGGGCGTAGTGGTAAACGCGGCCCTCAATCTCGGCTGGCTCGAGTGGGCGAGACATCTTGCTCGATAAGCGACGCGTCGGGCCGCGCGTTGGCGCCCGTGAGTGTGATGTGAGTCGGAGACACCGGCGGGGCTAGCCCGCAAGCCACGCGACAACCTATGCATTTACCACACCGATACGACATCGATGCGACACGGTTACACGAGCGCGTCGATCGCACAAATCGACTCATCGGAGCATGCCGCGGGCGGTCTGAACGCAGTATTATTCTTCAGGTTTCCTTCAGCTTTGCTCCGTACTATTTGCGCCACTGCCCTTGGCCTTTCCGGACCGCGGCCGCCGCTACGCGCGGGTCGAGCACAGGCTTTCACGACCTGCATTCGGGCAATGGAACAGATAGATTCCTGACTGAAAACTGAAAGCGCCTATAAAGGCTTGCTGGAGCATCCATGAAAACTCTGTTCTTGCAGGCGCCGTCGTACGACGGCTTCGATGGTGGCGCGGGTTCGCGCTATCAGGCCAAGCGTGAAGTTCGCTCGTTCTGGTATCCGACGTGGCTCGCACAACCCGCCGCACTCGTCCCCGACAGCCGCGTGCTCGACGCAACGGCAGACGGACTGTCCGTCGAAGCCGCGCTCGACATCGCTTCGCAATACGAGCTGGTGGTGATTCACACCAGCACGCCATCCTTCCCGACCGACGCACTGTTCGCCCAGGACCTCAAGAAGCGCAAGCCGTCGCTGCTGATCGGCATGGTCGGCGCGAAGGTTGCGGTCGATCCGCATAATTCGCTGATCGCGACCGAGGCCATCGACTTCGTTTGCCGCGAGGAATTCGACTACACCTGCAAGGAAATCTCCGAGGGCAAGCCGTTCTCGCAGATCCTGGGCCTGAGCTATCGCGCCCCCGACGGCTCGATCGAACACAACGAAGCGCGTCCGATCCTCGAGAACATGGACGAGCTGCCGTTCGTCGCGCCGATCTACAAGCGCGATCTGACCATCAAGAACTACTTCAACGGCTACCTGAAGCATCCGTACGTGTCGCTGTACACCGGCCGCGGCTGCCGCTCGAAGTGCACGTTCTGCCTGTGGCCGCAAACGGTCGGCGGCCATCGCTATCGCGTGCGTTCGGTCGAGAACGTGCTCGAGGAAGTGAAATGGATTCGCGACAACATGCCCGAAGTCAAGGAGATCATGTTCGACGACGACACCTTCACCGATTTCAAGCCACGCGCCGAAGAAATTGCGCGCGGCATGGGCAAGCTGGGCGTCACGTGGTCGTGCAACGCGAAGGCCAACGTGCCTTACTCGACGCTGAAGATCATGAAGGAAAACGGCCTGCGCCTGCTGCTGGTCGGCTACGAGTCCGGCGACGACCAGATCCTGCTGAACGTCAAGAAGGGCCTGCGTACGGACATCGCTCGGCGCTTCGCGCAGGACTGCCGCACGCTCGGCATCAAGGTGCACGGCACCTTCATTATCGGCTTGCCGGGCGAGACGCAGGAAACCATCCAGAAGACCATCGAGTACGCGAAAGAGATCAATCCGCTGACCATCCAGGTGTCGCTCGCCGCGCCGTATCCGGGCACCCGGCTCTATAACCAGGCGGTCGAGAGCGGCTGGCTCGCGGAGAACAAGGTGATCAATCTCGTCAGCAAACAGGGCGTGCAGCTGGCGGCGATCGGCTACCCGCATCTGTCGCGCGACGAGATGTACCATCAGCTCGAGAACTTCTATAAGCGCTTTTATTTCCGGCCGTCGAAGATCTGGGAGATCCTGCGCGAAATGCTGACGAGCTGGGACATGATGAAACGGCGCCTGCGCGAAGGCGTCGAGTTTTTCCGCTTCCTGCGCGCGCACGAGGCGTGAGCGCCGTACACATCGCCGCCGTCACGCTCGCCTACGCGTGCGCGGCGGCGGCTGTTGTCGGCATCGGCTACACCGTGCTCGCGAGCGCGCTGATAGGGCGTTTCTTCGCGAGGGCGGTGGCCGTTCCCTCGAGCTTTCCGCCCATTACGGTGATCAAACCGTTGCACGGCAACGAGTGGGCGTTGCTCGGTAATCTGTCGAGCTTCTGCGCCCAGGATTATCCGGGACCCGTGCAATTCCTGTTCGGCGTGCACGACTCCGCCGACCCCGCGCTGCAAACCGTCGACGAACTGCGGCGCCTGCATCCGCAGGCGGACATCGCCGTGGTCGCCGATGCGCGTCTGTACGGACCGAACCGCAAGATCAGCAACATCCTCAACATGCTGCCGCAGGCGCGCCACGACGTGCTCGTATTCGCGGACAGCGACGTGTGCGTTAGCCCCGACTATCTGCGCAACGTGGTCGGCGAATTGCAGAAGCCGGGCGTCGGGCTCGTCACCTGCGCGTATCGCGGCCAGCCCGATCCGGGTTTCTGGCCGCGGTTGTCGGCGATCGCCACCAACTACCAGTTCCTGCCGGGCGTCGTCACCGGACTCGCGCTCGGGCTCGCGCGGCCGTGCTTCGGCCAGACCATCGCGATGCGGCGCGACACCTACGAGCGCATCGGCGGCTTCAAGCCGTTCGTGCGGCATCTGGCCGAGGACTACGAGATCGGCGCGGCGGTGCGCGCGGCGGGCGAGCAGGTCACGATTCCGCCGTTCGCGATCGCGCATGCCTGTGTCGAAGCGAGCGCCGCGCAACTGGTGACGCACGAACTGCGCTGGAGCCGCACGATCCGGCGCATCGATCCGCTCGGACACTTCGGCACCGCGCTCGTGCATCCGTTGCCGTTCGCGCTGCTGGCGCTCGCGTGCTCGGGCGGCGCGCCGTGGGCGTGGCTGCTCGCGGCAGTGGCGGTGCTCGCGCGTGTCGCGTTGAAGTGGCGCGCGGATCGGGCGTTGCGTCAGCGCTGCCGCGATCTGTGGCTACTGCCGTTATGGGATATCGTATCGTTTGCGATTTTCGTCGCGAGCTTCCGCTCGTCGCGGGTGATCTGGCGGGGCTTCAGCTTCAAGGTCGACGGCGACGGGCTGCTGTCGGCGGCACAGGACGAATGACGAACGAACGGCAGATTGGGCGGGCAATGAGCGAAGAAGTTTCGAGCGGGCGCAACAGGAGCGCCCTGGAGACGCGCGGCAGCGGCCCGGCGGCACAGGCGGCGCAAACGACAACCGATGCCGCGGCACGCGGCGTGCGGCGCATCAGATCTATCGAGATCGTGTGCGAGGTGCCCGCATGATGAAGCATCTGGGCCGCGCGGCTGCGCTCGCGGGTTTGCTGATCTCTTTGTGGCTGGTCTGGCGCGAAGATCCGCGCGCGGTGCTCAGCGCGTTGCGCGCGGCCGGTGCGGGCCTCGTGCTGGCCGCGTTGGCGCACTTGCTGCCAATGATTGCCAACGCCTGCGACTGGCGCTCGCTGATTCGCGGCGCGAACCGCCCCAGCTTCGGCAAAATGATGCATCTGGTATGGGTGCGCGAATCGGTCAACTCGATGCTGCCGGTTGCGCGAATCGGCGGCGAACTCGTGGCGTTCCGCATGTTCAAGCGCTGGGGCGTCCGGCCATCGACAGCGGTAGCCAGCACCATCGTCGACATGCAACTGACCTTGATCAGTCAGCTGATGTTCACGATGGTCGGGATCGGCTTTCTGTTCGCCAATGCGCAATCGGGTGCGCTGCGGCTCGCCGGGCAGCTCGCGTGGGGCGTGGTCGCGTTGACGCCGCTGCTATTGCTGTTCGGGCTCGTGCAGCATGCGAATCCGTTCGAGCGCCTCACGCGCGTGGCGAACCGTATGACGAGCGGCAAGCTGACCGCACTGGTCGGCCAGTCCGCGCAGATCGATCAATCTATCAAGGTGATCTGGCGACGCCGCGCGGTCGTGCTGCGTTATCTGTTCTTCTGGCAGCCGCTGCAATGCGTGCTGACTTCGCTCGAAATCTGGTTGGCGCTGTATTTTCTCGGCGCGCGGGTGACGCTCGTCGAGGCGATCGTGATCGAATCGCTGATCCAGGCGGTCAGCAGCGCCGCGTTCTTCGTGCCGGGCGGTCTCGGCGTGCAGGAGGGCGCTTTCGTGCTGATCGGCGGCGCACTCGGGCTCGATCCCGCGACCTGTCTCGCGCTCGCGGCCGCGCGGCGCATTCGCGATCTGCTGATGTTCGTGCCGGGCCTGATCGCGTGGCAGCTGTTCGAGGCGTCTGGCAGCGCGCGGCGGCAGGCCGCGCCGCACGGCGTGGGCGCCGGGCTGGCCAAGCAGCGGTCGGGCGTCGCTGACGCGAACCGCGGCGGCGATCGGCGCTGAACGATCGGCGCGCGGTTTCCCTGTTCCCGCTCGCGTCTCGAGACGCACGCACGCCGTCAGCGCGGCGCGCGATAGGCGGCCGGAAACGACACCCGCACCGCAAGCCCCTGGCCCCCGATTCCGGCGCCTAGCTGCAGACTCGCGCCGAAATGCTCGGCGATCCGCGCAACGATCGACAAACCGAGCCCGCTGCCGGTCGCCTGATTGCCGGTCGCGCGGAAAAAGCGGTTCGTGAGCCGCGCGAGGTCGTCCGGCTCGACGCCGGGGCCGTCGTCGCGCACGCTCAGCTGCACGTGCTCGTCGGCATGGCGCACCGCCACTTCGATATTGCCGCCCGTACGTCCATATTTGATCGCGTTGTCGAGCAGATTGTCGAGCAGGATGCCGATCAGCACCGGCTCCGCATCGATCTCGGCGAGCATGTCGCCGATCAGCATCACGTTGATGTGCTTCTGCTGCGCATTACGCCGGTTCGCGAGCAGCGTATCTTTGGCGATCGCCGCGGGCTTCAGCGGCTCGGTGGGCAGTTTCTCCTGCACATCGAGCCGCGCGAGCAGCAGCAACTGCTCGGCGAGCCGCGCGCTGCGATCGACGCCTTGCACGACGCGCTCCATCGCGAGCCGCTGCAGCCCGATGTCGGGCTCCGCGAGCGCGACCTGCGCCTGCACCTTGATCGCGGCGAGCGGTGTCTTCAGTTCGTGCGCGGCATCGGCGGTGAAGGCGCGCTCGAGTTCGAGCGCATGCTGCAGACGCGCCAGCATCTGGTTGATCGCATCGACAAGCGGGCGCACCTCGAGCGGCGTGCGGCCGATGCCGACCGGCTCCATGCGGTTGATGTCGCGCGAACTGAGCGCGGCCGATAGCACCTTCAGCGGCGCGAGGCTCCAGCCAATGCTGAACCACACCAGCACCGCGAGCACCGGCAGCGCGATCAGCGTGGGCCGCGCGATGCGGCTCGCGATTTCGCTCACCAGGTCGCTGCGGGTATTGGCCGGCTCGAACACACGTACGCTGTGACCGAGCGCGGTCTCGCGCAACGTGAACGAGTGATAGAGCTCGCCGACCAGCGTCACGTCTTGCGCGCCGCTCGCGGGCGGCAATGGCAAATCCCATGCGCCGAGCACGTGCAGTTGCGGGCTGCCTGCCAGCACGACGCCGTCGGCCGTGCGCACCTGGAAAAGCGCATCGCGCGGCAGCGTGTCGTCGTCATCGAAGTTGTTCGCGCCGGCTTCGCCGCTTTTCTCTTCTTCGCGCACGTCGATGCGCGCATTCGCGAGCGTCATCAGATTGGTCGCATCGAGCAGCGCGAGCATCTGCGCGAGTTCGGCGAGGCGCGCTTCCTCCCATAGGCCGACTTCGCGCGTCGCCTGCCGGTAGCTCGACACGAGCGCGCCGCCCCAGACGAGCGCGATGCTCGCGAGCACGAGCAGCACGAGGCGCCGCCGGATCGACGAACCGATCATTCTTTCTCCATCACATAGCCGATATTGCGCACGGTCTTGATCAGGTTTGCGCCGAGCTTCTTGCGCAGGTTCGACACATGCACCTCGATCGCATTGCTTTCGATTTCTTCCTGCCAGCCGTACAGGCTTTCCTCGAGCCGCGAGCGCGACTGCGGAATGCCGAGATTGGTCAGCAGTTGCAGCAGAATCGCCCATTCGCGCGATGTCAGCGGCACGCGTGCCTCGTCGATCTGCACCGTTTGCGCGGCCGGATTCACTGTCAGATTCTGGTAACGAATCAGATCGATACTGCGACCTTGTGCGCGGCGCAACAGCGCGCGGCACCGCGCCACCAGCTCGGTGAGATCGAACGGCTTGCCGAGATAGTCGTCGGCGCCCGCTTCGAGACCGCCGACCCGATCGACGACCGTGCCTTTCGCGGTCAACACCAGCACCGGCACGTCATTGCCGGCGTCGCGCATGCGTTTGAGCAGCTCGGTGCCGCTCACGCGCGGCAGGCCGAGGTCGAGTACCACCAATGCATATTGAGTCGTGTCGAGCGCGAGGCTGGCCTTGTGGCCGTCGCGTGCCCAGTCGACCGTGAAGCCGGCCTGACGAAGGCCCGCTTCGACACCGCAGCCGATGAGCTCGTCGTCTTCTACGAGGAGTAAGCGCATGAGGCAAACATTCCAATGTGGAGATTTATTGCGAAACGTCCTGCATTTTTATGCAAGCGACATTGATGCGTCTATACGAACAATCTGCAGTGTTCCGAAGTGTAACCACGCCGTTCATTAGCCGCTTTATGCCACGCGGATGCTTAAGGTTTCCTTCAGCTTGAATCGATACCATCGACGCGCTATAAAATGGTCGTCGCAGATCGTGATGCATGTGCGAGACCAGGTTGTCGTCAGCCCATCGCAACCTGATCGTAAGGACTTCGATGGAGCGACGCGCGAGGCATTCTTTATGCTGGCCAATAGCGTCAATGGACGGTATCGACGAGTCCCGCCCATGGCCAGCATCCGCTCAGGCTGCAAGGCCGCGCACGAGGCACGTTATGAAGCGAGTCACCATCGACATGCTACGAGCCCATTTGCTAGTCGCGTCTCTAACCGCCGCAGGCACCGAAGCGCTGCTGTGCATCGCGCTGCCTGTAGTGCCGGTCTCTGACGCTTTTTTCGCTTCGGCATCTTTCAGGTTGTTCGCGCTCGGGCTGATCATCGGCGGCGTGGTGATCGCGCGCGAATTTTCCGAGGTCGCCTTCGAGCTCGCGGTGCGGCGCGACTACGCGATTCGCGCTGCGCGCGGCGCACGGCCCGCCGTGATCTCAGCGAACTGTCCGCGCCGGTGGCTCGTCGTGCTTCATCTCCGGCTAACGGGGCAACCGTTCGTGCTGGCCGAGCACTGACGGATACGGACGACACACGATGGCGGCCCACGCGTTGATTGCATGTCAATGGCTTCTGTTAGCCGGCTGCGTTAGCGCTTCGATCTACACGGTAGCCGCCGCGCTCGCCATGCCGTTTTTCACCGCGCGGCATAAGTCGAACCATCATGGCGGCAGGGCAGTCAATCGCGCGCTCAGCGGTTCGCTAATGGGTTCGCCCGATGGCCCAGGCGGGCCGTTCGCCCAGGTCGGCGTCAGCGTGCTGAAGCCGCTGTGCGGCGCCGAGCCGCGTCTGTACGAAAATCTGCGGACCTTCTGCGAGCAGCGGCATCAGCATTTTCAGCTGGTGCTGGGCGTGTCGTCGCCGCACGATCCGGCCATCGCGGTGGTGCGCCGTTTGCAGGCCGCCTATCCGAAGTGCGACATCGAGCTCGCCATCGACACACGCGTACACGGCAGCAATCTGAAAGTCAGCAACCTGATCAACATGGCGGCACGCGCGCGCCACGACGTGATCGTGATCGCCGACAGCGACATCGCGGTCGACTCCGACTATCTCGACAGCGTCGCCGCGCCGCTCGCGGACCCGAGCGTCGGCGTGGTCACGTGTCTGTACGTCGCGCGCGGCGTCGGCGGCTTCTGGCCGCGCGTCGGTGCGCTGTTCATCAACGAGTGGTTCGCGCCGTCGGTGCGGGTTGCTCATGCGATGGGCTCGCGCCGCTTCGGTTTCGGCGCGACCCTCGCGTTGCGGCGCGCGACGCTGGAGCGCATCGGCGGCTTCGAAGCCCTGAAAAACTGCCTCGCCGACGACTACTGGCTCGCCGAGCACGTGCGCGAGCTCGGTCTGCAAACGGTGCTGTCGCGCGTGATGGTCGCCACCGACGTGATCGAGCCGACCTTCGCGGCGCTGTGGCAGCGCGAAACGCGCTGGCTGCGCACGATCCGCTCGGTCAATCCCCCGGGTTTCGTGTCGCTGCTGATCACCTTCCCCACACCGTGGCTGTTGACCAGCGCAGGGCTGACCGTGTCGCTCGCGACGTGTGCTCACGCACCGTTCGCGGCGGTGATCGCGAGCGCGTCGGCGACCGCGGTCTGCGTGGGCGCGCGCCTGCTGCTGCATCTGCGCGCGTCGCGCCGCGCGCGCACGTTCTGGCGCGATCTGCCGCTCGTGCCGTTGCGCGATACGCTGCTCGCGCTCCAGTGGCTCGTCAGTGCGTTCGGTTCGCACGTCGTGTGGCGTGGCGAGCGCATGCAGCTCGGCACGCCGTCCGCCGAGCGCAGCGGCCGGCTGGACAGCCTCACGTGATAGCGCGCGGCAAGCCGGCCCAGCCGCGCGGACTGATCATCACCGCCGACGATTTCGGCCTGCATCAACGCGTCAATTTCGCGGTCGAGCGCGCGCATCGCAACGGCGTGCTGCGCGCCGCGAGTCTGATGGTCGCCGCACCAGCCGCCAAAGACGCGGTCGCCCGCGCGCATACGCTGCCGGAACTACGCGTGGGCCTGCATCTGGTGCTGGCCGACGGCGCCGCGCTGGCGCCGCGCGAGCAGGTCGCCGCGCTGCTCGACGAGAACGGCCGCTTCGGCAGCAACATGGTGCGCGACGGCGTGCGCTTCTTCTTTCTGCCACACGTGCGCCGGCAACTCGCATTCGAAATCCGCGCGCAATTCGAAGCGTTCGCCGCGACCGGCCTCACGCTCGACCACGTGAACACGCACAAGCATTTTCATCTGCATCCGACGGTGCTGAGCCTGATCCTCGACATCGGCCGCGACTACGGCATGAAGGCGATGCGTCTGCCGTTCGAAGCGAACGCGCCGCTGCGGCTGCGGCCGTGGATTGCGCACGTGAAGACGCAACTCGAGCGCGCGGGGATCGCGCACAACGACTACGTGGTCGGCATCGCCGCGAGCGGACGCATGGACGAAGCGGCCTGGCTCGCCGCGCTCGCGAATCTGCCGCACGGCGTCGGCGAGATCTACTGTCATCCGGCGCTGGCCGGTGACGCGCTGAGCGAGGGCATGCACGACTACCGGCATGCCGACGAGTTGCAGGCGCTGTTGTCACCCAGGGTGGCCGCCGCGATCCGCTCGCTCGGCGCGCGAGTCGGCGGGTTCGCGGATGTGCTTGCCTAGCGCCATGCTTCGCGAAATGCATAAGGCCCGGAAAACCGCTCGATGCGGCATCAGAACCCGTAAGCGTTCGTTAAGCTGGCGCGGCCGATAATACGGAGGCCAAAACTGCACGAACGAGGGGAGAGGCCATGCGCCTGCTATTGGTCGAAGACGACGACATGATCGCGGAATCGGTGCTGGGCGCGATGCGCCGCGCCGGCTACGCGATCGACTGGGCCGAGGACGGCCGCGCGGCGGAACTGTCGCTCGACAACGGCGTATACGACCTCGTGCTGCTCGACCTCGGCCTGCCGAAAAAAGACGGCATCGACGTGCTGAACGCGTATCGCCGCAACGGCGGCGCGGCGCCGGTAATCATCCTGACCGCGCGCGACGCGATCGACGAACGCATCCGCGGTCTCGACGCCGGCGCCGACGACTACCTGATCAAGCCGTTCGATCTCGACGAACTGGCCGCCCGCATTCGCGCGCTGCTGCGCCGGCGCACCGGCCAGAAGCAGCCGGTCTACAGCCACGGCGAACTGACGCTCGACCCCGCCGCGCATGAAGTCACCAAGGACGGCGTGCCGCTGCCGCTGGTGCCGCGCGAATTCGCGTTGCTGCAGGCGCTGATCGAGGAGCCGACCCGCGTGTTCACGAAGGCCGAGCTCGAAGAAAAGCTGTACGGCTGGGGCGAGGAAGTCGGCAGCAACACGATCGAAGTGCATGTGCACAGTCTGCGGCGCAAGATCGGCGCGGACCAGGTCGTGACCGTGCGCGGGGTCGGCTACCGCCTGAAGAGGTGCGGATGACGTCGATTCGCCGCTGGCTGCTCGGCTGGCTGATCTTCGGCATGGCGGTGGCGTCGATGGTCGCCGCTTTCGCGATCTTCCATACCGCGCGGCGCGAGGCGAGCGAGCTGTTCGACTACGAACTGCGCACCGTCGCGCTGTCGCTGCCGTCGTCGCTCAGCGGTGCGGGCCTGCTCGAGCGTCGGGACCCCGACCTCGGCGATCTCGCCGACGACCGCATCGTCATCGAGATCTGGGACAAGAGCGGCACGCTCGTCTATCACTCCGCGCAGGCGCCGATGTTCGACCGTCTGGCGCCGGGCTTCCACACGGTGCCGCGCGGCGAATACCACTGGCGCATCTTCGGCGTCGCGCAGCCAGACCGCTACGTGCAGGTCGCGCAGCCGGTCTCGGTGCGCGAGGACCTCGCGTTGCATCTCGCGCTGCACACGCTGTGGCCGCTCGGCGTGCTGCTGCCGGTGACGATCGCGCTGATGCTGCTGCTGGTCGCGCGCGGGCTCGCGCCGATCGGCGGGCTGTCGCGCGCGCTCTCGACGCGTTCAATCGATTCGCTCGAACCGCTGCGGCTCGACGGCAACGTGCCGGTCGAAATCCGTCCGCTCGTCGAAGCGCTGAACGATCTGCTGCAACGGCTGCATACGGCGTCGCAGGCGCAGCGCACGTTCATCGCCGATGCCGCGCACGAGTTGCGCTCGCCGCTCGCGGCGCTGAAGCTGCAACTGCAGGCGGCGTCGCGCGACGGCTCGCTGAAGGGCGAGGGGCAGACGCTCGAGCGCGTCGCAAGCCGGGTGAACCGGATCATTCACCTTGTGCAGCAACTGCTGACGCTCGCGCGCGAAGATGCGCAGCCGGTCACGTCGACGGTGCCGGTCAGCCTGCGCCGCATTGGCGAGCAGGCGGTCAGCGATTGTTCCGTGCTCGCGGAGCTGCGCGATATCGATCTCGGCCTCGAATGCGAACAGGCGCGCACGCCGAACGACGCCTATACGGTGCTCGCCGAGCCGCACAGTATCAGCGTGTTGTTAGGCAATCTGATCAATAACGCGATTCGTCATACGCCGCGGGGCGGCCGTGTCGACGTGGTGCTTCGGCGCACGGGCGAACGGGTTGGCTTCGAGGTCGTCGATAGCGGCTCGGGGATTCCGGAGGCGGAGCTCGGGCGCGTGTTCGACCGTTTCTATCGCGGCGAGGAGTCGAAGGGCGAGGGCAGCGGGCTCGGACTCGCGATCGTCGCGCGCATCGCCGAGCGGCATCAGCTCGGGCTGTCGCTGCGCAACAATGTCGGCGCGCCCGGTTTGCGGGTGTCGGTCACAGGGCTGCGCGCGCCCGCTGCCGACGCACCCGTCGCGGCCGCGAATTGACGACCGTCACTGCGGCTAGGGGTTGTCACAAGCATATAGGCGCGCGCTGCTACAATCTCATTTTTACAGATCGACAGATTGGTTGTGCACTATGGGTTTCGAACAACTCGCTGAACTGAAGAAGCAACTGGCCGCGGCGCGTGCCGCCGCCGAGTCGGCCGGCAAGCCCGATCGCAAATCGGCCGCGCGCCCCGCTTCGAAGTCCGCTGGCAAGCCCGCTTCAAATCCTGGGGCACATCCTGGCTCTAACGCCGAGCGTGGCGCCAATCCGGGTGCGAAGCCCGGCGGCCGGCCCGGTGGTAAGCCGGCCGCGAAGGCCGGTGGTCGGCCGGACGGCAAGCCGGGCACGCGACCCGGCCGCCCGCAGCCGGCACGCCATGCCGCACCCGAGGGCGCCGCGCCCGCCAGGCCGGCGGCGGACGCCAAGCCGGTGGACCCGGTGGTGCGCTCGATCGGTCGTCTGCAAAAGCGCTTCCCGGTCGCTTTCCCGAAGAATCCGGCCCCGAAGCTGCCGCTGAAGATCGGCGTTTTCGAAGACCTCGTCGTGCATGCGAAGGAGCTGTCGCTGACCGAAGCCGAGCTGCGCGACGCGATCAAGACGTGGTGCCGTGGCGGGCGCTACTGGAAGAGCCTCGTCGAAGGCGCGGCGCGCGTCGATCTGGCGGGCGTCGAAGCTGGCAAGGTCACGGCGCAGGAAGCGGCCGGTGCGCAGCGCCTGCTCGCGCATCGCGCAGCGAAGGGCGCGCAGAAGGCCGCCACGGCGACGGCAAGCGCGCATGCGCCGACCGATGCCGGTACCCCGTCCGGGGACGCGGCCGCCGACAAGCCGCAGGCCGAAGCAGCGGCAGTCGCGGAACAGGCGGTCGCGCAAGCGGAAGCCGCTGCCGCAACGCCGGAGACCATAGCGGCGAATCCCGCCGGCAGCGCGGACACCCAGGCGCAAACCAGCGCGCAACACGAACCGCAAGCCTCCACTTCCTCCCAAGCCTAACTCTGGCATCACCCGTCGCGGCCTCGTTCACGAGGCCATGACGGGCGGCGCAGCCGTCAGCCGGCTACGCACGAATCCCACATGCTCCCGCAGCACATAAAACGCGTCCGCATACGCTAGCGGCATGCGCAAGTGGTTCAGCGCCGTCTCGATCTCGTCCAGTTGCCCCAGCAGCTGCGTGCGCTCCTCGTCGGTTGCGCCGGCGAGCGCGTGCCGCTCGATCGCGATCAGCGAACCGTAATAGCGATAGATGCGCGAGCGCACCCGCCACCGGTACAACGCCGGAATCACCCGCATCGCGGGCAACAGCAGCACGGCGACCGGCAACAGCAGGACCAGCGTGCGATCGCCGATGCTCGCGAGCCAGAACGGCAGCGTCCGATACAAAAAGCCCTTGCCGGTCCGGTAGTAGCGCTGCGCGTCCTCGCTGATCGGGTATTCGTGCTCGACCGGGGTCGGGAACTGGCCGGCGTGCTGCAACAGGCCCGCGGCGCCATGCACTTCCTGCGCCGCCTCGATCAGCAGATCCGAGATCGCTGGATGCAGCGTGCTGCGCGCGACGAGTTCGACCGTCGGACTGATCAGATGGACGGTCTCTGGCGGAATGCGCCGCTTCAGATCGAGCACGCCCGGCGGCAGGTCGATCTGATCGAGAAACGGAAACACACGCGTATAGGCGCTCGCTTCGTCAAAATTCATCACCGAAATGCCGGGTACCCGCAACAGCCGCAGCATCAGACCGCGCGTCGCCGAATCGCCGCTCAAAAGCGCCGCGTCGACCTCGCCGGCGACCAACTGCGTAGCGGCCTGCAGGCCGTCGCTTGGCACTAGCGTCGTCGCGCCGCCGGGCTCGATGCCGTTCGCCGCCAGCAGTTGCAGCGCGAGCAGCCGCGTGCCGCTGCCTTCGCGGCCTATCGCGATCCGCTTGCCTTCGAGCTGCGCCAGTTGTGTGAGGGCAGCGCCGCGATAGAACACGACGATCGGCACATAGAACACGCTGCCGAGCGACACCAGCGACGACGTATCCAGCCCTTGGGCCACGCCGCCTTGCACGAACGCGATATCGACTTGCTGCTTAGGGTCCAGCAGCCGTTGCAGGTTCTGCACGGAACCATCGGATTCGAGCACGTTCAGGCGGATGCCGTTGCGCGCGAGGATCTTGCGGTACTGGTTCGCGGTGACGACGAACGAGCTGTCGCGCGGGCCGGCGCTGATCGTGATCGTGCGCGGCGGCGCCGGATTGGCGATCCAGACGATCAGCGCGATCGCGAACGCGATCAGCAGCGCCGTGATGAAGTAGGGCAGCAGGTGCTCGCGCCATTCGGCGCGCGTGGGTTCGGCGGGAAAGTGCGGAGGACGCGGACGCTGCGCTTTCATGAAGACTCCGTGCTGAAGCCGGGAGCAGGCATTGTCGCCCGTGCTGGGGGGCTTTGCCGTTGGCGGTTCGCTCTATTGACCGGGCGCGCGGCACTCGACGGAGCCCGCCGGCCACGGCCGGAGAATAATGGCGTACATGGCATAATTTGCCGCAAATCGTGGTCTGGCAGTAGTGGACCTTCACAACTCGCGGCGTGTCGCTGGGCGCATGTTGAATCGTCGGCATCGGAAGATCGGCAGCTGGCTCGGATTGCTCGCGATCCTGCTGACGACGCTCGCACCGACGATCTCGCAGACGCTAGCCGCCCATCGCCACGCCGACGCGATGATGCGCGAGCATTGCCAGATGGCGTCGGTGGACGACATCGCGTCGATGCCGGGCATGCGAATCCAGGGCGACACGCCCGAACCCACCCAGGCCACCGCCAACCCGCCCGACAATTCCGACGACAGCGCCGACGCCGGCAATCCCACGGACAAGCACGCGCAGATGTCCGGCGATGCCTGCGGCTATTGCAGCCTGCTCGCGCATCTACCGTTGATGCCGAGCGCCGCCATGCTGTTCGTCGCCGCGGTCCGCGCGCGCCAGCACACGGCCGCGACGCGCTTTAACAGCGTGCGCCGTGTCGAACCGCTGACTTTCGCGCAGCCCCGCGCCCCGCCTTCCGTCTGCTGATCCGAATCACATACGACGCGATGCGCCGAGCCGCATCGCGCTTGCTCGCGCGCGTCCGTTCGACGGCGCGCGCCAGCCTCGTCATCACCGATCAGACAGGATGCACTCATGCACACACCAGCAATGCGCGACGGCCGTCCGCCGCGCGCGGCGCCGCTCGTCGCGGCCGCCGCCTATGTCGTCCACGCCGCTTACGCCGCGGGCGGCGTCGTAGGCCTCATCACCGCGCCGTCCACCGCGCAGGCCCATGCGATCGCGGGCAACCGCGTCTTCCCCGCGACGCTCGCCGTCGACGACCCCGGCGTCGGCGACGAAGCCAACTTCGAGTACGGCCATCAGCGCGTGCCCGGCGACAACGGCGAGCAGAGCATCAACACGTTCAGCTTCGAGTACGACAAGCTGATCACGCCGCGTCTGGCGGTGTCGATCGACGGCGCGTACGCAATGCAAAACAACCCGCGCGCGGCCGGCTTCAACAACTTCGGCGTCGGCCTCAAGTACCTGCTGTACGTGAACGAGCCGCATGAGCTGATGACGTCGATCGGCGTCACTGCGGAGCTCGGCGGCACCGGCAGCCGCGCGATCGCCGACAACTTCTCGACGATCTCGCCGACCGTCTACATCGGCAAGGGCATGGGCGATTTGCCCGATTCGCTCGCGTATCTGCGTCCGGTCGCGATCACGGCAGAGGCGGGCCCCGCGCTCACCACCGGCGCGGGTCAGCCGAACGCGTTCAATTACGGCTTTACCGTCCAATACAGCCTGCCGTATCTGCAGCAGCACGTGCACGACGCGGGTCTGCCGCAGCCGTTCGCGAACCTGATCCCGCTCGTCGAGATTCCGCTGTCACGCAGCCAGGGGCAGACGACCGGCACGGTCAATCCGGGCTTCATCTGGATCAATCGTTACGGACAGTTCGGCGTCGAGGCGCAGATTCCGATCAACCGCGCGAGCGGCTCGCACGTCGGCATCCTGGTGCAGGCGCATCTGTTCTTCGACGACATTGCGCCGAGCACGCTCGGCAAGCCGCTGTTCCCATGAGTAGCGCAGGAGAAAGAAGATGAACGACAGCTTCAAGCATCTCGCGATGCGCGTCGCGGCACTGATCGCCGGCGTGACGCTCGCGAGCGCGGCACTCGCGCATGTGTTTCCGCAGAAACAGGAGCCGGGCGCGGGCGCCTCGGTGGCCGCGCCCGCGCAGGTCAAGGTGACCTTCGACGGGCCGCTCGAACCGGCGTTCAGCTCGCTGAGCGTGACCGATGCGAGCGGCAAGCAGGTCGGCACGCAGAAGTCATCGGTGGATGCGCAGCAGCCCGCGGTGATGACCCTGCCGCTGCCGACGCTCGCGGCTGGGCACTACACCGTGCATTGGGTCGCGGTGGCGTCGGACGGGCATCGAACGCATGGGGACTATGGGTTCGATGTGAAGTAGGGCGGTACGATGCGCGGTGCTCGCGCAAGCGGCGCTCAAACCCGCTTGAACAGCTGCCGTGCGAGCGAGCACATCAGCATCGTCGCGGGCGATTCGTCCTGCAGGCGCCGGCTCATGATGATCGGCGACGCGGCGCTTGCCGACGGAATCGGCCGGTACGCGACGCCGTGCGCGCGCAAGCCCTCGACGCTCTCCGGCACCAGACACACGCCGACCTGCGCGGCGACCAGACCGAGCGCGGTCTGCAACTCGCGCACTTCGTGAATCGCTTTGGGCTCCAGCGCCTGATCATGCATCGCCGAGATCTGCTGGTCGGCATAGCTCGGCCGCGGCGTGCTCGGATAGACGATCAGCGTTTCCTCGGCGAGCGCGGCGAGCGTCAGCGGCTTCTTCTGCCGCGCGAGCGGATGGTCCTGCGGCAACGCGGCGATCATCCGTTCCTCGACCAGCACTTCGCGCGCGAGTTGCGCATCGTCGAAGCGCAGCCGGCCGAAGCCGACGTCGATGCGGCCGCCTTTGAGCGCGGCCAACTGCTCGATCGTGAACATCTCGATCAGCGATAGCTCGATATGCGGCGCGGCCTCGCGAAACGAGCGGATCACCGCGGGCAGCGCGCCATACAGCGTCGACGGCACGAAGCCGATCACGATGCGCTCCGCGAGTTGTGCGAGCCGGCGCGTGAGCGGCGCGAGTTCATCGGCTTCATCGATCAGACGTTTCGCCTGGGTGTAGAAAATGCGGCCGGCTTCGGTGAGCCGCAACGGCCGCGAGCCGCGCTCGAACAGCGGCAGGCCGACGTCTTCCTCGATCTGCTGGATCTGCCGTGACAGCGGCGGCTGTGTCATATGCAGACGATTGGCCGCCCGCGTGATGTTCATCTCTTCGGCGACCGCGATGAAGTAGCGAAGTTGGCGAAATTCCATGCATGCCTCAGACGTGTGATGCGTCGGCTATCAGGTTGGTGTTGGAATGCCGCGCGCTGAGTGTCCGTTTACTGCTTTATGCTCCCGCTGGAGCGCTCCGCGAAGGCAACGAATGATAGCAACAGCGCCGTCAAATTCCGGCCAGATGGCGCACGAGCGCCTTTTCCGCGCGCGGCAGCGCATTCAGCTCGCGCATGCAGATCAGCAGGCGGCGTGTCGCCCACGGATCGCTGAGCTCGATCGTGCGCAGACCCGATGTGCCCCGATAGCGCTTCGCCGCGGTGGCCGGCACGATGCCGATGCCCGCGCCCTGTTCGACCATGCGGCAGACGCCGTCGAAGGTGCGCACATTCGCGCGGAAGCTCATCGCCTGGCCGGCCAGCAGCGCGCGCTCGCCGAGATAGGTTTGAAACGCGCTGTCCGCGGCGAGGCCGATGAACTCGCGCTGCGTCACCTCCGCGAGCGCGATGCGCCGGCGCGCGCCGAGCGGATCGTCGCGGCTCGTGACGAGCACGAGCTTGTCGATCGCGAACGGCAGCGTCTGCAACGCGCCATGCTCGATCGCATCGGAGACGATGCCGACATCCGCCGCGCCGGTCAGCACCGCCTTGATGGTCTCGCTGCTTTGACGCTCCTTCAGATCGACCTGCACGTTCGGGTGATCGCGCAAAAACGCGCCGATCGCCGACGGCAGGAACTCGGTGAGCGCGGCCGTGTTGGTCCATAAACGGATGCGGGCCTTGCGGCCTCGTTGCAGCTCGCCGAGCTCGCCCTGCATGCTGTCGATCTGGCCGAGCACGAGCCGCGCGTGGTGCGCGAGCGTGTCGCCGGTCGGCGTCGACTCGACGCCGCGCCGCCCGCGTTCTAGCAGCGGCACGCCGAGCGCTTCTTCCATGCCGCGCAGCCGGGCGCTCGCCGATGGCAGCGACATGTTCGCGCGCGTGGCGCCGTGCGTGATGCTGCCGGTGTCGAGAATATGCAGAAAGAGCCGTAGATCGATGAGGTCGAAGCGCATCAGGATTCGGTGTCGAGTGAGGCCGCAGGGGCAAGCTCATCGGACATTGTGCCTTAGGCGCAGCCTAAGGCACGCTACGTATCTTACGCATTGTGAAGGCGAGGACGGCGCAGCAAAATCGCCGGCATCGTTTCAATGGATGCCGAGGGGCCCACGCGGCACAGGCCTGTTCGTCGTGCCGGCAGTACCCTATCTGTAGGGGCTCGACGAGTTTTAGTCGCTGGTTCTTTATCTGTCTGCTTGGCTTCGGCGTTCAATCAATGGCGCGCGTGTTCGTTTAAATGACGTCAGGGCAGCGGATAGCGGAGGAGGGAGATCATGTGGCCCATTATTCTCGATACGCTCGGTGCGCTCGCGGTGCTCGCGAGCGTGGCGGCGCAGATCGCGCTGTTGCACAGGCGGTGAATAAAAGTGCCGTGAATAAGGGCGCTTTTAGTGGACCAATGCGTCGATCAGGGTCGCGATACATCGCGTACCAGATCTGCGCGTATTGCCCGAAATTTTCGTAAGCCCCTCGTAAACAGATCCAACGAAATCCGCTTCGAATCGATTGTTCGTCGGAAGCGGCGTGTCAATTCGCCTCGAGCCGCTTTATCCGAGCTCACGCGATGCCTAAATTTACGACCTGTGACAGCGCCACTGCATTTCCAGCTTTTAGCGGCGTGGACCTCGCGACTTCTCGCGAGGCATGCCGGCGCGAACCATTGAAAGGACACGATGATGAGCAAGCTCACAGGCAAGGTAGCGGTTGTAACGGGTGCATCGAAAGGCATCGGTGCGGCGATTGCGAAGGCATTGGCGGCGCAAGGCGCGTCGGTCGTGGTGAACTATGCGTCGAGCCGCGCGGGCGCGGACAAGGTGGTCGCCGATATCACCGCGGCGGGGGGCAAGGCGGTCGCGGTTGGCGGCGACGTGTCGAAGGCCGCGGACGCGAAGGGCATCATCGATACGGCGATCGAAACCTATGGCCGGCTCGACGTTCTCGTCAACAACTCGGGTGTCTATGAATTCGCGACGCTCGAAGAGATCACCGAAGCGCATTTTCATAAGCACTTCGATGTGAACGTGCTGGGTCTGCTGCTGGTGACGCAGGCGGCGGCCAAGCATCTGGGCGAAGGCGGCAGCATCGTCAACGTAAGCTCGGTCGTGACCCGCATCACACCGGCGACCACCGCGGTCTACACGGCGACCAAGGGCGCGGTCGACGCGATCACCGGCGTGCTCGCGAAGGAACTCGGTCCGCGCAAGATCCGCGTGAATTCGGTGAATCCGGGCGTGGTCGAAACCGAAGGCGCGCACACCGCCGGCGTGATGGGCTCGGAGTTCGAAACGTGGGCGATCAGCACGACGCCGCTCGGCCGGATCGGCCAACCCGACGATATCGCCGATGTCGTCACGTTCCTGGCTTCGGACGACGCGCGCTGGTTGACGGGCGAGAGCCTAATCGCGAGCGGCGGCTCGCGTTGAGTCTGACGGGTTGCCAACGTTTCTGGCAACCCGTTCTTCAGATCGAGCGCGACAGCGGATGGCGCGGCCGGTAGCACGACGGCCGCGCCGCTTGTTGTAGCGGCGGCGCGCGAGCTACGCGCGTTGAACCTCGCCGACCGGGACCTCGGTTTCCGCTCCCGGCAATTCCACCGAAAAAAACGCGTCGAGCAGATTCGAACCCGGCCGCTCGGCGAGCCGCGTCAGCGATTCGATCATCTGCACGCGGCAATCGACCAGCGGCACCATCCGGATGCGCCGCGACTCGTTGAACTCTGCGCGCGCAATCACGCCGACCCCGATTCCCTGCGCGACCGCTTCCTCCAGCGCCTCGCGGCCATCGACGTACATGACCGGCTCGACCTGCAACGACTCGCGCACGAGCTCGATTTCCAGCAGTTGTTGGGTGACCGATTGCGGCTCGCGGAAGATCATCGGCTGTTCGACGAGTTCCGCGTAGCTGAGGCGGCGCTTCTTCGCGGCCGGATAGCTGGCCGGCACCATCGCGACCAGCGGATCGCGTCGCAACACGCGCGACTGCAAACGGCTGTGCACCTGCGGCGCGGCCGTGATCGCCGCGTCGACCACGCTCGACAGCACGCGCTGCATGCACTCGGCCGCATTGGCGATCGACAGCGTGACGACGATCCCCGGATGCCGCCGGCGAAACGCGCCGATCAGCGCGACGGCGAGATCGGGCGCGTCGGCCGCGAGCGATAGCGAACCCGACTCCAGCCCGCCCGCCGATTCGAGCAGCTGACGCGCGTCGCGCTCGCAGCTGAGCATATGCCGCGTCACGCTGAACAGGCGCAGCCCGAGTTCGGTCGTCGCCACGCCGCGCGGCCCGCGCTCGAACAGCTTGACGCCGTAGTCCTGTTCGAGCCGCCGCACATGGTCCGACACCGCCGGCTGCGTCAGCGACAACGCTTGTGCCGCTTTCGAAAAGCCGCCATGTTCGGCGACCGCATGAAATGCCCGCAATTGCGCGTATTGCACGTGTGCCTCGCCGGGATAAGTTTTTGCGATACCTTCATCGATTATATCGATTTTACCGATGGACAGCGTTTCTATATCGTGTGAGGTATCGACATAGCGATATCGGAGCACCCGACATGGAAAGCGCGATCGGCGGTTCAGCGGCGGCATTGAGCGTTGCGGCCGCGGCAACATCGGTCACCCGTGGCACCACCTCCTGCGCCTCGCCGGCTGGCGGCGAGCCTTACCTGCTGACACCGGGTCCGCTGACCACGGCACTATCGACGAAACAGGCGATGCTGCGCGACTGGGGCTCATGGGACGGCGACTTTCGCGCGATGACCGCTCAGTTGCGCGCGAACCTGCTCGAAATCGCCGGCGACACCGCCGGTGACTATGACTGCGTGCCGCTGCAGGGCAGCGGCAGCTACTGCGTCGAAGCGATGCTCGGCAGTCTGATTCCGCGCGACGGCCATGCGCTCGTGCTCGCGAACGGCGCGTACGGCAAGCGCGCGGCGACCACGCTCGGCTATCTCGGCCGCGCCTGCACGCTGCTCGACAAGGGCGACTATCTGCCGCCGCGCGGTGTCGAGGTCGAGCGCATGCTGGCCGCCGATCCGTCCATCACGCACGTGGTCGCGATCCACTGCGAAACGAGCTCCGGCATCCTCAATCCGCTCGAAGAGATTGCCGCCGCCGTCGCGAAGCACGGCCGCAAGCTGCTGATCGATTCGATGAGCGCCTTCGGCGCGGTGCCGCTCGACGTGCGGCAGATCGCGTGCGAGGCGTTCGTGTCGTCGGCGAACAAGTGCATCGAGGGCGTGCCCGGTTTTGGCTTCGTGATCGCGCGCAAGAGCGCGCTCTCCGAGGCGAAGGGCCGCAGCCATTCGCTCGCGCTCGATCTCTACGATCAATGGGACGTGATGAATCGCACGGGCCAATGGCGCTTCACGCCGCCCACGCATACGGTGGCGGCGTTCCTCGAGGCGCTGCGGCTTTTCAGGCTCGAAGGCGGCCAGCCCGCGCGGCTCGCGCGCTACGCGAACAATCGCGACGTGCTGGTGGCCGGCATGCACGCGCTCGGCTTCGAGCCGCTGCTCAGCGCGCACTGGCGCTCGCCGATCATCGTGACGTTTTTCTCGCCCGCGCATCCGTCGTTCGAATTCGCGCGCTTCTACGAGCTGATGAAGGAGCAGGGCTTCATCATCTATCCGGGCAAGCTGACGGCGGTCGACAGTTTCCGCATCGGCTGCATCGGTCTGGTCGACGAGCACGTGATGCGTCGCGTGATCGAGGCCTGCGCGCAAGCGCTGCGCGCGATGGGCGTCACGCACGGGGCGCCGCCGCCCGCCGCGCTCGACGAACGCAAGGCGCTCGCCCAGGCGGCCTGAGCCGCGACAGCAAACCCAATACTTTCGGATTCCCGGGGATTCAAGCAGATGAAATACGTGAAGGCAGTGATTTTCGATTGGGCCGGCACGGTGGTCGACTACGGTTCACGCGCGCCGATGGGCGCCTTCGTCGAGACCTTCGAGCAGTTCGGCGTGCCGATCACGATCGACGAAGCACGCGGCCCGATGGGCATGGCCAAGCGACCGCATATCGCGGCGCTGATGGCGCTGCCGCGGGTCGCGCAGGCTTGGGCCGAGCGTCACGGCCACACGCCGACCGACGCCGATATCGACGCCGTGTACGACGTGTTCGTGCCGAAGAACATCGCGGTTGCGGCGAGTTATAGCGCGGTGATCCCGGGTGTCGCCGAAGTCGCGAGCGCACTGCGTCACGACGATATCCGCATCGGCACGACGACCGGCTATACCCGCGAGATCATCGACGAAATCGTACCGGGCGCGGCCGCGCAGGGTTTCTCGCCGGACAGCATCGTGTGCACCGGTGATACGCCGGAAGGACGGCCGTCGCCGTACATGATCTACCGGACGCTGCCGCAGCTCGGCGTGTGGCGCGCGAAGGAGGCGATCAAGGTCGACGACACCGAGGTGGGCATCGAAGAAGGCATCAACGGCGGCACGTGGACGGTCGGCGTCGCGGTCAGCGGCAACGCGTTCGGCATGAGCGAGGCCGAGGTGAAGGCGTTGCCGGCCGACGAATTCGCCGCGCGCCGCAATGTCGCGACGGCCAGGCTGAAGGCGGCTGGCGCGCACTACGTGATCGACAGCGTCGCGGATCTGATGCCGGTCGTGTACGACATCGACGCGCGGCTCGCGCGCGGCGAGCGGCCTTGAAGCGTCAGCCCGATAACGTCACTTGAAGAAACCGACCGCGAGATCGATGAACTCGCGCACCTTGCGCGGCACGAACTCGCGGCTCGGGTACACCAGCGACACTGCCACGTCGCCATTGAGCACCGCATAGCGGTCGAGCACGCGCACCAGCGTGCCGGCGCGCAACTCGTCCTCGACCATTTCGAGCGGCAACAGCGCGATGCCCATCGCGCCGAGCGCGGCCTGCTTCTGCATGATCATGCTGTTGACCGTGAACGAGGCATCGATCGCGATGCTCTCGCCACTGTCGTCGCCGCCCCCGCTCGCGCTGCCGGCGTCGCCGTCCCGCTTGCGGAAAATCCACATCGGGCCGGTCGTGTCGAACGGCGCGGCGATCAGCCGATGCCCGTCAAGATCCGCTGGCGTTTGCGGATGACCGGCCTGCGCCAGATACGCGGCCGCGGCCACCGGCACCGCGTGCGAGTTGATCAGACGCCGCACCACCAGCGACTCCGAGCGGATCATATGCTCGGTCACGATGCCGACGTCGAAGCCGCCTTCGAGCAGATCGACCCGTTTTTCCGTCAGCGTGACGCGCAGGTTCACCTGCGGAAAGCGTGCCTGATATTCGGCGAACAGCGGCGTCAGCCGAAACAGCGAAAAACTGCCGAGCGCGACGATGCGCAGATCACCGGCCACCTCGCGCGACGCCGTGGTCGCGCGCGACTCCACTTCCTCCAGTTCGGCGAGCAGCACGCGGCAACCGTCCGCGTATTGCGCACCGGCCTCGGTCAGCACGACCTTGCGCGTGGTGCGTTGAAACAGCCGAATGCCGAGATGCTGTTCGAGGCTCGACACATGACGGGTAACGACCGACGTCGACACGTTCAGTTGCGCGGCGGCCTGCGCGAAGCTGCCGACATCGGCGACCTTGACGAAGGCCTGCATGGCCTGAAAAAGATTGATCATCTGAATGCAAGAAACGTCTTTGTTGTAGCGGGCGGCGGGGCCGTGTTCGCGCCCATGCCGAACTACCGCGTGAGCAGCGCGCCATCGCGCGCGACGACACGGCCGTTCGCGACCACCAGCTTGCGCACCGGCCGCGCGACGAGCGCATGCGCGAGCGTGTCGGCGTCGACCAGCACGAGATCGGCGCGCGCGCCCGGCTGCAATCCGTAAGCGTCGAATCCGCAGGCGCGCGCGGCGACGCCGCTGACGCAATCGAATGCGAGCGCGAGATCGTCGTCGCGGCGCAGGCCGTAGCGCATCGCGATCAGCATCGCCCTTTCCAGCATGTCGGGCGAGCCGTACGGCGTCCACGTGTCGCGAATCCCGTCGTTGCCGCCGAACAGCGCGACGCGGTGCGCGAGACAAGCCGTGAGCGGCGGCACCGGCACCGACGGCGGCGCGGTGGTCAACAGCGCGACGCGCAGCTCGGCGATACGCGCGAGCAGCGCATCGCGTTCGCGCTCGGGCAGCGCGCCGAGACAGAACGCGTGACTGACCACCACTTGCCCCTGCATGCCGTGCGCGGCGACGCGATCGAGCAGCAAACCGAGCGTGAACGCGCCGACCTCGCCGGGCTCGTGCAGATGAATGTCGATCGGTTTGCGGTGACGCTCGGCGAGCGCGAACGTCAGATCGAGCGACTTCACCGGATCGCCGTCGATCAGCGCGGGATCGAGCGCGCCAAGCACGTCGGCGCCCGCGGCCAGCGCGCGATCGAGCAGCGCGTCGGTGCCGGGCCGGCCGAGCAGCCCCGATTGCGGAAACGCGACGATCTGCAGGTCGAGCACGTCGCGCAGCGTGTCGCGCGTGGCCAGCACGCCGTCGAGATGGCGCAGGCCCGCGTCGGTGTCGATATCGACGTGCGTGCGCAGACGCGTCGTGCCGGCCGCCAGAAACGCGCGCGCGAGCGCGAGCGATTGCGCTCCCGCGTCGTGGCCGCTTTCGGCGCGCCAGCGGCGCTCGTTTTCGATGCGGTCGGTCAGCTTCGGCCCGACTTCGTTGCGATACCAGCGCAAGCCCCAGTTGGTCTTGTCCAGATGCGTATGCCCTTCGACGAAACCGGGTAGCAGCAGCGCGTCGCCGCCGTCCTCGACGGGCACTTCGGGCTCGCGCGGCAGAGCGTCGCCGAGCGCGGCGATCCGGCCATCGATAATCGACACCTCGACGCGCCGGCCGTCGGCGAGACGCACGTTGGTGATCAGCGAGGCGTTCGTCGTGGGGCGCGGGGCGGTCGTGGTCATGGGTGGCGGGCAAGGGGAGAGAACGGGGCGAACGGGGCGCATGGGACACGCGGCCGGTGCATTGGCGCAACCCGCGATGCTACCCTGAGACGATAGTAAATCGTTCCCCGTCAGGACAGATAAAGCGTGAATTAATCCGGGAATTCGACACACCGGAATAGCGGCGGAGGGCCGCGCCAACCGGCAAAATCCAAGGCCGGACGGCGGTTCGCGGTATACTCCCGCGTAACTTGCCTGATCGCCAGGCTTGCACGATACTCAGCTGTTACCCCCAAATCTCCCCAAATCTCCCCGTACGTCGAGTTTAACGCTACTGCTTATGAGTACAATCCTTGAAAGTCTTCCGATCGGCCAGAAGGTCGGTATCGCGTTTTCCGGCGGCCTCGACACCAGCGCCGCGCTGCACTGGATGCGCAAGAAGGGCGCCGTGCCGTACGCCTATACGGCCAACCTCGGTCAGCCCGACGAAGACGATTACGATTCGATCCCGCGTCGCGCCACGGAATATGGCGCCGAAGGCGCGCGCCTGATCGACTGCCGCGCGCAGCTGGTCGCGGAAGGCATCGCAGCGCTGCAGTGCGGCGCGTTCCATATCTCGACGGCGGGCGTCACCTACTTCAACACCACGCCGATCGGCCGCGCCGTGACGGGCACGATGCTGGTTGCCGCGATGAAGGAAGACGGCGTCAACATCTGGGGTGACGGCAGCACGTACAAGGGCAACGACATCGAGCGTTTCTACCGCTACGGTCTGCTCGTCAATCCGGACCTGCAGATCTACAAGCCGTGGCTCGACCAGCTGTTCATCGACGAACTCGGCGGCCGCGCCGAAATGTCCGAGTTCATGCGTCAATCGGGCTTCGACTACAAGATGTCGGCTGAAAAGGCCTATTCGACCGACTCGAACCTGCTCGGCGCGACGCATGAAGCGAAAGATCTCGAAAGCCTCGAGTCGGGCATCAAGATCGTCAACCCGATCATGGGCGTCGCGTTCTGGCGCGACGACGTGCAGATCGTCAGGGAAGAAGTGACGATCCGCTTCGAAGAAGGCCAGCCGGTCGCGCTGAACGGCCAGACGTTCCCGAACGCGGTCGAGCTGCTGCTCGAAGCGAACCGTATCGGCGGCCGTCATGGTCTCGGCATGAGCGACCAGATCGAGAACCGCATCATCGAGGCGAAGAGCCGCGGCATCTATGAAGCCCCGGGCCTCGCGCTGCTCAATATCGCTTACGAGCGTCTCGTCACCGGCATCCATAACGAAGACACGATCGAGCAGTTCCGCGAGAACGGCCGCCGCCTTGGCCGTCTGTTGTACCAGGGCCGCTGGTTCGATCCGCAAGCGATCATGCTGCGCGAAACCGCGCAGCGCTGGGTCGCGCGTGCTATCACCGGCGAAGTGACCGTCGAACTGCGCCGCGGCAACGACTACTCGATCCTCAGCACGAAGTCGCCGAACCTCACGTATCAGCCTGAGCGTCTGTCGATGGAGAAGGTCGCATCGACGTTCTCGCCGCGCGACCGCATCGGCCAGCTGACGATGCGCAACCTCGACATCAAGGATACGCGCGACAAGTTGCGGATTTACTCGCAGGTGGGTCTGCTGTCGTCGAACGAGACGTCGGCACTGCCGCAGGTGAAGGGCGACAAGGAGTAAAGCGGCGCGTCTGATTACCTGAACGTCGCATCGATCGATGGGCCGGCTCGCGAGAGCCGGCCCATTTTCTTTGGGGCCGGCGGATGCGCTCCGGCGCGGGCGCGCGATCCCACATTCTGTGCTCAAGTTTGGCGTGCCTATGCCGTTGACATAAGCTAATCCCATTCTGGAACCCTTCCGTGCAACTCGCTCACAGTAACGACCGCCTCGCCAGCCGGATGCCAGTCGACTCGACCGCCGGCGGCGAACCCGAGGTGGAGTCTTCGGTCATCGAGTGGCTGTTGCACGACGACCAGGTGATGCGCGAGTGCTTCACGCACGCGGCGGAGATTCTGAAGAGCGTGACCGGCGCGGCGATTACCGCGATCGTGCTGCTCGACGAGGAGTATCAGCACTATCGCGCCGAGGTCGGCATGGCGATGCCGCTCGTCACGCGTGCGCGTTCGCTCGCCGACTACGCAGTGCGCGACGCCGATCTGTTCGTGATCGAGGATGCGCACAACGACAGCCGCTTCGGCGAATGCATGCTGGTCAAGCGTCATCCGTTCGTGCGCTTTTACGCGGCGATCGCGTTGCGCGCGACGAACGGCGAGATCGTTGGCGCTCTGTGCGCGATGGACCCGGCGCCGGGCCGGCTCGACGCGGGCCAGCGTGGCGTGTTCTACCACCTGCGCGCGATGATCGAGAACGATCTGAAGATGCGCACGGCCACCGCGATCGATCCGCTCACGCAGTTGTACAACCGGCGCTTTCTGCTCGAAACCATCGCCCGACGCTGGAAGGAGGCGCGTGACGGTGACGTGATGGGCTCGGTGGTCGTCGACGTCGACTGGTTCAAGCAGTACAACGACACCTACGGTCATCAGGCCGGCGATCATTGTCTGCGGCTGGTCGCCTCGGTGATGCAGGCCGCCGCCGACAGCGAGCACTTCGTGGTCGGGCGTATGGGCGGCGAGGAGTTCGGGCTGGTGGTGCTCGACGCGCAAAGGTCGATGCTCGAAGACACGCTCGAAACGCTGCGCCAGGGCGTGGCGGACCTCGCGATCGAACATCGCGCGTCGCCGCTCGGGGTGGTGACGGTCAGCATTGGCGCATCGCTTACATGTATCAGCGACTTGTCGCGGCCCGCGCATCGGGACGGTTTCGCGAGCGCCGACCGGGCGTTGTATCGCTCGAAGCATAACGGGCGAAATCGCGTGACGATGGCGTAGTGGACGTTCGCGATGGCGCCGGTACGGCTCTATCGTCAGTCATAGCGGCAATGGCCTATAGGACCAACGTCCCATTTCCAACCGTTGCCATCGTGGCAATATCGAAGCGCGTAGTGAACGTCGACGCAGTCGCCGGGTGCGGCAGCAGGGCTTTTTACGATGCGCATCATTCAAACGTTGCTGTTCATCGCGGCGTTCTGCTCAGGCATGACCGTCGGCGCTGCGACGTGCGTCGCCGCCCAAACTGCCGCCGCGCAGCCAGCCGCCTCGTCGGCCGTTCCCGTTCCGGCAGCCCCAGCTGCCCCCGTCTCAGCTCCCGCAGCGCGCCGTATCGATCTCAC
The DNA here is from genome assembly GCF_009362785.1 of Paraburkholderia atlantica. GTDB lineage: Bacteria > Pseudomonadota > Gammaproteobacteria > Burkholderiales > Burkholderiaceae > Paraburkholderia > Paraburkholderia atlantica. The sequence continues at coordinate 41,455 of NZ_WHNQ01000039.1, forward strand.
CAATCAACCGTTCACGGGCGATTTCGACGCCATGCTCGACCGGCGTCTGATCCGCGTACTGGTTCCCTACAGTCGAACGCTCTATGTCAATGAGCAAGGCCACGAGCGCGGGCTGACCGCCGGCCTGATGCGGGACTTCGAGCGCTATCTGAACAGGAAATACCAGGCGACGCTCGGCAAACGTCCACTCACGCTGGTCATCATTCCGACGACCCGCGACCAGTTGCTCCCAGGGCTGATAGCAGGCCGGGGCGACATCGCCGCGGGCAATCTGACGGTCACGGAGGCCCGCCTGAAGCAGGTCGACTTCGTGGCGCCGCGTGATCGGACAGCGGTACGCGAAGTGGTCGTCACCGGGCCGAAGTCGCCAGCCCTCGCGAAGCTCGACGACCTGAGCGGCAAGACCGTCCATGTGCGACCGAGCAGCAGCTATTACGAGAGCCTGAACGCGCTGAACGCGCGATTTGGCAAGGAGGGCAAGCCCCCCGTGAAGCTGGTGCCGCTGCCCGACGCGCTCGAAGACGAGGACGCGATGGAGATGCTCAATGCCGGGCTGGTCCAGATCCTCGTCGTGGACGACTGGAAGGCAAAGGTATGGGCGCCGATACTGCCGGGAATCGTCGTGCACAACGACATTGCGGTGCGCGACGCCGGCTACATCGGCTGGGCGGTCCGCTTCAAGAGCCCCAAGCTGCAGGAGGCGATCAACGACTTCTACCTGAATTACGTGAAGACGCAGAGTGTCGCGGAAGTCCGTCTGCAGCAGGAAATGAAGCGCATCAAGCAGATCTCCAACAATACGGAGTCAGCGGAGCTGAAGCGATTCAAACAGACGGTCGGCCTTTTCGAAAAATACGGCGCGCAATACGGCTTCGATCCGCTCCTGCTTGCGGCTCAGGGCTATCAGGAATCGCAGTTGAACCAGAGTGCGCGCAGTCACGTGGGAGCCATCGGCATCATGCAGCTGATGCCAGCCACGGGGAAGGAACTTGCGGTTGGCGACATCAGGGTGGCGGAGTCCAACGTCCATGCGGGAGCGAAATATCTCGATGTGCTGATGGCCCGTTACTTTCCCGATGCTCACTTCTCGGAAAGGGACCGCTCGCTGTTCGCGTTCGCGAGCTACAACGCAGGACCCGCAAACATCGCCAGAATGCGCAAGGAGGCGGCGGCCCGGGGTCTCGATCCGAACAAGTGGTTCAACAATGTCGAAATCGTAGTCGCCGAGAAAATCGGCATCGAACCCACGACCTACGTGCGCAATGTCTTCAAATATTATGTTGCGTACCGGCTCGTCCGGGAGGCCGAGGCTGCACGGGCTCGCGCTATCGGACAGATGCGCAAGCAGGGCGGAACGTAGCGGAAGTGCTCGTCTGAAAGCGCTGTCACCGCAGCGACGCTGCTGCGTGATCATCGAGGCGCGCCCGAATAAGGCCGTTGGGCATTCACGTGGAGTCTGAACATGTCGACCATTGAAGATCGCTTGCACGCGCTTGGCTACGTCCTACCGGAGCCATTGCAGCTTCCTCCGGGGTTGGCGCTTCCGTTTCCATGGGTGCGGGTGGTTGGCAACAGGGCTTGCATCTCGGGCCATGGACCGACCAATGCGGACGGCTCGCTGGCCCAGCCACTTGGCAAGGTGGGCAGTCAGGTCTCGCAGGAGCAAGCGTTCGTGGCGGCTCGCCTCGCCGCGCTCGCTATTCTCGGCAGCCTCAAGCGCGAGCTCGGAAGTCTGGAGCGCATCGCGTGTTGGACGAGAGTGTTCGGCATGGTCAATTCGGCACCCGGGTTCAACCGGCAGCCTGCCGTGATCAACGGCTTCTCGGAACTGATACTCGCCGTCTTTGGCGAGGAGCGCGGCGCTCACGCTCGCAGCGCGGTGGGAATGGCCGAACTTCCCTTCAACATTCCCGTGGAGATCGAGGGTGAAGTCGAACTGGTTCCACCAGACGCCTAAGCGCTCGCGTCGAGCCAGGCGGTGAAGGAGCGCCATGGTGAAGCGCCGTGATCTGATCAGGTGGCTTGCGGCTGTCCCGCTGTTTCCCTCTATCTGGTCGTTGCTTCGGCTCGATGCCGCTCACGCTGCGCAGACCCCGCGACGTGTACGTCCGGGCGAACCCGGATGGCCCACGCCTTCGGACTGGGCGCGACTGAATCAGCAGGTGGATGCCCACCTGATCCGACCGGAGTCACCACTCGAGCTCTGCCGTGCATCTCCCGACAACGCCGAGTGCCCGCAGCAATGCTGATGCGCGAGCGCCAGCCCGAACTCGTCGATGCGCTGATGGGCGCTACGCGCTATTGGCCGGTCGAACTTCGTTTTCAGAAGGGGCTGGCCGGCGCCCCTGCCGATGTGATTGCCGCCGGGCTGCAAACGCCCGTCAATCCGGTCGTGGCGGAGTCGTTCGCATTGGCGATCGTCGCGAGCGAGGGGCCGCCGGCATTCGACGGACTGACAGGTCACGAGCCCGATGTTTCGAAGGCACAGCGAGATGCGAAGCTGATCGGTCTGGCCATCGACGAACTCAGGAAGCTTGCACCGGCGGACGGCGCATACGTTGCCGAGAGCAGCTATTTCCAGCAGGACTGGCAAGCCGCGTATTGGGGGCCAACTATGCGCGTCTACTGTCGATCAAGAAACGTTACGACCCGCACGGACTTTTCTTCGTTCGTCACGGTGTCGGCTCCGAAGACTGGAGCGACGACGGGTTCACCCGCATGGCCGATTCCGACTAGCCGGCCGGCTGTCTCGCGCGAATCGTGATGCTCGTCGTGTGTCGGTATGACCGTGTATTGACTCCGGCGAGAGCTCAATGCACGCTAGCGATGCATCGGCATCCGAAGCATCTCTTTCCAGCGAACCTGATGAAGCGGGGTCGGTAATAAGTTCGGTGCCGTTGCCAATACAACGTCGTATAAATGACGGAGACAGAAAAGATGACAACACCGAAAAAGATCCCGGCGGCCATGCACAACCCTTGGAGGCTCACTACTGCGGCGACCCTGATGGCGTCCGCGATCGTGCTGGCCGGCTGCGGCAGCGGCAACGACGACGGGCTGCAACCACCGCCGCCGAGCAACGTGCTGCCAGGCTTCATCAAAAGCGCGGTGACGACGAAATCTTATGACGGCAACAGCGACGATCTGCTGACCGCGGGCCTCGGTAAGACCGGCCTCGGATCGGCGACGGCGCCGGCCGTCGCGAATGCCGCGCAACCTACGGCCGCCGAATTGCGGCGCCTCGCGATCTGGTCGAACTATCGGGCGCTCGTCGACATGACGGCGAACGGCGGCTACGGACGCTTCTGGGGCCCCAACGTCGATCTGAACGGCAACGACACGCTTGGCGAAGGCAAGATCGCGGGCAAGGAATACCTCGCCTATGCCGACGACGGCAGCGGCACGCAGAACGTGAGCCTGCTCGTGCAGATTCCCACCAGCTTCAATCCGGACCAACCGTGCATCGTCACCGCGACGTCGTCCGGTTCGCGCGGCGTGTACGGCGCGATTTCGGCGGCCGGCGAGTGGGGCCTCAAGCGCGGCTGCGCGGTGGCCTACACCGACAAGGGCAGCGGCAACGGCGCGCACGAGTTGTCGACGAATCGCGTGACGCTGATCGACGGCACCTTGCAGGATGCGAGCACAGCGGGCAAGGCGAGCCTCTTCACCGCGAAGCTCGGCAGCAGCACGCTGGCAACGTTCAACGCGCAGTTCCCGAACCGCTATGCGTTCAAGCACGCGCACTCGCAACAGAACCCCGAGCAGGACTGGGGCAAGAACACGTTGCAGGCGATCCAGTTCGCATATTGGGCGCTCAACGATTCGTATGGCGCGTTGAATGGCACGACGCGCACGGTGCGCTATGCGAGCGGCAGCATCACGACGATCGCCGCGTCGGTCAGCAATGGCGGCGGCGCGTCGCTTGCGGCGGCCGAGCAGGACACGTCGGGGCTCATCACGGCAGTGGTGGTCGGCGAACCGCAGATCAACATGCGGCTCACGCCGCAGGTGTCGGTCTCGCAGGGCGGCGTGCCGGTCGGCGCGTTCGGCAAACCCCTCGCCGACTACATGACGCTCGCGAACCTGCTGGAGCCGTGCGCCGCGCTCGCGCCCGCCGCGACCGGCTCGCCGTATCTGACCGCGCTGCCGACCGCAACTACCACCGCGCTGCGCACCGCGCGATGCGCGTCGCTCGCGGCGGCCGGCGTGATCGCGGGAGCGGATACGGTCACACAGGCCACCAATGCGCTCGCGCTGCTGCATCAGAACGGCTATCAGACCGACTCGGACCTGCTGCAAGCACCGATGTGGGACTCGCAGGCAGTGCCGGCCGTCGCCGTGACCTATGCGAATGCGTATGCGCGCGCAACTGTGGCCGACAACCTGTGCGACTTCAGCTTCGGCACCACCAGCGCGACGGGCGCAGCCGGCGTGACGCCGGCAGTGTCGCCGATGCTGACGGTGTTCGGCAACGGCAACGGCGTGCCGCCGACCAATGGCATCAACCTCGTCTACAACGCGGGCACGTCGGGCGCGGTCGATCATCGGCTCGCGACCGCCGATGCTAGCTACGCAGGTGCCGCATGCCTGCGCGCGCGGTGGACGAGCGGTTCGTTGAATGCCAGCGTCGATGCGATCCGCGTGAATGCGAATCTGCATGGCAAGCCGACGATCATCGTGCAAGGACGCGCGGATGCTCTGGTGCCGATCAACCACGCATCGCGGCCGTATCTCGGCTTGAACCAGGTGGCCGAGGGTGGCGCGAGCAAGCTGGCGCTTTACGAAGTCACGAACGGTCAGCACTTTGACGCGTTCCTCGGCGTCGCCGGTTTCGATACGCGTTTCGTGCCGTTGCATTACTACAATCTTCAGGCGCTGAACCTGATGTGGGCTCATCTGAAGAACGGCACGCCACTGCCGCCGTCGCAGGTGATCCACACGATACCGCGCGGCGGCGCGCCGGGAGCCGCACCGGCGCTGACCACGGCCAACCTGCCGGCGATCGCGGCGACCCCGGGTGTCAATGCGATTTCCGCATCGAACGGTGCCGTGAACGTGCCGGATTGAGCGGCGCGTGCTGAAGCAAGGCGCGCACACAGGCGCTCGCCTGTGTGCGCGTTGCTGTGAGATGACCTGCGTCTCCGCTCAAGAACACATCCCCTCGCACTCGAGCCACGAACGGAACTGCACGACCAGTTCATCGCCAGACTTCTCATCCGCAATGTAAGTACAGTAGCTGCGAGACCGCAGACGCGGACCGTCGAATGGCGCGACCAGCCGGCCAGCGGCGAGATCGTCCGAGACCAGCGCGGTCGGTCCCATCGCGATGCCGATTCCGTCGATGGCGGCCTGCAAGGTCAGATAGAAGTGATCGAAGGTCAACGTGGCGGCCGGCCTCAGCGCGGCAAGCTGCGTGCTCGCCAGCCAGTCGGGCCAAAGCCGCGGAAGACTCGAGGTGTGCAGCAACGTGTGTTGCCGCAAGTCGCCGGGCGATCGAAGTGGCACTCGCTGCAAGAGCGCCGGACTGCAGACTGGAAGCCTCTCCTCCGACAGGAATGGCCGCATCGAATAGCCGTAGAACGTGTCCGGGCCGCCCCGGATGACGATGTCATAACTCTCTTTCAGACTCTCCAGCGGTCCGTTCGACGTCTCCACCTTGACCTCCACGTCGGGATGCTCGGCGCGGAATGTCGCCAGTCTCGGCACCAGCCAGCGCAACGTGAATGTCGCGGGCGCGTTGACGGACAGCGTCCGCGACAACGTTTCGGGCACACCGTATCGCGCGGTTGCCTGCGACAGCTGTTCGAACAGTGGGCCAATTTGCTCCAGATAGGCCTTCGCCGCCGCCGTCAGCGTTACGCGCCGATGATGCCGTTCGAACAACGAGGCGCCGAGCCATTCCTCGAGCAAACGCACCTGCTGACTCACCGCGCCGTGAGTCACGTGCAGTTCCGCGGCGGCTTCCTTGAAGCTGCCGAGCCGGCCCGCGGCCTCGAAGGCCCGTAACGCATTGAGCGGAGGCAATACCCGTTTCATTTGCAAGAGTTTTTCTAACGCAGACAGCCAATTTATCTGGTTTGAGGGGCTGCAACAAGATAGATATCCTTTCTGCTGTACCACTAATGCCATTCCCGCTCACTCTCGGCCCCACACCTCATGCTTAGTTATACCGGTGGCATCGTGCTTTTTGCCGCGATGCTTCACGCTAGCTGGAACGCGATGCTTCACGGCAATCGCGACCGGTTCCTGTCCATGACGTGGATGAGCATCGCCATCGCGGCGGTCGCCACGCTCGTCGTCCTGGTCAATCCGTTGCCAGCCAGTGCCTGCTGGCCCTACCTCGTCGCATCGGGGCTCGTGCATATCTTCTACAACGTGAGCCTCGTGCGGTCGTATCGACGCAACGACCTGGCGCTCGCGTATCCGATCGCGCGTGGCTCGTCGCCGCTGCTCGTCACGCTCGGCGCCGCGCTGTTCGCGCGTGAAGCGATCGGCCCATTGCACGCGCTCGGGATCTTGATGATCTCGGGCGGCATCATCGCGATCGCGTTGCAGGGGCGGCACGTGTCTCGCGCGGGTGTGCTGAGCGCGCTGACGACCGGTGCGACGATTGCGCTCTATACCGTGATCGACGGCATCGGCGTCAGGCTGTCCGACGGTCAGCCGCTGAGCTACACCGCATGGATGTTCATGTTCTATTGGCTGATGCCGTTGCTGTTCGTCGCAATGCGCGGCCTCACGCCGCTATGGACACCGCTACGTGCCGAGCCGCTGTCGGTGGGCTCGTCGCTCGTCGGCGGCCTGGTGTCGATCGCGGCGTATGGCATCGTGATCTGGGCGCTGCAGTCGGGCGCGATGGGTGCGGTGTCGGCGTTGCGCGAGACCAGCGTGGTGTTCGCGGTGCTGATCGGGCGGGTGTTTCTTGGGGAAACGGTCAATGGCGGGCGCTGGCTCGCCTGCCTCGTCGTTGCGGCTGGAGCGGCATGTCTGGGGCTTTGACGTGACAGAGGATGGGGGGCGTTCATCTCCGGCACCTGCCTCGATGTGACGGATGACAAGTAAGCCATGCGCCATTCGTCCGTAAGATTTCCTTAAGCTTCGGCTGATAGATAGCGGGTTCGACAATGGCAGAGAAAAATAGCGATGCCCCGTGGACCCAGCTCCGGCCGACAGGCCGACAAGAACCGTTACCGCTCGACCTATCTGCTCGAATTGGCGCGCGGCAGCTCGCATATTTCGAGCACGCTGGGCGCCGACAGCCAGCAAGCGGCGATCGCCGAAGTGCTGTGCGAATTTGGCCTCAAATACGGCAAGGACAAGCTGCCGGTGTTTCGCGCTCTGCTCGCGGAAAGCCTCGAGGATCGCGACAATCCGGACGCGGCGCGAGCGGTGCTGAGCTTCGCGCCGCGCCAAACGCTCTAGCCGCCGATCAGCTTCAACCCCACCGGCAGCGATTCGCCGAACACGCGGCCTTCGTCGGCGTTATCGAGCGCGACGACTTCGCTGACCATCGTGATCCAGGCGCGCGGCGCGCTCGCCGCTTCGAGGCGTCGCACGACGCTCGCGCGCAACTCGTCGGGCAGATCGCGCGAGCGATCGCCGGTCATGCGAGCGATCTGCACCGCGGCGAACGCGGCGGGGTCGACCTTCTTCCAGTCGAGCGCGAGGATCGCGTCGAGCCATTGCGCGGCGACGTCGGGCGGCACGACGCTGTGCGCGCTGCCGTAGAACGGCTGGCGCGCGCCGATCCGTCCGACCGCCCACCAGCTTTGATGATTTTCCGCGGGCTTTTTCAGGCGCGTGAGCACCGCCTCGCCGAGTTCGATCTTGCGTTGCGCCGGAATCCGTTCGAGCGATGCCGACAGCCGCACCATATCGGCGAAGCCGGTCTTCGCGACATTGAACGGCAGCTTGTGACGCGATTGCGCGGCCTTCTGCAGATAGTCCATCGCGTCGAGCACGCGCAGCTGCGCGTCTTCGCCGAGCCCGCCGGCCGCGCGGCGCCAAAGCGTCCACCATTCGGACCATACCTGGCTGTCGGTCACGTATTGAATGCCGTCGTCGAATAGCGTCCACAGTTGCTCGACGCGCCATTCGTCGAGCGGATAGCCGAAGCCGGGCCGCACGCAATAGCCGGCCAGATTCAGCCACAGCCGCTCGTGATCGGCCGAGCGGCGCCGGCGTCGCGCGCGTTCCCACAGCGCGCCGAACAGTTCGCGCAGCAATGCGCTATTCCAGCTATCGCGCGGGCCGAGCAGATGTTCGAGCTGCGCGCGCAGCCGTTTGATTTCCTTCGGGTCGACGTTATGCGCGCGGGCGCCGAAGCAACGGTCGATCAGTTCGATCGCGCGATCGAGCGCCGGATGGCGTTGCGGCGCGCCATCGGCGGATAGGTCCACTTGCGCGTCGCCGTGGCGCAGCTGGAATTCGAGCAGCCAGCGTTGCGACGGATCGTCGAGCTCGATGCAATGGACGTCGAGCGTGCCGACCTCCGTCAGCGACGTCGCGATGCGCACCGCGGTTTCGCGGGCGCGCTGGCCGTCGCGAGGCTGGACGATCGTCGCGATCGGCGGCAGGCGCACGAAGTCGCCGCCCGCAAGGTCGACCAGCTCGCCAGACTGATACGCAGTGTCCGCGCTCGACGACACCAGATGGAAGCGCACCGGATGCCCGAGCCGCAACGCGAACGTGCGATCCTCGATCAGAATCTCGTGACCCTCCTCGGTGCCGCGCGGCAGCAGGCAGATGCCGCGTTGCGCGGGCGAGGCGTCCGGCTCGGCGTCGTCCTTGCCGGCAGGCGTTTCGTCCAGCACCAGAAAATAGCTGCGCGGCGAACCGCCGCCGATTTTCGGCGCGAAGCCGGCGCGCGCGAGCGTATAGGCGACCGCGCCGCGCGCGACCGCGACGTCGGGGTTGTCGTTGTGCAGCACGTGGAGCGGCGCGCCGCGCCAGCCGCCGAGCGTGTCGGCGAGACGCCCCGACAGCGCGTCGGCGCGGAACACGCCGCCGTTGAGCAGCAGCGTGTCGGGAACGGGCAGCGCGGCTGTGCCGGATGCGTCCGGTGTGCTGGAATCCGCGCCAAGGGCCTTGCGCGACTGCGCGGCCAAGCGTTCGAGAAAGGCCGCGATATGCCGCGTGATCGCCGCATCGGTCGCGTACGGCAGGCCGAATTCGACGATCGCGCCGCGCGGGCGGCCCGGTCGCTGATCGGAGGCCACCCGCGGAAAGAATCCATCGACGATGATCTTCTCGACCTCGTCGCGCGTGATCTGCGTGGTGCGCGCGCCGCCGATCAGCTTCGAGCCCGCGCCGAGCAACGTAACCGGCGCCGACTCGGGCGCTTGCGCGCCAAGCAACTGCTCCTTCGCGACGCGGCAGCGCTCGACCAGCTGCGACAGGCTCGCCGCGGACAGCCGCTGCGGCGCCTGCGCACCGCCACCGGCACCACCCAACAGCCGCGCCTCGACCAGATGCGCGAGCGCGAGGTCCATATTGTCGCCGCCGAGCATCAGGTGATTGCCGACACCGACGCGCGTCAGGCGCGGCTCGCCGTCGTCGGTCAGGCCCACTTCGATCAGCGTCAGATCGGTGGTGCCGCCGCCGACGTCACAAATCAGCACGAGCCGGGTGTCCGCCAACTCGTCGGCAAGCGTGTCGCGATGCCGGAACAGCCAGTCATAGAACGCGGCCTGCGGCTCCTCGAGCAGCCGCAGCGATGGCAGCCCCGCGAGCCGCGCCGCTTCGACGGTCAATGCGCGTGCGTCTTCGTCGAACGATGCGGGCACCGTCAGCACGACGTCCTGCTGTTCGAGCGGCGCCTTCGGAAAGTGCTGGTTCCACGCGGCGCGCACGTGCGCGAGGTAGCTCGCGCTCGCGTCGAGCGGCGAAATCTTGCGGACGTCGTCGGGCGCGCCCCACGGCAGGATCGGCGCGACGCGATCGACCGACGCATGCGACAGCCAGCTTTTCGCGCTCGCGACCAGTCGCCCCGGCACCTGCGCGCCGAGCAGCCGCGCCAGCCGGCCGACCACGATCGGCTGCCCGGCGTCCTTGCCCTGGCCTGACGCTGCCCGAGCACCGGAGGACCACGGCAACTGCAGATCGGCCGCGCTCAGCTCGCCGTCCGCCGCCTGATAGTGCACCGACGGCAACAGCGGCCGCGCGGCGACCTCGCCGGGGCTCACCAACTGCTCGATCTCGAACACGCGGATCTGCTGCGATCCTGCTTCCGCGTACGCGAGCACCGTGTTGCTGGTGCCCAGATCGATGCCGACGCTGTACCGCTTCATGTCAATCACGCATTCGGGTTGCCGCGCACGTCGAATTCGACTTTCCAGCGCTCGTCGGAGCCGCGCGGGATCGCCTCGAGTTCGAGCGTGCCCGCTTCGGTCACGCGCGCGTGCAGCTTCACCGGCACGACTTCACCGGCGGTGCGGCCGGCCGCCGGCAGCGTCGCCTGAATTTCCTCGAGCTCCTGCAACTCCTCGGGGCCCCAGTATTCGAGCAGCGTGCCGACCTGATCCTGACGACGCACCGACGAGCCGAAGAAGCGGAAATGCACGGGCTCGCCGACGACCAGCCCGAACTCCTGCGCGGGCAACTCGGCGTCGGTGCCTTCTTCCATGCCGAACGGCGCGACGCACAGCGCCTGCACCGGCGGCTCGAGGCCGGGCACGGCCGGCATCGCCGATTCGATCGCGATGTAGTACGCGCGCGCGGTGCCGCCGCGAATCCGCACGCCGCGGCCGCGTCGCACGTAGCCGTAGTAGGCCGCGCCGCGCGCGACCGCCAGATCGAGGTCCGCGCCTTCGAGCAGACGCGCGCTCGCCGCGCCTTCGGCCGCGAGCCAGCCGTTCAGCGTGCTCATGATGCGCTCGACCAGCAGCGTCGACTTGAACACGCCGCCGTTGAACAGCACCGCGGTCGGATGCAGGAAGCTCGCGTTTTGCGCGGCGGCATTCGCTGCGGCTTCACCGAGCCCTTCGAGTTCGGCGAGTGCGCCGACCTGACGGCCGAGGAACGCCGCCAGATGCCGCGTGATGCCCGCGTCCTGCGCATACGGCAGGCCGAGCTGCGTCAGACCGACCCGCGCGCGGCTGACCGGACGCGCGGCGCTGTCGACCTGCGGGAAGAAGCCGTCGAGGATCGTCTGAGTCAGTTCGGCGCGCGTCAGCTCGGTGCGGATCGAGCCGCCGATCAGCTTCGAGCCGCGGCTCGGCACGACGAGCGGCACGGTGTCGGTGGCGGGGTCGCTGAGCAGTGTTTCTTTCGCCGCGCGGCAAGCGTAGGTCAGCGCGCGCAGCTGCCATGCGTCGGCCTGGGTACCCTGCGCGGCGAGCTTGCGCGCGACCACGTGCGCGAGCGCGAGGTCCATGTTGTCGCCGCCGAGCAGGATGTGATCGCCGACCGCGACGCGATGCAATTCGAGATTGCCGTCGCGCTCGATCACCGCGATCAGCGACAGGTCGGTGGTGCCGCCGCCGACGTCGACGACGAGGATGATGTCGCCGACCTTGACCTGCTTGCGCCATTGGCCGCCGCTCTTCTGGATCCAGCTATAGAGCGCCGCCTGCGGCTCTTCGAGCAGCGTCATGCGCGTGAAGCCGGCGGCTTCGGCCGCTTCGGCGGTCAGTTCGCGCGCGGCCGGGTCGAACGACGCGGGAATCGTCACCGTGACGTCCTGCTCGCCGAACGGCGCGTCCGGATGCGCGTGGTCCCACGCCTCGCGCAGGTGCGTCAGATAGCGCACCGAGCTTTCGAGCGGCGACACGCGGGACACTTCGGGCGGCGCGTCGTTCGGCAGGATGCCCGCGCGACGGTCGACGCCCGGATGGCACAACCAGCTTTTCGCGCTCGACACGAGCCGGATCGGCGTGCCGGCGCCACGATTGCGCGCGAATTCGCCGACCGCGAATTCGCGCTGGCCGGTCCACGGCAGGTACAGGTCGCCGGAGGCCAGCTCGTCGGGATGCGGCAGGTACAGGAACGAGGGCAGCAGCGGCAGGCTGTCGATGGCGCCGGGGCCCGTCAGCTGCGCGATCGACAGCACCTCCTGGGTGGTTTTCTCGCCGTCGCTCGCGTGCGTGTCCACGTAGGACAGCGCGCAGTGCGTGGTGCCGAGGTCGATGCCGATGGAATAGCGTGCGTCGCTCATAGCTCCACCTCCGCCGGTGCGATGACCTTTGCGTTATGGCCGTCCGCGAGCTTCGGCAGACGCACCTCGTCGACGCGCCAACCGCGATGGCTGATGCTGCCGCTAAACGGCGCGCTGCCGACCACGTTGCCGGTCAGGCGCACCGAACTCGCGTCGAAGCCCGCGGGCAGCGTCACGCGGCTGCCTTCGGCTTCGTCGCGCACCGGGCGGATCGTGAAGTGCTCGCGCAGCGTCGCGCGGCAGCCTTCGTGCACGAGGCGCGCGGCCGCGCCGATGTCGGCGTCGCTATAGGCCTTGATGTCTTCCTCGACGAAATCGATGAAGCGCGCGTCGCGTTGCAGCAGGCCGAGCAGTTGCAGCGCGGCGTCGGGGGTGGCCTCCTTCAGCACCGGCGCGGGTTGCGGCTTCGGTTGCGGGGCGGGTGCCGGGGTTGCCGCGGCGGCGGGGGCGGGGGCGGGCGCTGGGGCCGCGCCGACCTTTTCGCCGTTACGCAGGCGCAGCACGTCGGCGGCGAACTCGCCATTGCCGAGAATGCTGAAAAACGTGCCCACGGCCAGGGAAATCCGGCCGAGGAAGGATGGGTTCGAATCGCTCATAAAGGCTCCTGATCTGCTCTGTTGGGGACGAGCGGTCCTCGCCGCGCCGCGTGCGCCGGGCAGCGAAGCTGACGGGCCGGGCGGGGCTGTGATGTTGCGGGTCGGCGCGCGGCCGGGGGCGCGAGCGCTGGGCGATGATCATGCAACCGCCGGGCCGAAAGACGGTCTGGGACGCTTCGCGACCGGGTCGGTCGGCCGCGCGTGCGGCGCGCGCAAAACCCGTATTTTGCCTTGCGGCGCGCCCGACGCGGGCAAAGCCGGCAATTCTAGCGGGCAATGGGGTGGGATTGGC
>NZ_WHNQ01000040.1 GCF_009362785.1 Paraburkholderia atlantica
GAACGGGGGGGCGTGCAGGAAGGCGGCTGGCCAGGGCGGCGTGATGGGGGCGTGATGGGGGGCGTTTCTGTACTCACGTCGTAAGACTTGGCGCAAGGACCTGACCGCATGATCGGAGATCGGTTGGTTCACGATCTTGATGCCTCATGCATCGATGCGAGAAGCCGACCCGGTTGCGGCTATGATTGTGTGCGTTGGGCGGCCGCCCGTCCGGTGGAATTCTCGTTCACTCTACCGGCCAGCATCACCGCCTGACACTCGAACTCCCGGAGGGCATCGAATGGTACTGGCGTGGCTCGTCCTACTTCCATTCATGGCCGCGACGCTGATTGCGCTCACGAGGCGGCGCGCCGCCGCGCTCAGCACCTGGATCGCATTCGCGACGGCGCTGTTCGGGTGCGGGCTGCTACTGAGCGAACGGGTGGGCATGGCCGACCACGACGTGCTGCAATGGCGCCATCAGTGGGTGCCCGACATCGGCCTCGCGCTGTCGCTGCGACTCGACGGCCTGTCGTTCATGTTCGCGCTGCTCGTACTCGCGATCGGCCTGCTGATCTTCATCTACGCGCGCTACTACCTCGCCGGCAGCGATGCGTTGCCGCGTCTGTATCTGCAGCTTCTGCTTTTCATGGGCGCGATGCTCGGAATCGTGCTGTCGAACAACCTGCTGCTGCTCGTCATCTTCTGGGAACTGACGAGCCTCGTCTCGTTTCTGCTGATCGGCTTCTGGCCTACCCGGCCCGACGCGAGGCGCGGCGCGCGCATGGCGCTCACCATCACCGGCGCGGGCGGGCTCGCGCTGCTGGCGGCGGTGCTGCTGCTCGGCGACGTATGCGGCAGCTACGAGCTGAACGACGTGCTCGCCCAGCTCGACAAGGTGCAGCACGATCCACTCTATCCGGCGATTCTGCTGCTCACGCTGTTCGCGGCGTTCACCAAGTCGGCGCAGTTTCCTTTCCACTTCTGGCTGCCGCACGCGATGTCGGCGCCCACGCCCGTGTCGGCCTATCTGCATTCGGCGACGATGGTGAAGGCCGGCGTGTTCCTGCTCGCGCGTCTCTATCCGGTCTTCGAAGGCACTCACCTGTGGGCGTACACGGCGACGGTGGCCGGGCTCGTCACGCTCGTCGGCGGCGCGGGGATGGCGTTGATCCAGCGCGATTTGAAGGGCCTGCTCGCCTATTCGACCATCAGCCATCTCGGCCTGATCGTGCTGCTGTTCGGCCTCGACACGCAGCTGTCGACCGTCGCCGCGCTTTTTCACACGGTCAACCACGCGGTGTTCAAGGCGTCGCTCTTCATGGCGGCGGGCATCGTCGATCACGAAACCGGCACGCGCGATCTGGGCCGTCTGCGCGGCCTGCGCAGGTACATGCCGCATACGGCCTTGCTCGCGAGCGTGGCGTCGCTGTCGATGGCCGGCGTGCCGCTGCTCAACGGCTTTCTGTCGAAGGAAATGTTCTTCGGCGAAACGCTCGCGCAAAGCATGTTCGGGCCGCTGAACCTCGCCGTGCCGGTCATCGCGATCGCGGCGGCGGCGCTCTCGGTGGCGTACTCGCTGCGTTTCGTGTGGGGCGTGTTCTTCGACGGCGAGACGCCGCGCGACCTGCCGCACTATCCGCCGCACGAGGCGCCGCGCTTCATGAGGCTGCCGGTCGAGATTCTGGTGGCGCTTTGCCTGCTGATCGGCCTGTTCCCGCAGCAAAGCATCGGCAGGCTGCTCGAGTCGGCCGCGTGGGTCACGCTCGGCGGCAAGCTGCCCGACTACAGCCTGAGCCTGTGGCACGGCGTCAACACGCCACTCGTGATGAGCGTGGTGTCGTTCGCGGCGGGCGCGGCGCTCTTTTTCCTGCGCCGCAATACGTTCCGCCACCGTCGCACGGCGCTCACCGAGTTGAACGCGAGCGAGATCTTCGACCGCTTCGTGCAGCGTCTCGAACAGAGCGCCGGCGTGATCGTGCGCGTGTTCGAGACGCGCTCGCTGCCGGCCTACCTCGCATGGCTGATCGCGGCGATGCTGATCGTGCCGGGCGTGCCGCTCGTCGCGCTCGATACGTGGAGCGGCAGCCATACCCGCCTGCCGCCCGATCCCTTCACGCTTGGCGGCCTCGTGCTGATGGCACTGCTCGCGGTCGGCGTGGTGCTGGTGCGTGCGCGCACGCTTTACGCGCTGGTGATGCTGAGCACCTGCGGCCTGCTCGTGTCGCTCGCCTTCGTGCGCTTCTCCGCGCCCGATCTCGCGCTCACGCAGATCTCCGTCGAAGTGGTCACGATCTTGCTGCTCGTGCTGGCCGTCTATTTCCTGCCCGCGCTGCAACGTGTCGTCGAGCCGCTCCCCGTCCGGCTGCGCAACGGTGTGCTCGCGCTCGGCGGCGGCGCACTGCTCGGCGCCGTGTCGTACCGGATCATGACGAGCGCACCGCTGCCGGGCATCGCACCGTACTTCCTCGCCAACGCGCTGCCGGGTAGCGGCGGCCACAACGTCGTCAACGTGATCCTCGTGGATTTCCGCGGCTTCGATACGATGGTCGAAATCAGCGTGCTCGTGGTCGCGGGGCTCGCCGTCAAGGCGCTGCTGCGCGGATTGCGCCTGAAGTCGCCCGAGGCGGGGCCGGACGGCCGGCCGTGGTCGTCGCAATCGCATCCGCTGATGCTGGCGATCCTCGCGCGGCTGATGCTGCCGCTCACCGTGCTCGTCGCCGTGTTCGTGTTCCTGCGCGGCCACAACCTGCCCGGGGGCGGCTTCATCGCTTCGCTGATCATCTCGATCGCGCTGTTGCTGCAGTACGTCGCGAGCGGGGTGCTGTGGACCGAGTCGCGCATCCACCTCAACTACCGCGCGCTCGCGGGCCTCGGCATTCTGATCGCGGCGGCCACGGGGCTCGGCAGCCTCGCGTTCGGCCAGCCGTTTTTGACCAGCGCGTTCGGGCATCTGCACGTGCCGCTGATCGGCGAAATCGAACTGTCCACGGCGATGCTGTTCGATCTCGGCGTGATGGGCGCGGTAGTCGGCACGACGCTCACGATCGTCTCGCACCTCGGCGTGCGCGACAAGGACATGCAGTCCGTGGAGAAAAGCTGATGGAAGCCGCCTTTGCCATCGCGATCGGCGTGCTTTGCGCGTGCGGCATCTACCTGCTGCTGTGCGCGCGCGTGTTGCCGGTGATTCTCGGCATCACGCTGTTCTCCTATGCGATCAACCTGTTCCTGCTCGGCATGGGCCGGCTCACGATCGGCAAGCCAGCGGTGATCACGGCGGGGGCGCAATACGTCGATCCGGTGCCGCAGGCGCTCGTGCTGACGGCCATCGTGATCGGCTTCGCGATGACGGCCTTCACCGTGGTGCTCGCGCTGCGCTCGTTTGCGAGCACCGGCAACGATCACGTCAATGGCGAGGAGACGCTCGGCGAATGAACCACGTCCTCCTGCTCCCGATCCTGATTCCGCTCTTTTCCGCTGGCGTCATCGTCGCGCTGCCGCTGCGCGCGAAGCGCCTGCAGCGCGCGCTGAACGCGCTCGCCATCATCGCGCTGCTGCCCGTCGCGTGCCTGCTGATGGCGCGCGCCGCGCAAGGCGAGATCGCCAGCTACGCGCTCGGCGCATGGCCCGCGCCGTTCGGCATCGTGCTGGAACTCGACCGGCTCGGCGCGCTGATGCTGGTGCTCACCGCGGTGCTCGCGGTCTGCTGCCTGCTTGGCACCTCGAGCGAGGACGCGAGGCGCGGCCGCTATTTCCGCGCGTTGTTCCAGTTCGAGCTGATGGGCCTGAACGGCGCCTTCCTCGCAGGCGATCTCTTCAACCTGTTCGTGTTCTTCGAGCTGCTGCTGATCGCGTCGTACGCGCTGCTGCTGCATGGTGGCGGCGCGCGACGGGTGCGCAACGGACTGCACTATCTGTTGCTGAACCTGGTCGGCTCGTCGTTCTTCCTGGTCGCGATCGGCGTGCTCTACGGCGTCACGGGCACGCTGAACATGGTCGACATGGGTGAACATCTGGCGCGTCTCGGTCCCGAGACGCTGCCGCTCGCGCAGTTCGCGGGCGCGACGCTGATGCTGGTGTTCGGCCTCAAGGCCGCCGTGTTTCCGATGTCGTTCTGGTTGCCGCAGGCTTACCGCAGCGCCATCGGCCCGGTGGCCGCGCTGTTCGCGATCATGACCAAGGTCGGCATCTACGCGATGCTGCGCTGCGATGCGCTCGTGTTCGGCGCGGCCGGCGGCGTGCTCGATGCGTTCATGCATCAGTGGGCATGGTGGCTCGCGATCGCGACGATCGTGTTCGGCGCGCTGGGCGCGCTGGCGGTGTCGAGTCTCAAGACCACGACGGGCTATCTCGTGCTTGTTTCGGTGGGGCTGCTGATTGCGGCGATCGCGCAACAGACGCCGCTTGCATGGAGCGCACTGCTCTACTACCTGATCAGCACGACGCTCTGCACAGGCGCGCTGTTCCTGCTCGCCGACACGCTCGAACCCGAGCCAGCCCCGGCACCGCGCGCCGCCCATGCCGCCCAAGCCGCTGTTTCCGCCGACGCCAATGCGGATGCCAACGCGATCGAACCCGGCTCGCTCGAAGCGCTAGACGACGCGGCCGCCCTGGCCTTCTCGCCCGACCCCGGCGGCGAGGCGCTGGCGACGCTGGCGCGCGTGCAGCCGCCGCAGATCGAGACGGCCGGCGCGCTCGCCGTGCTAGCCGCGCAACCGGCTCACGCCGAAGCCGAAGCTCCGGTCGACGCAGCCCCGCGCACGCGTGCACCGTGGCCTTCGAACCTTGCGGCGCTGCTCTATCTGATCGCCGCGGTGGGTGCCGCGGGCCTGCCGCCGCTGTCTGGCTTCCTCGGCAAGGCGATGGTGCTGGCCGCCACCCCGACCGGGGCGGCAGGCGTGCTGTGGCCGGCTGTACTGTTATCGAGCCTGCTGTCGATCGTCGCGCTGAGCCGCACGGGCACGCGCCTGCTGTGGGCCGCGCCGGCCGCGCGCGCCGCGGCCGGCGAGGAGGAGCGCGCGCCGCGCGGCAGCAACGCGAAGCTCGCGGCCTGCGCGGCCCTGCTCGGCTGCGTCGTGGCCATCACGCTCGGCGCGGGGGCGGTGCGGCACTACCTGACCGATACCGCTGCGCAGCTATTCGATCGCGCCGCCTATGTGCACGCGATCCTGCCCGCGCCGCGATCTTCGCCACCAGCGGCCGCCGCGTCTACGGCCGACGCTCAGGGAAACTGATGATGCTGAAAAGGCTCTTCCCCCACCCGTGGCTCACCGTGTTGCTGATCATCTGCTGGGTGCTGCTGATGAACGACGTCTCGCCGGGCAATCTGCTGCTCGGTGCCGTGCTCGGCTGCGTGATCTCCTTTCGCGTCGCCGAAGGCTTGTGGCTGAGGCCTATGCGCTTCGGCCGGCCGTGGCTGCTCGTTCGTCTCGCCTGGCATGTGCTGGTCGACATCATCGTGGCCAATATCGAGGTCGCGCTGCTCGTGCTCGGCCCGACGACGCGGCTGCGCCCGGCGTTCATCGAAGTGCCGCTCGACAGCACCCACGAGATCGCGCTCACGGTGCTCATCAGCGTGGTGTCGCTGAGTCCCGGCACGCTGTGCGCCGAACTCAGCGACGACCGCACGCGCCTCACCGTGCACGTGCTCGACCTCGACGACGAAGCGGCGCTGATCGCGCTGATCAAATCCCGTTATGAAGCCCCTTTGATGGAGATCTTCGCATGCTAGCCATCGTGATTCCGATCTCGCTCGCGATCCTCGGCATCGCGTTTCTGCTCACGCTGTGGCGCCTCGTGCGCGGTCCGTTGCTGCCCGATCGCATCGTCGCGCTCGACACGCTGAACATCAATGCGATCGCGTTGATCGTCGTGTACGGCATCAGCCTGCGCTCGACGGTTCTCTTCGAGGTGGCGCTGCTGATTGCCGTAATGGGTTTCGTGGGTACCGTCGCGCTCACGAAGTACCTGCAGCGCGGCGACATCATCGAACTCAACTAGCGTGAGGTATGCCGATGGAAACCTTTGTCGAAGCGATCGTTTGTTTGCTGCTGCTGGTCGGCAGTCTGTTTACGCTGATCGGGGCGGTCGGGCTCGCGCGACTGCCTGATTTCTTCATGCGGCTGCACGGTCCGACCAAGTCGACCACGCTCGGTGTGGGCGGTATCGTGCTCGCGTCGGTGGTGTATTTCAGCGCGCATAACAACTTCGCGAGCCTGCATGAGTTGCTGATTCCGGCGTTCCTGTTTCTTACCGCGCCGATCAGTGCGCATATGCTGGCCAAGGCTGGGACCCAGCAGGGGGTGCCGCTATGGCGGGCAACGCGGGGGCGGCCGCCTGCTACGGGGGCGAGTGCGAACCGGGGGGATACGGGAGAGTTGCGGGAGCGGGATGAAGGGTGAGCCGTGAGGCTTCCCGAGCTCGCTGCTGCGCAAGCTGCATGTCGTTGAGCATCGGCAAACGCGTGTGTTTGACTCTGTGGTCGCGCCACGCGATAAGCGTCTGGCGATTCGCCAAACGCCTTTTGCGACCGAGATCCGCACGCCTTACTTTGTTGTTTCGGCCTCGACACCTCGCCATTCGCGCATCATTGCGGCCACTTCCTCCCCGAGCCATGCGCGGAACTGAAGATATTCCGGACGAAGCTTTGCGTTCTTGTGCGTTATCAAGTAATGGTGCCGGTCGTGAAATTCGAGCGCGTTTTGTACCGGACGAACCAGTATTCCCTGCGCGACCTGGCGGTGGACGAGGTGATGCCAGCCAAGCAGAGTGCCCTCGCCAGCTTCAGCTTGCGATACAAGAAGTCGATAATCGTTGCTTTCCAGACGTTCGTTCTCGACCAGTTTGTCCGGACCATCACCTTCCTGAAACCAGTTTCGCCACACGGACCAGTCGACGTGCTCGCAAATCTGGGCTCGCCCCAACAACGAAAGATTCAGCGTGGCGTACGACAGAAGGTCCAGCGGTTTCACGTACCGGCCTTGAAAATGACGCTCGTAAAACGACTGGCTGCAGACCGGATACACGACATCATGAAAGAGCGGCTCGGTTTCGTATTCCGGTTCGCGTGGCGGATTCTTGGTGATGATGATGTCGGGTTCCATCAGATCATCGAGTTCCATGAAATGCTCCGTCACCATCACGTGCAACCGGATGTCTGGAAAGCGCTTGCGGAACGAGGGCAGCCTGAACGACAGCCATAGCGCCGAGAAAGTGTGCGAAACGCACAGCGTCAGCGCATGCTTGTCGGTCCGGCGTACCGCCTGTGCCGCCTCGGCGATGTTCATGATGGACAGATAGGACGCGTTGTACAGAATGCGCCCCGCGTCGGTGAGCGCGATGTGCCTCCCGGTCCGCTCGAACAGCGCAACTTCGAGCGAGTCCTCGAGTTCCTTGATTTGTCTGCTAATTGCCGCCTGCGTAACACAAAGCACCTCTGCTGCCTGTGTGAAGCTTTCGTACCGAGCGGCCGTGACAAAGCATTTGAGCGCCCGTAAAGACGGCATCTGTGTGAGCAATCGGTCGGCAAATACCTGTTTCTTTTGCATGGCTATCACCCTATGAAGCGGAAGCGCCCGGGCGGCCTTAAGGCCGCCCCATCAACGCTGCGCACTGCCCCTGACAGTGCGTCGAACCCGCGTCCGAGCCAACTCGCTCTCGCGCAACAATGGTTAGTGAGTCTTCGGGTTGGCTGACAAGGGCAGGCAGCAAAAGACAGCTGCCCTATCTACCTATATTACGCTTCGCGGCTGCCTGCTATTTGCGGAACAACGGCCAGACACACGACGCCAAGCGTCGGACAGGACTCAATCGAGCTTCAGCCAGGTGGTCTTCAGCTCGCAATACTGGTCGTGCGCATAGACGGACTTGTCACGACCGCCGAAGCCGGATTGCTTGAAGCCGCCGAATGGGGTCGACAGGTCGCCTTCGCCGAAGCAGTTCACCGTTACCGTACCCGCGCGGATGCGAGCAGCCATCTTGTGCGCGTTATTGACGTTGTCGGTCCACAGCGATGCGGCCAGTCCATAGCACGTATCGTTGGCGATCCGCACTGCCTCGTCGACATCAGCGTATTCGATAAAGCAGACCACAGGACCAAAGACCTCTTCGCGCGCGATGCTCATCTCCGGCGTGACGTTATCGAAGATGGTCGGCTCGACAAACCACCCGCCCGTGTCAGTGCGAGTGGCCTTGCCGCCACAAACCAGGCGCGCCCCTTCCGACTTCGCCTTCTCGACGTGCGCGAGCACTTTTTCATAGTGCTTTTCTTCAATCAGAGAGCCGAGCTTCACGTCGGGGTCGAGCGGGTCGCCCGTCTTCCATCCTTCGAGGACGCCCTGCACCTTTTCGAGCAACTGCGCCTTGGTGGCAGACGGAACGAGAATCCGCGAGCCGGCGCTGCAGTTTTCGCCCATGTTCCAGAACGCGGCGGCCACCGCCTGCTCCGCGACAGCATCGAGATTCGCGACGTCGGGAAGCACGACTTGCGGGTTTTTGCCACCGCATTCCAGCACGACCCGCTTCAGGTTTGTGTCGGCGGAATAGTGAAGGAATCGCTTTCCCGTTTCGGTGGAGCCCGTAAACGCCACGAGGTCGACATCGGCATGTCGGCCCAATGGCTGGCCTGCGCTTTCGCCGAAGCCGGTAACGACGCTAAACACGCCCGCAGGCACACCGGCTTGCAAAGCGAGGTCCGCGATACGCAACGTGGAAAGCGAGGTTTGCTCCGCGGGTTTCACGATGACGCTATTGCCGACCGAAAGCGCCGGACCGACTTTCCACGCGAGCATCAGCGCCGGGAAATTCCACGGCAACACCGCGCCCACGACACCAATCGGTTCACGGGTAATCATGCTCACGACGCTCGAGCCCGATGGCGACAGCGCGTCGTATCGCTTGTCGGTGACTTCCGCGTGCCAACGGATGCACGCCGCCGACTCCGGGATATCCAGTCCCATGCACTCGCTGATCGGCTTGCCGGCCTCTAGCGCCTCGAGAAGCGCCAGCTCTTCGGCGTTTTCCTCAATCAGTTGCGCCAGACGCAAAAGCACTGCTTTTCGCTGGGCGGGCGCTGCCTTTGACCACACTCCGGACTCGAACGCATCTCTCGCCGCCGCGACTGCCCGGTCGATATCTTTCGATTCGCACTTCGCAATCTCGGCCAGTACTTTTCCCGTCGACGGATTCAAAGTCTGAAAGGTCTCGTTCGATGCCGCCGGACATCGCTGCCCGGCGATAAACGCTCGCCCGTCCAGCGACAAGTTCTGTGCTTTGTGCTTCCATTCCTGATAAGTCGTCATGTCCTGTCCTCACAGATTTAAAGCTCGGTTCCCGCCGCAAATTCCTTCATCCAGATAGCCGCGGTAACAGCGACGTCGGCAATGGGACGAACCGGCAGTGAGCGCGGATGCGGTTGATTCAATAGCTGCTGAATCAGGTCGTTGTCGTGACCGAGTGCGTATTCGGCGATCAGCTTCCCGGACGCGGAGCCCCTGCTCAGACCGAGACCATTGCACCCTACGGCTTCGAAAACACCATCGCCACGGCGCCCAAAGAGTGCTCCGTTGTTGACCGACAGACACAACGGGCCGCCCCACGTGTACTCGAGCTCAACGCCCTTCAGCATCGGAAAGCGCCGGTCGAACGAGCGTTGATGCAGGCTCCTGGCTTTCGCCAGGTCAGTTTCCGACAACTCGAGGCTGGGTCGAAACGCGAAATGATTGCGGACGCAGATGCGGTCGGTAATCAGACGCCGTACAGTCGAACCCATCGGGTCGGCCGGAATCAGTGCCCACGAGCGCGTGCCGCCCAGTTGCCGTACTTCGTCCGGCGTCATCGCGCGGGTCATCGACGCGAAGGTGTACACAGGCAACAGGCCGTTCGGATGCCCGCCGAACGTCGCGGCGTAGGCATTGGTGCAGCGAATCACACGCTTCGCCACGATTTTCCCTGTGGCAAAGCTCAAGACTTTGTTCGCCCCCAGGTCGTCGATTCCCTTCACCGCGCTGAGCTCGAAGACCTTCACGTTTGCCGCCAGAGTCGCGGCAAGGCCGCGCATCAGGGCCGCGGGCTGGACCGTGCTGCATCCTGGCGTAAAGAGCGCGCCGTGGTAAAACCCGGTGCCAGTCACCTTCGCGATGGCGGCTTCGTCCAGCCATTCAAAATCTTCATCGATGCGAGCGAGTCCGCTAGCGAATTGAGTCAGTGCTGCGTGACCCTTCCTGTTCACCGAAGCATGGAATTTGCCGTCATCCCGCCAGTCGCAGTCGATGCCGTGTTGCTTCACCACCGACCGTACGTAGTCGATGCCGTGGCGTTGCAGGCGAATATCCGCCTTGTCCGCCTCAACGCTTCGCGAGTAGCTTTCGCTGCTGATGTCGTGCGGCAAATCGACGAAGAACCCGGAATTGCGTCCTGCTGTGGTGCGCCCAATTCGGTCGGCCTCGACCAGTGCTATCGAGGCGTCCGGTGCCAGTTCAGCCAGCCGCCGGGCAGCACATAGCCCCGTGATTCCACCGCCGATAATCACCCAGTCGAATCGCCGTTCAGACGAGACAGTTTCGGCCGGGCGAGGCGGCGGCAGACTTTCCCACCACCCGTTCACCCCATCCGGAGCCGGGAAGCGCGCGAATTCGAGGTTCGAGGCCATGAACGTTACTGCGCGTTGCGCAACAGGGGTTGAACCAGCTTCGAAAACGCGCTGCGCTCGTCTTCCGTTAGCGTACCGAGCGGCGCCCGGGCGACACCTACAGGCGTACCTGCCAGCTCACATCCGTATCGAACGTATTGGATAAACTTCCCGCTGCGTTCCAGCAGTTCGAGCACGGGCAGCAGTTGTGCCATCAGCTTGCGGCCGGATTCGAAGTCATTACGCTTCACGCACGCGTCGAAAAGCGCGGTGTGAGCTTCGGGCAGAAAGTTGGACGCGCCGCCGACCCAGCTCTTTGCCCCCCAAACGAAGAACTCGAGCGCCTGGTCGTCCATGCCGCAGCTCAGCACCAGCCTGTCGCGGAAGTGCGTGGCAAGGTGATGCAGATGCGAAATATCGCCGGTGCTCTCCTTCATCGCGACGAAGTTCGGACGCTCCAGCAGCTTTTCCAGTACGGCATCGCCAATCTCCGTTCCCGTGCGGGCCGGAAAGTTGTAAAGCATGATGGGCATATCGAGACTGTCGTCCACCTTCAGCATGTGAGTCAGCAACTCTTCCTGCGTGGGTTGGGCGTAATACGGAGCGGCAAGCAGCAATGCAGGCAGACCCGCGCGCTTCGCTTCCTGCCCGAGGCGAATGACTTCATTCGTCGTCGTCGCGTTGATGCCGGCCGTCAGATACGTTTTTCCGCCTGCCGCTTCGGCTACGGTGTTGAATGTCCGGACACGCTCGTCGAAATTGAGCGCGTAGTATTCGCCCGTGGTCCCGCCGACTCCAAGACCTGCGACACGCCCCGCCAGATTGGCTGCATGCTTGCCGAGCAATTGATAATTGATCTCGCCGTCCGCCTTGAACGGCGTAACCAGCGGTGTATGTACTCCCTCGAAGCTCATATTGGTTCTCTCTTCAAATAAGGAATGGCAACGTTTTCCGACGAATTGCCGAAGTCATTTCGCTCTCTTGTGGGTTAAACGAGAGCGTCCGCATGTGAGTAAATCGGAAACTGGTTGCAGAGGTCTCGTACCCGGCTGCGCACAGCACGCTCGACCCGTTCGTCGCCGTCGGGAGCTTGTTCGAGTGCGGCCAGGACCTCCAGAATCATGTGTCCTACCTGCTCGAACTGCTCGGTTCCCAAACCGCGCGTCGTACCTGCAGGTGTGCCAAGCCGGATTCCCGAAGTGACGGTCGGGTTCTCCGTGTCGAATGGAATACCGTTCTTGTTGCAGGTGATGCCCGCACGCTCCAGTGCCTTTTCCGACTGCGTACCGGTCAGGCGCTTCGAGCGCAGATCGACGAGCAGCAGGCGGTTGTCGGTTCCACCCGTGACCAGGTTCAGGCCACCCGACTTGAGGACGTTGCCGAGCGCCTGCGCGTTACGCAGCACCCGGTCGATATACGCCGCGAATTCCGGACGAAGCGCCTCGCCAAATGCCACAGCCTTACCTGCGATGACGTGCATGAGCGGGCCCCCCTGTAGGCCCGGGAATACGGCGGAATTGATTTTCCTGGCAATCTCGCCTTTGTTCGTCAGGATGAACCCGCCTCGCGGACCGCGAAGCGTCTTGTGGGTAGTCGACGTCACCACATCTGCGAAACGAATAGGATTCTCGTGCCGGCCGGCCGCCACGATGCCTGCGATGTGCGCCATATCGACCATCAATAGTGCGCCAACGCTATCTGCAATATCGCGGAATGCAGCGAAATCCAAAGCACGCGGATAGGCCGAATAGCCCGCGATAATGAGCTTAGGACGATGCTCTTCCGCGAGCCGCCGGACCTGCTCGTAATCGATGCGGTGAGTATCTGGACTTACGCCGTACTGGACGGCGTTGAACCACTTGCCGGAAAGCGCCGGGCGGGCTCCGTGCGTCAGGTGGCCGCCCGCATCGAGCGACATGCCCAACACCGTGTCGCCCGGCTTCACGAGCGCCAACATCACAGCGCCGTTCGCTTGCGCTCCCGAATGAGGCTGCACGTTCGCGTATTCGGCTTCGAACAGGGCTTTGACGCGGTCAATGGCGAGCGCTTCGACCCTGTCCACGTGTTCACAGCCGCCGTAATAGCGCTTCGACGGGTATCCCTCGGCGTACTTGTTGGTCAGCACAGTACCCTGTGCTTCCATCACCGCAGCCGAAACGATGTTTTCGGACGCAATCAGCTCGATCTGCGTTTGCTGCCGGCGCATCTCCAACGCAATCTCTGATGCGATAACCGGGTCGCGGCTCTGCAGGGTTTCAGCAAAAAAGCGTGAGTTCTCGTTCACGTGGTCACTCCGGATGAAATCGTTTGAAGCAAGACTTGCAAGTGCGACCGTTGACGCGGGCAATGCGCGACTCGCCGGGAACAAGATCGACTCCACTCGTCCACGGCGAACTCACCTCGACCTACTGCTGCAACCAGTCCTTCAGCTTGTCGGGATGTGCGTCGACGAATTTTTTCGCCGCGCTTGCATAGTCGTTCGTGGCATTGCCTTCGTACTCGATCGATTCGACGTCAGCGAGCGTCAGCTTGAAATGCTTGAAGAAGACGTCGGCACGGGGATACCTGGATGCGAACTGTTTGGACGCGAAGGCGTGAACCTGCTCCTCGCTACCCAAGGTCCCTTTCGGGTCCTTCAGATAACGCATCTGCCACTTCTGAAAAAGCCAGTGGGGACTCCACACCGTGGCAACCACCCATTGCTTCGACTGATAGGCTCGCGAAACGCCAGCGAGCATGCCGGCCTCACTCGACGACTGCAGGTTGTAGCCGTTGAGGTCGTAGCCCTTGATGGTCTTTTCGGACGCCTGCATCAAGCCACCGCCCGGCTCGATGCCGTCGATCGTCCCATTCAGCCTGGCTTTGACGTCCGGCTTGTTGAGGTCGGAAATGGACGACAGTTCCGACTCGGGAATGTACGCCGGCACGGCCCAGCCGTTTTTGCCTCCCGTGTAGATGATGCCGACATCATCCATATCGTTCTTGTACCTCGCGTAATAAGCCGCGTGGGTGACCGGCAGCCAGCCGCCCACCATGATGTCAAGGTCACCACGCGCGACACCTTGATACTGAATGCCGATGTCGGCCTGCACAAACTTGACCGGCTGCTGAAGCTTGGTCTCGAGCACGTATTTGGCCACGTTCGCAACGGCCAAAACGTCTGCCCAGTTCGTGACCGCCATCTTGATGGATTCGGCCGCGACCGAAGTCCCAGTGCCGGCGCTCATGGCAACGACTGTCGATATCGCTACTTTCGCAATAAGCGACTTGAGCAGATGGCTTTTCATATCGCACTCCCAGTTGAAGAGAAAATCATTGAATATTCGATGGACTCGGCTAAACGACAGGCCCGGTACTTGAACTCGATACTGCCTTTGCTGATTGCACCGCACCGGCCGTGCAATCAGCGACCGTAGGTCGTTTGCGTCACGTGCGAGCTGCGGCGCCTGTGCCGGCTTTTGCTGCTCGACCGCTGCGTTTTGTTTTGTTCGCCTTCATGCCGAAGCTTTCGGTCAGGCGGTCGAGAACGATGGCGAGCAATACGACTCCGAGCCCGCCTTCGAAGCCAATCCCGATGTCGAGCCGTTGAATGCCGCTCAACACATACTCGCCCAAGCCACCGGCGCCAATCATCGATGCGATGACGACCATCGAAAGCGCCATCATGATGGTCTGGTTCACGCCGGCCATGATGGACGGCAGTGCGTTCGGCAACTGGACTTTCCAGAGAAGTTGCATGTCTGTGCTGCCAAAAGAGCGGCCTGCCTCCAGCAACTCTTCGCGCACCTGCCGGATACCCAACGTGGTGAGACGTACGACGGGTGGCATGGCAAAAACGACGGTGGCAATCACGGCGGGAACACGCCCCAATCCGAACAGGATGACGGCTGGAATCAGATAGACAAAGGCTGGCATCGTCTGCATGAAGTCGAGCAGCGAGCGCAACACGACTTCCACCCGCTTGTTCCTTGCCCCCCAGATTCCCAGTGGCACACCAACGACCAGACTGAAGAACGTTGCGGCAATAACGAGTGCGAGCGTGGAGACGGTTTGAGTCCACAGTCCCATGTAATGGATGGCCGACAGCGCAATGCCCACGAACGCCGCGAACACGATGCCACGCCGCCAGAGCGCAAAAGCCACGAAGATGACGAGCATGGCGACGAATGGGATGGCCCCTAGTCCATCCTCCAACAGTTTCACCACTGCTCCTAGCGCGGCAGAGAATGCGTCGAAGCCGCCCCGGAAATGCTGGAAGAGAAAATTGACGGCGTCTTCTGCAAACTTGCCGATGATTGACGAATTCATGCTGCCCTCCGTTCCATAACCTGCTTCAGTATCGTCCGGCAGGACACCACGCCTGCGAGCTTTCCGGCCATATCAGTGACGGGTACATCGTGTTCCTGGCTCAATGCGATAGACGCCAGCTCGTGCAAGTCCGCCTCCAGTGAAACCGCATTCACATTGCTGAGCAGCGCGTCGCGCACCGGACGCGTGCCTGCCTTATGAAGTGATGCGGGCGTGACGCAACCCCGGTATTGACCTACGTCGTCGCATACA
This sequence comes from Paraburkholderia atlantica, assembly GCF_009362785.1. Classification (GTDB taxonomy): domain Bacteria; phylum Pseudomonadota; class Gammaproteobacteria; order Burkholderiales; family Burkholderiaceae; genus Paraburkholderia; species Paraburkholderia atlantica. The sequence goes on from NZ_WHNQ01000040.1 coordinate 15,167, forward strand.
TAGCCGCATTCAACGCCGCTATCGATGAGTTGATTGAGGTAACGCTCAGCGGACGTGCCGATGTCGCAAGAAAGCAGCCTTCGGTCGACCCCGGTCATCAGCGTGGCAGCCTTGAGAAAGCGGGAAACGTCGACATTGCGGAAGAAGTCCCGCACGTACGCGTCTACAGGCGACTGGATAAGCTCTGCAGGTGTGCCGACCTGAATCAGACAGCCGTCCTTCATGATGCCAATCCGGCCGCCAATCTTGATGGCTTCTTCGATGTCGTGCGAAATGAAGACGATGGTCCGCTGCTCTTCCTTCTGTAGCCGCAAAAGCTCGTTCTGCATTTCGAACCGAATCAGCGGATCGAGTGCCGAGAACGCCTCGTCCATCAAAAGCACCGAAGGGTTCACCGCAAGTGCGCGGGCAAGGCCGACGCGCTGCTGCATGCCGCCCGACAATTCGCTCGGAAGCAGCTTTTCGTACGAGCCCAGACCGACTCGCGTCAGCGCGGCACGCGCGATTTCGTAGCGTTCGGCCTTCTTCAGACCGGCGACCTCGAGTCCGTACGCGATGTTGTCGAGGACGGTGCGGTTTGGCAGAAGCGCGAACGACTGGAACACCATCGCCATCTTCTTGCGGCGAACTTCGCGCAGTTCCGAGGTGGACATCGGTGCGATGTCGCGGCCTTCGAGAACGACCTGGCCGGACGTGGGTTCAATCAGGCGATTGAGCAGTCGAACCAGCGTCGATTTACCGGAACCCGACAGGCCCATGACCACGAAAATCTCGCCCGCCTTGACGGTGAGACTGACGTTATTGACTGCAACCATGTTGCCGGTCTTTTCGAAAATTTCGTTCCGACCGAGACCTTGCTTTACGAGTTCAGCGGCGCGCTCTGGCTTCGGTCCGAAGATCTTCGACAGATTCCTGACCGAAAGAATATCGGTCCCGGAGACTGCGATTGATTTCGCTGCGGCGGACGGGTCTTCCGCGTTGATGGCGCCGGGATGGACTACGCCTCCCGGTGCGAACGTCAGGTTTTGGGCCATTCTGTCATCTCAACTGGCAGGTTCAAAAATTGAAGCGCGTGGCGTATTGACCTTTGCAGGGTCGCCACTTGCGTGTCTCGCTTCTTTTAGCCGCCTCCGAGCCAGTTTCATCGCAGAAGTGCGAATGCAAGAGCCGAAAGCAAACATGGCAACGCTGTCCAATTGAACGAAACGCTATTCTTTGCGTGAGACGCGGAATAATCGTGCGTCGACGTCGGGTTCAACGGTGCCTAATGCATGTATCGGAGATTAGCGCGCCAAATTGCACCACCCAGCTACATTTTCTGGGTACTTTTCCATACCTTTGGTAATGGGGCGCTTTTGTGTAGTTTTTGCAGAAAAGTGCCACTGCAATTGGAATTCTTTGGGAGCCAAAGCGGGCTTGGCTTTGCGGCTGACTATCGCCGGCAGGAAGAACAACCTGAACATCAGAGGCTTACAAAGCTTGGGACGTCGTATAGGGAATGTCCCAGGTTTATCGGAATCCTGCGTAACTCCCCTGCCGAACTGATTGGACGCGAGCGGAAAAGGTGCGACGAGTAAATCGATGCTGAGCTAGTCCTGAACGCATACCCGAATGGTCCCCCGAAAGGGAGGGATTCCAGACCCCACCAATCTCGCTACGATGGTTACGACCGGGGAGGTGTGATGGACAATCTGTTTTTTCGCCGCGTTTTGCTGGTCGAAGACGAGGGGCTAACGCGCTCGGCGATGAAAAGCCTGATCCTCAGTTCGGAACCGACGCTCGATATCGATGAAGCCGGCAGTTATGACGAAGCCGTCGAACGGTTGCAGCGCGACTCCTATGACCTGATCTTTCTCGACTATCAGCTAGGGCGCGAGCACACCGGGCTCGAGTTGTTGCATTGGGTACAGCAGCAGGAACTTTCGTTACACGTCGTGATGCTCTCCGCGCGCGACGATCGCGAAACGGTGCTCGACTGCATCAAGAATGGCGCGGGTGGCTTCATTTCAAAAGCCAGCGAAGAAGGCGGCGCGGTATTTCGCGAGGCCCTACAAACAATTCTGAACGGACGCGTGTACCTGCCCAATAGCGTGCTCGGCAAAGGCGGACACACACCACAAGCGCCGGCGCCCAGCAAAGGCATTCCGATCGACTCGCTGAATCTGCCGCCGCGACTCGCGCAAACCTTGCGCTACGTGCTGCATGGACTATCGAACAAGGCGATCGCGCGAAAAATGAGCATCACGGAAAACACCGCGAAAGAGTACATCAGCGATCTGTTGAGCCGCTTCAACGTATCGCGACGCACTTTCCTGATCGTCGAGATGGCGCGCCGCGGCATCGAGATTCCCACCGCCGCACAAGCATCGGCAACCTGAGGTGCTGGTTATATGCAAGCGCTGTGCGCAAGTGCTAAACGACACTGCGTTGACGGCTTGCCAGTTCGACCATGCGCGCCGCCAACGTATCGGCGGAAAGCGGCTTGCTGAGTATGCAACGTTCCGGTAAAACGCCCTCCGCATTGATGCCCGCCTCGCCGGTGATGACGAGACACGGCACCGGCCGCGGCAATTGCGCGGCGATCAAATGGACCACGTCGTGCGCCGTGTGCCGCTCGGGCAGCCGATAGTCGGTAATCACAAGATCGGGCAAGCGTTCGATCGTATGCGCTAAGGTCTCCAGTTCAGCGAGTGAATTCGCGGAATCGAACAACACGCCCCACTGCCCGAACAACGCCTCGGTCGACGCGCGCACCAGCCTGTCGTCTTCGACCAGCAGGATATACAGGCCGCGCAACGAAGCCCGCGAAGGCGCGACGTCGGTAATCGGCACAGCCACTTCAGCGCCGGCTTGCGCAACCGGCAAACGAATTGAAAAGCGCGAGCCTTTCCCCTCGATCGACTTGAACTCCATCCGGTGACCTTCCAACAGCGACACCGCGGCATTGACGATCGATAGCCCGAGGCCCAAGCCTTTTTCCCGATCGCGTTCGGGATTGCTGATCTGCACGAAGGGTTGGAAAATCGCGTCCCAATGCTTCGACGCGATACCGATGCCGTTGTCGACGACATCGACGCGCACGTAATTCTGCATGCGCACGATCGCGACGATGACGGCGCAACGTCCGGCCTTCGCGCGATCCGCGTACTTGATGCCGTTTGAAACCAGGTTGCTCAGCACACGCGGAATCCAGTCGGCGTCGGTCCTGACCATCGCGCAGTGGCGGCCGCCGCGCGAGTAGCGCAGCTTGACGTCGAGACTCGCCGCGAACGGCGCTAGTTGCTCGACGACATCCTGTGCGACACGGTCCAGATCGACACCCGAATAGCTCGGTTTGACGTGGCCCGACTCGAGCTTCGACAGATCGAGCACGGCATTGAAGAGGCGCGCGCTCAGCGCCGAAGCCTTGCGTGCATCGCCTATGAGTGCGGTAGAAGTCTCGATGTCGCGCTTCGCGAGCGCCTCGTCGGCAGCCGCGAGGAACATGTTCAGCGCGTGCATCGGCTGCCGCAGATCATGCGCCGCCGCCGCGAGAAAGCGCGATTTGGCGCGACTCGCCTGCTCGGCGGCCTCTTTCTGCTGCTCGCGCAACGCCATCAGCGCATCCGAGCGCGTCTGCTGCTCGCGCCGCGCCTGCTCCAGATCCTGATGCTTGCGCCCGAGCTCCGCGTTGGCACCCTGTAGCGCGTCATTGCTGCGCGCGAGCGCCTGCACTGCGAGGTAGCGATCGCGCACGTGCCGCTCCGCATTTACGTTCACGCTATGTCCGATCACCACGACATTTGCGATGTAGAACATGCCCGCCCAGAAGAGGTCCGGGTCGATTCCCTGCGACAAGAGTTGGGCCAGCAGGATCGCGCCGGTTGCGCCGAGCGTCAGCAGTAACGTCGCCTTCGCGCGCAAACGCAGAAAACCGAATTGATAGAACAGGATCAGGTAGAAGCCGACAAAGAAATGGGTGTAGTTGAAAGGCCGTGGCGCGAGGAAAGTCTGCACCGTCAGGCAGACGAACATGATCGCCATCCCGGACAGCATGACTCGATGCGCAGTTTCATCGCGCACGAACGTCGGCCGGAACGACAGCACGATCGCAGCCGTTGCGGCGAGCGTGCCGGCGACGCGGAAAAAGAAGATCTCGGCGAAATACGGCCGGAATGCCTCGCTATGACGCGCAAGACTGATCTCCCACCAGCCGAAGCACATCCACACGAGCGTGCCGAGAATGATCGCCGCACGGCGGAAATCGGCGAAACCGCGCCCATATTCGATGGTGAACTGGCGCTCGACCTCGGGATCGGCAAAACGCGCGGGCCAGCACAGGGTTTCGACGAGCCGCGCGATGAATGTCGCGAGCGCGGGCTGCTGTTGCAGGCGTTTCCAGGCAGAAGCCTGCGGCAAGCTGAACAGGTTCATCGTCGTTGGTCGCGATCGGCGCTGGCCGGGCGCGTTTGATGAAGGTAGCTCAATCATTCTAGGACGCGCCTTCCCTCCGAACAATCGGCGCAGCGGCAACCGCCCTAGCAGCGCAAGTCTTGGACGATCAAGTCCGCGGCTTTTTTCACTGAACATGTAAATCGCCGACGCGAGGACATAGCCGAATGCGCGGGAATGCCGAGGCATCCACCCCGCGATCCCTCGGTTTTCCTCATATGGAAGCGGCTGTCGGGCACGGCCAGGAGCGATCGGTCTTTGCATCGATGCTTCGCGCTGATCGCTCATTCGGCAAGCAATCTCTGCGTGCTCAGCCTGCAATTGATACGGCTCCGCTTGGGGGGAGACGGTCCCTCCGGAGTGCGGGTTTTGCTCGACGACGGTTCGGCCGATAGTGAAGCTCATCGAGAGACGGCCGCTCCTCGACCGAACGTACCGTTTGACACCCCTCAACAGCACGAATGGACGACCCCTACAGCGCGGCCAGCAAGGAGGTACTTAACATGAAAAACCCTCGTATCACACGCGCGGTGTTCGCCTTCGCAGCACTCATGACGCTCGAAGCGGCGTGCAGCATAGGTTTGGCTGCCACACCTGTAGCGGGTGTCGTCAGGACGGGTGCGGATGCATCGGTGACGGCGAACATGGACTCCCATGGCGCCCAGCCAGCGGACATCAACGAAGGCCCGCTTACCCTCACTCTGCTGACACCGTCAGGCGGAACGTCGCGGCTCACTTACGTCCATGAAGACGGTTGGCGGCTTGAAGACCGCGCCGTGCCGTTGAAACAGGACGAAGCGCGAATCACCCCCGCGTCGACGGAGCGACAACAGGAGGCGGCAAGATCAGAGCGGCCCATAACCGTTTTCATCGACGGTCCAACGGGCTTCACGTATGTTTGGGTGGCCGATCAGGGATGGAAGTTCGTCGGCCGATTGTCCGACCGGAATCGATGATCGATTGCATGTGTCGAGTGGGGATACCTCGATCGCCGTCAGTTCACAGCAGAGATCCGACCGGGCCGAAATAAACCACGAACCGGCTGTGTCGAGGAGTGGAGATCGTTGAATGCGTTGCCTTTCAGTCGACCGCAAATCGGGCAGCGTGGTCGCACGTAAGGCGCGGCAAAACCGAGGGGGGAGCGAAGTTATCGACGGAACCGAAGCGGGTGCGGCTGCTGCACTGAGCAATCAATGGTGCAAGGTGTGGCGGGTGGCGGAGAGAGGGGGATTCGAACCCCCGATAGGCTATTAACCTATACACGCTTTCCAGGCGTGCGACTTAAACCGCTCATCCATCTCTCCGGCGGGGAGCCGAATTATAGCAAACTTCGCGCCCTGCGCCACACCCCCGCCCAAGCCGCGCGAAAACTGCCTACGGATGCCGGATATAGTCGACCAGCGCGATCGTATAAGCGTCCGCCTTGCGATCGATCAAACTCACCCCGATCGCCACGAGAAACCCCGCCGGCACGCCGAACACGCCCGAGCTGATCGGCTCGATGCCGAACCAGCGCGCGCCCGTGAAACCCGTCATCTGCGTGAAGAACGGATACGTCGAGACGATGTAGTAGATACACACGACGAGCCCCGCGACCATCCCCGCCACCGCGCCGAGACGCGTCGTGCGTTTCCAGAACACGCCGAGCACGAGCGCCGGAAACAGACTCGACGCCGCCAGCGAAAACGCCGCCCCGACCAGAAACAGAATATTCCCCGTATTCAGCGACGCCACGTACGACGCGAACAGCGCGACACCCAGCAGCAGAATCTTCGAGATCGTCACGCGCCGCTGGCTCGACGCGTTCGGATCGACCATGTGGTAGTACACATCGTGCGACAACGCATTAGCGATCGTCAGCAGCAGACCGTCCGCGGTCGATAGCGCCGCCGCCAGCGCCCCCGCCGCGATCAAGCCCGACATCACATACGGCAGCCCCGCGATCTCGGGCGCCGCGAGCACGACCATATCGGGCTGCATCTGGATCTCGCTCCAGCGCACGATGCCGTCGCCGTTCGTATCGGCAAGGCTGATCAGGCTCGGTTCGACCTTGCGCCATTGCATCAGCCACTGCGGCAGGTCGGCAAAATGATGGCCGACCAGATTCGACAGGATCTCGTACTTGATCAGCACGGCGAGCACCGGCACCGTCAGATAGAACAGCGCGACGAAAAAGAGCGTCCACCCCACCGAGCGGCGCGCCGACGCCACCGACGTCGTCGTGTTATAGCGCGTCAGGATATGCGGCAGGCTCGCCGTGCCAAGCGACAGACACAGCAGCAGCGACAAAAAGTTTCGCGCATGCGTGCTCCGGTCTTCATCGCCGACAGCAGGAAATGGTTCCTGCATCGGCACCGGGGCGGTCGCCCGCATCAGCATATCGTCGCGCTTCTGGCTCCAGACGATCTGCGCGGCAGCGGCATCGCGCGGAAACTGTTCGAGCGCGCGCTCGCGTTCCTTGATCTCGCGCAACGGACCGTTATGGCGCCGCAGGTCGCCGACCTCCTGCGTGAGTCGCTGCTTCTCGTCGATGAATGATTGCGGCAGCGTATCGAGCCGCATCTGCATCAGCGCGGCACGGCGTCGATAGTCGTCGCGCACGCGCTCCTCGAGCGGCGCGTCGCGCACCTGTTTCTCGAGCGCTTCCATGCGCTCCATCAGGCGCCCATAGCTGAATTGCGGTACCCAGCCGAGGCCGTCCTTGTGCGCGATCATCGACACCGGTATCAGCATCGCGAGGATCAGGATGATGTACTGCGCAACCTGGGTCCACGTCACGGCGCGCATGCCGCCCAAAAACGAGCACACCAGAATGCCCGCGAGCCCGCAGAAAATCCCGACCGCGAAATCGACGCCGATAAAGCGCGTCGCGATCAGCCCGACGCCCTGGATCTGCGCGACCAGATAAACGAACGAGCACAGGATCGCGGCGAGCGCCGCGATGCCGCGCACCGCGTTGCTCGAATAGCGCGTGCCGAGAAAGTCGGGAATCGTGTAGCGCGCGAGCTTGCGCACATATGGCGCGAGCAGGAACGCAACGAGACAATAGCCGCCGGTCCAGCCCATCAGGTACGCGAGGCCATCGTAGCCGGTCGCGTAGATCGAGCCCGCCAGGCCGATGAACGACGCGGCCGACAGCCAGTCGGCCGCCGTCGCCATACCGTTGAACGCCGACGGCACGCGCCGCCCCGCCACGTAGTATTCGACCAGATCGGACGTGCGCGACAGCACGCCGATCACCGCATACACCGCGATCGGCACGAACAGGAACACATAGCCGATCCACACACCGGGACCGGTGCTGCGCTCGATACGCCACATCACATAGACGAACAGCAGAAAGCCGAGCGTATAGAGCGCGTACGAGCGGATCAACCGATGCGTGAGTTTCATCGGCTCAGCGTCCACGCGCGGCCGGCGCGGCCGTGCCCACATTGACATCATCGTTCGCGTCGCGGGTGGAATCCGCGGCGGGACCGCTTGCGGCATCGCGCTGCGAATCCGCTTCGAACGCGCGCTGCAACTGACGATCTGCGCGCTGCATCAGCACGATATAGACGACGATCAACGCGAGGTAGATCAGGATCGCGCCCTGCGCGCCAAAGTAGAACGGCAGGCTGAAGCCGCCGACGCGCAACCGCGCGAGCGCGGGCGCCAGCAATGGCACGACGAAGGAGACGAAGAAGCCGAGCGTCATCAGCACCGCGATCAGCGCGAGGTTGAAACGCCAGTACTTGCGATGCGCGAGCGCCATCGCCACCGAGACCGGTGGCGGTTCGGGCAGGGGGTTCAACGTGGCATGGGAGGATAGGTGCGGCGCGGCCATGCGCCTATGTATCAAAAAGGCAACGGCGAAGCAATTAGGATTGTCCGCGCAACGCCGCGATGCAGGCCGCCCGCTCGAATCTCGGCTCCGCGCGGCACGCCCGCAAGTGTGTCGATCGACACACCGCCGCGGGCCGCGCAGACCCGCTTACAACGCTTTAAATCGACTCGCCGAGCTGGTCGAGAATCGCCGGGTTCTCCAGCGTCGACACGTCCTGCGTGATCTCCTCGCCCTTCGCGAGCGAGCGCAACAGACGACGCATGATCTTGCCCGAACGCGTCTTCGGCAGGTTCTCGCCGAAGCGGATGTCCTTCGGTTTCGCGATCGGACCGATCTCCTTGCCGACCCAGTTGCGCAGTTCGTTCGCGAGCTTGACGGCCTCTTCGCCTTGCGGACGCGCACGCTTGAGCACGACGAACGCGCATACCGCCTCGCCGGTCGTCGCATCGGGGCGGCCCACCACGGCAGCTTCCGCGACGAGCGGATTGGCGACCAGCGCCGACTCGATCTCCATGGTGCCGAGTCGATGGCCCGACACGTTCAGCACGTCGTCGATGCGGCCCATGATCGTGAAGTAGCCGGTTTCCTTATCTCGCACCGCGCCGTCGCCGGCGAGATAGAGCTTGCCCCCGAGCTCCTCGGGGAAGTAGCTCTTCTTGTAGCGGTCCGGATCGCCCCACACGTTGCGCAGCATCGCCGGCCACGGACGCTTGACCACCAGAATGCCGCCCTGCCCGTTCGGCACGTCCTGGCCCGTTTCGTCGACGACCGCGGCCATGATGCCCGGCACAGGCAGCGTGCAAGAACCCGGCACGAGCGGCGTCGCGCCCGGCATCGGCGCAATCATGTGGCCGCCGGTCTCGGTCTGCCACCATGTATCGACGATCGGACAACGGCCGCCGCCGACGTTCTCGTAGTACCACACCCACGCTTCCGGATTGATCGGCTCGCCGACCGTGCCGATGATGCGCAGCGTCGACAGGTCGTAGCTCTTCGGATGCACTTTCGCGTCGGCCTCGGAGGCCTTGATCAGCGAGCGGATCGCAGTCGGCGCGGTGTAGAACAGCGTGACCTTGTGCCTGGCGATCATCTGCCAGAAACGTCCGGCGTCCGGATAGGTCGGCACGCCTTCGAACACGACCTGGGTGCCGCCGAGCGTCAGCGGTCCGTACGTGATGTAGCTATGGCCGGTGATCCAGCCGATGTCGGCGGTACACCAGAACACGTCGGACGGGCGCCAGTCGAAGGTCCACTTCAGCGTTTGCGCGGCCCACAGCAGATAGCCGCCGGTGCTGTGCTGCACGCCCTTCGGCTTGCCGGTCGAGCCCGACGTATAAAGGATGAAGAGCGGATGCTCGGCGTCGACCCATTCGGGCGCGCACTGGTCCGACTCGCCCTGCGTGAGTTCGTGCATCCACAGGTCGCGCGCCGCGTCCCACGCGACCTTGCCGCCGGTGCGCTGGTACACGATCACGCTCTTGACCTTCTCGCAGCCGCCGAGCGCGAGCGCTTCGTCGGCGATGTTCTTCAGCGGCAACGCCTTGCCGCCGCGCATCTGCTCGTCGGACGTGATCAGCGCGACCGCGCCGACGTCGACGAGCCGCTCGTTGAGCGACTTCGACGAGAAGCCGCCGAACACGACCGAGTGCGTCGCGCCGATGCGCGCGCACGCCTGCATCGCGACGATGGCCTCGATCGACATCGGCATATAGATGACGACCGGGTCGCCCTTCTTCACGCCGCGCTTTTTCAGCGCATTCGCGAAGCGCGATACGCGTTGCAGCAGATCCTGATAGGTGACGTTGGTGACGGTGCCGTCGTCGGCTTCGAACACGATCGCGACGCGCCCGCCGTTGCCGGCCTCGACGTGACGGTCGATGCTGTTATACGACGCGTTCAGCTGGCCGTCCTCGAACCACGTGTAGAACGGCGCCTTCGATTCGTCGAGCACCTTCGTGAATGGCTTGTGCCAACTTAGCGTCTCCTTCGCAAGACGCCCCCAAAAGCCTTCGTAATCGCGCTCCGCTTCGGCGGCGAGCGCCCGGTACGCGTCCATGCCGGAGATCGTGGCACCCCTCGCCGTGTCAGCGGAGGGCGGAAAAACGCGGCGTTCCTGAAGAACCGATTCAATCGCAGACATCGACAACCCCTTGGTGAAGATGAAAAACGTAAAACCTGTACCGGCGCGCGTCGCGCGCGCGCCTTATCCTGTTCGAGCCGCCACGAGCGGCGCTGTCTCCCACCTCGCAATGCCGTCAAACGCGTGTGCGTGCGGCATCGCAACATCCGTGCATGCGGGCGCCCTGCTCGACCCCTAACCCGCGTCAAGGTTCAACCTTAAGCGCCGCAACTTACCGGCCACTTACGCGCATCGTGTTGATCTACAAGCGAAAACCCTTAGATCGGGCGAGCCATCGAGGCGCTTGCGCGTTGATCAGACGAGATGCGCGCGGAAAAGATCGCCCGTTCTATCGAGCGTTCCATGTTCACCCGCAGCACATCGCATGCCGCTAATGCGAACTCGATGCACCGCCAGGTCGCCCGCTTTCGCACCCTTACGCTCTGTGGCACGGCCTCTTACAATGCTAACTGAACTAGCCGTCCGGATTCCAGCTTGAATCGCTACGCCCTGCTTCTCATTACCTCGATGCTGCTGGTCGGCAGCAATGTCGGAATCGGTAAATCGATCGTCGCCTTCGTCCCCGTCCCGCTGTTCGCGCTGCTGCGCTTCGTGATCGCGATGGCCGTGCTATGGCCGCTCCTGCGCGTGACCAAACTGCGCCGCGTCAAACGCGACGAATGGATCAACCTGTTTTTGCAAGCGCTTTTCGGCACCTTCGGCTTCACGCTGCTGATGCTCAACGGCGTCGCGCGCACCAGCGCGGTCGCGGCCGGCGTGATCACGAGCACGATTCCGGCGGTCGTCGCGCTGCTGTCGTGGCTGATCCTGAAGGAGCGGCCGGATGGCCGCGCGCTCGCGTCGATCGTGCTGGCGATCGTCGGCGTCGTCGTCATCAATGTCGCGCACGTCGAGGCGGGCGCGGCTGCGACGGCCGGCACCGGCTCGCTCGCGGGCAACTTCATGGTGCTTGGCGCCGTGTGCTGCGAATCGCTGTACATCATCCTGTCGCGCCGCCTCACGCAGACGCTCGCGCCGATCGACATCTGCACGTACACGCATCTGTTCGGCCTGTTGCTGATGCTGCCGCTCGGCGCCGGCGCGCTCGCGCATTTCGACTATCGCGCGGTGCCATCGAGCGTCTGGATGCTGGTTCTTTGGTACGGGCTATCGGCCAGCATCTTCTCGTTCTGGCTGTGGATGAAAGGCATCCGTCACGTGCCCGGCAGTCTCGCCGGCGTGTTCAGTGCGGTACTGCCGGTCGCCGCGGCGCTCTACGGCATCGTGTTTCTCGGCGAGCGGCCCACGCTCGCGCACGGCATCGCGCTCGCCTGCGTGGTCGCCGGTATCGGCCTCGCGAGCCTGAAGGCGCGCAGCGTGCCGCCGGTCGCATCGTAATCCCAGTGTGGCGGGCTCGCTGCCCGCCGCAGAGCAGCAGATCCGACCGACGCTGTACAATACGGCGCCCGACGCGAGTCTCGCGATCCTTCGATGGCCGCCCCCGCACCGCCGTCGGCGCGTGGCCCGTGTTCCGTCACCCCCGCTTCATCTGACCGTTGCCTATGTCCGCTTCGCGACCCGCCTCCGCCCGTCCGCGCCGCCCTATGCGCGCGCTGCCCCACCTCGTATTCATGAGCCGTTGGCTGCAGGTGCCCCTGTATCTTGGACTCATCGTCGCGCAGGCAGTCTACGTCGTGCTATTCCTGAAGGAAGTCTGGCATCTCGTCTCCGACGCGATGAAGCTCGACGAAACCAGCATCATGCTCGTCGTGCTGGGTCTGATCGACGTGGTGATGATCTCGAACCTGCTGATCATGGTGATCATCGGCGGGTATGAAACGTTCGTGTCGCGCCTCGGCCTCGACGGCCATCCGGACGAACCGGAATGGCTCGATCATGTGAACGCCGGCGTGCTGAAAGTGAAGCTGTCGATGGCGCTGATCAGCATCTCGTCGATCCATCTGCTGAAGACCTTCATCAGCCCCGACCAGAACACGACGCACACGATCATGTGGCAGGTGATCATCCACGTCACGTTCCTCGTTTCCGCGCTCGTGATGGCGTTCGTCGACCGCCTTACCACGCACACGCATCCCAAACATTTCGAAGAGCCCGCGGCATTGCACGCCGTGGGCGGCATCAAGGTTTCCACTCCCCTGAAGGCGCAAGACTGACCGCACCGCGCTGCGATCCGACAACAAGCGCCTCCCCACTGAGCTAGCCATGACCGTCATCAAACAGGAAGACCTGATCCAGAGCATCGCTGATTCGCTGCAGTACATCAGCTACTACCATCCGCTCGACTACATCGAAGCGCTCGGCCGCGCTTACGAGCTCGAACAGAGCCCGGCAGCGAAGGACGCGATCGCGCAGATCCTGACCAACAGCCGCATGTGCGCCGAAGGCAAGCGCCCGATCTGCCAGGACACCGGCATCGTCACGGTGTTCGTGAAGGTGGGTATGGACGTGCGCTGGGACGGCGCCACGATGAGCGTTACCGACATGATCAACGAAGGCGTGCGCCGCGGTTACCTGAACCCGGACAACGTGCTGCGCGCATCGATCGTGAGCCCGCCTGAAGGCGCGCGCAGGAACACCAAGGACAACACGCCGGCCGTGATCCACTACGAGATCGTGCCGGGTAACACCGTCGACGTGCAGGTCGCGGCCAAGGGCGGCGGCTCGGAGAACAAGTCGAAGTTCGCGATGCTGAACCCGTCGGACTCGATCGTCGACTGGATTCTGAAGACCGTGCCGACGATGGGCGCCGGCTGGTGCCCGCCGGGCATGCTCGGCATCGGCATCGGCGGCACCGCTGAAAAAGCGATGGTGATGGCGAAGGAATCGCTGATGGACCCGATCGACATTCAGGACGTGATCGCACGCGGCCCGAAGGACTGGATCGAAGAGCTGCGCGTCGAGTTGCACGAGAAGGTCAACGCGCTCGGTATCGGCGCACAGGGCCTCGGTGGTCTGTCCACTGTGCTCGACGTGAAGATCATGGCCGCGCCGACGCACGCCGCGTCCAAGCCGATCGCGATCATCCCGAACTGCGCGGCGACCCGCCACGCGCACTTCACGCTCGACGGCTCGGGCGTCGCCAAGCTCGAAGCGCCGTCGCTCGACGCATGGCCGAAGGTGCACTGGGAACCGAACACGGAAACCAGCAAGCGCGTCGATCTGAACACGCTGACGCCGGAAGAAGTGGCCGGCTGGAAGCCGGGCCAGACGCTGCTGCTGTCGGGCAAGATGTTGACGGGCCGCGACGCCGCGCACAAGCGCATCGCCGACATGCTCGCGAAGGGCGAGAAGCTGCCGGTCGATTTCACGAACCGCGTGATCTACTACGTCGGCCCGGTCGATCCGGTGCGCGACGAAGCAGTCGGCCCGGCAGGCCCGACCACCGCGACGCGGATGGACAAGTTCACCGAGACGATGCTCGCGCAAACGGGCCTCATTTCGATGATCGGCAAGGCCGAGCGCGGCCCGGTTGCGATCGAGGCGATCAAGAAGCACAAGGCCGCGTATCTGATGGCTGTCGGCGGCGCTGCGTACCTCGTGTCGAAAGCGATCCGCAGCGCGAAGGTGCTCGCGTTCGAAGACCTCGGCATGGAAGCGATCTACGAGTTCGACGTGCAGGACATGCCGGTCACGGTGGCCGTCGATTCGAACGGCACCTCCGTGCACCAGACCGGCCCGAAGGAATGGCAGGCCAAGATCGGCAAGATTCCGGTCGCCACGGCTTGATGAGTCGCAATTAGCGCCACTCAGATCAGTCGAAAAGCCGGGGCCGCTGTCCCGGCTTTTTTTTGCCGCGCATCATGCATACGCGAGGCGCCGTATGTACGGGGCCGCGAACGGCGCCAAAAGTTGTGTCGGATTCTTGGCTTTTTTGGGCATGGCGTTTATTGTTGTTGGAAATTCAAGGTCCCCGAAAAAGGAAATAACATGCAAGGCGACAAGAAGGTCATCGAATATCTGAACGCGCAGCTGAAGAACGAGCTGACCGCGATCAACCAGTACTTCCTGCATGCGCGGATGTACGGCCACTGGGGCCTCGATAAGCTCGGCAAGCACGAGTACGACGAGTCGATCGGCGAAATGAAGCATGCCGACATGCTGATCGAACGGATCTTCATGCTCGACGGTCTGCCGAATCTGCAGGACCTGCACAAGCTGCTGATCGGTGAGGAAACCAAAGAGATCCTCGAATGCGATCTGAAGCTCGAACAGGTTTCGCAAAGCACCTGCAAGGAGGCGATTGCCTACTGCGAATCGGTGCGCGATTTCATCTCGCGCGAAATCTTCACGAAGATTCTCGACGACACCGAAGAGCACATCGATTGGCTCGAAACCCAGCTCGATCTGATCGATAAGGTCGGTATCCAGAATTACCAGCAAAGCGCGATGGGCTCGGTCGAGTCGTGATCCAGGCACGTTGAAGCATCCCGCGTGGTAGCGGCCCGATACCTGCCCGGCAGGCATTCGCGCCGGACCGTACCGCGCGGGCGATATACTTGCGCGCTTGCTCGCGCTTCGCCCTTGGCTCCGCCTGTTTCTTCGACCGCCACGTCACGCTCGTTTGCTTCGTCTATGCCCGTCCCCGCGCCGTCCCCGACTGTCCGCAGTGTTGCCGCTGGCGCCGCGTCGCAGGCGCCGATCGGTATTTTCGATTCGGGGCTCGGCGGACTGTCGGTGCTGCGTGCGGTGCGCGCGCAACTGCCTGACGAGGCGCTGCTGTATGTCGCGGATTCGCTGTACGCGCCCTATGGCGAGCGCGACGACGACTTCATCACCGACCGCACGCTAGCCATCGGCGAATGGCTCGCCGCACGAGGCGCGAAGGCGCTCGTGGTCGCGTGCAATACGGCGACCGCGCAGTCGATCGCGCTGGTGCGCGAAAAGCTGCCGATTCCGCTGGTCGGCGTCGAACCGGGCGTCAAGCCTGCGGCACTGCAATCGAAAAGCCGCGTCGCCGGCGTGCTGGCGACCCAGGCGACGTTGCGCAGCGCCCGCTTCCAGGGGCTGCTCGAACGCTACGCCGCCGATTGCCGCTTTCTGTGCCAGCCCGGTCACGGGCTCGTGCAGGCGGTCGAGCGCTGCGACGTCGGCTCCGCCGAGCTGCGCGCACTGCTGCGCAGCTATCTGCAACCAATGCTCGACGCTGGCGCCGACACGCTGGTGCTCGGCTGCACTCATTACCCGTTTCTCGACGCGGCGATCCGCGACATCGTCGGCGAGCGGCTCGCGCTGATCGACACGAGCGTGGCGATCGCGCGTCAGCTCGAGCGCGTGCTCGAGCAACACGGCCTGCGCGCCGCCACGCCAGCCGCGAGCACGCCGCTGCCGCGCTTCTATTCCACCGACGACGGCATCCATCAGCAGCAACTGGCTGCCACACTGCTGCAGATCGAGGCGGCGGTCGAGCAGGTGTTGATACCGTCCCGCCGCACTGCCGCATCGGATTCCCGCGCCGCCTAGAGCCGGCATCCGGCACGCGCGTCGCCCTGCCTGCCGACAAAATCCATTCTAAGCGGCTGGTTTTGTTACAAAAAACCGCACAGGACGCTTGCCAAACGAACCAAACAAAATGATAATAATTCGCATTAACGTTAGCTATGACGCCTGCCATGATCGTCTGTGTCTGCAAATCCGTTTCCGACCGCACAATCCGCTCCTCGATTGCGGACGGCATCGACTCGTTCGACGAGTTGCAGTTTGAACTCGGCGTCGCCTCGTGCTGCGGCAAATGCGAGGAATCCGTGCGCGACGTGATGCTGCAAAGCGGCGTATGCGCGAGCCGTTGTGGCGTAGTCGAGCGTCATCAACAGGTGCAGAGCGTCGCCGAAGTCGTGCAAGTCACGTTCTACGAGCGCAAGGCAGCCTGAGTTAGCTAGCGGGGCGCGGTGCAAGCCGTGTCGGTGTTTCCCAAGCCCCTATGCTTCATGCACGTTTAATGTAACGCTTAATGCGACATTGAAAGTGCCGCATGTCTGCAACACAACCGCAGTACAGTCCGCCGTACCGCGTTATCCCACTGCCGTCAGCAAGCCAGTATTCGTACCAGCCAGCTACCCCGCTCTCCCTTCGAAAGGAGCTCGAGATGGAATTGCTGATTGGTTTCGTGACTACTTTGTCCATTTCGCTGCTGATTTTCCGAACATGACGATGTCCTGTCCGACGCGCCGCCCGAACGGTGCGCTGCCACACTGACCATGCAGGCTCCGCACCCCGTTACCGCAGGCGCCCCGCTGGCGTCGTCCACCCGACCAAATTCCCGCGCGCTGACGGCCACCGCCGTGGTCGCCGCGGTTCACGTCGCGCTGCTCGCCGTGATCATGACGCTGCGTCACGAGCCTGTGCAGGTCGCGCTCGAATCGCGCGTGATGACCGCCGAACTGCTGCCGCCCGCACCGGTCGCCGCGCCGGTCGCGCTGCAATCGATCGCTCCGCCGCCGCCCCAGCCGACGCCGCCCGTCCATACGAAGCCGAAAGTCCAGCCCAAACCGGCTCCGACGCCTAAGCCGACTCCCACTCCGACCCCATTGCCGCAAGCCGATGCGCCGTCGCCGACGCCAGTCGCCGCGCCCGATCCGACACCGCCCGCGCCCACCGCGCCGGCGACGCCGCCCGCCGCGGCAGCACCTGCGATCGGCAAGCCGACGATGGAGGTCAGCGCGCCGAAAAACGTGTCGCACGTCGAGTGCAATATCGCGCAGCCGGATTACCCGACGCTGTCAAAGCGCCGTCACGAGACCGGCACCGCGTCCGTGCGGTTCGTCATCGGCCTGAGCGGCAAGCTCGAAAACATCGAACTGGCGAAAAGCAGCGGCTTTAGCCGGCTCGACGACGCCGCCGTCGCGACCGTGCACGCAAGCGCCTGCAAGCCTTACCTCGAGAACGGCCAACCGATTCGGGCCGCTTTTACCCAGCCTTTCAACTTCGGCCTGACCGACTGAAGCAAGCTTTCAAAAACAAGGAATTGCGATGCAAAACTACGGATTGGCGCACGTCTGGGCGCAAGGGGATTTCGTGACGCGCGGTATCGCGCTCGCGCTGTTGATCATGTCGGTGATGTCGTGGAGCGTGATCGTCGTCAAAGGGTGGAATGTGGTGCGCCTGAAGCGTCTGACGAAGAACGCCGAACAGGCGTTCTGGCATTCGGATGACCTCGCCGACGGCGTGAAAAAGCTCGGCGGCGGCGCCTCGACGCCGCATGACAACCCGTTCCTCGCACTCGCGCTGTCGGGCCAGGAAGCGGCTGACCATCACCACCAGACGCAGCCGCATCTGCATGACCGCATGGACGTATCGGACTGGATCACGCGCTGCCTGAAGGACACGATGGACGAAAGCGTCGCGCGCATGCAGAGCGGTCTCGCGATTCTCGCGTCGATCGGCAGCACCGCGCCGTTCGTCGGCCTGTTCGGCACCGTGTGGGGCATCTATCACGCGCTGCTCGCGATCGGCGCGAGCGGCCAGTCGTCGATCGATCAGGTCGCCGGCCCGGTCGGCGAAGCGCTGATCATGACCGCGTTCGGTCTGTTCGTCGCGATTCCGGCGGTGCTCGGCTACAACGCGCTGACGCGCGCCAACAAGGCGATCGTCGCGAAGCTGAGCCGCTTCGCGCACGGCCTGCATGCGTTCTTCGTAACCGGCGCGCGTCTGTCGTCGACCAAGCGCGGCGACGGCCTGCGTCTCGCGACCCGCGCCAACTGATCGACGAGGCATCCCGATGGCAATGAGCCCTTTCGCCGGAGACGATGACGACGGCCTGATGAACGAGATCAACATGACGCCGCTCGTCGACGTGATGCTGGTTCTGCTGATCGTCTTCATGGTGACGATTCCGGTGATCCGTCACGCGGTAAAGATCGACCTGCCGCACGCGAGCAGTCAAAAGGAAGACACGAAGCCCGCGCAGGTGACGGTGTCGATCGACGCGGACGGCAACGTGCTGTGGGACAGCACCAAGGTCGACGAGGCGGCGCTCGCCGCGAAGATCGCCGCGGCCGCGCAGGCAAGCCCGCAGCCGGAACTGCATCTCGATGCTGACCGCAAGGTGCCGTACGAGAAGGTCGCTCAGGTGATGTCCGCCGCGCAGGCCGGCGGACTGACGAAGATCGGTTTCGTCACGCAGCCCAAAGCGAAGTAACGGGTGGCGTGGCACGCGAAGCAGTACGCTCGTCCACGCGAAATACCCGTTGAAACACGGCCAGAAAGTAAAAGGCCTTCATCGTCGGATGAAGGCCTTTTTTGTGCGCGCTCGGCGCCTTCGGGCGGCGGGATCATTTGCCATCGGCCGAAGACTGATAGCTTTTATCACCGCATGCGAGGGCCGTGGTCGACACGGACAACGCGGTCAGCCCTATCAGGCCCGCTATGATAGCGGCCATGAGTTTTCGCATAGGAGACTCCTTAGCGAAAGGGATTTCACTATATGCCTGTGCGCGCGCGCATTCAAGCAAACGGCCATTGAAAGTAACCATAACAGGCCACGCTTAAATGCTAAAAGCGATTTGCGAAGCGCGATACAGGGTCGCGGCGCACCGTGCGACTCCTGTGTTTCCTCAGGCGCCTTATCAAGCCACCGTCGACGCAACGGGAGCCGCCGCCGCAACCGATGCCTGCGCGATCGTTTTGTTGCCGTGCGGAGGACACTCGCCCATGATGTGCTTACCTTCATCCGGATCGAGCATCTCGACCAGATAATCGACGAACGCGCGCACGGCCGGCACCATCCCCTGACGCGATACGAACACCGCGTACAACTGCGGCGTCGGAAAACTCCAGCCCGGCATCACGGGTGACAACAGCCCTGCCCTCAACGCGGCGCCATACATCATCTCAGGCAACGCGGCGATGCCGACGCCGGCCAGCACCGCCTCGCGGATCGTCATCAGATCCGCGGTCACGAGGCGCGGCTCGTGCTCGTGAGCATGGCGCGTGCCGTCGGGCGAGATCAGGTTGTACACGTGGCGGCCGTCGCTCGTCGGCACGTCGAGTGTTTCGAAGCGGTTCAGGTCGGCCGGCGTGAGCGGCGGCGCATTCTGCTGCAGCAGACTCGGCGCGCCGACCAGCATCTGCTCGGTGCGCCACAGCGGCCGCACGACGATGTTCGCGTTTTCCGGCGGATCGGAACGCACACGCAACGCGACGTCGATCGAATCCTCGAACAGATCGACCACGCGATTGGTCACGCGCATCACGACGCGCACCTCCGGATAGCGGTGCATGAATTCCGGCAGGATCGTCGACAGAATCGTCTGCGAGATCGTGACCGGAACGCTGACGCGCACCGTGCCGCGCGGCGACGAGCGCAATTGCTGCACGACATTGACCGCCGCCTGCGCTTCGCTGAGCATCGCCTGGCAATGCTGGTAGAACAGCTGCCCAGCTTCAGTCAGCGCGAGCTTGCGAGTGGAACGCTGCAACAGCCGCACGCCGAGCGACGCCTCCAGCTCCGTGAGCCGGCGCGACAGGCGCGACTTCGAGATGCCCAAGACCCGCTCGGCGGCCGAAAATCCGCCATGTTCGACGACCTGCGAAAAGTACATCAGGTCGTTCAGGTTGTGTGAATCGATCTTCATCTCATCGTTCCGTGAACAGAACAATCCATTGCTGGGAGGCGGCTGGCACCGCGAAAAACGGTCCCTATAATAGCTCCATGTTTCAGAAATAACGCTATTCCCCATTTTTCGAGGTGATATTGATGACTACGTCACGCACGATCGAACGCACGTTTCCGTCGGTTCGCACGGTGGAAGGCGGCGGATTCATCGTTCATCGGCCGTTTCCGACGCGTCTCTTGATGGACTTCGATCCATTCCTGCTGCTCGACGAAATGGGGCCGATCGACTATGCGCCGGGCGAGGCCATCGGCGCGCCCGATCATCCGCATCGCGGCTTCGAGACGGTCACCTATGTGCTCGAAGGCCAGTTCGGCCACAAGGACTCGGCGGGCCATTCGGGCACGCTGCACGCCGGCGACGTCCAGTGGATGACCGCGGGCGCGGGCGTCGTGCATAGCGAAATGCCGGACCCGGAATTCACGCGCACCGGCGGTCGCGTGCACGGCCTGCAGTTGTGGGTGAATCTGCCGCGTCGCGACAAGATGATCGCGCCGCGCTATCAGGAGATCCCGTCGACACGCATTCCGGTCGCGACGTCCGAAGACGGCCAGGTGCGCGTCAAGGTCATCGCGGGCGAAGCGCTCGGCGTCAAGGCCGCGATCGAGACGCGTACGCCGATCCTGTATCAGCATTTCTCGCTGCAGCCGGGCGCGACGATCCGCCAGCCGGTGCCGGCCGACTATCGCGCGTTCGCGTATGGGCTGTCCGGCAAGGGCGTGTATGGCGAAGGCGACGCGCGCGCCGATGTCGACGCGCGCACGATGGTCGTGTTCGCCAACGACGGCGACACGGTGACCATCACGGCCGGCGACGAACCGCTCGAAGTGCTGCTGCTCGGCGGCGTGCCGCTGAAGGAGCCTGTAGTGCGCTACGGCCCGTTCGTGATGAATACCGAAGACGAGATCCGTCAGGCGGTGGTCGACTATCAGGCCGGGCGGATGGGCGCGATCACGCATTGACCGGCTAACGCGCGCCGCCAGATCGCCCCTCTCGGGGCGCGAACACCGGTAAATTCGGTCACAATATCGGCTCATGTCGCGCGAGCCGCGTTGCTTGCAACAGTCCGAGGCGCGCGACCCAATATGATCGCTATCACAGGAGCGCGCATGGCAGAGCCCACCGTCACCGCCCACATCGGTTCGACGAATTTTCAGGTCGTGTTCGACGACGGCAAACACACATGGATTGCCGACGAGCCCGAATCGCTAGGCGGCGGCGACCGCGGTCCGACGCCGGTCTCGCTGCTGCTGTCGAGCCTCGGCGCGTGCACGTCGATCACGCTGAAGATGTATGCGCAGCGCAAAGGCTGGCCGCTCGCGGGCGTACGGGTCAAACTGTCGATGGAAACCGGCGACGCGGGCTCGACGATCGACCGTCAGATCATGCTCGATGGCGAACTATCAGACGAGCAGCGGGAACGGCTTTTGCAAATTGCCAATGCATGCCCGGTGCACAAAATCCTCACGCACACGATTTCGATCCGCTCCGCGCTCGCCGTCGCTTAACAGGCGCACCAGACGATGCATAGGACGGTCGGACGTCGCCCGTTCGGGCCACGGGCATTGCAATATTTTCATAGGACGCAGTCGTCTTGAATTTCGAACATCTCATTCAGATCAACGATCCGTTGAATCCCCTCGTCGAATCGATGACTCGCGAGCAGCTGTGGGAAGGCCTCGTGCTGCGCGCCGAGCAGCCACAACTGTTCGTGATGGGTCTCGACAGCTGCACGATCCTGTCGCGCGACGGCAATGTGCTCGAGCGCGAGTTGCACTACGGCCAGGCCACCGTGCGCGATCGCGTCACGCTGCAGGAAAGCGACAGCGTGCGTTACGACATCCTGCCGACCGCGGAACACGTCGGCGGCTCATTGACGATGACGATCGAGCAACCCGATGAGCTGCAGCTGTTCCTGCGCTTCGAGTACGCGACCACGCTGCCCGTTTCGACGACAGATCAGGACGCCGTGCGGACGCAGGAGATCGTCAAGTCCGCGTATCGCGAGAACGATATCGATACGGTGCGGCTGATCCGCCAGTACGTCGCGACCAGACAGGAACCGGGACCGTTGCACTGAGAAACCGCGCGGGCGCGCTGCCCGCGCCATCGCGGGGCCATGTCCAGGATGGCCCCAAGGTCGCCGTCTAGCCGCACATTTCATTCAGCTATCAGAAGTCGAATCCGATCAATTTCTCGGCCTTGTAAATAGGAATAGTTATCATTTAGAATCCTCACATCGAATCGACGAACAAGCTAGAACGAATGACCGATATGACTCGCTCCACCACGCTCAGCCTGCGCCGCTCGGCGGCCACGCTAACAAGCCGCCCGAAGCCGTCGACGACGACCGCGCCCGCGGCAAAGCCCACCGCCGAACGCACCGCCGGCCAGAGCGCGACTGCGGAACGGGTGGTGCGCAGCGACGCGCTGCTGCAAGGCCATAGTCACATCAGCATCGTGCACAACGGCGAGACGTACCAGCTACGTGCGACGCGCCTCGGCAAGCTGATCCTGACGAAGTAGCAACGCAACACGAACGAAGTAAGTACCGGGTATTGTGGGGACCACCTCTGCGAGAGGTGTTAGGCATTAGCCAGCCACGACGGCTTGCACGCGAGAACTAGACCCCTTCGTGCAGACACCAAGCCAGCCGTCGCAGCAAGCCAGGCCGTTTTTTTTGGTTCTCACTCGAAAGCGGATGCGCGCAACGGCGCACATCGCTGAAGATGAAAAAGAAAAGCCGTGGGATGTCACCATCCCACGGCTTTTTGTTTGCGCTTGCGCCTGCGTTCGCACCGAACACAGGCCAAAGACTTACTTCGACGCCCAGCCCCAGAACATCAGCCACCACGCGCTATTGACGACCGCCAGCGCCGCGACGAACCACAGCATCGCCAGCGCACGCGGCACGAAGCGCTCGCTATAGCGACGCGTGACGAGCCACGCGAGCCATGCACTCCAAGCGCTGGCAATCACGAGAATCGCGATGCGCAGATCCGACGCCCACCACAGCGACACGTGCTCGGCGCGCAGCAGTGACAGCGTCGTCGCCGACAAACCGAGGAACACGCCCGCGCCCGCGATCGGAATCAGCCCCTGCGTCAAATGATGCAACCGCGTTGCGTTGAAGCGCCCCAGCATGCGCGTCGCGCCCGTCAGCAACAGCAGCAGCGCGGTACCGTAGACGAGCGCCGTCGCGAGGATGTAGCCGATCAGCAGCGAGCCGTCGAGCCACGAGAACACGTCGTTCTGGTCAGGGTAATGCGTGAACAGGAACCACGGCGCGTTGGTGTCGAGCGGCCACGTGATGTCGTGATCGACGAGCCAAGTTGCCGCGAACATCTTCAGGTCGATGAACCAGCGCGACGCGGTCCAGTGGAACGCACCGATCGCGATGCCGAGCAGGCCGTACAAGATCAGCGCGGTGTCCCACGGATTCGCGTTCTTGTCGCCCAACTGCACGACTTCCGTCGAAGGCTTGCGCCACGTCAGCGCGATCGCATCACGGTGTCCGCTGCAGCGGCCGCACATATGGCAGTCGGCCGCGCCCTTCATGTTGCGCAACGGCACGAGCGGCGCGCAGTTGATCGGAATCACCCGGTGCCCATGCTCGCCGTTCTTGTACGAACGGCGCCACGCGTCCTCGTCGACCTTGTAGTGAAACGGCGCGAGGCGCGCCAGAAGCGAAAAAACCCCGTTGACGGGGCACAGGTATTTGCACCAGATGCGCTTCTCGCGACCGTACAGCAGACCGATCACGATCGCCGCGAAAGTCGAGCCGCCGAGCACCAGCAACACCGCTTTCGGATACTGGTAGACGCTCACCATCTGACCGTAGATCGTCGTGATGCCGAATGCGACGAAGGGCCATCCGCCCCAGCGCATCCAGTGCGGAATCGCGCGGCCGCGCCCGAACTTGCTCGCGAACTCGGCGAGCGCGCCCTCCGGGCACAGCACGCCGCACCAGACGCGGCCGAGCATCACCATCGACAGCAGCACGAACGGCCACCAGATGCCCCAGAACACGAACTGCGCGGCGAGCGTCAGGTTGCTCCACAGGTGCGCGGTATCGTCCGGCAGCGGCATCAGCGCGGGCACGATGATCAGGAACGCGTACACCGCGACGACGACCCATTGGATGCCACGAATCACCGCGCCATGGCGCTGCATCCACTGGCCGACCGCCGCGAGGCGGCCAGGCCGCGAAGCCATCACGGCGCTCATGCCGCGCGCCCTGCTGTTTGTTGCGCGGGTTTGCGAGTGGCGCGGCGCACCAGCAGATAAACGACCGCCCAGTACACGGCATAGGCAAGCAGATTCATCAGTGCCGGATGCGCACGGTAGCCGGTCAGCGTCGCGACGAGCGAACCGAAGGTGCTCGAATCATCGAGGATCGCCGACGAATTCCACAGCTGGTCGACGAGCGTCGGCAGGATTTCCTTGTCGATCAGTTTGTCGATGCCGGTCTGGAACAGCCCCGCACCGAGGAACAGCAGCATGATTTCGGTGACGCGGAAAAAGAGCCGCCACGAGATGATCTTGCCGCCGAGCTGCAACACGTAGAAGGTCAGGAACGCGAGCGCAAGACCGATCGCGACAGCGAGCATCTGGCTGCCGTCGACATGACCCGACTGGCCAAAGCCCAAGCCATACAGGAAGATCACGGTTTCGCTGCCTTCGCGCGCGATCGCCAGTGCGACCAGCAGCGCGACGCCCCACCAGTTCGAATCGCGCTTGCTCTTTTGCAGCGACTGTTCCATGTCGCGCTTCAGCGTGCGGCCGTGCTGCTTCATCCACAGCACCATCTGCACGATCAGCACGCAGGCGATGAGCACCATCGCCGTCTGGAAGTAATCCTGCGCGTCACCGGAGAGCACCTCGGTGAAGCCAACCAGCGCCGCGCCGAGCGCGACCGCCGCGATCACGCCGGCCGCCAGGCCGCCCCACAGGTACGGCAGGCCGCGGCGCGCGTCGTCGTCGCCATTTTTCAACCACGCGTACAGGATGCCGACGACCAGCAGCGCCTCGACACTTTCCCGCCACACGATGAACAGAATCTGACCCATTCAAGCTCTCCCTTCGATCCTTCTACTGCCCGCTTCACTTCGCGACGATCACGCCCTGCGCCTGCTGATGAAAGTCGTCGAAAAACTTGTATTCGCCCGGCTCCAGCGGAGCGATCACGACGAACGAATCGGCGCCCGGCGCCAGCACCTTCTCTTTACGCAACTGCACGCTTTCGAATTCGGCCGCGCCCTTGCCGGTGTTACGCACTTCGATCTTGATACGCTGCCCCGCGGGCACTTCGATGCGGGCCGGGTTCAGCTTGCCGTCGTTCATTTCGAGCTTGAAGGTCGGCAGATCGGCTGCGTGAGCCGTGGCCGCCAGGCAGAACGTGGCGGCAAGCATCGTGATCTTTCGGTTGATTCCCATTGCCCTTTCCGGAAAACGCGACGCGCCGACAGCGGGTCTCACACCGACCGTCCGCGCGCCGTCTGCTGCATTAACTGATACGTTGAGCGACCGCGTTGGCGCCGCGCGCCGATCAATAACCGCCCTTCTTGCCGATGCCAGCGAAGGTGAAGTCATATTCGAGCGTGATTGGCTTGAACCACGGCCCGACGCCGGTTTCCTTGTCGACGTGGCGGCCGAACGCCATGTGGCCCGTCTGCATCGGCGCTTCGACGATCAGCTTCAGGTGATACTTGCCCGGGCCTTGCAGTTTGACGTTGTCGCCGTAGTGCGGACCGTCGTTCGCGACCATCGCCATCAGGTCGCCCTTCAACGGCTGGTTCGAGCCGGCCTTCGTCAGTTCGTAGCGCACCTGCAGATAAGGCATCCAGTCGCCTTCGGCGAAACCGGTCGGATTGTTCTTGACCGCGTGGATGTCGGACTCGAGATGGATGTCCGAATCCGACGCCTTGCGCATCATGCCTTCGGGCTCCATCGTGATCGGCTGCAGGTAGACCACGCCGATTTCCATGCCACCCTGAATCTGCTGCTTGCCGATCGGATATTCGGCGGCCGTGGCCGACAGCGCCGCGACCACGGCTACCGCTGCCGCGCCACCGCGCACAAAGGAAGAAATCCGCATTGATGCTCCTTGTTTTTATCAGACTGGAATCGATTTCATTGAAATACGGCGGTCGCAAGTCAGATGTAAATTTAAATGCGAACCATTCTCAATATTGGTTGAGTTTATCATCGATCGCTGGTGAGAACAAACCTGTTAGTGCGCTTGGCCTCATGCCAGCATGGTCTTAAGGTTCGCTTAAGAAAAATCTTTGTGTGGCTGGGAAGCAGGGATGGAATTCGTCACCGTCAAAGTGACCATTCCGACGGCTCCCGCGGGAGCTTAAGTGCCGGCCAATGCGAACAGGCGCGGCGAATGGCCGCGCCCTTTCATGGTGGACAAGGCGATGGCGCGAAACGTCAATTAGTCGACGCCCGCCACGTGATCGCCGACGTTCGCGCCGAACACGCGCTGACGTAGCAGCGCCAGTTGATCGCGAGTCTGCGCGGCCTTCTCGAACTCGAGATTCTTCGCGTGCTCCATCATCTGCTTTTCGAGGCGCTTGATTTCCTTGGCGAGTTGCTTCTCGGACATGTCCTCGAATTTCGCGCGGGTCTGCTGCTCCTTCAACTCGGCGCGCGCTTCGTCGACGTTGTACACGCCGTCGATGATGTCGCGAATCCGTTTCACGACGCCACGCGGCGTGATGCCGTGCGCGGCGTTAAACGCGATCTGCTTCGCGCGGCGCCGCTCGGTTTCGTCGATCGCGCGGCGCATCGAGTCGGTGATGTTGTCCGCATACAGGATCGCCTTGCCGTTCACGTTACGCGCCGCCCGGCCGATGGTCTGGATCAGCGAACGCTCGGCGCGCAGGAAGCCCTCCTTGTCCGCGTCGAGAATCGCGACCAGCGACACCTCGGGAATATCGAGACCCTCGCGCAGCAGGTTGATACCGACCAGCACGTCGAACGCGCCGAGACGCAGATCGCGGATGATTTCGACGCGCTCGACCGTGTCGATGTCGCTGTGCAGATAGCGCACCTTGATGCCATGGTCGGCCAGAAATTCGGTGAGCTGCTCGGCCATCCGCTTGGTCAGCGTCGTGACCAGCACGCGGTCGCCGGCCTTGATGCGCTCGTTGATCTCGCCGAGCACGTCGTCGACCTGGCTGCGTGCCGGCCGCACCTCGATCTCGGGGTCGACGAGGCCGGTCGGGCGCACCAGCTGTTCGGCAACCTGCCCCGACGTCTTCTTCTCGTAATCGGCGGGCGTCGCCGACACGAACACGACCTGGCGCATCTTGCGCTCGAACTCGTTGAACTTGAGCGGCCGGTTGTCGAGCGCCGACGGCAGCCGGAAGCCGTAGTCGACGAGGTTTTCCTTGCGCGCACGGTCGCCGTTGTACATGCCGTTCAGCTGGCCGATCAGCACGTGCGATTCGTCGAGCATCATGATCGCGTCGGGCGGCAGGTAATCGACGAGCGTCGGCGGCGGCTCGCCCGGCGCCGCGCCCGAGAAGTGCCGCGAATAGTTCTCGATGCCCTTGCAGAATCCGAGTTCCTGCAGCATTTCGAGGTCGAACCGGGTGCGCTGCTCGAGCCGCTGCGCCTCGACGAGCTTGCCTTCGCTATAGAAGAACTCGAGCCGTTCGCGCAGTTCGGCCTTGATCGTTTCGACCGCACGCAGCACGGTGTCGCGCGGCGTCACGTAGTGCGACGACGGATACACGGTAAATCGCGGAATTTTCTGCCGCACGCGGCCGGTGAGCGGATCGAACAGCTGCAGCGTTTCGACTTCGTCGTCGAACAGCTCGACGCGCACCGCCATCTCGGCGTGCTCGGCCGGAAAGATATCGATCGTGTCGCCGCGCACGCGGAACGAGCCGCGCTGGAAGTCGGCTTCGTTGCGGCTGTACTGCATCGCGATCAGCCTCGCGATGACATCGCGCTGGCCGAGCCGGTCGCCGGTGCGCAGCGTCAGGATCATCTGGTGGTATTCGGACGGATTGCCGATACCGTAAATCGCCGACACCGTCGCGACGATCACGACGTCGCGCCGCTCCATCAGGCTCTTGGTCGCCGACAGCCGCATCTGTTCGATATGCTCGTTGATCGACGAGTCTTTCTCGATGAACAGGTCGCGCTGCGGCACATACGCTTCCGGCTGGTAGTAGTCGTAGTACGAGACGAAGTACTCGACCGCGTTGCGCGGAAAGAACTCGCGGAACTCCGAGTACAGCTGCGCGGCGAGCGTCTTGTTCGGCGCGAAAACGATCGCCGGCCGGCCGAGCCGCGCGATCGTGTTGGCCATCGTGAAGGTCTTGCCGGAGCCGGTCACGCCGAGCAGCGTCTGGAACGCGAGACCATCGCCGACGCCCTCGACGAGCGTCTCGATGGCCGTGGGCTGGTCGCCGGCGGGCGGATACGGCTGGTACAGCTTGAACGGCGAACCTTCGAACGTGATGAATTTGGATTCGTCGAGCGTATCGTCGGCTTCAGTCAGATGGTGTTCGGACATGAGGGGCGGCACCGGGCCTTGGGCAAAGAATCATTCTAACGGGTTGTGGAAAGCGAAGATCGAGCGGGGTTACGTAGGGCTGCGCTGGGCCGTGCGGGCGACTATCTGTTATGGCCCCTTGCGGACGTACGCGCGGCGAAGGGCAGCGCACCTCGGCCCGCTCGCGCGGTCCACCGCGCGCCGTCCGCTCGAATTCCTTACTGCCACATGGCCCCCACTGCCTGTTTTTCAAGCAAATAATTGCCTTTTGGCCATCCGGTCGTCCGAAAAACGCGCCCAGATTCGTTACAATGCGAAGTTGCGCTCGCCCGCCGCTGTCCATAGGCCGTCCCTGATTTTCGCGTTTCGTCGAACTCACGCCGCACGCCCGAAACGCCGCCGACGCTCCATATGAGGCCTCCCGCGCGCGAAGCCGCCCTCTTTTTACTACTGCTGCCCACCCATCATGTCTCTGTTCTCCGCCGTCGAACTAGCTCCCCGCGACCCGATTCTGGGCCTGAACGAAGCTTTCAACGCCGATACGCGCGCCACCAAGGTCAACCTCGGGGTTGGCGTGTACTTCAATGAAGAAGGCAAGATCCCGCTGCTGCGCGCCGTGCGCGAGGCGGAAAAGGCCCGCGTCGATGCCGCGCTGCCGCGTGGCTATCTGCCGATCGAAGGGATCGCCGCTTACGATGCCGCCGTGCAAAAGCTGCTGCTCGGCAACGACTCGCCGCTGATCGCGGCCGGCCGCGTCGTCACGGCGCAGGCGCTGGGCGGCACGGGCGCGCTGAAGATCGGCGCGGACTTCCTGAAGCGCGTGAACCCGAACAGCAAGGTCGCGATCAGCGACCCGAGCTGGGAAAACCATCGCGCGCTGTTCGAAGGCGCGGGCTTCGTCGTCGAATCGTATCCGTACTATGACGCGCAGACTCACGGCGTGAACTTCGACGCCATGCTGAACGCGCTGAACAGCTATGCGGCGGGCACGATCGTCGTGCTGCACGCGTGCTGCCACAACCCGACCGGCGTCGACCTGAGCGTCGAACAGTGGAAGCAGGTCGTCGAGGTCGTCAAGGCGCGCAACCTCGTGCCGTTCCTCGATATCGCCTACCAGGGCTTCGGCGACAACATCGAAGCGGACGCGGCAGCCGTGCGTCTGTTCGCGGCGCAGGAACTGAACGTGTTCGTGTCGTCGTCGTTCTCGAAGTCGTTCTCGCTGTACGGCGAGCGTGTCGGCGCACTGTCGATCATCACCTCGAGCAAGGAAGAAGCGGCGCGCGTGCTGTCGCAACTGAAGCGCGTGATCCGCACCAACTACTCGAACCCGCCGACGCACGGCGGCTCGGTGGTCGCGGCCGTGCTCGCGTCGCCGGAACTGCGCGCGACGTGGGAAAGCGAACTGGGCGAAATGCGCGACCGTATCCGCGCAATGCGTAACGGTCTCGTCGAACGCCTGAAGGCGAGCGGTGTCGATCGTGACTTCAGCTTCGTGAACGCACAGCGCGGCATGTTCTCGTACTCGGGTCTGACGGCACCGCAAGTGGACCGTCTGCGCGAAGAGTTCGGCATCTATGCGGTCAGCACGGGCCGTATCTGCGTGGCTGCGCTGAATACGCGCAACCTCGACGTCGTCGCCAACGCGATTGCTCACGTGCTGAAGTAAGGCGAGTGACGGCGCGGAGGTTTGCCGCGCCAGTGCAGCAGGTTCACCGCTGCAACTGTCTATAGAAACGGCGCTCTTTTATGAAAAGGGCGCCGTTTTTTCATGCCTGCCTGACTGTTCGTTGGACGTTGCCGGCGTCACGTCGGGTCTGTCTGCGCAGAAATCAGCGCGAGTCCCTATGAATATCGTGCGTGACGAAGCCGGCATCGTTCTGCGGCATATCGAGCCAGTCGGGCTGCTCGAGGGAACGGACAATATCTTCAAGACCGCTTCGCCAATGCTCGCGCATCGTCGACAGACCGAATTGGAAGTCCTTGTAATGTCCTTCGTATTCCTTGTGCCGGTAGATCAGGTGAATCACGTTGTAGCGCTTCGAGCACGACAGGTCTTCGGCGAGCTTGCACCACGGATCGTCGCGTTGCTCTTCGGGCACACGGTCCAGCACCTCGCGCAGTACGTGGCGGAAACGCTGCGAGCGCTGCAGCATGTCGGTCACGAGACGCGTACGGCTCGAATACTGGATGTCTTTCATGCGCCCCTGCACGTCCGTGATGTTGTCCGGCACCGGCCCGATCGCGCTCCATAAATCGACCTGAAACGCGAGCGTATCGCGACGCGGCGTGGTCTGGAGCACCTCGTAGAGCGGCGTGTTCGACATCAGGCCGCCGTCCCAGTAGAACTGTCCGTCTATCTCGACAGCCGCGAAGCCCGGCGGCAACGCGCCCGACGCTATGAAATGCTCGGGCCTGAGCGTGGTATGCGTATTGTCGAAGTACGCAAAATTGCCCGTGCCGCAATTCACCGCGCCCACCGACACGCGTATTTCCCCGGAATTGATCCGGTCGAAATCACACAGCGACTCGAGCGTGGCCTTCAGCGGCGTGGTGTCGTAGTAGCTCGCCAATTGCGGCGGACCGGACACCGTGGGCAACGGCGGCGGGAAACGCGGCACGAAAAAGCCCTTTTGCCCTTCGACGATCGCGCTCATTGCCTGCGCTGCCGTAAATGCCTTGCGCACCGCTTCGCTCGAATTGAACAGCGCGTGTTCGACCGGAGCGGGCAACGGCGGTCCGAACGCCGGCTGGCAGATCGTCTCCCAGAACTGCAGCAGGCGCTCGACGCGTCGTTCCGGCGGATTGCCCGCAATGATCGCGGTATTGAGCGCACCGATCGAAATTCCGGCGATCCAGTTCGGTTCGATGCCGGCTTCGTAAAGTCCCTGAAAGACGCCGGCCTGATAGGCGCCGAGCGCGCCACCGCCTTGCAGCATCAGCGCGACGGTTTCGTAGTTGGGCAACCGGAGGTGCCGGCGCGAGCGGGCGGCAACCGCCGGACCCGCGCCCTCCCCGTCGCCGGACACGCCCACGCGCGCCCGCTTCAGATTGCGTTGCGCCATGGGCCGCCCCTTAGTGCATGTACCAGCCGTGGCTCACGACGAACGACTGGCCAGTCAGCGCCGCGCTCGGGAAGGTCGACAGGAACAGCACGGTCTGCGCGACGTCTTCGACCGTGGTGAAGATACCGTCGACGGTACCGCCCAGCATCACGCGCTTGATTACTTCTTCTTCGCTGATGCCGAATTCCTTCGCCTGCTCGGGAATCTGCTTGTCGACGAGCGGCGTGCGCACGAAGCCCGGACACACGACGTGCGAACGCACATTATGCGCAGCCCCCTCCTTGGCGAGCACGCGCGACAGACCCAGCAGAGCATGCTTCGCGGTCACGTACGCCGACTTCAGCGGCGAGGCGAGATGCGAGTGGACCGAGCCCATGTAGATCACGACGCCGCCGCGATTGTCCTTGTACATGTGCTTGAGCGCGGCCTTGGTGGTCAGGAACGCACCGTCCACGTGAATGGCCTGCATCTTCTTCCAGTCCGAGAACGAATAGTTTTCGATCGGATTGACGATCTGGATGCCGGCGTTGGAAACGAGAATGTCGATCGAGCCGAATTCCTCGGCGACCTTGTCGATACCCTGGTTGACGGCGTCTTCGCTCGTCACGTCCATTGCCACACCGATTGCCTTACCGCCGCCCTTTCTGATTTCTTCAGCAACGGCGTTCGCGCCGTCCTGGTTCAGGTCGGCGATCGCGACGGCCGCACCCGCGGCTGACAGAGTCAACGCGATCTGTTTGCCGATGCCGCTCGCGGCGCCAGTGACGACGGCGACCTTGCCGTTCAGATTCGAGTTCAGAGACGACATCCAGAACCTCCATGCAGTTGATGAGCAATGAGACCACGAAGCCGCGCGCGGCGAGAAGTCGGCCAAACGGTATAGACCGTTCGGCGGATGCAGCGCGGCGGCCGACTTTGCTATTGTGCATGAACCCTGTGAACGGCATAGGTAAAACGCACGCCGAACCGGATCTATTTAAACTGGACGCTTTCCGGCTGAATCCGGGCTCCATTCCCGTGGCATCACCAACCAGGAGACATGCATGAATTATCGACGTCTGGGCCGCTCCGGCCTGCAAGTGAGCGAGTTGTCGATCGGCTCATGGGTCACATACGGCAACCAGGTGGATCACCGCGCCGCGCGCGAATCGCTTGCCGCGGCGCGCGACGCGGGCGTCAATTTCTTCGACAACGCCGAAGTCTATGCGGGCGGCAAATCCGAGGAAATCATGGGCCATGCATTGAAGGAACTCGCGTGGCCCCGCGTGAGCTACGTCGTGTCGACGAAATTTTTCTGGGGACTCAACGAAGCGCCGAATCAGTACCACACGCTGAACCGCAAGTACCTGATGAACGCGATCGACGGGTCGTTGAAGCGCCTGCAACTCGATTACGTCGATCTCGTGTTCTGTCATCGTCCCGACCCGAACACGCCGGTCGAGGAAACGGTCTGGGCAATGAGCGACATGATCGTGCGCGGCAAGGCGCTGTACTGGGGCACCTCGGAATGGAGCGCCGACGAGATTCGCGCCGCATATGAAATCGCCGAGCGGCATCATCTGCACAAGCCGGTCATGGAGCAGCCGCAATACAACCTGTTTCACCGCAAACGCGTCGAGCAGGAATACAAGCGGCTCTACGAGGACATCGGCCTCGGCCTGACCACGTGGAGTCCGCTCGCATCGGGTCTGCTCACCGGCAAATACCGTGACGGCGTGCCGGCCGACAGTCGCGCGCAGTTGCAGGGCTATGACTGGCTGCGTCAGCAACTCACCGACCCGACACGGAACAACGTGGTCGGCCAGCTCGGCGCGGTCGCCGACGAACTCGACTGCACCGTGGGTCAGCTCGCGATCGCGTGGATTCTGAAGAATCCGAATGTCAGCACGGTGATCACGGGCGCCTCGCGGGTCGAACAGATCGGCGAAAACATGCAGTCCGCCGAGGTGGCGGCGCGCATCACGCCGGAGATCAAGCAGCGGATCGAGGAGATCATCGGCGACGCGCACGAGTAATCGCCCGCGCAGCGCCACGCACCGAGTGGCCAACCGGGCACGCGCGGTCGCGTACAATACGCGACCGCGCGTCGCCGGCTCCTTTGGGCCGGCCTGCGCTCTCTTAGCGTCCTCTCATCATGCTCAGCTACCGCCACGCCTTTCATGCCGGCAATCACGCCGACGTTCTGAAACACGCCGTCGTGTTGCAGCTCCTGCGCTACCTTGGCCAGAAGGACAAGGCCTACTGGTATATCGACACGCACGCGGGCGCCGGCGTCTACTCGCTGAAGGAAGGCTACGCGACGAAAACCGGCGAGTTCGAGACGGGTATTGCAAAACTGTGGGGCCGCAACGATCTGCCGCCGTTGTTCGCCGACTACGTCGACGAAGTCAGCGCGCTCAATGCCGATGGCCAGTTGCATTTCTATCCGGGCTCGCCGTATCTCGCATGGCGACAGTTGCGCGCGCAGGATCGGATGCGGCTATTCGAATTGCACAGCACCGAAATCGACGTGCTGCGCCACAATTTCCGCGACGCGGGACGCCGCGCGATGCTGTACGCGGGCGACGGCTTCGACGGCATTCTCACGCTGTTGCCGCCGGCGCCACGCCGCGCGCTGATCCTGCTCGACCCGTCGTATGAAGACAAGCGCGATTACGGGCGCACGCTGCGCTGTGTCGAGGAAAGTCTGAAGCGGTTTCCGACCGGCACGTATGCGGTGTGGTATCCGCAAGTCAAGCGCCCCGAGTCGCAGCGTTTTCCCGACCAGCTCAAGCAGTTGCAGAAGGACAACTGGCTGCACGTCAGCCTGACCGTCAGCAATCCGCCGGAAGACGGCTATGGGCTCTTCGGTAGCGGCATGTTCGTCCTGAACCCGCCGTATACGCTTGCGAAGATGCTGAAGGATCAGATGCCATGGCTCGTCAAGACGCTCGGCGAGGACAAGGCTGCGACGTTCAAAGTCGAATATCGCGGCAATTGAACGCGATGAGCGGCGCGTGAGCGGATTGCGCGTACGGTCTGCAGTTGCCTGCCCGCAACCTGGTCTGCACCCGGGCTCACTTCAACTGCGCGGCCGCCTTGCTCGCGAACTGGTTCGTATAGGTCGCACTCAAATCGATCTTCTTCGGATCGAGCCGGCTGTCGAACGACGACAACGCGCGCAGCGCCGTCGCCGGCCCATCCGCGGGCATCAGTCCGTCTGGCGAATACGCATCGCGCACGTTGTGAAAGGCGTCGAGATAAAGCGTCGGGTCGCCCAACAGGTAGGCTGGCGGCACCATCTTCAACAGATCCGCATCGCTCGCGGTCTGCAGCCAATGATTGGCGCGCACGATCGCGTTGGTCAGCGCCTGCGTCGTCTTCGGATTTTTCTGGATGAAGCTTTCGGGCGCGTAAAGCGTTGCTGCGGGCATCGTGCCGCCGAAAACCTCCTGCGTGCCTTTGACCGTGCGCGTATCGACCAGCACCTTGATCGCGCCGCTACGCGTGAGCTTGGTCATCATCGGATCGACATTGGATAGTGCGTCGATCTGCCCACTGCCCACCGCGGCCAGCACCGTCGCCCCGCTGCCGACGCCGATCGCCGAAATGTCGCTGCGCTGCACGCCGGCCTTGCGCAACGCAACGGTGAGCACGAGATCCGTCGACGAACCCGGCGCGCTCACGCCAACCTTCGCGCCTTTGAAGTCCGCGAGCGACTTGATCTGATCGGCCTTCGACTTCACCACGCCGATCACGATCTGCGGGGCGCGGCCCATCAACACGAACGCCCGATAGTGCTGTCCCTTCGCCTGCATGAATAGCGTGTGCTCGAATGCGCCCGCGCCCACTTCGGCGCTGCCGCCCACCACCGCTTCTAGCGCCTTCGAGCCGCCCGCGAAATCTTCGAGCGTGACATTCAGGCCTTCGTCCTTGAAGTAGCCGAGTTGCCGTGCGGCGAGGACCGGGAGGTAGTAGAGACCTGGTAAGCCGCCGACGGCCATCGTCAGTGTCGGCATTTCCGGCGCGTCCTTCGCGAATCCGGCGCTGGGCAGCGTAGCCAGTGCGAGCAACATCACGCAGGCGCGCGTCGCACGCTGCATCCAGTGATTGGGCATGGTGACGTCTCCTTGTGTTTTCCGTTCGAAGCGGTGACGCAGGCGCGCACGCCGGGGACCGAGCTCAGGGCGACGAGGCGTCGGAACGATTGTCGTCGGACGGTTTCACCGACGCCATGCGCCCAAACCCGGATGGAGTTGCTGGGTCCGAGCAAAGCTGGCGTAGGGAGAGAAGCGAGACCGGCGATCTTTCGCGCCGTCACTGCCTATTGCGGAAACGGCACCGGTCGAGGCATCGGCCGCGGCGGCACGCCCCCACCCGCCGGCAACTGGATATACGGTGCGACGACGAACGGCGGCGACGATTCTGCAGGCAGTTCGACCGGTGCCGCGATCGACGGCGCGGCGACGATCGGCTCCGGCGCTGGCGGCGAGCTCAGCAGTACGGTACCGCTCTGGCCATTATTGATGCCGCCAAGCGTATCGAGAATCACGGGAGGACGCTCGTAATCGGACACCGCATATGCGTCCGACGCAGCGCAAAGGGTGGCGAGGGTCGCCGTGGCAGCCGCGGCCATCATGGATCGGAAAGTTTGCAGTGAACGGACGGAGGACATGGGCAGCCCGATTGGTTATGAATGCCGTCTTGCGCGAAAAACGCCCTACATTACCGCGGCCCGCGTTACGAAGCTAGTCGATATTCGCCATGAGAAGCCTTCTTGCGACGATCATCGAAAAACGCCGAAGGCACGCGGTTTCGGTGTTCAGATGCGACAAAGCCCCGCTTTGACGGGGCTCGACATTGGTACTGCAATGGCCAGGCAAAAGGCGCCGCCAGGTCAAACTCAAAGCGGAAACTCAGCGCGAATAGCCGTTGGTTTCGAGCGAACGAATGCGCTGTTCGAGCTGGACGATATCGGACGAAGATGCGAGGTATGCCTCACGACGGCTACGTTCCGCGGTTTCGAACCAGGTGCTCAGCTTGTCAAGAATGAATGCAAACATGATGTTCTCCAAGGATCAGATCGAATCCCCGGTGATTTGACATCAGGGATTTCCCGTAAAAGGGTTAACCCGTATTATAGCCATAGGGTGCAACCTGAACAGTGAAATGCCCGCATGGCGTGCATTCCATTCTGGAATGACGCACTGTACAGGTGCATTCAGGGCACTGATTTCATTGAGATTCACCGAGGACGCCGGGCGCGCAGGTCATTGCGCCAATCTCCACGCACACTTTCGGTGCGCAACTCGCTGGCCTGAGCGACGGCAGACCGGGTTGCGCCTTTTTCCTCGATCCACCCGGCTAAAGCGGATGGCAACCTTGTCCCGAAACAAGATCGGTGTCCGCTAATCGCTCGATAATCGGACAATCTGGCCGGTCATCGCCGTGACAATGGTCGGCCAGATGCGCGAGAGTGTCGCGCATGTCCGTCAGCTCGGTGATGCGGCGATCGAGTTCGGCGACATGTTCGAGCGCGATCCGCTTGACTTCGGCGCTTGCACGCGAGCGGTCGTTCCATAGGGCAAGCAGTCGCCGGATATCCTCGACGAGAAATCCGAGTCGGCGCGCCTGGCGGATAAAGCGAAGAGAATGCACTTCCTGCGGGCCATACACGCGGTAGCCAGCACTGGTGCGCCCCTTCGCGGTCAATAGGCCGACGCTTTCGTAGTAGCGGATCATTTTCGCCGTGACGCCCGACGCGCGGGCCGCTTCGCCAATGTTCATGACTGTTTTCCCAAGATTGCGGGTGAACTCGAACCGATCCTACACCTTCCCATCGCGGGAAGGTCAGCTACCCAAACACGAAACGGCAGGCATAATTCGGCTATCCGCGATCTGACTCCCTCGAGGTCCTTGCAATGACAATCGAACTCCATGTAGAAGGCATGAGTTGCCAGCACTGTGTTAGCGCCGTCACGAACGCGATCCGCGAGCACGACGCGGCCGCGCAGGTTCAGGTGGATCTCGCGAGCGGCCGCGTGCTCGTGGAGTCGGCACAACCGATCGAGGCACTGAAGGCCGCGATTGACGAAGCCGGATACGCCGTCACGTCTCTGCGCTGAGGGTGCCCGGCATGTTCAAGGTCGCCGTAATCGGTGGTTCCGGGCTGCTCGGCCGCGCGCTCATCGACGAACTCGCGGGCCAGGTCGATTGGCACATCGCCTCCACAGCATTTAGTCGGCCGTCTCCGCAAATGGTCCGATTGGATGTTCGCGATAGCCTGGCGGTCGAGCGTTTCATCGACCATGTGGTCCCGGATGCCGTCGTGATCGCCGCGGCGGAGCGCCGACCCGATGTATGCGAACGCGATCCGGCACATGCTCGCGCGTTGAACGTCGATGCCGTGCAAATGATCGCCAGCGCGGCAAATCGACACGGCGCATGGACGCTGTCGATCTCGACCGACTACGTGTTTGACGGCAAGCACCCACCCTATCGTCACGACAGTACACCAGCGCCACTGAACGCGTACGGACAGAGCAAGCTCGAAGGCGAACGAGCGCTAATCGAAACGGCCGAGCGCGGATGCGTGCTGCGTCTGCCGCTGTTGTATGGGCCGATTGCGAATTGGTCGGAGTCGGCCGTGACTAGCCTCGTGCCGGCGATCGCGGCGTCGGCCGCGCCGGCCGCCCAAGCTGCCAAGATGGACGCTTGGGCGATACGCTATCCTACGTTCACGCCCGATGTCGCGGTCGTGATCCGACAGATGCTCGAGCGACACGCGCGCGGCGAAACCATCTCCGGCATCGTGCAATGGTCGGGCGACGAACCGATGAACAAGTACGAGATCGCCGTGCGCCTGGCAGAAGCATTGCAACTCGACGCGCATTTGACGCCGCAGCACACACCCACCGACGCGACGCCGC
Source organism: Paraburkholderia atlantica (assembly GCF_009362785.1). Taxonomy (GTDB): domain Bacteria; phylum Pseudomonadota; class Gammaproteobacteria; order Burkholderiales; family Burkholderiaceae; genus Paraburkholderia; species Paraburkholderia atlantica. The sequence goes on from NZ_WHNQ01000040.1 coordinate 53,654, forward strand.
GCCCGCACAACTGTCATTTGGCATCGAGCCGTCTGGAGGCACTTGGACTCGGCCGACGCACACCTTTCGATACGGCGATCAGGCAGGTGCTAGCCGCGTTTCCATGGCGGGGAATGACGACTTCCGCTTGATCCCGCCGCTTACGCGCGGACTGTAATGGCGACCAGGAGCTTGATAGAAGGTCCACTTGTCCACGGAGACGTCATCTCTGCCGATGACGGTGGCGTAAACGCAAAAACCCCACCGCTGGGGGTGGGGTTTCTGGCTTTGGGGGAGCCTGACGATTACCTACTTTCACACGGGCAATCCGCACTATCATCGGCGTGGAGTCGTTTCACGGTCCTGTTCGGGATGGGAAGGGGTGGGACCGACTCGCTATGGTCATCAGGCATGACGGGTTGCTGCGTCGCTCTCAGGTTGGGGTCAACCGGGCGCCACAGCCAATCGGGAAGAAGCGTAAAGGATTCGTGTGTGGGGCTGTGTTGTTTCTGGCACAACACCGATCTCAACCGGCATGTCTT
>NZ_WHNQ01000005.1 GCF_009362785.1 Paraburkholderia atlantica
GGCGCCTGTGCCCGGTGTGCCGCGAAGAGCGCACCGAAGAGGACGGCAGCAAGCGCTGGCATCCGGTCGGCTGCGACCGTTGTGGCCAGTCGGGTTACGCGGGACGCCGCGGCGTCTACGAGCTGTTGCTGATCGACGAATCGATCCGCTCGCTGATCCACCGCAACGCGGCCGATGCCGAAATTCTCGAAGCGGGCCGCTCCCAAGGCATGCGCACGCTGCGCGAGGATTCGGAGCGCTGGCTCGCGTCGGGACTGACGTCGCTCGAAGAAGTGATTCGCGTGACGGGCGGAGCATAAGCGCATGCCGGCATTCCGTTTTGAAGCGATCGACGCGGCGGGCAAGGCACAAAAAGGCGTGCTCGACGCCGACAGTGCACGCGGCGCGCGCACCAACCTGCGCTCGCAGGGACTCACGCCGCTAGTCGTCGAACCGGCGGCGTCGCGCACGCGCGGCGAGCGCAATCAGCGGCTCGCGCTTGGCCGTCGTCTATCGCAGCGCGAGCAGGCCATTCTGACGCGGCAGCTCGCGAGTCTGCTGATCGCGGGCCTGCCGCTCGACGAAGCGCTCTCGGTGCTGACCGAGCAGTCGGAGCGCGACTACATCCGCGAGCTGATGGCGGCGATTCGCGCCGAAGTGCTCGGTGGTCACTCGCTTGCGAACGCGCTGCAGCAGCATCCGAAGGATTTCCCCGAAATCTACCGGGCGCTCGTCGCGGCCGGCGAGCACACGGGCAAGCTCGGCCTGGTGCTGTCGCGGCTCGCCGATTACATCGAGCAGCGCAATGCGCTGAAGCAGAAGATCGTGCTGGCGTTCACGTATCCGACGATCGTCACGATCATCGCGTTCGGCATCGTCACGTTCCTGCTCAGCTATGTGGTGCCGCAGGTCGTCAACGTGTTCGCGAGCACGAAGCAGCAACTGCCGTTTCTGACGATCATGATGATGGCGCTGTCCGGGTTCGTGCGGCACTGGTGGTGGGCGATGCTGATCGGCGTGATCGTGGTCGTGTATCTGGTGCGCGCGACGCTCAGGCAACCGGGGCCGCGTCTCGCCTTCGACCGCTGGCTGCTGACCGCGCCGCTGCTCGGCAAGCTCGTGCGCGGCTATAACACCGTGCGCTTCGCCAGCACGCTCGGCATTCTCACTGCGGCGGGCGTGCCAATCCTGCGCGCGTTGCAGGCCGCGGCCGATACGCTCAGCAACAACGCGATGCGCGAGAACATCGACGATGCGATCGTGCGGGTGCGCGAAGGCACGTCGCTGTCGCGCGCGCTCGGCAATACGAAGACGTTTCCGCCGGTGCTCGTGCACCTGATCCGCTCGGGTGAAGCGACCGGCGACGTGACGACGATGCTCGATCGCGCGGCCGACGGCGAGGCGCGCGAGCTGGAGCGTCGCACGATGTTCCTGACGAGCCTGCTCGAGCCGCTGCTGATTCTGGCGATGGGGGGCGTGGTGCTGGTGATCGTGCTTGCGGTGATGCTGCCGATCATCGAGCTGAACAACCTCGTGCAGTAGCGGTAGCCGTACCGCGAGGAAGGAAGAGAAAGGATTTGCGCGGCGTGCCGTATCGGCCGCGCAACCGCTTCAGGATTCAGCGCACGTAAATGGTGGGACCGCTGGAATTGGCGGGCAGGAAGATTTCCGAGTGTGCGCCGTTGCGGTCGATGATGATCGAGCGGGCGCGAACTTCGGAGAGCCTGGTGCCTTGCATCAGCGTGCTGCCGAGCGACACCGCGTGCGGCGGCTCGCCACCGACGCTGACGATCGCCGCGGCGCCTTCGCTCAACGCGAGGATGCCGAACAGATGGATGTCCTGATTGACGTTGCGCGTGAGCTGTCCGCCGAACAGCGTCGCGGCCTGGTCGGTCGAGACCTGCGCGTGTGCGGCGGCTGCCGGTAGCGGCGCGCCGGACATCGTAGTGAGCGTGATGACCCAGTAGGTCAGCGTCGCGCAGAAAGCGGCGAACAGCGCGAGCGACAAGAGGCGGATTTGGATGGCGTTCATGCGCACATTGTACGGACTATTGTGAAAATTGCGGTGGGTTGAAAGCCTTCAACTACATGACATTAAAATGACCGGCCCGGCGTGTTCAATCTGACAACCTGAGCCGAAAATTTCACCTGAAAAGAGGTAGCAAGCTATGCAACTGTCGACCATTCGCCGCGCTGACAACGCGGGTTCACGCGGCCGTCGTCAACGCGGTTTCACGCTGATCGAAATCATGGTCGTGATCGCGATTCTCGGCATTCTCGCCGCGCTGATCGTGCCGAAGATCATGAGCCGTCCGGACGAAGCGCGGCGCGTCGCCGCAAAGCAGGATATCGGCACCGTGATGCAGGCGTTGAAGCTTTATCGCCTCGACAACGGCCGTTATCCGACCCAGGAGCAAGGCCTGCGCGCGCTGATCGAAAAGCCGAGCACCGACCCGGTGCCGAACAACTGGAAGGACGGCGGCTATCTCGAGCGTCTGCCGAACGATCCGTGGGGCAACGCGTATCAGTATCTGAATCCGGGCGTGCACGGTGAGATCGATGTGTTCAGCTACGGCGCCGATGGCAAACCGGGCGGCGAAGGCAACGATTCCGACGTCGGGTCGTGGCAATAGGCACGGCGAACCCAGCATCCCGCCAGGCTCGATGATGTTCACGCACGCGCCCTCTTTGTTACTGGGTTGGCCGCTGGTTTCACCGATGCATTGCTGTTTGAATATTCGTTGATCGTCGATGGCCGGCATTATGCGAACGTCCGCTTGCAAGTCCCGTGTGGACACTCCGTGTACGGCTTCGCGGCCGCGCTCCCGGCCACGCCGCGGCCGCGCGGCCGGCTTCACGCTGCTCGAAATGATGGTCGTGCTCGTGATCGCGGGCCTGCTCGTGTCGCTGACCGCGCTTACGATGACCCGCAATCCGCGCACCGATCTGAACGAAGAAGCGCAGCGTCTCGCGCTGCTGTTCGAATCGGCTGGCGACGAAGCGCAGGTGCGCGCGCGGCCGATCGCGTGGCAGCCGTTCGAGGGCGGCTTCCGTTTCGATCAGCGCACCCAGGACGGCTGGCGTCCGTTGCGCGACGATCTGCTCGGGCCGCGTAAGTGGGAAGGTGGCGTGACCGGTGTCGCGATCAGTTATCCGGGCTCGGATTCGCACGCGGATCGCATCGTGTTCGGTACCGAGGCGATCGACGTGCCGGTGCAGGTCACGCTGTTTTCGGCGGCCGGACAGGCGACGATCGTCAGTACCGGCAATGGCCGCTACGAGGTGCGCTGACATGCGGATGCGTCGTTCTGGCAGGGCCGCCCATGCCTCTCCTCTCTTCAACATGCGCCCTATCGCGTGCCGCAATGAGCGCGGCTTCACGATGATCGAGGTGCTGGTCGCGCTCGCCATCATCGCGGTCGCGCTTGCCGCGTCGCTGCGCGCGGTCGGCAGTCTGGCGAGCGGCGAAGCCGATCTGCACCGGCGTCTGCTCGCCGGCTGGAGCGCGGACAACGCGCTCGCGGACCTGCATCTGAAGCATGCATGGCCCAACATCGGCTCGACGAGCTTCGATTGCTCGCAAGGCAATCTGCAGCTGCGCTGTACTGAACATGTGACGGCGACGCCGAATCCGGTGTTTCGCCGTGTCGAAGTGATGGTGACGATGCCTGGCCAGTCCGGCAATCTCGCCCGGATGGTCACGGTGGTCGCGAATGAAAACAACCGCTCGCTGTGAGCGCCGCCGCCGTTACGGCGCGCGCGGCTTCACGCTGATCGAACTGCTGGTCGCGATCGCGATCCTCGCGGTGATCGCCGTGTTGTCGTGGCGCGGGCTCGATCAGATCATCCGCGCCCGCACGACGATCACGAACGCGATGGAAGACGAGCGGGTGTTCGCGCAGCTGTTCGACCAGATGCGCATCGACGCGCGCCAGGCCGCCAGCGACGACGAGGCCAGCCAGACCGCGGTCTCGGTCTCCGGCAACACGCTGCAGATCGTGCGGCACATGGTGCTGCCGGCCACCGCGCCGCGTCTGCAGGTGGTGCGCTATCAGATCTCGAACGGCCGGGTGGTGCGCTATGCGTCGCCGCCGCTCGGCAACGTCGGCGACCTGCGGCGCGCGTTGCACGGCAGCGACGAAGGCTGGAGCGCGGTGCCGCTGATGGGCGGCGTCGGCTCGATCTCGGCGCGCATGTACGTGCCGAAGCTCGGCTGGACCATCCAGATGAACGACGTACAAACCGCAATGAACGAAGCCGTCAACAACCTGAAGGTGCCGCAGCTCGGCAATGCGCCGATGCCGCGTTCGGTGACGGGGCTCCAGGTCAGCATCGGCGCGACATCGCTCGCACAGCCGATCACGCGCGTTTTCCTGGTCGGAGAATGACATGACGTTCTCCTCGTCGTTGCCGAAGAAGTCCGCATCCGCTTCTCGCGCACGTGCACGCGAGCGCGGCGCGGCCATCATCAGCGCGCTGCTCGTCGTCGCGCTGTCGGCGATCCTCGTGTCCGGCATGTTGTGGCGCCAGCAGGTGCAGATCCGCCGCATCGAGAATCAGCGGCTGCTGTCGCAGGCCCAATGGGTCGCGCGCGGCGCGCTCGACTGGACCCGGCTGATCCTGCGCTCCGAAGGCGACACGTCGGCGGGCATCACGTATCTGGGCGGCTTGTGGGGCGTGCCGATCGCGAAAACGCGGCTGTCGGATTTTCTCGGCCAGATCGGCGAGGTGCGCGCTGAGCAAGGCGCGGCCACGTACCTGTCGGGCTCGATCGAGGATGCGCAGTCCAGATTCAATCTGCGCAATCTGGTAGCGAGTCCGGCGCCCGGCGTGACGCAAATCAGCGCCGAGCAGATGGCCGCGTATCAGCGCCTGCTGGTGTCGCTCGGCCTGAGCGGGCAGCTCGCCAAAGTGACCGCGCTGCACGTGCGCGCGGGGCTGTCGCAATCGGCGACGCGCTTTCAGACCGGCACCTCGATCAGCAGCTCGCCGCAGGTCGGCGGCGGCGGTATGACGGGCGGCAACTTCACGAACCAGCCCGGCATCGAGGACGGCGACGATAACGTCGCGGTCGCGCCGCTGCTGATGATCGGCGTCGATTCGCTGCTCGACATTCCGGGCTATACGCCGGAGATCGTCGCAAAGCTGCGGCCGTTCGTCACCGTGCTGCCGACGGTCACCGCGATCAACATGAACACCGCGTCGGCTGAAGTGATCGCGGCGGTGGTGCCGGGCATGACCGTGTCGCAGGCGCAGGCCTTGGTCGCGCGGCGCCAGACCGTGTTTTTCCGCAACGCCGGTGACGTGCAGCTCGCGCTGACCGCCGCCGGCGTGCAATCGGCGTCGATCGATCCGAATCAGTTCGACGTCAATTCGAGCTACTTTTTAGTCCACGGCAGTGTGCAGCACGAGCGCGCCGAAGTGGATCGCACGACGCTCGTCTATCGCGATCCGCTGACTCACACTACGCGTATCGTGCGGGTACAAGACCAACTATGAATATCGCAATCCACAGAGAGAGTGGCCTTTGAGCACGCTGATCGTCCTATTGCCGCCGCGTGATCCGGCGGTGCCCTCGCAGGAGTGGCAACTGCCCGAGCTGCCGTTCGTGCTGCTCGACAAGGCCGGGCGCACGCAGCGCGCCGGCCGCTCGGCGCTCGCGCTGCTGCCGCGCGCGAACACGACGGTGCTGATGGTCGCCGCGCGCGACCTGCTGCTGATGCCCGCGACGCTGCCGCCGCTGCGCGGCCCGAAGCTGCGCCAGGCGCTGCCCAATATCGTCGAGGATCAACTGATCCAGGACCCGCAGACATGCCATATCGCGGTCGATCCGCAGGGGCTTGGGGAAGGCCGGCACCTGCTCGCGATCATCGATCGCGGCTGGTTCCGATTCATCTGCGAGGCGTTCACGGCGGCCGGTCATCGCAGTCTGCGGGCGGTGCCGGTCACGCGTTGCCTGCCGCCGGCGCCGGTGACCGAAGCTGCCGCGAACGTCGACGAAACAGTCGAAGTGCGCGAGCCGGTGATGGCCGGCGCGGCGAACGTGGCGACGTCGCTGCCGGGCGTCGCCCCGGTAGTCGCGCCCGAAGCGCCGTCCATCGTGCCGATGGTGGCCGCGGTGCTCGGTGCGGTCGTGCAGACCGCGCCCGCGCTGCTGGTCGAAGGCGCGGTCGACAGCGGCGTGCCGCGCGTCGAACTGGCGATTGCGCGCGGCGTGCAGGGCGAGGGTCTCGCGGCACCGGCCAATGCGGTGAACGCGACGCTCTCCGCGCTAGCGGGAGCGGCGCCGGTGTCGCTGTACATGCTGACCGAGGTGCCGGGTAATGAGCCGAACCATCCCACGACGAGTCCCGCGCGGCTCGCCTCGCATATCCACGGCGCGAGTCCGCTGCCGTTCGAGCAGCTCGCGCGGCGCGCGCTCGAATGCCGCTTCGACCTGTGCCAGTTCGAATTCGCGTCGCAGCCGTGGCGTCTCGATCGTGCGACGCTGCGGCGTCTGCGTCTGCCGATCGTGCTCGCGGTCGCCGCGCTCGTCGTCGCGATCATCGGCGCGAACGTGCAGTGGCTGATGCTCGCGCGTCAGCGCGACGCGATCAACACGCAGATGACGGAGCTGCTGCTCAACACGTTCCCGAAGACGACCGTCGTACTCGACGCGCCCGATCAGATGGCGCGTCAGTTGCAACAGCTGCGCGTCGCGGCGGGTGAGCTGTCGCCGGAGGATTTTCTATCGCTCGCCGACGGCCTCGCACGCTCGCTGTCGCCACTGCCCGTCAACGGCATCGCCGCGCTCGACTATCACGAGCACCGCCTCGACGTGACCTTCAAACCCGCGATCAAGGTCGACCCCGACTTCGCCAAGCGCCTCGCGCGCAATGGCCTGACTGGCGCGATCGACAGCAGCACCGGCAAGTGGACCATCAGGAACGGACAATGAAAGCTCAACTCGCTCAAACCTGGGCTGGCTTCTGGGACCAGCGCACCGATCGCGAAAAGGCGCTGCTGACGTGGGGTGGCGCCGCGCTCGCCGTGGCGATCGCGTGGTCGGTGCTATGGGCGCCCGCGCAGGAAGGCCGCGCGCATCTGCGGGAATCGCTGCCCAGCCTGCAGCGGCAGCTTGCTCAGATGACCGCGCAGGCGAACGAGGCGCGTTCGTTATCCGCGGCCGCGCAAGGTGTCGCGCCGACCGGCGCGGCGCTGAAGGATGCGCTCTCCGCATCGCTCGGCGAGCATGGCCTCGCCGCGACGCAGGTGCAGTTCGTCGGCAACGCGGTACAGGTGCAGATGAAAAACGTGGCGTTTCCGGCCTGGACCACATGGGTCGATGACGTGCGCAAGCAGTTCAAGGTGCAGGTCTCCGAGGCGCACATCACCGCGTTGAAAGACGACGGCCAGGTGGATCTGACGGTCGCGCTGCAACCGTCAACCGCGAAATAACGACGCGCCGCTCGCTACAGGATCTCGCATGAATTACTGGATGTGGCGCCTGCGTAGGGCGCTGCCGTGGCTGGTGGTCGCCGTTTTGTCGGTGGCGGCGGTGACGCTCGCGTTGCTGCCGGCCGCCTGGATTACGCCGCAGTTCGCGCGGCAAACGCATGGGCACGTCAATCTCGTCGACGCCGAGGGCTCACTGTGGCACGGCTCGGCGACGCTGATGCTGGCCGCCGGCTCCGATATGAGCGCGGCGACGCTGCTGCCTGGGCGGATCGAATGGCGCACTGGGTTCTGGCCGCTTTTTACCGGCCGGGTGCGCATGGTCATGCGTCATAGCGAGGCAATGCCGGACCCGATCACCGTCGATGCGACGCCGCGCGGCGCGACCGTTACGCCCGGCCTGCTCGCGGTGCCGGCGTCGCTGCTCGCGGGGCTGGGCGCGCCATTCAACACGCTCGATCTGCAGGGCAACGTGCAGCTGTCGTGGACCGACTGGCGCAGTTTCAACGGCGAAGCGTTCGGCCAACTGACGATGACGCTCGACGACGTCAGCTCACGCGTGTCGCTCGTCAAGCCGCTCGGGTCGTACCGGGTCAGATTCCAGGCGCAGGGCAAGTCGTCGGCGCTCGATCTGAGTACGATCAAGGGCCCGTTGACGCTGACCGGCAGCGGCACGGTGTCGGCCGCATCGACGTCGTTTCATGGCACGGCGAGCGCCGCGCCGGAACAGCACGATAACCTCGCGGGCCTGCTGAATCTGCTTGGCCGGCCGAGCGGGCCAGATACGGTGGCGCTCACGTTCATGCACTGAGGTGCGCTTCGCGCGCATGGCGCGATGAAAAAAAAGGGGCATGGCCGCGGGTCGCGGTCATGCCTCTTCTCTTTTGTGGTGATGCTGCGCGGCGGGCGCAGCGGGCAATTATTTGCTTTGCACCCGCGCTTGCGGCGCGTCCGCGGCTCGCGCGCTGCTCTGTGCGATGGACGCAGCGCCGACCGTCGCAGCCGCAGCCGCAGGAGCCGATGCAGGCAGCGGTGCGGGCGCCGCGACATCGCCGGTCTCGCGATTCATCTGCGACGCATCCCAGCCGCCGCCGAGCGCCTTCACCAGGCCCACCGACGACACCATCCGCTGCCCGGCGATGTTCTCGAGCTTCTGTTCGGCCGTGAACGCCGTGGTCTGCGCGGTCAGCACATTGACGAAGCCGACCGTACCCGCCTTGTACTCGTTCGTCACGATGGCGAGCGCCTGGCGCGCCGAGTCGACCGCCTGCCGCTGCACGACGATTTCCTGCTCGAGGATGCGCAGCGACGCGAGGTTGTCCTCGACGTCCTGGAACGCGGCGAGCACCGTCTGCCGATAGGTCGCGACATCCGCGTCATAGGTGGCGCGGGCGGCCTCGGTTTGCGCCTTGCGCAGGCCGGCGTCGAAGATCGTCCCGGCCAGTTGCGGGCCGAGCGTCCAGAAGCGCGACGGCAACGACAACAATTGCGAGAACACCGAATTTTCGAAGCCGCCGGTCGCCGACAGCGTCAGCGACGGGAAGAACGCGGCGATCGCCACGCCGATCTGCTCGTTCGCCGCCGCGGCCTTGCGTTCCGCCGATGCGATATCCGGCCTGCGTTCGAGCAGCGCGGACGGCATCTGCGCGGGCACGGCGGGCGGCGTCGCGGTGAGCGGCATCGGCGGCAGCGAGAACATCGACGCGGGCACGCCGATCAGCACCGCGATCGCGTGCTCGTCCTGCGCGCGCTGGATGCCGTTGTCGATCGCGGCGGCCTGCGCCGATTGCAGCTGCGTTTGCGCCTGGATCACGTCCGAGCGCGCGGCGACGCCGGCCGCGTACTGATTCTGCGTGAGCTGCAGCGAGCGCTGATAGGCGAGGACGGTGTCGTCGAGCAGCTTCTGCGTGGAGTCGAGCGCGCGCAGCAGGAAGTAGGTCTGCGCGAGCGTGGCCTGAGCGGATAGGCGCGCGTTCGCGAGGTCGGCGGCCGCGCCCTGCTGGCCGGCTTTCTGTGCGTTGACCGAGCGCGTGACCGAGCCCCACAGGTCCGGCTCCCAGCTTGCCGTCATCTGGACGTTGAAGCTGTTATTGATGCCCTCGCGACTGGTCGCCGTCGTCGCATTGCCACCGGTCTGCGTGCCGTTGCCCGAGCGGGTCGCACCCGCCGACGCACCGATGACCGGGAAGTACGCGGCCCGCGCTTCTCCAACGAGCGCGCGCGCCTGCCGGTAGTTCGCGGCGAATTGCGCGATCGTCTGGTTGGCGGCGTTGAGCTTGTCTTCGAGTTCGTTGAGCTTCGGGTCTTCGTAGATCGCCCACCAGTCGCCGCGGTCGTGTTGATCGGCGGGTTCGGCGACTTTCCAGCCCGGTGCGGCTTCTTTAAACGACGCGGGGATCTCGGTGGCCGGCCGTTGATAGTTCGGGCCGACCGCGCAGGCGGCGACGAGTGCCGCGCAGGCCACGCTGACGGCAAGGGACAGGACGCGCGGCGCAATTGCCCGCGCGCGCGAGATTCGAACAGACTGCATGCAATGAATTCCTTCTGGACGCCGCGGTATGGCCGGGAACGGCGCCACCGGCCGGGCGAGATCGTGGTCTGCCGGAATGTTAGCGTATGGGCCCGCGCGAGCGCGGGAAACTGAAAGCTGAAAGGTTAATGCGAGGCGGCGCGCAGGTGTGTTACTTGCCGTGCCGCGATGGTTACGCGTTGTTACCGGCAGCGCGAGGGGCTGCGGGTTTGCGGTGGTTCAGATGGCGAGAAAAGTCCGCGGCGAATCGATGCGCCTTCAGAGCCTCGTTTCTGCGGATTGGGCCTGCTGGCGTTGACGCTGATGCTGGCACGCGAGCTTGCCAGCCGAGGCCCGGCATGACGCCCCGCCGGATGCGAGGCAAGCGTTGCCGCTGCCGGCCGTCGCAGCGACGACCTTTTCCGGCACAATCGCGAAGCTGTCCTTCGGCAATACGATCTCGCTGGATTCCGCGACCATGGCGTTGCCCTTCTTCGCCCGCTTCGTTTCCCGTCGACGCTCGGCCCAAGCGAGCAGCGCGACACCCACCGACCCTCCCGGCAGCACGAACAGTCCCGCGAATAATGCGAGCTTCCACCAGCGGTGCCGGCCCTGAAAGCTATGGAGTGCGGAATCGGTCAGTGAGCGGCTGAGGCCGCCAAGCGTGTTTTTGAGGTACAGCATTGGGGGGAAATCCTTTGGCGCACCTCGCGAAGTGAGCGGCGTGCGGTCGATCGGTCAGAGCATGGTCTCGAATGGCGCAGAACGCGCGAAACTCATTGCTTGTCATAATATTGACCAGGCAAGCAAATTTCAAGATACTGTGCGGCGCAAATGATTCGACTGTTGTTTTTAGGTTGGCTGGTTGCGCACCGCAAAATGTGATTTGACTTGTCTGCTTAGGCAGCTAAACTTCGTCTTGCCTGGATGTTTCGGATACCCCATGGTTGATGGCCCCTACAAAGCGGACGAAGTCGAGCTGACGAGCAGTCTTGGCTACTATCTGACGAAAGCGCGCAATGTGCTGGTCGAGCGCACGGACCGTGCGGTCAAGCCGCTCGGGCTCACCGCGCAGCAGATCGGCGTGATTCTGATGCTGTCGTCGAGACGCGCGAGCACGCCTTTCGAGCTGTCGCGCGCAATGTCGTACGACAGCGGCTCGATGACGCGACTGCTGGATCGCCTGGAAAAGAAAGGCTTCGTCGTGCGCACGCGTAGCAACGACGACCGACGCATGGTGAAGCTGGAACTGACGCCACAGGGCCATGAGGCCGCGCGGCAGTTGCCGAACCTGGGCGCGACCGTGCTGAACGACCAACTGCGCGGCTTTACCGCCGAGGAGCACGCGACGCTGATTCACCTGCTCGCCCGTTTCATCGCAAACGGTCCCGAGGGAGAAGCCGACGTGGGTTGCGGACCGCCGCCACCACCGCCGGACGAACCGCGGCGATGAGCCGAAGCATGCGTCGAAGCGCGGTCGTCGTCGGATGGCGGCGGCGCTTCATCACGAAGTACTAGCAAGACAATCACGAGACGCCTTTCCCACGCATCATTGTCACTGGATATCTGTCTGGGCAGAGGGTGATGTGGCATGTAAGCATCGTGTTTGAAAGACCTGATAAAGCTGCCACGACAAGCTTTTCCGCCTGAGGAGAACCAAACCTATGGATGCCACGGCCCCCAACGCCGCGCTGCCCGCAGCCGAACCCGCTCCGCTCAAAGGCGGCACGCTCGCGCTGTTGACCGTCGGCCTTGCGCTCGGCACCTTCATGGAGGTGCTCGACACCTCGATTGCGAACGTCGCGGTGCCGACCATTTCCGGCAGCCTCGGCGTCGCGGCCAGCCAGGGCACCTGGGTGATCTCGTCGTACTCGGTCGCTTCGGCGATCGCCGTGCCGCTCACCGGCTGGCTCGCGCGACGCGTCGGCGAGGTACGACTCTTCACGTTGTCGGTGCTGCTATTCACGATCGCGTCGGCGGCCTGCGGTTTCGCCCATAACTTCGAATCGCTAATCGCATTCCGGCTTGCGCAAGGGCTGGTGTCCGGCCCGATGGTGCCGCTGTCGCAGACGATCCTGATGCGCTCCTACCCGCCCGAGAAACGTGGCCTCGCGCTAGGCTTATGGGCGATGACCGTGATCTGCGCGCCGATCTTCGGCCCGGTGATGGGCGGCTATATCACCGATCACTTCACGTGGCCGTGGATCTTCTACATCAACGTTCCGATCGGCCTGTTTTCGGCGTTCTGCGCATATCTGCTGCTGCGGGGCCGCGAGACCCGGACGACGCGCCAGCGCATCGACGTGGTGGGTCTCGTGCTGCTCGTGACCGGCGTGTCGTGTCTGCAGATGATGCTCGATCTCGGCAAGGACCGCGACTGGTTCAACTCGACGTTCATCGTCGCGCTCGCCGTGATCGCGCTGGTGTCGATCGCGTTTCTCCTCGTGTGGGAATTGACCGAGGAGGAGCCGATCGTCGACCTGTCGCTGTTCAAGGATCGCAATTTCGCGCTTGGCGTCGTGATCATTTCGTTCGGCTTCATGGCGTTCTTTGGCTCGGTCGTGATCTTTCCGCTATGGCTGCAAACGGTGATGGGCTACACGGCCGGCCTCGCGGGCCTCGCCACCGCACCGGTCGGATTGCTCGCGCTGTTTTTATCGCCGATGATCGGCAAGAACATGCACCGGCTGAATTTGCGCATGGTCGCGAGCTTCGCGTTCATCGTGTTCGCGATCGTGTCGTTCTGGAACTCGACGTTCACGCTCGACGTGCCGTTCGGCCACGTGATCTTGCCGCGGCTCGTGCAGGGCATCGGCGTCGCGTGCTTCTTCGTGCCGATGACGACGATCACGCTGTCGAGCGTGCCCGACGAGCGTCTTGCGAGCGCGTCGGGTCTGTCGAACTTTTTCCGCACGTTGTCGGGCGCGATCGGCACCGCGATCAGCACGACGTTCTGGGAAAACGACACGATCTATCATCACGCGATGCTCGCCGATACGGTCAACACGTATTCGGCGAACACCAACGCCTATACGAATGCGCTCGCGGGAGCCGGGCTGTCCGGCGATGGCCTGACCGCGCAGTTGAACCAGGTGGTGACGAGCCAGGCGTACATGATGGCCACCAATGACTTTTTCCGCATCTCGTCCGCGGCGTTTATCGTGCTGGCCGTGCTCGTGTGGATCACTAAGCCACGCAAGGGCGCCGGGCCCTCATTAGGACACTGAAGCGAACACGCGGCAGTGGCGAATGTATCGCCGCTGCCGCCGCAGCTTCAGCTATTGCGACATCGCCTCGCCATTCGGCAGCGTAGTGGTCTTTCCGGGCATCGTCTCCGGATGCGTCGCATCGGGTGCGTTCTGCGATGGCGTCGCACTGCCTTGCGGCGCGCTGGCGGCTGTGCCTGTGGTGCCTCTCACATACTGCTTGAAATCGGCACCGGCTTCCCAAGGATTCGGCTTGCAGCCGAGCGAGCTGTCGCAGTGTGCGGAAAAGCCGATCGTAACGGTGCCATCGGGACCCGCGGCGCGCGTGATCTGAAACGCGAGCGCGCGCTTGCCGCCGTCGGGGCCGGCGGTCTGGATCAGCGAGTCGTTAGCGGTCTCGATCTCGTACTTCGAATGGCTTGCGACCCATGTTTGCGCCCGTTGCCACCAGAGGTCGCATTCGGCCTTGTTCGAACACGTCAACGGCTTGGTCGCGATCTGCATGACGTCCGGATTGACCTGACCCTGCGTTGAACATCCCACTGTCGCTACGAGACACAGTGCGGCCAACAGAGCTTTGTTCTTCACGTCGCCACCTCCGCTGTGGAGCCTGTCATAACATTTTGGACCACCTCATCGAAGCGGTGTTTCACCCAGATCAGAGAATCGCGACGACGCGCGGAGTATTTGCCGATTCCACGCACGGCTTAACAGCGCGATCCGTAGAGGTTACCTGCGTGTGATTCGGGGCAAAGAAAAAGCGGCCACATGGGCCGCTTGAATCACTTCTGCAGTCACTGTGGTCCGAACGCTCAGACACTGAAACGATTGAGCGTATAGGCCCGATACGCAGCGACGAACGCATCGAACGAACCGACCTCCTCGCGTTCGAGCTTCGCCTGTTCGTCGAGCGATTGCACCGCGAGGGCCGCAAACGCCTTGGACTGTTCGGCATCGAGCGGACGCGCGCGGAAGTACGCGGCGTGCGCTTCACTTTGCGCGAGGCCGAACGCGAGGAAGCTCTGCTGCTGGTCACGCATCGTTTGCAGCACGCGCGCCGATGGCGTCAGCGATACGTCCGCGAGCTTCGCGCGTTGCGCGGCGACCGCGCGCGCGTGTTCGTCGCCGCCCTTCAACCGATCGAGCACGGCCGCCGCCGCGTCGATTTTCACGAGCAGTTCGTCGGCCCAGTCGATCATCGCGACCGGCTTGCCGTCGCGAACCAGATCGAGGCCCGGCTTGCGGCCTTCCATCGTCACGCGGCCGAAGTTCTGATTCGCTTCGGTGTATGCGGGCGGAGGCAGCGGCGCGCTGTCGTCGAGCGCACACACGAGCAGGTAAGCGTCGAGAAAGCGCGATGTTTCGAGCGAAATGCCGTTCGGCTCGAACGGATCGATGTCCATGCAACGCACTTCGACGTATTGCACGCCGCGCACGGCGAGCGCATGCAGCGGCCGCTCACCCGGATACGTGACGCGTTTCGGACGAATCGTCGAATAGAACTCGTTTTCGATTTGCAGAACGTTGGTGTTGATCTGCACCCACTCGCCGTCGCGTTGCGTACCGATCTGCTCGTAGGCGGGATACGGCTGGCTCACGGCTTTCGCGAGCGCGTCAAGATAGCCGGGCAGCGTGTCGTAGTCGGCGTGCAGCGCGGCTTGCGCGGTCGTGTTCGAATAGCCGAGGTCGCTCATGCGCAGGCTCGTCGCGTACGGGCGATAAAGCGTGTCGGCGTCGAACGTGTCGAGCGTGTGTTTGCGATCGCGGAGAAATCGACGATCGAGCGCCGGCGACGCGCCGAACAGATACATCAGCAGCCAGTTCGTGCGGCGGAAATTGCGGATCAGCGCGAGGTAGCGGTCGGACTGGAAGTCGACGGCGTTCGCGGTGGATTGCTGATCGGCGTGCAGCAGGCGCCACACTTCTTCGTTCAGCGAATAGTTGTAGTGAATGCCCGCGATGCACTGCATCGTGCGGCCATAGCGCAGCGCGAGGCCGACCCGGTACACGTACTTCAGCTTGCCGATGTTCGACGTGCCGTAGTGCGCGATCGGAATGCCGTCGTCGGTGGCGGGCAACAGCCCCGGCATCGAGTTGTTCCACAGGATCTCGTCGCCGAGCTCCGCGTAGACGAAACGATGCAGCACGTCGAGCTGCTCGAGCGTTTCGGCGGCGTCCTGCTCGGCCGACGTGATCAGCTCGAGCAGTGCCTCGGAGTAGTCGGTCGTCAGCGACGGATGTGTGAGCGCCGAGCCGAGCGCGCGAGGATGCGGCGTCATCGCGAGCTGGCCGTCGCGCGTTACGCGCAGGCTTTCCCTTTCGATGCCGCGCAGGCCGCGTATCAGCGCATCGCGCTGCGGGCTCGAGTCGAGCACGGCCAGGCGGTGCGAAAGCGCGTCGGTCGTGCAGGATGGTGTGGTGTTTGGCATTGATGCAAGTCGGGCGTTGCCGGCCGCCGTGTATCGCCAGACGATTCACAGACGATGTAGCGGCTGACAACGTTCGGCGGAATTTTCAGTAGCGGGCACTTTAACATCTCGCCAGAACGGCTGCTTGCGGCCGCTTCGGCGGGATTTGAGCGGGTACGTCGAGGTCACGCTGAACGACGCCATCGCCATCACGCGTCGTGACGACGCTCAGCTCAACTTACCCGCCGCGTGCCGCGCCCGCCCGATCCGCTACCTCGTTCCACAGATGCATCGCGGCATACGCGCGATAGGGCCGCCACGCGTCGGTGCGTTTGCGCTGCTGCGCGGGCCGTATCAGCGAAGGATCGCGCGCGCTGATCGATTGCATCAGCACGAGATCCGACGCGGGCCATGCATCGGGATCGCGCCATGCGCGCATCGCGACGTATTCGACGGTCCATGGGCCGATGCCCGCGAGCGCGAGCAACGCAGCGCGCAGGCTTGCGGCGTCGACGGTGTCGCTGCTGTCGAGCGGCACGTCGCCGCTCGCGACCGCGCGCGCGAAGCCTTGCAACGCGGCGACGCGTTTACCAGGCATGCCGATCTGCGCGAGATCGACTTCGGCGAGCGCGGCCGGCGTCGGAAAACGCCACGCGGTGTTCTGGTGCGGATGGCCGTCGATGCGTTGGCCCGCGCGCTGCACGAGCCGTCCGATGATGGTCGTCGCGGCCTTCACGCTGACCTGTTGACCGACGATCGCACGCACCACCAGTTCGAAGCCCGACCATGCGCCCGGCACTCGCAGGCCAGGCACCGCGGCGACGAGCGGCGCGAGCCACGGGTCCGCGGCGAGTCCGGCGGCGATCTTCTTCGGATCGGTGCGCAGATCAAACATCTTCGCGATTGGCGCGGCGAGTGCATCGGCATGCCGGCTCGCCGGCCCTTCAATGCTAGCGACGATGCAGCGCTTGCGCGGATGCAAGCGCACGCTGAGTGTGCCGCTGTCGCCGTCCCAGTCGATCGCGCGACGATACGCGCCGTCTTCGACGGCTTCGACGCCAGGCGTCGCGCGGCCGCTGAAGAAACGCAGCAGCCGCGGCCAGTCGAACGGTGCCTTGAACGGTAATTCGAGAGTTGCGACGTCGTTAAGCGTGCTCAAGCGGCGTGATCCAGTTTGGAGTGGTGGGGGTCGGCATCGGGGCGGCTTGCGCGACGGCGTGGCGCGTCGCTGGCTGAAGCGTCGCTTGCGTGCTGAGCCTCATTGTCGAGCAAGGCGGCCTTGCGCGGCAGCCCCCAGCGATAGCCGGCGAGCGCCCCGCCCTTCTGCACGACGCGATGGCAAGGAATCGCGAGCGCGACCGGATTGGTCGCGCATGCGCTCGCGACGGCGCGCACAGCGCGCGGCGAGCCGACCGCCTCGGCGATCTGCGAGTAGCTGCGCGTCTCGCCGTACGGAATGCGCCGCAGCGCATCCCACACGCGCTGCTTGAACGCGGTCGACGCGATATCGAGCGGCAGGTCGAAGTCCTGGCGTGTGCCGCGCAGATATGCGTCGATCTGCGCGATGAACGGCGCGAGCCGCCCGGCGTCTTCGCGCAGCTCGGCGTTCGCGAACTCGCCACGCAATTCGTCGATCAGCAGCGCGGTGTCGTCGCCGAAACCGATCTTGCAGATGCCCTTATCGGTCGCCGCGACCAGCACGAAGCCGAGCGAGGTCGGCGCGCTCGCGTAGCGCACCGTGAGCCCGGCGCCCTTGCGCCGGTACGCGGACGGCGCCATGCCGAGCTCGGCCGGCGCGCTGTCGTACATGCGCGACGGCGAGCCGAAACCGGCGTCGAGCGTCGCGCGCGTGACGTCGGCGCCGCCCTGCAGTGCATCGCGCAACGCGGCGCCGCGCTGCGCGGCCTGGTACTGACGCGGCGACACGCCGACCACGCGCTTGAACAGGCGCTGCAAATGGAACGGGCTCACGTGCACGGCGTCGCTGAGTTGCGCGAGCGTGAGGCGCTGCTGCGGATCGGCGTCGAGCGCGGCGCACGCCCTCGCGACGATGTCGAGTTCGCGCGGCAGGCCGCCGGGCTGGCAGCGCTTGCAATCGCGAAAGCCCGCGGCGCGCGCGGCGGCGGCATCGGTGAAAAAGGCGACGTTTTCGCGGCGCGGCTGGCGCGACGCGCACGACGGCCGGCAGAACACCCCGGTCGTTCTGACCGCGTAGAAGAATGAACCGTCGGCATCGCGGTCGCGGTGGGTGACGGCGTCCCAGCGTTCCTCGTCCGTGCGCCACTGGGTGGTGTCGACGTCGGCGGAGGTGCGCATTTGGGTGGAATGGCGAGTGGTTGCGTTCATGATGTCCTGGGGCCCGGATGGGCAGTCAGTGTCGATGCTCATCAATCTAGGCCCCTTCACTACACAGTACGCGCCGGTTCTTGCTCTGTCATTCGGTCGCGCTTGCCCTTATCCGTAGTGGGGTCAAACCCGGCAATTAGTAGGATGAAGCGCCGCGGAACGGCCCGCGGCCGGGCGTTTTGCCCAAAAGTGCGACAATTTCGCACGATGTCGGGTTTTCCCTTAAAAAGTTATTGCGTCGCACCAAGCCGATGTGTATATTAGTACCTGTCTCCTCCATGTCTCCTCCTGATATGGATTCAGCCCGCTCCAATTGAGCGGGCTTTTTTTTTGCCCGCCGATCCGCCCCCGCCCTTTCTCCTACACTTCCTAATCGGTTCTCCGTACTGGCGAAAGGGCGTTCGACATGAAAATCCACATTCGCGAGATCGACCACGTCGTAATCCGGGCGACGCACGTCGAATCCCTCGCGCGCTTTTACTGCGACGTACTCGGTTGCAGCGTTGAAAAGGAGCAGCGCGAACTCGGCCTCACGCAACTGCGCGCGGGCCGATCGCTGATCGATCTGCTGCAGGTCGGCGCGAAGCTCGATCGCGCGGAAAATGGTGAGGCGGGCACGGGGCGCAACATGGATCACCTGTGTCTGCGCGTCGAGTCCTTCGATGCCGACGCGCTGAAGGCGCATCTGAGCGCGCATGGCGCGCGGCTCGGCGAACAGGGGGTGCGTTACGGTGCGGACGGATTCGGGCCGTCGCTGTATCTGTTCGACCCGGAGGGCAACATGGTCGAACTGAAGGGGCCGCCGGAGGCGGCACGACTCACGTCGCTCTGAATGCGCCAACGAAGCAGCGCAAAAGCCGGCTAAGACCCTGTGCCATCAGGCGTCGGCGGGCGCTTTGAGTACGGTCCAGTCGATCTTCACCGCATCGGCTTCGGCGCTGCCGAGCCAGGCTTCGCCGTCCTGCACGGTGCATTGCAGCCGCATCGTGCGCTCGGCGAGTGAGCCGAGCGATGCCGCGACGTCCTCGCCGAGCGTCCAGACCGTCACGTTGCGCAGGCGCTCGACCTTGTTGCGCACACCCTGCCACCAGATTTCCGAGGTGCGCCCGCCATACGCGATCACGACCACGTGATTGGCCCGGCCGCTCGCCTTCGCGATACGGCGCTCATCGGGCTGGCCGACCTCGATCCAGGTATCGATCGCGCCGGTCAGATCCTTCGCCCACAGATCCGGCTCGTCGACATCCGACAAACCTTTGCAAAACTCCAGCCGCTCCTGCGCGAACAGCGCAAACGCGGCGACGCGGACCATCATCCGTTCGTCAGTTTCCGAGGGGTGACGGGCGATCGTCAGCGAATGGTCGGCGTAATAGTGCCGGTCCATGTCCGCGATCTGCAATTCCGCCTTGTATATCGTCGATTTGAGAGCCATGCCGTTGCTAAACCAGGCGCTCGCTCCACCGGAGCGCAGCGAAAATGAATCGTCGACGGCGCGTTGCCGTTTCTTGTGTTTGCTGTACATCGTCTGTTCCTCCCGCGCCGTCAGCCGGTGCCTATGACACGGAAGGAAGCATTTACCGGGCCACCGCTGCTTCCATGGCGGTGCCGTACACGTCGCGAGCCGCCTCTCGCAGCGCCTCGAGCACGACAGCGGCCGCCGGAGATAACAGATGCGACTGGCGCGTGATGATACCGAATGTGTCCATCCTGCACGGTAAATCGATCGGTACACGCTTCAATACCCCGTACTGTTGGTACTGACGCGCCACTTCATCGGGCAATACAGCCAACATGTCGCTTTGCAGCAGCAGACTCGAAATCGCGAGGAAGTTGTTCGTATTGACGACGTTCTGCGGCGGATTCAGGCCAATTTGCGAAAACATCAGATCGAAGCGGTGGCGCAGCACGCTGCCGGGCGGATGCAGCACCCACGCCGCGTTGACGATACCGCGCAGCGTCAAACCCGTTTCGTTTTCGAGCGGATGGCCGGGACGCGCGACCACGCACAACGGTTCGTCGGCGAGCGGTTCGTAGCGCACGTCGGTCTTGAACTGGTTCTGCCGTTCCAGCACGCGGCCGATCATGATGTCGAGATCGCCTTCGGCGAGCCGCGGCAGCATCACGTCCGAGGTCTCGACTTCGGTCCAAATCTGCAGTTGCGGATAACGCTCCTTCACGCTCGCGATCGCGCGCGGCACCATCGTCGCGGCGGCCGCGGCGATCACGCCGATGCGCACCTGACCCGCGAGCCCCGAGCGCAGCGCCGAGATTTCGTCGTGTGCCTGGCTCAGGTTCGACAGCACCATGCGCGCGTGGCGGATCATCACCTCGCCATACAGCGTCGCGTGCATGCCGTGCGGTGTGCGGTCGAACAGGCTCACGCCGAGCATGTCCTCCAGTTCTTTCAGCAGGCGCGACGCGGCCGGCTGCGTCATGCCGAGCACGTCGGCCGCGCGGCGCACGTTGCCCTCCTCTTCCATCGCGGCAAGCAGCAGCAACTGGCGCGTCTTCAGCCGCGCGCGCACGAACCAGTTCGAATAGCTACGCGTCATTGCAGGGTCTCCAGGTCTTTTCGAGCGATGTTTGTACGTTCTTCCTCCGAAGTTTCCATGATGCCATATCGAAACTGATATCGGAGAAGCCTAAAAAGGGATTGGAAAGTTATTGGGACGGCTCATACCATTCGTGGACTTTTGTGAACTTCCGGTGCGCCTTTTCCGCCGATGAACCGCGATCCGCTCGTCCCGCTCGTTACCAGCCCGTTTCGCCATTACATCAATGGCGGATGGGAGACGGGTGCGACCGCGGGCGTGTCGCTCAATCCGTCGGATCTCGACGAGCCGGTCGGCGAATACGTGCGCGCCGACGTGCGGCAGACCGACAGCGCGATCGAGGCCGCGCACGCGGCGTTTCGCGACTGGTCGCTCGCTTCCGCGCAGCGCCGCGCCGACGCGCTCGACGCGATCGGCAGCGAAATGCTCGCGCGCCGCGAGGAACTGGCGCGTCTCCTCGCGCGTGAAGTCGGCAAGGTGCTGCCCGAGGCGCTCGCGGAAGCGACGCGCGCGGGGCAACTGTTCAAGCTGTTCGCGGCCGAGGCGCTGCGCGCGTTCGCCGAGCCGCTCGCGTCCGCGCGTGCCGGCGTCGAAATCGACGTGACGCGCGAGCCGCTCGGCGTAGTCGGCATCATCGCGCCGTGGAGCGCGCCGCTCGCGATCGCCGCGGCGAAGATCGGCGCCGCGCTCGCACATGGCAACTGCGTCGTGTACAAGCCGGCCGAATCGGTGCCGGCCTGCGCGGCGGCGCTTGCGTCGATCATCAGTCGCGCGGGCTTGCCGGCCGGCGTATTCAACCTCGTGATGGGCAGCGGCCGCAAAGTCGGTGCGCGAATCGTCGCGCATCCGCTCGTCGCGGCGATCAGCTTCACCGGTTCGTCCGATACCGGCACGCGTGTGCTGCAGGCCGCCGCTACGCGCCAGGCGCGCGTGCAGCTCGAGATGGGCGGCAAGAATCCGTTCGTCGTGCTGGCCGACGCCAATCTCGACGGCGCGGTCGATGCGGCGCTGACCGGCGCCTTCAGCGCGACGGGCCAGCGCAGCACCGCGGCCGCGCGGCTGATCGTCGAACGCGCGGTGTTCGCGCCGTTCGTCGACGCGTTGCAGGAAAAGCTCGCGAAACTCACCGTCGATCACGCGTTGAAGCACGGCACCGACATCGGCCCGGTGGCGAACGCCGCGCAGCTCGAACGCAATCTCGAATACGTGCGCATCGGCGAGCAGGAAGGCGCGCAGTTGCTGCGGGGCGGACGGCAGCTGGAGCGCGCGACGCGCGGCTATTTTTTCGAACCGGCGCTGTTTATCGGCGAACCGGAGCATCGCATCGCGCGCGAAGAGATTTTCGGGCCGCTCGCGGTCGTGCTGCGCGCGGACGATTACGAACACGCGCTGCATCTCGCGAACGACACCACCTACGGATTGTGCGCAGGCATCTGCACGCGCTCGCTCGAACGCGCGCGCCATTTTCGCCGCCACGTGCAGAGCGGTCTCGTCACGATCAACCTGCCGACCACGGCCGTCGAGCATCACGGACCAGGCGGCGGGCGCAAGGCGTCGGCCTATGGCGCGAGCGATGCCGCGTTCTGGACCGCCGTAAAAACGGCGTACGTGGCGGGCTAGAACCGATGAGCCGCATCACGCTTTTCGCTGCGCCACCCGTCGTGCGCCCCGTTTCACGAATCGCCCGGCTTGCCGGGCCCGGATCCACCCCCAATCGGCGCGTCGGCTGACGCCGCCCGTGTTACCCCGCTGCAACTACCACGACATCAATGCAGCTTTTCAACCTCAGGAGACAGTAGATGACCAGCAAGCTTCGCCGTTTGACCCTGACCGCGATGGCCGCCGCCGCCCTCGCCGCGCCGTTTGCCGCGCAACTGTCCGCGCATGCGGATGAGCCGCTCAAAGTCGGCTTCCTCGTGAAGATGCCGGAACAGGCGTGGTTCATCAACGAACAGAAAGCCGCGACCGCGCTCGGCCAGAAGGACGGATTCTCGGTCGTCAACATCGGTACGCCCGACGGCGAAAAAGTGCTGGCCGCGATCGACAACCTCGGCGCGCAAGGTGCGAAGGGCTTCGTGATCTGCGCGCCCGATGTGCGTCTCGGACCGGCGATCCAGGCGCGCGCGAAGCGCTACAACATGAAGTTCGTGACCGTCGACGACCAGCTGGTCGATTCGACCGGCAAGCCGCTTGCGAACGTGCCGCACCTCGGCATGTCGGCGTTCAAGATCGGCAACCAGGTGGGCCAGGCGATCTCCGACGAAATGAAGCGCCGCGGCTGGAAGCCCGAGGAAGTCGGCGCGCTGCGCATCACCGACTACGAACTGCCGACCGCGAAGCTGCGCACCGACGGCGCGACGCAGTCGCTGCTCGCCGGCGGCTTCAAGAAGGAAAACATCTTCGACGCGCCGCAGAAAACCACCGACGACGAAGGCGGCTTCAACGCGGTGTCGCCGGTGCTCGCGCAGCATCCGAACATCAAGAAGTGGGTGATCTTCGCGCTCAATGAGGAAAGCGTGCTCGGCGGCGTGCGTGCGACCGAACAGCTGCATATTCCGGGGACGGACGTGATCGGCGTCGGCATCAACGGCGCGGGCGAGGCGTTCGCCGAGTTCCAGAAGAAGGAACCGACGGGCTTCTACGGCACGATCGCGGTCAGCTCGACGAACCACGGCAAGGAGAGCACCGAAAACCTCGTCGAATGGATCAAGGGCGGCAAGCAGCCGCCTGCCGATACGCAGACCACCGGCAAGCTGATGGTGCGTAGCAACTGGCAGGACGTGCGCAAGGAACTGGGCATTTAAGCGAAGTTCTCGCAGCAGACGGCGGGCCGCATCGCGCCTTGCGTTTAGCGTGAGCGTGGCCCGCTCTGGTTACATCCGTTCGAGGTTTTTCCGATGACGTCCCTATTCACCGGGTCTCATGCCGGCGACGCGGCGCTTGCGCCCTCGCCTGCATCGACGCCCGCATCCGACGCCCCCTATCTGCAGCTCGACGGCATCACCGTGCGCTTCCCGGGCGTGCTTGCGCTCGACCAGGTGTCGCTCGAAGTGCGCCGCGGCGAGGTGCACGGCCTGATGGGCGAAAACGGCGCCGGCAAGTCGACGCTGCTGAAGGTGCTGTCCGGCGTCAATCATCCCGTGTCGGGCACGCTGTCGCTCGATGGCGTCGAGCAGCAGTTCGCGACGACCAAGGCGGCGATCGCCGCGGGCATCGCGATCATCTATCAGGAACTGCATCTGGTGCCGGAGCTGACCGTCGCCGAGAACCTGATGCTCGGCGCGCTGCCGAATCGCTTCGGGGTTCTGGACGAAAAGGCCTTGGTCGCGCGCGCGATGCGCGAGCTCGAACGGCTCGGCGAAAAGCTCGATCCGTCGCAGCAGGTCAAGCATCTGTCGATCGGTCAGCGGCAGATGATCGAAATCGGCAAGGCGCTGATGCGCGACGCGCGCGTGATCGCGTTCGACGAACCGACCAGCTCGCTGTCGTCGCGCGAAACCACGCAACTGTTCCGCATCATCCGCGCGCTGAAGGCCGAAGGCCGCGCGATCATCTACGTCACGCACCGGATGGACGAAGTCTACGAGCTGTGCGATCGCGTCACCGTGTTTCGCGACGGCCGCCGCATCGACACCTTCGAAGCCGGCGCGGGACTCGATCGCGATCGGCTGATCAGTTGCATGGTGGGCCGCTCGATCACCGATGTGTACGGCTATCGCGCGCGCGAGCACGGCGACGTGCAGCTTCAGGTCGACGGCCTGATGGGACCGGGCCTGCGCGAACCGGTGTCGTTTTCGGCGCGCAAGGGCGAGATCGTCGGCTTTTTCGGGCTCGTCGGCGCAGGCCGCTCCGAGCTGATGAAGCTGATCTACGGCGCGGTCAAGCCGAGCGCCGGCGGGGTCGCGCTAAAGGGCAAGCGCGTGCAGTTCGCCACGCCGCGCGACGCGGTGCGCGCCGGTGTCGCGCTGTGTCCCGAGGATCGCAAGCAGGAAGGCATCGTGTCGATCGCGTCGGTGTCGGACAACCTGAACATCAGCTGCCGCCGCCACTTCAGTCGCTTCCACGTGCTCAACGGCCGCAAGGAAGCGCAGACCACGCGCGACTACATCGGCAAGCTCGCGATCAAGACCCGCAACGGCGACACGCCGATCGGCACGCTGTCCGGCGGCAATCAGCAGAAGGTGATCCTGTCGCGCTGGCTCGCCGAAGAGATCGACGTGTTCTTGATGGACGAGCCGACGCGCGGCATCGACGTCGGGGCGCGCAGCGAGATCTACGGGCTGCTGTATGGGCTCGCCGAGGCAGGCCGCACAGTCATCGTCGTGTCGAGCGATCTCGCCGAAGTGATCGGCGTGACCGATCGCGTGATCGTGATGAAGGAAGGCCGCATCGTCGGCGATCTTCCGAAGGCGCAGGCCACGCCGGATGCGCTGATCAAGCTGGCGTTGCCGCGCTGATCGGCCAATGGCTCGCGCCACCAGACCTCTTACCGAATACCGCAACGAAAACGGCATTGAATGGAACAGACATCATGAGCATACCTTCGACCGATTCCTCGACCCCCGCCGTCGCCTCCGCCGGTTTGACCGCGCGTGCCGCGCGCACCTGGGACCTGATCAACAAATCCGGCATCGTGATGGTGTTCATCATCCTGTTCGCGGTGCTGTCATTCACGGTCCCCGGCTTTCTGAGCTCGCGCAATATCCAGGGCCTGCTGCTGTCGGTCACGCTGATCGGCTCGATCTCCGTCACGATGATGTTCGTGCTGGCGCTCGGCGAGGTGGACCTGTCGGTCGCGTCGATCGTCGCGTTTTCCGGCGTGGTGGCCTCCGTGCTGATTACCGCGACGCATAGCGTGTTCGTCGGCGTCGCGGCCGGCGTGCTTGCGGGCGGCGCGGTCGGACTCGTCAACGGCACGCTGGTCGCGCGCTACAAGATCAACTCGCTGATCGTCACGCTCGCGATGATGGAGGTCGTGCGTGGCCTCGCCTACATCACCTCGAACGGCGACGCGGTGATGATCTCCGAGGAGCGCTTCTTCGATCTCGGCGGCGGCTCGTTCCTCGGCATTTCTTATCCGATCTGGAGCAACATCATCGGCTTCGTGCTGTTCGGCTTCCTGCTGAAGAAGACAGTGTTCGGCAAGAACGTGCTGGCCGTCGGCGGCAATAGCGAAGCGGCAGTGCTGGCCGGGCTGCCGGTCACGCGGATCAAGATCACGGTTTTCGTGCTGCAGGGGCTCGTGACCGGCTTTGCGGGCGTGATGCTCGCGTCGCGCATGAGCCTCGGCGATCCGAAGACGTCGGTCGGGCTCGAACTCGGCGTGATTTCCGCGTGCGTGCTCGGCGGCGTATCGCTGACAGGCGGCGTCGCGACCATCTCCGGCGTGCTGGTCGGCGTGCTGATCATGGGCTCGGTACAGGACGCCATGAGCCTGCTTAACGTGCCGACGTTCTATCAGTACCTGATCCGCGGCGGCATTCTGCTGCTCGCGGTACTGTTCGACCAGTTTCGCCGCAGCAAGCGCGTGCACTGACGCGCCGGTTGCAGCTGGGCGGTTTCCTGCGCTTTGCGAGAAGGCGTACTGCCGATGCGGGTCGATAAAACCCGCATCGGTTTTTTTTATTGCACGTGAAGCCTGTCTGTATGAAAAGCAATAAAAAAACGGCTTGGCATCTGAATGCCCAAGCCGTCCTTTTTTAGCTCACGCGTTCACGCCTGCGACTTCAAAGCCGCAGTTGATACGCATGCGACCGTATTCCGGCTTTTGCCGGAATACCGGTGTTGTACTTATTGCTTGATAAATCGGTCGTTTGCCCAGAGTCCCTCGGTGTCGCTATTGGCTGCATTCACGAACTCGACGTCGTGGCCGACCACGCGCACCACCCGGAAACTCGAGTCGGTTGGTGTCGATACGCATTGATATCCGGAGAAGAATTCCTGCATCTGCTGCTGCTCACCGGCTTGCGCGTGGTGATCGACGGCATCGAGCTTGTCCTTCGATACGCAGCCGTACGCATTGGCCTTGAATTGGATCGTTTGCTGCGGCTTGATCACGACGTCTTGTGCCTGAACGCTAGCGGCAGCCAAACCCGCGATGGCGAAAACAACGGCAATTCGAGTTTTCATTTATTCCTCCGGGGCGGGCCGAAAAAATACTCGGTTAGCTATGTATTTAACTTTAACGGTGAACCCACAGCTTGCACTTTAGGAGAATCAATAAGAACGACAAGCACATCTTGTGTGCGGTCGCAACAGTGGCGAATTGTCGCACCCGCTGTGGTGGCTGATTAAAGCTTGAGCAGCCGTCTGATCGAAGGGCAATGAAATGAATAACTAAAAAGCCTAGCTCGCTCATCGCTTTAGCTGGTAAAGCTTTGCGCGCGCATTCGCGTAAACGCGTAGCGCCAATTAAGCGACCTAATACAATTTAATCCACCCGTTTGTGCATCGCACACAAAGTCATCCGGCAGGCAAAAGGCGTTACATGCAATAACGCGGCAAGTGCTGAAAATAAACAGTGCCAGCCGCCGCTCGCGAGCTTTCGTAAAGGCTTGCAACGGCTTGCGGGTACAGGCGGTGCTCTACAATTGAAACAAATCCCCTGCACCTGGAGGCTACCGTGAACGAGCACGTGATACTCGGGATTTTTCTGGTCGTGCCGCTGCTGATCGTGATGTTTCTTTTTTCCGACGAGTTGTGGCAGGAGCATCGCGACCTGCATGACGGACGGCCGTTGTCAGCGCGCCCCCGACGCATCGACTGGCGCCATCCGCTGCGCCGTTCCCGCGATCGGTCCTGAGATTGCGAAACGGGTCCACCAAGAAAAAAGCCTGCCACAGGGGCAGGCTGAAAAAAGAGATCCACACTCAATGCCTTGAACACAAGGCAATAGCAGTCTAGTCGCGACGCGCCAAGCGGTGGTTTCAACGGTTTTTACAGTTGTTACCGCACGTGACCGTGATGCTGGGCGCGGCCTTGTGTCGGCAGGCCCACGCGTCGCGCTTCAATGGGCGCGCCAGTGCGCGCGAATCCGTTTGGCGAGCGCTTCAAGTGTGTCGGCGTCGGCGACCTCCCGCGCATGCAGCTTCAGCGGCTGACCTTCCCAGCGCGGAATCACATGGAAATGGACATGCGACACCGTCTGTCCCGCCGCCGCGCCATTGAACTGGCCGATGAACACGCCGTCCGGACGCAGCGCCGCGCGTACCGCGATCGCGAGCTTTTGCGCCATGCGCGCCGAAGCGACGAGCGCCACATCCGACAGATCGAAAATCTCCGCGACCGCTTCCTTCGGCACGACGAGCAGATGACCGTCGGCTTGCGGCATCAGGTCCATGAAAGCCAGCGCCTGGTCGTTTTCGGCCACCTTGATGCACGGTAGTTCGCCGCGCAAGATTTTGGCGAACGGGTTGCTGTCGTTGTAGCTCATCGCGTTTCCTTTCGTTTGATCTGGTTTCGATTCATGGGTCGAGCGGGACACTGCTGTTTCGCGCAGCTTTGCATCGCGGGTTGCCTATTTTCCACCCGAATGCTTACGGCACGCGTGCGGCGCGCCGGATCGCTTGAGGCGGCTGGCCGAACGCGCGCAAAAACGCGCGCCGCATCCGCTCGGGGTCGATGAAGCCAGTGTCGGCTGCGACCGTTTCGATCGAATGACGGCCGGTTTCGAGCATCGTGCGGGCCGCTTCGACGCGCAGCGCTTCGATCGCTCGGGCCGGCGACTGGCGCGTCTCGTCGCGGAACGCGCGGCTGAACTGGCGCGGGCTCAGATGCGCGACCTCGGCTAGCTGTTCGACGCTCAGCGGCTCGTGCAGATGACTCTTCGCATACGACAGCGCATTCTGGATCCGATCGGACTTCGGCTCGAGATCGAGCATCGCCGAGTACTGCGATTGTCCGCCGGTGCGGCGGTGATAGACGACGAGCTTCTTCGCGATCGCGCGCGACACCGCGACGCCGAGGTCGTTCTCGACCAGCGCGAGGCACAGATCGATGCACGCGGTCATGCCGGCCGAGGTCCACACCGAGCCGTCGACGATGAAGATGCGGTCCTCGTCGACCCGCGCGCGCGGAAAGCGCCGCTGCAGATCGCGGGCATGCGCCCAGTGCGTGGTCGCGTGGCGGCCGTCGAGGATGCCCGCTTCGGCGAGCACGAACGCGCCGGTGCAGATGCTCGCGGTGCGGCGCGAGGCGGCGAGGGCGTCGTTCAGAAACGCGAGCAGCCCCGGCGACGACGGGGCGATTTCCATCGCGCCGGTGACGATCACCGTGTCGTAGGCGGGATCGCCGAACGGCCGCGTCGCGACCTCGACGCCCGCCGAACTGCGCACCATGCCGCCGTGCTCGGAGATCAGCGCGACATCGTATGCGGGCTCGTCGGTGTCCTGATTGGCGAGTTCGAAAATCGATACCGCGACCATGTCGAGGATCTGGAAGCCCGGAAACACCACTATGCCGATGCGTTTCATCTGCGATGTCCTTAAACGAGGGAAATACGACATTTGAGACAAAAAGGTACGCGCCTAAACTCACTCCGTCAACACTGCCGCATCAGCGCGAAAGCCGCGAGGCAGCGAGTTCACGGATGTTCCCATTCATCGGACAGGGCGGTCGCATCAGGCGCAGCCCGCAAGGAGAGTTTCAATGGCAACGCATGCAGACAAGGGCATACAAGGCGATTCGAAC
Source organism: Paraburkholderia atlantica (assembly GCF_009362785.1). Lineage (GTDB taxonomy): Bacteria > Pseudomonadota > Gammaproteobacteria > Burkholderiales > Burkholderiaceae > Paraburkholderia > Paraburkholderia atlantica. Next base: position 29,123 of record NZ_WHNQ01000005.1, read on the forward strand.
GAAGGCAAGGGCACGGCGGTGGTCACGGGCGCATCGTCGGGTATCGGCGCGGTCTACGCGGACCGGCTCGCGCGACGCGGCTACGATCTGCTGCTGATCGCGCGCGACGGCGCGCGCCTCGGCAGCCTCGCCGATCGGCTGACGAAGGAGACCGGCCGGCGCGTGAGCACCGTCAGCGCCGATCTGACCGACAAGGCCGACGTGCGGCGCATCGAGAACCAGTTGCGCGCCGAGCGCGGCATCACGATGCTGGTCAACAACGCGGGCGTCGGCGCGACCGCGACGCTGCTCGATTCCGACATCGATGAACTCGAGAAGATGATCGATCTGAATGTGACGTCGCTCACGCGCCTGACGGCGGCAGTGTTGCCGGGTTTCATCGTGCGTGGCGCGGGGACGGTGATCAATATCTCGTCGATCGTCGCGCTGTCACCGGAATTGCTGAACGGCACCTATAGCGGCACCAAGGCGTACGTGCTGAACCTCACGCAGTCGCTGCATCACGAGGTGGGCGGCAAGGGCGTGCGGCTGCAGGCGGTGTTGCCGGGCGCGACGAGCACGGCGTTCTGGGATCGCGCGGGTCTGGCGGTCGAGAACCTGCCTTCGCAGATCGTGATGAGCGCCGAGGACATGGTCGACGCGGCGCTGGCCGGTCTCGACCAGGGCGAGCTGGTGACGATCCCGTCGTTGCCCGATGCCGCCGACTGGGAGCGTCTGAACAGCGCGCGTCTGCATCTGCAGCCGAATCTGTCGCGCAGCGCGCCGGCCGAGCGCTATACGCGCGCCGTGGCGGCGTGAAACAGCGGGTGGCGGGTGGTGGGGGTGGGGCGCCGCAAGACTCAGCCGCTCACCGCCACCTGATTCTTACCGTCGTGTTTCGCGCGATACAGGCCGACACCGGCGGCCTCGATCAGCGTCGTGACCGGTTCGGCCGCCGACGGCACCATCAGCGCCGCGCCGATGCTGATCGTGACGACGCCTTCTGCCGAGCCCGCATGGGTGATCGCGAGGTCTTCGACCGCGATGCGGATTTTCTCCGCGAGCAGCCGCAAGCCGCCCGCCGACGTGCCCGGCACGACCACCGCGAACTCCTCGCCGCCGAAGCGCGCGGCGAGATCCGGTGAATGGCGGAGGCACGCTTCGATCGTATGCGCGACGCTCTTCAGCACTTCGTCGCCGGCGACGTGCCCGTAGGTGTCGTTGTAGGCCTTGAAGTTGTCGACGTCGATCATCAGGAGGCCGAGGCCGGTCTTGTCGCGAGTGCCGCGGCGCCATTCGTCGGCCAGATGCTGGTCCAGGTAGCGGTGGTTCGACAGGCCGGTGAGACCGTCCGAATGCGTGAGCCGCTGCAACTCCAGATTCGTCGCCAGCAGTTGCTGCTGTGACTGCCGCAGCGCGCGGTACGCCTCGTCGCGTTGCCGCAGGTTCAGATACGAACGCGAGTGATAGCGGAGGCGCGCGATCAGCTCGATGCGATCCGGCAGTTTCACGAGGTAATCGTTCGAGCCGGCCGCGAACGCCGCACTTTTGACGAGCGGCTCTTCCCTGGTCGACAGCGCGATGATCGGAATATCGCGCGTGGCCGGATTCAGCCGGTATTGCTGCACCAGCGTCAGACCGTCGGTGCCCGGCATCGCGAGATCTTGCAGGATCACTGTTGCGCGCGTTTCCTCGGCGCAGCGCACCGCGTCTTCCCATGATGCGCAGTAGTGGAAGTCCACCCCCGGCTCGTCGGCGAGCGCCTCGCGCACCCCGTCGGCGATGACCGCCTGGTCGTCGACCAACAACACCGTGATCGGGCACTCGGCCGCCGGCGGGGCAGCGAGGATGCGCGCGAGCGAGTCGTCGATGGCGAGGCCGGGCGCATTCTCCGCGACGAGCGCGTGTGCCTGCGCCTGTGCTTCGCCTGCGGGATGCAGCGTTGCGGCGTTCTGCTGGGGTTTAGAGGTGTCCATGCGGTTCAGCCCGAATGAAGGTCAGGAAAGGCACATGAGGTTGCGGGGAGGCGAGGCGCCCATTGATCACTTCCATTGGTCAGATAATAGTCGGCGCCCGGAACAAGACCAGCACGGCAATCGTCCTCGCTGTAGCTACGCAACGCGATGTGTGGGCTGACGCATCTGACGTTATGCGCCTGTTACAGAGTTAATGTCCGGTTACCAACTGCAGCATCTATTTCCGCCCGCGCCAGCGACAATTCGTCCATGCCTGAACGGCGGGAGCTCAATATGAAAAAGATCGCAGTGGCGTTGGTAATGGCGGGTAGTTTGACGGTGGCGGGCCAAGCGTCCGCACACGGACACGGCGGCGACGTGGTGGGTGCGCTGATCGGCGGCGCGGTGCTGGGCGCGGTGGTTAGCTCGGTGTTGACACCGGCGCCGGTGGTCGCGTATCCGCAGCCAGTCTATGCCGAGCCCGCGTATCAGCCCGCGCCGGCCTATGTGGCACCGCCGCCCGGATATTGCTATGACCAGTATCAGCGCGCCTATGTCGCGTGCGGCGCACCGCCGCCCGGACAGTACGGCTATGCACAACCGCAACCCGAGCCGCAGTGGTGAACGCGGCAAGGCTCTGATGCGGAGATGATTCAGACTAGCCACGCGCAGACAAAAAGGCCGTCGCTCAACGCGACGGCCTTTTCATTTGAGGCACGCCTTAATGCTTGTGATGCAGCCACTCCGCGTAATGCGTGTCGAGCCAGCGCTCGAGCTTGGGCGGTTTGGATGGGTCGCGGTGACGCGACATCATCCAGATGGCAACGCCGACCACCAGCATGACGGCAGGCCCCATCAGATAGGCGAGCATTGATTCAGGCATCGGAACCTCCGTATCGACTTGCATCCATCTCTCAGTGTAGGCGAAGGAAGCGGGGAAAGAACGACGATGTGAAACGGTCGCAAGGAGCGGAAAAGGGCGCATTTTCGCCCAGTTTGGAAACCTTGTTTTTTATGATTCTTTCCTTTGTTTGCTTGGGTTTGGGACGAGGTCGCCTCGGCCTGTGTACCATCCCGTTTCCGGCATGACAGCAAACGTCACATCACGCCAAAACCCATGACAATGCCGTCAAGCCGTCCCGTCCACAGTCTGCCGTGCGAGTTCCATCTGGCTATCGACAAAGTCCGCCCAACTCTGAAGCGTGCGACGGTCCCGCGCCGCTTCGTCGGTTGCTTCACGATTCGTGATGTCGGCCCCCGCGGCTGATTGCTGCTCCATGTCGCGCAGATGCGTCGACGCAGTGCGACGAAAGTCATGCAGCACGAAATGCTCCACGTCGAGCCCCAATGCTTTGACCGCCTGGTTCAACGTGCTTTTCGCGATCGGCCGATCGTCGCCTCTGACGCTCGGGAACACGAACGTCTCGCTGGTGCGCGCGCGCTGCAGCTCACGCAGCAGCGCAACCGCCTGACGCGGCAGACGGACGATGCGGTCCTCGCGCGCGTTCACACGCGCAGCGGGGATCGTCCACAGCGCGTTGTCGAGATCGAACTCGGCCCATCTGGATTCGATGAGGTCGGATTTGCGCGCCATAGTCAGCACCAGCAGATGCAGCGCTAGCTTCAGCGGGCGGCGGATACTCGACGTGTCGATCGTGCGCAGCATGACACCGATCTCGGCGCCGGACAGCACGCGGGTGCGGCTGTCGAAGGTCGCGATCGAGCGCGCCGGCACGACTTCCGCTGGGTTGCTGGTCGCGAGCTGACGTGCGATCAGGTATGCGTACAGGCGCTTCACGACGTTGCGCGTGTGCAGCGCCATTTTCGGCGCGCCGCGGCTTTTGATGCGCTCGCAGATCGCGACGACGTCGTCGGCGGTGACTGCGCCGATCGGCTTGTTGCCGATCGCGGGCAGCACGTCCTTGTCGAGCGCGCGCCGCGTAGTGCGGCGATATTCGTCCGACTTGCCGGCCAGCGCCGTCGTGACATAAAGCTCGGCGGCTTCGCGCAGCACATCGGCCTTGCTCTCGGCGCCACGATCGCGCCGCGCGGTCGCGACCGGCGAGATGCCCTGCGCGACGAGTGCCGCGTACCTCTGGGCCTTCGCGCGCGCGACGCGCAGCGAAATCATCCGGTAATCGCCGATCGTCGCGAGTGGCTGACGCTTGCCATTCAACGTATAGCGGAAGCGCCAGATCTTGGTGCCGGTCGTCATGACTTCGATCACGAGACCGTTGCCGTCGGCGACGCAGTAGCGAGTCGCGCGCGGTTCGAGCGCGCGGATCTCGGATTCGGTGAGCGGGGTGGCGAGGCGAGGCATGCTTTTGGGAGCGCTGTACGTTTAGATTCGGACAGCGGGGATTTTAACTTTTGCCACGGCTGTGTACCAAAAATTCGCTGCGTTTTTGGTTCACCAAGCGTGATTTTCGATTGCGAAGCAGCCGCCCCTATCCGACCGCAAGACCCTATATAACGCCGGGATTGCGCCGACGCGCAAGATCGGCGTTACTTGCCAATACAGAATCGGCTGAAAATCACTCCGAGCAGATCGTCCGAGCTGAACTCACCTGTGATCGAGTTCAACTGATCCTGCGCGAGCCGCAATTCCTCGGCGAACAAATCGAGCGCCTGCGCGTTCTGCTCTGCATGCGCGGCGGCGGTCGCCAGATGCTCGTCGGCCGCGCGTAATGCGATCAAATGCCGCTCGCGCGCGAGATAGACGCTCTCCGCGCCAGCCTGCCAGCCGGCAATCCGCAGCAGCTCGTCGCGCAGCAACGCGACGCCGTCACCCTGCTTCGCTGACAGCTGCACCTCGCTGAGTTCGAGATCGGCGTCGAGTGCCTGCGTCGCGGGCGCGAGTCCGGTCAGGTCGGTCTTGTTCAACACGCGCACGACCGGCACGCCGCGCGGAAAGCGTCGGGCGATCGTTTCGTCGTCGGTCGTCATGCCGGCGCGCGCATCGAGCAGATGCAGCACCACGTCCGCGCGCTCGATCTCGCCCCACGTGCGCTCGATGCCGATCTTCTCGACCTCGTCCTCGGTGTCGCGCAGGCCCGCCGTGTCGATCACGTGGAGCGGGATGCCTTCGATCTGGATCGTCTGCGCGACCTTGTCGCGCGTCGTGCCGGCGATCGGCGTGACGATCGCGAGTTCGGCGCCAGCGAGCGCATTCAGCAGCGACGATTTGCCGACGTTCGGCTGCCCCGCCAGCACGACCGACAAACCCTCGCGCAGCAACGCCCCTTGGCGCGCCTCGCTCAGCACATGAGCGAGACGCTCGCGAATGCGCGCGAGTTTGCCGCGCGCGTCGGCGGCTTCGAGAAAGTCGATTTCCTCTTCCGGGAAGTCGAGCGTCGCTTCGACGAGCATCCGCAGTGTGATCACTTCTTCGACCAGCGCGTGGATGTCGCGCGAGAACGCGCCGTCGAGCGAGCGGCCGGCCGAACGCGCCGCCGCCTCGGTGCTCGCCTCGATCAGATCGGCGACGGCTTCGGCCTGCGCGAGGTCGAGCTTGTCGTTCAAAAACGCGCGACGCGTGAATTCGCCCGGCTCGGCGAGCCGCAGACCGAACGCGCGGCCGGCGTCGATGCAGCGCTGCAGGACCAACTGCAGCACGACCGGGCCGCCATGGCCCTGCAGTTCGAGCACGTGCTCGCCGGTGTACGAATGCGGCGCCGGAAAGTACAACGCGATGCCGCGATCGAGCGGATTGCCGCTCGCGTCGAGAAACGGTACATAGCTCGCGTGCCGCGCGGTGAGCGTCTGGCCGGTGAGCGCTTGCATCAACGGCTGGGCCGCCGCCGCGCCGGCGCGGCCGAACGAAATCCGCACGACGCCGATGCCTCCCCGGCCGGGCGCGGTAGCAATGGCAACGATGGGATCGGAGTCGGTCGTGAGCATGTGAGATCGGCGAAACGGGAGGGGAAGGGCAGTGCCGTGTTGGTCGAGTCGGCGCGAGGCATTGTAACGCGCGCGCTTCGGACGAAAGGGCTCGCGGCAAGGACGCGAGGCGGAAGACGTGCCTGCTCGCTCTATCGGTTGAACATCTCAGATTTATCCCAAGTAAGCTAGGATTATTATCGCGCTACTTAAGAATAATTGAGACTCGGCAGCAGCTGTAGCTCAGGCAAAGCCAAGCCAGGCAATAAAGAGATGAAAAAAATCGAATTCGCGCAACGCTTTATCGGGCGCACGCTGCAAGCTAAAACTATCTCAAATAAGAGAAAACAAAGCTTGGTCGGTTGTCAACTGGTTGAACGCTGAATTGCACAATCTGGCCCATGCCGACCGACAAAGAAAAAGCCGCCTTCGCCAAGAGGCTGAAGGATCTGCTCGAGCCGCTGAAAATCCGCGGCGGGACCAAACTCGCCGAGCAGTTCAATCTTCGCTATCACGGCGAGCGTCCCGTGACACCCCAGACCGCGCACAAATGGCTGACGGGCACGACGATTCCGAAGCCGGACAAGTTGCGCACGCTCGCCGAATGGTTGAACGTCAACGAGCACTGGCTTCATTACGGACCTCCGCCCGGCGCTAGTACACGACCGATGGCACGTGGCGAAAAGTATCCACCGACACCCGAAACGATCGAACTCGCTTCGAAGATTGCATCGTTGACGCCGAAGGATCGGAATCTGGTCGAGGAAATGATCGTGCGCTTTTACGGCGAAGATTCCGACGAAGAGTGAACGCCGCAACCTAAGCGCAGCCGCCCGTCGCATTTCATCGACCGCACCATAAAAAAAGCCGCCCGGTTCGCACCGGGCGGCTTTTCGTTTTCAGCTTTGCGTCACGGCGGCCATGCAGGCCGCCGCGGGACGGAACATCAGGCCGGCTTCGCCTTCGAGGCACCCATCATCCGCGTGATGTAGTACTGCTGCGCAATCGACAGCACGTTGTTCACGACGTAGTACAGCACGAGACCCGCGGGGAAGAAGAAGAACATCACCGAGAACGCGATCGGCATGAACATCATCATCTTCGCCTGAACCGGGTCCGGCGGCGTCGGGTTCAGCTTGGTCTGCAGGAACATCGACACGGCCATCAGCACCGGCAGGATGAAGTACGGGTCCTGTTGCGACAGATCCTGAATCCACCAAATCCACGGCGCGCCGCGCATTTCAACCGACGACAGCAGCACCCAGTACAGCGAGATGAACACCGGAATCTGGATCACGACCGGCAGACAGCCGCCGAACGGATTGACCTTCTCGGTCTTGTACAGCTCCATCAGCGCCGCGTTCATCTTCTGCGGATCGCCCTTGAAGCGCTCGCGCAGCGCCTGCATGCGCGGCGTGATCGCCTTCATGCGCGCCATCGACTTGTAGCTCGCGGCCGACAGCGGGAAGAACACCGCCTTGATCAGCAGCGTGAGCAGTACGATCGACCAGCCCCAGTTGCCGACATAGCTGTGGATCTTCGACAGCAGCCAGAACAGCGGCTTAGCGATGATCGTGACCCAACCGTAGTCCTTCACCAGATCGAGGCCCGGCGCGATGCCCGCGAGCATCTGCTCTTCTTCCGGACCGGCGAACAGACGCGCGGACACGCTGACGGTCTGGCCCGGCTGGATGGTCGGCATCGCCTGCTTCATGCCGACGCGATACAGCGACGGATCGATCTTCTCGGCGTAGAAGTCACGCTTCACGCCTTCCTGCGGAATCCAGGCCGACGCGAAGTAATGCTGGACCATCGCAACCCAACCGTCGTTGGCCGACGTCGCGAAGTCCTGCTTGTTCTTGTCGAGATCGCCGAACGTCATCTTCTGGAAATGATGTTCGTTCGTGTAAACAGCCGGTCCGATGAACGTGTGCGAGAAGCGCGGCGTTTCGACCGGCTGGTCGTCGCGCACGAGTTCCATATAGACCTGCGGCGTCACCGGCGCGGTGCCGACGTTCTGAACCTTCGTCTCGACGCCGATCACATAGCTGCCGCGCGTGAACGTATACGTCTTGATGACCCGGAGGCCGCCCTTTTCCGGCGACTCGAAGCTCATCTGGAACGAGTTCTGACCGTCAGCCAGGTGGGTAGGCTGATTCGGCATCAGCGTGAAGACGTCGTTGTGATTCGGGAAGTCACCGCCGAGCAGGCCGGTGCGCGCCAGATACGTGTGGCTGTTCGTCTTGTCGAACAGTGTGATCACGAGATCCGGCTGCTTGCCGTCGCCCTGCTTGATGAGCGACAGGCGCGACAGTGTGCCGCCGCGGGTGTCGATTTCGCCGGTGTAGACGTCTGTGCCGAACTTCACGAGTTGCGATTGCTCGGTCGCCGGCGCGTTGCCGGGGGCGGCCGCGTTAGTGGCCGGCAGATCGGCCGGCTGGGTGCCCGGCGTCGTTGTGCCCGGCGCGGCAGTGCCGGCGGTCTGGGTCGGCGTCGTGCTCGGGAAGAACATCGACGGGCGTCCGTGGTCGCGTTGCCAGTTGTCGAACAGCATGACAGCTGACATAAAAAAGATGACCCATAGGACGGTGCGTTTGATATCCATGCGTTGTCTCAGTGTCGATGGAACGGCGCGTCAGCGCTTTTCAGAAGTGGGTGGCGGGACGAGATCGATGCCACCCGCGGAAAACGGGTGGCAGCGGCAAACACGCCTCACGGCGAGATAAGTCCCGCGCGCGGCGCCATGATACTGGATTGCCTCGCGCGCGTAATCAGAGCAGGAAGGGTAAAAACGGCACCGGTTGCCGAGCATGGGGCTCACGGCAAGCTTGTAAAAACGCAATAAAGCGAGAAGTACCGTTTGCATGGCAGGTGCGGCCGTACGGCGCCGCGCAACGTGAAGTACCGGGCGACGCCTGCGCCGTGAAGCTGCCGGCGTAACGCCCGTTGCAGCGACCTTATTGTGGGCGGTCACTGCGTCATTCCGTCCTGGGCGCCTCCGCGGGCGGCGCCTGACGACGGGTAATTTCGCGCGCTGCCTTGTCGAGCAACGCCTCGATTTCGCTGCGGCACAGCGCCTTTAACGGCGACGACGACGCGCTCGGCAAAGCTTTTTTGTCGAAACGCGTGTGTAGACGCAGCAGCACATCCCAACCGCCGAATTCCGCGCGACGCAGCCGGAAGGCTTCACGCGCGATCCGACGCACCAGATTACGCGTGGCTGCGCGCGGCGCATACTTCTTGCCGATCACGAGGCCAAGACGCGCCTCATTGCCGGTGGGCCGGCCGTACACGACGAAGTGCGCGGTACGGCGCCACGGCCGCAAACGAAAAACGGATGAAAATTCATCCGTTTTTAGCAGCCTTGCGGCTTTGGGGAAGGCGGCTTGCGCTCGCAACGGAACCGAGCCCGGTTGCTGCGCCCCGGCCGCTCCCGCTTCGCCGCAGGCTTCGGTCACAGCGCGCAATCCGCTTGCCTTAGATCGCGAGGCGCTTGCGGCCCTTTGCGCGACGTGCATTGATGACCTTGCGGCCGCCAGCGGTCTTCATGCGAACGCGGAAGCCATGGGTGCGCTTGCGACGGGTAACGGAAGGTTGGTAAGTACGTTTCATGTTGCTCTCACTTGATCGAAAAAAACCGCGCGATCATCGCTGAAAGCGCAATGGCCGGTGGTTTACTGGAATTGGTTTTCGCGGAACCCGCTATTTAAACCGGTTTTCCGTTGGCCGTCAATAGTTTAGCCCGCTTCTGACGCAGCCGACGTTTCCCGGGCGATGTGATCGGTCCCTGTGGATAACTCACTTTCGGCTCCGTTTTGGCGTTAGAATCTCGCCTTACTTCCCAAAAATGTTGCACGTCGCTCCGGCACGTTTGTCCCGCAGACCCCTTGTGGCACAAGCGCCTGGGGCCGTTACGCCTGGCTGCTCAGGGCCTTGTTGCGCGCGCGCGACAGGGGCAGCGGCGACCGCCGTGCACACCATAACGATAGCAACTTGATGAACGAATTCTGGCAACACTGTTCCGCATTGCTGGAGCGTGAGCTTACGCCCCAGCAGTACGTGACGTGGATCAAACCCTTGGCCCCGGTCGCCTTCGACGCCGATGCGAACACGTTGAGCATTGCCGCGCCGAACCGCTTCAAGCTCGACTGGGTCAAGAGCCAGTTCTCCGGCCGCATCGCGGATATGGCCCGCGATTTCTGGCACGCGCCGGTGGACGTGCAATTCGTACTGGACCCGAAGGCCGGTATGCGCGGCCCGGCGGCCGCAGCGCCGGCTCCGTCGTCGGCGCGCCCGGCTTCGACCGCGCCGCAAGGCGGTAATGCCGGCGGCGGCGCAGCCGTGGATGCCGCTGTCGGCGCCGTGCAGGCCGCGCATGCCGCGCGCGCGAATCCCGCGGCCGCGGCAGCGGCGCTCGCCGCACAAAGCGCGAATCCGCGCAGCGCCGCCGAAGACGCTGCCGACCTCGATCTGCCGAGCCTCGACGCGAACGAAGCCGCCGCTGGGCGTCGCACGTGGCGGCCCGGCCAGGGCGCGGGCGCGGCGGCAACCAGCGAAAGCGACTCGATGTACGAGCGCTCGAAGCTGAACCCCGTCCTGACCTTCGACAACTTCGTGACCGGTAAGGCGAATCAGCTTGCGCGTGCCGCGGCGATCCAGGTCGCCGACAACCCCGGCATCTCATATAACCCGCTGTTCCTGTACGGTGGCGTCGGCCTCGGCAAGACCCACCTAATCCACGCGATCGGCAACCAGTTGCTGATGGACAAACCCGGCGCGCGGATTCGCTACATTCACGCTGAACAGTACGTGTCCGATGTCGTGAAGGCGTACCAGCGCAAGGCGTTCGACGACTTCAAGCGCTACTACCACTCGCTCGACCTGCTGCTGATCGACGATATTCAGTTCTTTTCGGGCAAGTCGCGCACGCAAGAGGAATTCTTCTACGCGTTCGAGGCGCTGGTCGCAAACAAGGCGCAGGTGATCATCACGAGCGATACGTATCCGAAGGAAATTTCGGGTATCGACGATCGCCTGATCTCGCGCTTCGACTCCGGCCTGACGGTGGCGATCGAGCCGCCCGAACTCGAAATGCGCGTCGCGATTCTGATGCGCAAGGCGCAATCGGAGTTCGTGAGCCTGAACGAGGACGTGGCATTCTTCGTCGCGAAGCATCTGCGCTCGAACGTGCGCGAGCTCGAGGGCGCGCTTCGCAAGATCCTCGCGTATTCGAAGTTCCACGGCCGCGAAATCACGATCGAACTGACCAAGGAAGCGCTGAAAGACCTGCTGACGGTGCAGAACCGGCAGATTTCGGTGGAAAACATCCAGAAGACGGTCGCCGACTTTTACAGCATCAAGGTCGCGGACATGTATTCGAAGAAGCGTCCGGCGAACATCGCGCGGCCGCGGCAGATCGCGATGTACCTGGCGAAGGAACTGACGCAGAAGAGCCTGCCGGAAATCGGCGAGCTGTTCGGCGGGCGCGACCACACGACGGTACTGCACGCGGTGCGCAAGATCGCCGACGAGCGCAGCAAGGACGCGCAGTTGAACCACGAACTGCACGTGCTGGAACAGACGCTGAAGGGCTAAACGAGCTGGCCACACGCGACCGTGAAACGGACGTGGGCGGCAGGAATTGGTGCGAAGTAGAGAAACGGGCAGGGGACCAACAACCCGGCGGCGCAGCCGGGTCCTGACGGGGAATGAAAAGGAACGCGACGGTAAACGAGCCGCAGCGACGCAAAGGCGCGGCGAACCCGTGACGAATCTGCGACGCGACCGGCCCGAAGTGGCGGAAAAACGCGCCCGCGAACCGGTAGCACCGGGCAGCGGCGTGAGAGACCATCAGCAACCCGGACCACGCCCCGCAAAATCGACCTGTTTATTCCCGAACTCGCCCCCATTTTAGTGGGGCGGTCCCGTTTTCAGGCACAATACAGGTTTAACCGCCCGGCGGCGACGGGCGGATTTCACGCCGTGTCGGGCGCTTTTCGTGGCGCCGGCGGGGAGCCGTGGCTGCACGCTGAAATGCTTGTCCCGTAAGGCGTGCAGGCCGTTATATCAACGAAGGAACCCTATGCAACTGGTCAAGACCGAACGCGACAACCTCCTCAGGCCGCTGCAAACCGTGAGCGGCATCGTCGAACGCCGCCATACGTTGCCGATCCTCGCCAATTTGCTGATCACCAAGAACGGTCCTGACGTATCGTTCCTGTCGACCGACCTCGAGTTGCAGATCACCACGCGCGCCGATTTCGGTGTCGGCGGCGATTCGGTCGCGACCACGGTGGCGGCGCGCAAGCTCCTCGACATTCTGCGCGCGATGCCCGACGGCCAGGTCACGCTGACGCTGAATGACAAGCGCCTGACCGTGCAATCCGGCAAGAGCCGCTTTGCGCTGCAAACGCTCGCCGCGGACGAATTCCCGACCGTTGCTCAGGCTAAAGACTACGGCGCGAGCCTCGTGGTTCCGCAAAAGACCTTCCGCCAGCTGCTCGGCATGGTCCATTTCTCGATGGCCCAGCAGGACATCCGCTACTACCTGAACGGCATGTTGCTGGTGGTGGACGGCGATCAGCTGATGGCGGTCGCAACGGACGGCCACCGTCTCGCGTTCTCGTCGATGAAGATCGAGGGCTCGTTCGCGCGCCAGGAAGTGATCATTCCGCGCAAGACGATTCTCGAGCTGCAGCGCCTGCTCGAAGACATCGACGACACGCTGAACATCGACATCGCGCAGACGCAGGTCAAGTTCACGTTCGGCCAGGTCGAACTCGTGTCGAAGCTCGTGGAAGGCAAGTTCCCCGACTTCCAGCGCGTGATTCCGAAGTCGCACAAGAACAAATTCCAGATCGGCCGTGAAGAACTGCAGCGCTCGCTGCAACGCGCGGCGATTCTGACGTCGGATAAGTTCAAGGGCGTGCGCTGCATCGTCGAGCCGGGCCAGTTGAAGATCATGTCGACCAACGCCGATCAGGAAGAGGCACAGGAAGAACTGGAAATCGCATACGACGGCGACAGCGTCGATATCGGGTTCAACGTCACGTATCTGCTCGACGTGCTTGCGAACCTGAAGGTCGACATGTTGCAGGTGAGCCTGGGTGATGCCAGCTCCAGCGCGTTGATCACGATTCCCGAGAACGACGAATTCAAGTACGTGGTGATGCCGATGCGCATCTGACGCGTCCAACATCAAGAAGAACACCAAGGGGCGCAGCGCCCCTTTGGCGTTTTTATGGCGTTTTGAAAAGTCCAGAGCAGCAATCTCGCAGTAACGCAGAACCGGAAAAAATCCATGACTGACATGAACAATACGCAGCCCGATAACAGCTACGGCGCCTCGTCCATCCAGATCCTCGAAGGTCTGGAAGCCGTGCGCAAGCGGCCTGGGATGTACATCGGGGATACATCGGATGGCACCGGTCTGCATCACCTCGTGTTCGAAGTGCTCGACAACTCGATCGACGAAGCCCTCGCCGGGCATTGCAACGACATTCAGGTGATCATCCACGCGGACAACTCCGTGTCGATCACAGACAACGGCCGCGGCGTGCCGACCGGCCTGAAGATGGACGACAAGCACGATCCGAAGCGCAGCGCCGCCGAAATCGTGATGACCGAGCTGCACGCCGGCGGCAAGTTCGACCAGAACAGCTATAAGGTGTCGGGCGGCCTGCACGGCGTGGGCGTGTCGTGCGTGAACGCGCTGTCGGCGTGGCTGCGCCTGACGGTGCGCCGCGACGGCAAGAAGCACTTCATGGAATTCCACCGTGGCGTGCCGCAGAACCGCGTGCTCGAAGAAATCGACGGCGTGGTCACGTCGCCGATACAGGTGATCGGCGACACCGAAAACCGCGGCACCGAAGTGCATTTCATGGCCGATGAGACGATCTTCGGCAACGTCGAATACCACTACGACATTCTCGCGAAGCGGATTCGCGAACTGTCGTTCCTCAATAACGGCGTGCGGATTCGATTGCTGGATCAGCGCTCGGGCAAAGAGGAAGACTTCGCGTTCGTCGGCGGCGTGAAGGGTTTTGTCGAGTACATCAACAAGAACAAGTCCGTACTGCACCCGAACATCTTCCACATCATGGGTGAAAAGGATGGTGTGGGCGTCGAAGTGGCGATGCAGTGGAACGACAGCTACAACGAAAACGTGCTGTGCTTCACGAACAACATTCCACAGCGCGACGGCGGCACGCACCTTACGGGGCTGCGTGCGGCGATGACGCGCGTGCTGAACAAGTACATCGCCGATCATGAGGTCGCGAAGAAGGCGAAGGTCGAAACCTCGGGCGACGATATGCGTGAAGGGCTGTCGTGCGTGCTGTCGGTGAAGGTGCCGGAGCCGAAGTTCAGCTCGCAGACGAAGGACAAGCTGGTGTCGTCGGAAGTGCGCGCGCCGGTGGAAGAAGTGGTCGCGAAGGCGCTCGAGGAATTCCTGCTCGAAACGCCGGGCGACGCGAAGATCATCTGCGGCAAGATCGTCGATGCGGCGCGTGCGCGCGACGCGGCGCGCAAGGCGCGTGAGATGACGCGTCGTAAGGGCGTGCTCGATGGCGTTGGTTTGCCTGGGAAGCTGGCGGATTGTCAGGAGAAGGATCCGGCGAAGTCGGAGATTTATATCGTCGAGGGTGACTCGGCGGGTGGATCGGCGAAGCAGGGCCGGGATCGGAAGTTTCAGGCTATCTTGCCGCTGCGCGGTAAGGTGTTGAACGTCGAGAAGGCGCGTTACGACAAGCTGCTGTCTTCCGAGCAGATCGTTACGCTGATTACGGCGCTCGGGTGCGGGATCGGCAAGGAAGACTACAACCTCGACAAGCTGCGTTATCACCGCATCATCATCATGACCGATGCTGACGTGGACGGTGCGCACATTCGGACGCTGTTGCTGACGTTCTTTTATCGGCAGATGCCGGAGATGATCGAGCGCGGGTATATCTATATCGCGCAGCCGCCGCTGTACAAGATCAAGGCGGGGAAGGACGAGCGGTATCTGAAGGATGAGTCGGAAGTTAATGCTCATATTCTTCGGCTCGCGTTGCAAGGGTCGGAGCTGGTGGCCTCCGAAGGTGCGACACCGATTACTGGGGATGCACTCGGTGAGTTGGCTCGGTCTTATCTGTTGGCACAGGCGGTGGTCGATCGTTTGAGCCGGCTGTATGACGCTGGGGCACTCGAGGCGGTGATGGATGGCGTCGCTGTCGATCTCTCCAGCGAGCAGGCGGCCGAGGCTTCGGCTCGCGCGCTCGAAGCCAAACTGCGGGATGATGCGCTGAAGCCTGATGTGACCGTGACCACGATGTATGACCCTGTGCGGGAACTGCGGTCTCTGCGCGTCGCGCGGACGCATCATGGGAATCAGAAGATTTCCGTGATCGACGAAGAGTTTCAGTTGACTGCGGATTACCAGCAGCTTGTTAATACCGCTAATACGTTCAAAGGCTTGATCGGTGCGGGTGCTGTGATCAAGCGTGGGGAGCGGAGTATGGCTGTCACCGACTTCAAGAGCGCAATGAAGTGGTTGCTGGCTGATGCTGAGCGGAATATGTCCAAGCAGCGCTATAAAGGCCTCGGGGAGATGAATCCTGAGCAGCTTTGGGAGACGACCATGGATCCGCAAGTGCGGCGTCTTCTTCGGGTGCAGATTGAGGATGCGATTGCTGCTGATGGCATCTTTACTACTCTCATGGGTGATGATGTGGAGCCGCGTAGGGCTTTCATTGAGTCTAATGCGTTGAGGGCGGGGAATATTGATGTTTGAGGGTTGGTGTAGATAGCCACATACCCTGAGAAAAACGGGCCCATAAGTTGAGAAACTTATGGGCCCGTTTTCGTTAATAGATCATTCGTTGTTGCTCCGGCATACGTGACAACGTACCGAACCGATACACACCCCGGCGTGAGTCTGACCAGTTCGATTTGTCGACATGGCGGATACCCTGTGGATCGCCGGTTGTCGCGAAGACAGTGATGGAAAATGGAAGGACACGCCCGTCTCCGTATGAAGCGGAACTGACCCATACAACTGCGTCATGGCGACGAAGCTCGTTGCAGACGCAAAAGTCACAGTTGCAACAACTTATTTGCCAGTCAGCATTGTGACCCCGACAATCGAGCGCAACTTATCCACACCCGGCTCTGGAAAACCTTTGTAAAAGCAGCCGAACACGCTGTGGGCGAAATCTTGATAAATGCGCAACGTTTACAGGCCGACAAAAAATTGTCCCTTGCTCCGTTAACCTGTCCGCCCGCGCTCCCGAGGGTTATCGATTCCGCAGCGCATTGATCCGTAAACGAACTTCCAAGTTATCCACAGCCGAACGCGCCGCTTGTTAACTATTACTACGTATACATATACAAAGACCATAAAACCAGAGACGCAAGCCAGAGCCCGCGCAACGTCTACGCGCACAACGACAGCAACATCCCGACAAGCAGGCGCAGAGAACCCCCATTCGCAAGAAATCTCGCTGCGCGATGCAACCGTAAATGCCGCACGGTCGTCGCGACCGTCTCGCCACACATAGCCTGATAAATCCGGTGCCAGTGATACGCTGGCAAACAGGCAATCTCTGCACCATCCGATATCCAGTGGTTCGTCGAGGTGATCGTAGATATGGCCGAGCACGCGTGCGAACCGCGTTTCGTATCGAGCCCGATGATCTGATTCGCGCATGACAGGCTAGACCTCAGAAAATTGGCGCGAGAGGATGCGAACAAAGTATCACGCCGGTGCGTGTCGGCCGTTTACCAAAACCTGTGGATTTAACGCGGTCCGCGACACGCGGATTAAGCGCCTGTTGACCGCGAAATGCGCACGCGCGTGAGCGCGAGTGCCAAACGCGCAGCACCGGTAAACACCCCAACCCCCGTAACGTGACGCTGCCCCAATTTGGCGCTATCGTGTAATACACACCACCAGCAGCAAGTCGCCAGCAGCAAGCAACCCGCAAGCAACCCGCAAGCAACCCGCAAGCAACCCGCAAGCAACCCGCAAGCAACCGCAGCATCTAACCCTCGTTCCAATTCCTCTTCACGTTCGCGCGAAGCAATGGAGCCGCAACCATGAGCTACACCGAGTCCATCGGCAGTCGCACATACCGCTTCGCCGATTTGAAGACCCTGCTCGCCAAATCGAGCCCGCAACGCTCGGGAGACCAACTCGCAGGCATCGCAGCAGCGTGCGAAGAAGAGCGAGTCGCCGCCAAGATGGCGCTAGCCCAAGTGCCGCTACGTACGTTCCTGAACGACCCGCTGATCCCCTACGAATCCGACGAAGTCACCCGCCTGATCATCGACGAGCACTCGCCCCAAGCCTTCGCCGAAATCTCCCATCTGACCGTAGGCGACTTCCGCAACTGGCTGCTCAGCACCGCAACCGACACCGACGCACTCACCCGCATCACCCAGGGCCTCACACCAGAAATGGTCGCCGCGGTGTCGAAGCTGATGCGCAACCAGGACCTGATCGCCGCCTCCCGTAAACGCCCGGTGATCACCCGCTTTCGCAACACGGTCGGTTTACCGGGCCGCATGTCCGTACGCCTGCAACCGAACCACCCAACCGACGACGTCAAAGGCATCGCCGCCTCGATGCTCGACGGCCTGATGTACGGCTGCGGCGACGCCCTAATCGGCATCAATCCCGCCAGCGACAACCTCGCCGCGATCACAAAACTGCTGCTGATGATCGACGACTTCCGTCAGCGCTATCAGGTCCCGACGCAATCGTGCGTGCTCACGCACGTAACGAGCACGATCGCCGCGATCGAAAAGGGTGCGCCTGTCGATCTGGTGTTCCAGTCGATCGCCGGCACCGAGAAAGCGAATGCGAGCTTCGGCATCTCGCTCGCTCTACTGCAGGAAGCGTACGACGCGGGGTTGTCGCTCAAACGCGGCACAGTCGGCAGCAATCTGATGTACTTCGAAACGGGGCAGGGCAGTGCGCTGTCGGCCGATGCGCATTTCGGCGTCGACCAGCAGACCTGTGAGGCGCGCGCCTACGCGGTCGCGCGCAAGTTCAAGCCGTTTCTGGTGAACACGGTGGTCGGATTCATCGGCCCCGAGTACCTGTACGACGGCAAGCAGATCACACGCGCGGGTCTCGAGGATCATTTCTGCGGCAAGCTGCTCGGCGTGCCGATGGGCTGCGACATCTGCTACACGAACCACGCCGAAGCGGATCAGGACGACATGGACAATCTGCTGACGCTGCTCGGCGTCGCGGGCATCAATTTCATCATGGGCGTGCCGGGTGCGGACGACGTGATGCTCAACTATCAGAGTACGTCCTTTCACGATGCGCTGTACGTGCGCGACGTGCTCGGTTTACGGCGCGCGCCTGAATTCGAGGAATGGCTGGAGTCCATGCAGATCATCGACGAACGCGGCGCGTTGATCGGCGCATCGGCGCGGCAACCGCTGCTCGAAGGCGCGCGCGACTGGATGGGGATCGCATGAGCGAGAACGACGCACCCGACAAGGACCCGTGGAACGCGCTGCGTCGGTTTACGCAGGCGCGCATTGCGTTGGGCCGCGCGGGCAACAGCCTGCCGACCGCGCCATTGCTCGCGTTCAATCTTGCGCACGCGCAGGCACGCGACGCTGTGCATCATCCGCTCGATGCGGGCGCGCTCCACGCACAATTACAAGAACAAGGTTTCGACACACTCGACGTGCATACCGCCGCGCCGGATCGCGAGCATTATTTGAGGCGGCCTGATTTGGGGCGGCGTCTGTCGGATGAGAGCCGCGCGACGCTTGCGCAACTGCCCACGCAATCGAGCGATGTGCTGTTCGTGATCGGTGATGGCCTATCGGCGTTCGCCGCATCGAAGCAGGCTGTACCGTTGCTGCAAGCTATACATCCAAAGCTCGCGGATTGGACCATCGGTCCTGTAGTGATCGCGCGTCAGGCGCGCGTTGCACTCGGCGATGAGATCGGCGAATTGCTCGACGCGAAAATCGTCGTGATGCTGATCGGCGAGCGGCCGGGCTTGAGTTCGCCCGATAGCCTCGGCATCTACATCACGTACGCGCCGAAAGTGGGTTGCAGCGACGCGCAGCGCAACTGCATTTCGAACGTGCGCCCCGAAGGGCTCGGCTATCCGCAGGCCGCGCACAAGCTGCACTATCTGCTTACGCAGGCGAAGAAACTGAGACTCACAGGAGTGGGTTTGAAAGACGACAGCGATCAGCAACTGGCGAGCGTGCCGGCGCACCCAGCAGTGAGCGACGGTTCAACGTAGGACGCAGCGAGCGTCAACCTCGCACGCCCGCTCACTTTCGCAACAACCTCAACCCATTTCCCACCACCAGCAAGCTCGCACCGACATCGGCAAACACCGCCATCCACATGGTGCCGAAGCCCATCAACGTCAGCACGAGAAACACGCTCTTGATGCCCAGCGCGAGCGAGATGTTCTGCACCAGCACCGCATACGTCGCTTTCGACAGCCGGATGAACGCCGGAATCTTGCGCAGATCGTCGTCCATCAGCGCGACGTCGGCGGTTTCGATCGCGGTGTCGGTGCCCATCGCACCCATCGCGAAGCCGATGTCGGCGCGTGCGAGCGCGGGCGCATCGTTGATGCCGTCGCCGACCATGCCGACCGTCGCGCCATCACTGGACCATTGCGCGACCGCATCGAGCTTGTCCTCGGGCAACTGATCGCCGCGCGCTTCATCGACGCCGACCTGCCGCGCGATCGCCTCGGCGGTGTGACGGTTGTCGCCGGTCAGCATCGCGGTGCCGACGCCGAGCCGCCGCAATTCGGCGACGGCGGCGCGGCTCGTGTCCTTCACCGTGTCAGCAACCGCAAACAGCGCGAGCACGCGCTGCGCGTCGGCGAGCATCACGACGGTTTTGCCCTGCAGTTCGAGCGCATCGAGACGCGCTTCGAGTTGCGGCGAGCAGCGGCCCAGCTCTTCGATCAGGCGATGATTGCCGAGCCAGTAGCCGATATCGTCGATGTCACCGCGCACGCCACGTCCAGCGATCGCTTCGAACGCATCGACGTGCAGGTGTTCGACGCGGTCGTCATTTGCGGCAGCAGCAATCGCCATCGAAACAGGATGATCGGAGCGACCGGCGAGGCTTGCCGCGAGCATGCGATAGCGGAGGGCGTCGGCCTCATCGCCGACCACCGCAAATTCCGTCTGCACCGGCTTGCCATGCGTAATGGTCCCGGTTTTATCGAACGCGAGCCGGGTCAGCTTGCGCCCCTGTTCGAGATAAACGCCGCCCTTGATCAAAATCCCCTTGCGCGCCGCTGCCGCGAGTCCGCTGACGATCGTCACCGGCGTCGAAATCACGAGCGCGCACGGACACGCGATCACGAGCAGCACCAGCGCCTTGTACACCCACGCGTGCCACGCCCCACCGAACACCAGCGGCGGGACCAGAGCGACGGCGAGCGCAATCGCGAACACGATCGGCGTATAAACGCGCGCGAATTCATCGACGAAGCGCTGCGTCGGCGCCTTCGTGCCCTGCGCCTCCTCGACCGCATGGATGATGCGTGCGAGCGTCGTGTTGCCGGCAGCCGCCGTCACGCGATACTCGAACGAACCCGCCTGGTTGATCGTGCCGGCGAACACGGCGTCGCCAGTCGCTTTGTCGACAGGCAGGCTCTCGCCGGTGATCGGCGCCTGATCGACGCTCGAGCGGCCCGCGACGATTTCGCCATCGAGCGCGATCCGCTCGCCCGGTTTCACGCGCACGAGCGTCCCTGGCACGATCGCGTCGACGCGGACGAGTTGCCACGCGCCATCGCGCTGCTGCACGCTGGTTTCTTCGGGTGCGAGCCGCATCAGTCCTTCGATCGCGTTGCGCGCGCGGTCGAGCGAGCGCGCCTCGATCAGCTCGGCAATCGTAAACAGCACCATCACCATCGCCGCTTCGGGCCACTGACCGAGCAGCGCCGCGCCGGTCACGGCGATGCTCATCAGCGCGTTGATGTTCATATTGCCGTTGCGCAGCGCGAGCCAGCCCTTGCGATACGTCGTGAGGCCGCACGAGACGATGGCGACGATCGCCATAGCCGCCACGACCCAGGTGGGCGCGCCGAGCCAGCCAGCGGCTTCTGCGGCCCCCGCGACGATGCCAGCGACGATCAGGGGCCACCATGGCTTGCGCGTGGCGTCCGTCATCGGTTGGGGTGCCGCGTTGGCGTTGGCACCGCTGCCAGCGTCGCTTGCCAGTTCGGGCGTGAAGTCGAGCGAACGCAGCGCGGCGAGAACCGATTCGAGCGCCTCCGGCGCGTGGACCACGGTCAGCACGCGCTGCATCAGGTTGAAGTGCATGCTGCGCACAGCGGGCATACGGCCGAGCTTCTTGCGGATCAGCGCTTCCTCGGTCGGGCAGTCCATCTGCAGGATGCGCATTGCGGTGCGCAGATCGCCGCCGACAGCTTCGGAAGGCGGCAGCCGCACCGACGCCGGCGCGAACCCGGTGGAGGAGCCGCAGCAAGCGCCAGCAGCGTGATCGCGGGCATGGCCGTGCACATGATCATGATCATGACCATCGTGATGATCATGCCCTTCATGCCGATGACCGCCGCCCACGTCGGCGCCACAAGCACGTTCACCACCATTCGCATGCCCGCACCCGTCACCCGTGCCCCTGCCATGAGCATCGCCGTGGCCCGCATCGACGTCGCCGCAACCCTCGTGCGTACAGGCTTCGTCCAGTTCCGAACGATCCGTGGCAATACGGCTGGTGTCAGGCATTGGTGGCTTCCTCGTGAGTTTTGTGGTCTAGTAAACACCTTGAAGCCACTACAAGGTCAAGGCCGCGTGGAGGAAGGGTTCATGAAAATCGGCGAACTGGCGAAAATCGCCCATTGCACGACGGAAACCATCCGTTTCTACGAGAAAGAGCGCCTGCTGCCCGAGGCGGAGCGCACCGAAGCCAATTACCGCAGTTACACGGCAAAGCATGTCGAGCGCCTGCGTTTCATCCGCAATTGCCGCGCGCTCGACATGACCCACGACGAAATCCGCGCCTTGCTGCGTCTGACCGACGCGCCGGCGAACGGCTGCGGCGGCATGCATGCGCTGATAGACGAGCACGTCGCGCACGTCGACACGCGTATCGAAGAACTGCAGCAGCTGAAGGCGCAACTGACAACGCTGCGTGACCAATGCCACGGCGAGCATCCGGTCGAAGACTGCGGCATCGTGCACGGCCTGACCGACATGGATGTGGCCGTGCCGCGTCCGCGGCATACGCATCTCGGCTGACGCCGTGCCGGCCTTCGAACGACGCTATCGCGACACGACGCAGCGCCGGCGCAACAACCCCATACACGGCAAGGCCGCGCGTGCGACCTTGCCGTTCGATCATCGAATCCAGTTGGAGAATCAACGTGTTCACCTGTAGAAACCAGTCCTGCGGCGCTCAGTGGGAGCAATCCGACGTCGTCATCAAGAACGAAGGTCAGGGGCTCCTGTTCCGCTGTCCGCTGTGCGGCGCGCGCAATTACGTCGAGCGTTTCGACGGCGACGACGGCGAGGTGCTGTACGAGCAGCTGCCGGGCCGCCCGGATCAAGGCCCGATGGCCGAGTAATCGCGATTCCTACAGACGACACTATGAACAGTCCCACCCCCGCCGGCGCCGCATTCAGCGAACTGCCGCTACCGCCCGCGACGCTCGCGAATCTGACGCAGCTCGGCTACGTCGAAATGACGCCGATCCAGGCCGCCAGTCTGCCGATCGCGCTCGGCGGCCATGATCTGATCGCCCAGGCTAAAACCGGCAGCGGCAAGACCGCGGCGTTTTCGCTGGCGCTGCTCGCGCGTCTCGACGCGCGCAAGTTCGACACGCAGGCAATGGTGCTGTGTCCGACGCGCGAACTCGCCGATCAGGTCACGCAGGAAATCCGCCGTCTCGCGCGCGCGGAAGAAAACATCAAGGTGCTGACCTTGTGCGGCGGAACGCCGATGCGTCCGCAGACGGCAAGCCTCGAACACGGCGCGCACGTCGTGGTCGGCACGCCGGGCCGCATCATGGATCACCTCGAACGCGGCACGCTCGTGCTGCAAGCGCTGAACACGCTGGTCCTCGACGAAGCCGACCGCATGCTCGACATGGGCTTCTTCGACGACATCGCGAAGGTCGCGCGGCAATGCCCGAAGGAGCGGCAAACGCTGCTGTTTTCGGCGACGTACCCGGAGGGCATCGCGAAGCTGAGCCAGCAATTCCTGCGCAACCCGAAGGAAGTCAAACTCGCCGAGCGGCACGACGACAGCAAGATCCGTCAGCGCTTCTACGAAGTGACCGAAGACGAGCGTCTGCACGCGGTCGGCCTGCTGTTGAATCACTATCGTCCGGTCAGTACGATCGCGTTCTGCAACACGAAGCAGCAGTGTCGCGATCTGCTCGACGTGCTGCGCGCGCAGGGCTTTCATGCGCTCGCGCTGCACGGCGAACTCGATCAACGCGAGCGCGATCAGGTGCTGATCCAGTTCGCGAACCGCAGCTGCTCGGTGCTCGTCGCGACCGACGTCGCCGCGCGCGGCCTCGACATCGCGCAACTCGAAGCGGTGATCAATGTCGACGTGACGCCGGACCCGGAAGTGCACACGCACCGCATCGGCCGCACGGGCCGCGCCGACCAGGAAGGCTGGGCGCTGAGTCTCGCGAGCATGGACGAGATGGGGCGTGTCGGCGGGATCGAGCAGGCGCACAAGCGCGACGTCGAATGGCACAAGCTGGCCGAGCTGAAGGCGGCCAGCAACGACCCGCTGCTGCCGCCGATGGAAACGCTGCAGATCCTCGGCGGCCGCAAGGACAAGATCCGTCCCGGCGATGTGCTCGGCGCGCTGACCGGCGACGCCGGTTTCGCGGGCTCGCAGATCGGCAAGATCAACGTGACCGACATGTCGACCTATGTTGCGGTGGAGCGCAGCATCGCGCGCGAGGCGGTGCGCCGGCTCAGCGCGGGCAAGCTGAAGGGGCGCAAGGTCAAGGTTCGTTTGATGGACGAAGCCTGATTCACCCGAAGCGCCGGCTTTCCTTGAAAGTCCGATAACTCGAAAAAGAGCGGCCGCGTCAGCGGCCGTTTTCGCAACCGGGCCGCATAGCATCACATTCCTTCATACCTACGCAGTTACCCGCAGCCCCCGAAGTCCCCGCCGCGTTCCCGCAAACCGTGATCCCGCCTGCTTTGGCCCGCGTCGGGCGGCTTCGCGCGAGCCATGACGAAAATGCATGCCACGCATGACAAAGTTTCGATTGTGAGCATTCTTTGGCTGATGCCTAATCACCCCACTGGAAGGAACGCCCCGCCGTCGCCGTTCCGTGCGGCCGCCCGCGGCTGAAGAAAGGGAGAAAGTCTTATGCAGAGCGCCATGCAAGCCCGCTCGAAATTGCCGGACGTCGGCACCACCATCTTTACCGTGATTGGCCAACTGGCCGCGAAACACGATGCGTTGAACCTGTCGCAGGGCGCGCCGAACTTCGCGCCGGACCCGCAGCTCGTCGACGGTGTCGCGCAAGCGATGCGCGCCGGCCACAATCAGTACGCGCCGATGGCCGGCATCGGCGCGCTGCGCGAAGCGCTCGCCGACAAGGTCGAAACGCTGTACGGCGTGCGCTACGACCCGGCCAGCGAAGTGACCGTACTCGCGAGCGCGAGCGAAGGGCTCTATTCGACGATCAGCGCGCTCGTGCATCCGGGCGACGAAGTGATCTACTTCGAGCCGTCGTTCGACAGCTACGCCCCGATCGTGCGCCTGCAGGGCGCGAAGCCGGTCGCGATCAAGCTGTCGCTCGATCACTTCCGCGTGAACTGGGACGAAGTCGCCGCCGCGATCACGCCGAAGACGCGCATGATCATCGTCAACACGCCGCACAATCCGACCGCGACGATTTTTAGCGACGCCGATATCCAGCGGCTGAAGGCGCTCACGCGCAGCACCGACATCGTGATTCTGTCCGACGAGGTCTACGAGCACGTGGTGTTCGACGGCGCGAAGCATCAGAGCATGGCGCGCCATCGCGAACTCGCGGAGCGCAGCGTGATCGTGTCGTCGTTCGGCAAGTCGTATCACGTGACCGGCTGGCGCGTCGGCTATTGCCTCGCGCCCGCCGCGCTGATGGACGAAATCCGCAAGGTCCATCAGTTCATGGTGTTCTCCGCCGATACGCCGATGCAACACGCGTTCGTCGACGCGCTCGCCAATCGCGACAGCTACCTCGGCCTGTCCGGCTTCTATCAGAAGAAACGCGATCTGCTCATTCACGCGCTGCGCGAATCGCGCTTCGAGCTGTTGCCGAGTGAAGGCAGTTTCTTTATGCTCGCCCGGTTCCGCGGCTTCTCCGATGAGAGCGACAGCGATTTCGTGCTGCGCCTGATTCGCGATGCGCGCGTCGCGACGATTCCGTTGTCGGCGTTCTACACCGACGGTACGGATTCGGGGCTGATTCGCCTGAGTTTCTCGAAGGACGACGCGACGCTGCTCGAAGGCGCGCGGCGCCTGTGTGAAATCTGAGCGCGCGAGAGCGCACTCCAGGTATCGAAGTGATCAAGGTATTCGAAGCAAGAAGGGAGACATTATGAAATTACTCAAGTGCTTGTTGGCGCTGGCCTGTGCCGGCGCGTCGCTCGCCACATGGTCGGCCGCCAGTGCCGCCGATACCGCGACGCTGCGTTTCGGCCTCGAAGCGCAGTACCCGCCGTTCGAATCGAAAGGACCGAACGGCGAACTGCAAGGACTCGATATCGACGTGGGCAACGCGGTCTGCGCGGCCGCGCATATGACGTGCAAGTGGGTCGAGACCTCGTTCGACGGCCTGATTCCGGCGCTGCAGGGCCGCAAGTTCGACGCGATCAATTCGGCGATGAACGCGACCGAACAGCGCCGCCAGGCGATCGATTTCACGACCGTCGTCTATCGCGTGCCGTCGCAGCTGATCGCGCGCAGCGACAGCGGCCTGCAGCCGACGCCTGAGTCGCTGAAAGGCAAGCGCATCGGCGTGCTGCAAGGCTCGATTCAGGAGACCTTCGCGAAGGTGCATTGGGAACCGGCCGGCGTGACCGTGCTGCCGTATCAGGATCAGAACCAGGTCTATATCGATCTGACCGCGGGCCGTCTCGACGGCACGCTGGTGCTCGCGCCGGCCGGTCAAACGGGTTTTCTGTCGAAGCCCGAAGGTAAGGGCTACGGGTTCGTCGGTCAGCCGGTGCGTGACGACAAGATTCTCGGCAGCGGCATCGCATACGGCATTCGCAAGGGCGATACCGCGCTGCGCGATCAGTTGAACGCCGCGATCGCGAAGGTGCAAGCCGATGGCACGGTGAAGACGCTCGCCGCGAAATACCTCGGCAATATCGACGTCAGCGCGAAATAATCGCATCGTGTTCGGCTGGCGGCGCCGTTCGTGAGCGGCGCCGCGCGCTCGCTTGTTGGCCATGCGTTTGACGGCTAGGATACGTAGGCTTCACGAAGTCGCAGACAACGGCGAAGGCGGCGGATCAACCGGAGAGCGCGCATGAGCGAGAAGATCGAAGCGGCAGGCGCTGCGAACACCGCACGCGCAAATGGCGCAGACGCTCCACGCTTCTGGCGCAGCGACGCGCTGCCGTTCATCGAAGCGCGCTCCATCGACGATGGCCGCAAGGTCTGCTACGCCAAACATTCGCACGAAACGTTTTCGATCGGCGCGGTGACGGGTGGCCGCAGCGTGTATCTGAACCGCCACGCGCGAGAATGGATCGGCGCGGGCGCCGTCGTGATGATGAACCCCGACGATGTGCACGCGTGCAATCCGGTTGCCGGCGAGCGCTGGTCGTATCGGATGCTGCACGTCGACGTTGCGTGGTTCACCAAACTGCAGCACGAGCTGGGCTTCAACGAGAACCATGCGTTCCGGGCGTTTTCGCAAATCATGACGCTCGACGCCGCGTTGTTCGACGGCTTGAACCGGCTGTGCGCGATTCTCACCAGCAACGACGACGACATCGACACGCTGCGCAAGGAAAGCGCAGCCATCACTTTCTTCTCCAACGTGCAGCAAACGCTCAATCCGGCGGGACTGCCCGAGCGCGCCGCGAGCGGCCAGCTCGCGCGCGCCGCGGAGTACATCGCCGAAAACTGCACGAGCGCGCTGAAACTCGACGACGTGTGCGCAGCCGCCGGGCTGTCCGCTTCACATCTGATACGCGCGTTCAAGCTGCGCTACGGCATGACGCCGCACGCATATCTGATCAACCGACGCATTCAGTACAGTCGCGCGCAACTGCGGCGCGGGGCGCTGATCGCCGAGGTCGCGCTCGATGCCGGCTTCGCCGATCAGGCGCACTTGCAGCGCACCTTCAAGCGGCTGGTGGCGGCGACGCCGGGCCAATATCGCAGCTGAGCGTTTCGCGGCGCATGAAGCCGCATCGGCGAGCAGGCGCGACTCGGGTCATTCCACGAGCAGATACATCGCACTGAGCGCGAGCAGCGCCGCCATCACGCGATTGAACACGCGGACCCGCTTCGCCTCACGCAGATGTCTGCGCAAGAACGTGCCGGCATAGGCCCAGCTCGCTATCGATAGATAGCAAATCACGAAGTACAGCGCCGCGAATTGCCAGACGAGCCCGCCGTCGCCGCCTGCCGCATACGCGCCCATGCCGGCCAGCGACGCGAGCCACGCCTTCGGATTAAGCCATTGCATCGCCGCCCCGTGCGCGAACGACGGCCCGCGCGCCGACTTGTCCGCGCCGAGCTGGCCGTTATCGATGGTGAGCTTGTAGGCCATGTAAAGCAGAAAGCCCACGCCCGCCCATTTGACGATCTCGATCAGATCGGGAAAGCGCGCGAGCAGTTCGTGCAGGCCGAGGCCGATCAACAGAAGCAGCAACGTGAAGCCGACCGTCGCGCCAGTGACGTGCCGCAGACTCGCGGCGAGTCCGTGCTGCGCGCCGGCGCTCAGCGCGACGACGTTGACCGGGCCGGGAGAAATAGAACTGGCGAGCGCGAACGCGGCCATCGAGAGTAATGCGGTCATTGGATGCCTCGAAACGTGAGTGTGCGAATGGATTGCGACGCTCAACGGTAACGAGACGGCAAGGGCATGTATTGAAGGAAATTACCCATCCGAAACCAAAACATAATGCGACGACGCGGTGACTCGATAACAAACACGCGTTTGATTTTAGAAATGATTACGCGCAAACGTTACCGAAAAAATTAATTTCTGAATGACCCGGCAAATTGTACCTATCGATAGTTATGATATGTCCCTATGCGGCGCGCAAGTATTCGGCCCGATAAACCGGCCGAGACCTCGAAAAACCAGCGATACAGGGCTTAACGACTTACGCGCAAGAAGTTAATGCATTGAGCGCGTGGTGAATGCTTTGCATCAGTATCAATAGGCAGGTCCGTTTCTAATGGAAACGACCAGTCGAATGGATAAAGGGAGTGCATGTGGGTCCCCATGTGAGCAGGCAGAAAATTGCGGACGAATTGAACGAGCTCTGTCTCGCGTTATTCGACGGCTGGTGTGAGCGCAGATGCGTGATTCCGCTCGCGTATCTGCTGCACGTCTGGCCGATCGTCGATGCGACGCAGCGCTCGTTCAAGCGACTGCGCGACAACCTGCGTGATCTCGAATGCTGGCATTTGAACGATCTGTCCGACGAAGATAGCGGGAGGATTCGCTATCTGCTGGGTGTTTTGTCCCAACAAACCGGAAGCGCAGTGAGCACTTCGACAAACTGACTCCCGCCGTCGGAAACGCAGAGCACATGATCCACAGAAGGAAGGGCCGGTTTCGCGTGCTGATCGCACGGGCGCGCAGATGGCAGGTGCCGCGCGATGGCGTCATTGTCGCGGGGTGCGGCGTGGTGCTGGCAATGCTCGCGCTGTGCGGCTACACGCTGTATCAGAGCCGCGAGGATGCGATTGAACATGCACTAGATTCGACGCGCGATGTCGCGACGATCATCCAGCGCGACATCGCGCGCAATTTCGAGTTGTACTCGCTGTCGCTGCAGGCCGTCGCCGACGGCCTCGGGCGTCCGGGCGTGCTCGATTCGCCGCGGTTGTGGCGCGAGATCCTGTTCGATCGCGCGGCGACCGGGCAATACGTCGGCGCGATGGTGGTGCTCGACGGACTAGGCAATGTCGTGATCGATTCGGAAAACGACGTGCCGCGCAAGGGAAACCTCTCCGACCGCCAGTACTTCAGGATTCATCGCGAAGATCCGAATTTCGGGCTCTATGTCAGCGCGCCGTATAACTCGAGACTCAGACCGGGTTCGCGCAGCATAGCGCTGAGCCGGCGACTGTCGCGGCCGGATGGATCGTTTGCGGGAATCGTCGCGCTCGGTATCGATCAGGAGTATTTCGCGAGCCTGTTCGCGGACCTGCGGATCGGGCAGCACGGCTCGGTGTCGATCATCAGAACGGACGGCACGATCATCGTGCGACGGCCCGACGATCGAAACCTGACGGGCAGCGATATCAGCAAGACGGAGTTCTTCCAGCGCCTGCTCGCGAAAGACGAGCGCAGTTTTATCGCGTCTTCGCCGCTCGATGGCGTCGAGCGCCTCTACTCGTTCAGACGGATTCCACAATTGCCGCTGATCGTACTGGTCGACAATTCGACTGCCGATATCTACGCCGGCTGGTGGAAGCGCGCGCTGACGATCGGTTCGCTGATGCTGATCCTGGGGGGCGGCGTGATCGTGTTGGCGGCGTGGCTCGGCGCCGAGTTGCGGCGTCGACAGCGGGTGGAGCACGAACTCGAACGGCTTGCCGGCACGGACGGCCTCACCGGCCTGCCCAATCGCCGCGCGCTGTGCGAAACGCTCGACCGCGAATGGCTGCGCGCGCGCCGTACGGGCAGCGTGTTGTCGCTGCTGTTCGTCGATATCGATCACTTCAAAGCCTACAACGATACGTATGGTCACCAGGCAGGCGATGTCGCGCTGACCGCGGTCGCGCGCTGCATCCGTAGGGTGATCCAGCGGCCGGGCGATTGCGTCGGCCGATACGGCGGCGAGGAGTTCGTCGTGGTGCTGCCGGATACCGACGTGACCGGCGCCGGAGTGGTTGCCGAGAAAATCCGCGCGGCGATCGGCGAGTTGGACATCGCGCACGTGGGCTGCGAGTTCGGTCGGGTGACCGTCAGCATCGGCGCGACCACGTCGCGGCCGGATCGGGTGATGGATGTCGGCGCCGTCGTTCGGGCTGCCGATGAGGCGTTGTATTCGGCAAAGGCCGGTGGCCGGAATATGGTCGCGCAGATGGGGGTTGGATGACCGGGTGCTCGTGATTGAGCGCCCAGAACGCAAAAAGCCCGGTCGCAGTGACCGGGCTTTTTGCTTGAATCTGGTGGTGGGGCGTGAGTGACTCGAACACTCGACCTACGGATTAAGAGTCCGCTGCTCTACCAACTGAGCTAACGCCCCAACAGAAACGAGATTATGCAGCATCTTTTCGAGATTGCCAAGCCCTATTCGCAGCTTTATTAAAAAGATCGGCATCGCCCGAACTTGAGCGTTCCCTCGACAAAGCCGCCATTCAGAAAACATCGTCGCGTCCAACGCGGCCGGTATCATGTCGCGGACACTTCGCCGCACGCAGCATCGCGGCATTCGACCGGGGATGCCCATGGATAGCACAGAGATTACCCAGTTGCTCGACCGAGTTCTCGCGCCATGGGTCCGAGCGCTGACTCTGACGCCGATCAAGGTCGACGAGGAAAGCGCCACGCTGCGTTTGCCGTTCTCTGGCGAGTGGCGTCACTCGGGCGGCATGATCAGCGGCCAGGTGTTCATGGCGGCCGCGGATACGGCGATGGTCGTCGCCATCACCGCCGCCCTCGGCGGCTTCAAGCCGATGAGTACAGTGTCGCTGAACATCAGCTTCATGCGTGCGGTCCGCAAGGGCGATGTGCTGATCAAGGCGCGCGTGCTTCGCATGGGCCGCAATCTCGTGTTCGGCGAAGTCGAACTGTTCGACGAAGGCGGCAACATGGCCGTTCATGCCACCACGACTTACGCGTTGCTGGAGTAAATGCCGCCCGGACCGGAGTCGGCCGGCAACACAATCCGCCCGTAGCAAAAGCAAAAGAAAGCAAGGAAAAGCAGCATGTTCGATCAGGTCGTTTTCGCCGGCGGCGGCAACCGCTGCTGGTGGCAGGCGGGTTTCTGGGACGTCGTGCAGCCGCGGCTCGACATCCGTCCGCGCGTGATCACCGGCATTTCGGCCGGCGCCGCAACTGCGTGCATGATTTACACGCGCGGTGATTCCGACTGGGTCATGCGCTATTACGAGGACGCGCTGCGCCATAACACGCGCAACGCCTACTGGGGCAACCTGCTGCGCGGCGAGTCGGTGTTCCCGCATTACCGGATCTACCGGCAGGCGCTGCTAGACATCTACGGCGACAAGTTTTCCAGGCTCGCGCAGGCGCCGGAAATCCGCATCGGCGTGTCGCATCTGCCGCGCTGGCTTGGCGCTCGCAGCGCGGTCGCGGCGGGGCTGGTCGCATACAACATCGAAAAATACGTGCGTAAGACGCTGCATCCGACGCTCGGTCGGACGCTCGGCTTTCATCCTGAATTCGTGCGCGCGCAGGATTGCGCGAGCGTCGACGAGTTGGCGGACCTCATCCTGCAGTCGTCGAGCACACCGCCATTCACGCCGGTTCTGCGGCGCAACGGCCGGCCGGTGCTGGACGGCGGCATGGTCGATAACGTACCGGTCGGCGCGCTAGATGCCGATACTCCCGGCAACGTGCTCGTGATGGTCACGCGTCTTTATCCGCGGCCGCAGATGTTCGTCGTGCCGCACGGCGTGCAGCAACGGCTTTACGTGCAGCCGTCGCGCAAGGTGCCGATTTCGAGTTGGGATTACACGAGTCCATCGCAAATGGTGCACGCCTATAACCTTGGCCGTGCCGATGGCGAGGTCTTTCTTGAACGCATCCCTGCGTTGATGGAGGCGGGAGCGCACGAAGCGCGGTGAGCGATGCGGCCGGGCGGGGTGGGGACACTCCCGACCCGCCGGCCGCATCACCCACGAATCACCGCCGACGCCCGCCCTGCAACGCCTCCGGATTCGCGACACTGGCGGTATCGCCGGCGTCGAACGCGAGAATGTTTTTGAACGCTGCCGAAAAATACAGCTCGTAGCTCTCGCGCTCCACGTAGCCGATGTGCGGCGTGCAGATCACGTTTTCCATGCGCAGCAGGCTGTAGCCCTGCAGAATCGGCTCGCTTTCGTAGACGTCGATCGCGACCATCCCCGGACGATTGTGCGACAGCGCGTTCACCAGCGCATTCTCTTCGAGCAGCTCGGCGCGGCTCGTGTTCACGAGCAGCGCGGTCGGCTTCATGCGCATCAGATCGTCCTGCTTGACGATGCCACGCGTGTCGTCGTGCAGACGCAGGTGCAGCGACAGCACATCGCTGGTCTCGAATAGTTCCTCACGGCTCGCCGCGACGCCGTAGCCGTCGGCGCTGGCGGCTTCGCGCGAATGCTCGCGGCCCCAGATCAAAACGTTCATACCGAACGCCTTGCCGTAGCCAGCGAGCAGCCGGCCGATCTTGCCGTAGCCCCAGATCCCCAGCGTCTGGCCGCGCAGCACTTGCCCCAAACCGAAGTTCGGGGGCAGCGCCGACGTCTTCAGCCCCGACTGCTGCCAGGCACCCTGCTTAAGGTTTGCCACGTATTGCGGAATACGACGTTGGGCGGCCATGATGAGTGCCCACGTCAGTTCGGCCGGCGCGACCGGCGAACCGGTGCCCTCGAGCACGGCAATGCCGCGCTCGGTACAGGCCGCCAGATCGATGTGGCTCGCCACTTTGCCGGTCTGACTGATCATGCGCAAACGCGGCAGCTTATCGAGCAGTTGCGACGTGATCCGGGTACGTTCGCGGATCAGGACGAGGGCGTCGACTTCCGCAAGACGGCTCGCAAGTTGTCCGAGACCGCGCACGGTATTGTTGAATACTTTGACTTCCTGGTCGGCCAGCAATTGAAAGCAGTCGAGCTTGCGAACGGCGTCCTGGTAATCGTCGAGGATGGCAATCTTCATGGTATGTGATTTGCGGCGCACCTCTGTGGTGCGAACCGAATGTTATGCTGACTGTCCCAGCATGTGACTTAGGTCACACGTTGGTCTGGCTAGATGCCCTACCGTAGAAGCTGCCGCACGAAAAAGAACGGCAGCGCTACGTGAAGGCGAATTGAGAACGTTTTTAGCAGTTTGTTGCGTGTTGAGGCAAGCCGCTTTACACAAGGTTGCAGAAGCCTTGCAGAAAGCGGGCCTCCGCCTGGCAAACTGTGTGGCCCAGGACGATCTGCGCAATCATGCGCTGACAGTCGCAAATTGACACGTCGGCGTGATGAATTCAATGCCTCTCGCATGCAGCGTCCCAGGGCTTGTACCGTTTTTCTTTGCTTCAATCGGAGACAAGTCGATGAATCTTCCCTCGTTCGAAGGGCCGCCCGCTATCGAGGCGCCCACATGGGTCAAACACCGCAAGCTGATCGACTGGGTCCAGCGCATCGCAGCGCTAACCAAGCCCGAAAAAGTGGTCTGGTGCGACGGCTCGCAGGAAGAATATGACCGCCTGTGCGCGCAGATGGTCGAAGCCGGAACCCTGAAGAAGCTCAACCCCGCCAAGCGTCCCAATTCCTATCTTGCCTGGTCCGATCCGTCCGACGTCGCGCGCGTCGAAGATCGCACCTTCATCTGTTCGCAGCGCGCCGAGGACGCCGGCCCCACCAACAACTGGATCGCTCCGGCCGAAATGCGCTCGACGCTCGACGGCCTGTTCGACGGCGCGATGCGCGGCCGCACGATGTACGTGGTGCCGTTCTCGATGGGCCCGCTCGGCTCGCCGATCGCGCACATCGGCGTCGAGTTGAGCGACAGCCCGTACGTGGTGACCAATATGCGCATCATGACGCGCATGGGCCGCAAGGTGTACGACGTGCTCGGCGAGGACGGCCCGTTCGTGCCGTGCGTGCATTCGGTCGGCGCACCGCTCGCGGCTGGCGAGCAGGACGTGTCGTGGCCTTGCAACAAGACCAAGTACATCGTGCATTTCCCCGAATCGCGCGAAATCTGGAGCTTTGGCTCGGGCTATGGCGGCAACGCGCTGCTCGGCAAGAAGTGCTTCGCGCTTCGCATCGCATCGACGATGGGGCGCGACGAGGGCTGGCTTGCCGAACACATGTTGATTCTCGGCGTCACGTCGCCGGAAGGGCGCAAGCATCACGTGGCGGCGGCGTTCCCGTCGGCGTGCGGCAAGACCAACTTTGCGATGCTGATCCCGCCGGCCGGCCTGAACGGCTGGAAGATCTCGACGATCGGCGACGATATCGCGTGGATCAAGCCGGGCAAGGACGGCCGGCTGTACGCGATCAATCCGGAAGCCGGCTACTTCGGCGTGGCGCCGGGCACCAGCGAAAAGACCAACTTCAACGCGCTTGCCACGTTGAAGGAAAACGTGATCTTCACGAACGTCGCGCTGACCGATGACGGCGACGTCTGGTGGGAAGGTATGACCGACGAGCCGCCGGCACACCTGATCGACTGGCAGGGCAAGGACTGGACGCCGGCCGATGCAAAGGAAACCGGCCGCAAGGCGGCCCATCCGAACGCACGCTTCACGGCGCCGGCTTCGCAGTGCCCGTCGATCGATGCGGACTGGGAAAACCCGGCCGGTGTCGCAATCGACGCGTTCATCTTCGGCGGCCGCCGCTCGACCACCGTGCCGCTCGTCACCGAAGCGCGCAACTGGGTCGAGGGCGTCTACATGGCGGCGACAATGGGCTCCGAAACCACTGCCGCGGCGGCTGGCCAGCAAGGCGTGGTGCGCCGGGATCCGTTCGCGATGCTGCCGTTCTGCGGCTACAACATGAGCGACTATTTCAGCCATTGGCTGAAAACCGGCGAGCGTCTGCAGCAACTTAGCGCAAAGCTGCCAAAGATCTTCTGCGTGAACTGGTTCCGTAAGGGTCCGGACGGCAAGTTCGTGTGGCCCGGCTTCGGCGAGAACATGCGCGTGCTGAGCTGGATGGTCGGCCGCATCGAAGGCACCGCGCAGGGCGAAGAGCATGCGTTCGGCATTTCGCCGCACTATGAGGACATCGACTGGAGCGGCCTGAACTTCACTCGCGAGCAGTTCGACCAGGTAATTTCCGTCGACGCCGCCGCATGGCGCGACGAGTTGGTGTTGCACACGAAGCTGTTTGACACACTGCAACACGGTCTGCCACCGGCGCTAACCGAAGCGAAGCGCGGGCTCGAGGAAAAGCTCACAGCTTGACCATGTGAGCGCACACTCACGATGAAAGGCCGCCCTTGGGCGGCTTTTCCTTTTGACGGCGGGTCTCTTTCCATCTTTTCGATTTCCGCAACGCCAGAGCGACCGTTGCGTCTGTTCGAACAAAAAAGACAGTGCAAGCTGCAGCGCAGCAGATTGTTTTCGATTTGGGAATAATCGCTGGTCGGGCCCCGGTTTTATCGACACAGTCGTACCAAAATTGACAATATTTCCTGTTTTGGGGGCAACTTCTGCACGATATTGCGAGTCGTAGGAGAATTCCAAGTTCGCTTCACTGGTTTTCACCAATTGTCAGGAAGCAGTAACAAGGCAGGGAGTTGTCCTATGGATCATTTGCAGTCGATGCGAGTTTTCGTCAAGGTGGCGGATCTCGGCAGTTTTGCCCGCGCCGCGAGCGCGATGGATATTTCCAACGCGGTTGCCACCCGTCACGTTGCCGACCTCGAAGGCCGTCTTGGTACGCGGCTGCTCAATCGCACGACCCGCAGCTTGTCGCTGACCGAATCCGGTCAGGTCTATCTCGAGCGCGCCCGTCAGATTCTCGACGAACTGGAAGACGTCGAACAGATGGTGGTCGCTCGCAATCACGAACCCGTCGGCACGCTGCGCATCGTCGCGCCCGTCGTGTTCGGGCTGCACAACCTCGCGCCCGTGCTGCAAACGTACGCGGAGCGCTATCCCAAAGTCATTCCCGACGTCACGCTGGTCGATCGTCAGGTCGATCTCGTCGAGGAAGGCTTCGACGTCGGCGTCGTGATCGCGCGGCAAATGCGCAGCGCGAGCATCGTCACTCGGCGTTTGACCACGGGCTGTATGACCGTCTGTGCGACGCCGGCTTATCTGGAAAAGCATGGCATGCCGACGCGTCCCGAGCATCTGCTCGAACACCCGTGCCTGAGCTTGCCGTCGGAATACTGGGGCGATGAACGCGTGTTCACGGGGCCGGAAGGTGAAGTGCGCGTGCGGCCGTCGAACGTGATCGTTGCGAATAACACTGAAATGCTGCGGCAGTTTGCGCTGCTGGGCATGGGCATCGCGATTTTGCCGAGCTATCTGATTGGTCGCGACATGACGCGTGGCCGGCTCGTGCGTCTGCTCGGCGATTACCGTTTGCCGCAGGTCGAGATCAACATTGCATACCCGAGCCGCCGTCACCTGCCGGCCAAGGTGCGCACGTTCATCGACCATCTGGTCGAGCACTTCAGCCAGACGCCGAACAGCGTGCTCGGCGAACAGTGGATCAAGGACGGTCTGGAGCGCCCGGCGACGTCGACCGCGTTCGAGACTGCCGAGTCCCGCGCGCCGGAAGCCTTCGATGGCGCGGAGCCGCTGTCGCGGCTGCTCGATAGCGAGCTGTCGCCTGCGGTGCCGAAGCCGATCACAAAGTCGTCTAACCGCAGCCGCCCGACGGCGTTGTCGCCGCTGTAAACCGCTGAATGTCTAAGTCCGCAGCGATGCGGGCGGCCCATAAAAAGGCGCAGTCACCTGAAGTGACTGCGCCTTTTTCTATGGGCAGATGCGGATGCGGAGCAAACCGCGGGCTATGCAAGGATCGCCGACCGCGGCGGCGGAATGTAGCTATTCCCCGCTACCCTCGCGAGCCGCCGAACCGAATCTCGCCTTATTAGCCGATCTTTCGCGCCGCGGTTTTCTTCGCCGGTGCCTTCTTGGCCGCCGTGGTTTTGGCAGCCGACGCCTTCTTCGCCGCCACCTTCTTTTCCGCCGGCTCGGCCTTCACGGCCACCGCGGTATCGCCTTCGTCCGCTTCCGGCATCGCCTTCGCCGCCGAACGAGCCCCCGAAGTCTTCGCCGCCGCGGTCTTCGCCGCCGCCGGTTCCTTCTTCTCGAATTCGAAGCCGATCTTGCCGTCGTTCTGCTTGACGAGGAACGCCTTGAAGTTTCGGCCGGTACGCGACGACTTGAAGTTCGTCAGCAGATCGGTGCGCCCCTCCTCGAGCAGCTTGGCCATCTGCTCGCGGGCGATTTCCTGCTGCAGGATCACCTTGCCGGAACGGAAGTCGCACGACTTCGGACTCGCCACCGAGTTTTCGCAGACGTAGCTCATGCCGTGCTCGAACACGCGGCCCTGACACTTCGGACACGCGCCGACCGGCTGCTGATCGGAGAAGTCGGGCGGTTCGCCGTCTTCGCCGGCCGCGTCCTGACCGAAGTCGAACTCGAGCTTGTAATTCTTGATCTCGTCGTCGAGCGACAGTTTCAGGATCGCCGAGAACGGCCGACCCATCTTGCTGCGGAAGCCAGACAGCGGTCCGATGGTCTTGTTCTGCAGCAGTTCTTCGACTTCGGCGATTTCGAACTGACGGCCGCCCGGAATCTTCGAGATCGAGAACTCGCACTTCGAGCACGCGAAACGCCGGTAATTTTCTTTCACCTGGCCACCGCAATTCGGGCAAGGTGTCTGCAACGTCGCGTAATCGCCCGGGATCGTGTCGGAATCGTATTCCTTCGCGCGTTTGACGATGGTTTGCGTCATGCGCGCGATTTCCTGCATGAACGCGTCGCGCGGCAGGTTGCCCCGCTCCATCTGCGACAGCTTGTATTCCCATTCGCCGGTCAGCTCCGGCGCCGTCAGTTCCTTCACGCCGAGGCCGCGCAGCAGCGTCATCAGCTGGAAGGCCTTGGCGGCCGGAATCAGATCGCGGCCTTCGCGGATCAGGTACTTTTCGGTCAGCAGACCCTCGATGATTGCCGCGCGCGTCGCTGGCGTGCCGAGACCCTTGGCCGCCATCGCTTCGCGCAATTCGTCGTCTTCGACCAGCTTGCCCGCGCCTTCCATCGCCGACAGCAGCGTCGCTTCGTTGTAGCGCGCCGGCGGCTTCGTGACCAGTTGCTGCGCGGCGATCTTGTCGGTCTTGACCTTTTCGTCCTTCTGCACCGGCACGAGGTTCGCATCGTCGCCGCTGGTTTCGCGGCCGTAGATCTGCAGCCAGCCGGGCTCGACCAGCACCTTGCCTTCAGTCTTGAAGTGATGGCCGACCACCTCGGTGATGCGCGTCGTCACACGGTATTCGGCGGCCGGGAAGAACACCGAGAGGAAGCGCTTCACGACGAGGTCGTAGAGCTTCTGTTCCGGCTCGGACAGATTCTTCGGGGCCTGCAGCGTCGGGATGATGGCGAAGTGGTCGCTGATCTTCGAGTTGTCGAAGATGCGCTTGTTCGGCTTAACCCAGCCCTTGTCGAGCACCTGTTTCGCGAACGGCAGGTAGTTGTTGCTCTCCTTGAGCATGCCGAGCGTCTGCTTGACCGTGTCCAGATAGTCTTCCGGCAGCGCGCGCGCGTCGGTTCGCGGATAGGTCAGCACCTTGTGCTTTTCGTACAGCGCCTGAGCGAGGCCCAGCGTATTCTTCGCCGAAAAGCCGAAGCGGCCGTTGGCTTCACGCTGCAGGCTGGTCAGGTCGAAGAGGGCGGGCGACAGCTGGGTCGACGGTTTCGACTCCTCGGTCACCACGCCCATCTGGCCACGGCAGGCCGCGACGATCGTCTCTGCCGCGGGCAGCGACCAGAGCCGCGAATCGCGCTTTTCCGGGTCGAACTCGTCGCGCTTGAATTTCGGATCGAACCAGCGGCCTTCGTAGAAGCCGGCCGCGCAGACGAACTCCGCCTTCACTTCCCAGTAATCGCGCGGCACGAAGCGGCGAATCTTCTCTTCGCGTTCGACGACGATCGACAGCGTCGGCGTCTGCACACGCCCGACCGTGGTCAGGAAAAAGCCGCCGCCCTTGCTATTGAACGCGGTCATCGCGCGCGTGCCGTTGATGCCGACGAGCCAGTCCGCCTCCGAGCGGCAGCGCGCCGCATCGGCGAGCGGCTGCATCTCTTCGTCGCTGCGCAGACGCGCGAAACCTTCGCGGATCGAGCCGGCCGTCATCGACTGCAACCACAGCCGTTGCACCGGCTGCTTGGCTTTCGCGTGCTGCGCGATCAGGCGGAAAATCAGCTCGCCCTCGCGCCCCGCGTCGCATGCGTTGATCAGGCGGTCGATATCCTTACGCTTCATCAGCTTGGTCAGCACCTTCAGGCGCGACTCGCTCTTCGCGATCGGATTCAGATCGAAATGCGGAGGAATGACGGGTAGATTGGCAAAGCTCCACTTGCCGCGCTTGACTTCGTATTCGTCGGGCGCGGCGATTTCCAGCAGGTGGCCCACTGCCGACGAAAGGACGTAGTCGTCGCTTTCGTAGTACTCGTCATGCTTGGTAAAGCCGCCCAAAGCGCGCGCGATATCGTTCGCGACAGAAGGCTTTTCGGCGATGATCAGTGCTTTGGACATGACTCGATGTGAGGTTGGTAGATCCGGGTTGGTGGCCTTGAGCGCGAACATGGCGCGCGACGCTCGCTTGAGACCTCTTTCGACCCAATAACGACCGCTTTATAGCACAAGGCGCGAACCCAACGGGTCAAGTGCCATAAAAGCGCGCCATCATAATTGCGCGTCCGGCGGTTGATCAACTGCGGCAAACGCCGCGTGCGAACAGCGATGCCAGCGGCGATGCCGTTCCAGAAATGGCCTGCGACGGTCCGTGCCGCAAGCCGCGCTTCGCGAAGCTTTCCGTTTGGCCGGGCGGCGCGCGAAGCCGCCTTCAGGCGACCGCCAGCGCCGGCCGCAGCTTCGGCGCGCCCGTCACGCCGGGCAGTGCGGTCAGATCCGACAGCATCCGCTCGACGATCGACACCTGTGGCAAAACCGTACCGAAAAACCGTGTCGTCACCGAGTCTTCGATCAGGACGGTCGGGAAATTCTCGACGTCCAGATCGTCGAACCGATCCGCATGAGTTTCGATGTCGATCCATGCGAAACAGACTTCCGGGTGCCGCTCGGCCAGCTGGTTGAAGGCGTCCCGGTACTCGCGACACGTTCCGCACCACTCCGCGCACAGGCATGCAACGAACAGTGTGTCGGGTTCGTTGACGCGCTCGGCGATCCGGTCCTGGTCGGTGTCGAGGTTCAGCGCGGGCATGAAGTAATTTCCTTGTGTGCTTTGTCGGGTGCTTTGGCGCGAATGTAGCATGGCCGGTCGCGAAAAGTTGCCGATCTGCGTTGATGCCGGTCAGTCTCGGCTCAGTCATGATGGGCTCGCATGAAGCGGCCGCCCGGCAGCAGCGTGACCTTGCCAGCGAGTTCGAGCCGCAGCAGGGCGGCGTGCAGGGCCGCGTCCTCCATCTCGGTGCGGGCGGCGAGAATTTCAAGCGTGGTCGGTGAATGGCCGAGCGCGGCGAGCAGACGTTGGGCGTCGGGCGCAAGCGCTGGCTGTGGGGCCGAGCCGGACGACGGTGCATCGGCGAAGGCGGCGGTTGCCGCTTGCAAAGCGGTCCCACCCGACAAACCGTGCAAACCGGCCTGGTCCAGCGGACCGACCTGCTTCGCCGCGCGCCCCGTGTTGCTCGCCGGTCGCCGGACAAAACCCAGTTCTTCCAGCACCTCGTCCGGCGTTTCCACGAGCCGCGCCCCCTGCTTGATCATCCGATGACAGCCGCGCGACAACGGCGCGTAAATCGATCCAGGCAACGCGAACACGTCGCGCCCCATTTCGTTGGCGAGTCGCGCGGTAATCAGCGAACCGGAGCGCATAGCCGCCTCGACGATTACGACTCCGCTGACCAGCCCAGCAATCAGCCGGTTGCGCTGTGGAAAGTTGGCGGCGCGCGCCGGCGTGCCGAGCGGCCACTCCGACAGAATCGCGCCCTGCACCGCGATCTGCCGCGCGAGTGCCTGATGCGCGGCCGGATAGATGAGGTCCGCGCCAGTGCCGACCACCGCGACCGTTCCGCCGACACCTTCCAGCCCGCCCCGATGCGCGGCGCCGTCGATGCCGAGCGCGAGCCCCGAGACGACCGTCACGCCCGCCGCCGACAGCTCGCGTGCGAACCGCCGCGCATCCTCGATGCCCTGCGGCGTCGCGCTGCGGCTTCCCACCAGCGCGACCGCGCGTGTATGCAGCAGATCGAGCCGGCCCTTTATATATAGAAGCGGCGGCGGATCGGGCATCGTCAGCAACGCGGGCGGATAGGCGGGATCGTCGAGCGTGACGATCTGGTTACCCGGCTGCTCGCGCCATGCGAGCACCGCATCGAGCTGGCCGTCGAACGCTGGCCCCGGGGGCGCCAGCACGGCGCGCGCCGCGGCATCACCGGCGACCTCGGCGAGCGCTTCCGGCGACTGCGCAAACAGCGCCTGCGGCAGCCCGAATGCGGCTAGCAACAGGCGCAACGCCGCGGGTTTGAGGCCCGGCGCAAGCGACAACCGCAGCCAGGCGGCCAGCTCGATACGGGTTGCGGGCAAAGTGTGCATGCGGGTCGCTCCTCTGGCGGGGCCTGCGGGCAGGCGGGCGCCATGCTAAAATTTTCATGATCCGAAATAAAACCGTGCAAATAGAACGGCAATGAGCCGCGAATAACTGCGGCGCCGCGCGTGAGAGCGCGGGTTCGTCGTCGGGCGCACGAGGCGCGTTGAATCGAACCGGTTCGACACCATCTATCCTCTGCGTATTACGACGGGCTCACAACCTGGCCAAATGGCCAACGCGAGCCTCCAATGGTTAGCGGCGTCTGAAATCACACTCGAAATCATGGCTTTACTGAACATCCTCAATTACCCCGACAAACGGCTGCACAAGGTGGCGAAGCCAGTCGAGGAGGTCAACGACCGTATCCGCCGTCTCGTCACGGATATGGCCGAAACGATGTACGCGGCGCCCGGCGTCGGCCTCGCCGCCACCCAGGTGGATGTGCACGAACGCGTGATCGTGATCGACGTGTCGGAAACACACGACGAACTGCTCGCGTTCATCAACCCGGAAATCGTCTGGTCGAGCGATGAAAGGAAGTTGTCGGAAGAGGGCTGCCTGTCGGTGCCCGGGATCTACGACAACGTCGAGCGTGCCGAGAAAGTGCGCGTGCGTGCGCTCAACCAGAAGGGCGAAACGTTCGAGCTCGATTGCGAGGGGCTCCTCGCCGTGTGCATCCAGCACGAGATGGATCATCTGATGGGCCGCGTGTTCGTCGAATATCTGTCGCCGCTGAAGCAAACGCGCATCAAGAGCAAGATGAAGAAGCTCGCCCACGCGATGTAACGCGCTTTCAACTTGCCCGCCGCCCATTCATGACTCATTCGTTGCGCGTCATCTTTGCCGGTACGCCGGAATTTGCCGCGGCCGCGCTGGCCGCGATTCATCGCGCCGGGTTTGCCGTGCCGCTCGTCTTGACGCAGCCGGACCGGCCGGCGGGACGCGGCATGAAGCTGCAGGCGAGTCCGGTCAAGCGCTACGCACAGGAGCATGGGCTCGCGGTCGCGCAGCCCACGTCGCTGCGACGCGCGGGCAAGTATCCCGAGGAAGCCGCCGCCGGCATCGAGCAACTGCGCGCGACGCCGCACGACGTGATGGTGGTCGCCGCCTACGGG
Source organism: Paraburkholderia atlantica (assembly GCF_009362785.1). Lineage (GTDB taxonomy): Bacteria > Pseudomonadota > Gammaproteobacteria > Burkholderiales > Burkholderiaceae > Paraburkholderia > Paraburkholderia atlantica. Next base: position 71,669 of record NZ_WHNQ01000005.1, read on the forward strand.
CTGATCCTGCCGCAGGAAGTGCTCGACATTCCGCGCTTTGGCTGCATCAATATTCACGCGTCGCTGCTGCCGCGCTGGCGCGGCGCAGCGCCGATTCATCGCGCAATCGAGGCGGGCGACGCGCAAACCGGCATCACGCTGATGCAGATGGACGCCGGCCTCGACACCGGCGCGATGATTTCCGAAGTGCGCACGCCGATCTCTGCCGACGACACCACCGCCACGCTGCACGACCGCCTCGCCGAGGAAGGTGCACAACTGATCGTCGACGCGCTGATAGAGCTCGAGCGCAGCGGCAAGCTGGCCTCGACCCCGCAACCGGCCGACGGCGTGACTTACGCCGAGAAAATCGCCAAGCACGAAGCGGCGCTCGACTGGCGCCGCCCGGCCGAGGCGCTTGCGCGTCAGGTACGCGCGTTCGACCCGTTTCCCGGCGGCGCCGGCACGCTCGACGACGGCAACACCGTCAAGATTTGGGCCGCCACCGCCGTGGCCTCCCCGGCGTCGGGCAGCAGCAAGACGCCAGGCACCATCATCGAGGTTTCTCCCGACGGCGTGCTGGTCGCTTGTGGCGAAGGCGCACTGCGTCTGACGCAATTGCAAAAGCCCGGCGGCAAGCGCCTGCCGGTGCGCGAATTCCTTGCTGGTTCGCCGCTCGTCGCAGGCCAGCGCTTTCAGCTGCCCGAGGCGCAATAAGCGCGGCGCCACACGCCAGAGCATCGTCGATTCCGCCGGCGTTCCCGGCGCCCGCCGCTAGCGCGTCGCGCGTTAGAATCCTCCATGCAGCAGACCGGGTTTTCGAGGGTTCATCACATGTTCGGCATCGTCCATTTCGAGTTTTTCATCGTCGCGGTTTTTCTCCTGAACATCACGCCGGGGCCGGACACCGCTTATATCGTCGGGCGCAGCGTCGCCCAGGGCCGCGGCGCGGGGCTAATGTCGGCGCTCGGCATTTCGGCGGGGTGCTGCATACACTCGCTGGCCTGCGCGTTCGGGCTGACCGCGCTGCTGGCCGCGTCGGCCACGGCGTTTACCATCGTCAAATTCGTCGGCGCGATTTATCTGATTTATCTGGGTGTGCGCCTGATCTTCACCAAGCCGGCCGCGGATGCGCCAGCCGGCGACGCGCGTGCACCGTCCACGCCGAAGTCGCTGCGGCAGTTGTTCCTGCAAGGCTTCTGGACCAATGTGCTGAACCCGAAGGTCGTGCTGTTTTTCGTGTCGTTCTTCCCTCAATTCGTCGCGACGGGCAGCGAACACAAGACCTTTGCGTTTCTGACGCTCGGCGCGGTCTTCGTGCTGATGAGCATGGTATGGAACAGCTTCGTCGCGTGGATCGCGGGCAGCGTCACGCAGCGTTTCTCGGGCAAGCCGACGGTCAAGCGTTGGCTCGATCGCGGCGTCGGCAGTGCGTTCGTCGGCCTCGGCATCAAACTCGCGACCGCCTCGCGATGATTGAATTTTCGCGCATCGCCCATATCTAACATTTCACTTACAATCTGGCGCCGCAATCGCGCGGCACGGAGATGAAGGCCACGCTCGGGCAAGGAGTTGCAGACATGTTCAATTGGGTGAAAACCGCGATGTTGATGGCCGCGATTACGGCCCTTTTCATCGTGATCGGGGGGATGATCGGCGGGTCGCGCGGCATGATGCTCGCGCTCGTGATCGCCCTTGGAATGAATTTCTTTTCGTACTGGTTCTCCGACAAGATGGTCCTGCGCATGTACAACGCGCAGGAAGTCGACGAAAACAGTGCGCCGCAGTTCTATCGGATGGTGCGCGATCTCGCCACGCGCGCGAACCTGCCGATGCCGCGCGTGTACCTGATCAACGAAGACGCGCCGAACGCATTCGCCACCGGCCGCAATCCGGAGCACGCGGCGGTCGCGGCGACCACCGGCATTCTGCGCGTGCTGTCCGAGCGCGAAATGCGCGGCGTGATGGCGCACGAACTTTCGCACGTGAAGCACCGCGACATTCTGATCTCGACGATTTCGGCGACGATGGCCGGCGCGATTTCCGCGTTGGCGAACTTCGCGATGTTCTTCGGCGGCCGCGACGAAAACGGCCGTCCTGCGAACCCGATCGCGAGCATCGCGGTTGCGCTGCTCGCGCCGATCGCGGGCGCGTTGATCCAGATGGCGATTTCGCGTGCGCGCGAATTCGAAGCCGACCGTGGCGGCGCGCAGATTTCGGGCGACCCGCAGGCACTGGCGTCGGCGCTCGACAAGATCCATCGCTATGCAAGCGGCATTCCGTTCCCGACGGCCGAGGCCCATCCGGCCACCGCGCAGATGATGATCATGAATCCGCTGTCGGGCGGCGGTATCGCGAACCTGTTTTCGACGCACCCTGCGACCGAAGAACGCATCGCGCGTCTGATGGAAATGGCGCGCACCGGGCGTTTCGACTGAGAGCGCGCGTCGTCCGGCGTGTCGACCTTGAAGTACTGAAGAGCGGGCCCGCGAGGCCCGCTTTTTTTCGCACCCCTCGTCGCCACTGCGCGACAGCATTTGCCGCCGCCGCCCCCGCACGGCGGCGCCCCACCGGCGCCACGCTACAATGTGCGCTGATTGCGCCGCGCGCACCGTGCGGCTTGCCCTTGCTCCCTTCATGACTTCAAAGCCTTCTTCGCGTTCTGCTTCCTCGTCGGCGCGCTCGCGCGAATCCCGTTTGTCGGCGCTGCATCTGTCGCCCGAATCGCTCGGGTTCGCGCTCGACTGCGCCGCCCAGGCCGTCGGCGCCGTGCGTCTCGGCGCGGCCTTGCCCGCGGCGCTGCAAAGCGTCTTCGCGGCAATGCCCGAGGGCAACGCCGCAGCGGCGCGCGGCGCGGTGCAGGACCTCGCCTATCGCACGATGCGCCGTCTCGCGAGCGCCGAGTGGCTGATCGCGAAGCTCGTGAAGAAAGCACCGCCGCCGCACGTCGCGCATGTGCTCGCGTGCGCGCTCGCGCTGCTCGTCGACGACGAAACGAGCGCCGCCTACACGCCGTTTACGGTCGTCGACCAGGCGGTCAGCGCGATCGGCGCACGCCGCGAGTTCGCGTTCGCAAAGGGGCTCGTCAACGCGGTGCTGCGTAACTTCTTGCGCGAGCGCGACACGTTGCTCGCCGCCGTGCAAGCCGACGAAGTCGCGCACTGGAACTATCCGGCCTGGTGGATCGACGCGGTGAAGCGCACGTGGCCCGAGGCGTGGCAATCGGTGCTGGCCGCCGGCAATACGCAAGGTCCGCTGACGTTGCGCGTGAACGCGCGCCATTCGACGGTCGACGCCTATCTGCAAGAGCTGCAACGCCAGCAGATCGCCGCACGCAAGGCTGGCGAGCACGCGGTTACGCTCGCAACGCCGATGCCGGTCGAGCGCATTCCCGGCTTCAACGAAGGTGTCGTGTCCGTACAGGACGCAGGCGCGCAACTCGCCGCGCAATTGCTCGGCGTGCGCGACGGCATGCGCGTGCTCGACGCATGCGCGGCCCCTGGCGGCAAGACCGGCCATCTGCTCGAACTCGCCAACATTCAACTCGTTGCGCTCGAAAGCGATGCGTCGCGCGCGCGCCGCATCGGCGAAAACCTGCGGCGTCTGAAGCTCGAAGCGGAAGTGCGCATCGGCGACGCTGGCAACCCCGCGCAATGGCACGACGACCTTGACCAACCGTTCGACCGCATCCTCGCCGACGTGCCGTGCTCTGCGTCTGGCATCGTGCGGCGTCATCCGGACATCCGCTGGCTGCGTCGCCAGTCGGATATCGCCGCGCTCGTCGCCGAACAGCGCCGCATTCTCGACGCGCTGTGGCCGCTCGTGAAACCCGGCGGCGAATTGCTTTACGTTACCTGTTCGATCTTCCCCGAAGAGGGCGAGTTGCAAGCTCAGTGGTTTGGAAACCAGCATCAGGATGCGGTACGATTGGACGCGCCGGGGCAGCTTTTACCCTCAGTTGCCCGCGCGCCCGCCGACCCATCGGCCGGTTCTCATGCTGGACGACCCGCTGAATTCAGCACCGGCACGAACTCAGACCACGACGGATTTTTCTACGCGCGCTTTCAGAAACGGTGACCATAAAACGCTTCTTCCCGCTTCGGCTCGCTGCCGTGCTCTGGATCGCGCTGGCCGTCTGGCTTGCAGCGCCGGGCGCGGCGCATGCTGACTCGATCGCGGTGCAGCGGGCGTCGCTGCAGGCCGACAACGGCGGCTGGAGTCTCGATGCGCATTTCGAATTCGAGCTGAACAGCAATCTCGAAGACGCGGTCAACAAAGGCATCCCGCTTTATTTCACGACCGATTTTGAATTAAGCCGGCCACGCTGGTACTGGTTCGACGAGCAGCCGGTCAGCGTGTCGCAAAGCTTGCGGCTGTCGTTCCAGCCGCTCACGCGCGAATATCGCGTGTCGAGCGTGCAGTCGGGCGGTTTGCAACTCGGCTTTTCCACACTGAAGGATGCGCTCGCGGTGATCAAGCACGTGACGTCGTGGCATGTGATCGACCGCAATCAGGTGCGTGTCGGCGAAACCTATAACGCGTCGGTGCGCATGCAACTCGATATCGGGCTGATGCCCAAGCCGTTCCAGATCGACGCGGTGAACAACCGCGACTGGAACCTCGCCTCCGATTGGAAGCGCTTCACTTTCACGGCGGCCGATCGTGCTAAATAAAGTGCGCTCATCTTCGACCAGTGTCAGCAGCATCGTCGTGCGCGTGCTGGTGTCGACGGTCGCGGTCACGGCCGTGCTGCTGCTCGTATTGCTGGCCGCCGCGAGTGCGAACACCGAATTCTTCGACCGCTATTACCAGTGGCTCTACGCGGCCAACGTCGCAGTCGCGATGATCTTTCTGCTGGTGGTGGCGACGCTGGTCGTCATCATCGTGGTGCGATTACGCACCGGCAAGTTCGGCACACGGCTGCTCGCGAAGCTCGCGTTCTTCATGGCGCTGGTCGGCGTGGTGCCGGGCGGCATCATCTACATCGTGTCGTATCAGTTCGTGTCGCGCAGCATCGAGTCGTGGTTCGACGTGAACGTCGAAACGGCGCTCGCGTCCGGCCTCAATCTCGGGCGCGGCATGCTCGACGCGTCGCTGTCCGATCTGCAGACGAAGGCGCGTCTGATGTCCGAGCAGATCGCGAGCGCGGATGCGGCCGGCACCACGCTGACGCTCTTGCGTCTGCGCGACCAGTTCGGCGTGCAGGATGCGACGATCGTCGAGCCGACCCGCAGTATGTCAGGCGCGACGCCGGACATGCACGTGGTCGCGCAGGCGTCCAGCAACTACGCGATGCTGCTGCCGAACGATCTGCCGACACCGCTGATGATCGAGCAGGCGCGCGGCCACGGCTATGCGGCGATCGAAGGCGAGGTGGACGGCGACGCGCATGCGCAGGGAGGCAAGGGCGCGCTGCGTCTGCGCGTGGTTCAGCGTATTCCCGATGCGAACGCATCGCTCTTGCAGCCCGCCGAACGCTTCCTGCAACTGACGCAGCCAGTTTCGACGACACTCGCGCGCAATGCGGACGCGGTGCAGCGCGCGTATCGCGAGTATCAGGAGAAGGCGCTCGGCCGCACGGGCCTGCGCAAGATGTACATCGGCACGTTGACGCTGTCGCTGTTTCTCGCGACCTTCATCGCGATGATGCTCGCGCTCGCGCTCGGCAATCAGCTCGCGCGGCCGCTGTTTCTGCTCGCGCAGGGCACGAAGGAAATCACCGAGGGCGACTACACGCCGAAGCGCGAGATCAAGTCGCGCGACGAACTCGGCTTCCTCACTCAGTCGTTCAACGCGATGACGCGGCAGTTGGCGGAAGCGCGCGGGGCGGTCGAGAAAAATCGGATCGCGCTCGAGCATTCGAAGGCGTATCTGGAGAGCATCCTCGCGAACCTGACCGCGGGCGTGTTCGTGTTCGACCGGCAGTTCCGGCTGACCACCGCGAATCGCGGCGCCGAGCGGATTTTCCGTCAGCCGTTCCAGACGGTGCTCGGTTCTTCGCTCGATCAGATCGGCGTGCTCGGCGAATTCGGCGCGATGGTGCGCAAGGCATTCGCCGATCGCGAAGCGGCCAGCGAAGACGGCCATGAGGACAACGGCCACTGGCAGCAGCAGTTCTCGGTGCCGGTGCCCGGCGAAACCGAGCCGCTCACGTTGCTCGTGCGCGGCGCGCGCCTCGTCGCGGCGAACGAGCGCGATGCCGAAGACATCCAGACCTCGGGCTACGTGGTCGTGTTCGACGACATCTCCGACGTGATCTCCGCACAGCGGTCGATTGCATGGGGCGAAGTCGCGCGGCGCCTCGCGCACGAGATCAAGAATCCGCTCACGCCGATTCAGCTGTCGGCCGAGCGTTTGCAGATGAAGCTCGCCGACAAGCTCGCGCCGTCGGATGCGGACGTGCTGAAGCGCGGTGCGACGACGATCGTCAATCAGGTCGCCGCGATGAAGCAGATGGTCGACGATTTCCGCGACTACGCGCGCACACCGCCCGCGGTGCTCGCGCATCTGCAATTGAATGATCTGGTCAGCGAGGTGCTCACGCTGTACGGTATCGAGGAAGGCAAGGGCGCGATCCAGGTCGAGCTCGCGGCCTTGCCCGCGATACGCGGCGACGCGACTCAGTTGCGTCAGGTGATCCACAACCTGCTGCAGAACGCGCAGGACGCGGTCGCCGAAGTCACGCATCCGCGTGTTTTGCTCGAGACGAGGACAGTAGAATACGGAGACCCCGACGCGCAAGGCAAGGCACGCGTCGCGGTACGTCTGACCGTGTCGGATAACGGACCAGGCTTTCCCGCGCGTATCCTCACGCGCGCGTTCGAGCCGTACGTGACGACCAAGGCCAAAGGTACGGGCCTAGGACTTGCGATGGTCAAGAAGATCGTCGACGAACATGGCGCGCGCATCGACATTCGCAATCGCATGAAGGCTGGCGACGTGATCGAAGGCGCGCAGATTTCGATTCTCTTCCTCCAACTGGCGGACGACCCCGCGCAGCCGGGTGCATCTGGTTCGGGTGCGCATCCGGCGCACGGCGGCGCGTCGCAGGGAACGACAAAAGCAACAGTGCAGACAAGGGCAGCGTAAATGGCAACCATCCTGGTGGTAGATGATGAAATGGGCATCCGGGAACTGCTCTCGGAGATCCTCAGCGACGAGGGACACGTCGTGGAGGCCGCTGAAAACGCGCAGGAGGCGCGCGAGTTCCGGCTGCGTCAGGCGCCGGACCTCGTGCTGCTCGACATCTGGATGCCGGACACCGACGGCGTGACGCTGCTCAAAGAATGGGCCGCGCAAGGTCAATTGACGATGCCCGTCATCATGATGTCCGGTCACGCGACGATCGACACTGCGGTCGAGGCCACCAAGATCGGCGCGCTGAACTTCCTCGAAAAGCCGATCGCGTTGCAGAAGCTGTTGAAGGCGGTCGAGCAGGGACTCGCGCGCGGCAACTCGACGGCCGTGCCTGGCGGTGTGGCCGCGAAGCCGGCGTTGCCGGTCAGCGCATCGTCGGTCGCGTCGGCGGCCGCGTTGCCGATGCTGTCGGCCGATGGCGTCGGCGGCGGTGCGATCGCCGCGCAAACCGCATCGATCTCGTTCGACATTCCGCTGCGCGATGCGCGCGACGCGTTCGAGCGCGCGTACTTCGAATATCACCTCGCGCGCGAGAACGGCAGCATGACGCGCGTCGCGGAGAAGACGGGTCTCGAGCGCACGCATCTTTATCGCAAGCTGAAGCAACTCGGCGTCGATCTCGGCAAGAACAAGGGCGAGTGAGTGCCACGTATTGCACGCGAACGCGGCCCGGCAATATTTTTTATGAAAGGGCTTGCTGAACTGCAGATCGCTTGATATAGTTTCGTTCTTCGTTGGCCCGGTAGCTCAGTTGGTAGAGCAGCGGATTGAAAATCCGCGTGTCGGTGGTTCGATTCCGCCCCAGGCCACCAGGATTCAGCCCCAGGAAATCGCAAGATTCCTGGGGCTTTTCCGTTTGGCGGACAAGTCGTCACATTGGCTCGCCATGCAGTTGGAGCCGCGCGCATTGGGCTGCAGGCGTCGGTGACATTCGGTGTCGCGTGATAAAATCGCGCCAGTTCAAGGACTTGCATGCAGGCGTCGCACGCGGTCGTATACCGCGCGAATGCGGTGCCGAGCGTATCGCACCGAAGCACCCAATCCTTCGCTCGACGATCGGCGGTATAAGCGCCCAGCCACGTTCACGCGCGCAACGCGCGACCTATACTGCTTTGGGCCGGCACAATGCCGGCACACGTCGCGCCGTTGCTCGCATGGCGCACCTGGCGCAGCGCGACGTGGCACCCTCATTCACGGAGTATCACGGTGATTCGCAAAGACGCTAAGCGTAGCGCGCTCGTGCTGTTTTCCGGCGGCCAGGATTCCGCCACGTGTCTCGCGTGGGCGCTCGACCGTTACGACACGGTCGAAACGATCGGCTTCGATTATGGTCAGCGTCATCGCGTCGAACTCGAATGCCGCGAGGGGTTCCGCCAGGCCGTGGTGCGCGCGTTTCCGGCGTGGGCCGATCGTCTCGGCGACGATCACACGATCGACCTGTCGCTGCTCGGCGCGATCAGCGACACCGCGATGACGCGCGAGATCGAAATCGAAGCCACCGCCAATGGGTTGCCGAACACGTTCGTGCCGGGCCGCAATCTGATGTTCATGACGATTGCCGCGGCCATCGCATATCGGCGCGGCTTGCAGGTGCTGGTCGGCGGGATGTGCGAGACGGACTTCTCGGGCTATCCCGATTGCCGCGACGACACGATGAAGGCGCTGCAAGTCGCGCTAAATCTCGGCATGGACACGCGCTTCGCGCTGGAGACACCGCTGATGTGGCTCGACAAGGCCGACACGTGGCGTCTCGCGCACGAGCTCGGCGGCGACGCACTGGTTGAACTGGTGCGAGTCGAGACCCACACTTGCTACCTCGGCGAACGCGCCGAACTGCATTCATGGGGCTTCGGCTGCGGCGAGTGCCCGGCATGCCGGTTGCGCAAACGTGGCTATGAGGCCTACCTCGCCGGTGAGAAAGTCACCGAGCCCGTGTGACGGTTCGCGCAAGAGCGCGCATCATTGATTCAGGAACACAGGACAGAAAGCAGCATGACGTACGCGGTCAAGGAAATCTTCTACACGTTGCAGGGCGAGGGCGCGAATGCCGGCCGGCCGGCCGTGTTCTGCCGTTTTGCGGGCTGTAATCTGTGGTCGGGCCGCGAAGAGGATCGCGCGGAAGCCGTCTGCCGGTTCTGCGACACCGATTTCGTCGGCACCGACGGCGAGAACGGCGGCAAGTACCGCACACCTGACGAACTCGTCGCGATGATCGCGTCGCAATGGCCGCAAGGCGAGGGCGAACGCTTCGTCGTTTGCACCGGCGGCGAACCGATGCTGCAGATCGATCAGCCGCTCGTCGACGCGCTGCACGCGGCCGGCTTCGAGATCGCGATCGAGACCAACGGCTCGCTGCCGGTGCTCGACACGATCGACTGGATCTGCGTGAGCCCGAAGGCCGACGCGCCGCTCGTCGTGACCAAGGGCAACGAACTGAAGGTCGTGATTCCGCAGGACAACCAGCGCCTCGCCGACTACGCGAAGCTCGACTTCGAGTATTTCCTCGTGCAGCCGATGGACGGTCCGTCTCGCGACATCAACACGAAGCTCGCGGTCGACTGGTGCAAGCGTCATCCGCAGTGGCGCCTGTCGATGCAGACTCACAAGTATCTGAACATTCCCTGATTGCCGTGCTGACGATTACCCGAAAACTCGAATTCGACGCGGGCCACCGCATTCCCGATCACCGCAGCCAGTGCCGTAATCTGCACGGCCATCGCTATGTGCTCGAAATCACGCTGCAAGGCGATCTGGTCGACACCGAAGGCGCGCCCGACCGCGGCATGGTGATGGACTTCGCCGACGTGAAGTCGCTCGCAAATGAGCACCTGGTCGACAAGTGGGACCATGCGTTTCTCGTCTACGAAGGGGACACGCAGGTGCGTGGCTTTCTCGACAGCATGGCGGGTCATAAGACGGTCGTGATCGATCGCATTCCGACGGTCGAAAACCTCGCCGCGATTGCGTTCGATATTCTCGCGAACGTCTACGACGCGCACTATGGCGTGAACCTGCGTCTGCATAGAGTGCGTTTGTACGAGACGCCGAACTGCTGGGCCGACGTGGTCCGCGACTAGCTTCCCGCCTGAATCGACATCCCGCCGCGCGAGCGAACTCCCGCGTTATTGTCACGGTATGATCGTTCCGACCAACACACGGAGCGAGACATGCCGGTCACCGCATCGCGTCGCAGCAGGCATCGAGGCCGTCAGCGCCCCGATGCCTGCCTGATTCGCTATCTGGCCCCGCTTCGCATTGCAAACCTGCGCGAGGCCAGCCGATGAGCACCTTCACCAACTCCCTCAAACAACGTCTGAAGGACCACGCGCCGCTATTCGGGCTGTGGTTGTCGCTCGGCAGCGAAGCCGGCGCGGAAGCGCTCGCGCACGCCGGCTTCGACTGGCTGCTGATCGACATGGAGCACGCGCCGAACGATAGCGGCGGCGTCGAGTCGCAATTGCGCGCGATCGCCGCCGCCCATCTGCCGAGCGAGCCGGTGGTGCGCGTGCCCGCGAGCGAGCCGTGGCTCGTCAAGCGCGTGCTCGACGCCGGCGCGCGCACGCTGATGTTCCCGAACATCGAATCGGCTGAAGATGCGGCACGCGCCGTGCGGCTCACCCAATATCCGACCGCCGAGGCGCTCGACGGCCTCCGCGGCGTCGCGGGCGTCGTGCGCGCGGCCGGCTACGGCATGCGGCGCGACTACGTGCAGACGGCCAACGCACAGATCGCGACGATTGTGCAGATCGAATCGGCGCGCGGCTTGCGGGAGGTCGAGCAGATCGCGGCGACGCCGGGCGTCGCCTGTGTGTTCGTCGGGCCGGCCGATCTGGCCGCGAGTCTCGGTCATCTCGGCGACGCGAAGCATGCGGACGTGCAGGCAGCGATGGCGCGCATCGTCAGCGCAGCGGACAAGGCGGGCATTGCCGCCGGCATCTTCGCGATGGACGTGGCCGGCGCGCGGCAGCATCGCGACGCGGGTTTTCGCTTCGTGGCGCTGGCCGCCGACGTGATCTGGATGTTGCGAGCGACGCGCCAGGCATTACAGGAGGTGAGGTCATGAACGGCAGAGTGCAGGGGGGCGCCGGGCCGAGGATTGCGCGTGTGACTGCGCAAGTGACCATTACAGCGGCGCTGCTCGCAAGTGCCGCGTGGAGCGCCGCGTACGCACAGGATCACGTCGCCAGGTCGAACGATCCGCAGACGCAATCCGCGGTGGCCGATTACAACGCCGGCAACCTTGCCGCTGCGCTGACCGAATTCCGCGAAGCCGCCGAGCGCGGCAGCCGGCTCGCCCAGTTCAACTACGCGATGATGCTGCTCAACGGCGAAGGCACGCCGGTCAACGTCGACGAAGGCAAGAAGTGGCTGCGCAAGGCAGCCGATGCGAACATGTCGCACGCGCAATACGTGTACGGCAAGATGTACGACGATGGCGAGTTCGTCGAGCGCGACCCGGTGGAGGCGCATCGCTGGTTCATGAAGGCGGCTGCGCAGGGTCATGTACAGGCGGAGCTCGCGCTCGCGAATCAGTTTCTCGACGGACGCGGCACCGAGCGTGACAACAAGCAGGCTTTCGTCTGGTACAAGAAGGCGGCGCAGGGCGGCGACATGACCGCGCAGTATGTGACTGGCTCGTTCTACGAGCGCGGCGGCGATGGTGTCGACCGGAATCTGAACGTGGCGCGCGCGTATTACGCGGCCGCAGCGGCGCAGGGCGATCCGGCTGCGCGCCTGAAGTATCAGCAGTTGAGCGCGCAGCTGCGTGATCAGAAGGAAGTGAAGCCGCAATAGCGAAGCCGGCATGACGCAAAAGGGCGCTCACAATGAGCGCCCTTTTGCATTTTCGCTTGCTGCGTGCCGCTGGCTACGCTTAGCTCTGCATCAACCGCTTCTGTCGCGCGACACTCATGATCAGCCCGGTCGCGACACCCAATGTAGTCAGCGCGGTGCCACCGTAACTCATGAACGGCAACGGCACGCCGACCACCGGCAGAATCCCGCTCACCATGCCGATATTGACGAACGCGTACGTGAAGAACGCCATCGTCAGCGAACCGGCCAATAATCGCCCGAACAAGGTCGCGCCGTTGGCCGCGATGTAGAGCCCGCGCGCGATCAATAGCATGTACAGCGTGAGCAGCACTATCCCGCCCGCCAAACCGAACTCTTCCGAAAACACCGCGAAGATGAAGTCGGTGTGCTTCTCGGGGATGAACTCCAGATGCGCTTGCGTGCCCTTCAGCCAGCCCTTGCCGAGCGGGCCGCCCGAACCGATCGCGATCACCGCCTGAATCGTGTGGAAGCCTTTGCCGAGCGGGTCCGAGGTCGGATCGAGCAGCGTGCAGATACGATGCTTCTGATAGTCGTGCATCAGGGGCCACTGCACTTCCGGCTGACAGATCTTGTCCTGGAACGCCGCGATCGACACAACCGCAATCACCGCCGCGATCAGCACTGGCACGATCAGCCTGAAGCTCAGCCCCGCGAAGTAAATTACGAACAGGCCGGCGGCGAACACGAGCACGGCCGTTCCGAGGTCGGGCTGTTTCGCGATCAGACCGACCGGCACGATCAGGATCACGAAGCCGACCAGGTAGTCGTACCAGCGCATCACGCCTTCGCGGCGCTGGAAGTACCAGGCGAGCATCAGCGGTGTTGCGATCTTCAGGATTTCCGATGGCTGGATCACCACGCCGACGTTGATCCAGCGTTTCGCGCCCTTGCGCGTGAGGCCGAACATCGCGACCGCGACCAGTAACGCGATCCCGAACGTGTAAAGCGGGACCGCGAAGCGCATCAGCGTATTGGGCGGCACATTCGCGAGCCCCCACATCAGCACGAAGGTGAGCAGGATGTTGCGCAACTGGTCTTCGACGCGGCCGGGCATGTCGAGACTCGCGCTGTACAGCGTGACGATGCCGACGCACAGCAGCAGAAACACGATCAGTGCGAGCGGACGGTCGAAGCCCGCGAACATCCGCTTGATGCGGTCGAGCCAGGCGCGCTTGTCGAATTGCATGCCTTTTCCCTTATTCGTCGATACCGCCGGTGGCGGGCTGGCGCGGTGACGCGCCCTGGACGCTGTCCTCGCGCGATGGGGCCGCGACGCTCGGCGCCGGCTCGCTCGCCGGACGGGGTTTGTGCGGGGCGCCGGACGTACGCGACGCGGATTTCTTTGCCGCGGCCGAAGCCGAAGCCGGCTTGGCCGCCGACGCCGCCCGCGCCGCGCCGGCCGAAGCTGCTGCCGGCGCGCTGGCCGGCATCGTTGCCGTCGCGTCAGCCGATGCCGCCACCGGCGCGGACGCGCCATTCGCGCCCGAAGCCGCAACAGCCCCCGACGCACCCGAGGCCGCCGCGGCAGCCGCCGCTCCCGGCACCGGCAGTGCCTTGAAGCCCGCCGCAATCCTGAGCGGCTGAGCACCCTCATGCTGCGCCGGCGTCTCACCGACCTGTGGCGCGGACGCTTCGGCCGTGTTCGATGCCGCAGCCGCGACAGCTGCTTCCACGACGCCGGGCTTGTTCTTGCCGACCAGGTAATAGTCGAGCACCCTGCGCGCGATCGGACCGGCCGACTCGGCGCCCCAGCCGCCGTTTTCGACGATCAGCGCGAGCGCGATCTTCGGTTGTTCGACCGGCGCGAACGCGATGAACAGCGCATGATCGCGCAAATTCTCGGCGATCGCGTGACCCTTGTAGTTCGCGCCCTGCAGCGAGTACACCTGCGCGGTACCGGTCTTGCCTGCCGCCTGGTACGCCGCTCCCGCGAACACCTTGGCCGCCGTGCCGTTCGTGACCACGCCTTCCATCGCATGCTTGATGAAGTCGATGTCCTGCTGCTTGACCGCGATCTTGTCGCTCGGGTCGCGCACCACCGGCCGCGTGTCCTTCGTGATCGGATTCTCGATGTCGCGCACGAGGTGCGGTTTCATCACGACGCCGTTGTTCGCGAGCGTTGCGGTGGCATGCGCAAGCTGCAGGATCGTGAACGAGTTGTAGCCCTGGCCGATGCCGAGGCTGACCGTTTCGCCTTCGTACCACTTCTGCTGCTCGGGTTTGCGGTACGCGTGGCGTTTCCAGTCGGTCGACGGCAGGATGCCCTTCGCTTCACCGGCGATGTCGATGCCGGTGATCTGCCCGAAACCCCATGGCTTCATGAAGCTCGCGATGTTGTTGACGCCGAGATCGTGCGCGAGCATGTAGAAGTACGTGTCGTTCGACACGACGATCGCGCGGTTCATGTCGACCCAGCCCTGGCCCGAGCGCACGTCGTTGCGGAACGTGTGGCCGCCGAACGTGTAGTAGCCGGGGTCCTGGAAGCCCCAGCTCGGCGTGCGCTTGTGCAGCGACAGCGCGGCGAGCGCCATGAACGGCTTGTAGGTCGAGCCCGGCGGATAGGTGCCGTGCAGCGGCCGGTTCAGCAGCGGATGGTCGGGTGAATTGTTCAGCTCATCCCAGGTCTGCTGGTCGATGCCGTCGACGAACGAATTCGGATCGAAGCTCGGCGCCGACACGAACGCGAGCACGTCGCCGGTGGACGGCTCGATCGCGACGAGCGCGCCGCGGCGTCCGGCGAACGCCTGCTCGGCGACCTGCTGAAGCCCGATGTCGAGCGATAGCACGAGGTTGTTGCCCGGCGTCGCCTGGGTGCGCGATAGCGTGCGCACCGGGCGGCCGCCCGCCGTCACCTCGACTTCCTCGAAGCCGGTCTGGCCGTGCAGCTCGGTTTCGTAGCTCTGCTCGACGCCGATCTTGCCGATGTAATCGGTGCCCTTGTAGTTGTTCGCGTCCAGACGCGGATCGTAGTGGTCTGGATCGCTGTCGTTCTGGTCGCTGGCGTCGTCGATGCGGTCCTGGTCGCGCTGCGAAATCCGTCCGATGTAGCCGATTACGTGCGCGGCGGTCGGCCCGAGCGGGTACTGGCGGAACAGCCGCGCGCGCACTTCGACGCCGGGGAAGCGGAAGCGCTGCGCGGTGAAGCGCGCGACTTCGTCGTCGGTCAGGCGCGTGCGGATCGGCAGACTCTCGAAGTTCTTCGAGTCTTCCTGCAGCTTCTTGAAGCGGCGGCGGTCGCGCGCGTCGATCGAGACTACCGTGGCGAGGTTGTCGACCACGTTTTCGAGCGTGTCGTTCAGCTTCGACGGTGTGATTTCGAGCGTGTAGGCCGAGTAGTTCTTCGCGAGCACGACGCCGTTGCGGTCGGTGATGATGCCGCGGTTCGGCACGATCGGCGCGACGGAGATGCGGTTTTCATCGGCTTGCAGCGAGTACTTGCTGTAGTGCCAGACCTGCAGGAACAGGAAGCGGAAGCCGATCAGCCCGAAGCAGACGAACACGAACAGGCCCGCCGCCGCGACGCGCAGGCGGAATTTCGTGAGCTGCTGTTGAGTGTCCTTGAATTCGGTCATGCGATTCTGCAAAAGGCCGGCATGCGGCCATCAAGAGTGTGCGCCCAAACTGGCCGCGATCGGTGGGCCCGACGCGGGATCAAATGGGGCGCGTATCGTCCGGGTCGGCGGGGCGGCGCTGCGGCATCAGCAGCAAGATGCTCGCGAGCGGCCACAGCGCGGCTTCGACGAAACCGTCGATCAGATAACTCCAGCCCGGAAACGCCGCACCGGTCAACAGACGGATCACGAACGGCACCAGTTGCGCGACGACGAGCAGCGGCATCACCGCGAACGTTTGCACGCCGAGCGACATCCACAGCACGCGGCGATGAATCGTGATCGCGCCGTACGACAGCAGCGTGTAGGCGAGCGCGTGTTCACCGAGCAGGCTCGCGTTGTGCACGTCCATCAGCAGGCCGAGCAGAAACGCGATGCCCATGCCGACCTTGCGCGGTTGATGCACGTTCCAGAACAGCAACACGAGCGCGACGAAATCGGGCACGCCGGCGAGACGCCCCCACGGCATCAGGTTCAGCAGGAACGCGGAGGCGAGGCTGAACGCGATGAAGTACGGGTTGACCGGCTGCAGAATGTATTGCGGGCGATTCATGGCTGAGCCCCCGGCTCGGCTTGCGGCTTGGCGTTCTTCGCGGCGGCCGGCTTTTCGGCTTTCCTGTCGGCTGCGGGCCTTTCGGACTTTTTGTCGGCGGGGGCTTTGGCCGGCGCCTTTTCCGTGGATTTGGCTGCGGGTTTTTCGGCGGGGGCTTTGTCGGCGACGTTCTTGTCGGCTGACCTGGCGGCGGATTTGTCCGCCGCGCCCTTGCCTTCCGCGGCTTTGGCGCCCTTCTTCGCTTTCGCTTCTTTCGCTACGGTCGCCGCGTCGGGTTCGTCAGCCGGGCGCGGCGGCGCGGTGTTCTGGACGTGCAGCACGAGCACCTGACGCGCACCGCGCACCGCCGCGACCGGCAGACTGACCACGCGCGCAAACGCGGTGTCGGCCTGCCTGTCGACGCGCACGACTTTCGCGACCGGCAACCCCGGCGGGTACACGCCGTCGAGACCGCTGGTGACGAGTTCGTCGCCGGTCTGCACGTCGGCGCTGATCGGCACGAAGCGCAAATCGAGCGTGTCGCCCTTCGGCGTGCCGTAGATCACGCTGCGCAAGCCGGTACGCAGAATTTCGACCGGCACGGCCTGGTCCTTGTCCGTCAGCAGCGTGACTTCGGCCTGCAGCGGGAACACCCGTGTGACCTGGCCGATCACGCCATCCTCGTCGACGACCGGCGAGCCGTTCTGGATGCCTTGCTGCGCGCCGCGTCCGATCACGACCTTCTGCGTGAACGGATCGCGCGTGTCGTACTGGATCTCGGCGGGAAGCGATTGCGTGGTCAGCTGCTGCGACAGTTGCATCAGCGCGCGCAGATGACTATTTTCGGCAGCGAGCGACGCGGCCGTGTTGGCCTGCTGCGACAGCTGCAGATCCTTCTCGCGTAGCTTCGCGTTTTCGTTGCGCAGCGTGGCGCTCGTCACGGCGAGGTCGGCGGCGCCCATGAAGATGTCGCGCGGCACGAGCGCCGCGCGCTGCAACGGATAAAGACCCGCGCCGAGCACGCCGCGGACGATTTCGAGCGTCTGGAAGCGGGCGTCGGAGATCAGCAGGGCGAGCGCCAGCACGACGAAGAACACCAGTCGCGCGAGAGCGGAGGGGCCTTGCTTGAACAGGGGCGGCGGACTGTATTCCATGGTCGGCGCCGGGGGCGTGAGCGGTTGGGTGAGACGGCGGCGCGCTAGGCAAGCGCGTTCAGCGCGCGGAGGCTGGTCGGCCCAGCCAACGACAAAGCGGCCCACAAGGGGCCGTGTGCCAGATCCGCGCTACTGACATGGGAGGAAGGCTCGCTTACTCGTACGAGAAAATGCTGCCGAGCTTGTCCATGCGCTCGAGCGCCATGCCCGAGCCGCGCACGACGCAAGTCAGCGGATCTTCGGCGACGAGCACCGGCAGGCCGGTTTCTTCGGCGAGCAGTCGGTCGAGATCGCGCAGCAGCGCGCCACCGCCGGTCAGCATCATGCCGCGCTCGGCGATGTCCGCGCCGAGTTCCGGCGGCGTTTGTTCCAGTGCGATCTTCACCGACGACACGATCTGGTTCAGCGGATCGGTCAGCGCTTCGAGGATTTCGTTGCTGGAGATCGTGAAGCTGCGCGGAATGCCTTCCGACAGATTGCGGCCCTTCACTTCCATTTCCTTGACTTCGGAGCCCGGGAACGCGGAGCCGATTTCCTTCTTGATGGCTTCGGCGGTCTGCTCGCCGATCAGCATGCCGTAGTTGCGGCGGATGTAATTGACGATCGCTTCGTCGAATTTGTCACCGCCGACGCGCACCGAGCCCTTGTACACGATGCCGCCGAGCGAGATCACGCCGACTTCAGTCGTGCCGCCGCCGATGTCGACGACCATCGAACCCGTTGCTTCCGACACCGGCAGGCCCGCGCCGATCGCGGCAGCCATCGGCTCTTCGATCAGGTACACCTGCGAGGCGCCCGCGCCATGCGCGGCTTCCTTGATCGCGCGACGCTCGACCTGGGTTGAACCGCACGGCACGCAGATGATGATGCGTGGCGACGGCGAGAACATGCGCGACTCATGAGCGGTCTTGATGAACTGCTTGATCATCTGCTCGGTGACGGTGAAGTCGGCGATCACGCCGTCTTTCATCGGGCGGATCGCCTCGATGTTGCCCGGCACCTTGCCGAGCATCTGCTTGGCTTCCTTGCCGACTGCCTGAATGGTCTTCTTGCCGTTCGGGCCGCCTTCCTGGCGGATCGACACGACCGACGGTTCGTCGAGAACGATGCCCTTGCCGCGCATGTAGATAAGCGTGTTGGCGGTGCCGAGGTCAATCGCCAGATCGTTGGAGAAGTAGCTGCGCAAAAAACCGAACATTCAAAATCCTGTCTCGCTGGGGGCCGGGCCTCGCACCGTATGCGTAGGGCGGCAGCGGAATAAATAACAGCTTCAACCGGGCGGTAGCGACGCCACATGAACTTGAAGCCGCGGGGGAGTCTACCGGAGGCCGTTGCAAAGCCAGGGCGGAAAACGCCGGACGCTCTTTGAATTGTCCGTAAGGCCTTGGTAAGTCGGTCCGGGTTTGGGTCGAACGCGTAATGATACCTTATAATTTTGGATGTTTTGAAGGAAACGGAGCGTACATTTTGCCGTTGCCGCTCCTTTTTTTAGATTGTCCTATCTTGTCGTAACCCGCTGTTACAGCGCGACTTTTTTAACTGTTGCGACATTCCACCCTTTCCGGTGACTGCATGGCTCTGACCCTGACCGATGTAAAACGCATCGCGCATCTCGCGCGGCTCGAACTGGCCGATTCCGAAGCCGAGCACACGCGTGCCCAGCTCAATGATTTTTTCGGCCTCGTCGAGCAGATGCAGGCGGTCGATACCACCGGCATCGCGCCGCTTGCTCACCCGATCGAGCAGATCGAAGACGTCGCGCTGCGTCTGCGTGACGACGCCGTCACCGAGACGGTCGAGCGCGAGGCTTTTCAGCGCCCCGCGCCGGCCGTTCAGGACGGCTTGTACCTCGTGCCGAAGGTGATCGAATAAGACCCGCCGGGCAGACTCCCGGCCTGGCGTCGGCGCGAGCCTTTCGTGCCGCAGTCGCGCGGCGTCGCCGCGAACCTTGCCGGGCCGGTCTGCCGACGGGCAACCGAACGCCTCCACGGCAGCGTGACCACGCTGCCGCGCTTTCCAGGATAAAACGCAATGCATGAAAAAAGTTTGACCGAACTGCGCGCCGCGCTCGCGGCCAAGGAATGCTCCGCAGTCGAACTGGCGCAGCTGTACCTGAAGCGGATCGACGCGGCCAACAGCCTGAACGCGTTCATTCAGGTCGATCCCGAACTGACGCTCGCGCAGGCGAAAGCCGCCGACGCGCTGCTGCACACCGGTCACGCCGGCCCGCTCGTCGGCCTGCCGATCGCGCACAAGGACGTGTTCGTCACGAAGGGCTGGCGCTCCACCGCCGGCTCGAAGATGCTCGCGAACTACGAAAGCCCTTTCGACGCGACCGTGGTCGCGCGTCTGCAGAATGCCGGCATGGTGTGCGTGGGCAAGACCAATATGGACGAGTTCGCGATGGGCTCGTCCAACGAGAATTCGTACTTTGGCGCCGTGCAGAATCCGTGGGACCGCAAGGCCGTGCCGGGCGGTTCGTCGGGTGGCTCGGCGGCCGCCGTGGCCGCGCGTCTCGCGCCCGCCGCGACCGGCACCGACACCGGCGGCTCGATCCGTCAGCCGGCGTCGTTCTCGGGCATCACCGGCATCAAGCCGACGTACGGCCGCGTGTCGCGCTACGGCATGATCGCGTTCGCGTCGTCGCTCGATCAGGGCGGCCCGATGGCGCAAAGCGCCGCGGACTGCGCGACGCTGCTCAACGCGATGGCCGGCTTCGACGAGCGTGACTCGACGAGCCTGTCGCACGAGCACGAGGACTACACGCGCTACCTCGGCAAGTCGTGGCGGGACGGCGGCGCAGAGAAACCGCTCGCCGGCCTGCGCATCGGCCTGCCGAAGGAGTACTTCGGCGCCGGTCTCGCCGACGACGTGCGTGCGTCGATCGATGCCGCGTTGAAGCAGTACGAAGCGCTCGGCGCGACGCTCGTCGAGGTGTCGCTGCCGAAAACCGAACTGTCGATCCCGGTCTACTACGTGATCGCGCCGGCCGAAGCCTCGTCGAACCTGTCGCGTTTCGACGGCGTGCGCTTCGGCCATCGCGCGGCCGAGTACCGCGATCTGCTCGACATGTACAAGAAGTCGCGCGCCGAAGGCTTCGGCCCGGAAGTGAAGCGCCGCATTCTGGTCGGCACCTACGTGCTGTCGCACGGCTACTACGACGCGTACTACCTGCAGGCGCAGAAGATCCGCCGCATCATCGCGCAGGACTTCCAGGAAGCGTTCAAGCAGTGCGACGTGATCATGGGACCGGTCGCGCCGTCGGTGGCATGGGACATCGGCGCCAAGGGCGACGATCCGGTGCAGATGTATCTGGCCGACATCTACACGCTGTCGGTGAGCCTCGCCGGTTTGCCGGGCATGAGCGTACCGTGCGGTTTCGGCGCGGGCGCGAATGCGCAGCGTCCGGTCGGTCTGCAGATCATCGGCAACTATTTCAATGAAGCCCGGATGCTGCAGGTGGCCGACGCGTTCCAGCGCGCCACCGACTGGCACCGTCAGGCACCGGCAGGAGTGTGAGCACCATGACCAAACAATGGGAAGTCGTGATCGGTCTGGAGACCCACACGCAGTTGTCGACGCATTCGAAAATCTTCTCGGGCACCGCGACGCAATTCGGCGCCGCACCGAACACGCAGGCAAGCCCCGTCGATCTGGCCTTGCCCGGCACGCTGCCGGTGATGAACCGCGGCGCGGTCGAACGCGCCATTCAATTCGGCCTCGCGATCGGTGCAACGGTTGCGCCGCGTAGCATCTTCGCGCGCAAGAATTACTTCTACCCCGATCTGCCGAAGGGCTATCAGATCAGCCAGTACGAAATCCCGGTCGTGCAGGGCGGTCAGGTGACGATCCAGGTGCCGGCCAATGAAAAGGCGGGCAAGGAAGCGTACGAGAAAACCATCAATCTGACGCGCGCTCACCTCGAGGAAGACGCGGGCAAGTCGCTGCACGAAGACTTCGCTGGCATGACCGGCATCGACCTGAATCGTGCCGGCACGCCGCTGCTCGAAATCGTCACCGAGCCGGAAATGCGCAGCGCGGCCGAGGCCGTTGCCTACGCGAAGTCGCTGCACACGCTCGTCGTGTGGCTCGGGATTTGCGACGGCAATATGCAGGAAGGCTCGTTCCGCTGCGATGCGAACGTGTCGGTGCGTCCGCTTGGTCAGAAAGAATTCGGCACGCGCGCCGAGATCAAGAATCTGAACTCGTTCCGCTTTCTTGAAGAAGCGATCCAGTACGAAGTGCGTCGCCAGATCGAGCTGATCGAAGACGGTGGCACGGTGGTGCAGGAAACGCGTCTGTACGATCCGGACAAGCGCGAAACGCGCTCGATGCGCAGCAAGGAAGACGCGCACGACTACCGCTATTTCCCCGACCCCGACCTGATGCCGCTCGTGATCGACGCCGCGTGGGTCGAGCGCGTGAGGAGCGAGATGCCGGAGCTGCCGGAAGCGATCCAGCGGCGCTTCGTGTCGCAGTACGGCCTCACGCCGTACGACGCGAACGTGCTGACCTCGAGCAAGGCGACGGCCGCTTACTACGAAGCGGTGATCGCGAAGGTCGGTGAGGCGAACGCGAAGGTCGCGGCGAACTGGGTGATGGGCGAAGTGTCGTCGCAACTCAATCGCGAAGGCCTCGACATTGCCGCGTGCCCGGTCTCGGCCGCGCAGCTCGCACTGGTGCTGCAGCGCATTGCCGACGGCACGATCTCGAACAAGATCGCGAAGGAAATCTTCCTCGCGATCTGGGAAGAGAAGGCCACCGACGAAGCCGCCGCCGATCGCATCATCGAGGCGAAGGGCCTGAAGCAGATTTCGGACACCGGCGCGCTCGAAGCGATCATCGACGAAGTGCTCGCCGCGAACCAGAAGTCGGTCGACGAATATCGTGCCGGCAAGGAAAAGGCGTTCAACGCGCTGATCGGCCAGGCGATGAAAGCAACCAAGGGTAAGGCCAACCCTGCTCAGGTCAATGAATTGCTGAAGAAGAAGTTGTCCTGAGTTGAAGTGCCGCGGCCGGGCGTGATCACGCCCGCGTCACACGGGCCGTTGCCGGATCGAAGCAGGGCAACGGCCCGTTTTATTTTGCGGACTCCCACGGAGTGTGTGCATGACAAAGCATCCCGATCTCGACGATTTCCGCGTGCCGTACTTCGACGACGGCAAGAAAAGAAACCACTTCTCGCTCGACCATTTCGATCCGAAGGCGAAGCCGTTTTCGAGCGGCTCGAAAGACGCGGACCGCGCACGCTTGTCGGAAGTGGGCCTGCTGCTCGACAACCTGCAGGAGCGGCTGCACGCGCAGCGCAAGCGCCGCGTTCTGCTGGTGCTGCAAGGCATGGACACGAGCGGCAAGGACGGCACGATCCGCGCGGTGTTTCACGAAGTCGACCCGCTCGGTTTGCGCATCGTGCCGTTCAAGGCGCCGACGCCCGTCGAACTCGCGCACGACTTCCTGTGGCGCGTGCATTCGCAGGCACCCGCGGCCGGCGAGCTGACGATTTTCAATCGCAGTCACTACGAAGACCTGCTCGTGCCGACCGTGCAGGGCGAACTCGACGCCGACGCGTTCCAGCAGCGCTGCTGCCACATCCGTCAGTTCGAGCAGTTGCTCGCCTACAGCGGCGCGACGATCCTCAAGTGCATGCTGCACATTTCGAAGGACGAGCAGCGTGTGCGTTTGCAGGAGCGCATCGACGACCCGCTGAAGCACTGGAAATTCGACGTGTCGGATCTGGAAGCGCGCAAGCAGTGGGACGCGTATCAGAACGCGTATCGCGACGCGCTGGCTGCGACGTCGACCGAATACGCGCCGTGGTATGTGATTCCGGCCGACTCGAAGACGCATCGCAACGTGATGGTCGCCGAACTGCTGCTGCGCACGCTCAATGAGCTGAAGCTCGAATATCCGCCAGCCAAGGAATCGCTGAAGGGCGTCAAGGTCGAGTGAACGCGGCCTCGCCCTTTGGCTTTAGAAACGAATCGAACAAAAGAGGAACGACATGTTGCGTGTGATTACCGCCAACCTCAATGGCATCCGCTCGGCGGCGAAGAAGGGCTTTTTCGAATGGTTCGGCGAACAAGGAGCCGACGTGCTATGCGTGCAGGAAATCAAATGCTCGCAAGACGACATGACGCCGGAGTTCATGGCGCCGCACGATTTCACCGGCTATTTTCAGCATGCGGTGAAGAAGGGGTACAGCGGCGCGGGCGTCTATACGCGTCATGAGCCGGACGAAGTGGTGATCGGCTTCGGCAGCGAGGAGTTCGATCCGGAAGGGCGTTATGTCGAGCTGCGTTTCGGTAAGTTGTCGGTGGTTTCGGTGTACGTGCCGTCGGGGTCGAGCGGCGACGAGCGCCAGCAGGCCAAGTTCCGCTTCATGGACGAGTTCATGCCGCATCTCGCCGAGCTGGCGAAGGAACGCGAGGTGATCGTGTGCGGCGACGTGAACATCGTGCACAAGGAAATCGACATCAAGAACTGGAAGAGCAACCAGAAGAATTCGGGCTGCTTGCCCGAAGAGCGCGCGTGGCTCGACAAACTGTTCGACGAAGTCGGCTATGTGGATGTGTTCCGCACGCTCGACCAGCGGCCCGAGCAGTACACGTGGTGGAGCAATCGCGGTCAGGCGTATGCGAAGAACGTCGGGTGGCGGATCGATTACCAGATCGCGACGCCGGGCATCGCAAGCAAGGCGAAGCGCACCGACGTGTTCCGCGACATCAAGTTCAGCGACCATGCGCCGCTGACCGTCGACTACGACCACAAGGTCAAAAAGTAAGCCTACCGGCCGCGGCGCGTTGCAGCGCCGTGGCCCGCTAGCGGTCGATAGAGGCGGGGCGTCAGTCGCGCGCCGTCTTGCGGGTCGGCCGGCCGATGCCCGCGTAATCGGGCAATTCGTCGACGCTCCTGCCGATTGCCTTCGCGTACAGCGACAGCATGTCCGGCAGCCGCTTGATGATGTCGTCGCGGCGCGCCGCTGTGAACGGGTGCACGTAGATGAAGCCCTGCTCGCGATTGCCGCGCGTCGCCTGCGCGAGCTTGTCCCACAGCGTGACCGCCGCGCGCGGATCGAAGCCGGCGCGCGACGCGATATCGCTGCCGATCACGTCGGCTTCGGTTTCGTCGGTGCTCTCGTACTTCATTTCCAGCAGACGCGAACCGATGCCGAGCGGCGCCATGCCCAGATCGGCGAGGCCGAACAATTGCGGGATCGTGCCGGACGAATCGAGCTGGCTCGCCTGCAACTGACCGAGCCGCATGCGCGCGTGCTCGCGCAACGCGTGCGCGATCTCGTGGCCAATCAGCATAGCGACCTCGTTGTCGTTCAGGCGCACGCGATCGAGTATCCCGCTATAGACGACGATCTTGCCGCCCGGCAGGCAGTACATGCGGATGTCGTTCGAGCGCACCACCGCGACTTCCCACTTCCAGCCCTTGGCTCGCTCGTTCCATTTCAGCGAGTACGGGATCATCCGGTCGATGATCGAGCGTACGCGCGTCACGCGCGCGTCCGTGTCGCCGTACAGGCGGTTCGCGTGGCTGGCACCGTAGACGATCTGGCTGAACTCCTCGGCGGCCTGCGCCTCGAGCATCGACGACGGGATCAGGTTGCGAAACACCATGTAGCCGCCGTAGCGCAGTTGCGGGCTCACGTAGTAGGGCGGCGGGACGGCTGCGGGGGCCGACGCGCCGGCGGGCGCTTTGGCGGCGGCGGGCGGTTGCGCGGACTGCGGCGCGGAGCCGGAGGCAGCGGCGCTCGGAGCGCTGCCGCTAGCGCTGGGCGAACTCGGAGCGTTGGCGCCGGTGCTGTTGTTCGCGCCGGGGTTGCCGCCGCCGGTGCCGCTGTTGCCGGCCGCGGCCGAGGTCGCGTTTTCCGCGCTGGCGCCGCTTGTCGCGGACTTGGCCGCAGGCGTCGGGGCCGGGTTGGCTGTCGCACCGCTCGTGGTCGCGGCGGCGGCGGCCGGCGCGGGCGCTTGCGCGCCGCTCACAGGGCTCGCGCCGGTCGCCGGCGTGCCGGCCGCATGGGCGCCCATCGGCATCGCCAGCGCGACGCTCGCGCAGCCGAGCACGCCTACGGCGCTGAGTGCGGTGCGGCGCGCGCGGGTCGGAAACGGTACTTTCACGACCGGTCCCTCCACGGCGCGATACGCACCAGCAGCAGCATGCCTGGCACCGCGAGCGCGGTACAGAGGATGAAGTAGTCGAACCAGCCGATCCGCGCGACCACAAAGCCGCTCGCCGCCGACGCGAGCGTGCGCGGCACCGACGCGAGGCTCGTGAACAGCGCGAACTGCGTCGCTGTGTAGCGCGGGTCGGTGGTGCTCGCGATATATGCGGTGAATGCGGCCATCGTCAGACCGGTGGCGAAGGTCTCGAAGCCGTACACGAGCGCGAGCGCGACCGAGCGCGGATCGAGCTGCACGCTCCAGTCGATGCCGACCAACGACAGCAACTTCGTCGTCCCCTGGCTCAGGGCGACGGCGATGTTGTAAATCGCGGCGAGTCCGGGCGAATCCGGGCCGAGATGCGCGAGCCACGCGAAGCCGAGCGTCGACACCATCTGCAGCAAACCGAAGATCCACAAGCCGCGGCCGATGCCGATTCTCATCAGCCAGATGCCGCCGACGATGCCGCCCGCGAGACTCGCGCCGAATGCCGTGGTCTTCGCGATCACGCCGATCTGCGTGCGCGAAAAACCGATGTCGAGGAAGAACGACGTGGACAGCGTGGTCGCCATCGTATCGCCGAGCTTGTACAGAAAGATGAAGCCGAGCACGAAGAGGGCACCGCGCCAGCCGTCTCGCTGAATGAATTCCCTGAACGGCTCGACGATTGCCTCGCGCAGATTCTTCGGCGGCTGGCCGTGCACCTCGGGTTCGCGCACGACCAGCGTCATCAGAACGCCCGGCAGCATGAACGCGGCCGTCACGATGAACACCGTGCTCCACGGCAGATGATCGGACAAAATCAGCGCGAGCGAACCGGGCACGAGCGCCGCGATCTTGTACGCGTTCACGTGCACCGCGTTGCCGAGGCCCTGCTGCGTGTCGCTGAGCAATTCACGCCGGTACGCGTCGATCACGATGTCGGAGCTCGCGCCGAAGAATGCGACCAGAGCGGTCAGCGCGGCGACACTCCAGATCGATTCGCGCGGCGACACGAAGCCGAGCGTCGCCATCGCGCCGGCCACGAGCAATTGCGTGACCAGCATCCAGCCGCGCCGTCGGCCGGGCCGCCAACCGGGCACGCGCGGCACGTAGCGGTCCATCAGCGGTGCCCAGACGAATTTCCAGGTATACGGAAACTGGATCAGCGCGAACAGGCCGATTTCCTTCAGATTGACGCCTTCCGAGCGCAGCCACGCCTGCACGAGGTAGACGAGCGTAAACAGCGGCAATCCCGACGTGAAGCCGAGAAAGACGCAAATCAGCATGCGCGTATTCAAAAACGCGCGCCAGCCGGGATGTTCTTCGTGAGCGGTAAGTGCGGGCGCCTCGTGCGGCGGGTTCGACATGTGGATAACTGAGGTTAGCTTTTCTTGACGCGATAGACCGCAAGACTACCACGCCAGTTCACGCCCCACCGCACCACCTGTCCGTCGTGCAGCACGACACGATCGAGAATTTCGATGCCGACTTCGGGGGCAAGCGCTTCGAAGTCCTTGATCGTCAGCACGCGCACGTTCGGCGTGTTGTGCCATTGATAAGGCAGCGACTTCGACACCGGCATGCGCCCCTGCAGCACCGACAGCCGATGCGCCCAGTAGCCGAAATTCGGAAACGACACGATGCATTGCTTGCCGACGCGCACCGTCTCGCGCAGGATCGCCGCGGTCTGATGAATGGTCTGCAGCGTCTGCGACAGCACCGCGAAATCGAAGCTGCCGTCTTCGAACAGGCGCAGGCCGTCTTCGAGATTCTGCTGGATCACATTGACGCCGTTCTGCGTCGCGGCGAGCACGCCGGCGTCGTTGATCTCGATGCCGTAGCCCTGCACCTCCAGTTCCTCGTTCAGCAGCGACAGCAGCGAGCCGTCGCCGCAGCCGAGATCGAGCACGGTCGCGCGCGGTTCGACCCAGCGGGCGATCGCGCGGAAGTCCGGGCGCGATGCCAGGTAATCAAGTGCTCGCTGGTTCATGCGTTGACCTCGTTTGCAATGCGTTCGTAGTAGGCGCGCAGCAGGTTGTGATAGCGCGCGTCGTCGAGCAGGAAGGCGTCGTGGCCGTGCGGTGCGTCGATCTCCGCGTAGGTGACCGTGCGCTTGTGGTCGAGCAGCGCCTTCACCAGTTCGCGCGAGCGAGCCGGCGCGAAACGCCAGTCGGTCGAGAAGCTCGCGATCAGATACTTCGCGGTGGTGTGCTCGAGCGCGGCGGTCAGGTCGCCGTCGAAGGCCTTGGCCGGATCGAAGTAGTCGAGCGCGCGCGTGATCAGCAGGTAGGTGTTCGCGTCGAAGTAGTCGGCGAACTTGTCGCCCTGATAACGCAGATACGATTCCACTTCGAATTCGACGTCGAAGCTGAAGTTGTAGTCATCGAGCGCGCCTTCCGCGCGACGCAGCGAGCGGCCGAATTTCTCGGCCATATCGTCGTCCGACAGATACGTGATGTGGCCGATCATCCGCGCGACGCGCAGGCCGCGTTTCGGCTTCACGCCGTGCGCGTAGTAGTTGCCGCCGTGGAAGTCGGGGTCCGACAGGATAGCCGAACGCGCGACTTCGTTGAACGCGATGTTCTGCGCGGACAGCTTCGGCGTCGACGCGATCACGATGCAATGCGCGATCCGCTCCGGATACATCATGCTCCACGCGAGCGCCTGCATGCCGCCGAGACTGCCGCCCATCACGGCGGCGAAGCGCGTGATGCCGAACGCGTCGGCGACGCGCGCTTGCGCGTTGACCCAGTCTTCGACGGTGACGACCGGAAACGTCGCGCCGTACGGCTTACCGGTGGCGGGGTCGATGCTCATCGGCCCGGTCGAGCCGAAGCAGGAGCCGAGGTTGTTCACGCCGATCACGAAAAATTTTTCGGTATCGAGCGGCTTGCCCGGGCCCACCATGTTGTCCCACCAGCCGATGTCCTTCGGATTGTCGGCATACACGCCCGCCACGTGATGCGATGCGTTCAGCGCGTGGCATACGAGCACCGCATTGCTGTGCGCGGCATTGAGCGTGCCGTAGGTCTCGACCATCAGGTCGTAGCCTGCGAGCGAGCTGCCGTTGCGCAATCGCAGCGGCTCGGTGAAATGCATTTTTTGGGGAGCGACGATGCCGATGGAGTCCATTCATTCCGCCATTGAGTCAACAGGGCGGCTAAACGGCGTCGGCGAAGCACGAGGAGAAGGGCGGTGTGCGCAGCTGACGACCTCTTTAGCCGCATTTATAGTGAACCGCGGGCCTAAGGCCCAAGGTTCGCGCGCCCGCAATCGAGTCAGCAAATCGGCGCGTGAAAGGGTGTGAAACCGGGTGCAACGTGTTGGGGATGCCTTGGCGCGGTCTGTTATGCATCGTAGGACCGCGGCGGTATCAGGCGCAAAGTATAGCGGAAAATCCCACGCGGCAGCGGCGCGGACGGTGCCGCGCGAAGCGCGCGAGTCCGCGGGGACTACTGAAGAATCAGCAGCAGTTGCTCGTCCGCGTGTTCGGCGGGTGGCCGCGCGAAACCGCTGCGCACATAGCGATGCCAGCGGCCGATCACGTAGCTCACCAGCAGGCTCGCCCGAATCGCGGGATCGTAGCCGGCGGGCAATGTGACGGTCTGCGGATCGGGCGTGTCCGTGGGGTGATTGTCTGCACGGGCAAGGGCTTCGGTCTGCGCGAGCCGCAAGCATTGCTTCAGCGATGCCTCGACCCGTTCGAGCATCTGGTTCACGCGCTCCGTCAGGCGTTCGTGCTCGCCGACCAGCGCCTCGCAGGTCAGCACGCGCGTCATGCCGGGATTTTTCGCGGGGAAGTTGAGCAGCATCAGCGCGATCGAGCGCGCTTGCAGCACGCCGTTGTTTTCGTGACCGGTGATCTGGTTGATGAGCCCGAACAGCGTCTGCTCGATGAACTCGATCAGCCCTTCGAACATCTGCGCCTTGCTGGCGAAATGGCGGTACAGCGCGGCTTCCGACACACCGAGCCGAGCGGCGAGCGCGGCCGTCGTGACCTTTTCGCTCTTCGGCGCCTCGAGCATGCTGGCGAGCGTCTGCAGGATGTGCACGCGACGCTCGCCAGGCTTCGGACGCGTTGCGCGTGTCGCGGCGGGTGCCGCGGGGGAGGCTGCGGCTGAGGCTTCGTCAGGCTTGTCGATCGGCTGCATGGCTGTCGTCCCCCGGCTGGTGTCGTTGGCGGCTTTCGTCGTTACGGTCCCGGCTTGCGTCCCTTCCATCGAACCGAGCGCGTGCCCAGTCGTAGCGATTTTAGCGAACGAATGCTGCGGTCGACATAATGCGGCCGGCCGGTGCCCGGCAGGCGCGTCGGTACGCCGTCCGCGTGCGGCTTGCGCGGCAGGTGCCCGGTGATCCACACGGTGCGGATGCCGAGCCGCCGATAGTTCTTCAGGTGCGAGCGCGTGTCCTCGACGAGGATCGCGTCGTTCAGCGACACCTGCGCGTCGCGCATCGCGCGGCGCAGCATTGCGTGATCGGGCTTCGCGCGCCATTGGCGGCGATCGCGCATGTGCTCGATCGCGATCACGCGCTCGAACAGCCGCTCGATACGCAACTCGGCGAGCACCGCGCGCGCGTAGGTTTCGGGCGCATTGGTCAGCACGATCTTGCGGCCCGGGAGCGCCGCGACCAGCCGCGCGACGCCGCGCTCGTGGCGGATCATCGAGCCGAGGTCGGGGAACGTGTGCACGACCTTCAGGAAGTCGTGCGCGTCGAGCGGATGATGGCGCGTGAGACCGAGCAGGGCTGCGCCGTAGCGCAGCGTGTAGCCGGTGCGCAGACGGTTGGCTTCGTCGGTGTCGACTTGCAGCGCGTCGATGATGTACTGGGTCATGCCGCGATTGATCGCGGGAAAAATGGCGTGCGACGCGTGATGCAGCGTGTTGTCGAGATCGAACAGCCAGACCGGCTTGCCGCTCGCGATGTCAGGACGGCGGCGCCGCGAAGTGGGGGTGCGCATGGTAGAGATCTTCAGCCGCTGACGGGCGTTTCATGCTGCGGATGCGGATCGACGCTCGGCGGCGCGCATGGACTGCCGGCCGCGAGGGGCGGCACAGGCGTAGCGCCGTAGTGGCGCAACCCCTGTACCGGGAATGCCGCAACGCTCAATGCGAGCGGATCATTGTGCCGAACGGCTGTTCGGTCAGAATTTCGAGCAGCACCGAGTGCTCGATGCGACCGTCGATGATGTGCACCGAGCGCACGCCGCTCTTTGCCGCATCGAGCGCGGACGAGATTTTCGGCAGCATGCCGCCGGAGATCGTGCCATCTTCGAAGAGGCCGTCGATCTCGCGCGCCGACAGGTCGGTCAGCAGATTGCCTTCCTTGTCCATCACGCCGGGGATGTTGGTCATCATCACGAGCTTTTCGGCATTCAGCACGACCGCCAGCTTGCCCGCGACGAGGTCCGCGTTGA
This sequence comes from Paraburkholderia atlantica, assembly GCF_009362785.1. Taxonomy (GTDB): domain Bacteria; phylum Pseudomonadota; class Gammaproteobacteria; order Burkholderiales; family Burkholderiaceae; genus Paraburkholderia; species Paraburkholderia atlantica. The sequence goes on from NZ_WHNQ01000005.1 coordinate 102,484, forward strand.
TGTTGTACGACAGGCCGTCTTCGCCGAAGCCGATCGGCGAGATCACCGGAATGAACGCGTCGTCCTGCAGTGCCTTCACGACCGCCGGGTTGATCGCTTCGACCTCGCCGACCTGGCCGATGTCGACGTACTGGCCCGGCTTTTCGCGATCCGGCATCAGCATCTTGCGCGCGTGGATCAGGCCGCCGTCCTTGCCGGTCAGGCCGACCGCGTGGCCGCCGAAGTGGTTGATCAGCATCACGATGTCCTGCTGCACCTCGCCGCCGAGCACCCATTCGACGACTTCCATCGTCTCTTCGTCGGTGACGCGCATGCCCTGGATGAACGTGCCCTGTTTGCCGATTTTCTTAAGCGCCTGGTCGATTTGCGGACCACCGCCGTGCACGATGACCGGGTTGATGCCGACCAGCTTCAGCAGAATCACGTCGCGCGCGAAGCCCTGCTTCAGACGCTCTTCGGTCATGGCGTTGCCGCCGTATTTGATGACCACGGTCTTGCCGTGATACTGGCGGATGTAGGGCAGCGCCTCGGCCAGAATTTCGGCTTTCAGGGTGGGCGCAATCTGCGAGAGGTCGGGAAGCTCGGACATGGCGGCAGGCTCGGGCACGGAACAGTTAAAACAGCGCGAATTGTACAGGACTGGCGCGCTGCAACAGGGTTTTCGGCAGCAGCGCAACGACGGGCGGTGCAGGCTTGGCGTACTGCACCATGACGGGTCACGGAGGCGGGGCAAACAGCAAGCGTAGCGCACTTGCGTGACGGCCGTGCATTGGCCGAACGGACGACTGCACCTAAGCGTATCAGTCATGGCATCATGATCTGACCGATGTCCCCGGCCCTTCCCGCCCATTCGCAATGAAATCGTCTTCTACCCGTTCCGGGCGCAGCGCGCGCTGTCCGCGCTGCGGCAATGCCTTCGACTGCGGCATGCAGGGCGAGACATCATCTCCGTGCTGGTGCCGTGCCCTGCCGCCGCTGCCGGCGGAGCGGCTGAAGCCGGGCGGCCGGTGCTTGTGCCCGGAATGTCTCGCCGCGGAGATTGCCCAGGCGACACGCGAGGGGAGTGGCGTTGAACGGCCGTAATCGCTGCGTTTGCCAACGGCCGATCTGAACCCGCCTATGCGCCGCGATGCTGCGCCGCCAGCGCCCGCAGATCGCGCGCCACTACTCCCAGCGCCGGCTCCCATTCGCCGAACCGCGGTTGCCGATACAACGTGGCGCTCGGATACCACGGGCTGTCGCCGCGCTCCAGCAACCAGACCCAATGCGGATTGACGTCGAGCAGCACCCACGTGCGCTGACCGAGCGCGCCGCTCAGATGTGCGACCGATGTGCATACGGTGATCACGAGGTCGAGCTCGCTGACGAAGGCGGCGGTGTCGTCGAAGGTCGCGAGGCTCGCAGTGTCATCGATCATCTGCAGGCCGGCCGCGCGGGCGGCGGCGACCTCGGCGGCCGCACCCGGCTGCAGCGAGTAGAACGTGACCTCGTCGATACCGGCGAAATGCGCGGCATAGCGCTGCCAGCCGACGCTGCGAAACGGGTTTCGCTGATGCCTGCGGCTACCCGTCCACGCGAGGCCCACCTTCAGGCGGCCTCCGCAAGCAAGACGCTTGCGCCACACTTCGCGCGCGGTCACATCGGCGAACAGGTAGGGCGCGGCTGGAATGGTCTCTTCGCGGGTATCGAAGATCAGCGGCAAGCTCAGCAGCGGAATTTCATAGTCCATCGGCGGCAGCGATTCGACGCCGCCGCCGGACGAGAAACCGTCGACATGAGCGCCGAGGCTGCGCGCGAGCAGCGCGCCCATCTGCGGAAACGAATTCCACACGACGCGGCCGCCCTCGCGATGCACGCGCTCTGCCAGCATCGGGATGTAACGGCTGAACTGCAGCACGTCGCCCATTCCCTGTTCGCCCCATACGAGCAGCGTCTTGCCGGCAAGCGGCTCGCCGCGCCAGATCGGCGCCGGCATCACCGGACGGCTGCCGCCGAGTTCCTTCGAGCCGTCCCAGCGCGCCTCGTGCGACGCCCACCCTTCGGCGTATCGACCGCGCAAGAGTTGCAGCATGCCGAGGTTCGAGCGCATCGCCGGGTTCTGCGGAGCGAGCTCGCAGGCCGTCGTGGCGGCCTGTTCGGCGTCGTCCCAGCGTTGCGCTTCACGTAACGTCAGCGCATAGTTGTTGTAAGCCAGCGGACTGCCAGGCGCGCGCTGCAGGGCCTGCGCGCCGGCTTCGAGCGCGTGGGGCAGGTCCAGACTCTGGCGATACGCGTTGGCGAGGTTGATCCACGCGTTGCCGTCGTCGGGGGCATCGCGAATCGCGGTCTCGAGCAGCGCGAGCTGTTCGCTCAGATCGCCGTCGGTAAGCGTCAGCGCGCTCGCGAGATTGTTGCGTAGCTGCGGCAGCGCCGGATCGAGCGCCAGCGCCCGACGATACGGAGCGATCGCGTCGGCATGCCGGCCGGCCATCTGCAGCGCATAGCCGGCGCGGAAGTGCGCGACGGCGCTCCCCGCATCGAGTTGGGCAATAATGGCGGCGAGTTCGATCGCCTCCGCATGGCGCTGTTGCGCGAGCCATGCGGCCATCAGCGCGTCGAGCGAGGCGCCATCGAGCGGATGCAGTTTGGCCGCAGCGTGGAGGTAACGGGCTTCGTCCGCCGTGGCGCCGCTGGCTCGGGCCGCGGCGGCATCGCGCAGTAAAGTCAGGTATGCGGACGAAGCGTCGGCTTCGCGAATCGCGGTGGGCGGCATGAAGGGATGGCGTGGAACAGTCGTCGATACAGCCTGGCGGCGTGCGATGCTATTTCGAACACAGTCATGTTACCGGCACTCGGCCGCCTGGTCAGCCAGGCGGGTCCGAACGGATAGACTAGGGTCATGCAACGTATAACCAACACCGGCCGCGTCAATCTCGGTCACCTGTTCTGGCTGCGCAGCCTCGCGATCATCGGTCAGCTGCTGACGATCGCGTTCGTGCAGATCTTCATCGGCGCCAATCTGCCGTTGCCCGCGATGCTGCTCGTGATCGGGCTCGAAGTGCTGTTCAATGCGCTCACATGGTTTCGCGTGTCGCAGCAGCGTCCCGAGTCCAACATCGAGCTGTTCGGGCAGATCTGGGTCGATCTCGGCGCGTTGTCGGCGCTGCTGTTCCTGTCCGGCGGCACCACCAACCCGTTCGTGTCGCTGTACCTGCCATCGCTCGCGATCGCGGCGGCCGTGCTGCCGTGGTATCTGATGGCCTGGCTCGCGGCGTTCGCAGTCGCCTGCTACGCGATGCTCAGTTTCGATTCGGTGCCGCTCAATCTCGAGAATCCCGCCAACCTGTTCGACTACTATCGCTCGGGCATGTGGGTCAACTTCATGGTCAGCGTGGGGCTGATCGCGTGGTTCGTCGCGCGCATGTCGCGGGCGCTGCGGCTACGTGACGCAGCGCTTGGAGAAGCGCAGCAGCGCTTGCTCCAGGACGAACGGGCGGTCGCGCTCGGTGTTCAGGCGGCCACTGTGGCACACGAAATCGGCACCCCTCTGTCTACAATCGCGATGTTGTCAGAGGAATTGCGCGACGCGGCGCGCACCGACGCGGGACTCGCGCCCTACCGCGCCGATCTCGAATTGCTCGAGCAGCAGATGACGTTGTGCACGTCGGCGCTCGCGCGCTTGCGCAGCCGCGCGACGACCACGACGAACCGTCAGCCGGTCGACGAATGGCTCGAATCGTTTGCCGAGCAATGGCGTCTTCGCCATCCGCACGTAAAGTTCGAGCGGCTCGGCACGCCGCCCGCCGATGTCAGTCTCAACGACACGGTGGCCGTCAGCCAGATACTGACGATCCTGCTCGACAACGCCGCGCGCGCGAGCCGCGATCACGTGACGCTGTCCTGCACGCTCGCACCACGCGGCGACCAGATAGAGTTCGAAGTATGCGACCACGGTCCCGGCATTCCGGTCGCGCTGCGCGGCTCGCTCGGCACGATGCCCGTGGAGAGCACGCAGGGCGGTCACGGCGTCGGCCTGTATCTGGCGTTTTCGGCGGCGGCGCGTCTGAAGGGATCGATCGAGCTGACCGACGCCAACGGCGGGCGGCCGCGCGGCACGCGTGCGGTGCTGCGACTGCCGCTCGGCGCGCGCAAGATTTCCGGAGCGAGCCCGCAAGGCGCCGCGCCATCCAACACGGAGAAACAGGCATGAGCGAAAAGAATTTTCTGGTGATCGACGACGACGAAGTGTTCTCCGGCATCCTGGCGCGCGGCTTGACGCGGCGCGGCTACACGGTGAGCGAAGCGCACAACGCGGACGAGGCGATCCGGCTCGCGAATCAGCAGAAGTTCAGCGAGATCACCGTGGACCTGCATCTGGGCAACGACTCTGGCCTGACGCTCGTCGCACCGTTACGCGATCTGCAACCCGATGCGCGCATGCTGGTGCTGACCGGCTACGCGAGCATCGCCACAGCGGTGCAGGCGGTCAAAGACGGCGCCGACAACTATCTCGCGAAGCCCGCCAACGTCGAGACGATCCTGTCGGCGCTGCAAAGCGAGGCGAGCGCGTTGCAGGCCGAGGAGGCGATCGAGCATCCGCAGCCGCTGTCGGTGGCGCGGCTCGAATGGGAGCATATCCAGCGTGTGCTCGCCGAACACAACGGCAATATCTCTGCGACCGCGCGCGCGTTGAACATGCATCGGCGCACGTTGCAGCGCAAGCTGGCGAAGCGGCCGGTGAGGCAGTAGGCCGCGATCGGGCGGCACGAAACAAAACGGGCTGCCTATGCGAAGGCAGCCCGTTTTTTATGCATCAGCGCTTGGCGCCGTGACAGCGCATATCACAGCACGTAGCGTGACAAATCCTCGTCTTCCGCCACTTCGTTCAACGCGCGATCGACGTAAGCCGCGTCGATCTGCACTGTACGGCCCGAATGATTGCCGGCCGAGAACGACACTTCCTCGAGCAGCTTTTCGATGACCGTATAAAGACGCCGCGCGCCGATGTTCTCGGTCTTCTCGTTGACCGAGTACGCGATCTCGGCAAGACGGCGGATACCGTCGTCGGCGAATTCGAGGTGCACGTCTTCGGTTGCGAGCAGGGCCTGGTATTGCTTGACGAGGCTCGCATCCGTCGACACGAGGATCGATTCGAAGTCGTTGACCGACAGCGAATCGAGTTCGACGCGAATCGGGAAGCGCCCCTGCAGCTCGGGAATCAGATCGCTCGGCTTCGCGAGATGGAACGCGCCGCTCGCGATGAACAGGATGTGATCGGTCTTCACCATGCCGTACTTGGTGTTGATCGTCGTGCCCTCGACGAGCGGCAGCAGATCGCGCTGCACGCCCTGACGGGACACTTCGCCGCCGCCGGCTTCGTTGCGCGACGCGATCTTGTCGATTTCGTCGAGGAACACGATGCCGTTCTGCTCGACGTTCTGCACCGCCTTGGACTTCACCTCTTCGTCGTTCAGCATCTTGCCGGCTTCTTCGTCGGTGAGCACCTTCAGCGCTTCCTTGACCTTCATCTTGCGGCGCGTCTTCTTGCCGCCGCCGATGTTGGCGAACATCGAGCGGATCTGCTCGGTCATGTCTTCCATGCCCGGCGGCCCCATGATGTCCATGCCGACCTGCGGCTGCTCGACGTCGAGCTCGATTTCCTTGTCGTCGAGCTGGCCTTCGCGCAGGCGCTTGCGGAACGTCTGACGCGTCGTGCTGCCTTCGTCGGCGGTATCGGTCGAACTCGTGCTCGAACCGAAGCCGACCGGCCGTGCGGTCGGCAGCAGAATGTCGAGGATTCGGTCTTCGGCCAGATCGCCGGCCTTGGTCCGCACTTTGCGCATTTCGGTTTCGCGGGTCTGCTTGACTGAGATCTCGATCAGATCGCGCACGATGCTGTCGACGTCGCGGCCCACGTAGCCGACTTCGGTGAACTTGGTCGCTTCGATCTTGATGAACGGCGCGTCCGCGAGCTTCGCGAGACGCCGCGCGATTTCGGTCTTGCCGACGCCGGTCGGTCCGATCATCAGGATGTTCTTCGGCGTGATTTCCTGGCGCAGCGGTTCGTCGACCTGCTGACGGCGCCAGCGGTTGCGCAGCGCGACGGCCACGGCTTTCTTCGCGCGGCCTTGGCCGATGATGTGCTTGTCGAGCTCGGAGACGATCTCGGCGGGGGTCATGGTGCTCATCGATGGGTCCTTACTCGATCGTCTCAATGACGCGGTTATGGTTCGTGTAGATGCACATGTCGCCGGCGATTTCCAGCGATTTCTCCACGATGTCGCGCGGCGACAGATCGGTGTTGTCTGCAAGCGCCTTCGCGGCCGCCTGCGCGTACGCACCGCCCGAGCCGATCGCGCAAATGCCGCCTTCGGGATCGAGCACGTCACCGTTGCCGGTGATGACGAGCGTGGTGGTCGCGTCCGCGGTGATCAGCATCGCTTCGAGACGACGCAGCATGCGGTCGGTGCGCCAGTCTTTCGCGAGCTCCACGGCCGCGCGCGTCAGATTGCCCTGATGCTTTTCGAGCTTCGCCTCGAAGCGGTCGAGCAGCGAGAAGGCATCCGCCGTGCCGCCGGCGAAGCCGACCAGCACCTTGCCGTTATAGATGCGCCGGACCTTCTTCGCGCCGCCTTTCATGACGATGTTGCCGAGCGTCACCTGGCCGTCGCCGCCGAGCGCCACCTTGTTGCCGCGGCGCACGGAAACGATCGTCGTGCCGTGAAATTGCTCCATATGCGTTCCTCTTTGCAAAACGGGTAGGACGCGGCAGCGCTGCGCGCTGCCGCATGAATCCAGTCAGCGGACGGCGCGCCGGCTGGCGCGCTCGTGAGCGCATGTCCGATCTATTTTAGGGCGGGCGCGGTCATATCAAGATCCGCTGGAAGGCATAGGGCGAAAAACGGGAAATCCGCTCAGGAAGCCTGAGAAACGAGGCGGGAAGGGGCGGCGGGACGGGAGGGATGGCGGAGCTTGCGGGGATGTCGCGCAAAAAGAAAAGGCGCACGGTTCACCGTGCGCCTCTCGACGAAGCAGCGTTTTCAGGGCGCCAAGCCGAAGCCGCGCCTCAGCTAATCAGTCGCCGAACAGCTTCTGGCGCAGTTCGCGGCGCTCTTGTGCTTCGAGCGACAGCGTAGCCGTGGGCCGTGCGAGCAGACGCGGAATGCCGATCGGCTCGCCGGTTTCTTCGCACCAGCCGTAGTCGCCCGCCTCGATGCGTGCGATCGATTGCTGCACTTTCTTCAGCAGCTTGCGTTCGCGGTCGCGCGTGCGCAGTTCGAGCGCATGCTCTTCCTCGATCGTGGCGCGATCGGCCGGGTCCGGCACGATGACCGTTTCACGCAGGTTCTCGGTCGTCTGGCCGGCATTGCGGAGAATGTCCGCCTGCAACTGTTCGAGCCTGTTCTTGAAGAAGGCGAGCTGATCCTCATTCATGTAATCCTTGTCGCTCATCTTCAGGATTTCGGCTTCGGTCAAGAGTCGTTTCGTCGTCATCTGGCTTACTTCTTCAATGTGAGGCAAAACTCATAGTGCCCGCACTTTCGTATTGCCCGCAAACGCGTCGCGCGGACGCGCGGCGCACTGGGCCACGAACGTTGCACTGTCGTGACGCCGAAGCGCCTGGCGCCCACACACACCGGGCGTTGCTAGCTACGCCGCTGCGGGGCCGAACTCCTCTGGAAACCGATTCACACATGCTCCTGAGGCATCGCTCGCCGACAAGCGCGTGCCCTTTCAGGCCATGCCCGCCGGCGTTTTCGGCGTGTCTCCGGACAAGATTTTCCGGCGCCGTTTCAGGCCCGTCGCGGGATACGCGCGACCGGGCAATTCGTTGTCATTCTCCAGTGGGCACGTATTGTAACTGAATCACAATCCGGCACCGCAACTGCTGAAAATCTGCCCGCGGCGCAGCGATATCTCGAAAATATAACGCGCACACAGCCAAAAAGCGATGGTCGTGCACGCTTTAATACAGCAGGGTTTTCACGCGTTTTTCATATGACCGGCATTCGCCCGATCTCGGCGCCGCGGCGTGGCAGTTTCTGCAGAGGATTCACACCCGCGCAGTCGGCCTCGGGCGTCTCGGCGCAATAGAAGTAGCACGACGCATGCCGCGCTGCGCGGCATGTCGTGGGCCTTCTACGGGGTTTGGTTACGTGAGGGTGCCGCGCCCGCTCAGGCGAGGCAGGCGTCGAGACCGTCGGTGATCAGGTCGCGCGGCAGTTCGATGCCGATGAACACCATCTTGTTGGTCTTCTTCTCGGCCGGTTGCCATTTCGCGGCGAGGTCGCTACCCATCATTTGATGCACGCCCTGGAACACTACCTTGCGATCGACGCCCTTCATGTACAGCACGCCCTTATAGCGCAGCAGGTGCTCGCCGTAGATCTGCAGGATACCGCCGAGGAAGTCTTCGAGCTTGTTCGGATCGAACGGACGATCGCTGCGGTACACGAATGACTTGATCTTGTCGTCGTGATGCGCATGGTGGTGATGTCCATGATCGTGGCCTTCGTGATCGCAATGGCCATGGTCGTGATCGCAGTTCGCGTGATCGTGTTCGTGATCATGGTCGCCGTGCGCGTGGCCGTGTTCGTCGTGCGCATGCGCGTGGCTGTGCGCGTGTTCGTCCTCGGCGAGGAAGTCCGGGTCGATTTCGAGCTTCGAGTTCAGGTTGAAGCCGCGCAGATCGAAAATTTCCTTGATGTCCGCTTCGCCGAAATTGACGATCCTGATCGCCGCCTTCGGGTTCATGTGTAGCAGACGGTGGCGCAGATCGCCCACGTGCCGCTCGTCGACGAGATCGGCCTTGGTGATGAACAGGCGGTCGGCGAAACCGACCTGGCGCTGCACCACTTCGTGCTCGTCGAGCTGACGGTCCGCATGCTTCGCGTCGACCAGCGTGATGATCGCGTCGAGCAGGAAGTCGCTCGCAATCTGATCGTCCATGAAGAAAGTTTGTGCGACCGGGCCCGGATTCGCGAGGCCGGTGGTTTCGATCACGACACGGTCGAAGTCCACTTCGCCCGCCTGCTTCTTCGCGGCCAGATCGTTGAGCACGCGCGACAGGTCGCCGCGAATCGTGCAGCAGATGCAGCCGTTGCTCATCTGGATGATCTGCTCGGTCGTGTCCTGCACGAGGATCTCGTTGTCGATGTTCTCTTCGCCGAACTCGTTCTCGATGACGGCGATCTTCATGCCGTGCTTTTCGTTCAGGATGCGCTTGAGCAGGGTGGTTTTACCGCTGCCGAGAAAGCCGGTCAGGATGGTGACTGGAATCATGTGGGTCGCCTGTAAGTCGTGAAACGGTGCGTGATCGAACGCTAGCGCAACGCTAGCCAGAAGCGTGAGGCCGGCCGCCGCAGCCAGATGGCGCGGCCCTGTCCAGCCGGTTATTGAAACATATTTGCCTGGCGGGCGCAGGGGCGGCCGCCTTGCGGCCTGCTGACGGCCGGCTGCGCGGAGGCTGGCCGGTGCGGCCGCCAGCACGCGCAATGACCTCCAAAATATGGGTGGTCAGGCGATTTGCAACAGCAGGCCCTTCAGATACTCCCCTTCAGGGAACGCCGTGAGCAGCGGATGATCGACGCCCGCGCCCAGCCGCTTCAGGATGCGTGCGTCGACGCGTGCGTCGGCGGCAGCGCCGGACACGATCTTCTGGAACAGCTCGGGATCGATCGCGCCGGAGCACGAGTACGTGAACAGCAAACCGCCCGGACGCAGCAGCTTCAGGCCCGTCAGATTGATGTCCTTGTACGCGCGCGACGCGCGGTCCACGTGCTCGCGCGATGGCGCGAACTTCGGCGGATCGAGCACGATCAGGTCGAAGCGCTCGCCTTCGTCATAGAGACGCCGCAGTGTCTTGAACGCGTCGGCGTCGAGCCAGCTCGCGCGATCGGCATCGAAGCCGTTGGCCGCGACGTTCTGCTGTGCGAGCGCGAGCGCCTCACCCGACGAATCGACCGACACCACGCGTTTCGCGCCACCCTTGAGCGCCGCGAGCGAAAAGCCGCCGGTGTAGCAGAAGCAGTTCAGCACGTCGCGATCTTTCGCGAACTGCTGCACGAGCAGGCGGTTATCGCGCTGGTCGACATAGAAGCCGGTTTTGTGGCCGTTGCGCACGTCGACGTGATAGCGCACGCCGTTTTCGCTCGCGATCAGCTTTTCCGAAGGCGGCTCGCCCGCGAGCACGCCGGTGACCTGTTCGAGCCCTTCCTTCTGACGGATCGACACGTCCGAGCGCTCGTAGACGTTCGGGCAGCCGGTCGCGCCGACCAGCGCCGCGACGATCGCGTCCTTCCACGCCTCGACGCCGGCCGCCATGAACTGACAGACGATCTGGCTGCGCTGCCCCGCGTCCTCGGCGACGTAGTAATCGACGATCAGGCCCGGCAGACCGTCCGCCTCGCCGAAGATCAGCCGCACGGCGCCGGTGTCGCGCACCATCGCCTGACGATGCGCGAACGCACGCTGCACGCGGCGCTTGAAGAACGCGTGATCGATCGGCTCGGCTTCGTCGAAGCTCCACACGCGTGCGCGGATCTGTGAGTGCGGGCTGTAGGCGGCGCGCGCGAGAAAGCGGCCGTCGTGCGCGCGCACGAGCACGGTCGCGCCGGGCGCGGGGCGGCCGTCGACATGTTCGATCGCATTGGCGTAGACCCACGGATGGCGGCGCAGCAGCGATTTTTCTTTCGACGGTTTGAGCGTAACGGTATTCATCAGGTGTCGGTCAGGTACTAGCGAAGGCGGCGCGTCGTGGCGCGCGGCGGCAGTCGCGTGATCAGTTGCGTTTCTTCGCGCGAGGATGCGCGCTGTCGTAGACGTGGGCGAGGTGCTGGAAATCGAGGCCCGTATACACCTGCGTCGCGGTGATGCTCGCGTGTCCGAGCAGTTCCTGCACGGCGCGCAGATCGCCGCTCGACTGCAGCACGTGCGTTGCGAACGAATGGCGCAGCACGTGCGGATGCACGTTGGCGGGAATGCCGGCGGCGAGCGCCGCGCGCTTCACGCGCTCGCGCACGACGTTCGGCGATAGCCGGTTGCCGCGGGCCGACAGGAAGAGCGGATGCGGATCGTGGCCGACCATCCGTTCGCGCACCGCGAGCCATGCATTCAGCGCCGCGACCGCCTTGCTGCCCACCGGCACGACGCGGCGCCGGTTGCCTTTGCCGAGCACTTCGACTTCGCCGGAATCGAGCTTCAGCCAGCCGGCCGAGCGATAGCCGTCGACGTCGGCGAAACGCACGTCGAGGCCGACCAGTTCGGCGAGGCGCAGGCCCGATGAGTAGAACAGCTCGAGCATCGCGTGGTCGCGCAGGCCTTCGGGGGAGTCGGCGGGCGGGCTGTCCATCAGGCGCGCGGTATCGTCGACGGAAAGGGCCTTCGGCAGCGTTTTCGCCTGCTTCGGTGCGCGCACCGCGGCGACCGGATTGGCCGGCAGCTCGACGTGGCCCGCGAGCCAGCGATAAAACGCGCGCCACGCCGACAGCCGATGGCCGATCGAGCGCGCGGTGAGGCCGCCCACATGCGCGCGGGCGACGGCGCCGCGGATGTCGACGGCGGTCAGACTTTCGAGCGGTCGGCCTTTGGCGAGCAGCTTCAGTTCCGCGAGCTCATGCGTATAACCGCGCAGCGTATGCTCCGACAGCCGCCGCTCGTGCTCGAGATGCGACAGGTAGGCGGCGATCGGGTCGGCGGCGGTCACGGTGGGCGGTGACGTTGCGTGGCTCAGCGCGGCAGCAGTCGGCTCAGCGCGGCGCTCGCGAGCGCGCCGATCTGCGTGAGGAAATCGGTGGCCATGCCTTCGTGGAAGCGTCGCGGGTCGGATGAGCCCATCACGAGCAGGCCGAACGTCGGCGCGTCTTCGGCGCCTTCGGGGTCGCGCAGCGCGAGTAGCGCGATCGATTCGGTGGTCTGCGCCGTTTCGCTCGATGCGGCGCTGGGGTCGTCGGTCGCGCTCGTTGCCAGATTTGTCGCCGGGTTGCCCGCGCCCGCCGTTTGCGCGAGCCACTGTGCGGCCTCGAAGCCGGTGTTGGCGCCGCAATACGGCGTGCTCAGGCTGCCCGCGAAAATCCGCACTTCCTCGCTGACGTGGCGCGCGAAGTCGGCTTGCGCATACGGCTCGGCGACGTCCCACACACGCAGTGCCGCTTGCGGCACGTCGAAGATATCGAGCAGACCGCCGGCGATCGTGCGCGGCAGCGCGTACGGATCGCGCTCGGCCATCACTCGGATGGTCCAGCGGTTGAATTTCGACGCAATGCTGTCGTTCTCGTGACCGTAGCGCAGCAGTTCGGCAAGGCGCCGCTCGAGATGCTTGTTCTTGTCGCGCAGCATCTCCATCTGCCGCTCCTGCAGCGACACCGCGGCTTTGCCGTGCGGGTTCGCGAGTCGGACGGTCGCGAGCGTTTCCGCGTGTTCGACGAAGAATTCGGGATTGGCGAGCAGGTATTCGGCGACTTCGCGATCGTTCATGGTTTCGGCTAGAGGACTACAAGATGGCCGCCTCGCGGCGGCGCGTAGGTCAATGAGTTAGACGGAGGGCGCCACGGCGGCCGTGCGGGACGAATGGTGCTGCGACGAGTCTGGCGATGCGCCCGACGCCTCTTCAGCCAACTCGATCTCCCCTTCGAAGACGGTGGCCGCGGGGCCGGCCATCAGCAGCGGCGCGCCGGGTTGCGCGATGTCCCACGTGATCGTCAGGTCGCCGCCGTGCGTGTGCACGAGCACCGGCGAATCCAGCAGCCCGCGCCGGATGCCGGCCGCGACCGCCGCGCACGCGCCGGTGCCGCACGCGAGCGTTTCGCCCGCGCCGCGTTCGTAGACGCGCAGCCTGATCTCGTTGCGGTTGACGATCTGCATGAAGCCCGCGTTGACCCGCTGCGGGAAGCGCGTGTGCCGCTCGATGGCCGGACCTTCGACGAGCACCGGGAACGCCTCGGCATCGTCGACGACCTGCACCGCGTGCGGGTTGCCCATCGACACCACCGACATCCAGCGCGTCGTGCCGTTCACGTCGAGCGGCCAGAGCGTATCCGCGCCTTCGCGGCGGCCTTGCAGACCTTTGGTCGCGAACGGCACGAGTTCGGGATCGAACACGGGCGTGCCCATGTCGACGATCACTTCGCCGTTGTCCTGCATCGTCAGCGTGATCGTGCCTTTCTGGACTTGCACGCGCACGCTGCGCTGGTCGGTGAGGCCGCGCTCGCGCACGAACTTGACGAAGCAGCGCGCGCCGTTGCCGCAATGTTCGACCTCGCCGCCGTCGCAATTGAAGATGCGATATCTGAAATCGACACCTTCGACGGTCGGCTTTTCGACCAGCAGCAGCTGGTCGGCACCGACGCCGAAATGGCGGTTCGCGAGCGCGCGCACCTGCGCCGTGGTCAGATCAAGCGGTTGGGTATAGCCGTCGAGCACGACGAAGTCGTTGCCCGCGCCGTGCATTTTGGTGAATTTGAGCTTCACGTTTTCCGTGTATCCGTTGCTGCGTAGGGCTTCGCGCGTGCGGGCGGAGCCGAAAATCCGGGCCTTGGCGGCTGTTGGGTGAATCACCCATTCGAGCCGTGCTGGGCCAATAGCAGATGATACACGTTGGCCCATCGGAAACGGTATGGCGGGCAAGCGGCCGGGATGCCGCTTCATGTCCACCAATCGACGGACTCCGATTGCCGGGAGCAGATCCCGGCGCCGTCTTCAATACACCCCCGGCACTCCCGGCGGCCGCGTCTTGAACCGCTTGTGCACCCAGTAATACTGCTCGGGCATCAGCGGAATCTGCTCTTCGAGAAATTCGTTCATGCGTCGCGCATCGGCGTCATCATCGCCGGTCGGATAGTTGGCCCAAGGCTTGAAGACTTTGAGCCGGTAGCCCTTGTAGTTCGGCAGGACTTCGCCGATGAACGGGACGACCTGCGCGTGCCCGACCTTCGCGAGTCGGCCGACCGCGGTCAGCGTGCAGGTCGGCACGCCGAAGAACGGCACGAAGGTCGAATTGCGCGCGCCGTAGTCCATATCCGCGCCCAGCATCACCGGTTTGCGTTCGCGCAGCCAGCGCAGCACGACGCGCGCGCTGTCGGCGCGGCTTGCCATGTCGGCGCCGAAACGCGCGCGCGCCGCTTTCGCGATTTCCTCGAGCTCCTGATTCGACATCGGCTGATACAGCGAGCCGCACTGGCGCTTCAGTGAGTAATTCAGAAAAATCGAACCGGCCTCGATGCCGACGAAATGAAAGCCGAGAAAGAGTGTCGGCGGCAGGTTCGGGTCGGTCAGGTCGATTGCGCTGTCGAGCTGGATCAGCTTCTCGAGCTTCTTCGCCGAGCCGAACCACTGCACGCTGCGCTCGAGATAGCTGCGGATCGCGTGACGGAAGTGCTTCTGCGCGACGTCCTCGCGGCGCTCGTCGCTCCAGTCGGGGAAGCACAGCTTCAGATTCGTATGAACGATGCGCTTGCGACGGCTCGGGATTTGATAGAGCAGCCAGCCGAGCCCGTCGCCGAGACGGGCCACGAATCCATACGGCAATAAGGCAAAGAGTTTGAGCAGCCCGATCGCGAGCTTCGCGCCGTAACGGCTCAGCATGCAGCCTCCGGGCGCGCGGCGCTGCTGGGGGCGGGATTTGGGGGGGCGGAAAAATTGGCGTGATACCGCACTCGTGGACACTCTGTGACATTCAAGGGAAGTCGCTATAATAAGGGCTTCGCCGAGTTAATAGACAACTTGCGGGGCGAAGCCGGCGGGTGCGGTCCATGGGTTCCATGGGTTGCGTCCATCGGTAAGGTAATCCGCTAAAGCGTCGCCGCTTCAGACTCCCGAAGTCGGCTACGTGGAACGCAACCGTAACCACTAACAGGAGTCTGCAACGTGGCAAACGACTATCTCTTTACTTCCGAATCCGTTTCCGAAGGCCATCCCGACAAAGTCGCGGACCAGATCTCGGATGCGATCCTCGACGCCATCCTCGCTCAAGACAAGTACTCGCGTGTCGCGGCCGAAACGCTGTGCAACACGGGTCTCGTCGTGCTGGCCGGTGAAATCACCACCACCGCGAACGTCGACTACATCCAGATCGCGCGCAACACGATCAAGCGCATCGGCTACGACAACACCGACTACGGCATCGACTACCGCGGCTGCGCGGTGCTCGTCGCCTACGACAAGCAGTCGCCGGACATCGCCCAGGGCGTGGACCGCGCGCACGACAACAACCTTGATCAAGGCGCAGGCGACCAGGGCCTGATGTTCGGTTACGCGTGCGAAGAAACGCCGGAACTGATGCCGCTGCCGATCCACCTGTCGCACCGTCTCGTCGAGCGTCAGGCGAATCTGCGCCGCGACGGCCGTTTGCCCTGGCTGCGTCCGGATGCGAAGTCGCAGGTCACCGTGCGCTACGTCGACGGCAAGCCGCATTCGATCGACACGGTCGTGCTGTCCACGCAGCATGCGCCGGACATCTCGCTTGAGGCGCTGCGCGAAGCGGTGATCGAAGAAGTGATCAAGCCGACGCTTCCGGCCGAGCTGATCAAGGGTGACGTCAAGTACCTCGTGAACCCGACCGGTCGCTTCGTGATCGGCGGTCCGCAGGGCGATTGCGGTCTGACGGGCCGCAAGATCATCGTCGATACGTACGGCGGCGCTGCACCGCACGGTGGCGGTGCGTTCTCGGGCAAGGACCCGTCGAAGGTCGACCGCTCGGCAGCTTACGCCGGCCGTTACGTTGCGAAGAACATCGTGGCCGCGGGCCTCGCGTCGCGCTGCCTGATCCAGGTGTCGTACGCGATCGGCGTCGCTCAGCCGACCTCGGTGATGGTCAACACGTTCGGCACCGGCCGCGTGTCGGATGCGACGATCACGGAACTCGTGCGTCAGCATTTCGACCTGCGTCCGAAGGGCATCATCCAGATGCTCGACCTGCTGCGCCCGGTGTACGAGAAGAGCGCGGCGTATGGCCACTTCGGCCGCGAAGAGCCGGAATTCACGTGGGAAGCCACCGACAAGGCGCTCGCACTCGCCGAAGCGGCAGGCACCGAGCCGGTCGCGGCAATCGCGTAACTAGCGCGTAACAAGCAGCGCGTAACAAGCGCAAGTCGCTTGTTACGCGATAGCAAAAGAAAAACCCCGCCGGCGTGAGCCCGGCGGGGTTTTTCTTTGTCCGTCGATCACGGAGCGATGCCGTCGCGCTCGAAGTCCTGCGCTGCTCGAAGACAGCACAGCGGCGAACGCGCAGCCGGTCAGCAGATCAGCGGTCTAGCCACTCAACGCGCAACTGCAACTCACCGGCTCGCAAAAGCAAACGCAAACCACCCGCTGCTGCTCGTCGACAGCCGACGCGGTCGGCGGCTCGCAGGCGTGTGCACCGCCGGCGCGCGTTTCGCAACCGCGAGGCGCAGCGGTGTCGGTTTGCGCAGCAGCGTACGCAGCGACAGACGGCGTGTGCCGCTCTGCTGGCGTAGCGCCGAGAAGAACGTGTGGAACCAGGTGCGAAAGCCGTCGACGGCTTTCGCGTCACGCCATTGCTCGCCGAGCGCGCGGGTGCGCGCGGCATGGTGACGCAGCGCCCGCATCATATGACGGCGCGCGGGACGCGCCGCTTTCAGCGCGGCGCGGGTAAGACGGGTGCTCAAAAGAGTATGCATGGCTTCACATTTAGGCAATGAACCGCACGTCGGCGCGTGCATCGGATGTGCACGGACAAACAGCACCATATGTGCCAATGACGGGGTTGCGATGAACGGCCTGAAAGCCGGAAACTCGGTGCGAGTCGTGTCGCGGGAACTCACGACGCGAAACACGGCGCGCAGCGCAGCGAAGGTACAACGCGGAGAAACCGACGGCACGAGCCTTGACGGCCTGCGCCCAATTGAGAACTGCGTAAGCGGCGATCGACATGCGAGAAGGCTACACGGGAATCGTGACGTCAGAAAGTCGGGTTAGTACCCTGCGAGATCGAATTCCCTGTGGATCGAATCGTCGCCGACACCAATCTGGTCTCACTTTTGACGGGCGATTTACGTGCATATTTGCCCAGCAAATGTGCGATGCGGGTGCGCCGCGCGCCTGAAACCGGTGCATTGGCGCGCCGCGAAATAACGCACCCCGATCGCGCCCGTTTTACAATCGAACATCAGTTAGTCGACAGTAACGGAACGCCATGTCACTCCATTCGAAGAAAGAGCAGATTCAAACGTTGCGGGAGCAGGGTTTTGTAGTCGTGCCAGGACTCGTGTCGCCCGAGCGTTGCGACGAGCTGAAGCGGATCGCACAGCGGCAGCTGCAGGTAGCGGCAGCGCCGATCGAATTCGAAGCGGATCTGAAGTATCCGGGCGCGCCGTCATCGAAGGATGCGCCGGGCGGACATACGGTGCGGCGCTTGCTCGATGCATACGGTCGTCACCCCGCATTCGCGCAATGGGCGACCGCGCCCGAAATCCGTGGCTGGATGGAACTGTATTTTGGCGAGGAGCCGCGACTGTCCCGCGCGCATCACAACTGCATGATGACGAAGCACCCCGCGTACGGCAGCCTGACCGGCTGGCATCGCGACGTGCGTTACTGGTCGTTCGAGCGCGACGATCTGGTGTCGGTGTGGCTCGCAGTCGGCCCGGAGACCATCGATAACGGCGCGCTGTGGTTCGTGCCGCACTCGCACGGCGCCGCCTTCACGTCCGACCGTTTCGACGAAGCGAAATTTTTCCGCACGGATCTCGCCGAGAACGAGGCGGCGATCCGCACCGCGGTGTCGCCGGAGCTGAAGACCGGCGACGTGGTGTTCTTCCACTGCAACACGCTGCACTCGGCCGGCAAGAATCTCAGCGATCAGGTGAAGTTCTCGCTGGTGTTCACCTATCACGGCGTAAGCAACGTGCCGCTGCCCGGCACGCGCTCGGCTGCGAAGCCCGAGATCGCGTTCTAGTCGTTTCGGTCGCGGGCCTCGCGCGGACGCTCAGCGCTTGCGCCCCGACATCGCGATTCCCGTCAGCCCGGCGAGCGTCGCCACCACGCCCGCGACGATCAGCACGATCGCCTTGTTGCTCGGCGAACCGGTAAAGAAGCGCGACACGTCGCTGCTCACCGAATTGAACGCCTGCCCGCCGAAATACAGCAGCACGATGCCGCCGACAATCAGCGCGATCGAAATCGCCTTCGCCATCTGCACCTCCCATCAACTTGAACCGGCCAGAGTGTAGGTGAGCCGCGCGTGCTCGTCCATCCCGCATACTGGGTGCCTGCAAGCGCCGCGTCGATTGGCTAACATAGCGGTCTAGCCGCACCACGGCGACATCACGACAATAAATCCCCCGAGCAGCACGCCTCCCGCAACGCGCGAATCCTCACGCCCGCAATTCTCGGGCGATCTCATCGACAAGGACACTAGCAATGGCTTACGAAGCAGCTTCAGAACGCTATTCGGACATGCAATACCGCGTCTGCGGCAAGTCGGGTCTCAAATTGCCGGCGCTGTCGCTCGGCCTGTGGCACAACTTCGGCGACACCACGCCGATCTCGACGCAGCGTGACATTCTGCGCACGGCCTTCGACCTCGGCATCACGCACTTCGATCTGGCGAACAACTACGGCCCGCCGTATGGCAGCGCGGAAACCAATTTCGGGCGTCTGTTCAAGGACGATTTCAAACCGTACCGCGACGAGCTGCTGATCTCGTCGAAGGCCGGCTGGGATATGTGGCCGGGTCCGTACGGCCAGGGCGGCGGCTCGCGCAAGTACGTGCTCGCGAGTCTCGATCAGAGCCTGAAGCGCATGGGCCTCGAATACGTCGACATCTTCTATTCGCATCGCTTCGACGCGCACACGCCGCTCGAAGAAACAGCGGGCGCATTGGCGAGCGCGGTGCAGCAGGGCAAGGCGCTCTACATCGGCATCTCGTCGTACTCGTCGGCGAAGACGCGCGAAATGACGAAGCTGCTCGCCGAATACAAGGTGCCGCTGCTGATCCATCAGCCGTCGTACAACATGCTGAACCGCTGGATCGAACACGACCTGCTCGATACGCTCGACGAAGTCGGCGCTGGCGCGATCGCATTCACGCCGCTCGCGCAAGGGCTGTTGACCGGCAAGTACCTGAACGGCGTGCCGGCCGATGCGCGCGTCAACAAGCCGGGCGGCGGTTCGCTGAAAGACGAGCATCTGAGCCCGCAGAACATCGAGCACGTGAGGAAGCTCAACGACATCGCGCAGCGCCGTGGTCAGAGCCTCGCGCAGATGGCGCTCGCGTGGGCGTTGCGCGATCAGCGCGTGACCTCGGTGCTGATCGGCGCGAGCCGCGCGGAGCAGGTGCGCGAGAACGTCGGCGCGCTGAAGAACCTCGCGTTCTCGGCCGACGAACTCGCCGAAATCGATCGCTATGCGACCGAAGGTGGGATCAATCTGTGGGAAAAGCCGTCGACGGATCAGGCGATCTGATCGCGTGACAAGCCGTCCGCGCAACAGGCGGATGGAACGAAGGGCAAAACGAAGCCGCACGCTCGGCGTGCGGCTTTTTCGTTGGTACTTCGCCGCGCTCTATACGAGCGCCGGCAGACCCTCGACCAGCGCCACCGCGCACATCACACCGATCAGCGCGCCCAGCACACGCAGCGCGTTGTGACGCAACTCGGTTTTGCAGGGCAGCGCGCCGACGAATAGCGCACCCGCCAACGCCATCGGAATGACCAGGATGAAATCGCCGATCGTAAAGTACGTCATCTTCGTCTCCTCCCATGCGGGATGGTCGCTATGTCGTTCCGGCAGAGGCTGCGGCTTTGAAATCATGCAGTACCAGTGCACTAATCGAGTATAGGAGACTGATGGAGCGGCGCGACGGCGCAAGCGTGCGCGTCGGCGCTTATTCGCAAGCTGCTGAACCCCGGCGCAGCAGGCATGCGGCGATTGGCGCGGCGCAACAAAACACGCCGGGAAGTATCAAGCGTTCGCTTACGCAAGCCTTTCGTTTTTCGCCGATCCACGCGGACTGGGTGACCGCGTGCGGCTATTCGCGTCCGCGCAAGTGCCTCGCGGCGATCAAGCCGATCGCGAGCAGCGCACCGACCAGCCCGACGACCCCGTTCCAGCCGTGACCGGCCCACACGTGGCCGCCATACGAGCCGATCAGGCTCGAGCCGATGTAGTACGCGAGCAGATACAGCGCCGCGGCCTGGCCTTTTGCATCTTTCGCCAGACGCCCGACCCAGCCGCTCGCGACCGAATGCCCGGCAAAGAACCCGAACGTCACGCATGCGATCCCGGTCGCGACCGCCGCGAGCGGATGCAGCATCGTCAGCGCGAGGCCGAACACCATCAGCAGCAGGCTCCCGATCAGCACGCGCGCGCGGCCGAACGTATCGGCCATGCGCCCGGACCACGGCGACGCGACCACCCCGACCAGATAGACGATAAAGATCGCGCCGATCTCCGTCTGATTCAGCCGATACGGCGGCGCCAGCAGCCGGTAGCCGATGTAGTTGTACAGCGTGACGAAGCTGCCCATCAGCACGAAGCCGAGCAGGAACAGCAGCGGCAGGCCCGGTCGCGTGAACTGCCGCAACAGCAACGTGCGGTGATGCGCGAAGCCGAGGCCGCGGCGCGGCACGAAATGGCGCGACGGCGGCAGCAATGCGCGGAACGCGAGCATCGACAGCAGGCCGAGCACGCCGATCGTGCCGATTGCGACGCGCCATGAAAACAGATCCGCAACCACGCCGGTGATCACCCGCCCAGCCATGCCGCCGATCGCCGTGCCGCCGACGTACAAACCCATCGCGAGACCGAGGCCATCCGGATGCACTTCCTCCGCGAGATAAGCCATCGCGACGGCCGGCACGCCGCCGAGCGCGAGCCCTTCGAGCGTGCGCAGAATGAGCAACTGATTCCAGTGCGGCGCGACCGATACGCCAATCGTCAGCACCGACGACACCGTCAGCGACAGCGTCATCAGCTTGTGCCGGCTCCAACCCTCGGAGACGAAACCCGCGACGAAAATCGCCAGTGCGAGCGCCGCGGTGGATAGCGACAGCGACAGACTGCTTTGCGCCGGTGTCACGTTGAACGCTTCGGAGAACGACGGCAGCAGCGGCTGCACGCAGTAGAGCAGCGAGAAGGTCGCATAGCCGGCGAACAGCAGCGCGAGGCTGGCACGCCAGTACGCGCGCGAACCGCGTTCCAGAAAGGGGATGTCCGACACGCTGGTGGTGCGGGTGGAAGCTGCTGAAGCTGCTAGGGGGGAGGGAACGGCAGATGCAGTCCGCTGGGATTGCGGCGGCAGGGTCACAACTGAACTCCTTGGGTCACACGGAAACGCGCAAAGACGTTAAGGATACGCTGAAAACGCGTTTCGAGCCGGTGGCGTGGGCAACGCGGCGCGCCGCGTTGCCCACAGCATGTCGCGCGCCCGTCTTCCGTCGCTAGCCGTGCGCCCCGGCGTCGCTGGCCGGCGTCGGCGCCGGCGCCGGCGCCTGCGTCGCCCCCGAAGTCGCCGTCGACGGATGTACAAGCGCATCGTCGCCCGGCAGTACCGACGTATCCCAGCCCCCGCCGAGCGCCTTCACGAGCGCGACGCTCGCGGCCATCCGGCGGCGTGCGATCGACACCGCGTTGCGCTCGTTGGTGAGCGTGGTCGTCTGCGCGACGACCACGTCGAGATAGGTGATCGCGCCGTTCCGGTAGCGGTCCGACACGACCGCGAGCGAGCGCCGCGCGGCCGCGACCGCGTCGTCCTGTGCGGCCGCTTCTTGTTCCAGCACGCGCAGCGCGGCCAGATTGTCCTCGACCTGGCCGAACGCGTTCAGCACCGTTTGCCGATATTGCGCGACGCTTTCGTCGTAGTGCGCGCGCGCCTGCTCCTTGACGGCCGCGCGGCCGCCGAAGTCGAGCAGCGTGCCGGCGAGCGTCGGCCCGAGCGACCACAGCCGGCTCGGCGCGAGCAGCCACTGGCTATAGTTGGTCGCCTCGAGTCCGCCCGTCACGGCCAGCACGAGGTTCGGGAAAAACGCCGCGGTGGCCACGCCGATCTGCGCGTTCATCGCGGCGACGTGCCGCTCGGCCGCAGCGATATCGGGACGCCGCTCGAGCAATCCGGACGGCACGCCGGCCGTGGCGATCACCGGCACCGCGACCAGTGGCGCGACCGGCAGCGTGAAGGTCGACGGCGGCTGGCCGATCAGGATCGCGATCGCATGTTCGAGCTGCGCGCGCTGAACGCCGAGGTCGAGCGCCTGCGCCTGGGTCGTCTTCAGCTGGGTTTGCGCCTGCGCGACGTCGGCATCGGTCGCGATGCCGCCGGTGAAGCGATGCTGCGTCAGTTCGAGCGCCTCCTGGTAGGCCTTGATCGTGTCGTCGAGGAGTCGGCGCTCCTGATCGAGTCCGCGCAGCTCGAAGTAATCGGTGGCGAGCTCGGCCTGCATCGACAGCAGCGCGGCGTCGAGGTCGGCGGCGCTCGCTTGCGCGCCAGCTTTCGCGCCTTCGACGCTGCGCGACACACGGCCCCACAGGTCGGGTTCCCACGACGCGTCGACCTGCACCAGATAGTCGTTCAGCGCGAGACCGGCGGTCGATTTATGCAGCACGTTCTCCGAGGACCGCGTGCGCGAATACTGGACGCCCGCGGTGACTACCGGGAAGAATTGCGAGCGATATTGCGCGACGCTCGCGCGCGCCGCGCGAAAGCGCGCCTCGGCGGCCTGCACGTCCTGGTTCGCGCTTGCGACCTGCGGTTCGAGTGCATCGAGCGATGCGTCGCCGTAGATGCGCCACCACGCGCCTCGCGTGAGCGTGTCGGCCGGTTGCGCGGGCTTCCAGCCGGTGCCTTCGAGTTCGCGCCAGGTCGCGGGTGTGACGGCGGCGGGCTTCACGTAGTCGGGGCCGACGGTGCAGGCGCCGAGCGCGCCGGCGAGAGCCAGCGCGACTGCCGAGGCGCGAATGGAATCGCTCGCCGACCCGCGCGCGAATTCAGCCGATGACGCCAGCGCGCGCCGCATAACCGACATCTTCATGATCACGTCCTCGCGCCCGGCCGCGCGCCGCCTTGCGCCGCCGGCGAGCTGGCCGCCGCACCGGCCGCCCCAGCCGCACCTTCCGAAGCCGCACCGTCTTCCGCCTTGCGCGGCACGATCCGTACCGGCGCGCCATCGACGATCGAATCCTGCGGATTCAGGATCACCTGCTCATTGCCCTGCAGACCCGCCACGATCGCGACGCGCGTGCCGAAGTCCGTGCCGAGTGACACCGGCAGCAGCTTCACCTTGTGCTGCGGATCGACGGTCGCGACCTTGACGCCGTCGGGACGGAACAGCAGCGCGTTGCCCGGCAGCGTGAACGACGCCGTGCCCGCGCCGAGCGCGAAATGCACCTGCGCGTACGCGCCCGGCAACAGCTCGCCGCTGCGATTGTCGACGTCGACCTCGACGAGCATCGTGCGCTGCTGCGGATCGACCGCGCCCGCAGTGCGCGCGACCATACCCGGGTAGTGCCGCGACGGCGTCTCGGTCAGCGTCAGAAACGCGCTTTGCTGCGCGCGCACCTGCTGCGCGTACGCTTGCGGCACGTTTACATAGACGCGCAGCCGGTCCGCCTGCGCGACATGAAACAGTTCCTTCGCGGGGCCGCCCGAGCTGCCCGCGTCGATCAGCGCGCCGACGTCGACGTTGCGCGCGGTCACGGTACCGTCGAACGGCGCATAGACCTTCTGGAACGACTGGGTCTTTTCGAGTCGGGCGACGTTGAAACGCGCGGCGTCGAGCGTGGCCTTTTTCGCGAGCATGTCGCCGACTTTTTCGTCGGTCTCCTGCTTCGACACCGACTTGCTCCTGAACATATCCGTCCAGCGATCCGCGGTGCTCTTCGCCAGCGCGTAATTCGCTTCGGCGTTCGCGAGATCGGCGCGGGCGGCGCGCAACTGGTCGTCGATTTCGGGCGTGTCGATTTCCGCGAGCAACTGGCCGCTCTTCACGCGCGCGCCGATGTCGGCGTACCACTTCTTCAGATAACCGTTGGTGCGCGCGTAGATCGGCGTGTCGAGGAAGGCCTGGACGTTGCCGGGCAACGTCAGATCGAACCCGGCTGACGACTTTTGCGGCTGCACGACTTCGACGCTCATCTGGCTCGTGTGCTCGGCATCGCGTTCGAGCGCCGCATGCGCATCGTGGCGCGACCAGATGCCTTGCGCGGCGAGCGCGAGCACCGCGACGGCGGCGGCAATCATGATCAGGCGCGTGCGTCGCGCTTTCGCCGGATCATGCGCGGCGTGGCCGCCGTCGCCAGAGCCTGAACCCGAGCCGCCGGGACGTTGTGCTTCCATCAAACTTCCCCTTCGAAATTGCATGGGCAGTCGATGCTGCCTCTTGTGTCGTGGCATCGCATGATGCGCGTGCCGGCTGGTACGGTCATCGCGTTCCGGATGTTCATGGCTTCTGCACCACATGTTCCGCGGCGCGCTGATGCCGCGCCGCGAGCCGTCGATAGATCATCGAGAACACGACCGGCACGAAGATCAGCGTGGCCAGCGTGCCGACCGCGAGCCCGCCGATCACCGCGCGCCCGAGCGGCGCATTCTGCTCGCCGCCTTCGCCGAGACCGATCGCCATCGGCACCATGCCGATCACCATCGCGAGCGCGGTCATCAGCACCGGGCGGAAACGCGTGAAGCCTGCTTCAATCGCCGCGCGGGTCGCGTCGCCGTGCAGCAGCAGTTGTTCGCGCGCGAAGCTGATCACCAGAATCGAGTTCGCGGTCGCGATGCCGATACACATGATCGCGCCGGTGAGGGCGGGGATCGACAGCGTGGTGTGGGTGAGAAACAGCATCCACACGATGCCCGCCAGCGCGCCCGGCAGCGCCGTGATGATGATGAACGGATCGAGCCACGACTGGAAATTGACGACGATCAGCAAATACACGAGCAGCACCGCGAACAGCAGACCGGCGAGCAGGCCCGAGAACGACTCGTTCATCGTTTGCACCTGGCCGCGGAGTTCGATCCTCGAGCTCTTCGGCAGCTCGGCTTTCGATTCGTCGATGATCTTGCGGATGTCGTCGGACACGCCGCCGAGATCGCGGCCGTCGGCGGTGCCGTAGATGTCGATCGTGGTTTGCGCGTTGTAGTGCGTGAGCACCGCGTTGCTGGCTTCTCGGCGCATCGTCGCGAGCGAGCCGAGAATGTTGTTGCGCCCGTTGGCGTTCAACGGAATGTTCGCGAGCGATTGCAGCGAATCGATCGTGTATTGCGGCGCTTCCGTGATCACGTTGTAGCTGACGCCATTGCGCGGATTGAGCCAGAACGTCGGCGTGGTCTGCTGGCTGCCCGACAGCGTGATCAGCAGATTGCTCGCGATATCGCGCTGCGAAAAGCCCGCTTGCTGCGCCCGCGTGCGATCGACGTCGATGAAGATCCGCGGCAGATCGGCGGGCTGCTGGATGCGCGCATCGACGAGGCCCGGCACCGTGCGCAGACGGTTCAGCAGCTTCGCGGCGAACGCACGATTGGCGGCCACCTCACGGCCGACGATCTGGATATCGATCGCCGACGGCATGCCGAAATTGAGCGTCTGACTGACGATATCGGCCGGCAGAAACGCAAACTGCACGCCGGGGAATTCGTCGGTGAGCGTGCGCCGCAATGTGCGCACATAGCCGGCGCTCGGATGATGTTCGGGGTTCAGCGTGATCAGGATGTCCGAGTCGGAGGTGCCGATCGTGCCCGTGTTGCTGTACGACAGGTTGATACCCGACACCGGCAGGCCGATGTTGTCGATGATCGAATGCAGTTCACCGGCCGGAATCAGCTGACGGATGCGCGCATCGACGCGATCGGTCAGCACCGCGGTTTCCTCGACCCGCATGCCGGTTTTCGCGCGCATGTGCAGCGCGATCGTGCCGGCATCGACGGCAGGGAAAAAGTCGCGGCCGATAAACGGCAGCAACAGCAGCGACGCGCCACAGCACACGAGAAACAGCGTGACGAACAGGCCCGGCCGCGCGACACGCGCTTCGAGAAACCCGCGATAGCGCTCGCGCAAACGCGAGAAACCGCGCTCGAACGCATAGTGCACGCGCATGAACGGATTGCGTGTTTGCGCCGGCGCGTGATGCAGATCAGCAGGCTTGTGGTGATAGCGCAGCAGATATTTCGCGAGCGTCGGCACGAGCGTACGCGAGAAGAAGTATGACGCGAGCATCGCGAAGACCACCGCTTCGGCGAGCGGAATGAACAGATAGTGCGCGACACCGGTGAGCAGAAACATCGGCACGAACACGATACAGATCGACAACGTCGACACGAGCGTCGGAATCGCGATCTGATGCGCGCCGTCGAGAATCGCCTGTTCGAGCGTCTTGCCCTGTTCGAGCTGATGGCTGATGTTCTCGATCGCAACGGTCGCATCGTCGACGAGAATCCCGACCGCGAGCGCGAGCCCGCCGAGCGTCATGATGTTGATCGTCTGACCGAGCGCGGACAACGCGATGATCGACGTGATCATCGACAACGGAATCGATACCGCGATGATCAGCGTCGCGCGCCAGTTGCCGAGGAACAGCAGAATCATCAGGCCCGTCAGGCACGCGGCGATCAGCGCCTCACGCAGCACGCCCTCCACCGATGCGCGCACGAACAGCGACTGGTCGGCGACAGGGTCGATATTCAGCGACGGCGGCACCAGATTGCGCAGCGTCGGCATCATCGTCTTGATGCGATCGACGATATCGAGCGTGGACGTATTGCCGCTTTTGTTGATCGTCAGCAGCGCGGCACGCTGGCCGTTCACGCGCACGATGTTGGTCTGCGGCTGGTAGCCGTCGCGCACGTGCGCGACGTCGCGGATAAAGATGGTGCCGTTTGCGGTGGTGCGGATCGGAATGTTGTTCAGCCCCGCGAGCGAATCGGGGCTGCCGTTCATTACCACCGAGTACTCGGTCGAGCCGATTTTCGCGGTGCCCGAAGGCAGAATCAGGTTCTGCGCGGAAACCGCGCTGACCACGTCCATCGGCGACAGATTGCGCTCTTGCAGCTTGCGCGAATCGATATCGATCATGATCTGCCGTTGCTTGCCGCCATACGGCAGCGGCGCGGATGCACCCGGCACTGTGGCGAGCTGCGTCTTCAGGAAGTTATTGCCGAAGTCGAACAGTTCCTGCTCGGTCAGCGACGCGGACGACAACGCGAGCCGCAAAATCGGCACCGTCGACGCGTTGTAGCGCAGGATGAACGGCGGCGTGATGCCGGGCGGCAGCGAGCGCACTTGCGACTGCGACAGCGCGGTGACCTGCGCGAGCGCTTCGTCGATATTCGCGCCCGGCTGGAAAAAGATCTTGATGACCGTGATGCCGTTCAGCGACGTCGATTCCGTGTGTTCGATGTCGTTGACCGCCACCGACAAGCCGCGCTCGTAGTTCAGCGCGATGCGCCGCTCCATTTCGTCGGCGGGCAGGCCGTTGTACGACCAGATCACCGACAGCACCGGAATATCGATGTTCGGAAAGATGTCGGTGGGCGTGCGCAGAATCGTCAACGGTCCGACGATCAGCAACAGCAAAGCCAGCACGACGAACGTATAGGGGCGCCGTAGCGCGAGACGAACGATCCACATGACTAGCGCAGACTCATGAAATCAGCGGCGGCCGCGCCGCGCGGATCGGAAACGGAGGCGCGCCCGTCGGCGCGAAGGCAGGTGCGAAGCTGCGCGTTACCCGCATCTTGCAGATCGTTCTGGCAATGCACGTTTTTGATGTCTCCCCCCGCAGGGTTTATGATGGTCTTCATTACGACGTCTGAAGCCGAGATCATCGGCTGTGCGCAGCGTAATGGGAATAGGGCGAAACGACTGGTGAAAGCCTTCTATTCGCCTTCCCAAAGCCCCGCAAAGCGGGAACAATGACTCGAACCTCTCACGCGCCACGCGCGCGACAGATTAAGTGCGCACGCAACGTCCAATGCGAAGCGGCGTTTTTATCATCACCTCGACCGGCGTGAAATCATAAAGCCGGCTAAGGGAAGCGGGGAATTATCATGCAAGTCGGTTCCATTGTCCGATCGGTACATATCGCCGTGCCGCAAGGCGCGCGCGGAATCGTCATGCGCATTCTTGGCGACATGGCGATGGTGGCGTGGTACGCCGGCGAACCCGGCGCATCGCGGCAGCTCAATACCGAACCCTTTTTCCTCGAAGATCTGATCGATACCGGCGACCTGATACGTCCGGCCGGCGCGCAGACGCATTGAACGAGAGGCTTATCTGTTGCTCATTGCCGTTGTGTGACACGCAGGAGTGGGCTGTAGTGATGTTGTAAGGTGAGATCGGCTCGCCAGCATCGCTGCGGGTCGATGCGCGCGTCGATTCACGGCGCGCCGCAAATCAGCCCGTATTTCTAGCGATGCCACGCACGCATTGCGAGCCGTCGCTCTCGTCTTTACCCGCGGCGCGGCGCACAATGCGGGGCATGAACGACACCATTCCCGATAATTCCCATCCCCAGGCCGGCGCCGATGGCGCCGTGCCGTTCGCGCGGCTCACGCCGGAAACCGTGCTGGACGCGATCGACGGCGTGCTCGCAACGTCCGGCGTGCGGACCGACGGCCGTCTGCTGCCGCTCAACAGCTATGAAAATCGCGTGTATCAGGTCGGCGTCGAAGACGGCCCGCCCGTGGTCGCGAAGTTCTATCGTCCTGAGCGCTGGAGCGACGCGGCGATTCTCGAAGAGCACGCGTTCGTCGCCGAACTCGCCGCGCGCGAGATTCCGGCCGTGCCCGCGCGCGTGCTGGATGGCCGCACACTGCATAGCTTCGACGGTTTCCGCTTCTCGGTCTTCGAGCGACGCGGAGGTCGTGCGCCGGATCTCGACCGGCGCGACACGCTCGAATGGCTCGGACGTTTCATCGGGCGCATTCATGCAATCGGGCAGACCCAGGACTACGCGGAACGCCCCGCGCTGAACATCGATACGTTCGGCTACGAGCCGCGCGACTTCCTGCTCGCGCATCGTTTCGTGCCCGACGACCTGCGCACCGCGTGGGAAACCGTCGTGAATCTCGCGCTCGAAGGCGTCGCGCGTGCGTTCGAGCGGGCTGGCGAGATTCGCACCTTGCGTCTGCACGGCGACTGTCACCCGAGCAACGTGCTGTGGACCGATGCGGGCCCGCATTTCGTCGATTTCGACGACAGCCGCATGGGTCCCGCAATTCAGGACCTGTGGCTGCTGTTGCCGGGCGAACGCGCGGAGGCGTCGCGCGCGCTCGCCGATCTGCTCGCCGGCTACGAGGATTTCTGCGAGTTCGAGCCGCGCGAACTGTATTTGATCGAAGCGCTGCGCACGTTGCGGCTGATTCACTATCAAGCGTGGCTCGCGCGCCGCTGGGATGATCCGGCGTTTCCGGCCGCGTTTCCGTGGTTCAACACACAGCGCTACTGGGAAGATCGCATCCTCGAGATGCGCGAGCAGATCGGCGCGATGCAGGAAGGGCCGTTGTGGCCGGTTTAACGTGTTGACGTGTTGACGGTCAAGGCGCCTGCGACGCCACATTCGACGACTCCACCAACGTCGATCTGACGATCACCTGCGCGCGTACGTCCCGCCCGATCGCTTCGATCGCGGGACGCATGCGCGTGAAATCATCGGGCGTGCAGACGTCGCTGTCGAAATGGGTGGCGCCGTCGCGCGTCATCGTGACCACGTTGCTGAGCGGATCGAACGCGTACTCCGACGTGTAATCGACGAAGCGGTCCTGCGTGCGTTGCGCCTCCGGCATGTCGAGCACGCGGAAGTTGGCCGGCAGTTCGATGCGCGCGCGTTCGTGGATCGCGAGGTTGTGGCATACGAACGGCTGCGTGCGCTTGCGTTCCCCGAGCCAGTAGCGCGTATCGGCTTCGACGCCGCCACCGAGGCTCGTCAAGGCCGGGATCGATGCGGTCATGCCGGTTACCACGAGACTTTCGAGCGTGCCTTTCATCGTCAGCGTGAGCGGGCCGTCGGCCGCGCTGAGGTCGCTCGTCGTCAGCGTCGCGGTGCCGCGCAGATTCACATTGCGCAACTCGGCCTGAATCGATTCCTCGCGTTGCGCGGGCGACTGCGTGCGCAGCCGCGCGCGGGCCTGCTCGGCGTACGGTCCGGCATCCTGCAGCCGATACGTGAAGCTCGCCGAGCCGTCCGGCTCGATCTTGATCGCGAGATCGGTGCTGCGCGACATCTGCGCGGTGGCCGGTGTTTGCGCGAGCACGCCGTCGTCGATCAATACGGTAGGACGGTCCATGTCGGATGAAGGCAGAAAACCGAATTCGACGTTCGACGCAGTCGAGTCTGCGTACATCTGCAAGTCGGGCAGCCACGTGATCGCGTGATTGATGACGCCGTAGCCCGGCACGCTCGGCAGCGTGTAGATCGTGCCGCTGCTGATCAGCGCCGGCTCGTTGCGCACGCCGACCGCGTCGAGCAGCGCGCCGTAGAGCGCGACGTGGTCCTTGCAATCGCCATAGCGGTTCGCGAGGATCGCGCTCGCGCTGTGCGGCACGACGGAGCCACGCCCGACGTAGATCGCGACATAGCGGATATTGCGGCGAACCCAGTCGTACAGCGTTTTGGCTTTGTCGTGCGCGGTGTGGTCGTGCGCGGTCAGTTGCTGCGCGAGCTGGGTGATCGCGGCGTCGTGCGTGCCCGGGTCGGCTGCGGAGCCGCGATAGGACGCGGCGAACGCGGCATAGCTCGGAAAGGTCGACACCATCAGCCGATCCCCGTACGACACGTACGCGACCGAGCCGCGTTCCAGCCGGTCGAAATGTGCCTTGTCGTAGCAGAATTCGTAGCGCGTGCGGCCGTCGCGCGTGATGGGCGTCACCGCGCTGAAGCCGCGCGCGTCCGCGTACAGCGGCTTGTCGGCGGGCAGGTCGTAGATCAGGCGGAAGTTGCGGGTCGGTGCGAGATCGGGCGGCGTGAAGTCGCTGAATTCCCCAGGCACGATCGGCTGACGCTGCGTCTTGCGGTACGTCAGGTGCACGCGCGCGCCGGGTTCGACCGCGGGGAATACGATCACCTTTTCCTGGATGTCCTGGAACATCGGCGCGTCGAACGAGCGGACTTCCTGCACGTCGCGGATCTGCTCGGGCGCTACGTCGTGACGCTTGCCGTCGGTGGTGACCGTGTAGGCCTCGAGAATCTGCACGTCGGCCATGTTGCGGTTGAACCAGACGTATTGCTGCGCGACCCGCTCGACGCCGGCTTCGTTGTTCACGTGTAGCGTCATCGAATCGAGCTTCGCATACGAGCCGTCAGCGTTGATGGTGAAGGTCTGCGTCTCGCCTTCGTTGGTGTAGGGGTCGTCCAGTTTGACCGGCACGCTCGCGCTCGCGGCATGAATGCCGGCCAGCCAGCCGGCGGAGGCAAGGACCACGAGGCAGAGTCGCATGACGGCAGGTATCCGGACGACGACGTTGACGGCATCGCCAGCTAGCGTCGTTTCGCGCCGCGCGGATGTCAAGCGGCTGGCGCGCATCTGGAAGCGATTCGAAGATTGCCCGGCGGGTATGCGCCGCGCGCCCACAGCGCCCCGACATTGAGCAATACACTTAACTGTGTAATGATAACGTTTCTCAATTGAAAGGCGTCGCAAGCTTTTCGTCACATTTGTCCTCCTCTGTGACTGCCAGCCAGCCCTTCACGCGGATCGCCCATCACAAGCTGGCCGATCCGCCTCTTCTCACTCGAATTCTTCCTACCGCTCTAGCCCGGAGTCCGTTTTGAACGCGCCTGAATCGATCGATTTGAAACCTACCGTCGCCGCGCCGGGCGTCGCTACGCCGGGCGCCGTCGCGCAACAGGCGCCGCGGCGGCAGCGTTCGCGTCGTGCGACCTTCATCAGGTGGCTGCGCAACGTGCATGGCTGGATCGGCTTGTGGGGCGCGGTGCTCGGGTTGATGTTCGGCGTGACCGGCTTCCTGCTCAATCATCGCGCCGGCCCGCTGAAAATATCGACGGGCGCGCCGCAGGTCGAGGAAATGCAGATCGCGGTGCCTGAGAAACCGCTGCACTCGCCGGGCGAAATGGCGAAGTGGCTGCAACGCGAACTGAAGATCGACGGCAAGCCGGGACGCGCGAAGCGCGAGCCCGCCCATCCGGTCGCGTGGGGCGATCACAGCACGATTCAGCCTGAGCAATGGCAGGTCGGCATCATGGGCCCGGGGCAGAGCGTGCAGGCCGAGTACTGGGTCGGCAATGGCTTCGTGACGGTGAAGCACACGCGCAACTCGTTCTTCGCGACGCTGAGCAATCTGCACAAGGGCGTGGGTCTCAGCGTCGGGTGGGTGCTGCTGATCGATACGATCGCGGGCAGCCTGATTCTGCTGTCGCTGACGGGCGTGCTGCTGTGGACCGAATTGAATAAACGCCGCGTGGTGGGCGTGGTGCTGGTGAGCGGCTCGGTGATCGCGGCGGTGGTTTGCGGTTTGATGTAAGCGTGGAAGGCACGTCGGGTGCCCTCCACCTCGTTGGTTGAACGCGGCAGGCTACACGCTGCAGGCGGCGCCACCCGACGCCGCAATCTCCCGCGCAGCCTTCGCGCCTTCGACCTGCAATAGCGTCGGCAGCGACACGCCATTCTTGGCCGCCGTCACCTCCGCCAGAATCGACACCGCGATCTCAGGCGGCGTCCTGCTGCCGATATATATGCCGACGGGCCCATGCAAACGGGCCAGTTCGGCTTCGTTCAGATCGAACTCCTTCAGCCGCTCCCGTCGCGCGTGATTGTTCCGGCGCGAGCCGAGCGCGCCGACGTAAAACGCCGGCGTCTTCAATGCTTCCATCAGCGCGAGATCGTCGAGCTTCGGATCGTGCGTGAGCGCGATCACCGCGCAGCGCTCGTCGAGCTTCATGTCGGTCACGGTATCGTCCGGCATCGTGCGGACGATCTTCGTGCCCGGCACGTCCCATTCCTCCGTGTATTCCTCGCGCGGATCGCAGACCGTCACCTGATAATCGAGACCCACCGCGATGTGGCACAGGTAGCGCGACAACTGCCCGGCGCCGATCACGAGCATCCGGTAGCGCGGGCCGTGGATCGTCAGCAGACGCTTATCGTCGAAATGCACACCGTCGGTCGCCTGCGCGTTGTCGAGCCGCACCGCGCCCGTCGCCATGTCGAGTTCACGCGCGACGAGCCGGCCATTTTCGACCGCGTGACACAATTCGGCGATGCCGCTTTGCCGTGTCAACGGTTCGAGCACGAGCTGGATCGTGCCGCCGCACGGCAGCCCGAAGCGATGCGCTTCCTCGGCCGTGATGCCGTACTTCACCGCTTCCGGATTCGTCTGCTCGATTCCCCGTTGCCGCACGCGGTCGATCAGATCGTCCTCGATGCAGCCGCCCGACACCGAGCCGACCACGAGGCCGTCGTCGCGCACCGCGAGCATCGCGCCCTCGGGACGCGGCGATGAGCCCCACGTCTTCACGACCGTCACGAGGAGCGCGCGATGTCCGTCCTCGAGCCAGCGGGCGCTGGTCTTCAGAACTTCGAGATCCACGCTGTCCATGATTTCTTCCCTTTCTTTGCTTCGCCGCCGGACTCGCCGTCCGCGGCCTCGTTCGATTCCGTTTGCTCAGACGCAGACGCTGACGCGGCTTCGGCTTCGGTATCCACCGAGGCGTCGCCGTCCGCTGCTTCCTCAGCGCTATTCTCACCCGAGAGCTGCGCACTCAAGCGCTTGAAAAACTCCCCGGCAATCTTGCGCGCCGCACCGTCGACGAGCCGCGAGCCGATCTGCGCGAGCTTGCCGCCGACCTGCGCGTTGGCGGTGTAGGAGAGCTTCGTCGCGGCATCGCCGTCGGCTTCAAGCGTGACCTGCGTATTGCCCTTGGCAAAACCCGCGGCGCCGCCCTGGCCTTCGAACACGATCGTGTAGGCGTTCGGTGCGTCGATATCGGTCAGTTGCATACGCCCCTTGAAGCGCGCCTTGACCGGGCCGACCGCCGCGCTCAGCGTGACCAGGTACGCGTTTTCGCCGTCCGGGTCGATGCTTTCACAACCGGGGATGCAAGCGCGCAGAATTTCGGTGTCGTTCAACGCGTCCCACGTTTGCTGCTGCGCGACCGGCAGCGTATGAGTTTCGCTCAATTCCATGACGTTGCTCCTGCGAGTGTCGTCGCGGCGACGGCGTGGCGAGGCGCGCGCGTCAATTGCGCGAGATCGCGGCCGAACGCTGCGAGACTGTCTAGATTATGAACCGGACGATGCGCGTCGACATACGGCAGGATCGCCTGCACGCCGCGCGCCTTCGGAGTGAAGCCGCTGAACCGCAGCAGCGGATTGAGCCACACGATGCGATGCGCGAAACGTGCGAGGCGTGCCATTTCGGTATCGAGCACGTCGATCGCTTCGTGATCGAGACCGTCGGTGACGAGCAGCACCGTCGCACGACCTGTGAGCACGCGGCGCGCCCAGCGTCGGTTGAATTCGGCGAGCGCCGCGCCGATGCGCGTGCCGCCCGACCAGTCGACCACCTGATCGCTGAGCGTCGCGATCGCGACGTCGGGATCGCGTTCGCGCAATGCGCGCGTCGCGTTGGTGAGCCGCGTGCCGAACAGAAACACCTGCAGACGTTCGCGCGACTGCAACAACGCGTGGCAGAAGTACAGCACCGCGCGCGAGTAGTTGCTCATCGAGCCGGAAATATCGAGCAGCAGCACGAGCGGCGGCTTGCGCTCGACCCTCGCGCGATACTTCCACACGGTCCAGTCGCCTCCGGCGCGCACCGCGTGCCGCGCGCTCGCGCGCAGGTCGGCATGCGTGCCGTGCGATGCCGCCTTCAGACGCCGCGTCGGTTCGGTGGCGAGCGGCAGCCGCTGGCCGCGGATCAGATGACGCAGCGTGCGCCATTCGTCCGCGCTCAGCGTGTCGAAATCGCGATGACGCAGGCGCTCTTCCGCGCTGAACGTCAACTGCGCATGCAGTTCGTGCTGCTCGGTTTCCTGCGGCGCATTCGGATGCGGCGACGGCGGCATGCGTACCGCGAGCGCATCGGCGAGACGGTTGTTGCGCTTCGGCGGCGGCAGCCCGTCGCGTACTTTCGGCAACAGCAGCGCGCGCAGCTTGCCTTCCCAATCGGGGTCGCGCCAGAACAGATCGAATGCGGCATTGAAGAGCTCGCGTTCGTCGGGCGCGGTGACGAGCAGCGCGGCAAGCGCCGCGCGCACGTCGTCGCGGCGGCCGAGATCGATCCACTGCAACGCGGCGAGCGCATCGACGGCTTGTGCGGGCGACATCGGCAAACCGGCGCCGCGCAGCACGCGCACGAAATGAACCACGTTGCGCGCGAGCATGGGCGCGGACTGCTGGTTCGCACCGTCGCGTCTGCCTATGCCGATGTCATTCGTCATGCCGGCGACCCTCACCCGGCCAGACACTGCGCGATCTGCGCGGCATCCACACGCGCGAGATCGTCCTGATACTTGAGCAGCACGCCGAGCGTGTTCTGCACCGATTGCGGATCGAGTTCCGTCACCGATAGCGCTTCGAGCGCGCGGCACCAGTCGATCGTTTCGGCGATGCCCGGTGCCTTGAACAGATCCATGCCGCGCAGCCGATGCACGAAGTCGACCGCGCGCCGCTGTAGTTGCGCCGACGTTTGCGGCGCGCGCGCGGCGACGATCTCGAGCTCGCGCTCGCGATCCGGATAGCCTATCCATTGATACAGACAGCGGCGCTTCAACGCGTCGTGCACTTCGCGCGTGCGGTTCGACGTCATGATGACGAGCGGCGGCTGTGACGCGCGTACGGTGCCGTACTCGGGAATCGATACCTGGAAATCCGAAAGCAGTTCGAGCAGGAACGCTTCGAACGGTTCGTCGGCGCGGTCGATTTCGTCGATCAGCAGCACGCGCCGCGCGCCGGGATGGTTTTCGTCCGGCATCAGTGCCTGTAGAAGCGGACGCTTCAGCAGGAATTCGCCGCGATACAGCGTGTCGTTGTCGGGGCGTTCGCCGCTCGCTTCGGCGAGCCGCAACGCCATGATCTGACGCGGGTAGTCCCACTCATAAAGCGCGCTCGCGGTGTCGAGTCCTTCATAGCATTGCAAGCGCAGCAGCGTGGTGCCGAGCATGCCGGCCGCCGCTTTCGCGAGTTCGGTCTTGCCGACACCCGGCTCGCCTTCGACGAACAGCGGCCGCTCCATGCGCAGCGCGAGATACAGCGCGGTCGCGAGTTCGCGGCTCGCGAAATAGCATTGGGCGGCGAGTTGGGCGAGGGTGTCGTCGATCGAAGCCGGCTGCATGGTGATCCTGAATCTGCGCGACTGGCCATGACGAGGCGTGGCGCGAGTGAAGAACGCAATGGGCGCGAGCTAGGCGTCGAACTCTCGCGCCCGCTCGCGAAGTGAACGAAGCTGGCTTGCGCGCGTCGTGATGCGCACGCGCGGCAAGCCGGGCAGCCTGGCGAGTACCGCTAGGCAGTTGCCTTCGTGACCGCGCGCGCGGCGAGCAGCGGAATCAGATGCGCGCGATATGCGGCGCTCGCGTGCATGTCTTCGTTCAACTCGTCGGGCGACACGCTGACCGCGCGTGCCGCCTCGGGCGTGAAGTTCGCCGACAGCGCGCTTTCGAGCTCAGGCACGCGAAATACCGACGGCGCCGCACCCGTCACCGCGACCCGCACGCCGCCTGCGGACTTCGCGACGAACACGCCGACTAGCGCGAAGTGCGAGGCCGGATTGCGGAATTTCTCGTACGCAGCCCGCTCGGGCACCGGAAACTCGACGGCGACGATCAGCTCGTCGGGCGCGAGCGCGGTCTCATACATGCCGACGAAGAAATCGCCCGAGGCGATGCGCCGCCGGTCCGTGACGATCGTCGCGTCGAGCCCCATCGCGGCGGCCGGGTAGCACGCGGCCGGATCGTTGTTCGCGAGCGAGCCACCGATCGTGCCGAGCGCGCGCACCTGGCGATCGCCGATGTTCGCGGCCAGCTCCGCCAGCGCGGGCAACACGCGCCGCACGTCCGCGTGTTCGGCGACGTCGGCATGGCAGACGGCCGCGCCGATCGTCACCTTGTTGGCGTCGACGCTGATCGTCTTCAGCGCGGGAATCCGCGTGACGTCGATCAGTTGCGACGGCTGCGCGAGACGCAGGCGCATCGTCGGCAGAAGGCTCTGGCCGCCGGCGAGGAACTTCGCGTCGCTGTCGGCGGTGAGGGCTGCGGCGGCCGCTTGCGGATCCGTCGCGCGTTGATACTCGAATGAATACATGTCGAATGCTCCGCTCAGGATCGTTGGGTCAGGCTTGCTTCGCCGCTTGAATCGCGGACCATACGCGATGCGGCGTGGCCGGCATCTGCAGATTGGTCACGCCAAGCGGCGCGAGCGCGTCGATGATCGCGTTGATCACGGCCGGCGGTGAGCCGATTGCGCCCGCTTCGCCGCAGCCTTTGACGCCCAGCGGGTTGTGCGTGCACGGCGTGCCCTTCGAGGTCTCGACCGTGAAGTCGGGCAGGTCGGACGCATGCGGCATCGCGTAGTCCATGTACGAGCCGGACAGCAGCTGGCCGCTGTCGTTGTCGTACACGCAGCGCTCGAGCATCGCCTGGCCGATGCCTTGCCCGAGGCCGCCATGCACCTGGCCTTCGACGATCATCGGATTGATCACGTTGCCGAAATCGTCGACCGCGGTGAACTTCTGGATGCGGCTCTCGCCGGTGTCCGGATCGACTTCGATCTCGCAGATGTACGCGCCCGATGGATACGTGAAGTTGGTCGGATCGTAGAACGCGCTTTCTTCGAGGCCCGGTTCGAGCACGTCGAGCGGATAGTTGTGCGGCACGTAGGCGGCGAGCGAAATTTCCGCGAACGCCTTGGTGCGGTCGGTGCCCGCGACGCGGAACACGCCGTTCTTGAACTCGATGTCTTCCGCCGACGCTTCGAGCAGATGCGCGGCGATCTTCTTCGCCTTCGCTTCGATCTTGTCGAGCGCCTTCGAGATTGCCGAGCCGCCGACCGCGATCGAACGCGAGCCATACGTGCCCATGCCGAACGCGATGCGGCCGGTGTCGCCGTGCACGATTTCGACGCTGTCGAGCGGAATGCCGAGGCGATCCGCGACTACTTGCGCGAAGGTCGTCTCATGGCCCTGGCCGTGGCTGTGCGAGCCCGTGAACACCGTGACGGAACCGGTCGGGTGCACGCGAATCTGGCCGACTTCGAACAGGCCCGCGCGCGCGCCGAGTGCGCCCGCGATGTTCGACGGCGCGAGACCGCATGCCTCGATGTAGCACGAGTAGCCGAGGCCGCGGCGCTTGCCGTTCTGTTCCGATTCCTGCCGGCGCGCGGCGAAGCCTTCGACGTCCGCGAGCGTCAGCGCGCGCGACAGGATCGCGTTGTAGTCGCCGGTGTCGTACGTGAGGCCGACCGGCGTCGCGTACGGGAACTGCGTGATGAAGTTGCGGCGGCGAATTTCCGCGGGGTCGAGCTTCATCTCGCGCGCCGCGGCTTCGACCAGACGCTCGACGACGAACGTCGCTTCCGGCCGGCCCGCGCCGCGATATGCATCGACGGGAACGGTGTTGGTGAAGACCGCCTTCACTTCCGCGTAGATCGCGGGCGTCGCGTATTGGCCGGCGAGCAGCG
The DNA here is from genome assembly GCF_009362785.1 of Paraburkholderia atlantica. Lineage (GTDB taxonomy): Bacteria > Pseudomonadota > Gammaproteobacteria > Burkholderiales > Burkholderiaceae > Paraburkholderia > Paraburkholderia atlantica. The sequence goes on from NZ_WHNQ01000005.1 coordinate 141,038, forward strand.
TCGCGTACAGGATCGTCGGCACGCTCGACGCGAACGTCGACAGATACGCGCCCATGTTGGCGATCGTATGCACGCGCATCGCGAGGAACTTGCCGTCGGCGTCCATTGCCAGCTCGGCCTTGGTCACGTGATCGCGGCCGTGCGCGTCGGAAACGAATGCCTCGGAGCGCTCGGCGGTCCATTTGACCGGCCGGCCGATCTTCTTCGATGCCCACGTGAGCGCGACGTCTTCCGCGTACAGGAAGATCTTCGAGCCGAAGCCGCCGCCGACGTCGGGCGCGATCACGCGCAGCTTCGATTCCGGCAACGACAGCACGAACGCGGCCATCAGCAGCCGCTCGACGTGCGGATTCTGATTCGCGACGTACAGCGTGTAGCTGTCGTCCTGCGCCGAATAGCTCGCGTTGACCGCACGCGGTTCGATCGCGTTCGGCACGAGGCGGTTGTTGACGATGTCGAGCGTGGTTACGTGCGCGGCCTTGGCGAACGCTGCATCGGTCGCGGCCTTGTCGCCGTGGCCCCAGTTGTAGCAGACGTTGTCGGGCACTTCGTCGTGCACCGCCGCCTGACCCGGGTCGGCCGCATGCGCGGTATCGACGACGGCCGGCAGTTCTTCGTAATCGACCTCGATCAGTTCGGCCGCATCTTTGGCGGCCTTGATCGATTCGGCGATCACGAGCGCGATCTGGTCGCCCACATGCCGCGCCTTCGTATGCGCGATCACCGGATGCGGCGGCTCGTTCATCGGCTTGCCGTCGGTGCTGTGGATCAGCCAGCCGCACGGCAGTCCGCCGACCTTCTCCGCCGCGAGGTCCGCGCCGGTGAAGATCGCGACGACGCCCGGCGACTGTTTGGCCGCGCTCGTGTCGATGCTGTTGATCTTGGCGTGCGCGTGCGGCGAGCGCAGGAATACCGCGTAGGTTTGCTGCGGCAGCACGATGTCGTCGGTGTACTGGCCTTTGCCGGTCAGGAAGCGATAGTCTTCCTTGCGTTCGACGGCGGCGCCGATCAGGCTCTGTGTATCGGGTGCGTTCATCGTCGGCTCCTCAGGCGGCGGTTGCGCCGGCGGCATTCGCGCCGGCAGTTGCGCTCGATGCTGTGGACGCCTTCATACCCGCGGCGCCTTCGAGCACGGCCTTGACGATGTTGTGATAGCCGGTACAGCGGCACAGATTGCCGTCGAGCTGCTCGCGCACTTCGTCGCCGGTCAGATCGGGTTGACGCTGGACCAGCGATACCGCGCTCATCACCATGCCCGGTGTGCAGAAGCCGCATTGCAGACCGTGGCAGTGCTTGAACGCCGCCTGCATCGGATGCAGTGCGCCATTGTGCGCGAGCCCTTCGATGGTCGTGACTTCGGCGCCATCGGCTTGCGCGGCGAGGATGTTGCAGGACTTGATCGCGCGGCCGTTCAGATGCACGGTGCAGGCGCCGCATTGCGCGGTATCGCAGCCGACGTGGGTGCCGGTCAGACGGAGTTGATCGCGCAGGAACTGGACAAGCAGGGTGCCAGGGTCGACTGAGGCGCTCACGGGTGCGCCATTGACCGTCAGACTGATGCTGATCGCCATGAAGCTGTCTCCTTTATTGATCGGAGCGAGCGCTTCGGCGTATCGATCCCCGCCTCCACGCTGACCACGATCCCATGCAAGATAGTTGCTGTGGGTGAGACCGGACCTGTGATTGTTGTTGCCCCTGCTTTTGCTTCGACTGCGAGTGACTGCGGTTCGCGAGGTCCGATGAGGGTGCTGCGGGTTTTACAAGTCTGCCGAAAAGTAAAGCACAAATCGCGCGGACGCGCTATGAGGGGAAGTGTGTCGGCGCGCGCGAGCGCACGTAGAGAAGATGGGGGCCACGGAACGGGACGCCGCAAAGACAAGCGCCCCGTCTGCAGGGCATGACGGGGCGCTTCGATAGATCAGCGGAAAGCGATGCCGCGCTCGCGACCATTCAGCTCATTGGCGCGGCCTCGTCGAAAACGGCGCTTTACTTTGCCAGTTTCGAATGACGGCGCGAGTAGCCGAAATAGACGACCATGCCGATCGCAAGCCAGATCAAGAACGCGCCCCACGTGATGCCTTGCAGATTCAGCATCAGGAACAGGCACGATGCGACCGCGAGCACCGGCACGACCGGCACGCCCGGGCAACGGAACGCACGCGGCAGCTCGGGGTGCGTCTTGCGCAGCACGAGCACCGCGATCGACACCATCGAGAATGCCGCGAGCGTGCCGATGTTGATCAGCTCAGCCAACACATTGAGCGGCACCAGCGCGCCGATCAGGCCGAAGAAGATGCCGACGAGCCACGTCGTGAAAAACGGCGTCGCGAAGCGCGGATGCACTTTCGACAGCTTCGCGGGCAGCAGGCCGTCGCGCGACATCGCGAAGATCACCCGCGTTTGACCGTAAGCCATTACGAGAATCACGGTCAGCATGCCGAGCACGGCGCCGAGATCGATGAAACCTGCGACCCAGTTCTGCCCGGCGAGCTGCAGCGCGTACGACACCGGGTGGGAAATGCCCATGAACTTCTCGGACGGCACGATGCCGGTGACGACCGCGGCCACGGCCACGTACAGCACCGCGCACACGCCGAGCGACGCGATGATGCCGATCGGCAGATCGCGCTTCGGGTTCTTCACCTCTTCCGCCGCCGACGACACCGAGTCGAAGCCGATGAAGGCGAAGAACATCACCGCGGCCGCGCCGAACACGCCGCTCCAGCCGTGCGGCATGAACGGGTGCCAGTTGGCCGGCGTGACGTGAAACACGCCGACGCCGATCACGAGCAGCACGACCACGACCTTGATCGCCACCATGATGTTGTTGATCCGCGCGGATTCACGCACACCGACCGACAGCAGCGTGGTGATCGCCATCATCACGAGGAAGGCGGGCAGGTTGAACAGCGTTTCGTGTCCGGGGACGGCGCCGGGGGCCGCGGTCAGCGCCATCGGCAGCGACACGCCGAAGCCCGACAGCAGCGACTGCAGATAGCCCGACCAGCCGACCGACACCGCCGAGGTCGCGAGCCCGTATTCGAGCATCAGGTCCCAGCCGATGATCCACGCGGCCAGCTCGCCGAGCGTCGCGTACGAGTACGTGTAGATCGAACCGGCGACCGGAATCGTCGATGCGAATTCGGCATAGGCGAGCGCGGCGAAGCCGCAGGCGATCGCCGCGATCACGAACGAGATCATCAGCGCGGGCCCGGCCTGCAAGGCGCCCGTGCCGGTCAGCACGAAGATGCCGGTGCCGATGATCGCGCCGACGCCGAGGAAGGTCAGGTCGAGCGCGCCGAGCGCCTTTTTCAGGCCGGCGGTCTGAGCGCTTGCCGCAAGCATGTGCTCGACGCTCTTTTTTCGAAACAGGGACATTGGCGTGGGTCTCCAGTGGTGCACGCGTGTTGCGCGCCGAATGTCGGGGAAAACCCGCAATTCTAGCGGATGCGTGCCATCGGGCCGGTTCAAGGCGGCGCTTCGCGGGTCGGGGCGATGGGTGGAAGTTCCCGCCAGGAGGGACGACGGTGGTCTTGCGGTGCCGCACGCAGTGCGGCGGTCGAGCTTTTACCGAGTAGGCGATTGATGGGGACGGAATTTCTCCGTCTGCACCGGCGCACCGATGGGTAGCTGCGGCACAACGCCGCAGGCACGGGAGGCGGCGCCTGCTGGACTAGCCGGCCATCGCGGGATTCAGATCGACGAGGCGGTTGCTCATCACATAGAACGTCAGCTCCGCGTTGTTGCGCAGCTTCATCTTGTCGAGCAGCCGCGTGCGGTACACGCTGACCGTCTTCACCGACAGCGACAGCGTGGCCGCGATATCGGTGAGCCGTTTGCCCGACGCGAGCATGCACAGCGTCTGGTACTCGCGATCGGACAGCTTTTCGTGCGGCAACTGCTCGCCGTCGAACGACACGTAGTCGGCGAGCGCCTCGGCCATCTCCGGGCTCACGTATTTGCGGCCCGCGGCGACCTGCTGGATCGCGCCGATCATCTGCGCGGCATCGACCGTCTTCGACAGATAGCCGGACGCGCCGGCTTTGAGCGCGCGCACCGCGTACTGGTCCTCGCGGTACATCGAGAACATCAGCACCGCGACGCGCGGCGCTTTGCGCTTCAGGCGCTTGAGCACCTCGACGCCATTCATGTCGGGCAGCGAGATGTCGAGCAGCACGACGTCGAAGCCGTGATGGACGACCGAGTCGAGCGCTTCGGAGCCGCTTTGCGCCTCGGCGACCTCGCGCGCGACGCCGCGATCGAGCAGCAGCTGGCGGACGCCCTGGCGGACCACCGCGTGATCTTCGACGATCAGGATGCGCAGGCTCATGGTCGCGGGCTCACGATTGCAGCGCGCGGCGGGCGGCGCACGGGGCGGGGCTGGCTGCCAGCAGCGCGTGCCACGCGAAGCGGGCCTGGATCAAGGTGCCGCGCGAGGCGATGGCGCCGTTGCCGCCCGTGCCGCTGTCCTCGCCGCGACCGACGCTCGAGCGCCTCGTGCCGACTCGCAGCGCGCCGTCGAATGCTGCGCAGCGCGCCTGCATGCCGGTGAGGCCGAACTGACCGCCGGGTTCTTTCTTGCTACCGCGATCGCGCGCGCCGCGCCGCAAACCAATGCCGTCGTCGTTGATGAGGAGTTTCAGATGACGCGCACCGGTTTCGATGCGCACGTCGGCGCAGCTCGCCCGTGCGTGCTTCGCGACGTTGTTCAGCGCTTCCTGCGCGACACGGAACACGGCAAGCGCGGCATCGGCCGGCAGGCGCGCGAGCCGCGCGTCGTCGGGGCAGGTAAAGGTGGCGCGCAAGCCGGTCCGCGTGGAGAAGTCGCGCACCCAGCACATCAGCGCGCCGGCGACGCCCGTTTCGAACGACGGCGCGTGCAGTTGCGCGATGGCCTCGCGGCTCGCTGCGTGCACGGCGTCGAGCGAACGGTTCGCGACCGCGAGCGCGGCCGCGCATTGCGGCGGCGCGTCGGTGGGCAGCCAGGTTTCGATGCCGGCGAGCGCGAAGCGCGTCGCGGTCAGCTCGGCGCCGACGCCGTCGTGCAGCTCGCGCGCGACGTGGCGGCGCACACTTTCCTGCGCCTCGACCAGTTCGGCCGACAGCTCGCGGACCCGCGCGCGCAGCCGCTCGATCTCGCGCGCGGCGTGCGATGGCATGTCGAAGCCATCACGCTGCGCGGCCGAGGCCAGCGCAGCGTTGAACGGGACGGCAGTCGACGTATCCATGAATTTCCCTCTCAGGAAGCGGAGTGGACAGCGAAGCGGGCGCGCGCAGACGGAATCACGCCTGCGAATCACGAGGTTTCGCGTCGGACGAAACACGATGGCCCAACGTAACGAAATTTACATTCAGTAACAACTCGGGTTGACGATGTTCAATGCATGAATTCGTCTGATCTCGCGGCGCGATGATATCCCAAAAAGATTAAAAAAGCAGTCGCACCAAGGGTTAGCGCATGGTTTGCAGAAATTACTTGATGTTCCTCATGCGCGCGCCTTGTCGGAGGAATTCTGACAGCGGAGGTGATGTAACGGCGGCCGATTTGTAACGGAGCAACAAAAAAAGGAGCCCGCAGGCTCCTTTTTTGGAATTCGCGGCGCGGGGGCCGCAACAGGGAATGCCGGCTTAGCCGACGAAGGCCTTTTCGACCACGTAATGACCCGGCTCGTTGTTGCTGCCTTCCTTGAAGCCCGCGTCTTCGAGCAGCTTGCGCGTGTCGCGCAGCATGTGCGGGCTGCCGCACAGCATGACGCGGTCGTTTTCGAGCGAGAAACCCGGCACGCCGAGGTCGGCGAACAGTTTTTCGGTTTCGATCAGCTCGGTGATGCGGCCGCGGTTTTGGAACGCTTCGCGCGTGACCGTCGGGTAGTACAGCAGCTTTTCCTGCACGAGCTCGCCGAGGTGTTCATGCGCCGGCAGGTGCTCGGTGATGTATTCCTTGTACGCGAGTTCGTCGACGAAACGGCAGGTGTGCGTGAGGACCACGCGCTCGTAGCGGTCGTAAATGTCCGGATCTTTGATGATCGACATGAACGGCGCGAGGCCCGTGCCGGTGGACAGCAGCCACAGCGTCTTGCCCGGCAGCAGGTTATCGGCCACCAGCGTGCCGACCGGCTTCTTGCCGATCAGCACTTCGTCGCCGACCTTCAGATGCTGCAGACGCGACGTGAGCGGACCGTCCTGCACCTTGATGCTGAGGAATTCGAGGTGTTCTTCGTAGTTCGCACTCGCGAGGCTGTAGGCGCGCAGCAGCGGCTTGCCGTCGACCTGCAGGCCGACCATCGTGAACTGGCCGTTTTCGAAGCGGAACGACGGATCGCGCGTGCAGGTGAAGCTGAAAAGCGTATCGGTCCAGTGATGGACGCTCAGGACGGTTTGTGAATTCAGGTTGCTCATGGCTTCTTGGATAGTGCGAAAACAAAGGCGGCCAGTCGTCTGAGCCGGCCGGCACGGCAAGGGCGATGCTGCGCTGATCCGTGGTCGGGACTCCCGCGCAATCGAGCATTTTACCGTGCCCGCCGGGGCGGGGCCGCAGCGCGGCGCTCGAGCGTGGTAAAGCGGGTTGCCAAACCGGGAAGCGGCGGCGCCGGCTTGCTGGCGCCGCGAAGTACGTTGGCGTGAGTGCGGCCGTGCTTCAGCGGGGTACGGCGATTCGGCGAATGCCGCGCAGGGCGGCTGCCATTGGCTGTCCGCCAGGCGCGAAAGCAACGCGCCGCGTGGGCAACAATTTCAAGATGATACCGAAACGCGGCGTGCGCTGCAGCATTGACCCTGCAGATATAACTGGCAAAAGGGGCGGAACTGTCCCGGCGCGATGGGGATCGCCTCGCGTTCGACTATCGGTTGCACGGCGCGATTTTTTGGGGAATACGCCTGACGTCACGTCGTTTACGCAGCACGCGAGTCGCGCGAAGCAGGGCAGTGCGGTGGCTGCGCGGCTCGTCCTGGCGGCTGCGACCGCCACTGCCAGTAGGAGGTGTCAAATGGAAACTTCTCGTGCGATATCTGCATTCGGTTCATACACGGACTTCAACGGATTGGTGATACGGGCACGCGCATCGCGCCGCGTACGTCGTGCGGTGTGTCAAGCCGGTCTGCTGGTTTTATCGTTGGGGGCGGTCGGAGCCGAGGCGCAGGAGGTGATTTTGCCGCCGCAGGCCGTGACCTCGTCGACCGTTCCGGCCAACGGGGATGTCAATCCGTATGGCATGGCGTTCGTGCCGTTCGGCGTGCCGTCCTGGAGCACACTCAAACCCGGCGATGTGGTGGTGTCGAATTTCAATGCTCAGTCGAACCTGCAGGGAACCGGTACGACGATCGTCAAGCTCGTGTCCAATAGCAATCCCGTGACCTTCTTCCAGGGGCAAAATCTCGGTCTCACGACGGCGCTCGCGGTGCTCAGAAGCGGCTTCGTTCTGGTGGGCAACGTCCCGACTACGGATGGCAAGAACGTCGTCCCTCCGGGCTCGTTGCTCGTCATCAATCCGCAAGGCGGGCTCGTCACGGAACTGAAAGATCAGAGGCTGCTGGATGGCCCTTGGGACCTCACCGTGATCGACGGGGGACGATTCGTCCGGGTCTTCGTCTCGGATGTGCTGAACGGAAAGGTCGCGCGGATCGATCTTTCGATCGGGGAGAACGGCGTTCAGATGCTGCCTAGCTCGACCATCATCGCGTCAGGCTATCTACACCGCACCGATCCGGCGGCACTGCTGGTCGGCCCGACCGGACTGGCATACGACCCAACGCATGACGTGCTGTACGTCGCCTCGACCGGTGACAACGCGGTGTTCGCCATCTACGGCGCCGCGGGCGCGAATCACGATGGCGGCGTCGGCCGGATGATTTACCACGACAACAAACATCTGCACGGTCCGCTTGCGCTGGCGCTCGCACCCAACGGGCATCTCGTTACCGCAAACGGCGACGCGGTCAACCCCGACCCGAATCAGCCCGGCGAAATCGTCGAGTTCACCGTCGACGGACAATTCGTCGCCCAATTGCAGGTCGATCCTGCGCCGGGCTCCGCGTTCGGCCTCGCCTTCGGCCTCGATAGCAACCGCCACCTGCAGTTCACAGCGGTGGACGACGCCACCAACACCGCGACGGTCTGGACGTTGCGCACGAACAATCAATAAGGAAACCGAGGACGACGATCGGGGACGTCCTGACGCGTCGGGGACACGTCACGGTCACACGGTTTCACGGCGAATCTATCGGTACACAGATATGGGTCGGGGGCGGCGATTGTAGCGGCAAGCCTCAGTCAAATAAGGAAAATCTGTCCGATGGTATTGATGACGCCAACTCGCGGGTGCCGCTTGCTCACGCCGCCGCCGCCCGCTTTTTTCCGCGCTGCTTCAACACCCGCGCCTGCAACACGATCACGAGCAGCAGGAACACAGCCCCATCAGCCGCCCGGCGCTTCGCCGCTGTGCGCGACGTTTCCCTGAATCCTGCCCGGCCGCGCGAGGCAGATACCGTGACCCGAGCGGCGGCGCCACTGTCATGGCTCGACGATCCGGCGAACGCCGCGCGCCTCGTCACATTGTCGGCTGGCGCATTGCGCGCGGTGCTGGCGCCGGACATTGGCGGCGCTCTCGCGGCGTTCTAGGAAGTCACGTCGGAAGGTCCGTTGCACTGGCTGCGGCCAGCGCTGCCGGAAGCGTTCGAAGCGCGCAATCCGCTGCGCATGGCGAGCTTCCCGCTGTTCCCGTACTGCAACCGGATTCGCGATGCGCGCTTCGCGTTCGACGGCGCGACGATCGATCTCGCCGGCAACGACCCGCATTTCGCCCACGCGCTGCATGGCAACGCGTGGCGTCGTCCGTGGCGCGTCGGCGCGCGCAGCGAAAGCGCGGTGGACTTGCACTTCGAGCACGAGCCCGCTGCGAGCGTGACCGGCGACTGGCCGTTTCGCTATCGCGCGCGGCAGCGTATCGAGTTGCGCGGTGGCGCGCTCCACATCACGATGTCCGCGCGAAATCTCGCCGATCGGCCGATGCCGTTCGGCATGGGCCATCACCCGTACTATCCGCGCACCGCGGGGACGCGCATCCATGCCGACGTTCAGGCGATGTGGCACGCGGACACCGACGTGCTGCCGACGCATCTCGGCCCGCATCCGGCCGTCGACGCGTTGCGCGCGGGCATGTAGCCCGACGCGTTCGATCTGGACAACAGCTTTTCGAACCGGTCACGCGTGGCGACGATCGCGTGGCCCGACGAGCGCCGCAATCTGACGATGCGTGCCGACGCGCCGTTCGATCACCTGGTCGTGTTCGCGCCGGCCAACGATCCGCAGCTATGCGTGGAGCCGGTCACGAATACGATCGACTGCTTTAACGCGGTTGGTACACAAGAGCATGTCGGCGGCTGCGTGTTGCAGTCGGGCGAAAAGATCGAAGCGGCGTTGAGCTGGACGCCGCATCGCGAGTGAGGGGTTAGGCGCTTTCCGTTGGCGAAAGCGCAACGAACAGAAGCGTTTACTCCACCCGCAACTTCGCCATATACGGCAAATGGTCCGACAGCCACGCAGTCTCCTGCGTCGGCTGGATCCATTCGACCGGCTGCATGCCGCGCACGAACATCTTGTCGAGCGACAGCGCCGGCGAGAACGCCGGGAACGTGCGCGCCGGTTCGCCGAGCAGCGTCGCGACTTCCTGCAAGCCGTGCTCGCGAAAGAGCGGTACCGAGTCGTTGCGCCAATCGTTGAAGTCGCCGGCCAGCACGAGCGGACCGTCCGGGGCTTCCTTCGCGATCCAGTGCGCGATCCAGTTCATCTGCCGCAAGCGCGCCGGTCGCGTCAGCGCGAGATGCGCGCACAGCAGCGTGACGAGCCGGCCGCCGAACGTCGCACGCGCGACCAGCAGACCGCGCTTTTCGAAGCGGTGCGCCGAAATGTCCCAGCGGCCGCCGAGGTCCAGCGGATGCGGCGACAGGATCGCATTGCCGTGCCGCCACGACGGCTTGAACACGTTCGGGCCGAGCGCGACTTCGAGTTCGAGCGCGCGCGCGATTTCGGTTGCCTGACAGTGCCAGACGTCGGACAGCGGATCGCCCATCGGTGCGCCGAAACTGCTCGCCAATACCGGCGACGGCATGCGCCGCGCCATCGCTTCCTGCAGGAAGTACGCGTCCGCGTGAGTCGATTGAACCCAGCGCTGCATCGCCTGCCAGGCCTGAAAACCGAGCGGGGTGCGGCCCTTGTGCAGGTTCCAGCTCACAGCGACGAAATCGTTCGGCGCGAGGCTCTCGCGGATCAATTCTTCTGGGTTTCGCATGCCGCGTTATCCACGTGTTCTGTTTGAGCGCGCCGGTCAGGCGCGCGGTTCCTGTCAGTTTGGATTGTTGCCGCCAGTCGCGGCGCCATTGCCGCTCATGCCGCCATTCGTACCGGTGCCGTTCGCCCCGTTGCTCACGACGCTCGCATGCACGCGGTACACGAGGTTCGGATTGCGATCGACGATCGTCCAGCTCGCCCATTGGTCCGGCGGCACCACCAAACCCGGGTGGCTCGCGCTCACCTGGCGCGGCTGCGGCGGCAGCTTGCAGCCGATGTCGGTGCGCCCCGCGTTGGTGTCCTCGAGCGTTTCCTGCGTGTCGATCGAAAACATCACGCCCTCGGGATCGACGCGTAGCGGCGACACCGTGATGGTGCGCGACAGATCGATGCTGCCGGCCGGCTGGTCCTTGCAGCCGACGTTGTGTTGCACGACCTGATGATGCGTATCCGTGCGCGCCTGGCCGACGGTGGTGGTGCCGTCGAACGAATCGATCTGCTGGCCGTCTTTCACCACCTGCAACTGCCATTGCACGACCTGCTGCGCTGGCCGTTGTTGCGCGTGAGCGAGCAACGAAGCGCCAAGCAGCATGGCCACGATACCGGTTTTCCACATAAAAAGATCTCCGCTCACGCGTCGGTTGCGGGGTTGCCTTGCCTCTCGCCAGCAGGTTAGAGAGCAATCTTACCCCTGATGGCCGCAACGATTTCTGACACGGTCGACGAGGGCCGGTTCAGCAACAATCCATTCGAGATAAGGATCGGAACGCCAGCGATCGTTAGCAGCAGAGCCGCGCGACTGCTGGCTTGCACGCGATTGTGTCCTCGTTACACTGGACTGGAATCGGCGCTCACAAGGCGCCGCCGCTGCAGGATCAGCCAGACGGGGTGAGCGATGACAACAGCAATGGTCAAACAGGAAATCGCCGTGGCCTCGTTCAGCCGGGTGTATGACCTCGACGAGGTCGAAAGCGCGCTGAACGGTCTCGGCGAGGGCGCGAACGAGGCGCTGCGCGCAACCTACGAAAAGATGCTGAAGACGGGCAATCTGCGCTTCTGCGTGAAGCCGAACCGGATGCCATCGATCGACGATCTGATTGACGCGCTGCCCAATTTTTCAGCGCCGCTCGACGACATCCGCAAGCAGGTCGCGCTGTGCCTCGAAACCGAGGACCGGCTCGAACTGATGCCTATCCTGCTGCTCGGCGAACCCGGCATCGGCAAGACGCATTTCGCAAAGCAGTTGGCGCGCCTGCTCGGCACCGCGTACCAATATGTCGCGATGAGTTCGCTGACGGCAGGCTGGATTCTGTCGGGCGCGTCGTCGCAATGGAAGAACGCGAAACCGGGCAAGGTGTTCGATGCGCTCGTGAACGGCAGCTACGCGAACCCGGTGATCGCCGTCGACGAGATCGACAAGGCGACCGGCGATTCGCAATACGACCCGCTCGGCGCGTTGTACGCGCTACTCGAACACGACACCGCCCAGAGCTTTGTCGACGAGTTCGCCGAGATAGCGATCAACGCGGGCAACGTGATCTGGATCGCGACCGCCAACGACGAACGCGCGATCCCCGAGCCGATCCTGAACCGCATGAACGTCTACGAGATCCCGCCGCCGGACCACGCGGGCGCGCGACGCATCGCGCAGTCGATCTACGACGAGATCCGCGGCGCGCACAACTGGGGCCTGCGCTTTCCGGAGACGCTCGGCGACGCGACGCTCGATGCGCTCAAGCGGGCATCGCCGCGCGAAATGCGCCGCGCGATCCTGAACGGCTTCGGCGCGGCGCGCATCGCGGGACGCGACCAGGTCGAACCCGCCGATATCCGGCTCGATTACGGAAACCGGCGAAAACCGATCGGTTTTTAACGTTTTCGGCCGGTTTTTCGCACCAAACCTGCGCTTTTTTGCGATTTTGGTGGCTGTCGCGGCAATTCGTACGGTGTGTGTGGTGAATGCAACGGCAATTATTGCTGTTTTCGATGTGGATCGCGGAGCCAAGCCGGTTTGCGCCGCCATCACCAGGTCGATGCGCACGAGCGTTTGTCACTTCTGTCTGTACCGAGTCGTACAATTTTCCGTGGGGGTGATAAAAAGACATAAGCAGACCCAGCGGACAGATACGTTCGACAATGAACGGAACGCGGCGGCGAGGTGCCGTTCCTGTCTTCCTTCCATCGGCTGAACGAGGCAGCGCGCGGCGCGATGCGCCGCGTCAACGGATATGGATCAAATCGAATGTGTAGTGATCGGTGCCGGCGTGATCGGCCTTGCGACGGCGCGCGCTCTCGCGGCGCGCGGGCGCGAAGTGATCGTGCTGGAGGCCGCCGACGCGATCGGCGTGGGCACGAGTTCACGCAATAGCGAAGTGATTCACGCGGGCATCTACTATCCGCGCGGATCGCTGAAGGCCACGCTGTGCGTGCGCGGGCGTGAAATGCTGTATGACTACTGCGCCGAGCGCAACGTGCCTCATTCGCGCTGCGGCAAGCTGCTCGTCGCGACGTCGCGCAACCAGATTCCGCAGCTCGAAAGCATCATGGCCAAAGGGCGCGACAACGGTGTGCTCGACCTGATGCGCATCACCGGCGATCAGGCGCAGGCGCTCGAACCGGCGCTCGAATGCGTGGAGGCGGTGTTTTCGCCGCAGACGGGCATCGTCGATAGTCATCAGTACATGCTCGCGCTGCAAGGCGATGCCGAGCGCGACGGCGCCATGTGCGCGTTCCATGCGCCGGTCGAGGCGATCGAGGCTCACAACGGCCGCTTCACGATCGCGGTCGGCGGTGCGGCGCCCACCACGATCAGCGCCGCCTGCGTGATCAACAGCGCGGGTCTGCATGCGAACGCGCTCGCGCGCAAGATTCGCGGTCTCGACCCGCGCCACGTGCCGCCGCTTTACTTCGCGCGCGGCAATTACTTCAGCATCTCGGGGCGCGCGCCGTTCAGCCGCCTGATCTATCCGATGCCGAACGAGGCCGGCCTCGGCGTGCATCTGACGCTCGATCTCGGCGGCCAGGCGCGTTTCGGGCCCGACGTCGAATGGGTCGATGCGATCAATTACGACGTCGATCCGCATCGCGCGGAGTCGTTTTATGCGGCGATCCGCGCGTACTGGCCGGCCTTGCCCGATGACGCGTTGCAGCCGGCTTACGCGGGCATTCGTCCGAAGCTTTCGGGTCCTGGCGAACCCGCCGCCGATTTCGTGATTCAGGGGCCGGCCGCGCATGGCGTGCGCGGCCTCGTCAATCTGTTCGGCATCGAGTCGCCGGGTTTGACGGCATCACTGGCGATCGCGCAGCGGGTGTGCGAGCTGGCGGGGCGCGCGTAAGGCCGCGGTTACACCGTACCGATCCGCTTATCTCCAGCATTTGGAATATCACGGGAGACGGCTTCGTTGCTATGCTTTGCGAACGCTGTCATCAGAACGGCGTTGATTCCAATAGAAATGGAGTGAGTCCCCATGAGATCTTCCCGTCGTACGTTTTTGATCACCAGCATCGGTGTGGCATCGACACTCGCACTGTCGCGCCAGGCGTTCGCCGACGCGCCGAAAGTTTCCGAAACCGATCCGACCGCGCAGGCGCTTGGCTACAAGGCGGACGCGAGCAAGGTCGACAAGGCGAAATTCGCCAAATTCGAGCCTGGCCAGCAATGCAGCAACTGCAGCTTCTTCCAGGGCAAGGCGGGCGACGCCTACGGCGGCTGCCCGATGTTCGCGGGCAAACAGGTGGCGGCCACGGGATGGTGCAGCGCCTATAACAAGAAGGCCTGATCGAGCCTGCGTTTGATGTGTTAGCAGGCTTTGCGCCGGATGCGTGGCGACATCGCGGCGCATCCCGTGACTACACCCATCGTGGCGTTTTGCGCCGAATGCGGCGCAAGCTGTGCAGCGCACAAGCCGGGCGGCATTTTCAAAGCTTCATTGCAGCAGGCCGCTGGTTTTTTCAGCGCCGCGCTTTCATCAATGGCGGGCGCCTGTCGAACCACGGCCGCGCCGCCTCGAGTTGCGCGGCGAGTCTGAACAGCGTCGCCTCACCGCCGACACGCGCGGCGAACTGCACGCCGATCGGCAGCCCGCGCGCGTTCCAGTACAAGGGCACCGACATCGCCGGCTGTCCGCTCAGGTTGAACAGCTCGGTGCAGCCGGCCCACGCGAATGCCTTGTTCGACGCTTCGAACAGCAGTTTTTTCATCAATCGTTCCAGCGGCATCGTGGTGACCGCGCGCATCTGCATGCGCTCGACGGAGCTCGGCCGCATCTCGCCGATCTTGATCGGCGCGGACGCGAGCGTCGCGCATAACAGCACGTCGTAGCGGTTCAGCAGATCGGTCAGACGCGCGGTGATGCGGCGCTGTTCGTCGAGCGCGGCCGGCAAGCCCTGCTCGCCGATCTTGCGGCCGACATGCGCCATCGCCCACGTCGAAATTTCGAACTCGCCGCGCGTTGGCTTGTGGCCGGTGATGCGCTCCGCGTTCAGCACGAGGTCTTCGGCGGTCACCGACCACAGCGTCAGGAACGCATGACGGACCGCCGCGAAATCGACGCCGAGCGACACCGGCTCCAGACGATGGCCGAGTGAGCTCGCGAGTTGCGCGGCGTCGTCGAGCGCGGCGCGGGCATCGGCCGATAACGACGGTGCGAGCATCGGTTCGGTCACGTAGGCGATCGTCAGCGGCTTGCATGGCTCGCGCGTCGCGCCGAGAAAGGTGCCGGGCGCGCCGGTCGGCCGCTCGGCGTTGCCCGCCAGCAGGTCGAGCAGCAATGCGCTGTCGCGCACGCTGCGCGAGACGGCGTGATCGATGCCGAGTTCGCCGGCGCTGGCCTGCGCCGCGCGCGGCACGCGGCCGCGCGAGGGTTTCAGGCCGAACAGTCCGCAGCATGACGCCGGAATCCGGATCGAGCCGCCGCCGTCCGACGCATGCGCGAGCGGCACGACGCCGGCGGCGACCGCCGCCGCCGCGCCGCCGCTCGAACCGCCCGGCGTGTGATCGAGATTCCACGGATTGCGGCACGCGCCGAATAGTTCGGGCTCCGTATAAGGCATCTGGCCGAGCTCGGAGGTGCTGGTCTTCGCGAAGATATTCAGACCCGCCGCTTTCGCGAGCGCGACGACCGGCGCGTCCTGCGTCGGAATGAAGTGGCGGTAGTGGCGGCTGCCCATGGCCATGCGCAGTCCCGCCACGGGCGCGCCGAGATCCTTGATCAGGAACGGCACGCCGGCGAGCGCGGCGTGGGCGGTCGAGTCGTCGATTCCGTTCACGCCTTCGACGCTATTCGCGCGATTCGCGTCGTCGCGCGACGCACGCTGGCGGGCCGCATCGTAGTCTTTCAGAACGACCGCGTTGATCGCGGGATTGACGGCCTCGGTGCGCGAAATCGCGACGTCGATCAGTTCGCGCGCGCTAACCTGGCGCGTGCGCACGAGTTCGGCGAGGCCGATGGCGTCATGAGCGAGATAGTCTGATAGCACGTCGGTTGAGCCCTCGCGGTCGGTTGGCATGCTGCGTCGAATTCGCGGCCGGCCATGCAAGCGCGACAGCGTCGTTTCGCTCGATTTCGCGTTGCTCCGCTCGGGAGTCGCGCATGTGACAAGACGGCGTGTCGGCCGACACGCCGTCTTGCACAGAGTACCTGAGTTGGACGCCGACGTGACTGATGTGAATTCGAATGCTCACTTCAAATGCGTGAGCTCCGCGAATTACATCCGCTCGCCGAGGAACGTCAGCGTGCGGCCATGCGCCAGTGCCGCCGCGTGCTGGTTGTACGACGCACGATCCGAGCAGTTGAAGCCGTGGTCCGCGTTCGGGTAGATGTTGAATTGCACGTCGGCGCGACCCGCGAAGCGCTCCTGAATCTGGCCGATGTCCGACGGCAAAATATGCGCGTCGAGCTCGCCGTAGTGGAACTGCATCGGCACCTTGACGTTCGCGGCCTTGTCGAGATGGTTGTGGATGCCGCCGCCGTAGTAGGCGACTGCGGCGTCGACCGAACCGGCCGCCGCGGCCAGGTAGGCGAGACGGCCGCCGAAGCAGTAGCCGATCGCTGCGACCTTGCCGGTCACTTCCGACAGCGCGCGCAAGGCAGCCGCGGCGGCGCCGATGTCGGCGACCGCGTCGTCGACCTTGGTCTTCTGCATCAGCTCGATGCCCTTTTCCCGATCCTTGCCCTCATACGTCAACTCGACGCGCGGCTGCACGCGCCAGAACACGTCCGGGGCGAGCGCGACATAGCCGTCTTGCGCGTACTGATCGGCGACCGAACGGATATGGCTGTTCACGCCGAAGATTTCCTGGATGATGATGACCGCCGGTCCCTTGCCGCCCTTGGGCAGCGCGAGGTAGCCGCCGAAAGTGTCGTTGCCGGCCGGGATGTCGATCCATCGGGAAGTCGTGCTCATGCTGTTCTCCATTGACTCGCGCGAACGCCGCGCGAGGTCGGTGTGTATGAAACGCTCAAGGCCACGCGGCCCTGCAGCGGGCGGTCAGTTTGCCATCAAAAGAACCGGCTTGCAGCGAGGCGGGACGGGGCCTCGCGGCCGATGCGGCGCGCTTCGATTCTCGTAAGGCGATTGAAACGATCTCGATAATTCATTTCTCTGCGATAGCGCGTGTGGGTACAGTCAACGCGTAATGACTCGCGCGTGTCAGCGCATCTCGCAACATGTTGGCGAGCGCATCGATCAGCACATCGACGGCTTTGCGCCGGAAAGGAAACGAACATGAATGAAGGCGGTTTTGTGACGCCGTTTGCCGAGCGTTTCCGGATGCGAGTACCTGTCGTGCAGGCGCCGATGGCCGGCGGCGCGACGACGCCGGCGCTCGTCGCGGCGGTGTCGAATGCGGGCGGACTCGGTTTTCTCGCGGGCGCGGCGCTCGCACCCGAGAAGATCGCGAGCGAAGTCGCGGCGATTCGCGCGCTGACCGATCGCCCGTTCGGCGTGAATCTGTTCGTGCTCGATCCCGCCTCACCCGATGAAGCGACCGTGCGCCGCGCGCTCGACGCGATCGATCCGCTGCGCGCCGAGCTCGGTTTGCCGCCGGGCCAGCCGCTCGCACGGTATGCGCCGGACTTTCGCGCGCAACTGGAGGCGCTGATCGAATTACGAGTGCCGGTCGCCGGCTTTACGTTCGGACTGCTCCCGGCGGCCGACGTCGAGCGTTTGCACGCCAGCGGCAGCTATGTAGTTGGGACTGCGACGCATGTTGCCGAGGGCATCGCGTGGCGCGATGCGGGCGCCGATTCGGTCACCGCGCAAGGCGCGGAGGCGGGCGCGCATCGCGGCACGTTCATCGGCGCATTCGAAGATGCGCTGGTCGGCACGATGGCGCTCGTGCCGCAACTGGGCGACGCGACCGGGCTGCCGGTGCTGGCGGCCGGCGGCATCATGGACGGTCGCGGCATCGTCGCGGCACTCGCGCTCGGCGCCCAAGCCGCGGTGATGGGCACCGCGTTCCTGACCACGCGCGAGAGCGCGATCCCCGAGGTATGGAAAACCCGCGTGCGCGGTGTGTCCGATACGTCGACCACGGTGACGCGCGCGATCACCGGCCGTCATGCGCGCGGCATCCGCAATCCGTTGATGCAACGTTTGCGCGAATCGGCGCAAAGCATTGCGCCGTATCCGGTGCAAAACGCGTTGACGCAGGAGTTGCGGCAAAACGCGGCGCGTGCGCAGAACGGCGACTATCTGTCGTTGTGGGCGGGGCAGGGTGCGCCGCTCGGGCGCACGCGCGCCGAAGGAATCGGCGCGGCCGAACTGATGGCGCAGTTCGAGCAGGAATGGCGGGCGACCTCCGTGCGAATCGCCGAGTTCATGCGTTGATTGCGTGGTCGATTTAAGGCTGATTTAAGTTTTTTACCGCAGTCACATTCCTGTGCGGCACGCCACATTTTTGAGTTGAAAAAACCTTCGAATCTTATGTGACAGAAGCCGGAAAAACGCTAAATCCGCGCCCGCGGAGAATCTTCCCAATTATCGGAAACCCGCATGGGACGGGGCTTTGCGGCTCACTCACCCAAGCCGCGAGCGGCTCGAGTAGGAACTGCGCTATTAGTGTTGTTCCCACTTTCTCAAAAAATTCCCCCAAATTAATTTGTTGGCCTACACTTGCGCGCAAGTACGGTTTGCCAACTGCCACAAACAGTCCGGTAAACGTACTGGCCAAGTGCATGAACGATGCAACCGGCGTGGTCGTCCACGGGACTGAGCGACACGTGTAGGGGAAGCGGGGCACAGGGCGATTACGTTGTTTTGACCGAAACTGGAGACTTACATGAGCATCAAAATTCAAAAGCTGTTGCCGATCAGCGCTGCCGCTCTGCTGTTCGCGACGTTGGCAACATCGGCCGCGGCCGACACGGTCATCAAGATCGGTCACGTTGCGCCGTTGACTGGCGGTATCGCTCACCTGGGTAAGGACAACGAGAACGGCGCGCGCTTGGCCGTTGAGGAAATCAACGCGAAGGGTCTGACGATCGGTGGCCAGAAGGTCACGCTGCAACTCGACGCGCAAGACGACGCGGCTGACCCCCGCACGGCTACGCAGGTTGCGCAGAAGCTCGTCGACGACAAGGTAGTCGCCGTGGTCGGCCACCTGAACTCGGGCACCTCGATCCCGGCATCGAAGATCTATAGCGATTCGGGCATCGTGCAGATCTCGCCGTCGGCAACGAACCCGGCCTACACGCAGCAAGGCTTCAAGACGACCTACCGCGTCGTCGCGACCGACGCTCAGCAAGGCCCGGCACTCGCGAACTACGCGGCGAAGGGCATGAAGGTGAAGAGCGTCGCGATCGTCGACGACTCGACCGCGTACGGCCAGGGTCTCGCGAACGAGTTCGAGAAGACGGCGAAGGCGCTCGGTTTGAACGTCGTGTCGCACGACGCGACGAACGACAAGGCCGTCGACTTCCGCGCGATTCTGACGAAGATCAAGGGTGAAAATCCCGACGCGATCATGTACGGCGGCATGGACGCAACCGGCGGCCCGTTCGCCAAGCAGGCGAAGCAACTCGGCCTGCGCGCGAAGGTGCTGGCAGGTGACGGCGTGTGTACCGACAAGCTGTCGGACCTGGCCGGCGACGCAACCGACAACATCGTCTGCTCGGAAGCCGGCATGGCGCTCGAAAAGATGGCGGGCGGCAAGGCGTTCGAAACGAAGTACGAGAAGCGCTTCGGCCAGCCGATCCAGATTTACGCGCCGTTCACGTATGACGCGGTGTACATCATCGTCGACGCGATGAAGCGCGCTAACTCGACCGAACCGGCGAAGATCCTGGCTGCGATGCCGGCGACCGACTACAAGGGCGTGATCGGCGAAACGACGTTCGACTCGAAGGGCGACCTGCAGCACGGCGTGATCTCGCTGTACAACTACAAGCAAGGCAAGAAGACGCTGCTCGACGTCGTGAAGATGTAAATTCGGTGTGATCGAAGGCGGCGTCGCGCCGCAATTCGATTCGCTGCTTTAGAGGCACGTGAGCCGTGAGGCTTGCGTGCCTTTTCTTTTGTTCACCGCTCCCGTCAGATCTTCAGACGCCGCAGCACCTTCGGCCCGGCGAAGGCGATCATCGCGGCGCAAACGGCGACGACCGACAGCCCGATCGTCAGATTGGTCACCTGCGCGACCGCGCCGATGATCACCGGTCCGAGCAGCAAGCCGAAATAGGCCAGCCCGGCGACGTGCGCGAGCCCCTCGGCCGCGTGGATGCCCTTCACGCTCGCCGCCGCCGCGAACAGCACCGGCATCATGTTCGCGAGGCCCAGGCCGATCAGCGCAAAGCCGGCGAGCGCGGCGACCGGATTCGGCAGCAGCAGCGCGTCGACCATTCCGGCGCAGGCGAGAGTCGCGCTGATCATCACGAGCTGCGGTGCGCCGAAGCGGGCGCGCACCGCGTCGCCGGCAAAACGCGCGGCCGCCATCCCGCCGGAAAACGCCGCGTAGGCGGCGCTCGCGAGCGCCGGCGTCGAGAGCACGACATCGCGCATATAGACCGTGGCCCAGTCGTACATCGCGCCTTCGGCGATCAGCGCGACCAGCGCCATCGTGCCGAGCGCCCAGAGCGCCGGCGAGCGCCAGCGGCTTGCGCGCGGCGCAGCGGCATCGGGATGCTCGGCGTGCGGCACGTGCGGCAGCACCGACGGGCACGCCAGCACCAGCACGAGCGCGCTGACCGCCGCCGCGAGCGCGAGATGCAGGGCCGGCGCCATGCCGCGCGACAGCAGCGCCCCGCCGACCGCCGCGCCGAACATCCCGCCAAGGCTGAACATGCCGTGCAGCGACGACATGATCGGCTTGCCGAGCGCTTTTTCGACAGCGCTCGCTTCGGCGTTCATCGCGACGTCGAGCGTGGCCATGCCGGCGCCGAAGACGGCCAGCACGACCAGCAGAATCCAGTACGCCGGCACGACCAGAATCAGCGCCGCGCAGGCGGCCATCGCGAGGCCGCCGGCCAGGCAGGCGCGGCGCGTGCCGACCCGCGCGATCCACGACGCATTGGTCACCATTGCGCCGATCGATCCGCCCGCCACCGCGAACAAGGCGAACGACAGCATCGCCGGATTCAGATGGAAGCGGTCGCGCACCGTCGGCACGTGCACGCCCCACGACGCGTACATCATGCCGGCGATGAAAAACAGCGCCATCGTGGCGATTCGTGCGCGTTGCCGTGCGGTGACGGACAGGTTGCGATGGGCGGCCGGCAGGACGGCGAATTCGGAGGCGTGGTGATCGGGCACGGAGGTCTCGAGGCGGAGGGCGCGAGAAAGCGCATTGAAAGCGGATCTCCGATTTTATCGAAGCGTGGTGGCTAACGCTTGGAGCCGTGGGATCGGGCGCATACGATTGATAGGCTGGGGATGCAACGAAGCGGGATTGCCGGAGGTCATGCTTTGCCGCGCCGCAGTTGGCTTTTGCATCGCCACGCCCGGCGGCTTTTGTGCCGCTCACCGCTCTTCGTTCATTCCAAATTCACCCGAGGAACGCTCAGTTGAATATTCCCGCTCACGCTCCGCTGCATCTGCTGCACAAGGCCTCGGTCGGCACGCTCGCCACGCACGCTCGCCAGCCCGAGGGCTTTCCGTATCCGTCGGTGCTGCCGTTCGCGCCGGACGCGCGGCATCGTCCGACGATCCTCGTGAGCCGGCTCGCGGAGCACACTCACAATTTGCACGCCGATCCGCGCGCGGGTTTTCTGGCCGTCGACGCAGCCGACGGCGACGTGCTGAGCGGCCAGCGCGTCACGCTGCTCGGCCGCTTTGAGCCGGTCGACTCCAGCCCGGAACTGGTGCGGCGCTACCTGCGCTATCAGCCGGACGCGGAGCGCTATCTGGCGTTGGGCGATTTCACGTTCTGGATCATGGAGATCGAGCGGCTGCGCTACATCGGCGGCTTCGGGGCGATGGGCTGGCTCGACGGCGCCGAACTCGATCCGCTGCCGCCGCTCGCCGCCAGCGAGGAGGACGCGCTGATCACGGAATTCGGTCGCCGGCTGAGTGGCGCGGGCGACGTCGAATTGCTGGGCATCGATCGTTATGGCGCCGATCTGAAACGCAACGGCGTGCGCCGTCGTTTCGCATTCGATGACGCCCGGTCCGATTCCGGGACATTGCACGCGGCGCTCGAAGTCTGCATCGAGCGGCATGCGGATTAAGCATTTATCGTTTATCGGGAAACTTAGGGTGCAGCAGTCACGGCGAAGGGGCACCCGTATCAATAGCGCGCTTATCCGAGCCAAAGCTTTCATGCCGTGAAATGTTTGATGTGCAATAGACGCCTCAAGTCTCATTTTCTGATAGATAAATCGGATCAATATGCAGATCGGCGGGATTTTTTCAGCGGGGTGCGAAATCAGCTATTTGAAAGGCCGTAGTCCGACCGAGAAGCAGCAGGAAACTTTTTGAAACGAATTTAAATTAATTTTTTCCGGGCGCTTATCCAGTCTTTCTATTTTGTGTTAATCTCGCCATCAAATTCCGAGGCATGAAACCTTCAAAGGCGAGTCGGCAAAAGACCGGCGTCATTTATCCATACCACAAGGGAACCTATGTCTTCCTACAAGGAACTACTCGCGCAGCGCGAGAAGCTCGAAAAGCAGATTGAAGAAGCGAAGTCGCGCGAATACGCGGAAGTCTTGAATGAAATCAAGCAGAAAATGGCGGACTACGGCATTTCGCTGAGCGAACTCGGCGGCGGCCGCGCACCGAAGGGCGCTAAAGCGAGCCGGCCGCGCGCAGGCGTCGCGCCTAAATATCGCGATCCCGAAAGCGGCAGCACGTGGTCCGGTCGCGGCAAGCCGCCGCGCTGGATCGCGGGTCTTGATCGCGAGAAGTTTCTGATCCAGAAGTAATCGCGATCCGGCGGGCGGTGAAGGTTGCCTGCACGTAATGCGAATACCGGCAATCCATCGCGTTTATAGCCTGCTGCAGAATCTCAAAAAGCCGCGCACCGTTCAGGGCGCGGTTTTGTCATGTGGGGCGCCCGGCTGTTGTCGCATGTGCTTCAGGTAACTGGAACGCGAATGCTTTTCGTTTAGATAAGCGACTGATTTTAAAAAGGTTTTTCCGCGGGCTTCCCTGCGCGAGCGATTCGAGGCGGGTACAATAACAACAATTGACCTTTCCGCCTTTTCAGCATGCCGTCCGCCGCGATCGCCCAAACCGCCGAGAAACAACGCGTTGCGCGCAAAAGTACCTTTGCGAGTATTGCGGTCAATACCGTGTTGATGACGCTGCAAATCATCATCGGCACGATCGCGCACTCGCAGGCGCTAGTTGCCGACGGTGTCCATTCGCTCGCCGATCTCATTTCCGATTTTGTGGTGCTGATTGCCAATCGGCATAGCGGGGCAAAACCCGACGCGGATCACAATTACGGACATAGCCGTTATGAGACTGTGGCGTCGTTATTTCTCGGCGCACTGCTGATCTCGGTCGGCGTCGGCATGTTGTGGCGCGCCGGTACGCGGCTCGCCGATCTACAAAATATCCCCGCCGTGCACATGAGCGCGCTCGCAGTCGCGGTGCTCGTACTTGTCTGCAAGGAAGCGCTGTTTCGCTACATGCTGCGCGAGGCGAAGCGCGTGCGTTCCGCGATGCTGATCGCGAACGCATGGCACGCGCGCTCGGACGCGGCGTCGTCGCTGGTGGTGGGGATCGGCGTGATCGGCAGTCTCGTTGGCTTGCGGTTGCTCGACCCGATTGCGGCGGCCATCGTCGGCTTCATGGTCGCGCGCATGGGGTGGACCTTCGGTTGGGACGCGCTGCAGGATCTGTCGGACCGTGCGCTCGACGAAACCGCCGCCGCCGACATGCGCGCGTTGCTGATGTCCACCCCGGGTGTGCGTGACGTGCATGAAATGCGCACGCGCAAGATGGGCGATTTCGCGCTCGTCGACGCGCACATCCTCGTCGATCCGATGATTTCGGTGTCGGAAGGCCATTACATCGCGGAGTCGGCGCGTCTGCGTGTGCTGACCGACAAGCGCGTGCTCGACGCGCTGATCCACGTTGACCCGGAAAACGATGCGCTCGCGCATCCACCGGTCGATCTGCCGCCGCGCGAGCGCGTGACCGCCGAAGTCGACGCGGCGCTGGCTGCCGGTGGCTTGCGGGCCGCTGCGGTGAATTTGCACTACCTGAGCACCGGGCTAGACGTGGAGGTGGTGTTGCCTGCGGCGGGGTCCGGTGAAGGGCGTGCTGCAGAGAGCGCCGAGGCCGCTCGTCTGCTTGAAAGCGAGGCGCAGTCGCTCGGCCGCGTCGATCTGGCGGCGCTCAAGCGACGCCTCGGTGCGCGCAAGCTCGACGTGCTGCTGCAACGGGATATCTCGGCCGCGCAAGGCGGTTCGGCGGCCGATCTCAAGACCGGCGTCGCCCCCGCCGGTCGGTCAAGCGCCACGGAGCCTCACAACGCCGCCTGAGTTTGGTGAGTTTCGGACGCTCGAAACCGCGAACTCCCATCTTGCCGGCGGCGGCATCCGTCACAACGGCAACTGCGTATCGAACTTGATTTCGCGCAGCACCACGCTCGTGCGCACCTGCGCGACGGCCGGAATCTTGAAAATGCGTTCGTGCAGGAAGCTGTCGTACGCCTTGATGTCCGGCGCGACGATCTTCAGGATGTAATCGGATTCACCGGTCGTGCTGTAACACTCGGTCACTTCGGGGCAGGTAGCGATTTCCCGTTCGAACTGCTCGACGCCGCCTTCGGTGTGACGAGTCAGATGGATATGCGCGAGCGCGCATACGTGCAAGCCGAGCTTTTCGCGATCGAGCAGCGCCGTGTAACGCTGGATCACGCCCGACTGTTCCATATCCTTGATGCGCCGCCAGCACGGCGTGCTCGACAACCCGACCTGGTCGGAGATTTCCTGCACGGAACGGCGTGCGTCGAGCTGCAGCAGGCGCAGGATCTTCTGTGAGAACGTATCGAGTGTCAACTGCGCCTCCGTTAGCGTCGCCGTATCAACGAATGGTAGAGGGCGCGAAAACGAAACGCAATGTAAAACGGCTCTCGCGAGCGAGATTGCCTAATTTACCGGGTCCGGAGCGGCGTTTTGCCCTGAGCCGTCCCCATCATCCTTGCCGTCTCCCGGCAGCTCGGGCTGACGGGCGCGCAAGTCCTTCAGCATGTTGCAAAAGAGGGCACCTTGCTCGATTGCGTCGTCGAGCGCGACGTGCGTGTGCGGGTGCTCGTCGAACCAGTGCTTCGGAAAGCGCGGCTTGATGTTCTTGCGGTACGGCAGACCGGTCATCGCGAACGCGAGCGTCTTGATGTCGAGCGCCGACCACGAGAACGGGCAGCGGCCGACGAAGCGCATCATGTACCAGAACATATAGGTGAAGTCGAAGCCCGCCGGCATCGCGACGAACACCGGCTTGCCCGGCAGCGCCTCGACCCAATCGACATAGGCGCTCAGGGCGGCCTCGGGCTTCTGCAAGTCCTGGCGGCAGGCCGCCCATGCTTCCGGCTGGGTCTTCCACCACGCTTCCTGCACCGGATGCGGCGCCGCGCCTTCGAGTAGTTCGAGATTCGCCGAGAACGTCGCGATCAGCTGCTTGTCCTCGGTGTACGCGGCGGATGCGAAGCTCAGCATCGAGTGCGGACCGGGGATCGGACCATCCGCTTCGACGTCGGTACTGACATAGATTTCGCTGCTCATGCGCCCACTCCGTCTGCGACGTAGGGATTGGTGCGGCGCTCGGCGCCGAACGTCGAGGTCGGGCCGTGGCCCGGCACGAATGTGACGTCGTCGCCGAGCGGCCAGAGTTTGTCGCGGATCGAACGGATCAGGTCCGCGTGGTTGCCGCGCGGGAAATCCGTGCGGCCGATCGAGCCGGCGAACAGCACGTCGCCGACCAGCGCAAGCCTATGCGCGCGGCTGAAGAAGACGACGTGGCCCGGCGTGTGCCCGGGGCAGTGGTAGACCTCGAAGTTCTCGCCGCCGAATTGCACGGTGTCGCCGTCTTGTAGCCAGCGGTCCGGCTCGAAGGAGTCGGCGGCCGGGAAGCCGAAGCGGGTGCTTTGATCCGGCAGCTTGTCGAGCCAGAAGCGTTCGTCGGGATGCGGACCTTCGATCGGCACGCCGTAGTGGGTAGCGAGTGTCTTAGCACCGGCGCAGTGATCGATGTGGCCATGGGTCAGCAAGACCTTCTCGACGCTCACGTTCTGCCGCGCGATCTCACCTTGGATCAGGTCGAGGTCGCCGCCCGGATCGACGACGGCCGCGCGCCCGGTGGTCTCGCAAACGAGCAGCGAGCAGTTCTGCTGGAACGGCGTGACGGGGATCAGGGTGACTTTCATGGCTGGACGACGCGCTGGAAAAACGTTGATTGTACCGGCCTCGCGACAGTCTCCGCCGCCGACGCGACGGGGCCTCCGCAAGGCATTGTCGCGCCTTTCGCATGCCCATTTTTGCGATAAATGTGAAGATTGATCAACGATTTGGGGCGCTCGCCATCCCAAAAATTTTTTTTGGGTATAATGGACTCCATGCACAAGAGTTGTGCTGCCACAAGGCGATGCTTCTCCACAAAACGGGGATGCCGCTCGCTATTCAAGTAAGGGCTGTCGGAATGCCGACGGCCATCAAGTATCGATGCGTTCGATGCACACGTCTTGCCCAGCCAGGCGCCGCGCGCCTGCTACGGAATTAACCTCCGTGACGCTGGGTGGGGCCTACGCCGCCGTTCCTGCGCGCTGAGTTGCGCGCGCAAGAACGTGTCTTTGCCACGTTCGATTGGCGGCATGTGGGGTCTGGTCAGGCTGCCGGGGACAGGTTGCGCCAGACGTGAAAATTAACCGTGCGGTAGCGGCTCAGTGAGCCGTATCCGGGCTTTGACGTACTGCGCTTTTTCGCGCGGCGCGTTGTCGTCCCTACCGCCGGAGCCGCAAGCAACATGCCCAGCAGTTTCGCGGGTGACGCGGCTCGACAATGTGTTTGCACGTCTTATGAAAACTCGGCTATCCCGTGGTCTAGGGACTCTTTTTGCCTTTTTTGTACTGGCCGGCTGCGCCACGCCTCCGGGCGCGAGCGATACGTCCGCGGACGACATGCCGCAACGTACGAAGAACATGCACCTGAGTTCTTTCGGACCGCAATCGTTCGGTAGCGCGCCGGCCTCGAGCCCGAGCACGTCGAACGCGCCTGCGCCGTCGCTGGCTGACGCGAAGCCGCTCACCGACGACGGCGTCGACGTTCCGGACTTCCATCAGATCGGACGCGCGTCGTGGTACGGACGCTTCTTCCACGGCCGCCGCACCGCCAACGGCGAGCGTTACGACATGCACGCCATGACGGCCGCGCATCGTACGCTGCCGCTTGGCTCGTACGTGCGGGTGACCAATCCGGCCAATTCGCGCTCGGTGATCGTACGGATCAACGATCGCGGTCCGTACGCGCGTGGCCGCGTGATCGACCTGTCGATGGCGGCCGCCGGCATGCTCGACATGCGCCACAGCGGCACCGCGCGGGTCAAGATCGAAGGGCTCACGCAGCAGGAAGCGCGCGCCGAGCTGAACGAGACGCTCGCGTCGAACTCGGATTCGAACAAGTGATGTGACGTGACGCGGCGGTGACGCCGCGTCCACTGAACGAATCGTCTGTAGACAAGCGAAGGGCCGCGATATGCGGCCCTTTTCTTTTTCCTTCCACCTTTTACTCGCCCGGCTTGGCTCTCAGACGTCGGGCTTGTCTTCCTTCAGCGCGAGCGCGCGCGTGTACAGCGCGTTGCGCGATGCGCCCGTGAGCGACGCCGCGACCTTCGCCGCGCTGCTCACCGTCAATTCTTCCAGCAGGATGCCGAGCAGCGCGTCGTGATCGTGCTCGCCGGCCGCTTCGGGCGACGCGCCCTCGACCACCAGCACGAATTCGCCCCGCTGCCGGTTCGCATCGGCGGCGAGCCACGCTGGCCCTTCGGCCAGGGTGCCCTGGTGCAACGCTTCGTGTAACTTCGTCAGTTCCCGCGCGATCAGCAGACGGCGCGTGCCGCCGAACGCATCGGCGAGTGCCTGCACCGTCTCGACGATCCGGTGCGGCGCTTCGTAGAACACCATCGCGTGAGGATGTTGCACGAGCGCCTGCAAGGCGGCGGCGCGCGCCTTCGGCTTCGGCGGCAGGAAGCCGAGGAACGAGAACGTCGCGACCCAGTCGCCGGTAGCGCTGAGCGCGGTGGCGAGTGCACTCGCGCCGGGCAGCGGGACTACCGGGAAGCCGGCCTCGCGCACGGCATCGACGAGCTTGGCGCCCGGGTCCGAGATGCCCGGCGTGCCCGCGTCGGACACGTAGGCCACGCGCTCGCCGGCTTGCAGGTATTCGATCACGCGCTGCGCGGCTGCCCGCTCGTTGTGCTGATGCACGGCGACGAGCGGCTTCGAGATGCCGTAGCGCGCGAGCAGCTGACCGGTGTTGCGGGTGTCTTCGGCGGCGATGCGATCCGCGAGTCCGAGCACGTGCAGCGCGCGCAGCGTGATGTCGGCGATGTTGCCGATCGGCGTGGCCACCACATATAGCGCGGCGGCGGGGTACTGCTGCCCTTGCGCGAGTTCGGAGAGAGGAGTCATGACACGGAAGACACAAACAGACGGAACGAGGCCGACATTGTGCCATGTGGGCTTGCGCGAGCAGGTCGCGTCGAAGAATACGCAAAAGACGCCCATCAGCGCCAGTCCGGAAACCGCCCACAACTTTTACTACGCGCACCAGTCCAAATCCGTCGGCGCGGCATTCGAAGCGCGCGCGCAAGAATTTTTGCAGCGACAGCGTCTGCGCTTAGTTGCGCGCAACGTGACGTGTCGGGGCGGCGAGATCGATCTCGTGATGCGTGATCGCGACGGCGCGCTGGTGTTCGTCGAAGTTCGCGCCCGTGCGCAGCGGCATTACGGCGGTGCGGCCGCGAGCATCGGTTGGCAGAAGAGGCAGCGCATCGTGCGAGCGGCGCGGCACTATCTGGCGACGCGCGCCGCGACGAACCGCGGCGGCCCGCGCGACGAACCCGCGTGCCGTTTCGACGTAATCGCGTTCGAGAGCGGCAAGCTCGTTTGGTTGCGCGATGCGTTTCGCGCCGACGAACTCTGACGGCCCGCGCGGACAACGTGCGTGAGTGCGATAAACTTGCGCTCGCGTGCCGCGCGAGCTCATCGGCGGCCATAGCCTGGCAGTATGACTTCACAACACGGCCGCACAGTGCGGTCCATTCGCGGTAGAAGATAGAGACTCGATGTCAGTCGAACGCATCCAACAACACTTCCGCGACAGCGCGGCAGTCAAACTCGAAGCCCTCGAAACCCTGTCGATGCCGATCGCCGCCGCGATCGACACGATGTTCGCCGCGCTCGCCAATGGCAATCGCATCCTCGCGTGCGGCAACGGTGGTTCGGCCGCCGATGCGCAGCATTTCGCCGCCGAGCTGATTGGTCGCTTCGAGCGCGAGCGGCCAGGCCTGCCGGCCATTGCGCTCAGTACCGATACCTCCGTGCTCACCGCGATCGCCAACGACTATTCGTTCGAACAGATTTACGCGAAACAGGTCTGGGCGCTCGGTCAGCCCGGCGACGTGTTGCTCGCAATCTCCACATCCGGTAATTCCGCAAACGTGCTCGCCGCGATCGAGGCCGCGCATGAGCGCGAAATGATCGTCGTTGCGCTGACCGGCAAGGGCGGCGGCCGCGCGCACGAAGTGCTGAGCGACACCGACATCCACGTATGCGTGCCGTCCGATCGCACCGCGCGCATTCAGGAAG
Organism: Paraburkholderia atlantica; assembly: GCF_009362785.1. Lineage (GTDB taxonomy): Bacteria > Pseudomonadota > Gammaproteobacteria > Burkholderiales > Burkholderiaceae > Paraburkholderia > Paraburkholderia atlantica. The sequence continues at coordinate 170,569 of NZ_WHNQ01000005.1, forward strand.
TACACCTGCTGACCATCCATTGCCTGTGCGACGGCATCGATGCCATGTTGCTCGGCGAAGACTGAGACTGATTTCGAAGGAGAGCTAGTTGATGAGCGTATTCCGCATCAAGAAGACACTGGTTAGAACCGTGCTGGTGGTCGGGTTCGCAGCGGGGCTGTCGGCCACGCTGCAAGGCTGCTTTCTCGCCGTCGGGGCCGCGGCGGGCGGTGGCGCGCTGATGGCGACCGACCGCCGTACGCTCGGCGCGCAGACCGAGGATCGCGAGATTCAGGTGAAGGCGCTGTCGCAGATCAGCCAGAATCTGCCGGACTCCGCGCACGTGAACGTCACGGTGTTCAACCGCCGCGTGCTGCTGACTGGCGAGGTCGCGGGCGAGGTGTCGAAGCAGCGCGCCGAGAGCATCGTGCGGAACATGAGCAACGTGAATACGATCGTCAATGAACTGGCGATCATGCCGGCGAGCTCGTTCTCGTCGCGCACCAACGACACCTATCTCGAAACGCGCGTGAAGACCGCGCTGATTGCCGAGAAGAACATTTCGGCGAACAACTTCAAGGTCGTGGCCGAGCGCAGCAACGTTTATCTGATGGGCCTCGTCACGATGGACGAAGGCAAAATCGGCGCCGACGTCACGAGCCGCGTGCCGGGTGTCGTGCAGGTCGTCAAGGTGTTCCAGTACATCCAGCCGCAGGAAGCGGAGGCTGCTGCGGCCGCTACGTCGACGGCGCCGGCGGCCGCCTCGCAGCCCGAGGTTAGCGAGCCTACCGTCGGCGCGATTCCCGATTCGGGGGTGAGCGCGCGGCCGCTCGATCAGCAGGCGCCTGCGCCGGTTAATTCGTCGACGGCGGTGCGGCCCGGCAATCCGAAGGCGGTGCCTTGATGCGCGGTGGGACGTTTAGGGTTGTCGTGTTCGCATTGGTGGTCGGCGCGCTGGCGGGCACGATGACGTCGGGTGCTCGCGCGGCCGGGGGGCTGCACGGGCAGCAGGTCGCCGCCGCGAATGCCTGCATGGGGTGTCACGCGGTGGATCGCAAGCTGGTTGGTCCGTCGTTTCAGCAAATCGCCGCGAAGTACAAAGGCGACGCGCAGGCGCCGGCCAAACTCGCGCGCAAGGTGAGGGACGGTGGCTCCGGTGTATGGGGCATGATTCCGATGCCAGCCCATCAATCGATGAGCGATGCAGATATCCGCACGGTGGTCGATTGGGTGCTCGCGGGCGCGCCGTCCAGATGAGGTTTTCCCGAGGCTGGAGGCTTGGCAAAAGGGAAAATGGCTGTGCTAGAATTATTTTCGTTGGGGGGGTAGCTCAGCTGGGAGAGCGTCGCGTTCGCAATGCGAAGGTCGGGAGTTCGATCCTCCTCTCCTCCACCAATAAAATCAAAGGGTTACAGGTGTTTTGCCTGTAACCCTTTTCTCTTTCTTGGGTCTGTGTAACCGCGGTGTAACCGGATTTCGTCGTACTCGTTCCATGTAAATCAACAGGTTCGATTAACCGCTGGAATGGGTGCGCGGCGAATGGGCGTGGCTTGCGATACATCGGGACGGCCCTAGGTTACAGTTCGGAGCGTTTACAGGATCTCTACGCAACGGGGCTATGAGCGATCTTTACTCACCACGCGAGCGCATTGCTGCTGCAATGCGGCTTCACGTCACATTGAAAGAGTGTCTTGGCCGGGCGACGTGGACGCCGGTCGAAGGCGCGCTCATGATGTCAGGCGTTCTTGCGCCCGAGGGGTGTGAAGAGATGCCGGACGGCGGGGTGGGGCTTGATGGCGAACCGCTCCCTAACGGTGGGCATAGGCGCTTCCACGGCGCACGCCGAATCATGCGCGAATGGCACGAGTGGGCCAGCGAGCAGGAGGGAAACGGAGGGACTACTCCAACGAAGATGACGCCGCACCAGTTCATCGATTGGTTTGAGCGCGAAGAGATCGAGACGGAGTGGTTGACGTTGTTCATCGATGTCATCGTCGGCAAGCCGGCTTCTGGACAGGTCGACTTCATCCCATCGCAAGTTGTCGAATACGCCGCGCAGTCGATGGCGATGATTGATTCGATGCGTGCGGTGCTAGGTGGTGTCCCTGCGAATACATTGCCTGCACTTGTACCCGAAGTTCCGGCCAGTCCCCGGAAGTCGGCAGCGCGCGTCCCGATGCCGATTCCCGAGAATCGGGACCTCCTCTCTACCGACGAGTTTGCGGCAGTGATGGCCGTTGATCCCCAATCCATTCGCAAGCGGTATTCCAGTGAGGGAAGTTACCACGGCGTTCGGCCGGTCAAACTGGCGAACCGCCGGGTGCTCTGGCCGGTTGATGCGGTGAGGCAGTTGCGCAATGGCGGTATCGTCGGCAGGGAGTGAGACGCTCGTCGTGGTCCGATAGTCTCGTTTAGATTGGTGCGTCCGGCGCGTGCTCCCCATCCAGTCCATTGATGGCGGCATTCCGGATTAATCGCTCGATTATCTGCCGTCTTGTCATGCCATACTGCGCAACCAAACCCTCCAGTTGGTCGCGGACCTCTTCAGATAAGGCAAAATTGCTTTGCTTCTTATCCTTGAGGTTGGCTCTTGCCTGTTGCCGTTTTAATTCCTGCTTGATTTTTTCGATATGGAATTGCCTTTCTTCAAGGCTGAATTCCTTGGTGTCGAGAAAAAATAAAATATCGTCAAGTTTGGAAAACCTTGCACTTGCTTGCAGGGAGCGGCCATGCTCTTTCTGATACCAGTCCCATGCAGCCTCGCATTTTTGCTTTTCTTTTCCATTCTTGAACCAAATGTAATGCCTGTCTAGTTCAAGGTGATGATTCCAGTCCGATTTTAACCGCGCCAGTCTCCGTTGCTTGTCCGTGATTGGAATATCCCATGAATCAATAAGTGCGACAATCGCTTCCCTTTGGTTCAGTCCCGGTGGACATTCGGAGCGAGGCGTTTCGTATTTCTTATCGATCTCATGTATTAGCCAATTAACCTGTCTACCGCGTTTCTCGATCCATTGGAGGTCGTCTGCACTCAAGAGCTGGGTTGTTTTCTGGTCGCTCAGAGTATTCGCGAGCCCACAGCGACGTACGATAGCGGCCATGTCTTGATACATGGCTTGCATGCCGAATTTGTCGTCATCAAGTCCCGTCAGTCCTAACCGCTGTTCACGGTCGATATCCCTTAGGACCATCCATAGCCACGCCACCGTTCTGTCGTCAAGCGTCCAGTCGGGAAGCTCGCGCCCAAGTGGCGTGCGCCTCGAGTCATTGAAAATTGTTATCGTCATTAAATTTTAGTTTATAAAATCAATGGATCGGCTCGTGCTTTCGACAAGAAATACATTGCTGAATATATCGTAAATGTAGCTCGAATACATCAGATCCTATATGAGAAATATCCCGGAAATATACTGGAAATACATAGACGAAGCTTCGTGCATCACCTATGCTACTGGCGGTTTTTGTGGCGTCCGCACGGGAAGTTGGCACCGATGCAGCTCTGGTTGAAGCCGTCGGAAGATACACCGTCGTGCACGAGGAATGCCAGCGTCCAGTAAAAAATCATCGTTCCCCCGGATGGTCTGAGTTGACTTGGCAGGAGCGATGCCAGCCTGACTCACAACAGCCCGCTGCGGGCCAGCGCCGATTCACCATCTACAAGTACATTGCCGGAGGCACTTTCCCGAAGGTTGTTCTACTGGGTGATGACCGCGTAGCCTAGGTCGAGCAGGAAATTCGGGATTGGATCATCGAGCGCATCGAAGCGTGCGATGGCGCGTAATTGGGTGGCAGCCCAAGCCACGATCGGAAAGGGGCACCCCTTTCCGATTCAATTTATGCCGCGTCAGAAAAATAAATACCCATACGAAAGCAACACAAAAATCAGGCAATTGCAGGGTATTCGCTGCAAGACTGTCGGAGAAAGGCTTTCTTATTCGTCGCCGTCATCGTTGCTTCTTATGGAATTAGATAAGAAAGATTAATTTAAATGAGATGGTTTAAATAACAATATTCAGTAAGAGATCGATATTTCAAGGTAAGTGAAACCCTCAATGCCTGGTCGATGGGGTAATGACCAAAGAACATTCCACAGAAAACCAGAGATGAAGATGGCGTAGGCACAATGCCTACGCTCTATCGATAAATTCATATCGGCATGGCCTATAAGCTGAACTACAACCGGAGATTCAGCATGAATGGAGAACACAAGACAAATCGACTTGAAGATCGAGGTATTGAACTGGAGAGGCGAGCGTACGAGAGACGATCCCGATACCTGATTCTCTTCCTGACTCTTAACTACAAGCCCGAGTACCGCGAGGATATAACGATTGACGACTTACGTCGTCATCGCAACAGACTCTTTAAAAATATCGAATGCAACGAGTTGCTATCAGGTATCAACGCTTATATCTGGAAAATGGAAGAGGGTCCAACGTCTGGTCTGCACATCCACTTGCTCATTTTTTACTCAGGCAATCATCGAGCGGACATTCACATCGCGCAGCGTATCGGGGAATACTGGGAGAGGGTCGTGACCCGTGGGTTGGGTGCTTACTGGTCGAGCAACGGTGAGAAGGATCGCCTGGCTGAGCGTGGACTGGATATCGGCGTAGGTCGGATTGACCGTAACGATACGAGGGGACGAGAAGCGATCAGAACGATCATTCGATATCTGGCGCGGTCAGGGCAGGAGATGGATGATCGTCCTTGGCATGGACGCACGTTTGGTACGTCGCGGCTGGATTGAGCGCTCTCGGTGGTCGTGCCAGTGGCGTCGCACGGAGGTGAGGTGGAAGGTGGTGGTGAAGCGGTCTTCATATTTGTGATCGCAACCATGTGCCGGCTTGAACGCCGATTAGCCAGCCAGTGAGGATTGGCAGCGTTCAAGCCGGGCACTTTCCAGTCATAGACTGCTAACAAAACGCGACGAGCTGAGAAAATATGTGCATTGCATAAGTCGCGTCGGCTAGGAAATGGCGGTCGGGGCTTTGGCTGATAGAATCAAACGGATACAAGCGATGCTCTTGAACTTGCGGGCAGGCTGCTATATCCGAAACAACGAATTAAAAATGGACATTCGCATGACGAACCGAACTGTAGAGAACTTTGCTATCGATCTGGATATGACGCCTCAAGCGCTTCTGGATCTGCTCAAATCGGCGGAAGTCGCAAAAGAGTCATTCGAAGATCACCTCACTGACGCCGACAAACAGCAACTGCGCGACTATCTCATCAAGACGCGCACGTCTTCGGGTGTCGTCAACGCACCAAAGCTCACACGCGTTTCCTGAGCATGTGATTTGAATTTCGCTACGAATGCGCTAGTCGTTGTAGATCTACGATAAATTCAACTGAATCAACGCACAGATCGATGGGAGAGGGAGTGGCTTCGAGCAACAGAATCAATCACGCCTTGCACGCTCCCAATTGGAGCTATGACGCAGCTAACCGCGTGCGGCCTACGAGTCCCGACATGGTGCTTCCCTCGGAATATACAGCGGACATGGAGGATAGACTCTATTGCCCTGAATGTTTTACACCGATCTCCCGTTCGCCGAAAGACAAGGATCACTTTTCGAATGGTCGCGCGTGCTGTTTCATGCACCGCTTGACTTACCGCGCGATTCCTTGCTCACTTCGCACGCCGCTCGCGGACGGGAAAAGATATCTGACGGAAGAGGATGCCAAGCAGGCTATCGCGAGTGACCAGCTCGCGATTGTCAATTCCTTTATGAAAGACCGACCGCATAAACCGGATGGGGACGCCGAGCCGTATGGGCAAAGTGCTGTCGAAGATGAAGATGGGCCAGTTGCGGAAGTTCCCATCGGAAGGCATCGGGGCGAAACGTTCGCACTTCCGAGCAGGATCACGACCATCGCGGGGCTGTGCCGACGCTTCGATCTCAACCTCTACAAGTACTTTGTGCTTCCCGGTACCGATGTTGCTCGGAAACTAACCGACATCCTGATCGATATCGCGACAGTTACGGAAGAATGCGATATTCCTCGCCTTTATTACGGAACCATCCTGCGTTCTTGGAATGCCGGGATTCACCCGAAGCCGACCAACATCCGCATGACAAGGTTGCGGGCTCATCCCGATGTCGCGGATTTCACTATCAAGGTAGCAGCGGGTGAGCAGGAAGATAAGGGCATCAACGACGAATCAGCAGACCGGATCGTGCTCTTCTGGGGAAGAGTCACATCGAATGGCGTTGGATTGGCAGTCTCAGGTTTGGGATGGGGCGAGTTCGCATTGCTCGCCGAGAAATATCAGAAGTTCCTCACCGTCTAGACCGGCTGTCGGACCCGCTATGAACTGTGGGACTGAACGCACGTGACAGTGCTGGCCCGATAGCGGCATTTTACGAACCTGAGAAACCGCAGGCGTTTCGACTATGGACCTAGACACGATTACCATCAGCCTCGATCAACGAACGCTGGCTTTGTACGGCGTTGGTCATGCGGACTATGCCAAGAAGCTAATTGATGCACTGCGGGGCACCGTCGCAACTGATCGCCATATCCTCATCGTTGCGGGCTCCGGCGCGGATGATGATCGCGAATACGACGACGCAGTACTCATGGTCACAGGGGATGGGGTTGATGCAGGAAGGATCCGGAAGGTGGCCGCCGAAGTGTGGGCCAGTCTCCCCAAGACTGTGACGATTGGTGACACGACTTGCTGCATCACGCAGAACACGGCAGAGCCGCAAATCTTCGCGGTCACCGTTCAGACGCGCCCGGACTACCCGCTGTTTTCCGGACCGTGGACTGCGGTTCGTTACTGGTTGCGTCGCAGTCGGGCGCAGGGCGTGGCGTAAGAGCGAGCTTGATGTCACGCCGTTCTCCAAGATAATTGCGCCGCGTCGGTAGCGCGGAGTGATGTGCGTATACGTCGGGGTACGATGGCGCGCATTGGATCTCGCTTTCAGGATAAATATGCCGCTCGTTGCAGATCGCAGGGATTTCGTGGCGCCGGGTATCTGCTGCGCACGGCCCGACGGCAATGGCCGCCGCCATGGATTTCCAACCGATACCGCCTACATCCTCGTGGACGAAGCGGGGAACGAATATCCGTTTGGACCGAGCTGCGTTCACCAGCTGGGCTATCCCGTTGATCTACGCGGTATTCCGGACTTTACGGCGCGCGATGGCGAACTCGCGTCGGGCGCTGGGCATCATGGCGGCGGTCCGGGCCACGGCGGCGATGCCAGTGCCGATGCGGCGGCAAGAGACCTTGCGATCGCGAAACGCTATCTGCTGCTGCGCATGGACAAGGTCGCAAACATTCCGGGGATTGATGGGGGTGTGCGCTACGCGCCGCTTGAAGATATCTACCGGCAGTACCGGCAGACTCGCGAGCTTGCCCCGGACAGCGTGGCGCGCATCATCGCGATCGACCGCAGCGAAAAGACGCCGGACCGTTTCCGTACAAACAACCTGCTTGATGTGTACACCGCAGACGTGCAACTGACCCGGCAGATAGACCGTGCAACGAGCGATTCGAGAAGGGACTTCCTGACCAGTGTTCGCGACAACTTCCTTCGGGCGCGATTGAGGCTGTCGTCATCCCAGATCGCGAAGGCCGGCTTGAGGCTCCATCGGTCGGCGTTCGGCGGCTAATGCGGACGTTCCCGCATAGACCATTTCCGGAGGTCACGGCGCACTCGACACGACAGGCGTCCGGATATTAATCCGCACTCCGCTACTCGCCGGGACGGAATGATCTGTAGCGCAACCCGTCTCGGTCGCCCCTGTTGTATGCGTGCGGCATATGTTGTTCTGTGGGGTTTCGCTGTTGTGTTCAACGTGTCACACTTGCGCCCACGTAAAAATTACATGGTAAGGAAGACTGCATGCTGGATCTGAGCTTGCTCAAGATCGACCGTCTGGCCGTTCACGACGTGCATCCGCGTGGCCACGATCAGTCGTACGTTAAACCGACGCATCGCCCGCATCTCGTCAATTTGCCGGTCTCGGGCATGGACATGTTCAACCGCCGGTTGGCGCAGGCACTTGGGCACAAGTCGCGGGGTGTGCGGGCCGACTTTCGGGAAACCGCCGCTGGCAGCTTTTTCCAGGATGCAGCGGGTCTGATGCATGGCGACGATCAGCAGTTCATTGATTTTTCGATGGCGGCAGCGGATAGGCTGGCGCGGGCGCAACTGAACCGGGACTATGCTCCCAGCAAGATGATCGTGCTTGCCGGAACCGTGACCCAGCTTCAGCGGCCATTTGCCGCAGTGGTGAAGGCCGACATGCAGGACGCCCTGGGAGAAAAGACGGAGAACGGTAAAACCGTCATCGACTATCTGGAGCACATTTTCCTGACTGAGAGCCAGCGGCTGTTCAAGATCGGATTTGTCCAGCAGACGGCGGCCAAGGCGCCTGTGGCGGGCGGCTTGCACGATCCGCAGTACTACGCCGTGCACCTGTTCGATCACATCATGACCGGCACGGAAAGCCGCAAAGCCGCGTACTATTTCTACGGGGACTTCCTCGGTGCGGATGTCTCCGCGACGGACAAGCGGTTGACCAGGGACTTTTTCGAGAAGACCAACCGCTTTCTCGATACGCTGGACATTGCACGGTCGCGAAGGATCGATCTTGGAGAGTCCCTGCGCTCGGAGTTGCGCAGCAACCTCAACACGATCGGCGTCGCGTCGTTCGGGGAGAAGCATCTCAACAAGACCGAACAGGCTGCGTACCTCAAATACATGGAGAAGTCGGGTTTTCCCGTAAATGAGATCACGAAGGACACCGACTATATTGCAAGCAGGCTGAAGCGGCGGCGCAAAATGGTGTTTACGTCGGGCGTCATGCTGACAAGCCCCGCGGAAGGGACGGACTGGGTAAAGGTCGAGAATTCGGTCGATGGTTCAACCATCGTCAAAATCAAGGGTTCAATAGCAAGCGAAGAGTGAGCGATCCCGGCTTTGAAAACTGGCTGAACGAAAGCACCCCCGCCCTGAAGGCTTGGGGTGCTTTTGTTGTTGCCAGGATCAAGGAGTTTGTCGAACTCGACGTCGGTAAGGAGCGGTACAAATCGTTCTTCAAGATCGAGCCGTCCTATCGCGCGAAAGACGTCGCTTCGGCGCTGAAGAAACAGGCCAAGAAAAACTATCCGGACCCGCGCGTCGGCATGACCGACCTCGTCGGTGCGCGCTTCGTCGTGCTGGTTCGGACTGACATTGAGATCGTCGAGCGGGCATTGCTGGCCTATAGCGGATGGTCGACCAGTCGGGATCGTCATTTCCGTGACGAAGTCATTGATCATCCTTCGCTCTTTGACTACCAGTCGGTCCACTATCTGGTCCGCGCAACCGGGGAAACCGAAGTGAACGGTCTGCGTATTCCCGATGGCCTGCCGTGCGAGGTCCAGATCCGGACGTTGCTCCAGCATGCCTACGCAGAACTTGTGCACGACAATATCTACAAGCCGACCGTTCAGGTACCGTCGTCGGCCCGGCGACTCGTGGCAAGAAGCATGGCCTTGATGGAAACAACGGACGACATGTTCTGCCAGGCCTTGTACGAACTCGATCAGGTGTCTGCGACAATTTCCGACCTTGAACAGTTCGCGAACACGCTGCATGCCCGGATCTGCGGCAAGGTCGCAGATGACACCGGCAATCTGGAAGCGATGGAATTCCTTGAAACCTATCGCGACCTGTTTGCGTCATGCAATCGGGCGGAACTCGACGATTTTCTGCAAGGTGGCTATGCGCAACGCCTGCGCGAGCGGTCGGCCCGAGCCGGCCTTTTTGCCAGGCCAATAAGCGTGCTCGTTTATTGGCTCGCCCGAGAACACGATGTCGAACTGGTTGAGCGGTGGAATTTGCCGGCTTACCGGCGCGATCTGCAACTCGTCCTGGCAGACCTGGGTAAAGCGGCCGATAGCTTTTATTAGCTTCGTTACCGATGCGGACCCGGCCGGGATCTTGAACGGCTCCGAAGCAGATGCGCGAACTCCATCGACGGCTCGCCCGTCTGGCCATGGATAGGGCCACCGCTCCATGGTTGGAGCGCAAGTGCGGAGGCCGTTGCGTTAGCGCGAACACCGCAAAGAAGAGTGCAGGCCGGAATCGTCGCTCCCCGGAAGGTAGCCCATTACGGGCAGCGGGATTCCGTACGTACGACTCTTGTAATCGCGATCGAACGCAAGCGGCTTGACGCCGGGAGCAAGTGCGCCAGGCGCTCGCGCCTGGCGCAGTTTGCATTACCAGGTCAATCGTCAACAAGTCTTTCCATGAACTCAGCCGCGGCCTTAGGGTTCAGTTCGTGGCGGACGCGCCCTTCAAAATACAGAGCGCACAGACCGGGGTACGCGCCTGGTTCTACGGTGTAACCCGCGTTAGCGTCGTCCACAATCAGGAAACCATCGCTCTCCAGGTCGCGTATTTCCTCTATCGCTTTTTCGTCATCGAAGTCTCCCACGGTATTCCACGACCAGATATCGTCCTGAGAAATCTGTCGCTCGCCGTTCAAGGCATCGCCAATATGCGACAAAACAAACTTCCTCGCAAACGATCCCATATTTCGCACCTCACTTTGCGCGCTTTTGAGCACTTCGTCGTCGGCGCAGAGCAGAAGGGTGCAAATCGCGTCGATCTTCTGGTCGGACATGGACAGGAACGCCATTGCCTTTCGTGGATCAACGACAGTTATACGAATCGGAAGCGTCGTACCACTAAGCAGTTCTGCGTTGATGGCCTGAACTTTCTTTGCGTGCTTCACGCGATCAAATGCAAGAACAATCCACCAGTCGGTGACACCAGACCGCTGAGCCGCTTCAAACGCCTGCCGCTTAAGCACGGCGACCATCGATTCACCAGTACGATTTGGCCTGCTGTCTGCGACCGCCTCGTTGTTTGATTTCAGCTGAAACCCTACCTTGTGGTGCTCGCTCTTATGGTCGAACGTTAGCCGGACGTCGACTCCGTAGTCACGAATATGCTGTTGCTCGTAAACGTCTGTGCCGAGGCGTCGAAACGAGTTCAGGACAACATCGAGTTTGTCCGCCCAGCGAGCAGTTAGCCAATCGTGCGAAGCGTGTTCGTCCTGGAAAAAGTCCTCAGTATCTACATTGGAGCATCGGGTGTACGAAAGAAGCTCCGAAAGAACATCCAAAGGTGAGTAGTCTGCGTTGGTGATTCTCATCTGTATATCGTTCGATTGCGGGAGGCAATGGGCTGCAGGGTCTGGGCGTAAAACGACTTCGGGTGGTCCTTCTCAAGGATACTTCAAGCATCTCATGAAGGCGCAGATGCGGTGGTTCTGTGCGATCCAGAAAATCCTCGTTTAGGCCGAGATTGGGTGGATTGCAGGAAAACTCGCCAAAAAAATGTTCGGTGGGGACGGCAGGTGCGCCCGCGGCGCACCTGCTTACGCCGTACCGCGAGTGCATTACAGCCGGGGCGCTTGATCACGCGATTACCAGCGATCGGGGTGGCCGCAGTTTTCGGCCCCGGCGTGGAGTACGGTTGAGAGCATCCGTAGCGTCTAATTATTTTGAGATAAGCAGGATAATTCGAGATTTGCCTCACCTGGGCTAAAGAATCCGCGTTTTCCGCCGACAGCTACGAAGTGTGTCTGATCTGCCGACGGCGATCTGTCAGGCGACACCCCCAAGGCGAATGAGGAAATAAAAAATGTCGTGGCATGTATATTCAATGTCCAAACCCGACGGGCAATTCCAGTGGATGCGAACGTTGGCCGAATTGCGCGCGGAGCTGGATGCGAGCGGGGACTCGTTCACCCGTGAGGTGATTGATCTCGAATGTGGGGCTGCGAAAGAGCAGGCCCGGGCGGCTGGCTGGTCGGGCGAGTTTCACGACGAGCCCCGTGTCTTCGTCGTGCCGAATTCGGACACGATGCAGTTCGGCCTGATTTGGACGCAGCCTGACGACAAACTGACCACTTTCGTGGCGTCGCCGCAGCCGCTGCCTTGGCTCGACTGAGGGCCGGGTACCAACGACCCAAGGCGGGAACGCCTGCTGCGATGCCTGCACACGAGTGCCGGAACAACACTGAGAACGCGCCGGGGCGAGCCACAGTAGCTTCTAAACAAAGAAAAATGCCGCCTCGTACTGGCGCGGCACCATGCTCCGCCCGGCCAGATAACTGGCTCAGGCTGACGGTGGTCTGCATTCGCTACGTTACTCGGCACCAGGTCGTTGCTGAAGGGGGCGTCTTGCCCGCCGTTGCGCAATCTTTCAGCCTTGCGTAGCAGAAGGCCTGGCCCTGGTTGCTGGATGCACGACCGGCATTGGTGGGTCTGAGTCGGTTGCTGCTGCCGATTACGATGCCGGGGGCTACTGGCCGGAGGCGATATTGTCCGGTACGTTGAGCACGGCGCGAACGTGATCGTCGCCCCGACGGTTGAGCAGATCCCACATTGTCTGCCGCCAATTCCTGTCCTGGCGCGCGGTATTGCCGTCCTGCCTGGTCAGTTCGACACCGGCCCAGGCCGGTACGACTTCGGTATCCCGGACAAACCACTGGAACACCTCGCGCGCCTGGGTGATGCCGCCGTATGTGTTGTCGATCTGCGCGAGCGCAACCTTCTCCTGCTGCTCAAGACGGGCACGATCCTGCGGCAAGCTCGCGAGCGTGCGTTTGGCATCGTCCAGATGCTGCTGCGCCTGTTCGACGGCGCGTTGAGCCGCCGCCACGTCGTCCTGATTGACCATGGCTTGACGTAATGCACGCGGATCGCCTGAAGCGGCCGCATTCGACTTCGCCGCATCGGCCTGAGACTGCAACTGCGCGAGCGTGTCCCGGGCGTCGGCCAATTCCTTTTCAGCAGCCTCGGGTTCGTGGCTGGCCCGCTCTGTGGTCTGATCGAGGCCGTTGAAATAGCCCTGGAAATCGTGCTGCGTATCGATGATCTTCTGCTGGCGCAACGCTGCGAGAAGCGCCGCACCGTTCTTCAGTTCGCAACGATATTCCACGACCGTCCGGTTCGTGTCGTCCTTGAACGTGCGCCAGCTATCCGTCACGCACGAGGCCCGGTTCGAGAGTGTCGTTCCGTAGGTATGCGTCGAATCCTGCGGGACGGTTGCCGCCTTGACCGTATCAATTTCGGAATGGCCGCAGCCCGCAAGCGTCAGGCTCAGAACGGCCGCTGAAGCAAGGGTGATGGATTTCATGTTCAGAGCGAAGAGTGTTTGGTTAAGATCGGTGCGCAGCCAGCGGAGTAATTCGCTTTCGCTGGATGGACAAAGGCGCAGCAGGCCGGAATGAGCAGCCGCTGCGCGGAGTGGAATACGCCGCTGCACGCCTGAAGGGCGCGGCATTGGCAACGAAGGGTTATCGCGATAGTCCGATCGTCAAATACTTGCTATCGGCGTCGAACGTGAGCGGATCGTCGTTTGCGCTGGGAGTCATCGTGCTGTTCACGGTGAGGTAGGCGTATTTCGTGACGCCGTCGGTAACGTATTTGTAGACCTTCGCGTGCTCGACCGAATGGTTTTCCGGATCAGGCATGCCTTCGGCCGTGAAAGCCTGCGCAATGTTGCTCACAGGCGTATCCTGGTGGCCCTCGTTGTCCGTGAACGTCGCAACACCGTTGGCGAACGTCGTCGTGCCCGACCTGGCGCAATCCTCGTATTCGTCGAAGGTCTTGCCGTTCAGTTCGCCCGGATCCGTCACTTCGGTCATCTCGCTCGACACATAAACGTACTGGCCCGGCTGCGTGGCGACGACGCCACCGACGCCATTGGCCGTGCACAGCTCGCCCACGCGGTTGCCGAGGACGCTCAGGATCGCCGTAAATGGACCGGGATTCGTGAACGACGTGACGTTGCCATCCGCATCGATGATTGCCTTTGCAACATACTGGCCACGATTCGGATCGGCGATGGCGATCGCGAACGTGTTGTCGAGGTTGACGGAAGACCCCATCTGGACGGTCGTGAGGCCCGGAGTCGTGAAGGCTGTCTGCGCGTAAGCCTGCTGCGTCATTGGCGTACCGGAGGCCGTGTGCGAGACCGCATCGGCCTGCGTCAGGCCCGCCGCAGTCAGTGCCACCGCGTAGCCTTCGAGCAGGGCGTCGCCAGCATCGCCCTTTTGCGCCTTGAAGCCGGTCGTGAGCGGATTGAAGTCGTCCGGTAGCATGGGCTTGCCCGGCAGCGTGGCGAGCGCCGTGGTGAGTTTGCCGTTGGCGTTGGCAAGGGCATCCGACGTGATGATCGAGCCCAGGTCACCCGGCTTCGCGCTGTCGAGCACAGAAGCATTCCCGTCGCCGAGCACGCCGACGATCAGATCCGTGAGCGGCGTGATGTTCGCCGTGCCGGGCGCGGCTGCGACGGAATGGAGCGGTGACGCCAGAGCGACGCCGTTAACTGTACCGCCCGCGACCTGTGCGACACACGGGTAGTCTGCCGGCTTCAAGGTAACGGAATATGTGCCGTCCAGACCGGTCGAGGCCGCCGCCGTTGCTCCCGATGCACAGGTCAGCGTCACATTGCCGCCGACGATGGGCGAGCCAACCGCTGCGGTGCCGGTCGTGCTGACCGATGCGGGGCCGCCGCCGTTTCCGCCGCCGCCGCATGCGGCCACGGCTGCGCATAGGGAGGTAGCAAGCGCGACTGCGGTGATCCCCGTATGGCGTTGATTTTTCTTCACTGCATGGTTCCTTTTCAGGTGTGGATGAAGGGCATTCGCCCGGAAATATAACGTTAACCAACTTTTTGGGCGTACTTTCAACCCAATAAGTCCTTAAGTTTTAAAAGGCGTAGCCCAACCATTCAGGTTGAATGGAGGGATGCATGGCGCAAATCGATCTGGACAGGCTCGCCACGGTGATCGGCCGGGCGATCGCGAAACATCGCGCGGCAAGCGGGTACACGCAGGAGCAGGTCGCCGAGGCGCTGGGGATCGGCAACGAGGCCGTCTCCCGCATGGAACGCGGTCTGGTGATGCCGACCGTGGCAAGGCTGGTGGAACTGGCGGAACTCTTCGAATGCAACGCGGCCGACCTACTAACGGAAGTCAGCAGCCGCACTAGCGATCAGGCGAAGTACGTCGCACAGCTTCTGGCGAAGCTCGGCGGGAACGACCGGACGATGGTGGTTGAGATCGTTGAGCGGCTGGCTGGACGACTCGCGAAGCGTTGATGCAAGTCAGTAGTCGTCGGGCAGCAGGATCGTCGTGGCGGAGCGATCCGCTTCGGTGATGATCCAAACCTTCCCGTTGCCGGGCAGGTCATAGCTCGACAACAAGCGTCGGCCCGTGAGCAGCGCCAGTTCGTTCGCTGTCTGATCTTCGACCGGTAGATCTCCCCAGTCGCCATGAATATGGCGGGCGAGCAGTGTGACTCCCGATATGCCGACCTCTTCGAGTATTGCCTCTGCGCCCGGCGTGATGACGGTGCGTCCCATCGGAAAACGCGGGCGTTTTGCATAGTTGCTCATGCGTGGCCCTCCTGCACGTAGCTCTCGGAAGGCCACATCGGATAGCGACGATTCGCAGGCCGTTCCGCCCGTCCGCCGCTATCGGAGGCAACATCCTCAAGGCGTTCGATGGTCGTATTCGAGCGGTCCCACTCTGTGAGCACCAGAATGCGGGTCCGGTCCGGCAGGCGATAAAGTGAAATCAGGCGCAGGCCAGCCGTGATTGACAGATCGTTCTGCTGCCGGTCTTCGTCGGACAGGATCCCCCAGTCGCCCGTGATGTGCCTGAGCACTACGCTGATGACGGGAATGCCATTCGCGCGCAGTGCGGTGAGCGCGACCGGCGTGATGAGCAACCGCCCTGGACGGAAAAGCGGTTTGATCCGCGTTGTTTGGTTCATGGGTAATTCTCCAGAAAACGGGCGCGCACGGGCCTCCGGATGAACCGGATGCGTGTTCGCTGGAATGAGAGGAAATGCCGGCGCGGAAAACGCCGGTCAGGCTATGCGATCGACGAGTGCGCGACGGAGGCTGACAGCCTTCGCCTGGGAGCAACCCAGATGGCGGCGGATGTCGGCAACGGTCGGACGCAGCAATCCCCCGGCGACATAGCTTGCGAGTTGGATGAGGTCGTCGTTTATGGGATCGGATGCGAACGATGCTGATTGCCCATCGTTTCGTTGAATGTCACTGCGCACCGTGTCGCTGCGACGGGTTGTCGAGGTTTCGCGACTAATGGATCCATCTGCGTGAGCCACCGGGAACGGCGCGATGGCTGGAGGAGTCACATTCGTCACGTTCGCGGCTACCTCGGTCATGGGCGCGATCGCGTCGGCAGTAGTCGCGACTGTCGCGATCACGGGTGGTGTTGGCTCCTTTAAGACTGGTAGCGACGACGACTGAAGCGCGACCAACCACAGCAGGCACGCGACCCCTTCGAGGACGGCGGCGAAGAGTGACCCAAACAGCAGGTCGATGCGGGCGACTGGCACGCCGAGTAGCGCGGCGAGTCGCGATGCAACTGGATCGGCTCGTAACGCGTCGCGTCGGGTCGTGACCCGCTCTTCCGCGATTTGCTGACGCCGGATGTCGTCCGCTTCGGCATTCAGAGCATCGACCTTGGCCGCGAGCGTCGTGCGTCGGGCTTCGAGCGTTGGGCAGTTGCCCGGACAGTGGCGTGCATCCGCGGCGGCAAGTTGCGCCGTCACGGCCGCGCGCTCCGTCATGACGGTCGTAAGACTGCGGGCCGCGGTGGGGGGCGGCGCGGCAGAGAGCGCCGACGCGCGCAGTTCACCTGCATGCTGCTGGGCCGACACGAAGAAAACCGCATGGCCGATACACGCAGTTACCAGGCACGTGGCCCATAGGACACTACCCATGACACGGACGAGGGCGGGCGTACCCCGTAGCAGGGCGGGTAACAGATGTGCGCTTGTGACGAGCACCAGTCCGGTCGCTACCCACGCGAGCCGTTCCGCTAGCCACCCGCCGCGCTGCCAGCCGGCCAGCACCGACATGCAGGCCGCCGTGCCGGTCGCGGCGACGGCCAGGGCGAGAGCGGGGCGATGGGTCATGCGGCCTTCCCGCCGAGTAGCGCGGCACGCTGGTCCAGCCGGTTCTGCAGGCTGGGTCTGATAGTCGCCGGAGTTTCGACGTGACCAGTATCGTGACCATTACCATGACCGCGGTCGTCCCCGGATTCCGGTGGATAGAACTCTTCGGCGACAGCAGCGCTTTCCTCGATACTCTCTTCGAACGCCCCGTTACTGAAACCGGCGTGGGCGGCAGTATCGAGCGCCTGCTGGTCAAAGCCGGCCGTCTTGCGACGGGCATCCAGTTCGCGCGCCTCGATGATCGCCGCTTCGAGCGTGCTGTTCGCCCGCACGCAGAGATCGACGTAGTAGATTGCGGAACGGTAGCTCTGCGTGGTGGACTTGCCGCGCAGTTTGAGTTCGAGCGGCAGGCAGGCGAGCAGGTTGCCCGAGACAGCCGCGAAGTAGTGAAGACGCGCGGCCAGGGTTCTGATCGAGTTAAAGCTCGTGGTCCTGAACACGAACGACCCAAGTTCGTCTTCGTCGCCAATCAGCACGTTCAAGCGACCATATGGCTTGCAGGCTCCGCCCTGACCGAATGCACATGCGTCTGGAGACGGACACGGCAGTTCCTCGATTCCCGAACCACCAGCACGGCGGCAGGTTTCGCCGTTGCCGACGCACACTGGCCGTCCGGTGTCGCGGTCGAAACACGAATACTCAGCACGCAGGTTCAGATCGGGATCGTTGAACAGGAAGCGCACTGGGATCGCGCGCAACTTGCCCGATGTCGCCTTGCGCAGTGCTTCGTTGAACGGATGCAGCAGCCACTCCCCGCGCTGCTGCACCTGCGTCGTGAGCGTGAACTGATCGTCCTTCTCCGGCAGACGCTTGCCGTTCTTCTCGACAACACGGCCGATGGAGATTCTTCCGACAACTGGTGGGGTGATAGCAAGGCCCTTCAGCATGACAATGCTCCTGTAGATGTAGTAGAAGTAATGGAACGGTAGGTCAGGTCGATACGAGAAACCGGCGCGAACCCGGTTTGCTGATGGCGTACTGCGTGGCGAACTGAGGGTGATCGGCGAGCAGCCGTTTGAGATCGACGCCGGAGCCATCCTTGCTGCGTTTGAACGACACAGAACCCGTCTCGAACTGGGCGCGGTCCGCTTCGCCCATGCTTTGCGCGATGGTCTGCTTGAGCTGGGCTTCAAGCGTCTGGCGGGTCTTGATCTCGGCTCTTACCGCGACCAGATCCGCGAATGTCGAAGACAGGCGACGATCACCGGTGAAATCGACCGTGCCTCCGGTGCCTGGATACAGACAGCGCAGCGCGCGATCCGCCGACTCCGATCCATCGGCGGGAGGCGGCGTATCGGTTTCCACATACCGCCAGAACACCCCTTCCAGTTCGATGAGCCGGGCAATAAGTGCGTCGTCGCGCTCAATGCGATGCACGTCGAGCTTCTGGCCGCACAGCAACACGGCGACATCGGCCGCCTGCCTGCCCGTCACGGCGAGCTGATGCTGTACCTGGATCTGCACATATTCCGGTACCCCTTCACGCCAGAGTCGCGCACCGAACTCGCCCGCCGTCTTGCATTCGAGCAACTGGACCTCGCGGTTGCCGACAACTTCACGATCCACGTTCGCGAGCATGAATGGGATCGTGGGGTGCTGGAGGATCGCGTTGACGCGTCGAACACGGTTGCCCGTCTGCTTCGTGTAAGACGCCGCGACGATGGGTTCCAGAATCGTCCCCCAGTAGACGGGCTCGGTCGTATCGTCCGGATCGGGCTTCGGCAGGTTGCCGTCCCTGCCTGTTTTCGTAAGCCAGAGTTCCAGCATCGACTGATAAGGAGAGAGACCCACAGCAGCGGCGGCATCACTGCCACCGATCCCGGATTTCCGCACCTCAAGCCAGTCTTCGCGTGGCATGTCTTTCGTTTCCACGAGCCGCAATGCCGGGCGGCTGCGATGACGTCCGGCGGGTTCAGGCAAAGCCATTTTGACCTCCACAAATGAAAATGCCCGGCGGGGGAGACCCCGGCCGGGCATGGATGGAAAGGAAGCATGGGTTCAGGCGACAAGTCGCATGGCCTCGTCGAAAGCCTTCTGCTTGAGGGCTGCGCCCGTACCAAACCACGCGGCATCGCGGCGATGATCGTCGCTGCGCGCACGGCGCTGGTGATCGACGAATTCCGTGACCGAATTCAGCAGGCCCCATGCCGTACCGGCCGCCGATGCCATATCCGAGCCCTTGCCACGACCGGTGAACAGTTCCTGAACGGTTTTGATCGCACTGTCGTTGGTTGCTGCGACCGGCGAACTGGCGCTGGTGGTCGGATAGGTCAGCACGCGGCGGAAGAAGGTTTCGGCTGCGCTATCGTTGACCTTGCATTCAGACAGGGCTTTCATGCGGGCCATAAACCCGTCCCAGCTCGAAATCGCAATGCCGAGCTGGCGTTTCACGGCCTGTGCATCGAACTGGCTGCGGTGCGGCACCTTGACGGCCCCCGTACTGTCGCCGAGCGCAATCGCGAGCGTGTTGTTGCATACGACCCTAACCGAGGTGAATTGAGCAGTGGTCGCCAAGGACCCATCACACGCCGTGGCTAGCAGCAGATAGCCGATCACACGGTCGCGGCCCTTGAGCGTAGCGTTCTGGCCGGTGCGGGCCAGCGCCCAAAGTTTCTTGCCGTCCTTCAAGACACCAGCGGTCTCCAGTTCATAGCCACCCGCCTCGGAAAGGTCCCGATAAAATTCAATGATCTCAGCCGGCTGCACGACATTGAAGCGTTTGGATACCACTGAAAGCGGAGCCTTCGTGTCCGCTCGGTAGAGCACTTTCTGTTCGGGAAACGCGTGGATGGAGCCGAGCGTGGTACCCGCCATGCCGGAGACGAAACGGACTTCGGCTTCCTCAATGCGCCAGTCCATACCTGCCTGTTTCGCCCAGATTTCGAGTGGCTGGTTGGCCGCCAGTTGGTTGCCGAGACCGTGCCACGGGGTTTCGTTCGCGTAGGCCATGGTTTGTACCAAATGCATGTAGATTCTCCTGATAGATAACGGGAAATAGAAAGCAAAAATGCCTACAGCCCTCAGAGGGCTGTAGGCATTGAGCGGAAAGGGGAAAGCGAAAAAGTACGCGGGTGTTACGACGAATGGGACTTGCTGAAAACGTGATCGCACTCCAGGCAACAAAAATTGTCGAGTACCTGCTCGTCGATCTGTTCACCGACAGCGGAACCTGCGGCACAGCCTGCAGCGCCGCCTACCAGACCGCCGAGCAATGCGCCGCAGATTCCGCCAAACAGGGAACCGATCGGTCCGGCGACAAGGCCAATGGCGGCCCCGGCTTCGGCGCCTCCCAATGCCGCAGCGGCAGCGCCACCGGCACCAGCGACTGTGCCGACAGCAGCACCGGCCTTGCGCGCGGTATCGCGAGTTGTGATGCGAAGAGAGTTACAACGGGGGCAACAAACAGAATGGTTCATATATCAGCCTCATGTAGGATCAGGGAAAACGGCGTTGCCTAGGCATTCCGGGCGGATGCTCAATGAGGTGATATGTAATTTCAAAAATCTGGAATCGAAGCGGCGTGCAGGCAAAAGGGGCAAGGTGCTGGCGACATGGTGGGGGGCCGGCTTATAACTTACACAGGCAGAAACAGCGAAAAGGATCTCAATGAGCTTAAACCGCGGTGTGTGGGCGTAGCTGCCGCCGATCACCAGCCCTTCCTCGCCCCCGTGGAACTGGCATGCCTCGCGCATGTCGACGTGCAACGGCGTAAACACTGTGTTCGGCGCCGTCTTGTCTGCATGCTGCCGCCACGCGCGCGGATGAAGTCGTCCACCCGGGAATAGCAACTGTCATAACCAGGCCGCCTGGATCTCCTGGAACAACATTCGCCCCGTACGCCGCTTCTTCTTCGGGCGCCGGGCATCGACGGCCAGTGCCTGCGTCGCGTCTCGTGAAACGGGGGCTGTTCCAGCCCGAGCGGCTTAGATAGGCCTGGAGAGCAAGCGGACAGGACTGGGAGCGGCGAAAGGGATTCGCCAGCATTTCCCTTAGAATATGCTAGCCGGCATGAAGTAACGTCTAAAGTTTCCGGAGCCGAAGCAAATCAGGCGACCAGAGAGGCTAGGTCTCCCCCAGTGATGTCCCGGTTTTAGCGAGATCGAACCGTTATAAGGGTTGGCTGCAATTTTGCAGCATTGGAAAAAGGGAGAATGCTGGTGTTTCAGGAAGGCTTTGGCGGACAATGACCACATCCCACAAATTCACGAAGCATCAAAGCAGCTTTTTTGCGCACCGTATTACGCTCGAAGGTATAGGGGACGACGCGCTCGCGCAATCCCTCTCAACTGCACGCGTCGACATGAATCCGCATCAGGTCGATGCCGCCCTGTTCGCGCTCGCATCTCCATTGTCCAAAGGGGTCGTCCTGGCCGACGAAGTCGGTCTCGGGAAAACCATCGAGGCGAGTCTTGTTATTGCGCAAAGATGGGCCGAGCGCAAACGCAAAATACTTCTAGTTGTCCCTGCATCGTTGCGGAAGCAATGGAGTCAGGAGCTAATTGAGAAATTCTCGCTGCCTTCGACGATCATCGAGAGCAGGAGCTACAACTTGGCTAAAAAGAACGGGAACCCCCGCCCTTTCAGTGTCGCCGACAGCATCCTCGTCACCTCCTATGAGTTTGCTGCCACGAAAGCGGAAGATGTCCAGCGGGAATCGTGGGACCTCGTCGTCTATGACGAAGCGCACCGGCTTCGGAACGTCTACAAGCAGGGAACTGGCTTGCGCGCCAAGCGACTGCGTGACGCGACCGCCGATTGTTTCAAGATCCTACTTACAGCCACGCCGCTGCAGAACTCCTTGATGGAGCTCTACGGCCTCGTCTCCGTGATCGATGAGCATTTCTTCGGCGATGAAAAAAGCTTCCGTGCCGCGTATGTCGGCGCTTCGTCTACGAGGAATTCATTCCTGTTCCTGAGGAAGCGTCTCGAGGCCGTCTGCAAACGGACGCTGCGCCGGCAGGTGCAGCAGGCCGGTCTAATCAAATACACGGCACGCAGTCCGCTGACCCTGTCTTTCGAGCCGTCTGACGATGAAGCAGAGCTGTATGCTGGCGTATCGGCTTATCTGCAACGCCCTGGTACCATCGGTTTCGGCGACAGGCCGAATGCGCTTGTCACCCTAGTCGTACGCAAGATCCTTGGATCTTCGACGTTTGCGGTTTCCGAAACCTTGGCCAAGATCATCGATCGACTTCGTGACAAGCAGCGGCCAACGATTGAGAACTTTGTAGATTACGACACGATCGACGAAACGGCGGAAGAATTCGAGGACGACGGAGTTGAGGAAGACGATATCGACCCTGTCAAGCTCGCGGCCGAGATCGCCGAACTCGAGGGATACCGTGCCCTGGCCCTGGCCATCGGGGAGAACGCGAAGGGCGGCAAGCTTGTCGGTGCCCTGCCCGGTGCATTCGATACGATCGAGTCGAAGGGCGGCCAGCGGAAAGCGGTGATTTTCACCGAATCTGTCCGGACGCAGCGCTATCTGGCTGATCTGCTCACCGCCAACGGCTATGGCGAGGAGATCGTTCTTCTCAACGGCCAGAACAACGATCCGTCCAGCGGGGCGCTTTACCGCGACTGGTTGGCCCGTCATAAAGACTCGGACGCTATCTCGGGGTCGAAGAGCGCCGACATGAAGGCCGCGATCGTTGAGGCATTTCGTGACCACAAATCTATCCTGATCGCGACGGAATCTGGCGCGGAAGGCATCAACCTGCAATTTTGCTCTCTGCTCTTCAACTTCGACCTGCCCTGGAACCCGCAGCGTGTCGAGCAGCGCATCGGTCGCTGCCACCGTTATGGCCAGAAGATCGATGTGACTGTGGTCAACTTCCTCAACCTGAAGAACAGGGCTGAACAGCGCGTCTTCGAACTGCTCGACCAAAAATTCAGGTTGTTCGACGGGGTGTTCGGAGCCAGCGACGAGGTCTTGGGCGCGATCGAGCGTGGCGTCGATATCGAGAAACGCATTCTTGAGATCGTTCAGGCCGCCCGCAATGAAGACGAGATCAACACCGCATTCGACCAGCTGCAAACCGACTTACAGGCGCAGATCAGCGAGCAGGTCCTTGACGCGCGCAAGCGCCTGCTGGAGAACGTTGACGAAAAGGTCATTCGGCAACTGAAATCCCGGGACGACGAGATCCGCAAGCATCTCTCCGACTTCGATCGAGACCTTCTTCGCATTGCCCGGGCTGAATTGCCGGAGGCGGAATTCCATGCGGATGATGAGCGCCGCTTTGATTACCTAGACCACACCTACACGACCGAATGGCCGCTCGCCGACGAACGGGGCTGGCAGTTCTTCCGGCTGACGGAGGGCACGCTGGCCCAGAAGGTGATTGCTGACGCCAAGAGCCGCCAGTTCGACGGCGCGAACCACCTCCGGTTCGACCTATCAGCCTACCCAGGCCGGCTCGCCGATGTCGAGCCGCTGCGGGGATCGAAAGGCTGGCTGCGTGTGGCCAAGCTGCGCGTGAATACCGCCGCCCTGGTGCGCGACTATCTCGTTCTCTCAACCACGGCGGATGAGGGAGAAGCACCACATCCGGAAACGATGGAGCGTCTGCTGTCGGTTCCCGCGCATGACGCCGGCCCGGCGACCGCCGCGCCCATTAGCGATCTCGACACCATCGAAACCGCTCGCAGGGCAGATCTTCTCGCCTTGGCTGAAGCGGAAAATGACGCATGGCTCGAAGAGGAAAGTGAAAAGCTGGACGCCTATGCCGATGACCTCGAAAGGGCGTTCGAGGCAGAGATCAAGGCCATCGATATCGAAATCAAAGCCGCCAAGAAGGCCCTCCGGGGCTCAAATTTGGCGATGAGCGAAAAACTCGCGGAAAAGCGCCGTATCAGCGCGCAGGAAGCAAAACGGGACAAGATGAAAGCAGAATTTTTTGATCGAAAGGCAGAGATCCGCGCTGAAGTGGAATCGATGCTCGATAAAATTCAGGAAACCCTGAAACTCTCCCCTGAACTGACACCGTTGTTCACGGTGCGCTGGGAGGTTGCATGAATAAGAAACAGCGGCTGGAGCTAAATTGGATCGGCAAGGATAACCGGCAGCATCTTGAGCCACGCATATTAATCGAGGATCCCTCAAAATCGTATCACGCAAAGCATCGTTTCACGGACGGTGATCTATTCGACAATCGCCTGATTTTCGGTGACAACCTCCTCGCGCTCAAAGCACTCGAATCTGAGTTCACGGGCAAGGTGAAATGCGTCTTCATCGATCCTCCCTACAATACCGGCAGCGCCTTCACGCACTACGACGACGGGGTGGAGCATTCAATCTGGTTGTCGCTCATGCGCGATCGGCTCGAAATCATCCACCGATTATTGTCAAACGACGGGTCCCTATGGATCACGATTGACGACAACGAAGTTCACTACCTCAAAGTCTTATGTGACGAGATTTTTGGGCGGGCAAACTTTGTAAGCAATGCCGTTTGGCAAAAGAAATATACCATCGCAAACGATGCGAAGTGGTTAGCTGAAAATCACGACCATGTGCTTGTCTATGCGCTTAACAAAGAGACATGGCGACCATACCGGTTGCCACGTAGCGAAGAAATGGACGGCCGTTATCGCAATCCTGATAACCATCCCAAAGGGCCGTGGAAGGCGACACCACTATACGCAAAGAGGACCGGTTCAGAAAAGGAGCAAGCGTTCTCCTTTACGTTCAAGAACGGCGTGGTCTGGGCGCCGCCTCGGGGTTCGTCGCCTCGTTTTCCCGCTGAGGCCTTGCGGCAAATGGACGAAGGGGACGAAATTTGGTTTGGCAGCGATGGTTCCGCTTCGCCTTCGAGAAAAACTTTTTTGAGCGAATTGAAGGTGTCGGGCACCCCAGCGCCAACAATCTGGTTGCATACCGATGCGGGCAACAATCATGAAGCCCGA
Organism: Paraburkholderia atlantica; assembly: GCF_009362785.1. GTDB lineage: Bacteria > Pseudomonadota > Gammaproteobacteria > Burkholderiales > Burkholderiaceae > Paraburkholderia > Paraburkholderia atlantica. The sequence goes on from NZ_WHNQ01000005.1 coordinate 195,470, forward strand.
GAAGAGGTTAAAGCCATAAACCCCGATGATCCCTTTGCTACGCCTAAACCTGAAAAGCTTTTAAAGCGCGTCCTTGAGCTTGCAACAGTTCCCGGCGACCTCGTCCTCGACTCCTTCGCGGGCTCGGGAACCACAGGGGCGGTGGCACACAAGATGGGCCGCCGTTGGATCATGGTCGAGTTAGGCGAGCATTGCCATACACATATCATCCCGCGGCTAACCAAAGTTATTGATGGCGATGATGCAGGTGGGGTAACGAATTCAGTTGAATGGAAAGGAGGTGGTGGGTTTCGGTATTACAAGCTCGCCCCGTCACTCCTCGAAAAAGACAAATGGGGCAATTGGGTCATCCAGTCCGACTACAATCCCGCGATGCTCACCGAGGCTGTCTGCAAGCTCATGGGCTTTAGCTACGAGCCCAGCGAGCAGTGCTACTGGATGCACGGACACTCCTCCGAGCGCGACTTTATCTACGTGACCACGCAGAGCCTCACGCGCGACCAACTGCGAGCCATTTCCGAGGAAGTCGGCGACGAACGGAGCCTGCTGGTTTGTTGCAAGGCGTTCAACGCCAAACCTGACGCTTTCTTGAATCTGACCATCAAGAAAATCCCGCTCGCGGTGCTCCGCAAATGTGAATGGGGTAGGGACGATTACAGCCTGACGGTCGAGAATCTGCCGGAAGCAAAGGCGGAGTCGAGCGAAGCACCTATAACGCCCGCGACAAAGCGCCGGGTATCAAAGGCGCAAGCAGACCTGTTTGCGGAAAAGGAATAATTACGATAATGAATCGCGAACTGCACAGCATCACCCAACGATTGTCCCTTCGCAAGCCGCAGGCGGATTCCCTTGAAATCCTTGCCGAAGTGCTTGAACGCATTCCGCTCAAGAAAGAGATCGCCGACGGTCAGGCTCTCGCAGCCATCCGCGAGAAATGGCCATCTTTCGAGGACTTCGAGCGCGACTTTCCCTCGTTGTGTTTCGCCCTTGCAACCGGTGTCGGCAAAACACGCCTGATGGGTGCGTTCGTCGCCTACCTTTACCTCACGGGACAGAGCCGTCACTTTTTCGTGCTGGCTCCCAACACGACGATCTACAACAAGCTCATCAACGATTTCACACCGGGACATCCGAAGTATGTCTTTAAGGGGATCGCCGAGTTTGCGACCAATCCGCCGCTCATCATCACGGGCGACAACTATGAAAGCGGCCGTGGTGTCCGGCTCGCCGACGGGAGTGCTTCCGATCTGTTCGGAAGCGACGTTCACATCAACATCTTCAATATCGACAAGATCAACAAGGAGGAGGGGCCTCGCGGTACGCCGCGCATGAAGAAGCTGCAGGAGACCATCGGCGAAAGCTACTACGACTATCTCTCCGGGCTCGACGATCTCGTTGTCGTTATGGATGAGGCCCATCGCTACCGCGCAAGTGCCGGGGCCAAGGCCATCGACGGCCTTAAGCCGATCCTTGGGCTCGAGCTGACGGCAACACCGAAAACGGTCGGTACAAAATCGACGTCTTTCCGCAACGTCATCTATAGCTATGGCCTCGGAGAGGCGATGGCGGATGGCTTTGTCAAAGAGCCCGCCGTCGCGACCCGCAAAGACTTCGATTCCAAATCCGTTTCCGAGGATCGCCTCGAGCAGATCAAGCTTGAGGATGCGGTCCACAACCACGACCACGTCGCCGTCGAGCTCGACCGCTACCACCGGGTCACCGGCCGGGCCAAGGTGCACCCGTTTATCCTTGTCGTCGCGCAGGATACGGATCACGCGCGGCGCCTCCGCGCCTACGTCGAATCCGAAGATTTTTTCCGCGGTCGTTTCAAGGACAAGGTCGCCGAGGTGCATTCGGCCTTGCGCGGCGAGGAAAGCGAAGAGGCAACCCAGCGTCTCGTGGCGCTCGAGCAGGACGGCCGCACAGAGATGGTCATTCACGTCAACAAGCTCAAAGAGGGCTGGGACGTGACTAACCTCTATACGATCGTGCCGCTCCGGGCATCGGCCTCGGACATCCTCACGGAGCAGACCCTTGGCCGCGGCCTGCGTCTGCCTTATGGCGAGCGGGTCACACAGCACGACGATGAGGATTTTGCCGCCGTCGACCGCCTGACCGTCATTGCGCATGACCGCTTCGACGAGATCATCCAGAAGGCGCGCGAGCCGGGCTCGATCGTCATGAAGCAGATTGAGATCGGCGATGGCTGCGATGTGTCGTCGGGCGGTGCAACGCTCGTCACGGCTCCCTCGATCGCAGAGATCATGATCACCGGCACGGGACCATCGCTGCCTGGGCTTGATGCTTCTGCCACCAAGCCCGTGCTGACGCTCGAGACTCCTGAAGAAACACGGACCGCCGAAGTGACGCTCGAGGTCATCCGGCGGTTCGAGCGCAAGCTTGGCAGCGCGGATGAGCTGCGATCGAGCGATGTCCAGCGCCAGATCGTCGAAGCGGTTCAGGAGATTGTTCGTCCCGTCCAAAGCACATTGGAGGGGATCGTCCCGGCCCTCCGGGTCGAGGAAATCGTTTCGGCCGTCACGCAGACGGTCGCCGAACGCACGCTGTCGATACCCCAGATCCTGGTCTTGCCCAAACGCCAGGCGACGTTTCAGTTCGCCGACTTTGATCTCAAGGATCTCACGACGATCAATGTCCGTCCGATCGACGACGGACTTGTCATCCAGACCCTGCGGACCGAAGCGCGAACATACTTGGCGAAGACTGTCGACGATCCGCGGGAAGACCGCCTGGAAGACTATCTGGTGCGGTTTCTCATCGAGCGAAACGAGATCGACTACGACGCTCACGCTGACCTTCTATACAAGCTCGCGGGTCAGGTCGTCACCCGCATCAGCTCTTATCTCGAAAATCCGGCGGATATCGAGAATGTCCTGCTGCGCAATGGCAGGCAACTGGCGGAGTTCGTGTTCGCGCAGATGATGCAGAACTACCATGAAACCCCGCTTGGCGAGGATGACTACGAGGTCCGCGTCACGCGAGGTTTCACGCTGCTTCAGCCGCAGCCCTTCAACATCGTTCCGGGACAGAAAGTCAGGGACTTCCGGCAAGTCGTCTCCCCTTTATCTGATACCAAGCGCCAGGTCTTCGGCGGCTTCAAAAATTGCTGCTACTCGCTGCAGAAATTCGACTCCGATCCGGAGCGCAGATTTGCTGTTCTGATCGATGCCGACCCGACGGTCGAAAAGTGGTTGAAGCCAGGCCGTGCCCAGTTCCAGATCGAATATCGCTCGGGCGACAACTACGAGCCCGATTTTGTGATCGAGACGGACACCCGTATGGTGATCTGCGAAGTGAAGAGCAAGGATGAGCTGTCGGACCCTGTCGTCCAGGCTAAGGCGAAAGCTGCGACCAAATGGTGCCAGGCGGCGACACGGCACGCGGCGGAGTGCGGTGCAAAGCCCTGGTCATACGTCCTGTTGGGTGATGACCAGATTATGGGTAGCGCGACCCTCACAGGGCTGATATCCAAATTTGCCCACGCATAATGAAACCCTGAGAGGCATCATGGCGCTCGATACCCACTATGAATACGTCGTCGTTGAGAGTTTCGTGCCGGTCGAAACAACCGGCCTCCATGGTGCAATTCATATCCGGCCTGCCGCCAAGGTTCAAGATCCGCGCCAAGCTGACTGACCGGGACGGTGGCGGTCAATATCTGTATAGCTCCTATCGCTGGCCGGTCGAAGTGCTGCCCGGGCGTTAGTCAGAGGCGCTTTACACTCGGCGCATGGCATGGCGACAGGCCGCAACTGGTCGATCAGCGCCGCTACCATCGACGAGCTGACCAACGAGCTGAAACCGGCGGTTGAGCGCGCGCTTATCAGGCACGGCATTCCGACCTCGCGCATTCTTGTCAACGTGAGTGACGACAGCCTGATCCTGACGAGCAATTTACCGTTCGGCCAGTGGGACCAGACCTTCGCCGACGACGCCACGCTCACGGCGGCACTCCTCGATCGGCTGCTTCATCACGCACACGTCGTACCCATCTCTGGCGACTCGTACAGACTGAAGGAGAAACGTCAGGCCGGCATGATCAACCGTGTCCCGTCGCCATACCTAAGCGACGAGAACGACGTTAAACGCAAACACAATTCGAAGGAGGTCGGCACCAACCCAATAACCGCAGGAGTGGGTGTATCAAATTACGATTGCGTTTGCGTCCGAAACTGTATCAACTTGAGATTGCGTTTGACACGGTCGAGATAAGTTTGGGTAGCGAAGCAAAGTTGGGGGCAGTTTTGGGGGCATCTCCGCTGCCCGATTCGAGCAGACAGTGACCGTTTCGCGGTCAGGAGTTCGATCCTCCGCATTTTGACTGAGCAGTGGCGGTAAAACCGCTGGAGCCCCCTGGTTGGGTGCGGCATTCCATCTGCTTGATCCCGGAAGCGGCGACGTGGGTGGCGGCGTTCAATCTAGGAGGCACATAGCTTGGAGCGAATGGGTGATGGCGATCGCGACGACCTCTATCCCATCTGTCGTCGCGATCGCTTTGCTGTCGCAGTCGACCGTAGGTGAGCAGCCCGTTTGTGTCGTCACTTCAACTCAAACTTAATATTCGCCTGCTCAAGCATCCAAGCCTCGATCTTGTCGTGCCACATGCGTAGCAGATCGAGGGGCCGTCGCCGATAGTGTTTTTCGGCGATTGCCGACGGTTTGTGTCCTTGGATTTGGGCGACGACGCCGACTGGCACCTCCACCCACTCTGACAGTGTGCCGAATGAGCGGCGAAGCCCATGCAGTGATATATGCGGCAAGCCCGTTGGTTCCAATGCTCGATTGTGGGCATGACGAGGTTCGGCAATCTTTCCGTCCGATGCTGTTTTACTGGCGAACACCCACTCCGATGGTTCCCACTGTTCGCCTCTTTCAGCGAGGCGAGCGGCTTGACGTTTATTCGGCGGCATCTCATTTAGGCGCTGAAGGTTCCGCAATTGGCTGGCTAGATAAGGCGTGAGCGGAATAGTCCGGCCGCCGGTACCTTCAACTTTGTCGTTCATAGTCAAGCTGCGCCAGCGGAAGTCCACGTCTTCCCAACGCAGCGCGGCCAGCTCTTCTCGACGGGCGCCTGTAATCAAGAGCCCTTGAAGGTATGCGCTAATTACCGGATTGGCGATGCCACCTACCGCGCTAAACCAAACGGACAGTTGCTCGCGCTGAAGGCAATCATCCTTCGCAGCGCTACGGGGGAGAATGCCCTTGACCTTTGGTGAGGCGTAGGCCTCGTGGGGGACGATGCCTGCATACGTCTCATGAGTGTCGCACCACCGAATGAATGCCTTGAAAAGGCCGAATGCATGACCGGCGTTCGTTGGCCCCCGAGGTATTTCGGCCTCGAGCCACTGAGACATGGAAGTTGCCGTTATCTCGGTCAACCGTTGCGGCATGAGCGGAGCCAATGGCCCACGCACTTTTTCTTTGCCGCCGCGTTTTGCAATACCGCCGCCCGGCGACGAGAGGTTGATATGGTCCAAGATGTAGCGCTCCGACCGCGGCTTTTTGGTTTTGGGCGAGATCTTTGTCCGTAGATGTTCCAGGTAATGCTCCCACGCTTCGCCGACAGTTACGTCCTGACGGCGCTTCGCCGCCTGCCGGGCTTCATGGGCGACCTTTTGCTCGGCCTCTTTCTCGCGCGGATCAACGCCGCCGTCAATAAGCGTCTGGAGGCTTCGCGCGCGCTCCTGAGCTTGAGTGATCGTCCAGCTTTTCGGATCGCCGATCGTCATTCGCACGGTCGAGCCATGGATCTTCCCCTGAAAGATATAAGCCTTGGCTCCGCTAGGTGTGGCCCTCAAGCCGAGTCCGGGAGTTTTGCTGTCCCAGAGAAAGGACTGCGACTTACCATGTTCGCAGCGATGTGTCTCTACCCGTGCCGCAGTGAAGTTTACCTTTGCCACCAGGCCTCCTCGTGTGCCGGCGATCCCATGTAACCGCCATGTAACCAAATTATGCGGCAATGAAGGTATATCGATCAACATCAACGGAGAGGGCGATTCTTAAAAATCGTTTAATTACAGTGGGTTATGATGTTAAGTCAACATCGATCTATCTCAATGAACCTCGACTTGTTCGTATTCGCAATGCGAAGGTCGGGAGTTCGATCCTCCTCCTCGCACACACATCCGCACGCTCTCCCCAACCCTCATAAAGAAATGGCTGACGCCGCTTTCGAGTTCCGCCTCCAAGTCCTTTCGCGCAAGTGCCAGACACCGATTACCGTATGGCCCATACCAGCGCATAGTCCAATTGCTGCGGACCAATGTCGATACCGTCTGAAAGTGAAAGGACCGACGTCGTTGTCTGCGTCCGCATATCAGTTTGGCTGAGAAGGCCGGGCCGCCTTTGCCAGCACGCTCATCGACTGGTTTAACGCTTCGAATGATACGAGCGTCGTGACGAACAACTCGGTCATGGCGATGGCACAGTCATCATTGACCACTACTACGACATTCCGAAGCGCGAAGCGCTATTGAAGATGCTGAACTGCCATCTCAGCAAGAAATCACTAGGATCCAGGCATGAAAACACTCAGGAAACTGAAAAATCTGTCGTTAACTGCGATTGCGACAAGTTGAAAGTTCCCGAATTCCATTTTCCGACATGCTGGATCTAGATCGAGACATCATGCAAGTCCAGCCGGACGCTGGCACCGGGCGAGGAATTCATCTCCACACACCCGCAGTACATCGCCGCTTCTGTCTCGCGCCGCTCGACTCGTCGGGATTGAAGCATTAATTATTTTAAAAATATGCCGATTGCAATATTTATTTTCCTGATTCTGATTTTCTTTCTTGGAAAGTCGACGGGCGGTCGCATCATTCTTTTCGCCGCAATGATTGGTGGCCTTTATGTTTTTTATTGGAAGTGGACTACAGGCGGTTTTTAAACAACCGCCTGCTTTCGACTAAAAGCAAGACCCATGCGGCCGAAACACTAGCCGGTACGCTCAAGCGCCCGTTCCTGCATATCTGCATTTCCGGACTCGAGAGTGAGTACGTCGGTGAAACGGAAAAATATGACTCCGGCCTTCCCTGAGGCCGATCGCGAAGGCGTCTCTTGATCTAGTTTGGGAGCGAAAGCACTCGCTTCCCAGAGAATTAGAGTGCGAGTGAAAATGCCTTTGCCTTCCGTTTAAATTTCAGCTCGATTCCATTTGGCAGCGAAATCCCCACCTCGGGACGCGCCCGTACTCCACCGGCAGACAATGCGTTTTTCACCCACCCCGAGCAGCCACGGTTGAGGTACGCTTACCAAACCCCTCATGTCCCCCCAATTCCGCGCCCTGACGACCATCCTCAAGAACGCGCATCCTCAATAGCTCGCTTCCGCGTATGCCACCCCCGGCCCCCACCAACCGCGACCTCCGCGCCGCCTTAAGCGACCTCGACGGCGCCCGCAACTGGATGGCATCCATCTGCGGCCCCCACGGCCTGCAGGTCACTCACCCGGAGCGCCTCCGCTTCCACCAGTCCGGCACGGTCCTCCGCGCGATGGCAACAACAATCGGCTACGTCGAATACGGCACTGACGTAACGGTCGCTGTAAGCGAGAGCAGCCCGCTGAACTGCTACAGCGTGAGCCTCCCGATGGTGGGCCAGCAGGAGCTCGCCGCACACGGAAAGCGGTGGTTATCGGATCAGGACTGCGGTCTGATCGTGAGCCCCCAAGAATCGCAGGACCTAACAATCACCGGCAACTGCCGCAAGCTACACGTAGCGATCCCTCGCTCCGCGCTCCAACAGGTGTTGCAGACAATGCTGCAACGCCCCATCGAGGCCCCGCTCGTATTCCAGCCCGACATGGACGCGGCCGCCGGCGACCAGGCGTCGTGGTGGCGCATGATCAAATTCCTGGCTGGCGAGATGGACCGCTCGGGACCGTCGCTGAGCCAGCTTTACATGTCCAGCGAATTCGAACTGACGTTGCTCAAAGGACTGCTGCTGTCGCAGCCGCACAACTATTCGGAACAGCTAGCCGACGCGTCGACACCAACGCCACCGCATTACCTGACCCGCGCGCGCCAGTTCATCCACGACAACGCGCGCCAGCCGATCACGCTCGAAGACATCGAGCGCGCGTCGGGTGTATCGCGCTTCAAGCTGTTCGACGGCTTCCGCCAACATTTTGGCTGTGCGCCGATCGCCTATCTGAAACGCTATCGACTCGAATCGGCGCGGCGCGACATTCTCGAAGACCGTTCGGTGCGCAATATTTCGTCGGTGGCGCTGGGCTGGGGGATGTCGCATCTCGGCCGTTTCGCGACCGAGTACAAGGCGTTGTTCGGCGAATCGCCGTCCGAGACGCTGAAGCGCGCGGCGCGGCGTTAGAACCAGGTTCTATCGCGCGTTGCTCTCGCCGAACTTCTCGAAAAACAGCCGATAGTCCCGAATACCCTGCTCGGTGAGCCAGGTCTTGATCGCTTCGACCATCGGCGGCGGTCCGCACACGTACATGTCGAAGCCGTTCGATTCGAGGAACGACCGGTCGAAATGCTCGGGAATCAGCCCCGTTTTGCCGGCCCACTCCGGCGCCGGATTCATCACGACCGTCTCGACCGCGAATCCTTCGATGCTCGCCTTGTAGCCGTCGATGCGCTCGGTCTCGCACAAATCGGCCGCATTGGTGACACCGTAGTACAGATGCACCGGATGCGCGACTTTGCGTTTCGCCGAGATCTCGTCGAGCATGCCGAGGAACGCGGAGAGTCCGGTGCCGCCCGCAACCATCACGAGCGGACGCTCGACCTGGCGCAGATAGAACGCCCCAAGCGGCGCCTCGAACTCGACCGTATCGCCGACCTTGCATCGTTCGCGCAGATAGTTGCTCATCACGCCGTCAGGCAGCAGCCGGATCAGGAATTGCAGCTCGTTGCGCTCGTTCGGATGATTCGCGAACGAGTACGACCGCCAATCTTCCGTGCCCGGCACCTTCACGCGTGCGTACTGGCCCGGCAGAAAATCGAGCTGACGGGCATGCGCGCGCGCATCCACACGCAGGATCGCGGTCGTCGCCGACACCAGCTCGACGCCTGCGACGCTCGCGGACACGGTGCTCGTGCCGGCGCCTTCACACAGCGTCGAGTCGAAGTCGAAATAGAACGACGCATCCGACTTCACGCGCGTCTGGCACGACAGGATCTTGCGCTGCGCGAGGTCTTCTGCGCTGAGTGTTTCGTCGTCGACGTAATCAAGCGTGTAGTCGCCCGATTCGCAGCGCCCCTGGCAGGTGCCGCACACGCCTTCGCGGCAGTCGAGTGGAATGTTCACGCCGTTCTTCAGCGCCGCGTCGAGCAGCAGCTCGTTCGGGCTCACATCGAAGAACGCGGTTTTGCCATCGGCAAAGCTCAACGCGACTTTATGTTTCATCGTCGTGCCCCCCGCTTACAGATGGTAGAAATCCAGCACCGCGTTGATGTGGTCGTTCAGCAGCAGCACGTGCTTGCGCTTGATCTTCCAGCTATCGCCCGACGCTTGCAGCTCATACACCGCGCGGCCATAGAAGTAATCGGTCGCGCTGTGCCGCGTGTACAGCGTCGACCAGTTCACGTTCGCTTCGACGCTCGAATCCTCGCGCTGGGTCAGCCGCACGTTGCTGATCTGATGCATCGTGCGCGGCAGCGGCGTCGATGCGGCCGACTTGCCGGTGCGCAGACGGAACACGCGGTCTTCGAGGCCGGCGCGATCCGAGTAGTAAATGAGCGACATGCCTTGCTTCGGATCGGTCGTGTAGACGTGCTCTGAATCCCACTGCGGCACATGAAACACGCTCTGCGGATCGAACAGTTCGAGGTATTCGTCCCATTGCTGCTTGTCGCACAGATCGGCCTTCAGATACAGAAACTGCTCGACGGAGTGTTGGAGTTGGCTCATGCCTGCTCTCCCTGCGATTCGATGGATTTGTCCAGACCCTTGAGGATCGTGTCGCGCCAGGTGCTGTGCTGATTCACGTAAAGCCCTTCGTGGGTCAGCTCGGTGCCGGTCAGATTCGGTGTGATGCCGAGCAGCGTGGTGTTCGCCGTTGCGCCACTCGCCCACTTGTGATGTCCGCGCGAGATGTCGCTCCAGCGTTCGAGGCGCGCCTGGAAGCCGCGCTGCTGCTCGCGGAATTCGACGAGGTCGTCGGGCGTGCCCATGCCGGACACGTTGAAGAAATCTTCGAACTGACGGATGCGGTTCTCGCGATCCTGCGCCGACTCTCCCTTCACGCCGATGCACTGGCTGATGATCTCGGTCTTGTTCCACGCGACCGGCCGCACGATGCGCAGCTGCGAGCTGATCTGGTCCATGAAGAACAGGCTGGGGTACACATTCAGGTTGCGCAGCCGGTGCATCATCCATTCGGCCTTGTCCTGACCATAGGCTTCGACGAGCCGCGGCATCACACTTTCGTAGCCGGGGCGCACTTGCGGATTCGGCATATCGCTGAACAGCACGCTGTGGCCGTTCCTGAACGCGAACCAGCCGTCGTCGGTTTCGCTGTCGCCGGCGCCGAGCTTGCTGTAGTCGAGCGTGCCGCTCGGGCTATCGCCCTTCTTTGCGTTCGACTCGATGCGATGCTGCACGGTCGCCACGTAGTTGTAGTGCACGGTGCTCACGTGATAGCCATCGAGACCGTTTTCGTTTTGCAGCTTCCAGTTGCCGTCGAACGTATAGGTCGACTTGCCGGGCAACACTTCGAGTTCACCGGTCGGCGACTGCGCGACCATCATGTCGAAGAAGATGCGCGCGTCGCCGAGATAGTCTTCGAGGGTGTCGGTGCCGTCGACGTCGAGGCTCACGAATACGAAGCCCTTGTAGCTCGCGATGCGCGCTTTCTTCAGGCCGCGCACCGACTTGTCGAAGTCGTCGCAGTATTCGCCCGGCGCCTTCACCTTCACGAGGCGGCCGTCGTTCTTGTAGCACCATGCGTGGAACGGGCACGTGAACGTGGACTGGTTGCCCTTGCTCATCCGCGTGAGCGTCGCGCCGCGGTGCTGGCACGCGTTGATCATCGCGTTCAGGTTGCCGGCGCCGTCGCGCGAGATGATCAGCGGCTGGCGGCCCGCGCGCATCGTCAGGAAATCGTTGTTGTTGGAGATCTCGCTTTCGTGACACGCATAGATCCACGTCTTCTCGAAGATGTGCTCCATCTCGAGCGAGAACAGTTCGGGCTCGGTGAACATTTCGCGGGCAATCCTGTAGACGCCTTCCGCCGGTCGGAAGTCCAGACAGCCGCTAACGAATTCGCGCCATTCGCCGGCGCTGCGCTTCTCGCTCATGATGTGTCTCTCTCCTTGGGTCCAATCGTTTGAACGTGACAGGCTCGATTGAATACCCAAGTGGAGAGGCCAACTATCCAGCCAATATGCATTCACTATCCGAATAATTGGACGACTCCTGGATCATCTGGCGATGGGGCGCAAACCCCCACCCGGCGGGGCTTCCGGCGCGCCGTTCTGTTGCATATGGGCAAGAATCCGGCTATGCAAACGTTTGCCGATGCGCGATGTCTGCTACGCTTACGTTTTCGTAGGCCGCGTAATTGACGGTTATTGCCGGCACGCGGGCCGCTTCTTCACGCGCGACCTTCAGCGCAAGTCAAAATCAAAAACGCATGGTGACGCGCGGACCGAACAACGTGATTGCGATCAGTGTCTTGCTGGCCGGCGCGATCCTCGCGATCGCCGTGTCGCTGCTCGCACAGATGCGCGAAGATGCGTTGCGGCGCGCGCAGGACTCCATCGCCAACATATCTCTGCTGGTCCAGCGCGACGTGTCGCGCAATCTCGAGATCTACGACCTGTCGCTGCGCGCGGTGATCGACGGACTCAGGCAGCCGGGCGTGCTCGATCTGCCGCCGGCGATCCGCCAGATGGTGCTGTTCGACGGCTCGATCAGCGCTCAGGACATGGGCTCGGTATTCGTGCTCGACGAGAACGGCAACGTGCGTTTCGATTCACGGGCGTGGCCGCCGCGCGCACACAGCCATGCCGACCGCGATTACTTCAAGGTACAGCGCGCTTCGCCCGACGTCGGCCTGTACATCAGTCATCCGTTCAGCCGGAGCGGCACCGACGAGGACCTGCGCATCGCGCTGAGCCGGCGCATCTCGAGGCCGGACGGCAGCTTCGGCGGCGTGGTGGTCGGCACGCTGCGCCTCACGTATTTTCATCGGCTGTTCGACGGCATGAAGCTCGGGCCGAGCGGCTCGATGGCATTGATGCTCAGCGACGGCACGATGTTGATGCGTCGTCCGTACGATCCGAAAACGATCGGCATCAACCTGACCGGCACGGCCAACTTCTCGCGCTTCGTCAAGCAGCCGAGCGGCGACTTCTTCGGCACCGCGGCGATCGACCGCGTCGAGCGCTGGTATGCGTTCCGCCATATCGACGGCTTTCCGCTGATCCTCGACGTCGCGCTGTCCACGCGCGACATCTACGTGCAATGGCGGCGGCGCGCATGGATCATCGGCACGCTGATCGTCGCGCTCGACGTGACGATCATCGCGCTCGCGATCCTGTTCTCACGCCAGTTGCGTCTGCGCCGCGCGGCCGAGGAAGAGTTGCGTGAACTGGCGCGCACGGACGGGCTGACCGGCCTGAACAACCGTCGCACGTTCGAGGAACACGTGAACGACGAGTGGCGACGCGCGCAGCGCAACGGCAGGCCGTTGTCGCTGCTGCTGATCGATGTCGACAACTTCAAGGGCTTCAACGACCTGTACGGTCATTCGGCCGGCGACGAAGCGCTGATCGGCGTCGCGCGCTGCATCGCGCAGAACGTGCGGCGTCCGGGCGACACGGCCGCGCGCTTCGGTGGCGAGGAGTTCGCGGTGCTGCTGCCGGACACGGATGCGACGGGCGCGCAGCGGATCGCCGAGCAGATCCGCGCGGCGGTGCAGGCGCTGCAATGCCGCCATGTGGCCAGCACGCATCACGTGCTGACGGTGAGCGCGGGAGCTGCAACGGCGCAGGACACCGCCTTCGCGACCAGCCGCGCGCTCGTCGACGCCGCCGATCAAGCGCTGTATCGCGCGAAGGATGGAGGCCGTAATCGGGTGATGATGTTCGACGCGCCGACCGACAACTCCTCGCGGGACGGCGCCGCGGTGACGCCAGACACCGACGCACGCGGCGCGAATTGACGCGCTCCCGGGCCAAGCTTTTCTGCCCGCTTCATGGGCCGCTCCATGGTCTGCTTGCCAGCCCTTATTGCTCTCCGTAAACTCGCGCGTAACTTCGCCGGACCCACGCCACAGCGCGTGATCTGCACACACCGCGCCGACCCAGAGGAGAATCCCCGCGATGGCCGCATCCTATTTCCCCCGCTGGCGCCGCCAGCCTGCCGCCGCCGAGGGCGGCATCGTCGGCATCGACGAACGGCTCGGCTGGCCGCAGATGTTCGCGATGGGCATCCAGCACGTCGTCGCGATGTTCGGCTCGACCGTGCTCGCACCGTTGCTGATGGGCTTCGATCCGAACCTGGCCATCTTCATGTCGGGCATCGGCACGCTGCTGTTCTTTGTGCTCGTCGGCGGGCGCGTGCCTAGCTATCTCGGTTCGAGCTTCGCGTTCATCGGCCTCGTGATCGCGGTGACCGGCTACGGCGGACACGGCGCGAACCCGAACATTCCGGTCGCGTTGGGCGGCATCATCGCGTGCGGCGTCGCCTACGGTGTGATCGGCCTGATCGTGGCGGCGGTCGGCACCGGCTGGATCGAAACGCTGATGCCGCCGGTCGTGACCGGCGCGATCGTCTGCGTGATCGGTCTGAACCTCGCGCCGATCGCCGTGCATGGCGTGAGCGGCAGCAATTTCGAGTCGTGGATGGCGCTCGTCACGGTGCTGTGCGTCGGCGCGGTCGCGGTATTCACGCGCGGCATGCTGCAGCGTCTCTTGATCCTGGTCGGCCTGCTGCTCGCCTACGTCATCTACGCGATCGTCACGAACGGCCTCGGCATGGGCAAGCCGATCGATTTCTCGATCGTCGCGAACGCCGCGTGGTTCGGCATGCCGCACTTCATGTCGCCGGTGTTCGACCCGCACGCGATGACGCTGCTCGCGCCGATCGCGGTGATCCTCGTCGCCGAAAACCTCGGCCACATCAAGGCCGTCAGCGCGATGACGGGCCAGAACCTCGACCGCTACATCGGCCGCGCGTTTCTCGGCGACGCGCTCGCGACGATCGTGTCGGGTTTCGCGGGCGGTACCGGTGTGACCACGTACGCGGAGAACATCGGCGTGATGGCGGTCACGAAGATCTATTCGACGCTGGTGTTCGTGATCGCCGCGTTGATCGCGCTCGTGCTCGGCTTCTCGCCGAAGTTCGGCGCGGTGATCCAGACGATTCCGGGACCGGTGCTTGGCGGCGTGTCGATCGTCGTGTTCGGGCTCATCGCGGTGACGGGCGCACGCATCTGGGTCGTCAACAAGGTCGACTTCTCCGATAACCGCAATCTGATCGTCGCGGCCGTCACGCTCGTGCTCGGCGCCGGCGACTTCTCGCTGAAGCTCGGCAGCTTCGGGCTCGGCGGCATCGGCACCGCGACCTTCGGCGCGATCATCCTGTACGCGCTGTTGAGAAGGAAGCCGACCCAAGGGCCGGTGGCCTGAGCGTCGTTATTCGGCACCGGCATTTCAAGCGCCGGTGCCGACGTTGATCCAGCAGAGAACTCCTACCTTTTGCGCGCGGTTAGCGCCGTCTCCGATAGATCCACCTCACGCATCAGCTTGTTCATCGTCTCGTCGTTGATGCGCTCGGTGTCGCGCAAATCGAGCAGCGTCTTGCGCTCGGCACGCATCGCCGCGAGCTTCATGCGGAATTCGAGCGCATCGGCACGGCGCGCGAGTTCGCGTGGCGCCTGTTCGTCGTCGAGTGATGCGAGGCGGCGGCGGTACAGGTCCATCACGCGCGCGGTCACATCGGTCGCATAGGCCTGAGCCGATTCATCGAGGTCCGCGCACTCGGTGTCGTGCAGATGATCGATCGCGCGAATCGCCGATTGCGCGGCGAGCGTGCGCGCGAGCGCTTCCTCGGCCGCGTGCGGGTCCTTGCCGCGCCGCCAGCCGCGCAGCAGCAGCGGCAACGCGGCCACCGCCACCAGCAACGACAGCAGGATCACCCCCGACGCGATGAAGATCGCCAGATCGCGTCCCGGCAGCGGCGTGCCGTTGGGCAGCACCTCCGGCAGCGACAGCACGCCCGCGAGCGTTACCGCGCCGCGCACGCCGGCCACCGTCGTCACCGACACCATGCGCAATCCCGGCACCGCGTTCGCGACACCATGTTTCGTCGCGCCGCGGCTAGAGAACCAGCGCAGCAGCCATACCCACGCGAAGCGCATTGCGTACAGCGCGAACGCCACCGCGACGATGTAGCCGATCAGCAGCGCGACCTGCGCGTCGTTGGTTTCGTGCGCGTCGAGCAGCGCGCGGCCGAGGATGTGCGGAAACTGCAGGCCGAGCATGATGAACACCATGCCGTTGAACACGAACTCGATCATCGTCCACGTGCTCGTGGCCCGCACGCGCGAGGCGACCTGCCACTTTTCCATGATGCTCGCGTAATTCATCATCATGCCGGCCGATACCGCGGCGAGAATGCCCGACAGCTCGAAGCGCTCGGCGGTCAGATAGGCGGCGAACGGAATCAGCAGCGTCATCACGACGCCCGGCGCGGGATCGCCTTCCTCGGTGAGATTGAGAAAGCGCGCGGACACGAAGCTGAACACCGCGCTCACCGCCGCGCCGACCGCGAGGCCGCCCACCGCGATGATCACGAAGCTCACCGACGCCGCACGCAGCGAGAACGCTCCGGTCAGCGCGGCGGCGATCGCGAACTTCAGCGCGACGAGGCCGGACGCGTCGTTCATCAGCGCCTCGCCTTCGAGGATATGCATCAGCTGCCCGGGAATCCTGCCCTTGCCGGCGATGCCGGACAGCGCGACAGCGTCGGTCGGCGATAGCACCGCGGCGAGCGCGAACGCGACCGGCAGCGAGATCTGCGGCACCAGCACGTGCACGAAGTGACCGACGACCAGCACCGTCATGAACACGAGACCGAGCGCGAGCATCAGGATCGCTCGGCGCGCCATGAAGAACTCGCGCTTCGGAATGCGCCAGCCATCCGCGAACAGCAGCGGCGGAATGAACAGCAGCATGAAGATTTCCGGATCGAACGCGACGTGCAAATCGAGGCGCGGCCACGCGAGCATCGCGCCGATCGCGATCTGCACGAGCGGCAACGGCAGCTTGAACGGCAGCGCGCGGGCCAGCACGCCGGACGCGGCGACGGCGAGTAGCAGGATCAGAACGGTGAAGACTATTTCCATCGTGTATTCCGGGCTGATGAAGGGGCAATCTGCGCACCGCAACGGTGCGCGTCACGCCCACGGGCGGCGCACGAACGCTGTCGCCGGTGCAATCTTTCGAGCGAATTACAGCACAGTGTGCGCCAGCGTGCGCATGGACCTTGCTTAACCGGTAACGATGACGCACATTTTGAGAGACAGTGTCGGTCTCGTTGCAGTTCGCGTTCTGACCGGCGGGTTCTCGCGTGAGAGGATTGCATGACGATTGCGCAACAGGACAGGGCGGCGAGCGTGCCGCACGGCTTCGAGGTCGAGGTGACCTCGGGCCTTCGACGCTATTCGGTGCAGCACGGCGAACTGACGCTGACTAGCGTGTTCCAGCCGATTTTCAGTCTGTCGCACCTGCGCGCGGTCGGCTATGAGGGCTTGCTGCGCGCGCACGACGCGCTCGATCGCGCGGTGTCGCCGCTCGACGTGTTCGGCGACGCCGCGCGCCTGGGCGACGCGCTGCAGATCGACCGGCTCGCGCAGACGCTGCATCTTGAGAACTTCAAGGTGCTCGGCGCCGAGCGCGAATGGTTGTTCCTGAACGTGCATCCGGGCGTACTGACGGACCCGTATCTCGCGGCCGCTTTGCTCGCGAATCTGCGGCGGCTCGATCTGTCGCCGCGGCGCGTCGTGCTCGAAGTGCTCGAGCAGCGCGCCGAAGATCTCGATCGACTCGCCGACGCGGTGCGCGAGTTCCGCGAGCGCGGCTTCCTGATCGCGCTCGATGATTTCGGCGCGGGTCATTCGAACATCGAGCGGATCTGGCAACTGAATCCCGACATCGTGAAGCTCGACCGCATCATGCTGTCGCACGCCGCGCATCGCGCCGACATGGCGACCATCCTGCCGGGGCTCGTGTCGCTGCTGCATGAAGCGGGCAAGCTCGTGCTGATCGAGGGCGTCGAAACCGAGCACGAAGCGCAAATGGCGCTCGCCTGCAATGCGGACTTCGTGCAGGGGTTTTTCTTCGGCCGGCCGAGTCCGGGTATTGCCGATGCGATCCACACGGCGATTTGCATCGGTGAAGTCACCGAGCGTTATCGCGAGCAGGCCGAGGCACGCGAGCGGCGCAGCGCGCGCCGGCTCGCGCCGTATCTGCGCGCGTTCGAGCGCGCCGCGGAGCGTCTGGCCGCCGGTGAGCCGCTCGACGAGGTGTGCTGGAATTTCCTCGCGCTCGATCACGCGGCGCGCTGTTTTCTGCTCGATGCGAAGGGCCGCCAGGCGGGCCGCAACGTCGTGCTGCGCGCCGACCGCGCGGCGCAGGAAACGCGCTTCCTGCCGCTCGCCGACGCGCAGGGCGCGAACTGGCTGCGTCGTCCGTACTTCAGCGTTGCGATCAATGCGCCGGAGCGCGTGCACGTGACGCGGCCGTATCTATCGATCAACGAGGCGTTGCCGTGCGTGACGCTGTCGGTGGCGACGCGCGTCGGCGGCGAGACCTGCGTGCTGTGCGGCGATATCGACTGGGTCGAAGACGAACGCGACGCGCGCTTCTGACATGATGTCGTTTTCAATGACATCAGGTTGCGCTCATGTCCGTGCTGCTCGAAGTGATTGCCACGACCGTCGCCGATGCGCGCGCTGCCGCGCACGCCGGTGCCGACCGTGTCGAACTCGTGACCGCGATGGGCGAGGGCGGTCTGACGCCGAGTGTGGGCTTGATCGAGGCGGTGGTAGCCGCGGTCGGCATACCCGTGAACGTGATCGTGCGGCCGCATAGCCGGTCGTTCGTCTACGACGCCGACGACTACGCGGTGATCCTGCGCGACATCCGTGCGGTGAAGGCGGCCGGCGCGAACGGCATCGTGATCGGCATGCTCGATGCCGAGCGGGCGATCGACCGTGAAGGTCTCGCGCGCGCGTGCGAAGCTGCGGATGGACTCGCGATCACGTTTCATCGCGCGTTCGACGAGGCGCGCGATCTGCGCGAAGCGCTCGACGTATTGCTCGGTTTCCAGGCGGTGACCAATGTGCTGACGTCGGGCGGAAAGCCGTCGGTGCTGCAGGCGCAAGCCGTGGTTAGCGAACTGGTGCGGCAAGCCACGGCCTCGCATTGCACGGTGCTCGCTGGTGCCGGCTTGACCGTCGATGCGGTCGCGGACTTCGTCAGCAAAACGCACGTCGAGGCCGTGCATTTCGGCTCCGGCGTGCGCGTGAACGGCAACGGACTCGCGCCCGTCGATCCGGCGAAGGTGATGCAGGTGAGGGCGCTGCTCGACGCGACTTGAAGCCGGGCAGCGCAACGAACACGTTACTTCGCGACCACTACCGGAATGCCGCGCAACTGCCCGGCGCCCTTCATTTCCTCGAGCGACTTCTTCACCGCGATACCCGTCGCCGCCTCGATGCCGAGGCGCGCGACGAGGTCACGCTCACCACGCTTGACGCCCGCCAGATTCGCCAGCTTCACGTGCCCATAACCGCGCACGCGCGCATGCAGTTCAGCGAGTTTCGCGACGTCGTCGAGATGGCTCTCGTCGAGTTTCGCTAGCGCACGTTGCAGCGTGGTTTCGTAATCGCTCGCGAGCTCGCGCTCCATCTTGCGCTCGAGCGTGCGGCCGAACGGATCGAGCGCCGTGCCGCGCAGACCGCGCCATTTCGCGAGCAGGCCGAGCACGGCCCACATCCACTGACCATAGGTTTTCTTCTTGGGCACCGCCCCGGGCTGCGCGCGCGTAAGCGTCGGCGGCGCGAGGTTGAAGCGGATCGTGAAGTCCTTGCCGGCGACGCCCTCGAACTGCGCTTCGAGCGCATCGCGGAACGCGGCATCCGCATGCAGACGCGCGACTTCGTACTCATCCTTCACCGCGAGCAGCCGATAGAACGTCGTCGCGACCGCGCGCGTCACGCGCTCGCTCGCCGCATCGACGGCGGTTTCCGCGCGCCGTGCCGCGTCGACTAGCGCGCGATAGCGCGTCACATAGGCCGCGCCGCCATACGCGAGCAGACGTGCCTCGCGATGCGCGATCAGCTCGTCGAGCGTATCGACGCGCACGCTCGGTTTCGGCGCATGGTGCGACTGCCACAGCGATTCGAGCGCGGCGGGATCGGCCGCGGCCATGCGCCCGATCGAGAACGCGAGTTGATTCATCTGCACAGCGACGTTGTTCAGTTCGATCGCACGCATCATCGCGGCGAACGACACCGGCACCAGACCGAGCTGCCACGCGAAGCCGAGCATCAGAATGTTCGCGCCGATCGTATCGCCGAGAAAACGCGTCGCGAGCGCTTGCGCGTCGCAGGTGGACATACGCTCGGCGCCGGCCGCGTGACGCATCTTGTCGATCAGCGCGTCGGCATGCAGTGTCGCGTCCGGGTTCTGCACGAAGCTCGCGTTCGGAATCGCATGGGTGTTGACGACGATGCGCGTGCGGCCATGCCGCACCGTTTGCAGCGCATCGGCACTCGCGCCGACCACCATGTCGCAGGCGAGCAGCACATCGGCCTGCTGCGTGTCGATGCGCACCTGGTTCAGCCATTCGTCGCGCGCGGCAAAGCGCACGAACGACAGCACCGAGCCGCCCTTCTGCGCGAAGCCCATGAAGTCGAGCACCGACGCGCTCTTGCCTTCGAGGTGCGCGGCCATGCTGATCAATGCGCCGACCGTCACGACGCCAGTGCCGCCGACTCCGGTCACGAGGATGTCGTACGGCGCGGCATCGAGTGGCGTCGCGGGGATCGGCAGCGCGTTGACGTGAGCAGTGAGCGCCTGCGGATCGAATGCGACGCCCGCGGCTTTTTTCAGCGTGCCGCCTTCGACGGTGACGAAGCTCGGGCAAAAGCCGTTGACGCACGAGTAGTCCTTGTTGCACGACGACTGATCGATGCGCCGCTTGCGGCCGAGCGCGGTTTCCACCGGTTCCACCGACAAACAGTTCGACTGCACGCCGCAATCGCCGCAGCCTTCGCAGACTTCCTCGTTGATGAAGAGCCGTTTGTTCGGATCGGGGAATTCGCCTTTCTTGCGACGGCGGCGTTTTTCGGCCGCGCAGGTCTGGTCGTAGATCAGCACGGTCACGCCGTCGGTATCGCGCAACTCGCGCTGCACCGCGTCCATCTCGCTGCGGTGATGAAACGTCGTGCCCTGCGGAAACTGGCCGTGATGGCCGTCGTATTTCTCGGGCTCGTCGCTGACCACGACGAAGCGCGATACGCCCTCGGCTTCGACCTGTCGCGCGATCTGCGGCACCGAGATGCTGCCGTCGACGGGCTGACCGCCCGTCATCGCGACCGCGTCGTTATAGAGGATCTTGTAGGTGATCGTCGCTTTCGCCGCGACTGCCTGGCGGATCGCGAGAATGCCCGAGTGAAAGTAGGTGCCGTCGCCGAGATTCTGGAATACGTGGCGGGTCTTCGTGAACATCGAATGCGCGGCCCAGTCGACGCCTTCGCCGCCCATCTGAATGAGCCCGGTCGTATCGCGCTCCATCCACGACGCCATGAAATGGCAGCCGATGCCGGCCTGCGCGATGGAGCCATCCGGCACTTTCGTCGACGTGTTGTGCGGACAGCCGGAGCAGAAATACGGCGTGCGCTTCACGCTGTCCGCCGCGTTCGACAGGATCTGCGGCGCGACCAGATCGACGACGCGTTCGCGGCGATCGAGCGCCGGCTTGTGCTTCGCGAGCCAGTTCGCGAACACCGGCAGAATGCGCGACGGCCGCAATTCGCCGAGCGACGACAGCAGCATCGTGCCATCTTCGGCGTGCTTGCCGATCACGACCGGCCGCGTGCCTTGCGTGCGGTTGTACAGATAGTCCTTGATCTGCTGCTCGATGACGGGGCCCTTCTCTTCGATCACGAGCACTTCGGACAGGCCCGACACGAATGCGTCGATGCGCGTCATCTCCAGCGGAAACGACAGCCCGACCTTGTAGATGCGCACGCCGGCCGCATCGAGATCGGCGACCGTCAGATCGAGCCGGCGCAGCGCTTCCATCAGATCGAGATGCGCCTTGCCGCACGTGACGATGCCGACGTTCGCGTGCGGGCTCGGCGCGATCCATTTGTCGATGCTGTTGATGCGCGCAAACTGGCGCACCGCGTCGAGCTTCGCGTGCAGCCGCGCTTCGATCGTCAGGCTCGGCAGATCGGGC
The DNA here is from genome assembly GCF_009362785.1 of Paraburkholderia atlantica. Lineage (GTDB taxonomy): Bacteria > Pseudomonadota > Gammaproteobacteria > Burkholderiales > Burkholderiaceae > Paraburkholderia > Paraburkholderia atlantica. The sequence continues at coordinate 216,928 of NZ_WHNQ01000005.1, forward strand.
CAGCGGTTGTGCAGACCGCCGGCTGGTGCTGCGAATTCCTGAGGGGGTGTCCATTCGGTTTGCAGCGCGTCGAGATCGACGGTCGAGCCCGATTCGACGGTTTCCGAAATGGCCTTGTAGCCAACCCACGCGCCCGAGAAGCGCGACAACGCCCAGCCGTACAGGCCGAACTCGAGCATGTCCGCGATGTTCGACGGATTCACGACCGGCATATGCCACGCCATCATCGCGAAGTCGCTCTGATGCGGCATCGACGACGACACGCAGCCGTGATCGTCGCCCGCGACCACCAGCACGCCGCCGTGCGGCGACGAGCCGTAGGCGTTGCCGTGCTTCAGCGCATCGCCGGCGCGGTCGACGCCCGGGCCTTTGCCGTACCACATCGCGAATACGCCATCGACGGTGCGCTCCGGATCGGCTTCGACGCGCTGCGTGCCGAGCACGGCGGTGCCGCCGAGTTCTTCGTTGATCGCGGGCAGAAAGCGGACGTCGCTCGCGGCGAGCAGTTTTTTCGCCTTCCACAACTGCTGATCGACCATGCCGAGCGGCGAGCCGCGATAGCCGCTGATGAAACCGGCGGTGTTCAGGCCGCGAGTTTTGTCGAGCGCGCGCTGCATCAGAGGGAGGCGCACCAGCGCCTGGGTGCCGGTCAGAAAGATCCGGCCGCGCGTCGCGGTGAGATTGTCGGAAAGCTTGTAGTCGGCGAGAGCGGGCGTGCCGTCGATGGGCAGGCGAGCGGTCATGGGGGAGTCTCCAATGTTCTGGCTCGGCGCGCGGGTGGTGGGGTCACCGATGCCGCGCAGCGAAAGAGACTCTATTTTTTAGCGCTCGGGAGAGTGAATTATTTCTTCTTTAATCGGGCGTGCGCGAATGGGCGCGATGACTCGCGCGTTTCGGCCCGCTTTTGAGCCGGATTTGCCAGGCGGCGGCGCGCTTCGGGTATGCCCTGGGTATCGTGGGGCGTCGAATAGGACTGTGGCGATTGCTACTGCGCGGTGTTCGCCGCGATGTCCGGTTGGAGCGGCGCCGCATCGAGCGGCACGATTTCGTCGAAGTGCGCGTAGTCGATGTGGCTCACGCCGTCTTGCTCGCTCATGATGTCGACGAACCGGTGCTGCCAGACGATCTGGTCGCAGGTCCACATGTGGCGCGCCTGCATGGTTTGCGACGTCGATTCGTCGATGCCTTCGAGCGTCAGCAGCAGCGACACGTCGCGGCCCTTCAACGATTCGGCGTTTTCGCCGAACAGCGGACTCGCTTCGTCGATGATGTGCATCAGCGTCCAGCCGAGCTTGAACACCGGGTGCTGGTCGCGCACCAGCGCGAGGTCGTAGAGCTTGCGCAGCGTAAAGCCTTCGATCGACGTCTCCAGACGCATGATGCGCAGCCGCGCGCGTGCTTCGGCGATCACGTTTTGACGCGCGTTGGCCGAGCGCACCATCAACGTCATGCGGCCGTCGATGGGCCGGATCACCGCATAGCGCGCGAACATGATCTTTGCGTGCGGCCGTGAAAAGCGAGCGAAGATCAGCCCGGTCGCCAACGCGATGCTGGACATGCCGATGAAGATTTCGAGCGTGGCGATCCAGTGCGCGTAGACGGTTTGCGGATGCATGTCGCCATAGCCGACCGTCGCGAGCGTTTCGACGCTAAAGAAGAACGCGCCGCCGAAGCCCTTCGGAAACAGATTCGCGATCGGAGCGTCGCCGAGCATATAGAGCACGGCGAACACGGTGTTGAGCAGCAGGAACAGCAGCGCGAGCGACACGAAGAACACCGGCCAACGCACGCCGAGCGCGCGGTGATACAGGTCTTGCCACAACGGCGTCGGCATGCCGTGCGCGATCACCACCCGATCGTCGAGACGCATTTCGCGGCTGCCGCGCGCGTGGCGCCTCGGCGCGCTCGTGTCGGTGTCGGAGTCGCCGAGCGTGGAAAAACGGTCTGACGGTTCGCTTGCCATCACGCGCTCGTGGGGATAAAGACAGGCACAGCGTAGCATGGCGCGAGATGGGGTAGAGAGAGGCGAAGCGGGGCTGTTACCTTGCGAATCTGCGAATGAAATTCAGCGTTCCGACGTTTTATGACAAGGCTCATGCAATTGACTGGAGCGTGCCGATCAGCTGATATACCTCGTCACTAGCATGGTAGTGACGAGGGTCATATTTTTATTCGAAAAAGCTATCTCTATTTAAATTGTTTTCGAGATAATCAAATATCTTGGTCTATTTTATTTGATTTTCTGTACCATTTCGACATAAAAATATTATCGATATAATATAATATGTCATGGAATAAGAACGCTGCTGTTAACTATCTGCAATTGAATGCAAGACCGGTGAGCCGTGGAGAATGCGCCCGGTACGTTAGAGAAGCAATTGAGCGAGGCGGCATTGTGTTGGCCCGCACACGGTCCGCGAAAGACTACGGCCCTTCGCTGGCTCACGCTGGGTTTCGCGCGGTATCGACTACCGCTCCACAAAAAGGCGATGTAATCGTGATCGACGGCATCAATTTGCATCCGCACGGGCATATGGCAATGTACGATGGACAATACTGGATTTCCGATTTCAAGCAGTGGCATGGCTTCTATCCCGGTCCCGATTACCGGTCCGCGCGACCGGATTACAAGGTCTATCGCCACGATTGAGGTTGCATCCATGAGAAAATATCTGGCGATTTTTATTGCCGCACTGTTGCTGATTTTTAGCGGCACCTCATATGCAGGAAACGCGACCCACACCGAACAAGCAACTCCCGAGACCCGCGTAAGAGATTTCTACGCATGGTTCATTCCGCGCCTGGCCGCAGACCGAGACTATCCGATCATGGACAGGGAGATATACAGGCACGTTGCAAAACCAACCGTCGATTTATTGCGAAAGCAATATCAGGCCAACAAATTGTCCGAAGATGCGGAGTACTTCACGAAAGTGCAAGACTTCGACGAGAAAGACTGGGCCAGGCATATAGCGGTGCATCCAGTCTTCATGCTCGACAGCGTGGTGCTCGTGGCTGTTACGTTCGGCTCGAAAGACAAACAGACCAATATCGTGTTTTTGCGCCAGGAAAATGGCACCTGGAAGATCACTAAGGTCGTAGATACGCTCGACTATCGGTGACAGTTCACGCGTTACCTTGTGTGGCGACGCGCCGCTCGAGGTCGCCACGGCGAATCTCGACGCGGCCTCAAAAAGCGCGTCGACAACCGCTTACGGAAACACCCGCGGCTTCGGAATTCCCGCGCCATGCTCGATATCGTCGACGGCCTGCCGATGCGCGCTTTCCACCGCTTCGGCTTGCTCGGCAAATCCCGCGTCGCCGCCGACCGTGGTCCACGGCTTGACGGCCTTCTCGCGATGACGAATCTCGTATTCCGCGTCCCAGCGCGCGCCGCTCAGTTCGAGCGGACGAACGTGAATCGAATACACGCCGTATTGGAACAGCTGTTCAGCCATGATCGCCTCCAGCCGGTCGACCCCGCAGCGGCGCGCCGATGCGCGAGCACACTGCGCCTTGGTTCGGCCTACAGTTCGATTTCCCCGAGGATTCGATGTGCGAGCGCTTTGGCTTCTTCGAGCGCTTCTCCCGGCGTCGGCGACGTCGAGTCGACTTCGTAGAGCGTGGTTTCCTGATCGTCGCTGGGTTCGCCTTCGTCGCGCGCGAGGGTGACGATGCCTTGGAAGGCGTCCTGCGCGACTTCTCTTATCGACGCAGTGGCCGTGTAGATTCCTTTGGTGTAGGTGACGTCCTCCATGGCCTCGCTCCTTTTCGCAAAGGTTTCGATATTTCATCCTAGCACGGCATGGCGGGATCGGTTCCCGTCCGGGGCGGCTTCACGCCGCGTCACGTGCTCCACATCCGTCACGCTACGCGCGCCCCAAGGCAGCAGAATTACAGCGCCGCGGTTTACAGCAGCGCGACCACCTCGTCGAGCGTCGGCGCGTGCGCTCCGGCGTGGCCGCAAGCCGCCGCGCCGGCCGCGAGCGCGAACGCCAGATGCTCGGGCCACCCGCGTTGCGGCGCGCTCATCAGGCTGAACAGCAGACCGCCGATCGACGCATCGCCCGCGCCTACCGTGTCGACCACTTCGACGCGCGGCGGCTTCGCCTCGATCACCGCGGCGCCGTCGAGCAGCATCGCCGCGTCGGGCCCGCGCGTGACGAGCACGGTGGCGGCCGGATTCATCGCACGCAATTGCGCGAGCGCGGCGGCTTCGTCGTTGGTCTTGAAGAACATGCGCAGATCTTCGTCCGATACCTTGATCAGATCCGCGAGCGCGGCCATCTGGCGCATTCTCGGCGCGTAGCCATGCTCCATCAGATTGCGATAGTTCGGATCGAAGCTGATCTTCACACCGTGCGAGCGTAACTGGGCGGCGAGCGCCGCGAGCGTATCGCCGAGCGGCTGACGCACGAGGCTGATGCCGCCGAAGTGCGCCCACTTCACCGCGTTCATCCAGCCGGCCGGTAGCCTGGCTGGATCGAACGCCAGATCGGCGCTGTTCTCGCCCATGAAGAAGTACGCGGGCGGATGGGTCTGATGCACGATCGCGAGCAGCGGCGGGTGCTCGACGCGCTGCAGGAAGCGCGTGTCGAGACCGGCGGTGACACTCGCGTCCCACAGTTCGTCGGAAAAGTTATCGACGCCCAGCGAGCCCGCGCACGCGGTCGGCAGGCCGAGCCGCGCGACGCAGCGCGCGACGTTCCAGCCGGCGCCGCCCGGACGCGACAGCCAGTGCGATGCGCCGGTGCGCACGAGATCGGTGAGGATGTCACCGGCGGATACGAAAACGGGGAGTTCGGTCGTCGCGCTCATTGTGCTTTCTCCGCTGAAACCGCTGCGGCGGGCGCGGTCGATCCAGCCGACGCGACTTCGCCGAGCGCATGGGCGAGCACTTCGTAGCACGCGCCCATCGTGTGATAGTCGGTCTTGCCGGCCGGGCTCTTTTCGTCGCTGTACTTGCGGTTGTCGCAAGTCAGGATGCGATACCACGCGCCGTACTTGTGATCGACGAAGTGCGCCCAGCTATAGCGCCAGATCTCGTCGTACCAGTCCCAGAAGCGCTCGTTGCCGGTGCGCTTGCCGAGCAGCGCGGCGGCCGCGAACGTTTCGGCCTGCACCCAGAAATACTTGTCGTGATCGCACACGGTGCCGTCGGGGCCGAAGCCGTAGTAGAGGCCGCCGTGGTCTTCGTCCCATGCGTGCATCATCGCGGCGTCGAACAGTTCGATCGCGCGCGGCAGCAGCCACGGCAGCGGACGGAAGCGTTCGAGAATCAGCAGCAGCTTCGCCCATTCGGTCTGATGACCGGGCTGGAAGCCCCATGGACGGAAGATGTTCGAGCTGTCTTCCTCGTTGTAATGCCAGTCGACCGACCAGTCCGCGTGAAAGTGCTCCCACACGAGCCCTTGCGACAGCTTCGCCTGGCGCAGCGTGATATTCGACGCCACCCGCTCGGCGCGATCGAGATACACCAGATGACCGGTCGCCTCGTGCGCGGCAAGCAGCGCCTCGGTGGTATGCATGTTCGCGTTCTGCCCGCGATACGTGCTGACGCGCCAGTCGGCCGACGCGTCGTCGGCATAGAGACCGGCGGCGGCGTCCCAGAAGCGGTGCTCCATCAGCTCGAAGGTCGCGCCGATCATCGGCTTCGCTTCCTCGATGCCGGCCATCGCCGCGTGCGAGTACGCGAGCAGCACGAACGCGAGGCCGTAGCAGTGGCGCGTCGCATCGAGCGTGCGCTTTCTGCCGTCGCGCCATTCGATCTCCCAGTCGTAGCCCTCGTGCTGCGAATCCCAGTGCGCATCGCGCAGAAAGCGCAGACCGTGGCGCGCGTATTCGAGGTGCTTCGGGTCGCCGAACTGACGGTATGCCATCGCGTAGTTGAACACGTAGCGGCAACTGCTGACCAGGTGGCGCGTGGTGCGGTTGTAGATCGAACCGTCGTCGCGGAAGAAGTGGTAGAAGCCGCCGCTCGGATCGAGCACGTTCGGCGCATAGAAGCGCAGCGTGTCCTCGATGTGCGCGAGCAGAAACTCGCGCTTGCGGAAGCTGGCGACCGGCGGCGCCTTCGCGACGTCGGTGGGAGGGTGGTGCGGATCGGTTTTCGTCATGGCGTTTTCACCAAAGTACTGGCACGGGCAACGAGTTGAACGGGCAAGCGGACTTCGAGTTCGGCGGGCGAGTCTTCGAGCAGCAGTTCGACGCCGCGTCGGCCGAGCGCTTCCTTGTCGACGGCGATCGTCGATAGCGGCGGGGTCGCGTGGGCGGCGGCGGGAATGTCGTCGAAACCGATGATCGCGATGTCGTCGGGCACGCTGAGGCCGCGCGCGAGGCACACGCGCAGCGCGGCGAGCGCGGCGGCATCGTTGAAGGCGAATACGGCGTCGGGGCGCGGGCCCGGCGCGTCGAGCAGGCGCTGCATCGCGCGCGCGGCGCCGGTGTCGGGATCGAGCCCGGCGTCGATCGTCACTTCGAGCGACGGGTCGAACAGCAGCCCCGCTTCGAAGAACGCGCGCCGGTAGCCGAGCGCGCGCTCGGCGATGCTGAAGTGCGCGAGCGAGCCGCCGATGAACGCGACGCGCTTGCGCTGCTGCTCGAACAGATGGCGCATCGCGAGGGTGGCGCCGCCGGCGTTGTCGAGGTTGACCGAGCGCAGTCCCGGCGACCATAAATCGATCAGCACCAGCGGGCGTTGCATCGCGACCAGCGTGGCGAGCGTTTCGGGCTCGACGAAGCCGGCGATCGCGACGGCGTCGGGCGCGTGCAGGCGCATCTGGTGAATCACGTCCTCGGTCGGCCCGGCGGTCAGCACCGACGGCACGATGCCGCGCTCGCGGCACGCGTCTTCGACGCCGTGCAGCACGTGCGAGAAGAACGGGCTCGCGGCGAAGTTGTTGTGCTGACGATGCAGCAGGAAAGTCAGGCGGCGGATGCGCGGACGCAGTTGCGCCGAATCGTAGCCGAGTTGGCGCGCCGCTTCGACGACGCGCTCGCGCGTGGCCTCGGAAAGGCCCGGCTGATTTTTGAGCGCGCGCGACACGGTGCCGATCGAAACGCTGGCCGCGCGGGCGACGTCGCGGATGGTGGTGGCCATCGAAGGAAGCTGCCGCGCGAAGCGAGGCAGCACGGGTTCAGGTCGGGCGATTGTATAGTAAAACGTTGCTAAAACAGCCCTAAAAACGCCCGCGCAACACCGGTAAATACCCGTATTTTATGGAGTTGTCAGAAGTTAAACTGTTTAGTAAAAAACACTAAACAATAGGCGAGTCGCCGTTTTCGACGCACATCCAGAATCGTCCTATGCCATCCGGCCGAGGCGACAGCGAGAGCGTTTGCGCGTGAAATAACGACAACGGCCAATCAAGAGCCAAAAGAAAAAGCCGCCCGAGGGCGGCTTGCTTCATACGATCGAAACGACGCTCAGGGAGGGCGCTTATGAATGTCCTGTTCGCATCGCAGGTGTTTTCAACGGCGCGCGACGGCGGCGGCGGGTCGCCGAGCCGCGGCCTCGCCCTCGCCGCTGAGGTCGCGGGCGCCCCAGCGCTGCGCGAGCGCGGCGCAGACCATCAGCTGAATCTGGTGGAAAAGCATCAGCGGCAGCACCACGGCGCCGACCGTGTGCGACGCGAAGATCACCTTGGCCATCGGTACGCCCGCGGCGAGGCTCTTCTTCGAGCCACAGAAGATGATCGTGATCTGGTCCGCGCGGTTGAAGCCGAGCCGCTTGCTCGCGAAGATCGTCATGCCCAGCGCGAGCGCAAGCAGCACGCAGCTCACCACGACGAGGCCGCCGAGCGCCGAAAGCGGAATCGTGTGCCACAGGCCTTCGGTGACGGCCTCGCTGAACGCGCCGTACACGACGAGCAGGATCGAGCCCTGGTCGACGAACTTCAGCACGCCGCGGTTTTTCTCGATCCACTTGCCGATCAGCGGGCGCAGCAGTTGGCCGGCCACGAACGGCACGAGCAGTTGCAGCACGATGTTGCCGATCGTATGCCACGGCGACGCGCCGCCGCTCGCAGCCTGATTCGTCACGATGAGGCTGACGAGTGCTGGGGTGACGAAGATGCCGAGCAGGCTCGACGCGGACGCGCTGCATACCGCGGCCGGCACGTTGCCCTTGGCAATGGACGTGAACGCGATCGACGACTGGACCGTCGATGGCAGCGTGCAGAGGAAGAGGACACCGGCGTAGAGCGACGGCGTGACCAGCGGCGAAAGGACCGGTTTAAGCGCGAGGCCGAGCAGCGGAAACAGCGCGAACGTGCTCAGCAGCACCACCACGTGAAGGCGCCAGTGCGTCGCGCCCGCAATGATCGCCTCGCGTGACAGCTTCGCGCCGTGCAGGAAGAACAGCAGGCCGACCGCCAGGTTCGTCACCCAGTTGAACCCCACGGCGGCCTGCCCATGCACGGGCAGAAAGCTGGCGAGGATCACGGTGCCGACGAGGCACAGGGTGAAGTTATCGGGCAGAAATTTCGGGCGGGCCATGTCGCAATCTCAACTCAATGATGCGGTGTCAGCACGGGACGGGCCTGTGAGGGCGCGGTCCGTATCAATGGAAAGCGGCTATTGTTGTCGAAATTCGATTGAAAACGCAAATTCATTTGCCGAATCGATTAATGAAGTTTGTGCATTGACTAACGCGACACGCCGAACTTCAGTATTGGCGACGTACTTCCTCGCGACAAACCGTTTACCCATTGACGTGGCAGGCGGCGTTTATTTGCAACAAACAGCGCTGGTGCGGGATAAGCGAAAACGCCCCCCGGCAAGCCGTAAAGGCTCACCCGCACAACGGCTCTAGCGCGGAAAAACGCCGCAGTAACAGGGTGTTACATCCACCGACGAGACCTAACACTTTTTGGCTCGACACCCTCTCCCCACGCCCATAAATTACTCAGTCAAAGGCCGCAGGGATGCCCTGCGCCGCGGCAGCCACGCGGCGCTTTTCTCCTCCCGCAACAGGTCCATCGCAGCTCGAACGGTGGATTTCAGGCAAGTCTTCGGGCGTGAGAGTCACAAAGGTGGACGGGTTGTCGAGAACGAGGCACTGGGCGTGGGGCGCGGTCATCGTCGTGCTGTGCTCGTTCGCGTATGCGAAGGGGCCGGGTGGGCCGCATGGCGGCGGTGCTGATTCGCATCACGCTGGCGGGCACCCGCCGCGCATGGAGATGCGCGGCGACGGCCATTACGCCGACGCGGGTGGTGCGCATGGTCCGCGCGGCTCGCGCGATCCGATGGTTGCTCGTGACTCACGCGCGCAGCGCGGCAATCCGAATATCGCGGACGCCAATTTCGGTTATGGCTTCGGCAGCTACAAGTCCGGCATGCGCCGTGTTGGCGATCCGTCCAGCTATGCCGGCGCGATCACACCGGTCAGCGCGGAGTCGCGTCCGGTGCCGCATCCCCCGTCGAATATGCCGATGCGCAACGGCTCGATCCGCGCCGACGTCGCCCGCTATAACGAAGAGCGCGGCGCCCCGCGTCCGATGCAACGCCCAGCCGACGATCCGCGGCAGCCGGGCGGTTCACCCTATCGCAATTAGCTGAGCGCGGTTTACCTGATCGTTCTGCGCCATGTGGGCCACGTTCGCCGCTACCTGAACGGGTGAGCTGTCGGCTTTACACGGGACGCGACCCATCTCCCTGTCGCAAAAGCCTTCTTCCAGATCCCTTCCCGCGATCCCTCGCGCGCCTTCCTCTGCGACCGAGCGCCGAATCTGACGTTTCGACGCCACACTTTTTTGAAAACGCTCGGCATCGAAGTATCGGTCAGCGTCAAATCTTGGCATTCTGCCGCGTCGCGTCATCGGCCCGTCCTTTAAGGCGTTCTAACACGCTGTGGCGCGCCGTTCGCCGCATGCCGCATTGCGTTCGCCGCGCGCGCCACCGTCCGCTCAAAAGTGTCGTATCAAGCCGATAACCGACCAAACTAATCGGACCGATATACCCGCAATAAGCAGCGATATTTTTGTTCATAAAAATGGTCCGCAAAGATGGACGCGCCCAGATTGACTCGACGATCGAACGGATAACAACAACGTTTCGCGCGAGCGCCCCTTTCGCACAGCCACACCTTTTTGACAAAGATTGGAGAACCCATGAACACAAGCCTCAGCACCGTGCTGAAGACTACTCTGAAGGCCACCGCATGCGTCGCCGCGCTGGCGAGCGCATCGTCGGCATTTGCGCAATCGAGCGTGCAGCTTTACGGCCAGGTCGACGAATGGGTCGGTGCGCAGAAGTTTCCGGGTGGCAAGACCGCGGTAGTCGTGTCGGGCGGTGGCATGTCGACGTCTTACTGGGGCTTCAAGGGGACCGAGGATCTGGGCAACGGCTACAAGGCGATCTTCACGATCGAAGGCTTCTTCCGCGCGCAAACCGGTGAGTACGGCCGCTTCACCGGCGACACGACGTTCTCGCGCAACGCGTACGTCGGTATCGAAGCGCCGTGGGGCACGGTGACCGCCGGCCGGCTGACGACGCCGCTGTTCGTATCGACGATCCTGTTCAACCCGTTCGTCGATTCGTACGTGTTCTCGCCGATGGTCACCCACGTGTACCTCGGCCTCGGCACGTTCCCGACCTACACGACCGACCAGGGCGTGACCGGCGACTCGGGCTGGAACAACGCAGTGTCGTATGCGACGCCGAATTTCAACGGCCTGTCGGCGACGGCGATGTACGCGCTCGGCAACACGACCCAGAACGGCGCGAAGAAGTGGAGCGGCCAGGTGCTGTACTTCCACGGCCCGTTCGCGGCGACCGCGGTGTATCAGTACGTGAACTTCAACAATGTGCCGGGCGACCTCGGCAGCTTCGAAACCTCGGGCGTGCCGGGTCTGCGCAGCCAGAGCGTCGCGCAGGCGGGCGTGTCGTACGACCTGAAGTTCGTCAAGCTGTACGGCCAGTACATGTACACGTACAACGACCAGCAGGTCACGAGCTGGCATGTGAACACGGGGCAAGGTGGCGTCACGGTGCCGTTCGGGCCGGGCTCGGTGATGGCATCGTATGCGTATTCGCGTAACGGCGGCGGTTCGAACCAGACGCGCCAGACGGCGGCGGTCGGCTACGACTATCCGCTGTCCAAGCGCACCGACGTCTACGCCGCGTACATGTATGACCACATCACCGGCCAGTCGAGCGGCAACACCTACGGCGCGGGGTTGCGCGCGAAGTTCTGAGCTCGATTTCCCGGTCTCACCGCAAAAGCCCGCGTTCCGCCCGGAACGCGGGCTTTGTCGTTTTCGGCGCAGTCGAATACGAGCGTTTGCTGCCGTTCCTTTGATAAACCCGGCAAAATGGCGTCGATTGATTCCTGAAGCGAGCGACTCAGATGGACACCCTCGTCAGCATGAAAGTATTTCGCCACGTGGTCGAAGCCGGTAGCTTCGTCGGCGCGGCAGAGAAGATGGAGATGTCCGCGGCGATGGCGAGCAAGCACGTGATGCATCTGGAGCAACAGCTCGGCGCGCGGCTCCTGAACCGCACCACGCGCCGCGTCGCGCCGACCGAGGCGGGTCGCGAGTACTACGAGCGGCTGAGCCAGGCGCTCACCGAGCTCGACGAGGCCGGCCAGGCGGTCGGCGCGGCGAGCGTCGTGCCGCACGGGCGGCTGCGGGTGTCGTCGCTGTCGGCGTTCGGCCTGAATCACGTGATGGCTGCGGTCGCGGACTACGCCGAGCAGTATCCGCAGGTCACCGTCGACATGACACTGTCCGACCGCGTCGTCGAGCTGATCGACGAGGGTTTCGACGTGGCGATCCGCGCGTCGCCGGGCGGGCTCAAGTCGTCGTCGCTGATCGCGCGGCAGATCGCGACCGCGCATCTGGTGCTGTGCGCGTCGCCCGCCTATCTGCGCAAGCATGGCACGCCGAAGAGCGTCCCCGATCTCGCGCGCCACAACTATCTGCAGTACGCGGGCGTGTCGGCGCTCGAAGTCGCGACCGGCGACGCGAGCTCGCGCGTGCGCCTGTCGGGCAACCTGATCGTCAACCAGCTCGAGGCGCAGCGCGTGGTCGTGCTGCACGGCGCGGGCATCGCGATGTTGGGCACCGAGGTGATCGGCAGCGATCTCGCGGAAGGACGGCTCGTGCCGCTGCTCGTCGACGAAGTGCCGCCGCGCGAGCTGCCGATCCACGTCGTCTACACGAGCCGGCGGCATCTGTCGGCCAAGGTGCGCTCGTTCGTCGATTTTCTGGCGGCGCGGTTCGCGAACGAATCGCTGTGGCCGTCGCTCGACGAGATCAAGGCGTTGGCTGTGCGGTAGCGTTGCACGAAGCACCTAACAGACGCCGCCAATCGGCCGCCCGGCGCCCCGGCGCCGTCTTACCCCGTTTCTATATACTGACTGTCAACACCCATCAGTTAAATGAATTGGGGGAGACATGACCGATCTGTCCACGCCGCAGCGTGCCGGCAGCCACGAACTGCCGGCGGGCCGGCGCCTGCGCTTCGTCACCGCCGCCGCACTGTTCGACGGCCACGACGCGTCGATCAACATCATGCGGCGCATCTTGCAGGCGAGCGGCGCCGAGGTGATCCACCTGGGCCACAACCGCTCCGTCGCCGAAGTCGCGACCGCCGCGCTCAACGAGGACGCCGACGGCGTCGCCGTGTCGAGCTACCAGGGCGGCCACAACGAATACTTCCGCTATCTCGTCGAATTGCTGCGTGCGCGCGGCGGCGAGCGCATCAAGGTGTTCGGCGGCGGAGGAGGCGTGATCGTCCCCGAGGAGATCGCCGCGCTCGAGCGCGACGGCGTCGAAAGGATCTACTCGCCGCACGACGGCCAGCGGCTCGGCCTGCAAGGCATGATCGACGACATGATCGCGCGCTGCGTCGAAGGCGCGCGCGCGGCCGATGCGGCGCAGCCGACGCCGGTGCGCGAATGGCTCGCCGAGCTGGCCGCGCGGCCGTTGCCGCTCTGCTTCGAGACCAATGCTCCGAACGGCGGCACTCCCCCGGGCTCGCACACCGCCGATCCCGCCGCGCCGATCTTCCGCCGCCTCGCGCAACTGATCAGTGCGTTCGAAACGAACAGCGTCGACGCCGCCGCACGCGACCAGCTTTCGACACTGGCACAAACCACGCGGGTTCCCGTGCTCGGCATCACCGGCACCGGCGGCGCGGGCAAATCGTCGCTGACCGACGAGCTGATCCGCCGCTTCCGGCTCGACTACGACGACACGCTGAACATCGCCGTGCTCGCGATCGATCCGTCGCGCCGCAAATCCGGCGGCGCGCTGCTCGGCGACCGCATCCGCATGAACGCGATCGGCGATTGGGGCGGCGGCGACCGTGGCGGCGCCCGCGTCTACATGCGCTCGATGGCGACGCGCGAGGCCTCGACCGAACTCTCCGATTCACTGCCCGCCGCGCTGATGCTGTGCAAGGTCGCGGGTTTCGATCTGATCGTCGTCGAGACCTCGGGGATCGGTCAGGGCGATGCGGCGATCGTGCCGTTCGTCGACGAATCGTTGTACGTGATGACGCCGGAGTTCGGCGCCGCGAGCCAGCTCGAGAAGATCGACATGCTCGACTTTGCGAGCTTCGTCGCGATCAACAAGTTCGATCGCAAAGGCGCGCAGGATGCGCTGCGCGACGTCGCAAAGCAGGTGCAGCGCAATCGCGCGGACTTCGCGACATCGCCCGACGCGATGCCGGTATTCGGCACGATCGCGTCGCGCTTCAACGACGACGGCGTGACCGCGCTGTACCTGCGCATCGCCGCTGCGCTGCGCACACACGGTCTGCGCGACGGCGGCGCACGGCTGGGTGCGCCGGAAGGCCTGCGCTTTTCGAGCAACCTGCACGCGATCGTGCCGCCCGCGCGCGTGCGCTATCTGGCCGACATCGCGCAGTCGGTGCGCGGCTATCGCGAGCGAGCCGACGCGCAGGCGCAGATCGCGCGCGAGCGTTGGCAGCTCGTCGAGACGCGCCGCATGCTCGGCGAGGCGGGCAACGACGCCGCGTCGCTCGACGCGCTGATCGAGCAACGCGACGCCGCGCTCGGCGAGCGCGAACGCAAGCTGCTCGATGCGTGGCCGCAAACAGTGGCCGCCTATGCCGGCGACGAACACGTGGTGCGCATCCGCGATCGCGAAATCCACACCGCGCTGACGGTCACGACGCTGTCCGGCTCCGAAATCCGCAAAGTGTCGCTGCCGAAATTCGTCGATCACGGCGAGATCCTGCGCTGGCTGATGCTCGACAATCTGCCCGGCTATTTCCCGTTCACCGCCGGGGTATTTCCGTTTCGCCGCGAGAACGAGGATCCCACGCGCATGTTCGCGGGCGAGGGCGATCCACAGCGCACCAATCGGCGCTTCAAGCTGCTGTCGGAAGGCATGCCGGCCAAACGGCTATCCACCGCGTTCGACTCGGTGACGTTGTACGGCGAGGAGCCGCACGAGCGCCCGGACATCTATGGCAAGGTCGGCAATTCGGGCGTGTCGGTCGCGACGCTCGACGACATGAAGACGCTGTACGACGGCTTCGACCTGTGCTCGCCGGAAACCTCGGTGTCGATGACGATCAACGGCCCCGCGCCGACGATCCTCGCGATGTTCTTCAACGTCGCGATCGACCAGCAGATCGCTTTGAAAGAGCAACAGCAAGGCCGCCCGCTGAGCGAAGCCGAACTCGCCGCAGCGCGCCGCGCTGCGCTCGAAAACGTGCGTGGCACCGTGCAAGCCGACATCCTGAAGGAAGACCAGGGGCAGAACACCTGCATCTTCTCGACCGAATTCAGCCTGAAGGTGATGGGCGACATCCAGGCGTATTTCGTCGAACACGGCGTACGCAATTTCTACTCGGTGTCGATTTCGGGCTATCACATCGCCGAGGCCGGCGCGAACCCGATCTCGCAGCTCGCCTACACGCTCGCCAACGGCTTCACATACGTCGAGGCCTATCTCGCGCGCGGCATGTCGATCGACGACTTCGCGCCGAATCTGTCGTTCTTCTTCTCGAACGGCATGGACCCGGAGTACACGGTGCTCGGCCGCGTCGCGCGACGCATCTGGGCGATCGCGATGCGGGAGCGCTACGGCGCGAACGAGCGCAGCCAGAAGCTCAAGTATCACGTGCAGACGTCAGGACGCAGCCTGCACGCACAGGAAATCGATTTCAACGACATCCGCACGACGCTGCAGGCGCTGATCGCGATCTACGACAACTGCAACTCGCTGCACACCAATGCGTTCGACGAAGCGATCACGACGCCGACCGAGGAATCGGTGCGCCGCGCGGTCGCGATCCAGGTGATCATCAATCGCGAATGGGGGCTGGCGAAGAACCAGAATCCGAATCAGGGCAGCTTCGTGATCGATGAGCTGACCGATCTGGTCGAGGAAGCGGTGCTCGCCGAGTTCGAGCGGCTCACCGAGCGTGGCGGCGTGCTCGGCGCGATGGAAACCGGCTATCAGCGCGGACGGATTCAGGACGAGTCGATGCTGTACGAGCATCGCAAGCATGACGGCTCGTATCCGATCGTCGGCGTGAACACGTTCCTGAGCTCGCATCCGCATGAAGCGCCGCGGCCTTTGGTGCTGGCGCGGTCCACCGACGCGGAAAAACAGAGTCAGCTGCGGCGGTTACGCGATTTCCAGACGCGCCATCGCAACGCCGCGCCTGAAGCGCTCGAACGCCTGAAGCGCACGGTGATCGACGACGGCAACGTGTTCGCGGTGTTGATGGACGTGGTGCGCGTATGTTCGCTCGGGCAGATCACCCACGCGCTGTTCGAGGTGGGCGGGCAGTATCGGCGGAATATGTAGGCCGCGAGGGGCGGCCCGGCCCGCTCCCGTTCGACACGTCAGCGCGCGATGCCGAGCCGCGCCTTCGCGTCGTCGTATTCTTTCTTCAGACGCCGCACGAGTTCGGCGACGTCGGGCACGTCGTCCATCAGGCCGACGCCTTGGCCCGCGCCCCAGATGTCCTTCCACGCCTTCGCTTTTTCGCTGCCGAAGTTCATCTTGGTCTTGTCCGATTCGGGCAGCGCGTCGGGGTCGAGTCCCGCGTTCAGAATGCTCTCGCGGATGTAGTTGCCATGCACGCCGGTGAACAGGTTCGTGTAGA
The DNA here is from genome assembly GCF_009362785.1 of Paraburkholderia atlantica. Classification (GTDB taxonomy): domain Bacteria; phylum Pseudomonadota; class Gammaproteobacteria; order Burkholderiales; family Burkholderiaceae; genus Paraburkholderia; species Paraburkholderia atlantica. The sequence continues at coordinate 233,020 of NZ_WHNQ01000005.1, forward strand.
TGATGTCCGACGCCTTCGCGTTGATGATCGCCTGCTTGTAGCTGTCGACCGCGTGCGCTTCTTTGGTCGCGATGAAGCGGGTGCCCATGTACGCGAGGTCCGCGCCCATCGCCTGCGCGGCGAGAATCGAGCCGCCGTTCGCAATCGAGCCCGACAGCACGATCGGGCCGTCGAAAATGCGCCGCACCTCGCCGACCAGCGCGAACGGCGAAGTGGTGCCCGCGTGGCCACCCGCGCCCGACGCAACCAGAATCAGCCCGTCGACGCCGGCGTCCAGCGCCTTTTGTGCATGACGCAGATTGATCACGTCGTGCAGCACGATGCCGCCATAGCTATGCACTGCATCGACGATCTCGCGCGCCGGCGCGCGCAGGCTGGTGATGAAGACCGGCACCTTGTGCTCGACGCAGACGCGCACGTCGTGCTCGAGCCGCGCATTCGACTGATGAACGATCTGATTGACCGCGATCGGGCCGATCACCGCATCCGGGTTCGCGGCCTTGTGTTCGGCCAGTTGCGCCTGGATCTGCGTGAGCCATTCGTCGAGCAGCTCGGCCGGGCGCGCGTTGAGAGCGGGGAACGAGCCGACGATACCGGCCTTGCACTGTGCCAGCACGAGTTCGGGATAGCTGACGATGAACATCGGTGAAGCGACGACGGGCAGCGCGAGGTTTTGCAGAACGGCGGGCAGTGCCATGGTGCGAATCTCCAGATTGGGCAAACCGGTGCGACGGGGCGCCCGGGGGCATGGATGAGTTTAGCGGCACGCGGCTTGCGGGATGTCGACCGGCGAATGCGTGTGGCAATCGCACCAAACCGGCATGCCGAAATCGTGGCAATCATTTAAGAACGGTCGTTCGATTATAGGCGAAGCGGACGACCCCCGCTCGGTGGTCCGTTTGAAACGGTTCGAAGGAGTATTCAGGTTCCGTGTCTGCGTGGGTTATCCCACCTCGCACGGACCTGCCGGCCTTCTACAATGCACGGACCTCAAACGATCAACGAGACGTCATGGCCTTCGAAAATTTCACGCCTTTTCGTGTCGCCGTCGGCGATGTCGATATTTTCGGAGTGAAGGGCGGCGCCGGGCCGCCTCTGCTGCTGCTGCACGGCCATCCGCAATCGCATCTGATCTGGGAACGCTGCGCCGAACCGCTCGCGCAGCACTTCACGGTGATCGCAACCGATCTGCGCGGCTATGGCGCATCGGGCAAACCGTCGAGCGATGCCGGGCACACGCCGTATTCGAAGCGCGCTATGGCCGCCGACCAGGTCGCGGTGATGCGCCACTTCGGTTTCGAGCGCTTCCTCGTCTGCGCGCACGATCGCGGCGCGCGCGTCGCGCACCGGATGTCGCTCGATCACGCCGATGCGGTCGAGCGTTTGATGCTGCTCGATATCGCGCCGACGCTCGCGATGTACGAAGCCACTGACCGCACGTTCGCGACGCATTACTTCCACTGGTTCTTCCTGATTCAGCCCGAGCCGCTGCCCGAAACGTTGATCGGCGCGAATCCGGCCGCCTATGTGGACGCGGTGATGGGCGCACGTCACGCGGGCCTCGCGCCGTTCGATCCCGCCGCGCTCGACGCCTATCGCGCAGCGCTCGCGCAACCGGGCGCGGTGCACGCGATGTGCGAGGACTATCGCGCGTCGGCGAGCATCGACCTTGAACATGATCGCGCGGATATCGAGCGCGGCAACAAGATCGGCTGTCCGCTGCGCGTGCTGTGGGGCGACAAGGGCGTGATCGAAAAATGCTTCGATGCGCTCGACGAATGGCGGCGTGTCGCGCGCGACGTGAGCGGTCGCGCGCTAGCGTGCGGGCACTATCTGCCCGAGGAAGCGCCGGAGGAACTGGTCGCCGAGATGCTGTCGTTCTTCGAGGCGGTTGAACAATAAGCGACAGGCCGCTTCGCGCGGCCCTCGTTCGAGCTTTGTCAGCCGAGCGGCGGCAGCCGCCGCGTGACCGGCGTCGACTTGACGATCGCGGTGCTGGTCTCCGCGCGCTCGGTCACTTTCGACAGGATCTCATCGAGCTGCTCGATCGAATGCAGGTACAGGCGGCAGATGAAACAGTCGTCGCCGGTCACCTTGTCGCATTCGACGAACTCCGGAATGCGTCGGATCACTTCCTCCACCAGATGCAGCTGGCCAGGCAGCGGCTTCACGCGCACGATCGCCTGCAGCGTGAAGCCGAGCGCGCGCGGATCGATCTGCACGGTGAAGCGCTCGATCACGCCCTGCGCTTCCAGCCGCCGCACGCGCTCGGCCGTGCTGGGCGGCGATAAGCCAACGACGCGCGCGAGTTCGCTGACCGGCTGACGCGCGTCCTGCGCGAGCGCGGCGAGCAGTGCGCGGTCGGTGTCGTCGAGTGCTATCGGTGCGATCGAAGCAAGGCGTTTGCTCATGATGGCCTTCGTTTACGAGGTAGAAGTGCAGTGACGCTTAAGTTTAGCCATGTATTCGGGCGCGCGGATTATTTACACTGCAAGTCATGTAGTCATCAATCCGGGATCGAATCATGGCTTCAAACAAGGCTTCAGCGACGACCACGAGCAGTTCGTCCAGCGACATCCGCCGCGGCGCGGCCGAGATGAGCATCGCGATGCTGATGTCGGGCACGATCGGCTGGCTCGTCGTGTCGTCGCAGCAAAGCCCATTTAACGTGGTGTTTTTTCGCTGCATCTTCGGCGGCGCGACGCTCGCGCTCGTGTGCGCCGTGCTCGGCCTGTTCCGCCGCGAGCTGTTTTCGTGGAAGATGCTCGGCCTCGCACTACTCGGCGGCGCGGCGATCGTCGTGAACTGGGTGCTGCTGTTCGCGGCGTATTCCCGCGCGTCGATTTCGATGGCGACGGCCGTCTACAACACGCAGCCATTCATGCTTGTCGGGCTCGGCGCGCTGGTGTTTCGCGAGCGCATCAGCGCATCGACGATCGCGTGGCTCGTGGTCGCGTTCGTCGGGCTGGTGTTCGTCGTAAAGGTCGAGCCGGCCGTGCTCGCGGTGCCGGGGCAATATCTGGTCGGCGTCGCCTATGCGGTCGGTGCGGCGGCGATGTACGCGGTGTCGTCGATCATCACGAAGCGGCTGAAGGGCACGCCGCCCCATCTGCTCGCGTTGATCCAGGTGTCGCTCGGCGTGTTGTTGCTCGCGCCATTCGTGCGCTTCGACGCGTTGCCGGCAAGCGGCGTGCAGTGGCTCGAACTGGTCGTGCTCGGCGTCGTCCACACCGGTCTCATGTACGTGCTGCTGTATGGCGCGATCCAGAAGCTGCCGACGTCGATGACGGGCGCGTTGTCGTTCATCTATCCGGTGGTCGCGATCATCGTCGACCGGCTTGCGTTCGGACAGACGCTCGCATGGATTCAGGTGCTTGGCGCCGTGCTGATTCTGCTGGCGGCGGCGGGCGTCAATCTCGGGTGGCGGATCGTGCCGCAGAAAAAGCGCTTGTCATCCACGTAATGCCGATTCGGCGCGCGATCGGATATTGCCAGGGATTCCGGAATAAGGCATGTGCATCGAACGCCTAACGCGGCTTGATGACAGAAGATGTATGCATTTGTAAAACGCGGTGTCAATTTTCTGTAGGGAAATCACCGATGCGTTGCGAATATTCGCGCGGGTATCATTGATGTCGACGCTGATCACGTCCACACAGATGTTCCGCCGCTCGCCTTGTCGAGCGGCTTTCTTTTTGTAGTAACGGTTTTGGGTTCCGGTACGCTGTTCCACTGCACCGGCCGCATGCGCCGATCACACGTTCAACGCCGCGCGAGAATGCGTGTGCCGTCCACTTCGAGCGGTCCGCCGTTCGCTGCGAGTTCCCCGATCATTCCCTTCAGCAGCGTTGGCCATTCGCTGCGTGGCTTCAGCATCGACGCGGCGGCGCGCATCACGGACGCGTCGTCGAGCATGCGTAAAAGTGTCTCCACGCTCATCTCGCGGACTTCGAGCAGCTTGAATACGATCAGCACTTTCAGCGCGTTCTTCGCGTTGCGCGCGGGGTCGGCACGCAACCAGGCGACGCGCGACATCGCGCGTTCGAGCGCCGGACCGACATGCGTGAACGGCGCGCCGTGGCCAGGGATCACGACCCGCACGTCGAGTGTCGCGATCATGTCGAGTACGGCCTGCTGCTCGGCGAATCCGCTTTCGCCTTCGAGTTCGGGAAAGATCACGCCGAAGCCGTTTTCCCATAGCGCGTCCGCGCTGATCAGCAAGCGTTCGTCCGCGCAATAAAGCATCAGCGAATGCGGATCGTGGCCCGGCGCGCCGAGCACCTGCCAGTCGAGCGCGCCCAGCCGCACGTGTGCGCCGGGTGCGAGCGTGCCGGTGAAGCCGAAGCGCTCGCAGGTTTGACCGGTCGCGCGAAAGCTGAGGCGCGCTTCGTCCCAGTCGCGCACGGCATCGGCTTCGGATGATGGAATCAGCGTGCGGCACGGCCATGTGGCCTGCAATAGCGCGTTGCCGCCGCAGTGATCCGAATGCAGATGCGTGTTCATGATCAGATCGAGCGGCCGCGTGTGCAACGCGTTGCGCACCAGCGCGACCGTCTGCGAAGCGTGCGTCGCATAGCCGGTATCGACGAGCGCCGCGCAGGCGTCGTCGACGAGCAGAACATTGTTCGACGACAGCCAGCCGCGCTCGAACACCTGGATCGATGCGGGCAGTGCGATCATGGGGTGGCCGTTCTCGATTGCGCGTGCTCGACCGCGTCGGGCTTCGGCATCACGAGGATCGTCGACGTAGCCGTCAACATCAGATCGCCGCGCTGATTGACCACCGTGCCTTCGAGGTAGGTCAGGTCACCGTTCAGGCTCGGCTTCCAGTGAGCGTCGCGCACACGCCATGTGATCGTCAGCGTGTCGTGCGCCTGCACCGCCTTCTTCAGCTTGATATCGAATTCGAGGCCGAGCGGCTGCGCGTAAGTAGAGAAATGCGTGGCGAGCAACGCCATGAAATATGCGGTGGGTTGCGTGCCCGACGCGATCAGCCCGCCAAAGCGGCTTTGCGCGGCATACGCTTCATCGTGATGCAGCGGGTTCAGATCGACGACGAGCGTTGCGAACGATTTGATCGAATCCGCCGACAACTCGAGCGTCGAACTGAACGTCTCACCGAGCGTGACGACGCGCGGCGCGGCTTTCATTGCTTCTCCTTCGTCGCCGATGTCGTGCGGCTAGAGATGAATTCCGCGTGGCGCGCTTCGATCGCATCCCACACCGCGCGCTTTTCGTCGCCGTCGAACGTCGACCAGCGGGCGATTTCGTCGATCGTGCGCAGGCACCCTTCGCACCAGCCCGTCGACGCATCCATTCTGCACACGTTGATGCACGGCGACGGCACGGAGCCGTCGCCGGCTTTTTGTTCGTAAGGCTTACTGCTCGCCATCGTGTTCAGGCCGTCTCGCGCAACGCGACATCGACGACCGGCGCGCCCGTCAGCGCGATCAGCTCCTGCGCGGTCAGGTTGAACACCGCGTGCGGATGACCAGCGGCCGCCCACAGGCTCTCCAGCTCGAGCAGATCGGCATCGATCAGCGTGACCGGCTCGGTCGCATGACCGACCGGACACACGCCGCCGATCGCATAGCCGGTCTTTTCACGCACGAACTTCGCATCCGCGCGGCCGATCTCGCCGACTTGCGCGGCCACTTTCTTTTCGTCGACGCGATTTGCGCCGCTCGCGATCACGAGCACCGAGGCGTCGTCTTCGCGGCGCCGGAACAGGATCGACTTCGCGATCTGCGCGACCGAGCAGCCGAGTCCAGCGGCCGCTTCGGCGGAAGTCTTGCCGGTTTCCGGCAGCATCACGATTCGTCCCGCGTGACCGCGTTCGCGCAGCAGCAGCGCGACGCGGCGTGCCGAGTCGGGCAGCGCGGCGAGATCGTCGGAGTCGAAGGACGCGAGGTCGTTCATCGTTGGAATCCTGATTCAAGATGGATGGAGCGTTTATACGCAGGTATTCGCTTCGCTGCGCGCCTTCGCGAGCAGCGCTTTGCCGGCGCGCGACACGTTGGCCCGGCCGATCGCGTTCGAAATGAAGTCGCCGATTTCGACCACCTGGGCGAGGTCGATGCCGGTCTCGATGCCGAGGCCGTTCATCAGGTACAGCACGTCTTCGGTCGCGACGTTGCCGGTCGCACCCTTCGCGTACGGGCACCCGCCGAGCCCCGCGACCGACGCATGAAAAATCTCGATGCCTTCGAGCAACGCCGCGTAGATGTTCGCAAGCGCCTGGCCGTAGGTGTCGTGGAAATGTCCCGACAGATGCTCGCGCGGAAATACTTCGGTCACCGCCTCGAACACCTCGCGGGTGCGCTTCGGCGTGCCGACGCCGATCGTGTCGGCGATATCGATCTCGTCGCAGCCGAGCGCCGCGAAGCGCTTGACGACGTCGAGCACCGACGCGACCGGCACCTCGCCCTGATACGGGCAGCCGAGCGCGCACGACACGCTGCCGCGAATTCGCAAGCCATGTTGTTTCGCCGCTGCGGCAACCGGCGCGAAGCGCTCGATGCTCTCGGCGATGCTGCAGTTGATGTTCTTCTGCGAGAACGCCTCGCTCGCCGCGCCGAAGATCACGATCTCGTCGGCCCGGGCGGCGAGCGCGCCTTCGAAGCCGCGCAGGTTCGGCGTCAGCACCGAGTAGATCGTGCCGGCGCGGCGTTCGATGCCGGTCATCACATCGGCGCCGTCGGCCATCTGCGGTACCCATTTCGGCGACACGAACGACGCCGCTTCGACGTTGCGAAAACCCGCCGCCGACAGTCGGTTGATCAGTTCGATCTTGGTCGCAGTCGGGACGAATTCCTTCTCGTTCTGCAGTCCGTCGCGCGGACCCACTTCGACGATTTTCACTTGTTGCGGTAACGACATGATGTGTCTCCGATCCGATGCGGCTTTATCGCAGTCCCATACCGGATGGGTGCTGTCGCGTTGCCGTATTTCAATTCAGCCCGCGCCTTTGCGACTTGCGCGGGCGCGGGTTTCACTCAGTAGCCGCGTTCCAGCTGCACTACGCCGCTTACCACCTCACCACGCATCATCGCGCCGATCTTGTCCGCGACCTGCGCGACGCTGTCCTCGCGCAACGTCAGCGCCGACGTGTGCGGCGTGATCGTGATGCGCGGCTCGCGCCAGAACGGATGATCGGCGGGCAGCGGTTCCTCGCGGAACACGTCGAGCGTCGCGGCGGCTAGCTGGCCGCTCGCGAGCGCGGCGAGCAGATCCGCTTCGACCAGATGCGCGCCGCGCGCGACGTTGATCAGATATGCGCCGCGCGCGAGCTTCGAGAAGACTCGCGCATTCAGCACGCTTTCCGTGTCGGGTGTATGCGGCAGCAGATTGACGAGCACCTTCGCGCCGTCGAGGAAGCTATCGAACTGCGCGTCGCCGGCGAACGTCGCGATACCGTCGATCTGCTTCGCGCTGCGGCTATAGCCGCGCACCGGCAGGCCGAACGAAGCGAGCGTTTGCGCGACCTGCGTGCCGAGCACGCCGAGCCCGAGCACGCCCACCGTGAACGTTGCGCGTGGATGCGGCTCGAGCACTTTCCAGCGGCGCTCGCCCTGCAGCATCTGATATTCGTCGAAGCGGCGCAGATAGCGCAGCACCGCATGCGTTACATACTCGGCCATCTGCGCGCCCATGCCGGTATCTTCGAGGCGAATCAGCGGCACCTCGGGCGGCAACGTGCCGGGGTGCGCGCGTTCGAGAGCGAGAATCGCATCGACGCCCGCGCCGAGATTGAAGATCGCGCGCAGCGTCGTGCGGCCGGCCAGCATCTCGCGCGGCGGACGCCAGACCACCGCGAAATCGGCTGGCGCGTTGTCGCCGGGCTGCCATTCGCGCAGCTCGGCCGCGGGCAAAGCGCGCGCGAAGTCGTGCAGCCACGCGGCGGCTTCGGTGTGCGGTGCGTAGAAGAGAATTTTCATGCGGTACGGATTGCGGCGGCGTCGATCTGAGCATCAACGGGGCGGACTGTCAGTGCGCCTCGGCGATCGGGCGACGCGAGCGGCATCGGGTCTCCTCCCGTTGAAATAGGCTTCATTCTACTTTTTCGACGCAAATCGCGCGCGTCTGCGCACGGGCGTGCGCTTCGGGGATGCGCAGGGTCGCGGGGCGTCGAGTCGGCACGTAACGGCGCATTTCCTCGTTTGCCCCATAACCAAAGCACAAAATCTTGGTTCATCGACGCGCGACCGAGCGGGACAATGATCGCCCGGATTCCCTGCGCAGCGAGGCACGCACATGCTTTCATGCACCCGATCGAGCTGGCCGCCACGGCTCGTCACCGTTCCCGGCCTGCACGGCAGCGAAGGCACGCATTGGCAAACATGGCTGGAGCGGCAGTTCGCGCGCTCGTTGCGCGTCGAGCAGGCTAACTGGGACGCGCCCGATCTCGCGCTATGGGCGAAGTCGCTGCGCGATCTGCTCGCGCGCGAACGCGGTCCGTTCGTGCTGGCCGCGCACAGCTTCGGCTGCCTTGCGACTGCGCATGCGTTGCAGCAGGGCGCGCTCGCCAGCGACGTGGTCGGTGTGCTGTTCGTCGCGCCCGCGAGTCCGCGCAAGTTCGACTTCGCGGGACCGTTCGACGCACGGCGTGTGGGCGTGCCGTCGATCCTGATCGGCAGCGAAACCGATCCGTGGATGACGCTTGCCGATGCGCGCGATCTCGCGCAGCGTTTCGGCAGCGCGTTCGTCAATCTCGGCGATGCGGGGCATATCAACACGGCAGCGGGCTTCGGTCCGTGGCCGCGCGCGAAGTACTTCATCGATACGCTCGTGCATTGCGCGGCGCCGCTGCGCTTTCGCGACGAGGCGATCGATAGCGCGCAGCATGCGCTCGTGTGAGCACCCGCTGCTGACGCGCGCGAGGTAAGCAATCCGTTAGAATCCCGCGTCACGCCGCGTATGCGCGGCTACAGGTTTTATCATCGACAGACGGGGAAACAATGAAGGGCAACACGGGGACATCACGCCGGCTCAAAGCGGGCGTCACGGCTGGCATCACGGTAATTGCGCTCGCGTTCGGCGGCGTCACGACGGCGCGTGCGGATACGTCGCTGCTGAACGTGTCGTACGACGTGACGCGCGAGCTGTACAAGGACATCAACGCGGGCTTCATCGCGGACTACCAGCAAAAGCGCGGCGAGACGGTGTCGGTGCGGCAGTCGCACGGCGCATCGAGCGCGCAGGCGCTGTCGGTGCTGCAGGGTCTGCAGGCCGACGTGGTGACGATGAATCAGCCGAACGACATCGATCTGCTCGCCGAAAAGGGCCGCCTGGTCCCGGCCGACTGGCGCGCGCGTTTGCCGGACGATAGCGCGCCCTACACGACGACGATGGTGTTCCTCGTGCGCAAGGGCAATCCGAAGCACATCAAGGACTGGGACGACCTCGCGAAGCCGGGCATCCAGGCGGTGATCGCTAATCCGAAGACGTCGGGCAACGGACGTTATACGTATCTGGCCGCGTGGGGTTATCGCAAGCAGCACGGCGGCACCGATGCGCAGGCGCTCGACTTCGTGAAGGGGATCTTCCGCAACGTGCCGGTGCTCGATACCGGCGGCCGAGGAGCTACGACGACGTTCACGCAGCGCGGTATCGGCGATGTGCTCGTCACGTTCGAGAACGAAGTGTCGTTGATCGATACGGGTGTCGGCGCGGGCAGCTATGAAGCGGTGTATCCATCCGTGAGTTTGCTCGCGGCGCCGCCGGTGTCGATCGTCGATAAGGTCGTCGACAAGCGTGGCACGCGCAAGCAAGCGCAGGCGTATCTCGACTATCTGTGGTCGCCGGCCGCACAGGAGATCATCGCGCAGCACCATCTGCGTCCGCGCGACAAGAACGTCTTCGCGAAGCACGCGGCCGAGTTCAAGCCGATCAAGACGTTCACGGTTGAGCAGATGTTCGGCAGCTGGCAGAAGGCGCAGGACACGCACTTCTCCGATGGGGGGACGTTCGATCAGATTGTTGTTGACCGGAAGTAAGCGCCGGAATTTGCGCAAAAAGAAAAGGCTGCCTCGCAAAACGAGGCAGCCTTTTTTATTCCCGCACGCTTAGCGCATGCGAGTTACCGATGCAGCCGTTCCGTGACTCAATTCGCCACGCCGTGATCGCCATACCCATGCGCGCACCCATGCTCGCACTCACTCTTCTCGACCGGCATCTGCTGCGCAGCCTCAGCGCGAATGCCCAGACGCGCGAGCAGCTGGCGGTCCGCTTCTGCCTGCGGGTTGCTCGTGGTCAGCAACTGATCGCCGTAGAAAATTGAATTCGCGCCCGCGAGGAAGCACATTGCCTGCAAGGCCTCGTCCATCTGCTCGCGACCGGCGGATAGACGCACCATTGCGCGCGGCATCGTGATGCGCGCAATCGCGATCGTGCGCACGAATTCGAACGGGTCGATCGGTTCGGTGCCGGTCAGCGGCGTGCCTTGTACCTGCACCAGATTGTTGATCGGCACCGATTCCGGATACGGCTCCATGTTCGCGAGCTGCGCGATCAGCCCCGCGCGTTCGCGACGCGATTCGCCCATGCCGACGATGCCGCCGCAGCACACGTTGATGCCCGCGTCGCGCACGCGCTCCAGCGTGTCGAGGCGATCCTGGTAGGTGCGCGTCGAAATGATCTGGCCGTAGAACTCCGGCGACGTATCGAGGTTGTGGTTGTAGTAGTCGAGGCCCGCATCACGCAGCGCTTGCGCCTGGTGCGTTTCGAGCATGCCGAGCGTCACGCAGGTTTCGAGGCCCATCGCCTTCACGCCGCGAATCATGTCCTTGATCGGCTCGAGGTGGCGGTCCTTCGGATTGCGCCACGCGGCGCCCATGCAGAAGCGCGTCGCGCCGTTGTCCTTTGCCAGTTTCGCTGCGGCGAGCACTTCGTCGACCGGCATCAGCTTGTCGGCCGCGAGGCCCGTGTCGTGATGCACCGACTGCGGACAGTACGCGCAATCCTCTTCGCAGCCGCCGGTCTTGATCGACAGCAGCGTCGACAGTTGCACTGCATTCGCGTCGAAATGCTCGCGATGCGTTTGCTGCGCGCGAAACAGCAGGTCGTTGAACGGCAGTTCGTACAACGCGACGATATCGGCGACGCGCCAGCGCGCGAGCGGCTTCGCTTCAGTGGCGGCGGCAGTCGGATTGCCGTTGGCGGCGCTCGTGTCGGCGCTGCCCGCTGCGATGTTCAGTTGTGTCATGTGATCGATCCTCGTGTACGGATGAAATGGGGTTCGGCGTTGCTGGGCAGCGCTATGCCGCGCGCAACTGGCGCAGCGTTTGCAGAAGCCGTCGAATGTCGAGTTGTTCGGCCGCAAGCTCCGGCGACAGCGGGCTGATATGCGGCACGATACCGAGCAGCGGTGCGTCGTACGCTTGCGCAAGATGCGCGCGAATCGACGCGATGTTTTCGTCGGGGAAGGTCATATCCGGGTCGATGCGGTTCGCGACCCAGCCCGCGAGGGTGAGACCGCGCGCGGCGATCGTCTCTGCGGTCAGTAGCGCATGGCTGATGCAGCCGAGCCGCATGCCGACCACCAGCACCACCGGCAGCTTCAGCGCGACGGCGAGATCAGCGGTGTCCTGCGTCGCGGTCAACGGCACGCGAAAACCGCCAACACCTTCGACGACGATGACCTCGGCGAGCTTCAGCGCGTCGCGATGGCACGCAACGATGTGGTCGAGATCGAACGAGACGTTTTCCAGCGCCGCAGCGATGTGCGGCGCGGCCGGTTCCTTCAGCAGATACGGCGTGCGGATCGCAGGCGGCAGCAGCACGCTCGATGCGGCATCGAGTTGATCCGCATCTTCGTTGTGCAGCACGCCGTTCACTTCGAATGCGCCCGCCGCGATCGGCTTCATCGCGGCCGCTTGCAGACCTTCACGCACGAAGCCGCGCAATAGTGCCGACGACACGAAGGTCTTGCCGATTTCAGTATCGGTGCCGGTGACGAACAGCGACAGTGCGGCGCCATCGTTATTCAGGTTGCTCATGCGGCGCGCGCTCCGACTTGTTGCAGCGCGGCTTCGAGCCGGTCGAGATCCGCATGCGAGTGCGCGGCCGACAGCGAGATGCGCAAGCGCGACGTGCCGGTCGGCACGGTCGGCGGACGGATTGCGGGCACCCACAGCCCCGCGCGATCGAGCGACGCGGCGATGTCGAGCGTCGCATCGTTCGCGCCGATGATCAGCGGTTGAACGGCCGTATGCGAATCGACGGGCAGCCACGGCGTCGCCTTCAGCATCGCGCGCGTGCGCTCGATCAATTGCTGCAGATGCGCGCGGCGCGCATCGCCTTCGTCGCCGCCGATGATGCGCAGGCTCGCCGACACCGCATGCGCGGCGGCCGGCACCGACGCGGTCGTGAAGATATACGGACGCGCGCGCTGCACGAGCCATTCGATCACGGTCGCATGCGCGACGACGAACGCGCCGGAAACGCCCGCCGCCTTGCCGAGCGTGCCGATCGAGATCAGATGCGGCGAGTGCAGCGCGGCTTGCGCGATCGCGCCGCGGCCTTGCGGACCGAGCACACCGAAGCCGTGCGCATCGTCGACGATCAGCCACGCGCCGTGCCGCTCCGCGAGTTCGAGCAAACGCGGCAGCGGCGCGATGTCGCCGTCCATGCTGAACACCGTGTCGGAGACGATGACCTTGACGTCCGCTTCCGACGCTTCGAGCATCGCGCTCAACGCATCCATGTCGCAGTGCGGGTAGATCTGCACATCGGCGCGTGACAGCCGAGCACCATCGATCAGCGACGCATGATTGAGCGCATCGGAGAACAGCGTCGTGCCGCGGCCCGCGAGCGAGGTCAGCGTCGCGAGGTTCGCCATATAGCCGGTGCTGAAATACAACGCGCGGGCATCGTCGACGAAGCCGCCGGCGAATGCCGCGAGATCGTCTTCGAGTTGCGCATGCGCGCGCGAATGACCGCCGAGCAGATGCGAGCCGCCGCTGCCCGCGCCATACAGCCGCGCGCCTTCGGCGATCGCCTCGATCAACTGCGGATGCGCGGCGAGGCCCAGATAGTCGTTGCTCGCGAAGCCGATGATTTCCCGGCCGTCGACCGTCATGTGCGCGGCGCAGGGTGTGTCCGCGGTGCGGCGGCGGCGGCGCAGGCCGCGCGCGTCGATTTCCTTCAAGCCTTCGGCGAGTGTGTCGAGCAGATGCATCAGCGGGCCTCCGCGAGCGTGGCGTCGAAGGTGTCGCGTGTGCGCGCGGCGAGCAGCGCGAGTTCTTCGTCGTCGAGAATGTACGGCGGCATCAGGTAGACGGTGGTGCCGATCGGGCGCAACAGTAGCTCGCGTTGGAGAGCGTTTTCGAAGAAGCGGCGCGAGAATGTTTTGGCTCGCTGAGGATCGTCGATCACCGCATCGAACGCGAAGATGGTGCCGCGCTGACGCAGATCGCGCACCTGCGCATGCTCGGCGAGCGGCGCGAGCGCCGCCTCGAGCGTCGCTGATTTGCGCGCGTTGGCGGAGAGCACGTCGTCGCTCGCGAACAGATCGAGCGTCGCGAGCGCGGCGCGGCACGCGAGCGGATTGCCGGTGTACGAATGCGAATGCAGGAAGCCGCGCGCGGTGTCGTCGTGATAGAAGGCCGCGAAGATCTCGTCGCGCGACAGCACGATCGACAGCGGCAGATAGCCGCCGCTGATGCCTTTCGACAGACACAGGAAATCGGGCCACACGCCTGCCTGTTCGCATGCGAAGAAGGTGCCGGTGCGGCCGCAGCCGACCGCAATTTCGTCGGCGATCAGATGCACGCCGTACTGGTCGCACAGCGCGCGCAATCCGGCGACGTACGACGCGTCGTGCATCGCCATGCCGGCCGCGCACTGCACGAGCGGCTCGACGATCAGCGCGGCGATGCGGTTCGCGCGCGCCTCGAACAGCGCGCGCACATTGTCGAGCGCGCGATGCGCGACGTCGGCAGCGGTTTCGCCTGCTTGCGCGAGTCGTGCATCGGGCGATGCGACGACGTGAGCGTGACGAATCAGCGGATCGTACGCGTCCTTGAACAGCGCGACGTCGGTGACGCCGAGCGCGCCGATCGTCTCGCCGTGGTAGCTATTGGCAAGGCAGACGAATTCCTGCTTGTCGGCGTAGCCCCGGTTGCGCCAGCTGTGAAAGCTCATCTTCAGCGCGATCTCGACCGCCGACGCGCCATCCGACGCGAAGAACGCGTGGCCGAGCGTGTTGTCGGTCAACGCGTGCAGACGTTCGGCGAGCTCGACGGCGGGTTCGTGCGTGCAGCCGGCGAGCATCGCGTGTTCGAGCGTATCGAGCTGATCTTTCAGCGCCGCATTGATGCGCGGGTTCGCGTGACCGAACAGATTGACCCACCACGAGCTGATCGCGTCGAGATAGCGATGACCCGAGCGATCGTATAGCCATGCGCCTTGACCGCGCGCGACGGCAATCAGCGGCAGACGTTCGTGATGCTTCATCTGCGTGCACGGATGCCATACCGCGCGAAGGCTGCGGGCGACCCAATCTTCAGGGGCGACCGGGGGGGCTGCTGAATTTTCCAAAGAGGTACTCCGAGGTGCTTTTATGCCACGCACGGACGAGGGCGATTTCAAGCCTTTTTGAAAGGCGTTCCCCGTCGTTCCGCCGACCTGTTCCGGTCGCAACGGGTGGGCCTTGGCGAGTGCGCGGGGTCGAGATTAGCGGTTTATTTCGTCGCGCGCATCAGCTGCGAAACGCGCGTTTTTCGCCATGGCGTCGAGGTTTGCGGCTGTTCGATGCAGCTCGTTCGACTTCGAGATGGAAGCTCGCTAATCGACGGAGATAGCGACGTCAAAGTAATGGGCTATTACTGGCGAGAATTTGTGGCGAAGAGGTGTTTTTGCATGAGCGCGGCGTGAGCGCTCGCTGCTGTGATGGTGCAACGGCGGCCAGAATGCAAAAAGGCCTGCTGAATCAGCAGGCCTTCGACACGTCGAAACCGAACTCAAATCCAGATGCTATGTGTACCTCATTCCCGGCTCGCAATCGCTTTCCGGCCATTCGCATCGGCATCACCCGCATCCGCCGTCTGCGAGTTCTGATTGCCCCACACGACCGAGTTATCGACCGCATACAGCCGGCACGGATCGGAGCTCTGCTTCTGGCAATTCGCCACCGCCACCGACATCGGATCGTCGCCGCCCTCGGCCCATGACCACGCGCCCGAATCCGACACCGCGAATGCGCGGCTCGGATACTGATGCAGGAAGTTGCGATAGCCATTGCGGCCCTCGTTGTCGAGGTACGGCACCGCGTCGACAGCGTCGAGCGCGGCGAAGCCGGTTGCCTTCGGTGCGGCCGGATCGGCGACGTGATACTGCACAGCCGTCGGCATGCCGGCGCGCGCGAGGAACGCTTCGACGGCCGGCCACCATACGCGCACGCCGTCGCGGTCGCCGACCAGCCGATGCGCGTCGTTCTTGTACTTGCCGAAGTCGACCATCTTCACGCTCGCGCCATGCGCGCCATACGCGGCGTACATGCCGGCGACGAGCGGCGCGTTCCACACCGAATCGTTATCGCCATAGAGCCACAGCGATGGCACCGTGGACTTCTCACCGTACGCGCCGAATGCGCGCGTCAGGTTGCCTTGCCAGTCCTCGCAGGTGTCCTGGCGCAGGCCGCCCGAGAAATTGATCAGCGCGCGCACGCCGGGCGCCGCTTCGGTGCCGTACGCGATCGTCGCGAGACCGCCGTGTGAGGTGCCGGCCACCGCGATGTGCGCCGCGTCGACGTAAGGTTGCTTCGACATGTAATCGATCGTCGCTGCCACGTCGCCAGCCTGGCCGAGGCCATTGCGCTCGACGTCGCAGCCGTCCTGCTCGTACACGCCGTCCGAGTGACCGAAGCCCTGGCGGTTCGGCGCGACGACCACGTAGCCGCGGCGCACGAATTCGCGCGCGAACGGCAGCGGGTCGCTGCGTTCCTGCGTGCGCGGATCGCCCGGAATCTTGCCGTGGTTGAACACGATCATCGGGAACGGGCCGGCGCCGTCGGGCTTGTAGATCGTGGTTTCGAGCGTGACTGTGCCGGCGGCGTCGACCGGCACGCGGATGATCTTTTCGTTCAGGTGAGCGGTGGGCAGGTAGACGTCGTCGTCGAGCGCGAGGCGCGGTACGCGGGCGCGCGACAGCGGTCCCTGGGTGTCACTGGTCGGCGTCGCGTTGTGTGCCGAAAGCGACGAGTGGGCGAGCGGATCGGCGTGCGCGATCGTGACAGCACACGTGGCTGCGGCGCAGATCGCCGCACACTTCGTCAGAACCTTGCTCAACACCATTGACGCACCTGCTGCTTGAAAGACCTGTCCTGAACTCCGTGCTGTCCGGTTGCCAAAAACGCTGCTGACGTTCAGCTTTCGTTCGCGTTTTCGACACAAACAGACTCACTCGCGTGCGTTGTGCGCAAAGCGCACGCACGCAAATCGAGATCGCACGGGATGAACCCAACGGCCGACGCGACCCCACGCGCCGAGGATGAGCGTCACTCGATGCTGCCGGAGCCCGCGCGGCGCGCTTTCGATCAGCGGCCGGTCAGGCTTCCTTTGCATGTTGCGGAACTGGTGTGACCCGCTCTCGCAATGTGACGTCATGAAACTACGGACTCATCCTGGCACGACAATTTTGTTTTGTGCAATCAAGGAGAACCCGCGACGAAAAAATTGCTGCATGTGCGAATGAGGCCTCAAAGCCTTGCCAGGCAAGGGCTGGGGACATGGGCGGGAGGCGGCGACTAAAGGTCATGTAAGTGCTGTGGTGCGAGCCCAACGAAAGAACCTGCGTGAATCGAACGAAAAAAAGGCCCCGGACGAGGGCCTTTTATGAGTTTTGCGGAGAGCGAGTGAAAGACATGGGAAAGCCTCTACGCGCAATGCAGCGGTTACTTAATCGACATTCGCTCTTCACTCACTCAGTGACGTCGCCATCTACATAACGCCAGCGGCCATCATCGCCACGCAGAAAGCGGCTCAATTCATGCAGCCGATGCGCACGTCCCCCCACTTTGTAGCGGGCGATGAATTCAACGGTCGCGTGGTCGGCATCGCTTTCGGCGAACGCTTTGATCTGCAGTCCGAGCCACTGCGGCGCGTCGGATGCGGCGGGATCGACGTCGAGGTCGGCAGGGCAGGTGCGGGGGTCCCACGTCGCGCGCAGGTAGGCGGTTGCACCGAGCACGTACGCGCTATAGCGCGAGCGCATCAGTTCGAGCGCGCGCGGCGCCGCTTCGCCGCCGTCGATATAGCGTCCGCAGCATTGCGCAAAACGCGGAGCTTTAGTCGCGGAGCCTCCGCGTGCGGCGGGCGCGGCGCCGCCGCATGGACAGTCGACAGGTCTTTGCAGTGACAACAATGGCTTATTCATTGAAATTTCAGTTGAGCGCGCGAGCGATCAGGATCTTCTGGATATCGCTCGTGCCTTCGTAAATCTGGCACACGCGCACGTCACGGTAAATCCGCTCGACCGGGAAGTCGCTCAAATAACCATAGCCGCCGTGAATCTGCAACGCCGCTGAGCAGATTCGCTCGGCCGCTTCGGACGCGAACAGTTTTGCCATCGCGGCTTCGGTCAGACACGGTTGGCCCGCGTCCTTCAGCGACGCCGCGTGCCAGATCAATTGACGCGCGGCTTCGAGTTGCGTGGCCATGTCGGCCAAACGAAACTGCACCGCCTGGTGCGAGAACAGCGGCGCGCCGAAGCTTTCGCGTTCTTTTGCGTAAGTCAGCGCCGCTTCGAACGCGGCGCGCGCCATGCCGACGCTTTGCGCGGCGATGCCGATGCGCCCGCCTTCGAGTCCCGATAGCGCGATACGGTAGCCTTCGCCTTCCGCCCCGATCAGATTCGCGGCGGGCACACGGCACTCCTCGAACACGATCTGCGCGGTGTCCGACGAATGCTGTCCAAGCTTGTCCTCGACACGCGCGACCACGTAACCCGGCGTGCTGGTGGGCACGATGAACGCGCTGATGCCGCGCTTGCCGGCGGTCTTGTCGGTGACGGCCATCACGATCGCGACGTCGCCGTTTTTGCCACTCGTGATGAACTGCTTGACGCCGTTCAGCACGTACGCGGCGCCGTCGCGCGTCGCGGTGGTGCGCAGCGCCGACGCATCCGAGCCCGCTTGCGGCTCGGTCAGGCAGAACGCGCCGAGCATCTCTCCGCGCGCGAGCGGCGTGAGCCAGTCGCGCTTCTGCGCGTCGTTGCCATAGGTGAGCAGGATGCTGCACACCGGGCAGTTGTTCACCGAGATCGCGGTCGACGTGCCGCCGTCGCCGGCCGCGATTTCTTCGAGGATCAGCGCGAGCGCGAGCGCGTCCATGCCGGCGCCGCCATACGCGTCGGGCACCAGCACGCCATAGGCGCCGAGCTCCGCGAGCTGCCGATGCACGTCGCGCGGAAAGGTGCGCTCGCGGTCCCATTGCGCCGCGTACGGCGTGATCGCTTCGCGCACGAAGGTGCGCAGCGCGTCGCGCACCATCAGGTGGTCCTGGTCAAGCACCATGAGTGTGTCTCCGATCCGATGCAACCCGGTTGTCTACCAGTCGAGCTGCGTACCGTCGTGCTGAAAGAAGCGGCCGTGGAACGCATCGCGCGATGCCGCCGCCTGCGCCAGCACCTCGCGCATGCCCGCGACGCTGCGCGCCGGATCGAGCGCGGCCTGCGCGCCGCCCATGTCGGTGCGCACCCAGCCGGGATGCAGCGACACGCAGGTCGCGCGTTGCGCGTCGAGCGACGCGAGCTTCAGCACGGCGTTCAGCGCCGCCTTGCTCGCGCGATACAGCCAGCCCGTCGTGCCGCTCGCATCGGCGATGCTGCCCATGCGGCTCGAAATCACCGCGAGCACGCCGTCCGTTTCCTCGACGAGCGGCAGCAGGATCGGCAGCAACTGCATCGGGCCGCGCACGTTCGTGTGCATCACGTGATCGAAGTCCTCGGCGGTGATCGTCTCGATGCCTTCGGTGCGCGGACCGTACACGCCCGACACCAGGATCGCCGCATCGAGCCGTTCGCCGTCTAGCTTCCAGCCTAGCGCCGCGATCTCTTCGGGCGCGGTGACGTCGAGCATGAAGGTTTCGGCACCGAGCTCGTTGAGCGCGTCGAGCGCGGCGCCGTCGCGCGCGGTCGCGAGCACGCGCCAGCCGCTCTTTTTGTACTGCCGCACGAATTCCTGGCCGATGCCACGCGACGCACCGACGATCAACACTGTTTTCATCGTATTCCTCGAAGTTTGGTCAACGCTTCAGATCAGTTGGATACCCATCGCGGTCGCCTCGCCACCGCCGATGCATAGCGACGCGACGCCGCGCTTCAGACCACGATTCTTCAGCGCGCCGATGAGCGTAACCAGAATGCGCGTGCCCGAGGCGCCGATCGGATGGCCGAGCGCGCACGCACCGCCGTTCACGTTGACCTTGTTGTGCGGCAAATCGTGCTCTTTCATCGCGGCCATCGTGACGACCGCGAACGCTTCGTTGATCTCGTACAGATCGACGTCGCCGGCGCGCCAGCCGTTCTTCTCGAACAGCTTGCGGATCGCGCCGACCGGCGCGGTGGTGAACTTCGCGGGCTCCTGCGCGAACGTCGAATGACCGACGACGCGCGCGAGCGGCGCGACGCCAAGCCGCTTCGCGGTCGACTCGCGCATCATCACGAGCGCGGCCGCGCCGTCCGAGATCGACGACGAGTTCGCCGCCGTCACGGTGCCGGTCTTGCTGAACGCGGGCTTCAGCGTGGGGATCTTGTCGAGGTTGGCCTTGAACGGCTGCTCGTCGCGCGCGATCGTGACGTCACCCTTGCGGGCCGCCACCGTAACCGGCGCGATTTCCCAGTCGAACGAGCCGTCCTCGTTCGCGCGCTTTGCGCGGTTCAGCGACTCGACCGCGAATGCGTCCTGCGCCTCGCGGGTGAAGTCGAACGACGCCGCGCATTCCTCGGCAAACGTGCCCATCAGACGGCCTTTGTCGTATGCGTCTTCGAGGCCGTCGTAGAACATGTGGTCGATTACCTGGCCGTGGCCCATGCGCATGCCGCCGCGCGCTTTCGGCAATAGATACGGCGCGTTCGTCATGCTTTCCATGCCGCCCGCGACGACCACGTCGAGCGAGCCCGCGGCCAGCATGTCGTGCGCGAACATCGCCGCGCGCATGCCGGAGCCGCACATCTTGTTGACCGTCGTGCAGCCTGTGGCGAGCGGCAGACCCGCGCCGAGCGCGGCCTGGCGCGCGGGCGCCTGGCCGAGGCCGGCGGGCAGCACGCAGCCCATCACCGCTTCGTCGATCTGTTCGGGCTTCAGGCCCGCGCGCTCGACGGCCGCCTTGATCGCGACCGCGCCGAGTTGTGGCGCGCTCAGCGACGCGAAGTCGCCCTGAAAGCCGGCCATCGGCGTGCGTGCCGCGCTGACGATGACGATCGGATCGGCGTGGATACCACTTTGAATTGCGTCACTCATGTTTGAGCTCCTTGGTCATAGCTTGGATGGCTACCGCCGCGCGTGACCTGCTGAGAACCCTCGTGAGATTCATCAAGCCACGCGCACATTCGGCTCGTTCGCCTCTGCATCGGTTGCTTCGGCGAAGCGCTCCGGATAACGCACGCAGAAGCGCACGCTCTGGTCGTATGGGAAAAAATCGGGCAACTCGCCCTTCAACAGAAAATCCTTGTATCGCTGCCACAGTTCGGGCTCGAAGAAATCCGCGTGATGCCGCATGAACGAGCGGCGCACGCGTGGATCGCCGAGCAGGAACGTGCCGTACGTCTCCGGGAAAATATCGTGCGGACCGACTGCGTACCACGGCTCGTCCGACATTTCCTCTTCCTCGTTGCGCGGCGCCGGCACCGCGCGCACATTGCAGTCGGTCAGGTATTCGATCTCGTCGTAGTCGTAGAACACGACACGGCCATGGCGCGTCACGCCGAAGTTCTTGTACAGCATGTCGCCGGGGAAGATGTTCGCCTGGATCAGCTCCTTCACCGCGTTGCCGTATTCCTTGATGCCGTGCTCGATGTCGTCGTCGTTGCCGTTCTGCAGGAACAGATTGAGCGGGATCATGCGTCGCTCGATGTACATATGGCGAATCACGAGGTTGTCGCCGTCGTATTCGATCAGCGACGGCACCTCTTTCTCGAGTTCGCGCAACAGCGTTTCGTCGAGCCGCGCGAGCGGCAGCGCGACGCTCGAATATTCGAGCGTATCGGCCATACGGCCGAGCCGGTCGTGACGTTTGACGAGCAGATACTTCTGCTGGATCTGCGCGCGCGTGGTTTCCTTCGGCGGCGGAAAGTTGTCCTTGATCAGCTTGAACACGTAGGGGAACGACGGCAGCGTGAACACCAGCATCACCAGCCCCTTGATGCCGGGCGCGACGATGAAGCGGTCGCTCGAATGCTTGAGGTGATGCAGCAGATCGCGATAAAAGAGATTCTTGCCCTGTTTCTGCAAACCCACCGACGTATAAATTTCCGCCTTCGGCTTGGCCGGCATCACCGTGCGCAGAAACTCGACATACGCGGACGGCACTTCCATGTCGACCAGAAAATACGAGTGCGAGAAGCTGAAAATGATCAGCAACTGCTCGCGCTTTAGCAGCACAGTGTCCAGTGCGAGCACGCCCGGTTTCACGTGACGCAGTGGCACCGCGAACGGCAGCAGCGCGTCGCCGTTGATGATGCGCCCGACGATGTACGCAGCCTTGTTGCGATAAAACAGCGACGACAGCACGTGAATCTGGAAATTCGGCGCTTCGTCGAACACGCCGAATGCTTCGCGAATCGACTGCACCACACAGGCGACGTCGCGCGTCAGATCCTCGAACGGCGGATCGAGCTGGAAGTTCGTGACCACCCGCTCCAGCGTTGCGGCAAGTCCGTCCGTGCCGGGGTAATACGCGCGATAGGTCGGCTTCGCGGCCGGTTCGTCGTTCTCGATGTATTCGGTCGAAATCGCCGGGCGCACGAAAATGAAATCGTTGTTGAAGTACGAGCGGTGCAGGATCTTGCAGGAAACCGAATTAAAGAAGGTTTCCGCGCACTCGGGCTGACGGTGCGTGGTCAGAAGGCCGATGTAGTGCAGCTTGATCTGCTGCCACACTTCGCCGTCGATGTTCTCCGCGTCGTATTCGTCTTCGAGTTGGTGCACGCATTCCTGCACGCGATCGTCGTACGACGCGATGCGGTCGCGCGCGAGCTTTTGCAGGCCGTGCCAGTCGCCGGCTTCGAACAGCGTCTTCGCATGGATTGCCGCATCGCGAAAGATCCGGTAGTGACGGTCGAACCCTTCGAGCATCGTCTGCGCGACGTCGAAACCGATTTGCGACGATAACAGTTTGGGGAAGTGATTCATCACGCGCGCTCCGCAAACGCCGGTCAGAGTCAAGCAGCTTCAGGCAGGTTTCGCGTCGTGCCTCGTGCCATCGAGCAACGCGCGCGCCTGCGCTTCGTACTGCGCGAGATCTTCGAGCGTCGCGTCGAGATCTTCGCGCTGACGTTCGAGCACTTCGCGATGCCGCGCGACCGTCGCGAGAAACGCGTGCAATTGCGGCACGGTGTCGGTCGGCGACTCGTAGACGTCGAGCAGGTCGCGAATCTCCGACAGCGTGAAGCCGAGACGCTTGCCGCGCAGCGTGAGCTTCAGACGCGTGCGGTCGCGGCCGGAATAGACGCGCCGCAAGCCGCTCGAGCCCTCGCGGCTCGGCGAGAGTAAACCCTGGTCTTCGTAGAAACGGATTGCGCGTGGCGTGACGTCGAATTCGCGCGCGAGTTCGGTGATCGTGTATTGCGTATTCATCGGGACATCTCGTGGCCGCTTGGCCGGCACAAAACCGGATTGGACGATAGAATCGACGTTTACGTTATCGTCAACCTGAGCGGAAAGCAACCACAACCAGGCCGACCGGCATCGCATACCTGGCCATGCCGGAGAGTCGTCGGAGGAAGACAGTCCCCATGAATGCACTCGAACACCAACTCCAATACCCGTTCAACGACGCGATGCCCGACTCGGGCCGCACGATGGAAGTTGCGCCCGGCGTGCTTTGGCTGCGCATGCCGCTACCGTTTGCGCTCGACCATATCAACCTGTGGCTGCTGCGCGATGAGATCGACGGCCAGCAAGGCTGGACCGTGGTCGACTGCGGCATCACGTCGGACACGATCAAGGCGAATTGGGAGAGCGTGTTCGACTCGGTGCTCGATGGGCTGCCGGTGCTGCGCGTGATCGTCACGCATTGCCATCCTGATCACATTGGCCTCGCGCACTGGGTGTGCGGCGGCGGCGATAAAAGGCGCTGGGACGCGCGGCTGTGGATGACGCTCGGCGAATACATGCAGGCGCGCGTAATGGCGACGGGTGACGGTTCGAACGCGGGCGGCGAGGCCGCGGCGCGGCACTTCGCGCGGCATGGTTTGAATGACGCCGACTCGCTCGACAAACTGCGCAATCGCAAGAGCTATTACTCGAGCCTCGTGCCGGCGATTCCGGGGCAATACCGCCGTTTGCGCGAAGCCGAGGACGTGAGAATCGGCGGCAGGACGTGGCGCGTGGTGACGGGCTTCGGCCACTCGCCGGAACACTGTGCGCTGCACTGCGCGGAAACCCACACGCTGATTTCAGGCGACATGGTACTGCCGCGCATTTCGACCAACGTCTCGGTGTTCGATATCGAACCCGAGGGCTCGCCGCTCGAACTGTATCTGGAGTCGCTTGGCCGCTACGAGGTGATGCCCGAAGACACGCTCGTGCTGCCGTCGCATGGCAAGCCGTTTCGCGGCGTGCGCACGCGCATTCAGCAACTGCGCGAGCATCACGACGCGCGGCTCGCCGAAGTGCGCGAAGCGTGCGCGGAAAGGCCGCGTAGCGCCGCCGATATCGTGCCGCTGATGTTCAAGCGCCAACTCGATATCCATCAGATGACGTTCGCGATGGGTGAGGCGCTCGCGCACTTGCATCTGTTGTGGCGGGCGGGGGAGTTGAAGCGGACGCACGATGAGGATGGGGTGATCCGGTTTGCGGCGGTGTGATCTCGGACCTTCGCCGCGGGCGAAGAAGCGCGGACGAATATGTCCGCGCTGGGCGAAGGCACTGAGCGGCGCAACGATGCTGGGTGTCCTCTCTCATGCGAATTACTTCAAGGGCATGTCAGATGCAGCGTTGCGTAGTTGCTCGGCCCGCCGGTTGTTGAGTTCGGAAACGCAAGCTAAACGGCGCACTTCGCGCGCACTGCCGGCTCCACCACCACTTAACGAAGCTGCGAAGTCGCATTGAGCCTCACGGTACTGAGCGAATTTCCTGTTTGATGCGGCGAGTTTTGCCTTGGCCTGGTTGACGTACTTGTCGTCTTCATCCCATTTGGAGAGGGTGCCGGCCATCTTCTCCTCGGCGCGTCTGAGGGCTTTCCGACTGGCCTCTGCTTTTTCTGCCAGACAGTCCCGCATCCCCGCTTGCGAGAACGCGCTGCATTCCTCACGTAAGGCCCGCTCGCTTGCGACGGGAGCAGCTGAGGTCGCGAGGGCCATTGTTGACAGGCAGGCGGCCAAGCCGAAACAGATCTGCTTCACTGCACGCATAGGGCTACCTTTCCTTTGCGCACCAGTGGTAAAGCGTAGTCGAGCTTCCTGGCGTAATTGATGTCACCGCCTCCGTTGTAACGCTCCGCTATCAATGCCGTGGAGATGGGGTGCCAGCTTGCAATAGTGTTTTGAACCGAAGCTTTCCGGTACTTCAATATCTGTCCGGGGTGCAGAACGGTGGCGGTGGAATTCAGCATTTTTAGCGTGTCGATGGTGGTGCCCTGAGCCTTCGCCATCTTGTCGAGGCTATCCCCTAGCCTCACAGTCATTTCGTAAACCGCAGGGTCAGCACCGAGTACGCTTCGGTACTTAAAACGCGCCATGCGCATGAGCAAATAGCCAATGCCAGCACGGATGTTATACGCCGGTATCGTTCTGGCTGAGGCCATTGTCAGCCGTCCTTTCCAGGCTGGCGGCAGAATCAAATCGCCGCCTTCTTTGCCCGAAAGCAGCGATGTTAACCCTGGATCGCCTGCAACCCCAATGCGCATCGGCTTGGAATTCCACTGAGGATCGTGTGCACCTGTTTCAACCCACAATATCGCCTTGATAATCTGCCAATCCAAGGCCACGTACCCCGAGGTGCCGCGAAGATGGAGGTTGTACTCGTTGACTGCCATCTGGATTTCGCAATCCCAGGAATTCCATCTCGCATCGCTTACAGCCTTGCTAACGCCATCCTGCCACCGTTCAAAACCTGTCCTCGCTGGAGCTTGCATTGCCGTAACCATTCCTTTTGTCAAAGTGTGGGCCGTTACTTTGCAAACGATTATTAGCTTCTTGCCTGAGGAAAATTGCATTAGGAGTCGGTCTCGCGGGCAAAGGCCCGAGATCCACGTCGGAAAAAGGTTACGCAGTGTCATATGCGATCAGCCAATTCGCGCGTCAGATAAAAAAAGCCCGGTTCAAGAACCGGGCTTTCTCGCAGGGCCGTCTGCGTCAACCGCGGCGCAAAATCACTGCACCACCACCGCCCCAAAATTCTGCCGTCCAAACGGACTCACGTGATACCCGCTCACGTTCGTACGGGTGATCGCAGCAGCGGTCGGATAGCCGAGCGGAATCCACAGCGCTTCGTCATGGATGATCTGCTGCGCGGCTTCATACGCTTTCGTGCGCTTGGCGATATCGGACGTTGCTCTGCCGTCGGCGATCAGCTTGTCGAGATCCTGATCGCAGAAGCGCGCGAAGTTGATGCCCGACTTCACCGCGTTGCAACTGAAAAGCGGCGACAGATAGTTGTCCGGATCGCCGTTGTCGCCCGCCCATCCCATGAACAGCGAGTCATGCTGGCCTTGCTTCGCCTGCTTGATCAGTTCGCCCCATTCGATCACCTTGACGTCCGCCTTCACGCCGATCTTCGCGAAGTCGGCCTGCAGCAGTTCGGCACCGGCCTTCGGATTCGGATTCAACACGCTGCCGTTCGGACGCACCCAGATGGTCGTTTGGAAGCCGTTCGGAAAACCCGCGTCGGTGAGCAATTGCTTCGCCTTCGCCGGGTCGTACGGCCAGCCCTTGATCGAGTGGTTGTAGCTCCACGTATTCGGCGGAAACGGGTTCACGGCCGGCGTCGCGGTGTTGTCGAACACGGTCTTCAGATACGTCGTGCGGTCGAACGCCATGTTCAGCGCGGCGCGCACCTTCTGGTTGTCGAGCGGCTTCTGCTGCGTGTTCAGCGCGACGAAGGCCGTCATGAACGCGGGCGTCTGCACGATCGCGAGCGACTTGTCCTTCTTCGCGTCGGCGAGATCCTGCGGCTTCGGCGACAACGCGATCTGGCATTCGCCAGCCTTTACCTTCTGCGCGCGCACGGTCGCGTCCGGCGTGATCGCGTAGATCAGACGCTCGATCTTCGGCTTCGGCCCCCAGTAGGTCGGGTTCGCGTCATAACGGATCACCGCGTCTTTCGTATAGCTCTTCAGCACGAACGGGCCGGTGCCGATCGGCTTCGCGTTCAGGTCGACCTGCTGGCCGGCCTTCAGCAACTGGTCCGCGTACTCGGCCGAATAGATCGACGCGAAGCCCATCGTCAGGATCGACACGAACGTCGCGTTCGGCTCGTTCAACTCGAACTTCACCGTGTTGTCGTCGACCTTGGTAATCGACTTGATCAGCTTCGGCAGCCCCATCGACTGCGCGTGCGGGAAGCCGCTCGCGCCCGCCACCTTGTGCCACGGATTGCTGTCGTTGAGCATGCGGTCGAACGTGAAGATCACGTCGTCGGCATTCAGCGCGCGGGTGGGCTTGAAGTAGTCGGTGGTCTGGAACTGCACGTTCGGACGCAGGTGGAACGTGTAGGTCAGGCCGTCGGGGCTCACTTCCCATTTGTCGGCGAGCGCGGGCACGACCTTCTTCGCGGCTTCGTCGAACGACACCAGCGAGTTGAAGATCACGTCGGCCGATGCATTCGTCGTGACGAGCGAATTGAACTGCACGACGTCGAAGCCGTCGGGACTCGATTCGGTACAGACGGTCAACGGTTTGGCGAGCGCGAGCGCGGGCGCCGTGAGCAGGATGGCGGCTGCGAGCAGTTTGAAGCGCATAGGATCTCCGGTAACGAGCGCAGTCAGGCAGTGCGGCTGGTTGTGTTTATGGCAGCGATGCGTGAGCGGGCAGGAGAGCGGTCCCAGCGCACGCGTCGCCACGATTGTGATACGTTCCCGGCGCCGCCGTACAGGTCGGGCGATCCCGGCCTGAGGCACAGGGGCCTGGCTTCGAGGCATGGCCGGCGGCGCGCCTTCGCGAAAGCTTATCGAAGGGCCATTATGGCGACAACAATTTAATCGACATATCCATATGGGGGCGGCGTGGCTGTGTTGCCGCCTCAGGCCGCCGCGGCCTCGCGCAGCAGATAGCCGATGCCATCGATTGCGCGCACGCCGTACCACGACGTCATTTCCCCATCGATCAGCTCGATGCGCTTGCCGGTGAACCGCGGATCGCGCGCGAGCGCATCGCGATGCGCGGCCGTGAAGCGGTACGGCTCGCTCGACAGCAGCACGCGGTCGACTTGCGCGAGCCATGGCGCGGCGTCGAAGTCGAGCGTCGGGTAGCGCGTGGCACCCGCGCTGCCGCCGTGCACGTCGGGCAACGTGTGCCAGTTCACGAGACGCAGCATCGCGGCGATGTAGGTGTCGCGCGCGACGCTCATCCACGGTTCGCGCCAGATCAGGTACAGCACGTTCTGCGCGGCGAAGGTGTGAGCGGCGGCTTCGCGCAGACGCGCATCGAGCGCGCTGCTCAAGCGCCGCGCTTCCTCTTCACGTCTGAAGATCGCGCCGAGCAGCGCGTACAGCGCAAGGTTGTCGCGCGGCGTCTGCGGATGAGTGACGACGATGTGCGGCACGAACGCGCGCAGTTGCTCGACGGTGTCGCGTTCGTTTTCGTCGATATTGACGATCAGGTGGGTGGGGCGCAGCGCGCGGATCGCGTCGAGTTTGACGGCTTTCGTGCCGCCGACCTTCGGCACCGTGCGGACCTTGTCGCGCGGATGCACGCAAAAGCCGGTGCGTCCGACGATCTGCCGCTCGAGCCCGAGCGCGAACAGGGTTTCGGTGAGGCTCGGCACCAGCGACACGATGCGCGCATCGGCGCCCGCGGATTCGTGCGCGACGCCGGCTGAATCGATCGCACTTGGTTGCATGACTTACTCGGTGGCGGCGCGCGGCTTGCGCGGCGCGCGTTCGAACACGCGGTCGTAGAGCCAGCGCGGCAGCACGTGCAGCAACATCGCGGCCACGCGCATCTGCCACGGAAACACCCCGAACGACGTCTGCCGTTCGACCGCCCGCGCGACCTTCGCCGCGAAGCGGTCGGCGTCCATCAGGAACGGCATGTTGTATGGATTGTGCTCGGTCATCGGCGTGCGGATATAGCCGGGCGCGATCGTCACGACACCGACGCCGAACGGCCGCATCTCGACGCGCAACGCTTCGAGATACTTCAGCGCCGCCGACTTCGACGCGCTATATGCACCCGAGCCCGGCAAGCCGCGCACACCGGCGACGCTCGCAATGCCGACCAGCGTGCCGCGCTTTTCGTTCGCCATTGCGGCGGCGAACGGCTCGAACGTTGCGACCATGCCGAAGTAATTGATGTCCATCACCTCGCGGAACGTGCGCAGATCGCCGTGACCGGTCAGCGCGCCGCGGCTGATGCCGGCATTGGCGATCACGACGTCGGGCAGGCCGTGCTCGGCGATGAAGCGCGCAGCGGCATCGGCGAGCGCTTCCGCGTCGCGCACGTCGAGCGCATAGATCGAGACGGTGTTCTGGGGATGGGACTGCTGGAACGCGGCGAGCGCGTCGCCGCGGCGGGCGACGAGGCCGAGAATCGCGCCGCGTTGTGCATATTCGCCGGCGAGCGCGAGGCCGATGCCGCTCGAAGCGCCGGTAATGAAAACCTTCAGCGGAGAGGTCATACCGGCGCCTCGTGATTACATCTTTTTGGCGCGGACTTGGGAGACGAGGTAGTCGAGCACCTGGATCGTGCCCGGCAGGCTGCCGGTCGCGGCCGGGCCGGTCAAATACTTGCCCTGCACGGCGAGCGTCGGCACGCCGTCGATCTTGAACCCTTCGAGCAGTTTCTTGTCCTTCTGCAGCGCGCTTTGCGTCGAGAACGAGTTGTACGCTTCCATGTACTTCTTCGGATCGACGCCGAACTTCGCGAGGAATTTGGTCTGGTCTTCCGGCGTCAGCAGATAGTTCTTGTTGACGTGGATTTCGTTGAAGACCTTCGGCGTCAGTTCGTTCGCGAGGCCGAGCGCGTCGAGCGCGTGGAACATCTTCGAGTGCGGGATGAAGTCGTCGCGGAAGGCGACCGGCACGCGGCGGAACACGACGTCCGGGGCCTGCTTCTTGACCCACGCTTCGAGGAACGGGTTGAATTCATTGCAGTGCGGGCAGCCGTACCAGAAGAATTCGATGACTTCGATCTTGCCGGCCGGCACGTCGGTAGGTTGCGGCGAGGCCAGCACGGTGTAGTCCTTGCCGGCGACCGGCGCGGTCGGCGACGCATGCGCGCTGGCCGCGATCAGGCCCAGCGAGAGGAACAGGATGCTCAGCAGTTTTTTCATGTCGTGTAGACCCGGATAAGGCGGTAGCGCGGCGACGCCATGCGAAAGGCCCCTCACCGCTGGTGGGATTCGGTCTGGTCGCCCGCCACAATACAGGTCGAAGCGGCCATCGTGCTTGTGACTCGCGCGCCGCGCCGATAGTTCGACGCGCCGCGCGGGCCGGCATTACCGTTTATTTATTGTTTGGTGAAGCGGATCACCGCGGTATCGACACCCGCGTCCGACAGACGCTGACGGCTCGAATTCATGTCCTCGAATTTCGAAAACGGCCCGATGCGCACGCGGTAGTACGTGACGCCGCCGGCATCGCGCTGCGTGACCTTCGATTCGAAGCCCTGGAACGCGAGGCGCGCGCGCTGCTGCTCGGCATCGGCGGCGGTCTTGTACGCGCCGACCTGCAGGAAGTAGCCGGTGTTCGCGTCGCCCGGTGCAGGCGCGGGCGCGGGCGCGGGCGCCGCAGCCGAGCCAGGCTTGACGTTGGCCAGGGTGGTCGCGCTCGAGCTCTTCGGCGCGGAGCCTGCCGCAGTGGCGGCCGGCGCGCTCGAGGTCTGCGGCTTCTTCGCCGGTGCCGGCGCGACGATACCGCCGGCGCCGTTTTCTTGCGCGGGATTCGGCGCGACCGCCGTGCCGTTGTTATTCGCGTTGCCGCCCGACGGCGGCACTTCGACGATCTGCGGTTCTTCGAGCATGCCCGACTGGGTCTGCGCGTTGGTCTGGCCCGGCGCGGTGTTCGGCGGTGCGGGTTGCGCGGCCTGCGGCACCGGCTGGCCCGGCGTCTTGCCTTGCAGCGGACGGTTCGGATCGTATTGCGCCTGGCTCGCGCCGTTGTCGGTTGGCGCGGGCGGCGCGACCTTCGACACGAACGGCGTAGGCGCACGGGTGATATACAGCGCCACCACTACCGCGATCGCCAGGCCGACGATCAGGCCCAGCACGATGCCGAGAAAAGTGCCCCCGGTTTGCTTCGATTGCTTTGTTGTGCGGCGTGGTTTTGCCATCGTACGAATCACCTGCAAAAAGAATCCAGGAACGGCCGCCGATTATAGCGACGGCCGCGCGCATATTACGCTGGAGGAGTTACATCTTGACGGGAGCGGAGACGCCGATCGTCGCGAGACCGTTGGCCAGCACCTGGCGCGTGGCCGCGAGCAGCGCGACGCGAGCGTTGCGTTCGGCCGCATCGTCGACGAGCACGCGCTCGGCACGGTCATTGTAGAACGAGTGAAATTCGCCGGCGAGTTCGCGCAAGTAGAACGCGACCGCGTGCGGCGCGAGCTCGTCGGCGGCGTGCTGCAGCATGTCCGGGAATTCGGCGAGCTTGTTGAGCAGCGCCATCGAGCGCTCGCTCGCGAGCGGTGCGAGATCGACGCTAGGGAGTGCGCTCTCGTCGAGGCCGTAGCGCGCGTTGCACTCGGCGATCACCGAGCAGATGCGCGCGTGCGCATACTGCACGTAATGCACCGGATTCTCGTCGTTCTGCTTCAGCGCGAGGTCGATGTCGAACACGAACTCGGTGTCCGCCTTGCGCGAGATCAGGAAAAAGCGCACCGCATCGCGGCCGCGTCGAATGGTTTCCTCGTCGATCAGATCGACGGCCGCTTCCGAGCCCGGCGTCGCGCCGCCCGACCATTCGATCAGATCGCGCACCGTCACGTAGCTGCCCGCGCGCTTCGAGATCTTCACCTCTTCGCCGTTGCGCATGACCGTGACCATCTTGTGCAGGATGTAGTCGGGGTAGCCCTTCGGAATGCCGATGCCGAGACCCTGCAGACCGGCGCGCACCCGCGCAATCGTGCCGTGGTGATCCGAGCCCTGCACGTTGATGACCTTCGTGAAGCCGCGCTCCCACTTCGCGACGTGATAGGCGACATCCGGCACGAAGTACGTGTAGGTGCCGTCGGTCTTGCGCATCACGCGGTCCTTGTCGTCGCCGTCGTCGGTGGTGCGCAGCCACAGCGCGCCTTCCTGCTCGTAGGTCTTGCCAGCGGCGATCAGCGCGTCGACGGTTTTCTCGACGCGGCCTTCCGTGTACAGCGACGATTCCAGGTAGTACTGGTCGAACTTAACGCCGAACGCCTGCAGGTCCATGTCCTGCTCGCGCCGCAGATACGTGACGGCGAAGCGGCGGATCGCCTCGAGGTCTTCGACGTCGCGCGCGCCGGTGACGGGCTCGCCGTCGCTCGCCTCGACCGTGATGCCGTTCAGATAGTCCTTCGCGATGTCGGCGATGTACTCGCCGTTATAGGCCGAAGCGGGCCAGCCTTCGTCGCCGGGGGCGAGGCCGCGTGCGCGTGCCTGGGTCGACAGCGCGAGCGTGTGGATCTGCACGCCGGCGTCGTTGTAGTAGAACTCGCGATGCACGTCCCAGCCTTGCGACTCGAGCACATGCGCGAGCGCGTCGCCGAGCGCGGCCTGGCGGCCGTGGCCGACGTGCAGCGGGCCGGTCGGGTTGGCGGACACGAACTCGATCAGCACGTGCTTGCCAGCGTCGCGCCGCGAGCGGCCGTACGCGTCTTTCTCGGCGAACACGGCGGCGATCACACCTTGCTTGGCCGCGGCCGTGAGGCGCAGGTTGATGAAGCCGGGGCCAGCCACTTCGGCGGTATCGATCAGGCCCTTGGCCTGCGGATTGACGAGCAGCGCCTCGACGATCTGTTGCGCGAGCTGGCGCGGATTGGCGCGCAGCGGCTTGGCGAGCTGCATCGCGACGTTGCACGCGACGTCGCCGTGCGCGGCGACTTTCGGGCGCTCCAGCGCGATGGCGGGCGAGACGAAAGCGGCTTCGGTCGCGCCTTGCGTGGCGGTCGCGACCTGCTTCACCGTGTCGGCGAGCAGTGTTTCGAGTGTGTGTTTATGTGCGGGCAGCATGCTTGTTGCAAGTCCAGTGAGGCAATCCGGTAAGGCGGAAGAGGCGCCGGCCGCGGCCGGTGTCGCAAGCGTGGAGCGTGGCCGCGCTTGGCGGCGCGGATCGCTGCGCCGCCGGCAGAGCGTCTCCGAGGCAATGCGACGACCCGCAACGCAAGCAACGCAAGCGGCGCAACGCGGTGGACTCCGCACGGCGGCTTGCCGTTGCACAGGCTCGCGCGGTATGCGGATTGCGGCCGATGATTCGACGCCCCCGGTTGCACGTGCGCGATGCTCGTCGAGCCTCGCCGTACGTGGCGCCGGGCGGCGCGCTTTTCCGTTCAGACGGATTTTAGCAGGTGCTAATATGTTCAATGAGTTGCCCGCGAGGGGTGTGGCCGCCGTGCCTTGCCGGCGCCACGTCAGGCGCGCGCAGTTGCCGCCCTTGGGACGCTCGTGCGCTCACCCGACATAACGAAAAAGGGAACAGTCATGCTGATTACTTTCAAGTGCCACGCCTGCCCGGACGTGATGATGCTGGAGAATCTGGCGCAGTATCTGGTCGGCATTGTCGGCAAACGCCTTGGGCAGCGGGGCGTCATCACTCACGACGAACTGGGCCCGGCCATCGAAAAGCTCGAAGCGGCGATCACGTCCGACAAGCAGGAGCGCGCCGAGCACGAGGGCCATTTCCACGAGGGCGAGGACGGCCGCGATCGTCACGAGATTCCGCCCGGTCTCGCGCAGCGTGCGTATCCGTTCCTCGACATGCTGCGCGCGGCACAGAAGGAAAACGCGGACATCGTCTGGGGGATTTGATTTCTGCTGGGTCCCGAGCGCCGCGGCCCGGACCCCCAAGGTTTTCGTAAGCGCTCTTTTGGCGCACGCAAAGAAAAGAGCCCGCTCGACGCGGGCTCTTTGCCATTCAGAAGGTTTTATTAGCCGTGCCGCTCATTGGCTCTCGGAGGCCGCCGACGCTGCCTCGCCTTTCTTCATCTTTTGCTTCTTCGCCTTTTTGACATGCGCCTCGGTGGGGGGCGAGTAGGAGCTGACCGAACTCGATCCGCCCGGCGCGGCGGGTTGCGCCAGCGCCACGGAAGCGCCCGCGGCCAGTGAAACAGCGGTCAATAACAGTGTCAGCATCTTCATACGATTTTCTCCGTTGACGGTTGCAATCTCGATGAGCCGGCGCGTTGTGCTCGCGCCTGACGGGATGAAAGCCGACTCAGTCTACAAAGCCGAAATTGCCGTGGCGCCAAATCTTCGGTCTTTCGAACTCGATATAGTCGCGCAGGCATGGCCCACGGCCTCACGGCCGGGCCATGCGTCGCTTAACGCTCAAAGCAACGGCGCCAACGCGCGCTCGGCGTCCGCTTTCGTGAGCGACATCCGCTGTGCGTAGTCGTCGAGCTGATCCGCGCCGATCTTGCCGACCGAGAAATAGGTGCTGTCCGGATGCGCGAGGTAGAAGCCCGACACGCTCGCCGCCGGAAGCATCGCCAGCGATTCGGTCACGCTCATACCGATTTCATTCGCCTGCAGCACCTCGAACATGTCCCGCTTGACGAGGTGATCGGGGCAGGCCGGGTAGCCTGGCGCCGGGCGGATACCGCGGTATTTTTCGGCGATCAGCTCGTCGTTGGACAGGTTTTCGCTGTTCGCGTAGCCCCACAGGTCGCGCCGCACGCGCGCGTGCAACGCTTCGGCGAACGCTTCGGCGAGCCGGTCCGCGAGCGCCTTCAGCATGATCGCGCTGTAGTCATCGAGATCCTTCTCGAACTGCTTCTCCTTCACGTCGACGCCAAGGCCCGCTGTCACCGCGAACATGCCGATGTAGTCGGCGACGCCCGAGCCCTTCGGCGCGATGAAGTCGGCGAGCGAGCGGTTCGGCCGCATCACCCCGTCGACCACCGGCCGCACGCTCTGTTGACGCAGATTGCGCCACGTCAGCGCGACTTCGGTGCGCGATTCGTCCGTGTAGATTTCGATGTCGTCGTCGTTCACCGTGTTGGCCGGCAACAGCGTGATCACGCCGTTGGCCTGCAGCCAGCGGCCCTGAATCAGGCGCGCGAGCATCGACTTGCCGTCGGAGAACACGCGCCGCGCCGATTCGCCGACGATCTCGTCGTTGAGGATCGCCGGATACGGGCCGGCGAGATCCCACGTCTGGAAGAACGGACCCCAGTCGATATAGTTCGCGAGCTCGTTCAGATCGAAGTTCTTGAACACGCGCCGGCCGATGAACTTCGGCTTGACGGGCTGATAGCCCGCCCAGTCGATCTTCGTCTTATTGGCGCGCGCTTCGGCGAGCGTGACCATCGGCTGCGCTTTTTTGTTCGCGTGCTGATCGCGGATGCGGTTGTAATCGGCGTTCAGCTCGTCGATGTACTTCGCGGCGCCCTCGTCGGACAGCAAGCTCGAGGCGACCGACACCGAGCGCGACGCGTCCGGCACGTAGACCACCGGACCCTCGTACTGCGGCGCGATCTTCACCGCGGTGTGCACACGCGAGGTCGTCGCGCCGCCGATCAGCAGCGGAATCTTCTTCACGCGGAAATAGTCGTCGCGCTGCATTTCCGACGCGACGTAGGCCATCTCTTCGAGACTCGGCGTAATGAGGCCCGACAGCCCGACGATGTCCGCGCCCTCGACCTTCGCCTTCGCGAGGATCTCGTTGCACGGGACCATCACGCCCATGTTGACCACTTCGAAGTTGTTGCACTGGAGCACGACCGACACGATGTTCTTGCCGATGTCGTGCACATCGCCCTTGACGGTCGCGATGATGATCTTGCCCTTCGCGCGCACATCGCCGCCGGCCGCCGCGAGCTGGCGCTTTTCTTCCTCGATGAATGGAATCAGATGCGCGACCGCCTGCTTCATCACGCGCGCCGACTTCACGACCTGCGGCAGGAACATCTTGCCCTGGCCGAACAGGTCGCCGACGATGTTCATGCCGTCCATCAGCGGGCCTTCGATCACGTTGATCGGACGGCCGCCCTCGGCAGCGATCTTCGCGCGCACTTCCTCGGTGTCTTCGACGATGAAGGTCGTGATGCCGCTCACAAGCGCGTGCGCGAGACGCTTTTCGACCGGCTGGTTGCGCCACTCGAGGTTCTCTTCCTTCTTCGCGGCGCCGCTCTTGAACTTGTCGGCGATTTCGAGCAGACGGTCGGTGCCGTCTTCACGTCGATTCAGCACGACGTCTTCGACGCGCTCGCGCAGTTCGGGATCGAGTTCGGCATACACGCCGAGCTGACCGGCGTTGACGATGCCCATGTCCATCCCCGCCTGGATCGCGTGATAGAGGAACACGGTGTGAATCGCTTCGCGCACCGGGTCATTGCCGCGAAACGAGAACGATACGTTCGACACGCCGCCGCTCACCTTCGCGTACGGCAGGTTCTGCTTGATCCAGCGCGTCGCTTCGATGAAGTCGACTGCGTAGTTGTTGTGTTCCTCGATACCGGTCGCGATCGCGAAGATATTCGGATCGAAGATGATGTCTTCGGGCGGGAAGCCGACTTCGTTGACGAGGATCTCGTACGAGCGCCGGCAGATTTCCTTCTTGCGCGCGAACGTATCGGCCTGGCCCTGTTCGTCGAAGGCCATCACGACGCTGGCCGCACCGTAGCGACGAATCAGCTTCGCGTGGTGAATGAACTGCTCTTTGCCTTCCTTCAGCGAGATCGAGTTGACGATCGCCTTGCCCTGCACGCATTTGAGGCCCGCCTCGATCACGTCCCACTTCGACGAGTCGATCATGATCGGCACGCGCGCGATGTCCGGCTCCGACGCGATCAGATTCATGAAGCGCACCATCGCCGCTTTCGAATCGAGCATCGCCTCGTCCATGTTGATGTCGATGACCTGCGCGCCGTTCTCGACCTGCTGGCGCGCGACGGCCAACGCCTCGTCGAACTGATTGTTCAGGATCATTCGCGCGAACGCTTTCGAGCCGGTCACGTTGGTGCGTTCTCCAACGTTGATGAAGAGCGTCCCGGACGTGACGTTGAACGGCTCGAGGCCGCTAAGGCGCATGGTGTGATCGGTCATGGCGTATGTGCGAGTCGGGTGCGTGCGTTAAGGGGCGTGCTGGGCGTGCTGGGCGTGCTGGGCGTCGGGGTGAAGTGCGTGAGGCCGGCTCAGGCCGCGTCGCGATACTGGCTCGGCCACTTGCGCGGCTTCAACTCGGCGAGCGCCTTCGCGATCGCCGCGATGTGCTCGGGCGTCGTGCCGCAGCAGCCGCCCGCGATGTTCACGAGCCCCGCTTCGGCGAATTCCTTCAGCAGGCCCGAGGTATCCGCGGGCAATTCGTCGAAGCCGGTGTCGCTCATCGGATTCGGCAGACCAGCGTTCGGATAGCACGACACGTAGGTGTCGCACAGCTTCGCGAGCTCGGCGATGTACGGACGCATCAGCGCCGCGCCGAGCGCGCAGTTCAGGCCGAACGTGAGCGGCTTCGCGTGACGCAGCGAGTTCCAGAAGGCCTCGACGGTCTGGCCCGACAGGATCCGGCCCGACGCATCCGTGACGGTGCCCGAGATCATGATCGGCAGACGCTCGCCGGTGTTTTCGAACAGTTCGTCGAGCGCGAACAGTGCGGCTTTCGCGTTCAGCGTGTCGAAGATCGTTTCGACGAGGAACAGGTCCGCGCCGCCGTCGAGCAGCGCTTTCGCCTGCTCGTAGTACGCGGCGTGCAGTTCGTCGAACGTTACATTGCGCGCGCCCGGATCGTTGACGTCCGGCGAAATGCTGGCGGTTTTCGGCGTCGGGCCGATTGCGCCGGCGACGAAGCGCGGCTTGTCCGGCGTCGCGTATTTGTCGCACGCCGCGCGCGCGAGCTTCGCCGATTCGATGTTCATCTCGACGGCGAGCGACTCCATGCCGTAGTCGGCCTGCGCGACCGTGGTCGCACCGAACGTATTGGTCTCGATGATGTCCGCGCCCGCCGCCAGATACTGCTCGTGAATCTCGGAGATGATCTGCGGCTGGGTGATCGACAGCAGTTCGTTGTTGCCCTTGATGTCGCGCGGGTAGTCCTTGAAGCGCTCGCCGCGATAGCTGGCTTCGTCGAGCTTGTAGCGCTGGATCATCGTGCCCATCGCGCCGTCCAGGATCAGGATGCGCGAGTTCAGCAGCGCGGGCAGCGCTGCGCCGCGGGTATAGGCGGGCTCGGAACGGACTGGCGTGATGGATTGAGCAGGCTGGGTCATGGCGGACGAGGGCTTGCGCCGGCGTTGGCGGAAAGCCTGTCATTGTAGCCGCTGCCGCGCGGATGCGCCCGGCGAGCGGGAGGGGGTGAGGCGCGGCCGGCAAAATCGACCGATAGGAATGCGCCGTGTCAGCAATTCGGAACGCGCTAACAAACGAAGCAATAAAAAATAGCCCGGCAAGCCAAAGCCTGCCGGGCTGTTTCGTTGCCGCCGACCGCCAGATGAACCCGCGCGGCAAAGCCGTGCGGCGCGGTCGACCGATGTCGCCTGAGCGCCAGCTAAACCCCTCCGGTCAATGAAGAACCACTGGTTGGTGCATCAAGCTGTCGAATTGGCCGAGGAATTCGTCGACCTCGTCGAGCGTCGGCTCGCCTTCGATCAGCTTTTGCACATGCTCGCGAAAACGCGCCGCCATTGCACCGTCGATGTAGATTTCGCGCTGCATGTTCTTGTCAACAATCTCGTAGCCGCCCGACTTCATGGCCAGCTGACCTTCCTGCGGAGGAAACTCGACGACACAGTAGTTAGGGCTGTTATAGATCATTTGCATGGCGACACTCCTTATTTCCGTTGGGCTCCTGCCCTTTTCTGCAACATAGGTGGAGCATGGGGGATGGAATTCAAGGGGTGGGTCCGGACGACGCAAGTAAAAAAACTCCGGACCTGACGGTTAGACTCGCCGCTCCAGAAACGATTCAAGCAACGCGGCAAAACGGTGAGATTGCTCGACGGGCGCGAGATGCGCGGCGTCCAGCAGCTCGAAGCGGGCGCCCTCGATCGCCTGCGCTATTGCCTGCGTAGCAGCAGGGGGCGTGCCCGTATCGTGACGTCCGGCCACCGTCAGCGTCGGCAAGCGGATCGCGCCATGCTTGCCGCGCAGGTCGAAATCGCGTAGCGCCTCGCAGGCCATCGCGAAACCTTCCGGCGGGGTGCGCGCAAATGCCTCACGGATCGGCTCGACCGCTTCGGGATGCCCGGCCTGAAAGTCGGGCGTGAGCCAACGCGCGATCGTCGACGGTAACAGCGCCTCCATGCCGTCGCTGCGAGCGGTGTGGGCGCGCTGATTCCACAACTCGCGGTTTTCGGGCGGAGTGCCGCCGGTGCTGTCGGCGATCGTCAGCGTGTCGAGACGCGACGGATGGTCGAGCGCAAATTGCTGCGCGATCATGCCGCCGAGCGACAGGCCGACCACGTGCGTCGTCGGCGCACCGAGCGCATCGAGCAGTTTGGCGAGATCGTCGGCCAGATCGCGCATGGTGAACGGCTCGCGCGC
This sequence comes from Paraburkholderia atlantica, assembly GCF_009362785.1. Classification (GTDB taxonomy): domain Bacteria; phylum Pseudomonadota; class Gammaproteobacteria; order Burkholderiales; family Burkholderiaceae; genus Paraburkholderia; species Paraburkholderia atlantica. Next base: position 272,000 of record NZ_WHNQ01000005.1, read on the forward strand.
GACCGCGCTGTGGCCGTGGCCGCGCACGTCGTAGCGCAGCACCGTGTAATCGTCGCGGAAATAGCCGGCCATCTGATCCCAGACGGAAAGATCGCCACCCAGCTGATGGATGAACGTGAGCCACGGGCCGCCGCCTTCGTTGCTCAGCACGTAGCGTGTTTCGATACCGTTGATGTTCACTTGCATGCAGACTCCTTTAAAGGAAACGCAGTGAAAAAACGTGGTGGGTCGCCCCGTTCGCGCAAACGGAGGCGCCATTGACGTGCGAGTGAGCGTCGCAAAGTAAGTTTCGCCGATCTCGGGCGGTTCTGCTCGTGACACTGTGTCACCAGAAGTGTCACGGTTTGATGACTGTTGGAGCGGTTGAATCGACTGGTGCGGCGGGGGCGGCTTCGGGCGTTACTGCCGATGCGTCGGCGGGTGCCGGCGTTGCAGGGCTCGTGGCAGAAGGGACTGCGGGCGTGGCACCCTGTGGCGACGCCTCATCGACATTCAGCTTGCCGCGCCACACCAGCTCGAACTGGGTACCGTTCGGCTCCGTCTGCAGAATGCGCGCGGGCAGCCAGCCGAGCGACGGCGCGAGCCACACGTCGATGCGGCGCTGGTCGCCATCGTGCCGAGGCAGACGTTTGAAATGACGCGTCTGCAGATAGCCCTGCGCCGCGCGGATCGATTCGTCGCCGATCGTCTCGATCGGCCAGTTCTCGCCGCTATCGGAATCGACGACGAAAAACTGTCGCGTCACGCCGGGCTTATAGGCGTCGGGATCGCCGCGCACGAGGCTGGCGAGTTGCATCACGACGCTGAAGCGGTCCTGCGCGCCGTCCGGTAACGGCAGCGAGGCGGGCGTGCGCGTGAAGGCAATCTTCTTGTCGCTGCGATTGAAGATTGCGATGTCTTCCGCACGACGGCCACGCTTTTCGCTGTACTGCGCCGGCGCGAGGCCAAAGCCATCGATGCCGCCGTGGCTCGAAAACACGAACGGACCGACGAACGGCAGCGGCACCGATACGACCATTTCGTAGCGTTGCCCATTGCTCGCCCAATGGATCGTGCCGGGCGCGTTGCGCACGCCGTTGTAGAACGTGTCGTAGTCGAGTTCGGCCGACGGCGGCACCGAAAACTTCACGCCCTGCGACGCTTGCGGCGCGCTGGCCGCGCCAGGGGCGCTCGCGGCGGCGCCGCTGGCGTTGGCATTGACCGGCGCATTCGCGCTCGCGGCCGCGGGTGGCGCGCTTGAAGCGACCTCCGATGCCGGCGTGGCCGCCGCCTCGTTCCGTTTAGCCGGCTGCAACGCGGTCAGCGCATGCGGCTCGCGCGGCGGATGCGCCGCGGGCTTGCGTACGGGCGCGGGCGGGTGCGCTGCCGGCGCGGCCGGCTGTGGTGCCGGTTGACGCTCGACTCTCTCGGGCGTCAGCAGCGCGACCTGCACCGGCACATGCTCGTGATTCGCCGGATTCAGATCCACGCGATTGCGTTCGAACCATTGCGCCGCGATCCAGTGCACGACCGCCACGGCCACGAGCACCGCGATCCAGCGTCCCGCGCGCGCCCCGCTTCCCGGCCCGCTGCCAAAAGCGGGAAGGCGATCACGACGGCGGTGGGCGGAAGCAAAATCCATCGGCGCTTGAATCGTTGAGAGCTTGAAAGGATTGGCGCGTATCAGCCGTTGTCGCTACGCGGCGTCGCGCTATAGCCGAGTTCGTACGACAGCTTGCGCGCGCATTCGCGCAATGCGGTATCGATCTCGCCGCCCCAGCGGATGTCGAATGCGCCTTCATGACCGAGCGCGACGAGACCGAGCGCGAGTTCGCCGGTCGAATCGAACACCGGCATCGAGAACGCGTGGATCGTCGGCAGCAGCATGCCTTCGACGCGCGCGGCCTCGTGCTCGCGCACCTCGGCGAGCACCTTGTCGACGTCTTCGCGGGTGCGCGGCGCGCCGCTATACGACGAGCGCCGCGAGTCGGCCAGCTCGCGCTCGACCATCGCGGCGGTCTTGCCGGACGGCAGGTAGGCTGCGAACAGCAGGCCGGTCGCGGAACTGAGCAAGGGCATCACGTCGCCGAGTTTCAACGATGCCTTGGCTGGATAGCTCGACTCCATCCAGTGCACCATCGTCGGCCCCTGATTGCCCCACACCGCGATGCCGACCGTCAGATCGAGCCGGTCGCGCAACTCGGCGAGCGCGATGCGCGCGAGCTTCACACCGTCGACTCGCGCAAGCCGCGCGAGCCCCAGCTGCAACGCGAAGCCGCCGAGTTCATAGCGGCCCGAAAGCGGGTCCTGCGCGACCACGCCGAGGCGCAGAAAGCTGACCAGATACCGATGCGCCTTCGCCGGACTCATGCCCGCGCGCTGCGCGAGATCGCGCAGCATCATCGCGCGCGGCTCGTGAGTCAGCACGTCGAGCAGCCTGAAACCGACCTCGATCGACTGGATGCCCGAGCGCAGTTTTTCTTCGCCGGGTTCGCCGGTCTCGTCATCGGCGCTGGTTGCGTCGGTGGCATCGGCCTGGTCGAGTAGATCGTCGGCGGGCGCGGAGTCGGTGCGGGTGCGGATCGTGCCGGAGCGGGCGTTGGCGGACATGTGCAAAAGGGCGCGGGCAGCGCGTTCGTTAATCGCAAGAGGCGCGTAGTGGCGGTAGTTACAGTGACAACGACGAGGAACACGCACATATTGGGCCGCGCCGATTCACCATCGTAGAATAGATTCCTTCCATCGTCACTAATACACGGTTCACAGCTCTATGAAACTTGCCTCGCTGAAGGATGGCACGCGCGACGGTCAACTGATCGTCGTGTCCCGCGACCTGCACACGGCGGCCATCGCCGACGCGATCGCGCCCACGCTGCAGCGCGTGCTCGACGACTGGGCCTTCTACGCGCCGCAACTGCACGACCTCTACGATGCGCTGAACCAGGGCCGCGCGCGCAACAGCTTTTCGTTCGACGCGAAGGAATGCATGGCGCCGCTGCCGCGCGCGTTCCAGTGGGCCGACGGTTCATCCTACGTGAATCATGTCGAACTCGTGAGGCGCGCACGCGGTGCGGAAATGCCGCCCGAATTCTGGACCGACCCGCTGATGTACCAGGGCGGCAGCGACGACTTCATCGGCCCGCGCGACGACGTGGTATGCGCATCGGAAGCGTACGGCATCGACTTCGAGGCTGAAGTTGCGGTCATCACCGGCGATGTGCCGATGGGCTCGACGCCCGAGCAGGCACTGCGCGGCGTGCGACTGGTGACGCTCGTCAACGACGTGTCATTGCGCCACCTGATCCCTGCCGAACTCGCGAAGGGCTTCGGCTTTTTCCAGAGCAAGCCGGCCACGTCGTTCGCGCCTGTCGCGGTGACGCCCGACGAGCTCGGCGAACACTGGCGCGAAGGCCGCGTGCATCGGCCGATGATCGTTCACTGGAACGGCAGGAAGGTCGGCCAGCCCGACGCGGGTACCGATATGGTGTTTCACTTCGGTCAGCTGATCGCGCATGCGGCGAAAACGCGCAATCTGCGTGCTGGTTCGATCGTCGGTTCGGGCACGGTGTCGAACAAGGACGCGAAGCGCGGCTACTGCTGTATCGCCGAGAAGCGCTGCCTCGAAACGATCGAGCACGGCGCGCCGCAAACGGAGTTCATGAAGTACGGCGACACCGTGAAAATCGAAATGTTCGACGACGCGGGCAAGTCGATTTTCGGTGCGATCGAGCAGGGCATCGCGCCGCTCGAATGAAGCGCGGCGGCCACGCGGCAGTGCTTTGACGCGGTGGCGCGCGCGAAAGGGTTTCGCCCGATGCCACCGCCCGCGCGCGCGGCTACACTGACTGGCGCGCCGGCTGGGACGGCGCGAATGTCAGATAGCGTGCAGCAACGCATCGGTAGCACATCGGCAATACATCACAACGAAAACCCCGAGGTGAGGAGACAGCATGCCGCGATTGGACTTCCCCGCAGCTGGACATCGACGCGCTGGTGCGTCACTCGTTGAAGCGCGCACGACCGCGCGTGGCTCGTGTCAACGCGGCCGGCGCTTCGCGCGGCGCGCCGCGACGCTGTGCGCCGCGCTCGCCTGCGCGTTGCCGCTGACATCGTTCGCGCAGGTGAAGATCGGTCTCGTGTTGTCGCTGACCGGGCCGGCCGCATCGCTCGGCATTCCCGCGCGCGACACGGTCGCGCTGCTGCCCAAACAGATCGGCGGGCAGAACGTCGAGTACATCGTGCTCGACGATGCCTCGGACACGACCCAAGCCGTGCAGGACACCAAGAAACTCATCAGCGAGAATCACGTCGACGCGATCATCGGCTCGTCGATCACGCCGAATTCGCTCGCGATGATCGACGTGGTCGCCGAGGGTGAAACGCCGATGATCTCGCTCGCGTCGTCCGCGAAAATCATCGAACCGGTCGATGCGAAACGTCGCTGGGTCTTCAAGACGCCGCAGACCGACGCGATGATGGCCTCGGCGATCGCCGAGCATGCAAGCGGACACGGCGTGAAGACGATCGCGTTCATCGGCCAGGCCGACGCGCTTGGCGAGACGTTCTATGCCGAGGTCGCGAAGTTCGCGCAGCTGCATCACATCGACGTGGTGGCGAGCGAGCGCTTCAATCGCACCGATCCGAGCGTGACCGGCCAGGTGCTGAAGATTCTCGCGACCCACCCGGACGCGGTGGTGGTCGGCGCGGCCGGCACACCTGCCGCGCTGCCGCCGAAAACGCTGCGCGAGCGCGGCTACAAGGGCGTCATCTATCACAACCACGGCGTCGGCAATAACGACTTCCTGCGTGTGTGCGGCGCCGATTGCAACGGCACGTTCCTGCCCGCTAGCCCGGTGCTGGTCGCCGCGCAATTGCCGGCCGATCATCCGGCCAGGCGGCTCGCGCTCGAATACATCGCGCGCTTCGAGGCGCAGCACGGCGCGGGCAGCGTGTCGGCGTTCGGTTCGTACACGTCGGACGCGGACGCGTTGCTCGAGCACGCGATTCCGCTCGCGTTGAAGACCGGTGCGCCTGGCACGCCGGCGTTTCGCCGCGCGCTGCGCGACGCGCTCGAAGGAACCCGCGGCCTCGCGGATACCAACGGCGTCGTCAACATGAGCGCGGCCGATCATCTCGGGCTCGATCAGCGCGCGCGCGTGATGATCGAAATCACTAATGGCAAGTGGCTCTATCAGCCGCATTGAACCGGTCGCGACGTTCCACGCGCGACTGAACGATTCACCTATGGACTGCTCACCATGACTCAGTCATCGCAATCGAACGACGCGTACTACGCGCACTACCAGTCGCTGCGTTTGCAGCGTCATCCGCACGGCGTGCTCGAAGTCGTGATGAGCGGCGAGGGCGCGAATAAAAGCGGCCTCGCGACCGCGGACGCACGCATGCACTACGAGCTCGCGGAAATCTGGCGCGACATCGATCGCGATCCCGACACGCGCGTCGCGATCATTCGCGGCGAGGGCAAGGGCTTTTCGGCCGGCGGCGATCTGCAGCTCGTCGAGGACATGGCGAACGATTTCGACGTGCGCACGCGGGTGTGGCGCGAAGCGCGCGACCTCGTCTACAACGTGATCAACTGCGGCAAGCCGATCGTGTCGGCGATGCACGGGCCGGCGGTCGGCGCGGGGCTAGTCGCGGGGTTGCTCGCCGATATCTCGATCGCGGCGAAGACGGCGCGCATCATCGACGGACATACGCGTCTCGGTGTCGCCGCGGGCGATCATGCGGCGATCGTCTGGCCGCTCTTGTGCGGCATGGCGAAGGCAAAGTACTACCTGCTGCTGTGCGAGCCGGTGAGCGGCGAGGAGGCGGAGCGCATCGGACTCGTTTCGCTCGCGGTCGACGAAAGCGCGCTGCTGCCGAAAGCGTTCGAAGTCGCGCGCAAGCTCGCCGACGGGTCGCAGACCGCCATCCGCTGGACCAAGTACGCGCTGAACAACTGGCTGCGCACGGCGGGACCGGCGTTCGATACGTCGCTCGCACTGGAGTTCATGGGCTTCGCGGGGCCCGATGTGCGCGAGGGCTTGAGTTCATTGCGCGAGCGGCGCGCGCCGGATTTTGGCGCGGGCCGTCCGCGTCACGGCGAACCATCGTGATGTCATACCCCAAACGGTATGATCGAATCAACGCGCGCGGCGTCGCGCGCTCTACCTGTCATCCAGTACCGAGGCGACAACCATGACCGACACCCTTGGCTCCGCGCCGCCCTTTCCCGGCTTTCCCGGTTTCCCGCCCGCTGAAATGCTCGATCGGATGTGGAGCATGATTCGGCTGTCGCCGTTCGGCGCCGCCATGACGGGCGCGCAGCCGGGTGGCGGCACGAGTCCGTCGCTGTCGATGATGTCCGACATGATGGCGCCGCTCACGAGCGTCGAAGAGCTCGACAAGCGCATCACCGACATGCGCGCGGTCGAGCAATGGCTGAAACTGAATCTGAGCATGCTGCAGTCGGCGATCCAGGCGCTCGAAGTGCAACGCGCGACGCTCGCGACGCTGCGTGCGTTCGGCGCGTTCGCGCAAACGTCGATGTCGCAGGCGGCGGCTGCCGCGTCGGGTGCCGCCGCGAGTGACGCACCGAACCCCGCCCCGAGCCCTGCGCCGGCGCCGAGCTGGACGAAACCCGCCGAGCCCGCGCCCGAAAGCGCCACTCAAGCCGACAGCGACGAACAGCAAGCGCCCGCCGCGCCCGCTTTCGATGCATCCGCGTGGTGGAATCTGCTGCAATCGCAGTTCAACCAGATCGCGCAGTTCGCGATGACGCAGCCGTCCGTCGCGGTCGCCGCGGCTGGCGGGGGCACGCAGGGCAAGCCGGAGTCGTCGAAGGCTGGCGATCCGTCGGGCGGCGATCCGTCGGGCGGCGATCCGTCGAGCGGCGATCCGTCGAGCGGTGCGTCGGGCGCCGCCGCGCAAAGCGCGAAGCCCGCCGCCAAACGGCCGGCCGCGAAACGCGCCGCGACATCGACATCGGCCAAACGCGCGTCCGGCGAGGGCACGAGCGCGGCAACGCCGAAAAAATCCACGTGAGCGGGCGGTGCGGGCAACTTGCTCGCGCCCGGTGTGGCAGCGACAGCAACGAAAAAAGGAGGGCGGTGAAGCCCGCGCTTGCTCCACCTGTCGCCCGCGAATGAGTGCCCGATGACGAGGACAACCCATCGCCTACGTTTTCGCCGGATTTCAGCGCCGGCGATTTTCTCGCGTGTGAATTGCCAATTTTGTTGAGAGAAGTCAATGCCATAGCGCGCTCGCACCGCTTCTGTCACGGGTTTGGCGGGAGGCGCGTGCTATGATTGTGTAAGCTTGATCTGGCTTTGGGGCGTGTGCCGAAAACTACCAATCCCGCCGCCCTTGCGTCATGCGCCGCCGGCGCTACCGGTGCAGGGCTGGACGGTGTGGTTATCGCCCAGACTGGCTCGACCTCAGGCAAAGGGTATTCCTCACCCACGGTTGGCCGCGGCGCCTGATTCACGCTTCAGGCGCCAATACAACAGCCCGGACTTCTTTGCTGCCCGATGCTTCTGGGCGGCCGATTAACGCGTAAAATTGAATGCTTGGCCGATGAACGGCACGTCCGTTCGTCGCAGGTAAAAACGGCTACACGTAGCAGCAACAGACACACACAGTATGTGCAGAACAGGGGTGGGACTATGAACACCATGCTTTATCCGGAACTTTACAAATCGCTCGAATCCGTTCGATGGGACATGGAGAAGGACATTCCCTGGGACAAATTCGATGCATCGCTGTTGACCGACGAGCAGGCCGCGACGATCAAGATGAACGCGATCACCGAATGGTCGGCGTTGCCCGCCACGGAAATGTTTCTCCGTGACAACCATCACGACAGCGATTTCTCCGCATTCATGAGCGTGTGGTTCTTCGAGGAGCAGAAGCACTCGCTGGTGCTGATGGAATACCTGCGTCGCTTCAAGCCGGAACTGGTCCCGACCGAGGAAGAACTGCACGCGGTGCGCTTCGAGTTCGATCCCGCGCCGCCGCTCGAAACGCTGATGCTGCACTTCTGCGGCGAAATCCGCCTGAATCACTGGTATCGCCGCGCCGCCGAATGGCACACCGAACCGGTCATCAAGCACATCTACGAAACCATCTCGCGCGACGAAGCGCGCCACGGCGGCGCGTATCTGCGCTACATGAAGAAAGCGATGGCGCAGACCGGTGACATCGCGCGTGCCGCCTTCGCCAAGATCGGCGTGCTGATGGCGTCGGCGCGTCGCACCGAAAAGCCGCTGCACCCCACCAACCTGCACGTGAACCAGGCGCTGTTCCCGCGCGACACGATCCAGTCGCGTCTGCCGGACCCGGAATGGCTCGAGCGCTGGCTCGACGAGCAGATCCGTTTCGACGACGGCTGGGAAAAGAAGGTCGTCGAGCGCATTCTGCACAACCTGTCGCTGCTGTTCGAACGCACGTTCACCACCGCGCAGGAACTGAATCGTTATCGCAAGGAAGTGGTCGCGCGTCTGCAAGCCGCCGAACAAAGCCCGGCGCAGCAGCAACCAGCGTAACGGCTCGGGCGGTTTCAGCACCGTTTCAAATGGCGGTCCGGCAAGCGTGAGCTTGCCGGACCGTTTTGCTTCGAGCCGCCCAGCGTGTATCGTGGCGGCACTCGGCCTTCCTCTTCCCGCAACTCCGTAACTCCCCAACTCTGTGACCGTGCGATGACCGCCATCTTTGAACGCAAGATTCTGACGCGCGATGCCCTGGTGAAGCTGCGTCCTTCGCTGCGCGCGCCCGTCGTATTTACGAACGGCGTGTTCGATATCCTGCATCGTGGTCACGTGACCTATCTGGCCGACGCGAAGGCGTTGGGCGCGTGCCTGATCGTCGGTGTGAATAGCGACGCATCGGTGCGGATGCTCGGCAAAGGCGACGACCGGCCGATCAACAACGAGGCCGACCGCATGGCCTTGCTCGCGGCGCTGGAAAGCGTCGACTACGTGGTGGGCTTCGGCGAGAAGACGCCGGTCGAGTTGATCTCCGCGCTGCGCCCGGACGTGCTCGTGAAAGGCGGCGACTACGACATGGACGCGCTGCCCGAATCGGCGCTCGTGCGCGGTTGGGGCGGCAAGGCGCTCGCGATTGCGTTCGAGCACGATCGCTCGACCACCGCGTTGTTGAAGAAGGTGCGCACGCAGGGTTGATGCCGCGCGTTGCCGCGAGAACGTGCGGCGCAATGTTTAAGCTCTAACGCGACCGCGTCGCTCACCTGATTACTGCGGCAACTCCGATGTATAAATCGGCGCCTGCGGCGCGGGTCCGCCGACCACGGCCTGGTCGGCCGCATCGGCGGCGCTGACCGGGCGCACCTTCAGCCAGTTCGGATGAATCTGGCGGTGCAGACGATTCGGCTCGCGTCCGCTGGCGGTGGGTATCGGGCCGAACGCGCCACGCAGCGCGACGAAAGCCAGCACGTTGACAACAATCAGAATGGCGATCGACCAGCGAAGCATTGTGGGTGTTTCCAATCCAGAGAGAAGTTGAGCCAGGGGTCCGAGAGCGCAACTCGGGCGCACGCGCCCGGCAGGCAATCAACCGCTTCGGCGCGCCGTATCCTCGGCGGCGATCAGCGCGAGCCCCGACAGCACCAGCGAATCGTGGCGAGTATGCGGCACTTTCAGCGCGCTCGCCACTTCGTCGGCGGCGCCGCCGCTGACCACGAGACGCACCGGCACCCGCCACTCATCCAGCAGATCCCGCCACATTCGCTCGATCAATCCGGCCTGCGCCAGCGTGCAGCCCGCCGACAGCGAGCGCGGCGTATCCGTTGCGAAGAACGGACCGCGTCGAGCCGCGTCGGCCGTATCGGCTCCATCGAGCAGACCGCGCGCGTGCGCGGCGTCGAGCGTCGGCAGTTGCGCGGTGTGCTCGCCGAGCGAGCGCATCATCAGCGTCCAGCCCGGCGCAATCAATCCGCCGATAAACGCGCCGTCCGCGCGCAACGCCTCGAGCGTCGTCGCGGTGCCGAAGGTCGCGAGCAGCAGATGTTCGCCGGGAAAGGCCGCGTGCGCGCCGATCATGCCGCACCAGCGGTCGCTACCGAGCGACTGCGGTGTCGTATAGCAATTGGTCACGCCGCATTGATGAGCGCTCGCGCGGATCGTCGTGAGAGGCAGTTGCGGCCAGTGCGCATCGACGAACGCGGCGATGTGCGCCGCGATCTCCGCGCCCGCGACGTTGGAGAGCCATGCGCCGCATGGCGCCGGCAAGTCAGCCCACCCGGTTTGCGAACCTGACTGCGCGCGTGGCCCGGCAACGTCGTGATGCGCGAGCGCACCGCTCGCCAACTGCGTCCCGTCCGGCTGCACCAGCGCCCACTTGATCCGGCTATTGCCTGCGTCGATCAGCAGAAAAGGCGCGCGCTGCGTCATGCGGCACCGTCGGCGAGGCGCAGCGACACGTCGCCGGTCGCGATGCTCTGGCGGCCTTCGGCCGTATCGAGCAGCAACTGGCCGCGTTCGTCGACGCCCGCCGCCACGCCGCGCGCGAGTTCTTGACCTTGCTCGAGCAGCACCACATCGCGGCCCGCGTACGCATGCACCGCGTTCCAACGCGGCTGGAACGGCGCGAAGCCTTCAGCGCCGAAGCGCTGCAGCATCGGTTCGAGCGCACTCAATTCGGCGGCCAGCGTATCGGTCAGATTCGCGTTAGGCAGCGCGCGCTGCAAAGCGGTCGGCACGGTGCCGCGCGCCTGCGGCGGTACCTCGGCGTTCAGCGCGCCGACTTTCGCCGCGAGTTCGTCGGCGCCCTTCACGTTGGTGCCAATGCCGATCACGACCGCGCTCGCGTCGTCCGTGCTCCACGCGGTTTCGATCAGGATGCCGGCGAGCTTGTCGCCTTCGAGCAGTACGTCGTTCGGCCACTTCAGCGCGATTTGTCCGGGACCCGCGACCGGTAGCGAGCGCAGCCCGTCGACGAGCGCGACACCCACCGCGAGGCTCAAGCCCGCGAGCCCTTCGAGCGGACGCGGCAGCACGCACGCGACCGAAAACAGCAGCGCGTTGCCGGGCTCCGCGTACCACGGCCTCCCGCGACGGCCGCGCCCGGCGGTCTGCAGATAAGCGACGCGCACGATCGGCCGCGGCAGCGCGTTCGCGTGTCGCGGTAGTGCTTTCATGTGGGCCATCAGATCGGCGTTGGTCGAACCGGTTTCTTCGACGATTTCGATCGGCCAGTCATGCGCATGCGCGCCGAACAGTTTGACCGCGCGTTCGCGATCGATGCGCCAGTCCGCCGAAGCCGACGACGAGGCCGCGGCCGCGCTTGCCGCAGCGGACCGAGAGGCGGGAGTTTTGGAGGCATTCATGCCTCGTATTGTAGCCACAGCAAACCCGCCCGGGACCCGAATGCGGACCGGCGAGGAGGCGACGCGGATCGATGCACATCCTGGCGGACCGGCGGCCGAGCCTTCGTTACAATGGCCGCTAATCCGATAACCAGATTCACGCGATCCTTGAACTACGACATTCCGCCCGGCCTTGAAGTCGCGGCCGGCAGCCAAGGCAAGATCGTCCGTCTCTCGGGCCAGTGGACGGCGCTCGCGCTCGCGCGCGATCGCGACACCGGGCACGTGATTCCGCAACTGCGTTCGCTGACCGGTGCGCAAGGCATCGGCGGGTGGGACCTGTCGCGCGTCGACAGCATGGACCACGTCGGCGGGCAGGCGCTGTGGCGCGTGTGGGGCCGCAAATTGCCGCCGGGCACCGCGCTCACGGACACGCAGCGCGACATCTTCGAGCGCATCGCGCTGCTCGACACGGTGCGCGAGAGCGCCGAGCCGGTCACGCGCTTCGATCCCTTCACGCGTCTCGGCCTTGGCATCTTCTCGTTCGTCGAGCACATGCAGGGCGGCGTCGCGATGCTCGGGCGCTTCGTGCTCGATCTGCTGGCGATCCTGCGCAAGCCGAAACTCACGCCGTGGACCGAGATTTCCGCGAACATCTACAACGCCGGCGCCCGTGCGCTGCCGATCACCGCGCTCGTCGCGTTCCTGATCGGCATCGTGTTGAGCTATCTGTCGGCACAGCAATTGCGCATCTTTGGCGCGAACCAGTTCATCGTCAATATTCTCGGGCTCGCGGTGATTCGCGAACTCGGCCCGGTGCTGTCGGCGATTCTGGTGGCGGGCCGCTCGGGCTCGGCGATCACCGCGCAAATCGGCGTGATGCGCGTGACCGAGGAGCTCGACGCAATGCGCGTGATGGGCATCCCGCACGGCCTGCGGCTGATCCTGCCGCGCGTGATCGCACTGGCCGTCGCAATGCCGCTGCTCGTGATGTGGACCAACGTAATTTCGTTGACGGGCGGTGCGCTCGCCGCGAAGCTCGTGCTCGGCATCGACATGAGCTTCTTCGCGCGGCAACTGCCGGTCGTCGTGCCGATCGCGAACCTGTGGATCGGCCTTGGCAAGGGCGCGGTGTTCGGCATGCTGATCGCGATCGCCGGCTGTCATTTCGGCTTCCGTATCAAGGCCAATTCGCAGAGTCTCGGCGAAGGCACGACGACCTCGGTGGTCACGTCGATCACCATCGTGATTCTCGCGGACGCGGTGTTCGCGATCCTCTTTCAGAATGTGGGGCTCGGATGATTGCGCCACTAACCGAAGCCGTACGCGGCCAGCCCGTACCGTCGATCGCCGAGCCGGTGATCGAGGTGATCGACATCACCAAGCGCTACGGCCGCAACATCGTGCATCAGCATCTGAGCCTCGACGTGCGGCGCGGCGAGATCGTGTCGATCGTCGGCGGCTCGGGCTCGGGCAAGACCACGCTGGTGCGGCAGATTCTCGGCCTCGAGCGGCCGTCGCGGGGCACGATCAAGCTGTTCGGCGAAGACCTCGCCACGATCTCGCCCGAGACCGCGCTGCTGATGCGCAGCCGCTCCGGCATGCTGTTCCAGCGCGGCGCGCTGTTCTCGTCGCTGTCGGTGTTCGACAACGTCGCGCAACCGGTGCGCGAGCTCGGCAAGGTGCCCGAAGACCTGCTGCGCGACATCGTGATGCTGAAGCTCGAAATGGTCGGGCTGCCCTGCAAGCACGCGTCGAAGATGCCGTCGGCGCTGTCGGGCGGCATGATCAAGCGGGTCGGCATCGCGCGCGCGATCGCGCTCGAACCCGAACTGCTGTTCCTCGACGAACCGACCGCCGGCCTCGACCCGCAGGCGTCCGACGAATTCGTCGAGCTGATCTCCGGGCTGCATCGCGCGCTCGGTCTGACGGTCGTGATGGTCACGCACGACCTCGACACGATGGTCGCGCTGTCGACGCGGGTGGCGGTGATTGCCGATCGCAAGGTGCTCGTCAACGCGCCGGTCGAGGAGGCCGCGGGCGTCGACCATCCGTTCATCCGCGAATATTTCCTCGGCCTGCGCGGGCGCCGCGCGCTGCAGGCGCTGCCGCCCGAGCGTCGCGCGAAGCTGCCGCGGGCGGCGCTCGAGCCGGCGTCGTCCGAGTTGTCGCTGTGAGGCCGGTCGCCGCGAAGCGGGCCGCTATGAACCAGGAAAACTGACAATGGAAAACAAAGCACATGCGTTCTGGGCCGGACTCTTTACGGTCGTGCTGACAGCGGCGATTGCGTTGGCCGCATATCTGTTCAATGTCGACCGCACCGTGCGGGTGCCGTACGACCTGATCGCGCGCACCAACGTGACCGGCCTCTTCGCGGACGCGGCGGTGCGCTTTCGCGGGCTCGACGTCGGCCGCGTACAGTCGATCAAGTTCGATCCGACACATCCGGGGCAGATCCTGATCCGCATCATGGTCGACGAGCACGCGCCGATCACGCATTCGACGTTCGGCAGCCTCGGCTTGCAGGGCGTGACCGGCATCGCGTTCATCCAGCTCGACGATACCGGGCGCGACCTGACTCCGCTGCACTCGTCGGTGCACCAGGTCGCGCAATTGCCGATGCGCCCCGGTTTGCTCGATCAGTTGCAGCAACGCGGCGACGTGCTGCTGCGCAAGCTCGAAAAAGTCACCGACAACGTGAACGACATGCTGTCGCCGGAAATGGTCGAACAGCTGCACGAGACGGCGGCGAGCATCGCGCAGGCGGCCTCGGGCGTCGCGACGCTGACTCGTGAGATGGCGCCGGTCGCGAGCAAGCTGCCCGGCACGATCGATCAGTTGAACCACACGCTCGCGTCGACCAACCAGATGATCACCGGCCTGAACCGCCCGGACGGGCCCCTCCAGCGCAATCTGAACAAGGTCGGCACGGCCGCGCAGCAGGCGGGCGAGGCGCTCACGCAGATGAACACGACGATGCAGGACCTGTCCGCGCGGGTCGGCTTCGAGACGCTGCCGCGCGTCAATTCGCTGACCGAGGACGTGCGCTCGGCGGCGCAATCGATCGATCGCGCCGCCGACACCTTCAATACCAATCCGCGCAGCGTGCTGTTCGGCGCGCCGCGCGCGGCGCCGGGTCCGGGCGAGGCCGGCTTCGCGTGGCCCGCCGCCGCCGCGCCCACAGCCCCCGCAGCCCATTAAATTCGCAGGCTAGAACAGAGGAAGATGCCCATGTCACGCTCGATTCACCGACTGTTGTCCTCGCGTGCCGCGTTCGCGGCGCTGCTCGCGTTCGGCGTGCTGGCGGCGGGCTGCGCGGGCACGTCCGCGGTCGTGTCGGACGTCCGCTACGACTTCGGACCGCCGCCTCAGAGCGCCGCCGTGAGCCGGCTGCCGGCCGTCAAGGTGCTCGAGGTCAGCGCGCCGTCCGTGCTCGAATCGGACCGGCTGACCTATCGGCTGAGCTACGCCGATGCGCAGCAGACGGCCGCCTACGCCAACAGCCACTGGACGATGATGCCGTCGCAACTGCTGACGCAGCGCCTGCGCAACGCGATGAGCGAGCGCGGCACCGTGCTGACGGGCGCGGACGGCGTGAGTGCGCCGGTGCTGCGGGTCGATCTGACCGAGTTCGAGCAGGTGTTCGCCAGCCCCACGGACAGCCACGGCGCAATCACCGCGCGCGCCACCCTGATGCAGGGCGGCAAGGTGGTCGGCCAGCACACTTTCGTCGCGCACGCGCCAGCGCATTCGGCGGATGCGGCCGGCGGCGCGCGCGCGCTCGCCGCGGCCAGCGACGACCTGGTCGCGCAGATCGCCACGTGGCTCGGCTCGCAGGCGCTGGTCGCCGCGCAATGACGGGCGAGCAGCGCACGCAACGGAGCGCTGCATGAGCGAACGCCCCTGGCTGCGCCGCCCGTCGACGCTGGCCCGTCGAGCGCTGCTGCTGTACGCGGCGCTAATCGTGTACGGATCGTGGTATCCGTTCTCGGGCTGGCGCTCGCTCGGCATCGCGCCGTTCGCCTATCTGTTCGATCCGATGCCGCAGTACCTGACGGCGTTCGACGTCGTCACCAACGTGCTCGGCTATATGCCGTTCGGCGCGCTGGTGGTGCTCGCGGTGTATCCACGCTGGCGAGGCACGCTGGCGGTCGCGCTCGCATTCGTGTCGGGAGGGCTGCTGTCGGGCACGATGGAAGCCGTGCAGACCTATCTGCCGGCCCGCGTCGCGTCCAATCTCGACCTTGCCGCAAACACGCTCGGCGCGCTCGTCGGCGCGGCGATGATGTCGCCATTGACCGGCGCGCTGCTCGATCGCGGCTTGCTCAGGCGGCTGCGGCTGCTGTGGTTCGAGCGCGGCCATGCGACGCTCGCGTGCGTCGTCGCCGCGTGGCCGTTCGCGACGATGTTTCCGGCGCCGCGTCTGTTCGGTCTCGGCAACTGGCCGCGCGCGCTGTGGCTGAGCGTCGATCCGGCCACCCAGGACGCGCTGCTCGCGTGGACGCCGTCCGCGTGGCACGTCGGCGTATGGCCGGCGGCGGCCGCCGCGTGGCTGGACGACGACACGTGGGAAGCGCTGATCACGACGCTGAACCTGTTCGCGGCGCTCGCGCTTGCGTCGCTGCCGATGCGCCGTCATGCGCCGCGCGTGCGTCTGTTGTTCGTGTTCATCGTCGCGACCTTGTGCGTGAAGGCCGGCGCGACGTTCCTGCAATCGCAATCCGGCCTCGCGTTCGACTGGGCGACGCCCGGCGCGTTGCTCGGACTCGTGTGCGGCACCGTCGCGGCGCTCGTCGCGCTGCCGCTGCGGCGGCGCGTGCGCGCGACGCTCGCGGGCGTCGCACTCGTGATCGCACTCGTGTTCGTCAATCTGCTGCCGGTGAACCCGTATTTCGACGCGGTGCTCGCCGACTGGCGGCAGGGGCGCTACCTGCATTTCAACGGGCTCGCGCGCTGGCTCGCGTGGATGTGGCCTTATGCGGCGCTGGTGTGGCTCGCGTTCGCGGTCGAGCGGGCATGGCTGAAGCGGCGCGCGAAGCCGGCCTGACGTGCTCGCGTGCCCGACGCCAGGCTCCGGCGCCTGCACAGCCCGGTCGCTATAATCGTCCGCACGACGGGCGCTGCGGCATACCGCATGTTGACGGCGCCATTGCACTTCCTTTCAGGCTCGCCTCCCGAACATCATGGATTCCTTCTACAAGCACCACGTTTTTTTCTGTCTGAATCAACGCGACCCCGGCGCCGAGCGTCCGAGCTGCGCGAACTGCAACGCGCAGGCGATGCAGGAGTACGCGAAAAAACGCGTGAAGCAACTGGGCCTCGCCGGTCCCGGCCAGGTGCGCATCAACAAGGCCGGCTGCCTCGATCGCTGCGAACTCGGCCCGGCGCTCGTCGTGTATCCCGAGGCAGTCTGGTACACCTACGTCGACGAGAGCGACATCGATGAAATCGTCGAATCGCATCTCGTGAACGGCAAGATCGTCGAGCGTCTGAAGATCGATCAATAACGCGAACCACGAAACGATCCACAGGCATCCCGATGAACGTCAACACGAAGAAGTATCTGATCGACGGCCCGGTCGGCAAGATCGAGGTCGCGCTGGACCTGCCCGACGACGTGCGCGATAAAAGCGCCGCGCCGCGCGGCATTGCGCTCGTCGCGCATCCGCATCCGCTGTTTGGCGGCACGATGGACAACAAGGTCGCGCAGACGCTCGCGCGTACGCTGGTGCAACTGAACTACGTCACCTACCGGTCGAATTTCCGCGGCGTCGGCCAGACTCAGGGCGAGCACGACGCGGGCGTCGGCGAGCGTGACGATCTGCGCGCGGTGCTCGAGCACATGCGCGCAGATCCGAACTACGGCGATCTGCCGCTCGTGCTCGCGGGCTTTTCGTTCGGCACCGTGGTGCTGTCGCACGTCGCGGCAAAGCTGCGCGACGAGGGCCGGGAAATCGAGCGCATCGTGTTCGTCGGTACCGCGGCGAGCCGCTGGGACGTCGCGCCGGTGCCCGAAGGCACACTCGTGATTCACGGCGAAGTCGACGAGACCGTTCCGATCCAATCCGTGTTCGACTGGGCGCGGCCGCAGGAACTGCCGGTCGTCGTGATTCCGGGCGCCGAGCACTTTCTGCATCGCAAGCTTCACATCCTGAAGCGCATCATCGTCGACGCCTGGCGCTGAAAACGCGCGACGCGCGTTTTGCGGGGGACAGGTACGCGCAAACGTGTGCAAATCGACGACACACGCGCGGAGTTGACCAGGTAGCGCGCGTATAATGAGCGCTCTTTTTTTGGGCACAGCGCCGCCCAGCCGGCAGAATCGCGCGCCGCGGAATCATTTCGCGGGGGGGCGCGGCCGGGTGCGCAGCGCTGTGCTCGCGAACCGATTGCGTCGCCATCAGTCCAACGGGCGCCCGCCGTTTTACGGCCAGACGCCCCGCCGACCGGCTCCCCCAACTCCGCGCGCTGTCGCGCAACGTATCTTTCTGCACGAATCGACCCTATGCGTTTCTCCTCCTCTGGCCGCACGTCCTTCCCGTCAGTCGCTTCTTTCATTCCCACTTCGCTCAATCGTGCCATCGCCGTCGGCCTCGTGCTGCCGGCCACGCTGGTCGCGAGCACCGCGTTCGCGCAGGTGCCGCCGCCGGGCGTCAACGCGCGCTCGTGGGTGCTCGTCGACGCGACCAGCAACCAGGTGCTCGCGTCCGCCAATGCCGACGAACGCGTCGAGCCGGCATCGCTGACCAAGCTGATGACCGCGTATCTGGTGTTCGAGGCGCTCGACACCAAGAAGATCACGATGGATCAGAGCATCGAGCCGAGCGAAGCCGTGCGGCGCGTGCGCAACGACGAATCGCGCATGTTCATCGAGGCGCTCAAGCCGGTGACCGTGCACGACCTCGTGTACGGCATGATCGTGCAGTCGGGCAACGACGCGGCGATCGCGCTCGCCGAACTGGTGGGCGGCAGCGAGGCGCAGTTCGTCGACATGATGAACAAGGAAGCGCAGAAGCTCGGCATGAAGAACACGCATTTCGCCGACGTGAACGGCATGCCCGACCCGCAGCACTACACGACCGCGGGCGATCTCGCGATCCTGTCGGCGCGCCTGATCCGCGACTATCCTGACTACTACAACATCTTCTCGGTCAAGGAATTCACGTACAACAAGATCAAGCAGCCGAACCGCAACCGTCTGCTGTGGATCGATCCGACCGTCGACGGTCTGAAGACCGGCCACACGCAAGCGGCCGGCTACTGCCTGATCGCGAGCGCGAAGCGTCCGCTGCCGGGCACGACCGACGCGTCGCGCCGTCTCGTCTCGGTGATGATGGGCGAGACCAAGGAGCACGATCGCGTGCAGGACAGCCTGAAGATGCTGAACTACGGCTACACCGCGTACGACACGACGCGCCTGTACAAGGCGAACCAGGTCGTGGCCACGCCGCGCGTCTACAAGGGTTCGCAGGACAGCGTGCAGGTCGGCGTGAAGAGCGACCAGTACATCACGCTGCCGAAGGGTGCCGGCGACAAGGCCAAGCCGCAGATCGAACTGAACGATCCGCTGATCGCGCCGATCGCGAACGGGCAGCAGATCGGCACCGCCAAGCTCGTCGCCGACGGCAAGGTGCTCGCGCAGTTCCCGGTCGTCGCGCTGCAGCCAGTGCCGCAAGCCGGTGTGGTCGGCCGCGTGTGGGATTCGCTGATGCTGATGTTCAACAAGAAGAAGTAAGGGCTACGCCGCAATGACCGCTGTCTCCGAGGTCTCGCCGGACCCGATCGTTTATCTGAACGGCGAACTGGTGCCGTTGTCCGAAGCGCGCGTGCCGGTGCTCGACCGCGGTTTCATTTTCGGCGACGGCATTTACGAAGTGGCGCCGTTGTACGCGCATGCGAGCGGCCGCCGCACCGCGTTTCGTCTGAAGCAGCATCTGACGCGTCTCGCGCGCTCGGTCGGCAAGATCGGCATCGCCAATCCGTTCGACGACGCCGGCTGGCACGAGCTGATCGGACGGGTGGCCGAGGCCAACGAAACGGACGGCGGCTTGCGTGCCGATCAGGACGCGATCGCGTACATCCAGGTCACGCGCGGCGTGGCGAAGCGCGGTCACGCGTTTCCGGCCGGCGTGAAGCCGACCGTGTTCGTGATGGTCACCCCGCTGAGCCTGCCCGGCGCCGCGCAGCGCGCGAGCGGTGTCGCATGCGTGAGCGCCGAGGATCGTCGCTGGCTCAATTGCGACATCAAGTCGGTGTCACTGCTCGGCAACGTGCTGATGGCGCAATACGCGGCCGAAAACGACGCCTTCGAGACGCTGCAGTTCCGCGATGGTTTGCTGACCGAAGGGTCGTCGTCGAACGTGTGGATCGCTAAAGACGGCGTGCTGGCCGCGCCGCCGCGCAGCAACAAGATTCTCGAAGGGATCCGCTACGGGCTCATCGAGGAATTGACGGCCGAATGCGGCATCCGCTTCGAGGCGCGCGACATCACCGAGGCCGAAGTGCGCGCGGCCGATGAAATCATCGTCAGCTCGGCGACCAAGGAAGTGCTGCCGGTCACGCGGCTCGACGGCGCGCCGGTCGGCGCGGGCCAGCCGGGCGCGGTGTTTGCGGCGCTGTATGCGGCGTATCAGCGAGCCAAGGCGGCCGAAGCCGCCGCGGCGCAAGAAGGAGTAGAGAATGAATCCCGAGAACGACTCACTGTTTGAATTCCCCTGCGATTTCCCGATCAAGATCATGGGCAAATCGCATCCTGAGTTTGCCGCGACGATCGTCGAAGTGGTGCGCGAGTTCGATAGCGAGGTCGATGCGTCGCGCGTCGAGACGCGACCGTCGAGCAGCGGCACCTACACGGGGCTGACCGTGCACGTGCGCGCGACGAGCCGCGCGCATCTCGACGACATCTATCGCGCGCTGACCGGCCATCCGATGGTCAAGGTCGTGCTGTAACACCGCGCGCGGTTTTTCACCTCACGGCGCGACGCGCAACGCGTCCGCCGTCGCCCCTTCTGCCGCCAGGCGCGCGCTCGCCTCGGGCCCCGCCGCGCAGGCGAGATCGAACAGCTGCCTGAAGCGCGCCACCTCGTCGACCACCCAGTCGCGAAACGCCTTGACCCGCGCGGTCTCCAGCGTTTGCGGCAGGCAGACCAAATAGTATTGCCACGGGCTGGGCCCATCCACGTCGAAGAGCCGCACGAGCCGGCCTGCTGCGATTTCGTGCATCGCGAGTGAGCGGCGCGTGAGTGCGACTCCCTGGCCGTCGACGGCCGCCTGCAGCAGATTCGACGAATCCTGATACAGCACGCCGCGTTTCGGCTCCGGCCAGTCGGTGAGGCCGGCGGCGTCGAACCAGGGGCGCCATAGCTCGTCGTCGGAGCGCAGCAGCGGGACTTTGGCGAGATCGGCCGGGGTTTGCGGCAGCTTGCCGCCGTTGAAGTTGGGCGAGCAGGCCGGGAAGAAAATCTCGTCGAGCAGCAGCTCCGCGTGCAGTCCCGGATATTTGCCGAAGCCGAAACGGATCGCGACGTCGACGTCGTCGCGCGCGAAGTCCGTCAGCGCATTGGTGGTCAGCAGCTCGAGATCCCACTGCGGATGCGCCTCGATAAAGCTGCCGATGCGCGGCGTCACCCAGCGCGCCGCGAACGACGACAGCATCGATATCACGAGGCGCCGCTCGCGGTCGCCGGCGCGAATCGCGCGGGTCGCATCGGCGAGCTCCATCAGCGCGGCGCGCACCTGGGTGGCGTAGCGGCGGCCGGTTTCGGTGAGGCGCACGCGCTTGCCGTCACGCGCGAACAGCGACACGCCGAGCTCGGCCTCGAGCGCGCGGATCTGGTGGCTGACCGCGCCGTGCGTGACGAAGAGCTCGTCGGCGGCGCGCGAAAAGCTCTCGTGGCGGGCGGCGGCTTCGAACGCCTTGATCGCGTTCAGGGCGGGGAGTTGACGCAGGTCCATCGCAATATTTCTCACATAGACGTGAAAATTGATCGTTTTGCCCCAATCCTTGGTGCACCTAGGATTCTAGTCAGGAAACGATTTTTGGCGAGGGCCTCATGCGAGAAATTTCCTCTAGCATTGCATATGAAATCCGCACTGGTGACACGCTGCCGCTGAAGGTCGCGCGCAGCACGAAGCTGACTGTGCGAGGCGGCGCGGTGTGGGTCACGCGCAGCGACGACACGAAAGACTATTGGCTGCAGCCCGGCCAGACGCTGCATCTGCGGCGCGGGGAGCGGCTCTGGCTCAGCGCCGAGGGCGCCACGTTCGCGAAGGTCACGTTCTCGGTGCCGACCCGCTGCGACAAGCGCGCGCTGAACTGGTTCGCGCGCATCGGCGAGCGCTGGATGATGCGCGTGCGCGGCGGCTGGCGCACAGTTTGAGCGTGGGCGCGGCGGCTGCGCCGCGTCTTGCGATGGGGCTGGCGGCGCGCCAGCCCCGCTGTGTCGAGTTCC
Organism: Paraburkholderia atlantica; assembly: GCF_009362785.1. Lineage (GTDB taxonomy): Bacteria > Pseudomonadota > Gammaproteobacteria > Burkholderiales > Burkholderiaceae > Paraburkholderia > Paraburkholderia atlantica. Next base: position 293,750 of record NZ_WHNQ01000005.1, read on the forward strand.
CTGTCTCCTCGGGCGCGGGTTCCCAGATTTCGGTAAACTCCCGGGATCATGTGCGCCACCCCGGTTTCTCCGTCTCCTTTTGCTGCCATCGAGCCGCCCACGCTGCGCTGGCTCGGCCGCGAACCCTACGAAGCCAGTTTCGACGCGATGCGCGCGTTCACCGACGCCCGCACCGCCGACACCCCCGACGAAATCTGGCTCGTCGAACATCCACCCGTCTTCACGCTCGGCCAGGCCGGTGATCCGGCTCACCTGCTCGCCGCCGACAGCAGCATTCCGCTCGTCAAGGTGGACCGAGGCGGTCAGATCACGTATCACGGGCCCGGCCAGGTGGTCGCTTATCTGCTGCTCGACCTGCGCCGGCGCAAGCTGATGGTGCGCGAGCTGGTTACGCGGATCGAGCAGGCCGTGATCGACACCCTGGCGGCGTATAATCTCGCCGGAGAACGCAAGGCGGGCGCCCCCGGTATCTACGTGGCGCCCGGGCCCGAGGCCGGGCCGCATGCCGGCGCCAAGATCGCGGCGCTTGGCCTGAAAATCCGCAACGGCTGCAGCTATCACGGCGTGAGTCTGAACGTGAACATGGACCTGCGGCCGTTTCTCGCGATCAATCCATGCGGCTACGCGGGGCTCGAAACAGTCGACATGGCGACGCTCGGCGTCGCCGCCGGCTGGGACGACGTGGCCCGTACCCTCGCAGCAAGTCTCACCGCAAACCTCGACGGCAAACCCGCGGCCGTCGCCCAACCGCAGACCGGTGCGCTCACCGCCTGACTGGATCGAACGAATGACTGACGTAACCGCGAACTCCGCAGCAGCCACCTCCGCGCCCGAAGGCGTGCCGGCCCCCGCCGCCTATGACGCTACCGCGAAGCAGAAAGCGCAAGCCAAGACCGCGCGCATCCCGATCAAGGTCGTCCCGATCGAAAAGCTGAAGAAACCGGACTGGATCCGCGTGAAGGCGGCCACTGGCAATTCGCGCTTCTACGAGATCAAGCAGATCCTGCGCGAGCACAACCTGCACACGGTGTGTGAAGAGGCGAGCTGCCCGAACATCGGCGAATGCTTCGGCAAGGGCACCGCGACCTTCATGATCATGGGCGACAAGTGCACGCGCCGCTGCCCGTTCTGCGACGTCGGCCACGGCCGTCCCGATCCGCTCGACGCCGACGAACCGGCCAATCTCGCGCGCACCATCGCCGCCCTGAAGCTGAAGTACGTGGTGATCACCAGCGTCGACCGTGACGATCTGCGCGACGGCGGCGCGGCGCACTTCGTCGAATGTATTCGTCAGACGCGCGAGCTGTCGCCGGAAACGCGTATCGAAATCCTGACGCCGGATTTCCGCGGCCGCCTCGACCGCGCGCTCGGCATTCTGAACGCGGCGCCGCCCGACGTGATGAACCACAACCTCGAAACGGTGCCGCGTCTGTACAAGGAAGCGCGCCCGGGTTCCGATTACGCGCATTCGCTGAAGCTGCTGAAGGACTTCAAGGCGCTGCATCCGCACGTCGCGACCAAGTCCGGCCTGATGGTCGGCCTCGGCGAAACCGAAGAGGAAATCCTGCAGGTGATGCGCGATCTGCGTGATCACGATGTCGACATGCTTACGATCGGCCAGTATCTGCAGCCGTCGGAGCACCATCTGCCGGTGCGCGCGTACGTGCATCCGGACACCTTCAAGATGTACGAGGAAGAGGCGTACAAGATGGGCTTCACGCACGCCGCGGTGGGCGCGATGGTTCGTTCGAGCTATCACGCCGACGTGCAGGCGCATGGAGCCGGCGTAGTTTGACGCGCTGGCGCCTCGCGGCTGTTGCCTCGCTTCACGCCCGCAAAAACGAAAAAGCCCGCCGATGTGCGGGCTTTTTTTTGAACTGTTCATCTATCAGTAAGGAAACGACACGTGGCAACTGGGATCGATCGCGGGACCTCCGCACAATGGCCTTATCCGCGGCTGATCGCGCACCGCTGCGGCGGCACCCTCGCGCCGGAAAACACGCTGGCCGGTTTCGACGCCTGCGTGCGCTACGGTTATCGCATGGTCGAATTCGACGCGAAGCTGTCCGCCGACAACGCGCTGTTCCTGCTGCACGACGACACGCTCGATCGCACGACCAACGGCCACGGGCCTGCTGCCACGCATACGTGGCAGCAACTCGCCGCTCTGGATGCCGGCGCGTGGCGCGGCGCTGAGTTCGCCGGCACGCGGTTGCCGGCGCTCGCCGACGCGGCCGAGCGTTGTGCGCGCGACGGCATCGCCGCGAACATCGAGATCAAGCCGTGTCCGGGCCGCGAAGTCATCACCGGCACGCTGGTCGCGCAAGGCGCGCTCGAGCTTTGGCAAGGGCAGACTCCGCCGCTGCTGTCGTCGTTTTCGTTCGACGCGCTCGCCGCTGCGCGCGCGGCCGCGCCGTCGCTGCCGCGCGGCATGCTGTTCGAGCAGGTGCCGGCGGACTGGTTGAGCATCGTGCGCGAGCTCGACTGCGTTTCGCTGCATGCGAGTCACCGTTATCTGAGCGAGCCGCTGGTCGCCCAAATCCGCGCGGCCGGGCTGCGCGTGCTCGCCTACACGGTGAACGATCCGGCGCGCGCGCGGGTGCTCGAAGAATGGGGCGTGGACATGATTTGCACGGATCGGATCGATCTGTTGACCTGAAGTCGCGCTCGCAAGCTTCGCCCCAACCGCTGCGGGTTTTCCCGCAACCGCGCGCGCACCGGATTCCGGATTCCCCGACAGCATTTGTCCGGATTTCCGGAATCCCGGACGGCACGCGCCGCGCCTTGCCGGAAAATCCATAAAAATCAAGGCTCTCAGTCTGAAATCAAACTGGCATCGACCTTGCGAATTAAAACGCGTGGCCGCCACGGTCCGACAAAAAAGCAAGGAGACACCGATGTCCGATTTCCCTTCCCGGTATTTCTGAATTCGTCGTCTTTGCAGCGGCCCGCTATCGTGCGCGCACGTGACGACCTTTCGTTTGCGTGTCGCGCGTCGCGGCAAGTCATTCGCTCATATCCCTCGCAGGAACCATCGTGAAGAAACCTATCCATAAAGTGCTGTACGTCCAGGTGATCGTGGCGATCATCATCGGCATCGTTCTCGGGCATTTCTACCCGAACCTCGCCATCGACATGAAGCCGCTCGGCGACGGCTTCATCAAACTGATCAAGATGGTGATCGGGCCGATCATCTTCTGCACGGTCGTGACGGGCATCGCCGGCATGGAAGACATGAAGAAGGTCGGACGCGTCGGCGGCAAGGCGCTGCTGTACTTCGAAATCGTCTCGACGTTCGCGCTGGTGCTCGGCCTCGTCGCCACGCACCTGCTGCGGCCCGGTGCCGGTTTCAACGTCGACCCGGCCTCGCTCGACGGCCGCGCGGTCGCGTCGTATGCGGCGAAGGCGCACGGCCAGTCGACCGTCGACTTCTTCATGCACCTGATTCCGGACACGCTGTCGTCGGCGTTCGCGCAGGGTGAGATCCTGCAGATTCTGCTGATCGCGCTGCTGTTCGGCGCCGTGCTCGCGACGGCCGGTGAGAAGGGCAAGCCCGTCACGAACTTCATCGAAGGGTTGTCGCACATCCTGTTCGGCATGGTGCGCATCATCACGAAGCTCGCGCCGATCGGCGCGTTCGGCGCGATGGCCTTCACGATCGGCAAGTACGGCATCGGCTCGCTGCTGCCGATGCTCAAGCTGATCGGCACGTTCTATCTGACCTCGATCGTGTTCGTGGTGGTCGTGCTCGGCGCGATCGCACGGATGGTGGGCTTCAACATCCTGCGTTTCGTCGCGTACATCAAGGAAGAGATGCTGATCGTGCTCGGCACGAGCTCGTCCGAAGCCGCGCTGCCGCAACTGATGCAAAAGCTCGAAAATCTCGGCTGCTCGCGCTCGGTGGTGGGCCTCGTGGTGCCGACCGGCTACTCGTTCAACCTCGATGGCACCAACATCTACATGACGATGGCGGTGCTGTTCATCGCCCAGGCGACCAACACCGACCTCTCGTGGGGCCAGCAGCTGACGCTGCTCGCCGTGACGATGCTGACCTCGAAGGGTGCGAGCGGCGTGACCGGCGCGGGCTTCATCACGCTCGCCGCGACGCTGGCCGTGGTGCCGACGATTCCGCTGTCGGGCATGGTGCTGATCCTCGGCATCGACCGCTTCATGAGCGAGTGCCGCGCGCTGACGAACATCGTCGGCAACGGTGTCGCGACGGTCGTCGTGTCCGCTTGGGAAAAGGAGCTCGATCGCAGCAGGCTGAACAAGGTGCTGCGCGGCGAGGTGGCCGTCAAAGAGCCGGCCGGCGTTTGAGCCTCGCCAGCCCTGTCGTGACCAGCGCGGACGCTTAAGCATGAAACCGGCGTCCGCGCATTCTTCCGGGGCGTCTCCGGCCTCCCCGGAGCTTTCCCCGCCTACCTCCGGCGAGACCGCCAGCCGAACCCGCGGCTATGCCCGCGACCCGTTCGGCGGCGATCTCTTGCCGCCCTATGCCACAATGTCCGATGCCCATCGATCGGACCTTGCCAACGTGACCCGCCGCCTGCTGATTCTCTTCGCGCTCGCATCCGGGCTCGTGGTGGCATGCTGGCTCACCTACAGCCTTGCGTGGAAAAGCGGTGTCGACACGCTGAGGCGCAACGCCGCCGTGCGCGCCGAGCGCACCGCGAGCGCGCTCAAGAGCACGCTCGAGCGTTATGAATCGCTGCCTTACCTGCTCGCCGAGCATCCGATCGTGCACGACGTGCTGATCGATCCGTCTCCCGCCAACGTCAAGCGCGCGAATCTCTATCTCGAAGACCTGAACCGCCACGCGCGCGCGACGGTCACCTACATCATTTCGCTCGACGGCTACTGCGTCGCCGCCAGCAATTGGCGCGGCCCGGGCAGCTTCGTCGGCGCCGGCTATCAGTTCCGGCCGTATTTCGTCGATGCGATGAATGGCGGCGTCGGCCGCTTCTTCGGCATCGGCACGATTTCGCAGGCGCCCGGCTACTACATCTCGCAGCCGGTGCGGCGCGACGGCAAGATCGTCGGCGTAGCGGTCGTCAAGCTCGATCTCGAATGGTTTCAGGGCGTCGACGCGTCCGAGCCGCTTGTCGTCACCGACGATCATGGCGTGATCTTTCTGTCGTCGGTGCCGGCATGGAAGTACCACACGATCCGGCCGCTGCCCGGCCGGATCGCCGATTCGATCTACCAGGCGCGCCAGTACGCGCAGCAGCCGATCGAGCCGCTGCCGGTGACGGTCGAGCGCATGCTCGAAGGCAACGCACAGATTCTGCGCATCGGCGGCGGGCGCTTAGCGCCGCGCTACCTCGCGTCGCGGCACGCGATGGGCGAGCCGGACTGGCATCTGATCACAATGTCGCCGGTCGATCCCGTCGATGCCGACGCGCGCAAGGCGACCATCGTCACCGGTTTCGGCTATGTGTCGCTGGTGCTGCTCGCGTTCTACTGGCGCATGCGGCGCGCGCGCGTGCGCGAAGTGATGCGCAGCCGCGCGCTGCTGCAGAAGGCGTATGCCGAGCTGAACCAGCGCGTCGCCGAGCGCACCGCGGATCTGTCCGAGGCGAACGAGCAGTTGCACAAGGAAGTCGCCGAGCGTACCCGCGCCGAGCAGGAGCTGCGCGCCGCCCACGACGAACTGATCCAGGCGAGCAAGCTCGCCGCGCTCGGCCAGATGGCGGCCGGCATCACGCACGAGCTGAACCAGCCGCTCGCGGCGCTGCGCAGTTTCTCCGACAACACGCGCGTGCTGCTCGAACGCGGCGATCAGGCATCGGCGCGCGAGAATCTCGAAGCGATCGCGGCGCTCACCGAGCGCATGGGCAAGATCACCAACCAGCTGAAGCTGTTCGTCGGCCGCGCGCGGCCGCGTAGCGCACGCGCGTCGATCGTGCGGGCGCTGCGCAACGTCGTTGCATTGCTGCAAAAGCGTCTGCAGGGCGTCGAGCTCGAATTCGTGCTGATCGATGCCGAGGCGGACATCGACGCCGGGGCCGCCGCTGCGCCAGGCGGCGCGCGCATGCCGCTGAATCTCGCCGACGATCATCCGGAGCTGGTCGCGAATTGCGACGATCTTAGGCTCGAACAGGTGCTGATCAACCTGCTCGGCAACGCGCTCGACGCCACCGCCGGCATGAACCCCCCGCGTATCACGGTCGAAGTCGAGGCCGGCGCCGCGAACCTGTCGATCGCGGTCGGCGACAACGGCCCCGGCATTCCCGACGACGTGTTGCCCCACCTGTTCGAACCGTTCTTCACGACGAAGGAAATGGGCCAGGGGCTCGGCCTCGGCCTCGCGATTTCATCGTCGATCGCGCGTGATTGCGGCGGCTCGCTGGTCGCGCGCAACGCGCCGCAAGGCGGTGCATCATTCGTGTTGACGCTGCGTCGCGCGCGCGTGCAGACCAGCCCCTCGCACGATCCGCTGACCGCTGGCTCCTGATTTCACCCCGAAGCATCACCCGGAACACGCAATGAACGACGGCCTGCAAGTGCTGTATATCGAAGACGACGAACTGGTGCGGCGCGCGAGCGTGCAAAGCTTGCAACTGGCGGGCTTCGACGTGATCGGCCATGCATCGGTCGAGGCGGCGGCGAAGCTGATCAGCGCGGACTTTTCCGGCGTGATCGTCAGCGATATCCGGCTTCCCGGCGCGAGCGGCCTCGATCTGCTCGCGCAGTGCCACGAGCGCGCGCCCGACGTGCCGGTGATTCTGGTCACCGGCCACGGCGATATCTCGATGGCCGTGCAGGCGATGCGCGACGGCGCCTACGACTTCATCGAAAAGCCGTTCGCGTCCGAGCGGCTGATCGAAACCGTGCGGCGCGCGCTGGAGCGCCGCAAGCTCGTGCTCGAAAACCTCGCGTTGCGCCGTGAGCTGGCTGGGCAGAACGCGGTCGCGCCGCGCATCATCGGCCGCAGTCCGGCGATCGAGCAGGTGCGGCGGCTGATCGCCAACGTCGCGCCGACCGATGCGTCCGTGCTGATCAACGGCGATACCGGCGCGGGCAAGGAGCTGATCGCGCGCAGCCTTCACGAGCTGTCGCCGCGGCGCGACAAGCCGTTCATCGCGGTGAACTGCGGCGCGCTGCCCGAGCCAATGTTCGAATCGGAGATGTTCGGCTACGAACCGGGGGCGTTCACCGGCGCGGCGAAACGGCGGATCGGCAAGCTCGAACACGCGTCGGGCGGCACGCTGTTTCTCGACGAGATCGAGAGCATGCCGCTCGCGCTGCAGGTCAAGCTGCTGCGCGTGCTGCAGGACGGCGTGCTCGAGCGGCTCGGCTCGAATCAGCCGATTCGCGTCGATTGCCGCGTGGTCGCGGCGGCGAAAGGCGATATGGCCGAGCACGTCGCGGACGGCTCGTTCCGGCGCGATTTGCTGTACCGGCTCAACGTCGTGACGATCGCGCTGCCGCCGTTGAGCGAGCGTCGTGAGGATATCGTGCCGCTGTTCGAGCATTTCCTGCTCGATGCGGCGGTCCGCTATCAGCGGCCAGCGCCGATGCTCACCGATCGCCAGCGTGCGAGCCTGATGCAGCGCGACTGGCCGGGCAACGTGCGCGAGCTGCGCAATGCCGCCGACCGCTTCGTGCTCGGCATCGCCGACGAACCGGTGCTGTCGTTCGGCGAAGACGACGGGACGACCCATCCGCTGAAGGAGCGGGTCGAGCAGTTCGAGCGCGCGATGATCGCCGAGGCGTTGGAGCAGGCGGGCGGCGCGGTCGCGGTCGCAGCGGACCGGCTGCAGCTCGGCAAGGCGACGCTCTACGAGAAGATCAAGCGATATGGCCTTGCGGCCAAAGGGGAAGGGGAGCGGTGACGAGAGCGGCGCCGGCGGCGGGAGAGTGCGCCGGCGCGTTGAGGATCTGCTTGAACCGGCTTAAGCCGCGCCAGCCTTCAGCGCCTTCGCGAGCAACTGGTCGAGTTCCGCGAACTGCGGCTCGCCGACATAGCGCTTCAGGATCTTGCCGTCTTTATCGATGACGAAGGTGGTTGGCGTGAGCTGCACATTGCCGAACTGCTTGGCGGCCGAGCCGTCGTCCATGGCGACCTTGAACGGCAACTGACGCGTTTGCGTGTAATTGGTGACGTACATCGGCGCGTCGTAATTCATCGCCACCGCGACGAATTCGAGGCCTTGGCCCTTGAAGCGGTTATAGGTCTCGACCATCTGCGGCATTTCCTTCATGCAGGTGTCGCAGCTCGTTGCCCAGAAATTGACGAGATAAACCTTGCCTTTCAGGTCGGCGGTCGTGAGCTTCTGTCCGGATAGCAGCGTGAAGGTTGCATCGGGCACGCGCTGCTGGCCGGCAAACGCGAAGTAACCGGCGACGGCGAGCGCAATGGCCACGGCCACCGCAATTAGATAGCGAAGCGGGCTCGTGCGCCGGGCGGCGGTCGGTGAAGTTGAACTCATGGACGGGACCTCGTGAGTCGCGCGCGGCGCGGAACAATGGGGCGGTGTAATGGCGCTCTGGCCTGTGCTGAATAGCTTTTCTATTGTAGCTGCAACGCGGCGGCTGCGCCGAAATGGCGCGAGCGCGCGGCTCGACGCGCCGGGCCGGCAGCGGATCAGCGGATAATGGCGCTTTATGCTCCGCAAGCCCGATCTTTCGCCCATGCTCCAAACCGTTCGTCGTATCTGCCGTTTAGTTACCCGCGTTTCGTGCCATTTTCCGTTGATCAATCGATTGCCCGCCCGCGGCGCGGGTGTCGTCATGCGACCGGGGCGCGCTCGTACAGTACTTGGCTCGGCGACGGCCGCATTGGCGCTCGGCGTCGCGCTCAGCGCCTGCTCGCCGACCTTCGACTGGCGCACCGTGATGAACAACGACAAGGGCTACACGGTCGACTTCCCGGCCAAGCCGGGCAACGACCAGCGCGCGGTGCAGATCGACGGCACACCCATGCAGATGGCGATGCAGACCGCCGAAGCGGGCAATGCGGTCTTCGCGGTCGGCACCGTGATGCTGCCCGACGATAGCGACGCGACGCAGCGCGCCGCGCTCAATTTCCTGCGCGCGGGACTGGCGCGCAACGTCGGCGCGACGCCCGATGCTCACGCGGTGCAGATCCCGCTGGCGGCGGGCGGCAAGACCTCCGGGCTGGAAATGACGGTGAGCGGCGCGGCGGGCGCCAAACACGAGCCGCGCACCGTGTATGCCCGGCTCGTCGCGCGCGGCCGACATGTCTATCAGGCGGCGATCATCGCCGATCAACCGCTGCCGCAAGACCAGGTCGACCAGTTTTTTTCGTCGTTCCAGCTGTACTGAACGCGGTATTTTTGGCCGAGCGGACGCGCCTCAGAACGCCGAACGCAGTGAAAGTTCCTTCGCAGCTTTGCGCGCTAATTATTGGTTTACGTTGAGCTTTTTGAGTTACGCGCACAACCTGTGGATAACTCTGTTGAGAAGTCGGCCTCAATGGCCGCAAAAGCCCATCAGGCGGGCCTTTCGTCAAAATTCACGAGCGTACGGTATTTTAAAAAACTCAATGAAATCAATGCCTTCGTGAGATGCCTGTCTGCGCGCTTTCGGGTTGTATCAAAATCTAACAGGAGCGTGGCTGTGTGAATAAGTCAAGTCTTGACAGTAGATTTTTCTCCTCATAACGAGCCAAAAGCGCGGCGGTACTGGATTGCCTCTGCGACCTGCGCGGCGCTCGGCATCGCCGTGCCAGCCAGATCCGCGACCGTGCGCGCGACCTTCAACACCCGGTAGTACGCGCGCGCCGACCAGCCAAAGCGCTCGCCGGCTTCGCGCAGCAGTGCCTCGCCGGCCGCGTCCGGGCGGCACACATCGTCGACTTCGCGTCCGTCCAGCTCGCGGTTGGTCTTGCCTTGCCGGACCAGTTGCCGCTCGCGTGCAGCGCTCACGCGGTATGCGATCGCCGCGCTTGCTTCGCCGGCCGTGGCGGCGCGGGCCGCGAGTTCGGTGGCGGTCAGTGCTGGAATTTCGAGCTGGATGTCGATGCGGTCGAGCAGCGGTCCAGACAATTTACGCAGATAGCGCGCGGCAACTTCCGGCGTACAGCGGCAGCGCCCGCCCGGATCGCCGCGCCAGCCGCACGGGCACGGGTTCATCGCGGCGATCAGTTGGCAGGCGGCGGGAAAATCCGCTTGCCACGCGGCGCGCGAGATCGTGATGCGCCCGGCTTCGAGCGGCTCGCGCAGCGTTTCGAGCACCACACGATCGAATTCGGGAAGCTCGTCGAGAAACAGCACGCCCAGATGCGCGAGCGTGATCTCGCCAGGCTGCGGCGGATTGCGTCCGCCGACCAGCGCCGCCGCGCTCGACGAATGGTGCGGCGCGCGAAACGGCCGCTGCCGCCACTGCGACGGCTTGAAGCCGATGCGGCTCGCGGACAGCAGCGCGGCTGAAGCGAGCGCTTCGTCGTCGGTCATGGGCGGTAGCAGGCCGGGCAGGCGAGCCGCTAGCATCGACTTGCCGGCGCCGGGCGGCCCGATCAGCAGCACGTGATGGCCACCGGCCGCCGCGACTTCGAGTGCGCGCCGAGCCGCGCGCTGGCCGATCACGTCGGCCATGTCCGGTGCCGGGGCGGCGGCGTGCACGTCGAGCTCGGGCGCGGCGACCGGCCTAAGACGCGCGTCCGGCGCGCCTGCGAGATGCGCGCAGAGCGACGGCAGATCGGCAGCGCCGAACACGTCGACGCCGGGTACGAGCGCCGCTTCCGCCGCGCTGGCGGCCGGCAGGTAAAGCTGTGGGGTGTGGAACGCCTGGGCGGTTACCTGATCGACGAGTGCTGGCAACGCAGAACGCGTTTCAGATGATGCGTCGGCGTCTGCGCCGGCGGCTTCAGCGCTCGCCAGAGCGCCCCGCGCGGTGCCGCATGCCATCGCGAACGCGCCGCGCATCGGCCGCAGCGCGCCGGTCAGCGACAGCTCGCCGGCAAACTCGCGATGGAGTAGCGATTCGGCCGGAATTTGCCCGCTCGCGGCGAGGATGCCGAGTGCGATAGGCAGATCGAAACGACCGGATTCTTTGGGTAGATCGGCGGGCGCGAGGTTGACGGTGATGCGGCGCACCGGGAAATCAAAACCGCAGTTCTGCAGCGCCGCGCGCACGCGCTCACGGCTCTCGCGCACTTCCAGGTCGGGCAGGCCGACGATCGCAAAGGACGGCAGTCCATTGGCGAGGTGAACCTCGGCGGTCACTTCGGGCGCACGGCCAGCGGCCGGCGCGCGGCTGCGCACCACGGCAAGCGACATATTCCCCTCCCGTCGGACGGCGCGCTCATTTCGCGCGCATATCCCCTAAAACGCTGATGACGTCACGGCCCGCTTGCCGGTGATGTGCGGCACTGCGCAGCGCGAAGGCTGCAACCAGTGCTTACGGCGTCTGCGTGAGCGGCAGTTTCTGTTCGAGCTCGGCGACGCGGCGCTCGAGTTCTTCGAGGCGCGCGCGCGTACGCACGAGCACCTGGGTCTGCGTATCGAATTCCTCGCGCGTGACCAGATCGAGCTTCGAGAAGCCCTGCGACAGCATTGCCTTGACGTTGCGTTCGACATCCTTGGCCGGCGAATTCTTGAACAGATCGCTGACGCGAGCCTGGAAGTCGTTAAAAACGTCGTTCGGTTGTTTCATCGTGTTCCCCTTGGTGCACAAAAAATGTGCATGTTTCATTGCGCCCGTTCTCCGTGGCAGCGAATGGGCGATCCTGGTGCGCGCGGCTCCTTCGCTGCCGCGGCCGCGTGAGCGCGTTTGGTGCGCGCCTCGCGTTCAGAACGTTCGAACACTCTAGCAACGATCCCCCCGCCGCGCCACCGCCGACAGCGCCGCTGGCCGTTCGGACAAGGCCGTCCGGGCGCGCTGCGCCACGCGCGCGACGCGCAGTCTGACACAACATGGCATAGGAGTTGCTGTTACTGCCGCGCGCGCACTGCCAGGGCACTTTTACCGGGAGCGCAGGAGACCGCGGTCAAGGGGTACGCAACGGGCAGCAACGGTTCAGCAACAACTAGCGAGGAATTCATGAAACTCATCACCGCAATCATCAAGCCGTTCAAGCTGGATGAAGCGCGCGAAGCCCTGTCGGCAATCGGCGTGTCGGGTATCACGGTCACGGAAGTCAAAGGCTTCGGGCGGCAGAAGGGCCACACCGAGCTGTATCGGGGCGCCGAATACGTCGTCGACTTTCTGCCGAAGGTGAAGATCGAAGCAGCGGTATCGGACGACATCGTGGACCAGGCGATCGAGGCGCTCGAGCGCGCCGCGCGTACCGGCAAGATCGGCGACGGCAAGATCTTCGTCACGCCGATCGAGCAGGTGGTTCGGATCCGCACCGGCGAGACCGGCGCGGACGCTCTGTAAAGATCAGAGCATAGCGACACGGATAGCGACAAGAGGAAAACCAAGATGCGCAAACTAATGATGTCCCTGCTGATGGCCGGCTCGCTGCTCGTGGCCGGTGTCGGCACCGCCCTGGCTGACGACGCGTCCGCTCCCGCGGCCGCCTCCGCCCCCGATACGACGGCGAGCGCGCCTGCTCCGGACGCCTCCGCCGCAGCTGCTGCCCCGGCTGCCTCGGCTCCCGCCGCCGATGCGTCCGCCGCGCCGGCCGCAAGCGCACCGGCCGCCACCGACGCATCGGCCGCCGCTGCCGCCGCGCCGGCCGCGCCGACCGCCCCGTTCTCGGTCGATTCATCGAAGATCAACTCCGGCGACACCGCGTGGATGCTGACCTCGACCGCGCTGGTGCTGTTCATGACGATCCCGGGTCTCGCGCTGTTCTACGGCGGCATGGTCCGCAAGAAGAACGTGCTCGCGACGCTGATGCAAAGCTTCGCGATCACCTGTCTGGTGACGATCGTCTGGACCGTGGTGGGCTACAGCATCGCGTTCACGCCGGGCAACTCGTTCATCGGCGGCTTCTCGCGGGTGTTCATGACGGGCATGAACTACATCAAGGGCGACAAGGCCACGACCCTGACCGTCAGCCATCTCGCGCCGACGATCCCCGAGACGGTCTACTTCGTCTATCAGATGACCTTCGCGATCATCACGCCGGCGCTGATCACCGGTGCGTTCGCTGACCGCATGAAGTTCTCGGCGATGCTGGTGTTCATGACGCTGTGGTCGATCATCGTCTACTCGCCGATCGCGCACATGGTGTGGGAGCCGAGCGGCTGGCTGGCTACCGCGGGCATCCTCGACTTCGCGGGCGGCACGGTGGTGCACATCAACGCGGGTATCGCAGGTCTGGTCTGCTGTCTGGTGCTGGGCAAGCGCATCGGCTACGGCAAGGAGGCGATGGCGCCGCACAACCTGACGCTGACGCTGATCGGTGGCGCGATGCTGTGGGTCGGCTGGTTCGGCTTCAATGCGGGTTCGGCGGTGGCGGCGGACGGCCGTGCCGGCTTCGCGATGTTCGCGACGCAGGTGGCGACCGCCGCGGCGGCGCTCGCGTGGATGTTCGCCGAATGGGCGGCCAAGGGTAAGCCGTCGGTGCTCGGTATCGTGTCGGGCGCGGTCGCGGGTCTGGTGGCGGTAACGCCGGCGTCGGGCTTCGTCGGCACGCTTGGCGCGCTGGTGATCGGCATTGTCGCCGGTGTGCTCTGCTTCTGGTCGGCCACGTGGCTCAAGCACAAGCTCGGCTACGACGATTCACTCGACGCGTTCGGCGTGCACTGCGTGGGCGGGATCATTGGTGCGCTCTTGACCGGCGTGTTCGCGGTCAAGGACATTAGCGGCTTCGACGGCAGCCTGATCCTGCAGGCGAAGGGCGTGCTGACGACGCTGATCTACAGCGGCGTGGTGAGCTTCGTGCTGCTGAAGATCATCGACATGGTGATCGGCATCCGCGTGACCGAAGAGCAGGAGCGCGAAGGCCTCGACGTGAGCCTGCACGGCGAGAAAGTCGAATAACGGAAACCTGTCCCGCTTCGGGCCCGCGCTCCCGGGCCCGCCAGTCAGGAAAAGTTAAGCGCAGCAAATTCGCCCGCCTTCATGGCGGGCTTTTTTCTTGCTGATCGGGTTGCGAACGGTAATTTTCCGCGCCTATCATCGAGATAGGGAGAATGCATTCGAGTCTGCTTGCGAATGGAGAAACCGTCCCCAAATGGACAAAGCATTTGCTCTACAATCTTTTTTCTCCAGTCTGCGAGTGATCAATGGTTCCGCACCTAGTTACGGCGTTAAACGGCCCGCTGCTCGACCTCGAGCGGAAGATCCTCGACGCCACGCCCGCTATCGAACGCTGGTTCCGGCTTGAATGGCAGGAGCACACGCCGCCGTTCTATTGTTCCGTCGATCTGCGTAATGCGGGCTTCAAGCTCGCGCCGGTCGACACCAACCTGTTTCCCGGCGCCTTCAACAATCTGCCGCAGGAAGTGCTGCCGCTCGCGGTGCAGGCCGCGATGGCCTCGATTGAAAAGATCTGCCCGGACGCGAAGAATCTGCTCGTGATTCCGGAGCGCCACACACGCAACGCGTTCTACCTCGAAAACGTCGCCCGGCTCGCGTCGATCATGCGCCAGGCGGGCCTGAACGTACGCTTCGGCACGCTCGACGAAACCATCAACGGCCCGGTCACGATCGCGTTGTCCGACGGCCAGAAACTGGTGCTCGAACCGCTCGAGCGCTCGCAGCGGCGCCTGGGGCTGAAGAACTTCGACCCCTGCTCGATTCTGCTGAACAACGACCTGTCCGGCGGTATTCCGCCCGTGCTCGAGAATCTGCACGAGCAGTACCTGCTGCCGCCGCTTCACGCGGGCTGGGCGGTGCGCCGCAAGTCGACGCATTTCTCGTGCTATGACGACGTCGCGAAGAAGTTCGCGAAGATGGTCGAGATCGATCCGTGGATGATCAATCCGTACTTCGCGCACGTCGAGGGCGTCGACTTCCAGCAGCGCACCGGCGAGGAAGCGCTTGCCGATGCGATCGACGGCGTGCTGAAGAAGATCGCGCGCAAGTATCGCGAGTACGGCATCTCCGAAAAACCGTATGTCGTGATCAAGTCGGATGCGGGCACTTACGGCATGGGCGTGATGACCGTGCACGACGCGTCGGAAGTCGCCGCGCTGACGAAGCGCGAACGCACGCGCATGGCCGCGACCAAAGACGGCCTCGAAGTGCACGACGTGATCGTGCAGGAAGGCGTGTACACGTTCGAGCGCATCGGCGAGGAAGTCGCCGAGCCGGTCGTCTACATGATCGACCGCTATGTGGTGGGCGGCTTCTATCGCGTGCACGGCAGCCGCGAGCGCGACCAGAATCTGAACGCGCCGGGCATGCACTTCGTGCCGCTCGGCTTCGAACATACGGCGCTGCCCGATGCGCACGCGAAGCCCGGCGCGGCGCCGCCGAACCGCTTCTATATGTATGGCGTCGTGGCGCGGCTCGGGTTGCTGGCCGCCTCGGTCGAACTCGAGAAGACCGATCCGGAAGCGATCCAGGTCTAAGCCACCTCGTGCGGCAGGATGGCGGCATGCGTGCCGCCATCGCCGTCTTCAAAGACTATATTGACGAACAATGTCACGCCCGTCAGGGCGCACCGGGACTTTCATGGACATTCTTTTCATCGCCGATCCGCTCGCCCATTTCAAGATTTACAAAGACTCGACCTACGCGATGATGGCCGAAGCGGCGCGCCGCGGTCACACGGTGTACACCTGCGAGCCGAAGCATCTGGCGTGGACGGGCGGCGATGTCGAAGCGAACGTGCAGCGCATCGCGATCACCGGCGATACCACCGATCTGCATCGTGACGTCTGGTTCGCCGCCGATGTCGCTGCGCCGCGCGCGCTGGCGAGCTTCGGCGCGGTCGTGATGCGCAAAGACCCGCCGTTCGACATGGAATACGTGACGTCGACGTGGCTGCTCGAGCTGGCCGAGCGTGGCGGCGCGCGCGTCTTCAACAAGCCGCAGGCGATTCGCGATCATTCCGAGAAGCTCGCGATCGGCGAGTTCGCGCAGTTCGTCGCGCCGACGGTGGTCACGCGCGATCCGGCGCGTCTGCGCGCGTTTCACGAGCAGCATGGCGACGTGATCCTGAAGCCGCTCGACGGCATGGGCGGCATGGGCGTGTTCCGCGTGAAGGCTGACGGCATGAACCTCGGCTCGATCGTCGAAATGCTGAGCCACGACGGCGCGCGCTCGGTGATGGCGCAGAAATTCATCCCCGAGATCAAGGAGGGTGACAAGCGCATCCTGTTGATCGGCGGCGAAGCGGTGCCGTACTCGCTCGCGCGCATTCCTCAGGGTAATGAGGTGCGCGGCAATCTGGCGGCCGGCGGACTGGGTGTCGCGCGGCCGCTCAGCGAGCAGGATCGCAAGATCGCCGATACCCTCGCGCCGGTGCTGGCTGCGCGCGGCTTGCTGCTGGTGGGGCTCGATGCGATCGGCGACTGGCTCACCGAAGTCAACGTCACGAGCCCGACGTGTTTCCGCGAGATCATGGATCAGACCGGCTTCGACGTCGCCGCGATGTTCGTCGACGCGCTGGAGCGCGCGGTCGGCTGACGCGCGGCGCTGGCTGCGCACACGCCTCGCGCGCCGACTTGAGCGGCGACTCGAGCGGCCTTGATTGCCCGGCCGCACCCCCCAATCTGGGTAGTAAATCCGCATCAGGCGCGCCGTCGGGATTGGCGCGAAAATGAGGCTGCTACAATGCCCGCTCGCCCGACGATGCATCTGCGCCCTCGCGACCCACGGCCGGTCCGGGGCGATGGCGAACCGGGCTCTAGTCCCGGTCCACGGTTTGGGGCCGTTTCTTTTGCAGTAAGGCTGACATGGCAGGCATTCTGATCATTGCGCACGCTCCATTCGCCACCGCGTTGCGCGATTGCATTTCCCACATCTATGGCGGTTTGCCGGCGCGTATCGGCGTGATCGATGTGTCGCCGGATTGCGATCCCGCGCAGGTCGTCGCGTTCGCGGATTCGGAAGTCGCGCGGTTGAAGGAAGAGAACGGCGCGCTCGTGTTGACTGACATGTTCGGCGCGACGCCGGCCAACATCGCAGGCCGGCTCGCCGCCGTCCCGGACGTGCGCGTGCTGTGCGGCGTCAATCTGCCGATGCTGGTGCGCGCGGTCTGCTATCGCGCGACGCCGCTCGACACGCTCGTCGACAAGGCGCTCGCCGGCGCGACCAAGGGTGTGCACGCGATCGGACCGGCGACGCCGGAACCGGTCACGGCGCCAGCGTGCCCGGCCGATTGCCTGCCGGCGCTGCCGCCCGACGCGGCGCCCGCCGACTGTGTTCCCGCGTTGCCGGCCGATGCCGATCTGACGCAGAAGCCGGACGCGCCCGGCTTGTAACTCGGGCTGGTTCGGAGGCGAACTTCGACGGATTCAAGCGGTATCGCAACGGCGTGAGGCACATTGCAGCCGCTTTGCAGTTTCACCTTTCACCATTTCATTCACCCGCGCTTCGGACCATCACATGCTGCAACAGGAAACGACAATTGTGAACAAGCTGGGGCTGCACGCGCGCGCGTCGGCCAAGTTGACGCAACTCGCGGGCAACTACCAGGCGGAAATCTGGATGAGCCGCAATGGCCGTCGTATCAACGCGAAGAGCATCATGGGCGTGATGATGCTGGCCGCGGGCATCGGCAGTACCGTGCTGATCGAAACGGAAGGTACCGACGAACAGGAAGCGATGGACGCGCTGTTGAAACTGATTGCCGATAAATTTGGCGAAGGTCAATAACGCGGCGCGCTTTGCGTTCG
The DNA here is from genome assembly GCF_009362785.1 of Paraburkholderia atlantica. Lineage (GTDB taxonomy): Bacteria > Pseudomonadota > Gammaproteobacteria > Burkholderiales > Burkholderiaceae > Paraburkholderia > Paraburkholderia atlantica. The sequence continues at coordinate 311,455 of NZ_WHNQ01000005.1, forward strand.
ACAATTCCGAAAATGCCGCGGCTCAGTCCGCGGTTTTTTTTCGCCGCCGACATTTGAATATCAGAAGAGGCCCGCGGTTAATCGACATTAAAGGGATGTACAAGCGGCGCGAAAGCCGCAGGGAAGAGTGCGTAAGGCCACACGCGTGTATGGCGACATGCGCGTAAGGTGACACGCGTTTTCAATGTTTAAACCATTGTTCTGCGCGACGCGTATAGAGCGAAGCTTCGCCGGTACGAGGACACCTGATTGCGATTACCCGTGCTGCGCTGCACACACCGCCGGCATACTTCAAAAAGGCGCGGAATTTATAATGCCAAGTACAGTCTGAGAGCATTGCAGCGGTTTGCCGCGGCATTACACAACTAGAGGAGGTGCGCGTGTCATTCACGCTGCATGGAATTCCCGTGTCACGCGGTATCGCCATTGGGCGGGCCTATCTGATCGCCCCGGCAGCACTCGACGTAGACCACTATCTGATCGAACCCGCGCAGATCGAAGGGGAGGTCGGGCGCTTTCGCGCGGCTCAGCAACGCGTGCATGAAGAACTCAACGTATTGCGCGCCGATCTCGCCGCGGATGCTCCTACTGAAATGGGCGCGTTCATCGACGTTCACATGATGATCCTGAACGACGTGATGCTCGTTCAGGAAACCATCGACTTGATCCGCACGCGCCGCTACAACGTCGAGTGGGCGCTGACCGAACAGCTCGAAAGACTCTCGCGCCATTTCGACGACATCGAAGACGAATACCTGCGCGAACGCAAAGCCGACATCGAACAGGTCGTCGAGCGCGTGCTGAAGGCGCTGGCGGGCGCGCCGGGCATCGTCGACAACGTGCATGGCGCGTGCGATGAAATGATCGTCGTCGCGCACGACATCGCGCCCGCCGACATGATGCAGTTCAAGACGCAGACGTTCCAGGGCTTCGTCACCGATCTCGGCGGGCGCACGTCGCATACCGCTATCGTCGCGCGCAGCCTCGGCATTCCGGCCGCGGTCGGCGTGCAGCATGCGAGCGCGCTGATCCGCCAGGACGATCTGATCATCGTCGATGGCGACCACGGCATCGTGATCGTCGACCCCGCGCCGATCGTGCTCGAGGAATACTCGTATCGCCAAAGCGAGAAGGAGCTCGAGCAGCGCAAACTGCAACGGCTCAAGTTCTCGCCGACGCAAACGCTGTGCGGCACGCGCATCGAACTGTGCGCGAACATCGAGTTGCCGGACGACGCGCGCGCGGCGATCGAATCGGGCGCGACCGGCGTGGGTCTGTTTCGCACCGAGTTCCTGTTCATGAATCACAAGGACCGGATGGCCGAAGAGGAGGAGCAGTTCAGCGCGTATCGTCGCGCGGTCGAGCTGATGAACGGCTTGCCGGTCACGATCCGCACGATCGACGTCGGCGCCGACAAACCGCTCGATTCGATGGGCGGCGGCGACGGCTACGAGACCGCCGTGAATCCGGCGCTCGGTTTGCGCGCGATTCGCTGGAGCCTGTCCGAGCCGCAGATGTTCCTCACGCAGCTGCGCGCGATCCTGCGCGCGTCGGCGTTCGGCAAGGTGAAGATCCTGATCCCGATGCTCGCGCACGCGCAGGAAATCGACCAGACACTCGATCTGATCCGCGAAGCCAAGCGTCAACTGGACGACGCGGGTATCGCTTACGATCCGAACGTGCAGGTCGGCGCGATGATCGAGATTCCGGCCGCGGCGATCGCATTGCCGCTGTTCCTGAAGCGACTCGATTTCCTGTCGATCGGCACCAACGATCTGATCCAGTACACGCTCGCGATCGATCGCGCGGACAACGCGGTCGCGCATCTATACGACCCGCTGCATCCGGCCGTGCTGCATCTGATCGCGTTCACGCTGCGCGAGGCGAAGCGGGCAGGTGTGCCCGTCTCCGTGTGCGGAGAGATGGCGGGCGATCCGGCGTTGACGCGTCTGTTGCTCGGCATGGGCCTGACCGAGTTTTCGATGCATCCGAGCCAACTGCTCGAGGTCAAGCAGGAGGTGCTGCGCTCGCATCTGAAGACGCTCGAAAAGCCCGTGGCCGACGTGCTGGCTTCGTTCGAGCCGGAAGAGGTGCAGGCGGCGCTCAAGCGGGTCGCACTGGTTTGAATCCGACGCGCTTCGTCGCGCCTCGCTGAACGAAAACGCCGCAATGTGCGGCGTTTTTCTATTTCGGTGTCGCTCGGACGGGCAGTGTAGAACGGCCTCAGGACCCGTGCGCGCGGCCGCACACCGGGCAATCCGGCTGACGTCCGATGCGCATGGTGTTCCATTCCATCCGCAGCGAATCGAGCATCGTCAGGCGGCCCACGAGCGGGGTGCCGATTGCGCCGATGAGCTTCAGCGCTTCGGCAGCCTGCATCGAACCGACGATGCCGACCGTCGGCGCGAACACGCCCATCGTCGAGCAGGCGACTTCCTCGAACGGCTGATCTTCGGGAAACACGCACGCGTAGCATGGCGACGCTTCGTCGCGGAAGTCGAAAGTGCTGATCTGGCCGTCGAAGCGCAGCGCAGCGCCCGACACGAGCGGCACGCGATGCTTGACGCACGCGCGGTTGATCGCGTGACGCGTCGCGAAGTTGTCGGTGCAATCGAGCACGACATTCGCGTGGGGCACCTCGCGATCGAGCCACGCATCGTCGACGCGCTCAGCCACAGCGTTGACGACGACCTCGGGATTGATCTGCGCGAGCATTTCGCGCCCGGATTCGACCTTGCTGCGTCCAACCGACGCGCTGACGTGCAGGATCTGGCGCTGCAGATTGGTCAGGTCGACGGTATCGGCATCGACGAGCGTCAGACGGCCGACGCCCGCCGCCGCGAGATACATCGCGGCCGGCGAACCGAGCCCGCCCGCGCCGACGATGATCGCGTGGGCGTCGATAAAACGCTGCTGTGCCTCGATGCCGATTTCGTCGACAAGGATGTGGCGGGAGTAGCGAAGGAGTTGATCGTCGTTCATGGCGGGGCGCGTGGGGTGTGTCGCTAGGTCGCGGTGTCGCGCAAGGAGAGGCAGGCCGAGGGGCCGCGGCGCGCATTCGTGGCTGTTATTTTAATCGCGCGGGGAGGGTGGATGTTGCGGTTTGCCGTGAGGCGCCGCCGGTTGAGCGGCGGCTTTTGCTGAAACTGCTGCGGCGTGTCTTCGCAGACTATTGTGCTGCGAAGACACGCGCGGGTTCGCTGCTTATTTGCCAGCGGGAGCCGGAGCCGGAGCCGAAGCCGGCGCCGGTCCCGATGCGCCCGGCACCGGTTGCGTCGGCTTCACCGCCACCGGCGCGGAGGCCGACGTGCCCGGCTTGTTCTGTGCGAGCCGGCGTTCCATCAGCGACTTCGATTCCTGAACCGGCTTGCCTTCGAGCTTGCCGACCGCCTGCTGCAGCATGAAGTCGTCGTTCGAACCGAACTCGACCGGCTTGCGTTCGCGTTCCTTCTGGCGCTGTTCCGGCGTCTTCTTGTCGTTCTGCTCTTCGAGCTGACGCAACTGCTCCATGCGCTCCGACTCGCGTTTCTCCGCTTCCTTCTTCTCGTTCGGGTCCTGCGTGTTCGCAAGGTGATTCGAGTAGTCGACTTCGCGGGTAACGAGCGCGTCGTCCGGATCGCCGTCCGCGTATTGATCGACCGGAAGATCGGGGCGGATGCCCTTGTTCTGGATCGAACGGCCGCTCGGCGTGTAGTAATACGCGGTGGTCAGTCGCAGTGCGGTGTCCGCCGTCATGGGGCGTACGGTTTGCACCGAGCCCTTGCCGAACGTGGTCTTGCCGAGAAGCAGCGCGCGGTGCTGATCCTGCAGCGCGCCCGCGACGATTTCCGATGCCGACGCCGAGTACGCGTTGGTCAGCACGATCATCGGCACGGTCTTGAAGATGGCCGGGACGTCCTTCAGCGGATCGCTGTCGAACGATTGCAGACGGTAGTTATCGTAGGTGTCGCGATAGATCTGCTTCGAATCCGGAATCTGGCCGTTGGTCGACACCACCACCGAATTCGGCGGCAGGAACGCGCCCGCGACGCCGACCGCGCTTTGCAGCAGACCGCCACCATTGTTGCGCAGGTCGAGGATGAGGCCCTTCAGGTTCGGCTCCTGGCGCGCGAGATCCTGCAGCTTGGCCGCGAGGTCAGGCGTGGTGCGCTCCTGGAAGCTCGTGATGCGCACGTACGCGAAGCCCGGCGCAACGATTTTGCCCTTCACCGACTGCACCTTGATGATTGCGCGCGTGACGGTGAGCGGGAACGTGCGGTCGTCGGTCTTGCGGAAGATGGTCAGCGTGACCTTGGTGCCCGGCTCGCCGCGCATCTGCTTGACCGCCTGGTCGAGCGTCATGCCGCGCACGGGCTTGTCGTTGATGCGCGTGATCAGGTCGCCCGGACGGATGCCGGCGCGGAACGCGGGCGTGTCTTCGATTGGCGAAATCACCTTGATCAGGCCGTCTTCCGACGAAATTTCGATGCCGAGGCCCGCGAAGCGGCCCTTGGTCTGCTCCTGCAGCTCTTCGTAGTCGGTCTTGTCGAGGTACGACGAGTGCGGGTCGAGGCTCGACACCATGCCCTTGATCGCGGCGGTGAGGAGCTTCTTGTCGTCGACCGGTTCGACGTATTCGTGCTTGATCTGCCCGAACACTTCGGCGAAGAGCCTGAGCTGGTCTAGCGGCAGCGGAGCGATCGCGGCGCTAGCGGGTTGCTGGGCCGAGGCGGAGAATTGCAAGGTGGCAAAGACACCGGTAGCAAGGCCCGCGGCAATCAGGCCGAAATTTTTCAGGTTCTTTCGCATAGAGTCTGTTGCGGTCGGAAGCGCGTGGCAGCGTCGATAAAGATTGGACGGACAAGTATAACTGCACACCCGCCTGCTCAGGGCGCGGTGCAGGCAATCGTGCTTCGACAGTACGGGAAGGTCCTGGTTCTTGCGAACCGGCCCGCGGATGGCGAGCGGTGCGATATGTCACCCGACGGTGCGGAACCGACACTTGCCGCAGAAGGCCAGCGGATGCGGTCGCCGCTACGGTGATCTCTGCGGCGGACCGCTAAATCTGACCGCCGGGCGCAATACAGTATTTCTTGCCGGGCCGGTTGTCTCCGTGCGGCCCCGCGCGCTTTCGTCGCGAGGGGCCCGCGGCCGGAAACGCTCGGTCAGCCCGCCTTGCCCTGGCTCGCGACCGCGGCTTGTGCCTTCGCGATCGCGTCCTGGTCGCCGAGATAGTAGTGCTTGATCGGCTTCAGATCTTCGTCGAGTTCATAGACGAGCGGCACGCCGTTCGGAATGTTCAGGCCGACGATGTCGCTGTCCGAGATGTTGTCGAGGTACTTGACCAGCGCGCGGATCGAGTTGCCGTGCGCGGCGATCAGGATGCTGCGGCCTGACTTGATGGCCGGCGCAATCGACTCGTTCCACAGCGGCAGCACGCGCGCGACCGTGTCTTTCAGGCACTCGGTCAGCGGCAGTTGCTCGCGCGGCACCTTGGCGTAGCGCGGGTCGGTGTACGGCGCGCGCTCGTCGGTCGGCTCGAGCGCGGGCGGCGGCGTGTCGTAGCTGCGGCGCCAGACCAGCACCTGTTCGTCGCCGAATTTGGCGGCCGTTTCGGCCTTGTTCAGACCCGACAGCGCGCCGTAGTGGCGCTCGTTCAGGCGCCACGAATGCACGACGGGCAGGTACATCAGGTCCATCTTGTCCTGCACGTGCCACAGCGTGCGGATCGCGCGCTTCAGCACCGACGTATAGGCGATGTCGAACGTGTATCCAGATTCCTTGAGCAGCACGCCCGCCTGCTGCGCCTCGAGGTTGCCCTGCTCGGTGAGGTCGACGTCGACCCAGCCGGTAAAGCGGTTTTCCTTGTTCCACGTCGATTCGCCGTGGCGGATGAGAACGAGTTTGTACATGTGAGTTGCCGGTCGGTAGTGAGGAAGCGGTCTTGCGCTGTGCGGTGCCTCTGGCGGCGCATCGCCATCGCGTCAAACGGTTATTTTATAATGCTCGGGTTGACCTTTTCGATTTCTCTCTTTCCGGCGGATCTTCCGTGAAGTTTTTCACCGAATACACAAACCTTGTCCTGATCGCAATCGTCCTTATCTCTGGTGGGTTGCTGCTGTGGCCGACCATCAGTCGGCGTGGACGTGGCGGCCTGTCGGCCGCTGAAGCTACCCAACTGATCAACCGGCGCAACGCGGCGGTCATCGATCTGCGGCCGTCCGCCGATTACGCCAAGGGGCACCTGCCCTCGGCACGGCATTTCGAATTCGCGGAGTTGCAGGCGAAAGTCACGCAACTCGCGAAGAACAAGAGCAACCCGGTGCTGCTGGTATGCCAGACCGGCCAGCAGTCGAACAAGGCAGCGCGTATCGTGCAGGAAGCGGGATACGCGGAAGTCCATGTTCTCGAGGGCGGCGTCGACGCCTGGCAGAAAGCCGGTATGCCGGTTGTGAAACAAGGAGCAGCCAAGTGAACAAAGTGATCATGTACAGCACCCAGGTGTGCCCGTATTGCCAGATGGCCGAACGTCTTTTAAAGTCGCGCGGCGTCGAGCACGTTGAGAAAGTACTGATCGATAAAGACCCGGCCCGTCGTGAGGAGATGATGACCCGGACCGGTCGTCGCACGGTGCCGCAGGTGTTCATCGGCGAGACGCATGTCGGCGGCTATGATGATCTTTCCGCGCTCGATCGCGCGGGCGGTCTGACGCCGCTGCTCGAAGCAGCCTGAGTTCGCGCGTTTCGCGCCGCGCGAGCGGGCGGACCATTCGATAAGCCGGCGCGTGCGCTCCTCGCGGAGCCGGCGAGCCGGCGCAATAATCTGGCGGCCCATGCGTGCATCGGCCGCCGCCACGCATACCTATCAGGAATCACCATCATGTCCGACGAGAATAACCAGCCGTTCTTCAACATCCAGCGCATTTATCTGAAGGACATGTCGCTCGAGCAGCCGAATTCGCCGGCGATCTTCCTCGAGCAGGAAATGCCGTCGGTCGAAGTCGAAGTCGACGTGAAGGCCGAGCGCCTCGCGGAATCCGTGTTCGAGATCCTGGTGACGGGCACGGTCACGGCCAAGGTGTCGGACAAGGTCGCGTTCCTGATCGAAGCGAAACAGGCCGGCATTTTTGACATTCGCAACATTCCTGCCGAGCAGATCGATCCGCTCGTCGGCATCGCGTGCCCGACCATCCTGTTCCCGTACTTGCGCTCGAACATCGCCGACGCGATCACCCGCGCCGGCTTCCCGCCGATCCACCTCGCCGAGATCAACTTCCAGGCGCTGTACGAGCAGCGTCTCGCGCAAATGAGCGCGGCCCAGCAGGGCGGCGCGGCGCAAAACGGCGTCACGCATTAAGGCGCCGCAGGTAGTGCCGGCTATGAAGGTCGCCGTTCTCGGCGCTGGCGCCTGGGGCACCGCCCTCGCTGGCCATCTGGCCGTAAGGCACGACACGGTGTTGTGGGCGCGCGAGTCCGCGCTCATCACCGAGCTTTCCACTTCGCACGAAAACGCCCGCTATCTGCCGGGCGTCGCGTTGCCGCCCGCGCTTCGCTACGAAGCGGATCTCAATGCGGCGCTCGATCACGCGCTCGCCGACGCTGCGCTGTGCGTGGTCGCGACTCCCGTGGCTGGCCTGCGCGGTCTGTTGCGTGCGATGCGCGATGCGGGCAAGGTGCCCGCGCATATCGTGTGGCTGTGCAAGGGTTTCGAAGCGGATTCACAGTTGTTGCCGCATCAGGCGGTGGCGGCGGAGTTGCCCGAGCATGCGAGCAACGGCGTGTTGTCCGGACCGAGCTTCGCGCGCGAAGTCGGGCAGGGGCTGCCGGTAGCGTTGACGATCGCGAGTTCGTCGTCGGCGTGCCGCGAACGCACGGTCGCGGCGTTCCATCACGGCGCGATGCGCATCTATACCGGCGATGACGTCGTCGGCGTCGAAGTGGGCGGCGCGGTGAAAAACGTGCTCGCCATAGCGACGGGCATCGCCGATGGCCTCGGCCTCGGCCTCAACGCACGCGCGGCGCTGATCACCCGCGGCCTCGCCGAAATGTCGCGTCTTGGCGTGACGCTAGGTGGGCGCGCGGAAACCTTTACCGGGCTGACCGGCCTGGGCGATCTGATTTTGACCGCGACTGGCGATCTGTCGCGCAACCGCACCGTGGGCCTGCAACTCGCCACGGGCCGCACGCTCGACGACATTCTCGGCGGCCTCGGTCACGTTGCCGAAGGCGTGCGCTGCGCGAAGGCGGTCCTGTCGATCGCACGCGCCCATGCAATCGAAATGCCGATCACCCAAGCGGTCTGCGCGGTGCTGTTCGACGGCGTGGCGCCGCGCGATGCGGTCAGCGCGCTGCTGCGGCGCGATTCGAAGGCCGAATAAAGTCTTTTCTTTCAGCCGTTTAGCGCATTTCGCGTTGAACGGCTGCCTCACCTGGCTGTCCACTTCGTTATCGAAACTCGGGTCAGCGAGGTTCCCATGCCCACCTTCAATCTTAGTCACGGCACATGCACGCTCGAAGCGCGCGTGGTCGATATCACGACGCTCGCCGTCGATGCGATCGTCAATGCCGCGAATACGTCGCTGCTCGGCGGCGGCGGTGTGGATGGCGCGATTCATCGCGCGGCCGGCAAGGAGTTGCTGCGCGAATGCGAAACGCTCGGCGGCTGCGCGACCGGCGACGCCAAAATCACCGCTGGTTATCGGCTGCCCGCGAAGCATGTGATCCATGCGGTCGGTCCGGTGTGGCGCGGCGGCGCGCATGGCGAAGCCGACCTGCTCGCATCGTGCTATCAGCGCTCGCTCGAAATCGCGCGCGAGACGCATTGCACGAGCATTGCGTTTCCCGCGATCAGTTGCGGCATCTACCGTTTCCCCGCCGACGATGCGGTCAGCATCGCGGTCGGGACCGTGCTCAACACGTTGCCGCGCACGCCCCACATGAAGCACGTGACGTTCGCGTGTTTCGACGACGCGATGTTCGCGCGCTACGAGGCCGAGCTCGAACGCCGTCAGGCGCCGCCCTCGAAGCCGGCCTGACGCCACGCTTCGAACACCACGACCGCCACCGTATTCGACAGATTCAGACTGCGATTGCCAGGACGCATCGGCAGACGCACGCGCTGTTCGTTCGCAAAGCGCTCGAGCACCGTGTCGGGCAGGCCGCGCGTTTCGGCGCCGAACACGAACCAGTCGCCCGGTTGAAACGCGTGGTCGTGAAAGCGCCCCGAGCCGCGTGTGGTGAACGCGAACATGCGCGACGGGTCGGGCGTTTCTTTCGCGATGAACGCGTCCCAATCGGTGTGAACGTGCATTTCCGCGTACTCGTGATAGTCGAGGCCGGCGCGCCGCATCTTGGTGTCGTCGAGAGGGAAGCCGAGCGGCTCGATCAGGTGCAGTCGGGCGCCGGTATTCGCGCACAGGCGAATCACGTTGCCGGTGTTGGGCGGAATTTCTGGTTCTACGAGAACGACGTTGAACATAAGGGGACCACGTAAAAGCTAGTTTTTCGGAGTGCGCAGCGCGACGAAGTTCGTGACCCGCCGCGCGCCTGCGGCCTTCAGCGTATGCGCGAGCGCTTCGAGCGTCGCGCCGCTCGTCATCACGTCGTCGACGATGCCGACGTGCGAGCCGCGCACCGGGCGCGCAATGCGAAACGCGCGCCCGACGTTGTGCCGGCGCGCATCGAGATCGAGGCGCGATTGCGGCACGGTGTCGAGCGTTCGTTCGAGCAGCGTCGCGTCGCTGCGCACGGCGAGCGCCCCCGCGAGCGGCCGCGCAATCTGCCAGGCCTGGTTATAGCCGCGCTCGACCAGACGGCGACTGGCGAGCGGCACGGGCGCGATCACGTCGGGCCGCTCGGCCGCGTCGCGCCAGTTGTCCCGAGCGAGCCGCGCGAGACGTTGCGCGAAGTCGCGCGCGAGCATCAACCGGGCGCGGAACTTCAGGCCGACAGCGAGCGTATCGAGCGGCGCCCGATAGTCCGCGAGCGCGAAGCTCGCGTCGAACGACGGCGGCTCGGCCACGCAATCCGCGCAGCGATACCGCGCCTGAGCGACCCAGCGTGACGCCGGCAAGGGCACCGCACAAACGCTGCAGCGCAGGCGGCTCTCGTTCCAGTAGGCCGCGTCGCAACCGTCGCACAGCGTCTTATGCGACATATTGCCGCATAACGCGCACAGGTTCGGCAGCGCGACGTTCAAGGCGCGTGGCCATGCCGAATACAGACCGCGCGCGACACGCGCCACCTGATTTCGACACGATGAAGAAAATGACTGGAATCGCACGAGTGAGTGCCGCTGAAAGCCGTTCACGCTGAATGGAGGGGAACGAACGAGTATACTTCGAGCTCACGCCAGCACGACACACATGTCCCCAACATCCGCTCAATCTGGCCGTCCGGCCTACGATTCACGGCGCCTCAGGCGTATTTTCGACCGTCGCGCCGCCATCTTCGATGACGTTGCGTTCCTGCCGCGCGAGATTGCACAGCGCATGCGCGAGCGTCTCGATTACATCAAGGTCGCGCCCTCGAGCGTGCTCGACGCCGGCTGCGGCGCGGGCGAAGACATCCCGGCATTGCGCGCCCGCTTCCCCGAGGCGCCCGTGTTCGGCGCCGATCTGTCGCACGGCATGCTCCGCCGCGCGCTGCGTCACGACGCCGGTGACACCAGTTGGCGGCGCTTTCTTCCCCCTTCGCTCGGCAAGGCGCTCGGCGCGCGTGGTCCGCGCTTCGCGCAAGCTGATTTCTCCGCGCTGCCGTTCGCGGCCGGCGCATTCGAATTCATCTGGTCCAACCTTGCGCTGCACTGGCACTCGCGGCCGGATCTGGTCTTTCCCGAATGGCAGCGCGTGTTGAAGGTCAACGGCCTGCTGATGTTCAGTACGCTCGGCCCCGACACGCTGAAGGAATTGCGCGGCGCCTACGCCGAGATCGAGGCCGCGCACGGCGTCGCGTCGCGCAAGCATGTGATCGACTTCGTCGACATGCATGATCTCGGCGACATGCTCGTCGAGGCCGGCTTCGAGATTCCGGTGATGGACCAGGAGACGCTGACGATCACCTACAAGTCGCCCGAGTCGCTGCTCGCGGACGTGCGCCGCTGGGGCGCATACCCGTTCGAGCGCGATGCGCATGACGGTGCGCTCGCGCGTCGGTTGCACAAAGCCTTGCTCGCCGCGCTCGAAGCGCGCCGGCGCGCCGACGGTACGATCGCGCTGACCTTCGAGGTGATCTACGGACACGCATGGAAAGCGGTGCCGCGCACCACGGCCGAAGGACATGGCATCGTGCGGCTCGAGGACATCGGACGAGGTCCGGGCAAGCGTGGGTAGCAGATTGCGGCGCGCTCATCAACTGCTTGCCGACGGTGCGGTTGACCTGTTGCAAAAGCGGTAAAGAGGACATCCGTTATGCCTGGGATTTGCCCTCCGAAAGAGCCGCAAAATGCCGGGCAAAATGGCGCGAAGGCTTGTCGCGCCGGGCTTGCGGGCCGATCGGGGCTTGCTTGTCGATGCTATGGATCGCGCCTATAATGCGTCAGTTTGTCACCCGACGTTCCCACATTTACGGTGGCAAGCCCGAGGCGCAGGGCTGCAAAATGAAGTGATGCGGTAGGGGTTGGCGCGGTCGCGATTGATGCTGTAAACAGTGACATGAGCGGCGGCCGCGAGATGCATCCGGAAGTAAAAGAAGGCAGGCCGGACGCGACGAATCGCAGGAGGCAGCGATGGGCGCATCAGATCATCTGCTGGCGGATTCTGAGCCGGTCCTCAAGGACTGGACCATGAAGCGCAACTGTTCGATGTCGCCGCGGCAGTTCGTCTGTCTGTACGTGTCGCTTGCGTTGTTCTCGTTGGCAATTGCATTCATGCTGGTTCTGGTCGGCGCCTGGCTGGTGTTGCCGTTCACCGGAATCGAATTGCTGGCGGTAGGTATCGCGTTTGCAATATATGCGCGTCATGCTGTCGATTACGAGCGCATCCGGTTGTTTCCGAACCGGCTCGTGATCGAGCAGGTCAGCGCCGAGCAGATTACGCAGTTCGAATTCAATCCGCGCTGGGTGCGGATAGAGCCGGGCGCAACGCCGCGCGATCAGATCAAGCTGGTCTCGCGCGGGCAGACGATCATGATCGGGCAACATCTCGCGCAGAATCGGCGCACGCAGTTCGCAGGCGAACTGCGTATGTGGCTGGCACGTTGTTAGATGGTGCCGGACGCGCGGCGTTCAAGGGGGCGCGACACGCTGCCAGCGGGGTCGAGGGGTTTGAATGGAAAATTTGGGTAAGGAAGCTATGAAAACAATCAAGCGAGCGCTCATGAGCGTGCTGGCGACGAGCGGACTGCTTTTCGCCGGTGCTGCCCTGGCAGTGGGCGATGCTCCGGGCGGCCCCGCCGTCAACGCGATCAATCTCCAGCCGCCTGCAACGAAAATCGCTGAGGAGCTGTTTAGCCTCCACATGTTCATGCTGGGCCTTTGCACCGTCATTTTCATCGGTGTATTCGGCGTGATGTTCTATTCGGTTTTCGCGCACCGCAAATCGAAAGGCCACAAGGCCGCCAATTTCCACGAAAGCACCACCGTCGAAATCATCTGGACGATCGTGCCGTTCATCATCGTCGTGCTGATGGCGCTGCCCGCCACCAAGACCGTCGTCGCGATGAAGGACACCTCTAACGCCGATCTCACGATCAAGGTCACCGGCTACCAGTGGAAGTGGGGCTACGACTACGTGAAGGGTCCGGGCGAGGGCATCGGCTTCCTGTCCACGCTCGCCACGCCCCGCGCGCAAACTGAAGGCCGCGAGCCGATCTCCACGCTGTATCTGCAGGAGGTCGACAACCCGCTCGTGGTGCCGGTAGACAAGAAAATCCGCATCATCACCACCGCGAACGACGTGGTCCACTCCTGGTACGTGCCGGCCTTCGGCGTGAAGCAGGACGCGATCCCCGGCTTCGTGCGCGACACGTGGTTCAAGGCTACCCGCACCGGCACGTTCCGCGGCTTCTGTACCGAGCTGTGCGGCAAGGAACACGCGTTCATGCCGGTCGTCGTCGAGGTGCTGTCGGCCGACGACTACGCGAAGTGGGTCGACCAGGAAAAGAAGAAAATGGCCGCCGGCCAGGACGATCCGAACAAGACCTACACGATGGCCGAGCTGATGGAGCGCGGCGGCAAGGTCTACGCGACGAACTGCGCGGTCTGCCATCAGCCGACCGGCAAGGGCGTGGGCGCATTCCCGGCGCTCGACGGCAGCAAGATCGCCAACGGCCCGATCGGTCAGCACGTGAGCCTCGTGCTGAAGGGCAAGAACGCAATGCCTTCGTGGGCGCCGACGTTGAACGACGTCGAAATCGCCTCGGTGGTCACGTACGAACGTAACTCGTGGGGCAACCACACGGGCGACATCCTGCAGCCCAAGCAAGTCACCGACGCGCGCAACGGCAAGCTGCCGGAAGGCGGCGACCATCTGGCCGCCGCGGGTGCCGCGGCAAGCAGCGCGGCGGCGGCGTCGGGTGCGGAAGCGGCTTCGGCTGCATCGGGCACTGACGCTGGCGCGGCCGCTGCGAATAGCGCAGAGGCCACGCTGCCGGCGAGCGTCTACTTCGAGACCGGAAAGAGCACGCTGCCGGCCGACGCGAAAGCGGCGGTCGACGCGGCCGCGGCCTACGCGAAGGCGCATCCGGACGCGAAATTCACGCTGTCAGGCTTCACCGACGCAACCGGCTCCGCCGACGTCAACGCGAAGCTCGCGAAGAGTCGTGCCGAGGCCGTTCGCGACGCACTGAAAGCAGCCGGCATTGCCGAAGACCATATTATTTTGAAGAAGCCGGAAACGATCACCGGCGGCACCGACGCGAAGGAAGCCCGGCGCGTTCAGATCAGCCCGGCAGCCTGACGTGTTCATGGTCAGCACCGCAGAATTCGCTTTAGGAGATTGTCATGTCTAGCATCGGACACGATGTAGTCGCGGGCCACGAGCACGTGCACGGCGACCATGCCCACGAAACGCCGCACGGCTGGCGCCGTTGGCTGTTCGCCACCAATCACAAGGACATCGGTACGCTGTACCTGATCTTCTCGTTCACCATGTTCCTGTCCGGGGGCGTGATGGCGCTGATGATCCGTGCCGAACTGTTCGAGCCGGGCCTGCAGATCATGCGTCCCGAGTTCTTCAACCAGTTGACCACCATGCACGGGCTGATCATGGTGTTCGGCGCGATCATGCCGGCGTTCGTCGGCTTCGCGAACTGGATGGTGCCGCTGCAGATCGGTGCATCGGACATGGCTTTCGCGCGGATGAACAACTTCAGCTTCTGGCTGCTGCCAGTCGCGGCTGTTCTGCTGGTCGGCTCGTTCTTCTCTCCGGGCGGCGCGACCGCCGCAGGCTGGACGCTGTACGCACCGCTGTCCACGCAGATGGGCCCGGGCATGGACTTCGCGATTTTCGCGGTTCACCTGATGGGTGCGTCGTCGATCATGGGCGGGATCAACATCGTCGTGACGATCCTGAACATGCGCGCACCCGGCCTCACGCTGATGAAGATGCCGATGTTCGTCTGGACATGGCTGATCACCGCGTACCTGCTGATCGCCGTGATGCCGGTTCTGGCGGGCGCGATCACGATGGTGCTGTTCGACCGCCACTTCGGCACGTCGTTCTTCAATGCGGCAGGCGGCGGCGACCCGGTCATGTACCAGCACATTTTCTGGTTCTTCGGACACCCCGAGGTGTACATCATGATCTTGCCGGCGTTCGGGATCGTCTCGCAGGTGATTCCGGCGTTCTCGCGCAAGCCGCTGTTCGGCTATAGCTCGATGGTGTACGCAACGGCGTCGATCGCGATCCTGTCGTTCATGGTCTGGGCGCACCACATGTTCGTGACCGGCATGCCGGTGACCGGCCAGCTGTTCTTCATGTACGCGACGATGCTGATCGCGGTGCCGACCGGCGTGAAGGTGTTCAACTGGGTCGCGACGATGTGGCGCGGTGCGCTGTCGTTCGAAACGCCGATGCTGTTCGCGGTGGGCTTCCTGATCGTGTTCACGTTCGGTGGCCTGTCGGGTCTGATGCTCGCGATGGCGCCGCTCGACATCCAGTATCACGGCACCTATTTCGTAGTCGCGCACTTCCACTACGTGCTGGTGGCGGGGTCACTGTTCGCGCTGTTCTCCGGGTGGTACTACTGGGCGCCGAAGTGGACCGGCTGGATGTACAACGAAACGCGCGGCAAGATCCACTTCTGGGCGTCGATGTTCTTCTTCAACCTCGCGTTCCTGCCGATGCACTTCGTCGGTCTCGCGGGCATGCCGCGTCGCTATGCGGACTACCCGGCACAGTTCACCGACTGGAACCAGGTGATCTCGATCGGCGCTTTCGGCTTCGGTCTGTCTCAGGTCTACTTCCTGTTCGCGGTGGCGCTGCCGGCTTACCGTGGCGGCGGTGAGCTCGTCGAGGCGGGCGACAAGCCGTGGGACGGCGCAACGGGCCTCGAGTGGTCCGTGCCGAGCCCGGCTCCGTTTCACACGTTCGAGCATCCGCCTACCGTCGAGTAAGCATCTCAAGGCGAGGTGCCCGGTTCCGGCGGCGCGAGATGCCGCCACCGGAACCGGGTGCTTCGCGAGGCGGCTGCGGTCGGGCGGTCTCACCAGTCAAGAACTGTATTCAGAAAGTCGAGCATGACGCGCAATCCACAGGAAAGACGTACGCCGGAGAAGATTCGCGCGGGCAACAGGCGGATAGGGTTGGTGATGTTCGCGATCGCCGCGGTGTTTTTCGCGAGCATCATTGTGAAGCAGTGCTGGTTCAGCTAACGCCGCAGTCGCAGTCCGTATGCAGGTTTGTTGAGGATTCAGATGTCGACGCAACCGCCCGCCGAGGCCGACCGCTCTTTCAACCGTTCGATGCTGATCAAGCTGTTCGTCGTCGCTTTGATGATGTTCGGTTTCGGCTTCGCGCTGGTGCCGATGTATCGCGCGATCTGCCAGATCACCGGCGTGAACAACCTCGTGCAGCGCGACGTTTCGGCGCGCGAGGCGAAGAATACGCAGGTCGACATGAGCCGCACGATATCGATCGAATTCGATGCGAACGCACGCGGCCTGTTGGGTTTCAAGCCGGAGCAGCGCAGTCTCGACGTGCATCCCGGCGAAGTGACGACGGTGATGTACGACGTCAGCAACGAGCAGTCGCGCACGATCCGTGCGCAGGCCATTCCGAGCTACGCGCCGAAGCAGGCGACCGAGTACTTCAGGAAGATCGAGTGTTTCTGTTTCACGCAGCAGACGTTGAACGCGAATGAGACGAAGCGGATGCCGGTGGTGTTCGTGGTCGATCCGAAGTTGCCGAAGGACGTGAAGACGATCACGCTGTCGTACACGTTTTTCGAGTTGAACACGCCGGCGGCGGCGAACGAGGACGATGCGGTGCCGAAGACGAATGCAGTGAACAATGCAGTGAACGCGGCAGCCACTCCCGCGAAGCCGGCCTGAAGCAGCTTTGACGGTGCGAGACGCGGACGAACGAAGGAAGACGAAGCGAGATGAGCGATAACGGCGGCAGTCCGCGCAAGAGCAGTTTCGGTCAGTCGATGCGCGCGGTGTTCTGGTCGTTTTTCGGCGTGCGCAAGCGCCGCGATCTCGAAGCGGACGCGACGCAGCTAAACCCGCTGCATGTGATCGTGGCGGCGCTGATCGGCGCGGCAATCCTGATCGGGGTGCTGATTCTGGTCGTGCGCCTCGTGGTCGGTTGAGGCAGTAGCAGGGCACAGCAGCAAAGAAGAGCCCACGAATTAGAGAGAAGCGGTGCGGTATCGACGCGCCGCCGAAGATACAGCCGGTGATTCCGGAACAACTGGACTGAAGTGGAGAATCAAGAATGAGCGGTCAAAACGAGAGCCCGTACTATTTCGTACCGCATCCGTCGCGGCATCCGATCAGCGCCGCTACCGGGTTGCTGGTCATGCTCGGATCGCTTGCGGCCTGGATCAACGACCACACGTGGGCGCCGCTCGGCGTGCTCATCGGTCTGCTGTGGCTACTCTTTACGCTGTGGCACTGGTTCGGTGACGCGATCGCCGAGTCGGAAGGCGGCATGTACGGCAAGAACGTCGACCGCTCGTACCGCTGGAGCATGAGCTGGTTCATCTTCTCCGAAGTGATGTTCTTCGGCGCATTCTTCGGCGCGCTGTTCTATGCGCGCGAAATCGCGATGCATCAGCTGGGCAGCCTCGACTTCAAGCTGATCTGGCCGGATTTCACGGCGGTGTGGCCGAACAACGGCCCGGCCGAGCTCGTGGGCACCTACAAGTCGATGCAGCCGTGGCCGGTGCCGACCATCAACACGGCGCTGCTGCTGTCGTCGGGTGCGACGCTGACGGTGTCGCACCACGCGCTGCGCGACAACCATCGCAAGAAGGCGATCGCATGGCTCGCGGCGACGCTCGTGCTGGGCGTGTGCTTCCTGTTCCTGCAGGGCTTCGAATACTTCCATGCCTACAAGGAGCTGAACCTGACGCTGGCTTCGGGCATCTACGGTTCGACGTTCTTCCTGCTGACCGGCTTCCACGGCTTTCACGTGTTCCTCGGCGGCACGATGCTGGCCGTCGTGCTGGTGCGCCTGATTCGTGGTCATTTCACAGCGGAACATCACTTCGCGTTCGAAGGCGCGGCCTGGTACTGGCACTTCGTCGACGTCGTGTGGCTCGGTCTGTACGTCGTCGTGTACTGGCTGTAATGCGGTCAGACCCGCGCGCGTCGCTCGTCGGCGCAGGCGCGGGACGTGCGCGCAACCGCTGTCAGGCGGCGCGCACGAGCAGTATGCAAGGATGAATGCAGCGCCGCCCTCGACCTGTCAGGGCGGCGTTTTGTTTGATGGCGGGGAAATTTTGCCGCGGACGGTTTGCGCCGACGACCTATCCGCGAGCGTCAGCGCCCGTACGGAATCCCGGTCGACTGAATCCAGCCCATCCAGTATGCGAACAGGATGAACAGGAACAGCGAGATCGACAGGCCTACCCGCGTGGCGAGCGACCAGACCATCCGCTTGGTCTTGCCTTTGTCGTGCATCATGAAATACAGCGCCGACACCATGCTGGCGATGATCAGAGCAAAGGCGATGGGAACGATAATGTGCATGGAACCAACTGAAACCGGAAAGCGCAGTGGCAAAACACTCATTATCGCACCGCGAGCGGGCGTCTGCCGCAGGTTCCCGGCGGCCCGGAAAGTGATGACGGAGTACCTGCAATGAAGTTTCGCCTGATTCCCGTGCTGCTGATCCTGCTGGTCGTCGTCGTGACGGGGCGGCTCGGCTTCTGGCAGCGCGATCGCGCGCATCAGAAGGAAGCGCTCGAGGCGCGCATCACGCAGTTCGAGAACGCGCCCGCGCTGCCGGTCAGCGCGGCGCCGCTCGCGCTGAAGGACGTCGAGTTTCATCGCGTGAAAGCGCGCGGCAGCTTCGTCGCGGACAAGGTCGTGTACCTCGATAATCGTCCGTATAACGATCAACCGGGCTTTTACGTCGTGATGCCTTTTAGACTCGCTGACGGCGGCTATGTGCTCGTCAATCGCGGCTGGCTGCCGCGCAACCTCAGCAATCGAGAGGCCATCGCGCCGTACGCGACGCCGTCGGGCGAGGTCGAGATCGAAGGGATTGCGCGTGCCGACGCGTCGCGCGCGTTCGAACTCGGCGAGGGTGGATCGGCCGCGCATCACCTGATCCGGCAAAATCTCGATGTCGCCGCGTACGCGGCGGAGACCGGATTGCCGCTGCAATCGTTCGTGATCCAGCAGATCGGCGACGCCCGCGACGGTCTGGTGCGCGACTGGCCCGCGCCGACCACCGGCGTCGAGCGCAACTACGGCTACATGCTGCAGTGGTGGGGCATGGCCGCCGCGGCGCTCGCGTTCGGTTTGTATGCGGCGCGCCGCGCGGGCAAAAAAGAACACGCGCCGGGCGCGTGAGGAACGCACGGCACGGCTCGCCGCCGTCCAAACATTGAAAGAGGTTCTGTAGTGTCGACTCAAACTCCCCGTTCGCCGGAAGTTGGCAAATCCGCTGGCAATCCCACCGGCAAACCCGCCGCGGCCAGGCCGATGCCCGGCCAACCGAACGGCCCGGGCTCGTGGCGGCGCGGCCGCTGGGTGCTGCTGCTGCTCGCGGTGATCTGCGCGGCGCCGATCGCGATCTCGTACTTCATGTACTACGTCGTCAAGCCAACCGGCGGCAGCACGAACTACGGCGCACTGATCGACCCGCAACGGCCGATCCCCGAGTCGCTCGTCGTCACCGGCGAGGACGGCAAGCCGCTGAAGCTCGCGTCGCTGCACGGCCGCTGGCTGATGATCTCGGTCGACAACAGCGCGTGCGACAAAGCCTGCGTGACGAAGCTGTACTTCATGCGACAAATCCGCGCAGCTCAGGGCCCGGAACGGGAGCGCGTCGTGGAGGTGTGGCTGCGCACCGATGCGGACAAGGTCGCCGATGTGGTACAAACCGCCTACCCCAACACCGACATGCTGATCGCTGATCCGGCGCAGGTTGCCGCGTGGCTGCCCGCCGACACCGGCACACAGATTACCGACCACATCTACCTGGTCGATCCGAACGGCAATCTGATGATGCGTTTTCCGAAGGATGCGAACCCGAGCAAGATCAAAGGCGACCTGACCAAGCTGCTCAAATGGTCGACCATCGGCTGATGCCGCAACCTGGGTAAATGAGATGTTCGTATTGCAACTGGGCCTGATCGGCTTGTGTATCGCGTTGTTGCCGCTGTCCTACGTATGGGTCAAGGCCGACGACAACAAATTCCGCAAGCTGGTCTGGCTCACCACCTTCCTGACGCTCGATCTCGTGATGTTCGGCGGCTTCACGCGCCTCACCGATTCGGGCCTCGGGTGCCCGGACTGGCCCGGTTGCTACGGCACGTCGTCGCCGTTCATCGCGCACGCGGCGATCTCCGCCGCCTATCAGGCGATGCCGAGCGGCCCCGTCAGCATGACGAAGGCGTGGATCGAAATGATCCACCGCTACTTCGCGATGGCGATCGGCGTGCTGATCATCGCGCAGACGCTCATTGCGTGGACTGCGCGCATCAAGCGACGTTCGCTGCATGTGTCACCGTGGTGGCCGACTTCGCTGCTGCTCCTGATCGTCGTGCAGGGTGCGTTCGGCGCGTGGACCGTGACGATGAAGCTGCAGCCGATCATCGTGACCACGCATCTGCTGCTCGGCCTCGCGCTGCTCGGCACGCTCGGCTGGCTCGCAGCGCGCTTGACGCCGCTGCCCGCCTATGAGCCGGAGGCCGCGCGCTGGCGCGCGGCGGCGCTAGCGGGTCTCGCGCTGCTGGTGCTGCAGATCGCGCTGGGCGGCTGGGTCAGCACGAACTACGCGGTGCTCGCGTGCACCGACTTCCCGACCTGCAACGGCCAATGGATTCCGCCGATGGACTTCGCGCACGGCTTTCACCTGTGGCGCGCGCTCGGCATGACCGGCGACGGCGACGTGATCACGCAGGATGCGCTGGTCGCGATTCACTGGACGCATCGCACGTTCGCATTCGCCGTAATCGCCTATCTGGTGTGGTTCGCGGTGAAGATGCGACGTTTCGAGTCGCTGCGGCGACCCGCCAACGGCGTGCTGCTGGTGGTGCTGATCCAGTTCGTCACCGGCTTGTCGAACATCGTGCTGCAATGGCCGTTGCCGATCGCGGTCGCCCATAACGGCGGGGCCGCGATCCTGCTGCTACTGCTCGTTATGTTAAACTTTCGGATCGCTTATAGCCGTCCCGGCCGCGCTGCGATCCCTGCGCGCGAAGCCGCGCCAGCGTGACTCACATGGACAGCACAACACTCTCCCAAACGCCCGGCAGCCGGGTCTCCCAATATCTCGCTCTCACCAAGCCGCGTGTTACGCAGCTTGCGGTGTTCTGCGCGGTCATCGGCATGTTTCTGTCGACGCCGGGCATGGTGCCGTGGACCGTCCTGATCGGCGGCACCGTCGGCATCTGGCTGTTGGCCGGCGCTGCGTTCGCGATCAATTGCCTCGTCGAGCAGCAGATCGACGCAAAAATGCGCCGCACGTCGTGGCGTCCGTCGGCGCGCGGCGAAATCACCACCCCGCAGATTTTGCTGTTCTCGGCCGTGCTCGGCGGCCTCGGCATGTGGACGCTGTACACGTTCGCCAATCCGCTGACCATGTGGCTGACGCTCGCCACGTTCGTCGGCTATGCGGTCATCTATACGCTGCTGCTGAAGCCGGCCACGCCGCAGAACATCGTGATCGGCGGCGCGTCGGGCGCGATGCCGCCGGCGCTCGGCTGGGCAGCGGTCACCGGCCACGTGCCCGGCGATGCATGGATTCTGGTGCTGATCATTTTCGTATGGACGCCGCCGCATTTCTGGGCGCTCGCGCTGTATCGCCGCAAGGACTACGAAAACGCCGGCCTGCCGATGCTGCCGAACACGCACGGCGAAAAGTACACGCGCCTGCATATCCTGCTCTACACGGTCATTCTGTTCGCGGTCACGCTGATGCCGTTCATCTCCGGCATGAGCGGCGTCGTGTATCTCGCGGCGGCGGTGCTACTGGGCGCCGTGTTTCTCGCGTATGCGTGGAAGATCTACCGGGAGTATTCGGACGAGCTCGCGCGCAAAACCTTCCGTTATTCGATCGTCTATCTGTCGCTGCTGTTCGCCGCGCTGCTGATCGACCACTATGCGCGCGTCGTGATCGGCGCATAACACCATGCTCAACAACCGCTTTGCGCGCGTCGCGCGCGCCGCTGTGATCGCTTGCGCGCTCGGCGCGGCGCTCGGCGGCACACTGCTGATGACCGGTTGCGGCAAGCAGCCGCCGGCTTTTACGAATCTCGACATCACCGGCAATACACAATTCGCCAGCGATTTCTCGTTGCCCGACACGTCCGGCAAGATTCGCACGCTTGCCGACTACAAAGGCAAGGTCGTCGTGCTGTTCTTCGGCTATACGCATTGCCCGGACGTCTGCCCGACGACGATGGCCGAGCTGTCACAGGCGTTGCAGCAACTCGGCCCGGAAGACGCGAAGCGGGTGCAGGTGCTGTTCGTCACGCTCGACCCCGAGCGCGACACCCCCCAGTTGCTCGAGCAATACGTGCCGGCGTTCAATCCGAGCTTCGTGGGCTTGCGTCCTGCCAGCGAAGAGCAGCTCGCGAAGCTCGCGAAAGACTTCCGCGTCTACTACGCGAAGGTGCCGGGCAAGACGCCCGACAGCTACACGATGGACCACACGGCCGCGAGCTATGTGTTCGACACGGACGGCAAGCTGCGTCTGTTCGCGCGCGATGGTCAGGGCGCGACGCCGTGGGTGCACGACTTCAAGCTTCTGCTCGATTGACGCGCATCGCAGGCGGCTTTTTATAGCGACGCCGCTCACGCGTCCCCGCATCGATCTCCTCTTCGCAACTCGCGCTCAAACCGGCGTCGGCAAATTCAGCCCCGGCGCGATACGCGTTGCCTTGAACTCCGTCACCTCGTAGCGCGCGAGCTGTTGCTCGGCGAACGGATCGCTAGCGAGAATGCGATCCAGCCTGTCGCGCTCGATACGCACCGCGAGGATGATGCCGCCGTCGCGCGGCACTTTCGGACCGGCCGCGACGAAGATACCCGCGTCAAACTGCTTCGCGAGAAACGCGCGATGCGCGTCGAGCGCGTCGTCGATACGATCGAGCGGGGCGGTGTAGATCAGGTTGATCACATACATGGTCGTTCTCAGTGGCGGTTGAGTGGGGCCGTGCGAGGCCACGGCTCCGGATTATCGATTAGCTGCGGTTTTTGCGTCGCGCTAGCCAGCGCGCTCGCGCTCTGCATATCCATATGCGCTAAGGGTATTTCCCCAACGTGCCGCCCGTATGAAACAATTTAGGGCTTGGCCGACGGCGCACCGGCACGAACTGGAGCGCCGCCCATTTTCATCCGACTCCGGCATCCATCGGAGCCATCGACTCAAAAAGTCGAACCGCAACAGCGAGAAACACATGCAGCGCAGAAATATCCTCAAGGCTCTCACCGCAGTCGTCGCCGGTGCGGCGATCCTGACCAGCTTCGGCGCGCACGCCGACGACAAGCTCATCAAGGTCGGCACGATCGGCGGCCCGGACGCGCAGATCTGGGAAGTCGTCACCAAGGTTGCGAAGCGCGAAGGCCTGAACGTGAAGGTCGTGGAGTTCAACGACTACATCCAGCCGAACGCCGCGCTCGACGCCGGCGACCTCGACGCCAACAGCTTCCAGCACCAGCCGTATCTCGATAGCCAGATCAAGCAGCGCGGCTACAAACTCGTCAATGCAGGCCTCACGTACATCTCGCCGCTCGGCGCATACTCGAAGAAACTGAAGTCGCTGAAGGACCTGCCGCAAGGCGCGAAGGTCGCGGTGCCGAACGATCCGTCGAACGAAAATCGCGCGCTGCTGTTGCTGCAGGCGCAAGGCCTGATCAAGCTGAAGGACGGCGCAGCCACGGGCGGCAACAACGCGACGCCGCTCGATGTCGCTGACAATCCGAAGAGGATCAAGTTCGTCGAACTGGATGCCGCACAACTGCCGCGTTCGCTCGCCGACGTCGATGCTGCCGTCATCAACACGAACTTCGCGCTGGCCGCCGGCCTGCAGCCGACCAGGGACGCGATCGCGCTCGAAGACATCCACAGCCCGTACGCGAACCTGATCGCCGTGCGCGCGAAGGACAAGGATCAGCCATGGGTGAAGAAGCTGGTCGCCGCGTATCAGTCGGAAGACGTGCGCCAGTTCATCAAGACGCAGTTCAAGGGATCGATGGTGCCGTCGTTCTAAGCGACGCGTTCAGCGCGATCACCCGCGCAGTCGCATAGCATCGAGAAAAGCACGCGCCGTACAGGTGCGTGCTTTTTTTATAGCTCCAACTCCCATCTTTCGATCATCAGATCGTGGCCGAAGCGGCGCTGCGTCGTGCTATCGGCCAGCTTGAACCCAGCGCGCTCGCAAAGCCGGCGCGGCTCCGTCAATGCGCTCGCGGTGGTCAGCGTGAGCTTCGTGTAGCCCGCGCGCCGCGCGAAGCGCACGCATTCGCTGATCAGCTGCGTGCCGATGCCTAGCCGCCGCACGTCCGGTTCGACCCACAGCAGCCGTATGCCCGCGACTGTCGTCGAGACCCCGACGAGGCAAACCGAGCCGACCACCAGACCTTCCTGTTCGGCGATCCAGCACTTCTCGCGCAGTGGGTCGTTGCGCTGAGCGTACTCGGCGACGACGCGCGCAAGCAAGCCCTCGAACGTGTGATCCCAACCGTACTGCGCGGCGAACCACTGCGCCTGACGATGCACCAGCCAGCCGCATTCGCCGGCGCGCGGCTGACGCAGCACCACGAGTTCATGCTTCGGCTTGTCGCCGAGCAGCCGCTCGATCAGCTTCATCGCGGCGATCAACTGCTCCTGCGATAACGCGCTGAGTTTGTCGAGCAAGCCGAGTGCTTCGTGGATGGCAGCGGCGTCGAGCGGCGCGTAGGTCGCGTGGCCGTGCTCAGTGAGCGCGATCAGCGACTGGCGCGCGTCGGTGTCGGACGGGCGGCGCGAGATCAGGTTGCGTCGCTCGAAACTGGTCAGCAGGCGGCTCAGATAGCCACTATCGAGCCCGAGCGCGCGCCCGAGCACCGATGCGGTTTGCGCACGGGCGCGCGATAGCTCGTGCAGCACGCGCACTTCCGTCAGCGAGAACTCGCTTCGCGCCAGATGCTCGTGCAGGGCACCGATGCACTGGGTATAGAAGCGATTGAAATGGCGGACGGCCTGAGCGCGCCGCAGCGCCTCGGAATCAGTCAAGGACAGCTCCCCCGAAACTTTGATGGTCGGTACAGCGCACTATATCGGCGCGACCCTTATTTACAAAGCCAGTCCATCGCGGCCAGACGCCAACTGGTATTAAACAGGTATTGAGCATAGACAGAGTTTTGATACCACTAAAGGCCGATAACCGCTCGCTGGTATCGTCTAGTGGTGTGATTCGGGAAAGTCCTGGTCTGCGAATCCCCACGTCGGCAGCCCTCAAAATTGCCTGTGAGCCTTATCTGGCAAGGCTTTTAGGGGAGCAGGACCAGAGTGAAGCCAGTCCGTTGACTGGTATTATGTTGGTTATATAATGGGCTCTCATTTTTCGAGGCCGTGCTGCTCGCGGCGTCCTTGGAGCCCCATGGAAACTCGCTGGTCCGCATTGATGCCTGACGTGCGTAACGTCACGCCGCTCTACCTGCAGCTCGCGCGCAACCTGGCGACGGCGATCCATTGCGGCGTCTGGTCGGCCGGCGAGGCTCTGCCTTCCGAGCGCACACTGTCCGACGCGATCGGCGTATCGCGCATCACCGCGCGCAAGGCAATCGAGCTGCTGGTCGAGCAAGGACTGATCCGGCGCTCGCGCGGTGCCGGCAGCTTCATCACGCCGCGCGTCGAAGACCCGCTGTCGCGTCTCACCGGCTTCACGAAGAAGATGCAGCAGCGCGGTTTCCGCCCGGATTCGGTATGGCTCGAACGTGACGTGCGCGCCGCCAATCGCGACGAACTGCTGCACCTCGGCCTGTCGCCGGGGGCGGCCGTCGCGAGCCTGCGGCGGCTGCGGCGCGCGGACGGCATCGTGATGGCGGTCGAGCATTCGGCGCTGCCGGTCGCGATCGTGCCCGATCCGCTCGTGATCGGCGACTCGCTGTACAGCTATCTCGAGCAACGCGGCGCTGCTGTGGTGCGCGCGTTGCAGCACTTCCGCGCGGTCAACGCGTCGAGCGAAATCGCCGCGCTGATGGACATCGAACCGCGCACCGCACTGCTGGTCATTACCCGTATCGGTTACAGCGCGGATCAACGCGCGATCGAGTTGACCGACACCTATTGCCGCGACGACTACTACGACTTCGTCGCTGAACTGCGCACCTGAACTGCGCGGGCCGCATAGGCCGCAAGTCCGGCGAACGCACTTTTGCCGCATACGTATCACGCACCAGAGAGACTCATGCTGACCGGAAACATACTCACCACCGAAGGGTGGATCCACGGCACGCTCGAATACGAAAACGGCCGCATCACGGCGCTGTCAGGCGAGCGCGTCGATCCGTCGACGAACGACGCACCGTACATCCTGCCCGGCTTCATCGATCTGCACGTGCATGGCGGCGGCGGCGCCGACGTGATGGAAGCCGGCGACGCGATCGAAACGATCACGCGCACGCATGCGCGCTACGGCACCACGAGCCTGCTCGCGACGACGATGACCGCGCCGCGCGACGAGCTGATGAACGTCGTCGCCGGGCTCGGCAACGTCACGCGGCTGCGCACGCCGGGTTGCGCGCGTGTGCTCGGCGTGCATCTGGAAGGGCCGTACATCAACCCCGGCAAGCTCGGCGCGCAGCCCGACGCGGCGGTCTCGGCGGTGTTGGACGAGGTGCTCAAGTATCTGTCGATCGCGCCGATTCGGGTCGTCACGCTGGCGCCCGAGATCGCCGGCCACATGGAGATCATCTCCGAGATGGCGGCGCGCGGCGTGCGCGTGCAGCTCGGCCATTCGCTCGGCACCTACGACGACGCGGTCGCCGCGCTCAAGCACGGCGCATGCGGCTTCACGCATCTGTTCAACGCGATGTCGCCGCTGCATCACCGCAATCCAGGCCTCGTCGGCGCGGCGCTCGCGCACGCCGAATACGCGGAAATCATTCCCGACCTGCTGCACGTGCATCCGGGCGCGATCCGCACCGCGCTGCGCGCGATTCCGCGCCTGTACGTGGTGACGGACAGCACGTCGGCCACCGGGATGCCCGACGGCGAGTACCG
This sequence comes from Paraburkholderia atlantica, assembly GCF_009362785.1. Taxonomy (GTDB): domain Bacteria; phylum Pseudomonadota; class Gammaproteobacteria; order Burkholderiales; family Burkholderiaceae; genus Paraburkholderia; species Paraburkholderia atlantica. The sequence goes on from NZ_WHNQ01000005.1 coordinate 338,258, forward strand.
CCTCGGCAGCCAGCACGTGACCAAGTGTCTGGGCGGCGTACGTCTGGCCGACGGCACGCTCGCGGGCAGCACGCTGACGATGGATCAGGCGCTGCGCAATCTTGTCTCGATCGGCCTGCCGATCGCCGATGTATCCCACCGTTTGTCGCGCTACGCCGCCGACTATCTCGGCATCGAGGACCGCGGCCGCATCGCGCGTGGCGCGTGGGCCGACGTGGTCGTCTTCGACCGCGAGCTGGCGCTTAGCGCAACCTACGTCGAAGGAGAAGCCATTGTCGAATATGCTTAAAGAAGCGCTCGCGTCGGCCGCAACGGTCGCCGAGCAGCTCAAGGACACCTCGCGCGTCGCGGCGCTCGCCGCGAAGCTCGCGCAACAGCCGCGCCACGTCGCGCTGACCGTCGCGCGCGGCAGCTCGGACCATGCCGCCAGTTACTTTGCATCGCTGACGATGAGCCGCCTCGGCGTGCCGGTCGCGTCGCTGCCGATGTCGGTGGCGACGCTGCAGCAGGCGCCGCTGCAGGTGCGCGATCAGCTTGCGCTCGCGTTTTCGCAATCGGGCAAGAGCCCCGACCTCGTCGGCACGATGAACGCGTTGCGTGCAGCCGGCGCGCTGACGGTCGCCGCCGTCAACGCACCGAACTCGCCGCTCGCCGACGCGTGCGAGTGGCACCTGCCGCTCGTCGCCGGTCCCGAGCTGAGCGTCGCGGCGACCAAAAGCTACATCGCGATGCTGTCGATCTCCGCGCAACTGATCGCGCATTGGCAGAACGACGCCGAGTTGCTCGCCGGACTGAATACGCTGCCCGACGCGCTGGAACGCGCGGGCCGGCTCGACTGGTCGATGGCCGTCAACGAGTTGCGCGGCATCGAGCGGATGATCGTGATCGGCCGCGGCCTTGGCCTCGCGATCGCGCAGGAAGCCGCGCTGAAGCTGAAGGAAACTTCCGGCATTCAGGCCGAAGCGTTTTCGAGCGCGGAAGTGCGTCATGGTCCGATGGAGCTGATCGACCGCGACTATCCGCTGCTCGTGTTCGCACCGCGCGGGCCGGAGCAGGCGGGTCTGCTGCAACTGGCGCACGACATGCGCGCGCGCGGCGCGCGCGTGTTGCTCGCGGCACCCGATGACGTCGCGGAAGCTTCGCTGCCGCTCGTCGCCACCGCACACGCGGCGCTCGATCCGATCGCCGCCATCCTGTCCTTTTACGTGATGGCCGCGGATCTTGCCGCCGCGCGCGGGCGCAATCCCGACGCGCCACGCCATCTGAACAAAGTCACCGAAACTCACTGACGAGAACGACGATGCGACGTGTCGAGAAGTCCAACCTGATGAGCCATTCCGAAGATCACATTGTTTTGCTTGCACCGCTGACCGGTCCGGTCGTGCCGCTCGCGAAGGTGCCGGACCCGGTGTTTGCGGGCGGCATGTTCGGCGACGGCATCGGCGTCGATCCGCTCGAGGGGCGGCTCGTCGCGCCGTGCGACGGCGTCGTCACGCATCTCGCGCGCACCGGCCACGCGGTGACGTTGGAGAGCGCCGAAGGCGCGCAGATACTGCTGCATATCGGTATCGACACGGTCGGGCTGAACGGCAAGGGTTTTGCGCCGATGGTCGCGCAGGGCGCGCAGGTCCGCGCTGGTGACGTGCTGATCGAGTTCGATCAGGATCAGGTCGCGCTGAATGCGCCGAGCCTCGTGTCGGTGGTCGCGATCGCGAATTCGGAAACGTTCGAGGTCATCGAGCGGGCGCCAAACGGGCACGCCGAGGCCGGCGAAACGCCGCTGCTGGTGCTGCGCGCGCGCGACGGCGTCAGTCATGACGCAGTGCGTGAGGCGTGCGCCGCTCAGGTGATGGACGAAGCGCGCCGACAGATCACGCTGACGCACGCGGGCGGTCTGCATGCGCGGCCCGCGGCGCGAGCGCGCGAAGCGGCGCGCGGCTTCGACGCGCGCGTCGAGGTGCGCTACGACGGCCGCAAGGCGCCGATCGAAAGCGTCGTGGGTCTGCTGGGACTCGGTGCCGGCGAAGGCGCGAGCGTCGAACTGCTCGGCGTCGGTCCGCAGGCGCAGGCGGCGGTCGATGCGATTGCTCACGAATTGACTCGCGAAGCGCACGGCGAAGTCGAGCAGAAGCGCGAACAGAAGCCGGCGGCAGCACCGACGACCGTGGTTGCCGTGCCCGCCACGGGCGAGCCGCTCACGCCGAATACGCTCGCGGGCGTGTGCGCGGCGCCGGGCGTCGCGGTCGGCAAGCTGGTGCGCTGGGACGACGCTGATGTCGATCCGCCGGAGCAGGCGAGCGGCACGTCGGCGGCGGAGAGCCGTCTGCTCGACAAGGCGATCGCGACCGTCGACGCCGATCTCGACACGATCGTGCGCGATGCGTCGCAACGCGGCTCGGTCGGCGAGGCGGGAATTTTCGCGGTGCATCGCGTGCTGCTCGAAGATCCGACGCTGCTCGACGCCGCGCGCGATCTGATCAGTCTTGGCAAGAGCGCGGGTTTTGCGTGGCGCGAGGCGATCCGCGCGCAAATAGACATCCTGAGCAATGTCGAAGATGCACTGCTCGCCGAGCGGGCCGCCGATCTGCGCGACATCGAAAAGCGCGTGCAGCGCGCGCTCGGCTACACGAGCAGCGCGGCCCGCACACTGCCGGACGAAGCGGTGCTCGCGGCCGACGAATTTACGCCGTCGGATCTGTCGTCGCTCGACCGCACGCGGGTGACCGCGCTCGTGATGGCGCGCGGCGGCGCGACCTCGCATGCGGCGATTCTCGCGCGGCAGGCGGGCATCCCTGCGCTGGTCGCGGTCGGCGACGCGTTGCATGCGATTCCCGAGGGCACTCAGGTGGTGGTGAACGCGAGCACCGGGCGGCTCGAATTCGCGCCGACCGAACTCGACGTCGAACGCGCCCGGCGCGAACGCAGCCGCCTCGCCGACGTGCGCGAAGCGAATCGCCGCACGTCGCAACAGGCAGCGGCGACCGCCGACGGCCGCGCGATCGAAGTGGCCGCGAACATCGCCACACTCGACGACGCGAACGCCGCGGTCGATAACGGCGCCGACTCGGTCGGTCTGCTGCGCACCGAGCTGCTGTTCATCCACCGCCCGGCCGCGCCGAGCGCGGACGAGCATCGCCACAGCTATCAGGCGATCGTCGATGCGTTGCGCGGCCGCACCGCGATCATCCGCACGCTCGACGTCGGCGCGGACAAGGAAGTCGACTATCTGACGCTGCCGCCTGAGCCGAATCCCGCGCTCGGCCTGCGCGGCGTGCGCCTCGCGCAGGTGCGCCCCGATCTGCTCGACGACCAGCTGCGCGGCCTGCTCGCGGTGCGTCCGATCGGCGCCGTGCGCATCCTGCTGCCGATGGTCACCGACGCGGGCGAACTGATCCGCATCCGCAAGCGTATCGACGAGCTTGCACGCGAAGCGGGCAGCACCGAGCCGGTCGAAGTAGGTGTGATGATCGAAGTGCCGTCGGCTGCATTGCTCGCCGATCAGCTCGCACAGCACGCCGATTTCCTGTCGATCGGCACCAACGACCTGACTCAATACACGCTCGCAATGGACCGCTGCCAGCCCGATCTCGCGGCGCAGGCGGACGGCCTGCATCCGGCGGTGCTGCGGCTGATCGCGGCGACCGTCGAAGGTGCCGCGAAGCACGGCAAATGGGTCGGCGTGTGCGGCGCGCTCGCTGGCGACCCGCTCGCGATGCCGCTGCTGGTGGGCCTGGGTGTGACCGAGCTATCGGTCGATCCGGTCTCGGTGCCCGGCATCAAGGCACGCGTGCGCACGCTCGACTATCAGTTGTGCCGCCAGCGCGCCCGCGATGCGCTCGCGCTCGACTCGGCGCAGGCGGTTCGAGCCGCAAGTCGCGCGACGTGGCCGCTCGATTGAAAGATTAATCAATTGGAGAACCCGCACGCCGTGCGTCCGGCAGTACGGCTGCCTTCACGCGCGGCGCGGTTCTCCGCATCGCTGCACTACTCACCGAAGACGTACCCCTCGAGACAAAATTGGAGATACCGATGGATGCAAATCCGTTTCTGAAGATACAGCGCCTGGGACGCGCGCTGATGCTGCCGATCGCGGTGCTACCGGTCGCCGGCCTGCTGCTGCGGCTCGGCCAGCCCGACGTGTTCAACATCAAGATGATCGCCGATGCGGGCGGCGCGATCTTCGACAACCTGCCGCTGCTGTTCGCGATCGGCGTGGCGGTCGGCTTCGCCAAAGACAATAACGGCGTCGCGGGTCTGGCTGGCGCAATCGGCTATCTGGTGCAGATCGCGGTGATGAAGGACATCAACGACAAGCTCAACATGGGCGTGCTGTCGGGGATCATCGCGGGGATCGTCGCGGGGCTGCTGTACAACCGCTACAAGGACATCAAGCTGCCCGACTACCTGGCATTCTTCGGCGGCAAACGCTTCGTGCCGATCGTGACAGGCGTGGTCTGCGTGGTGCTAGGCATCATATTCGGCCACGTGTGGGCGCCGGTGCAGAGCGCGATCGATCTGGCCGGCCACTGGCTCACGACGGCCGGCGCGCTCGGCGCCTTCGTGTTCGGCGTGCTGAACCGCTTGCTGCTCGTCACGGGCCTGCATCACATCCTGAACTCGCTGACGTGGTTCGTGTTCGGCAGCTTCACGCCGGCCGGCGGCGCGGCGGTCACGGGCGACCTGCACCGCTTCTTCGCCGGCGACCCGACCGCGGGCACTTTCATGACCGGCTTCTTCCCGGTGATGATGTTCGGCCTGCCGGCCGCGTGTCTCGCGATGTTCCACGAGGTGCCGAAGGAGCGTCGCGCAGTGGCCGGCGGCCTGCTGTTCTCGATGGCGCTCACGTCGTTCCTGACCGGTGTGACCGAGCCGATCGAGTTCAGCTTCATGTTCCTTGCGCCGGTGCTGTATGCGATCCACGCACTGCTGACGGGGCTGTCGCTCGCGATCTGCTCGGCGCTCGGCATTCACCTCGGCTTTACGTTCTCGGCGGGCTTCATCGACTACGTGCTGAACTTCGGTCTGTCGACGAAGGGCTGGTGGGCGATTCCGCTCGGCATCGTGTACTCGGTCGTGTACTACGGTCTGTTCCGCTTCTTCATCCGCAAGTTCAACATGGCGACGCCGGGCCGTGAGCCCGCCGCCGCGGAAGAGCAGGTCGAGTCGTTCGCGGCGGGCGGTTTCGTCGCGCCGGCGGCCGGTGCGGCCGTGCCGCGCGCGCAGCGTTATATCGCGGCGCTCGGTGGCGCGGCGAACCTGTCGGTCGTGGATGCATGCACGACGCGTCTGCGTCTGTCGGTCGTCGATGCGGACAAGGTCTCCGAAAGCGAACTGAAGTCGATCGGCGCGCGTGGCGTGCTCAAGCGCGGCGCGAACAACGTGCAGGTGATCATCGGACCGGAAGCGGACATCATCGCCGATGAGATGCGTACAGCGATCGCGCAGGGTCAGGGCGACGCAGTGAAGGTGGCTTCTGCTGCATCGGCGCCTGCTGCTGCCGCGCCGGTCGCGCGAAACGCTGGGCACACCGATGACGCGCAAGGCGGTCCGCTCGACCCCGATCCGCTGCGCTGGCTCGCCGTGTTCGGCGGCGCGGGCAACGTGGTGTCGCTCGATGCGGTCGCGGCGACCCGTCTGCGCGTGGTCGTGCGCGATCCGTCGGCGGTCGATCGTCAGCGCCTCGCGACGCTCGATACCGCGTGGGTGTCGACCGACACATTCCATGTCGTCGTCGGCGAGGCCGCGCAGCGCTATGCGCAGAAGCTGGCCGAGCGCCTGTCGTCGCAAGGCGGTGGCGCGGGCGCGGCGCCGGTGCCCGCATGATCGGTTGACGGCTGTCGGGCGCTGTTGAGTTAAAAAAAAGCGGCACCTTGTCCCAAGGTGCCGCTTTCGCTTTTACGACCCGAGCGTGGCGCCTAGCGAGGCACCCGCTTTGCCGGGCGCGCCAATTCGCGCGATTCGAGCCACATCACATTGACGACGCCGAACGCCAGCGCGACGCCAATGCCGAGAATCCAGCTGAAATACCACATCACGAACTCCTGTTTCCGGTTTGCGGTTGATGCATCGTGCCGCTCAATACATCGAATGATGGTTTTCCTTGATCGCCGCGGCGGTCACCTTGCCGCGCATCACGCGATACACCCAGCCCGTATAGAGCAGGATGATCGGCAGGAACAGGATCACCGCGAACAGCATGATCTCGAGCGTCATCTGGCTCGACGTCGCATCCCACATGGTCAGGCTGCTGCGGCCGTCGAGTGACGAAGGCATGATGAACGGAAACATCGAGAAGCCCGCGGTCAGGATCACGCCGACGACCATCAGCGAGGTCGACAGGAACGCCGTCGCCTCGAAGCGCGAGCGTGCGAGCAGCACCGCGAGCACCCCGCCGACAAAACCCGCGAGCGGCGCGATCGCCATCCACGGATAGAGCGCGTAGTTGTTCAGCCACAAACCCGGCGCGCCGATCACGGTCTTCATCAACGGATTGGAGACGGCGTCGAGCGGCGGCATGTCGACGATCTGATAGCCGCCGATCATCGTCGCGACGAACGCACCCGCGATGAGAAACAACACCACCGCGCACAGCGCCGCGAGCCGCAGCGCCTTCGACGCGCGCTCGTGGACCACGCCATCGGTCTTCCACTTGACGAACGAGGCGCCGTGCGCGGCCAGCATCGACACGCTGACGAGACCCGTCAGCAACGCGAACGGATTGAGCAGGCCGAAGAAGCTGCCGTGATAGGTGACGCGCAGATCGGTATCGAACGAGAACGGCACGCCTTGCAGCAGATTGCCGAACGCGATGCCGAACACCAGCGCCGGCACGAAGCCGCCGATGAAGAGACCCCAGTCCCACGCGTTGCGCCAGCGCGGATCTTCGCGCTTGCCGCGATAGTCGAAGCCGACCGGGCGGAAGAACAGCGCGAACAGCACCAGCAGCATCGCGAAGTAGAAGCCCGAGAACGATGCCGCATAGGCGAGCGGCCACGCCGCGAACATCGCGCCGCCTGCGGTCACGAACCAGACCTGGTTGCCTTCCCACGTCGCGCCGACCGTGTTCACGACGATGCGCCGCTCGGAGTCCGTTTTGGCTATGAACGGCAGCAGCATCGCCGCGCCCATGTCGAAGCCGTCGGTGAGCGCGAAGCCGATCAGCAGTACACCGATCAATACCCACCAGATCAGTTTGAGGGCTGCGTAGTCCATATGGCTTATTCCTCTGAAGCGGTTGGCGGCGCGTCACACGGCCGTGTTCGACAGCGGCTGCGTCACCTGCTGTTCGATCTCGTGGTGATAGCGGCCCGTATGCAGCGACGAAGGGCCGAGCCGCGCGTACTTGAACATCAGCATGATCTCGATGACGAATAGCCCCGTGTAGAACAGCACGAAGCCGCCGATGCTCAGATACAGATCGCGCGGCGTCAGTGTCGATGCGGCCAGGTTGGTCGGCAGAATCCCCGCGATGCTCCACGGCTGGCGCCCCATTTCAGCGACGATCCAGCCGAGCTCGGCGGCGAGCCATGGCAGCGGAATCGCGATGACCGCCCAGCGCAGGAACCAGCGGCGCTTTTCGAGCAGCAGCGTGCGCTGCGCGCAGAACCAGAACGCGAGCACGAAGGTCGCGAGGAACAGCAGGCCGAGGCCGACCATCATGCGGAACGAGAAGAACAGCGGCAGCACCGGCGGAATCGTGCTTTTTGCCGCGGCCGCGATCTGGTCGGGCGTCGCGTCGGTGACGTTCGGCGTGAACTGCTTGAGCAGCAGGCCGTAGCCGAGATCGTCCTTGTACTTGTCGAACGCGGCGTGCGCTTCGTCGCTCGAGTCGCCGCCTTTCAACTTCTGCAGCGCCGAGAAGGCGAGCATGCCGTTCTTGATGCGCCCTTCGTTTTCGGCGATCAGGTCGCGCAGGCCGACCACGGGTTCGCTTAGCGAGCGCGTCGCGATGATACCGAGCGCGTACGGCACGCGGATCGCGTAGTCGGTGCGCTGCTCTTTCTGATTGGGGATGCCAAATATGGTGAACGGTGCCGGCGCGGGCGCGGTCTCCCATTCGGACTCGATCGCGGCGAGCTTGACCTGCTGGACTTCGCCGGTCCGATAGCCGGATTCGTCGCCGAGCACGATCACGCACAGCGCCGACGCGAGGCCGAAACCGGCGGCGATCGCGAACGAGCGCAGCGCGAACTCGGTGTCGCGGCGTTTCAACAGGTACCACGACGACACGCCGAGCACGAACATCGCCGCGGTCACGTAACCTGCCGACACCGTGTGCACGAACTTCACCTGTGCGACCGGGTTGAAGATCACCGAGCCGATGCTGTCGAGCTCCATGCGCATCGTCTGGTAGTTGAACCTCGCGCCGACCGGATTGTTCATCCAGCCGTTGGCGACCAGAATCCACAGCGCCGACAGGTTCGAACCGAGCGCGACACAAAACGTGACGATCAGATGCTGCACTTTTGACAATCTGTTCCAGCCGAAGAAGAACAGACCGACGAACGTCGATTCGAGGAAGAACGCCATCAGTCCTTCGACGGCGAGCGGCACGCCGAAAATATCGCCGACGTAATGCGAGTAATAAGCCCAGTTGGTGCCGAACTGAAACTCGAGCGTGAGGCCGGTCGCGACGCCCATTGCAAAGTTGATGCCGAACAGCTTGCCCCAGAACTGCGTCATGTCCTTGTAGATCTGCTTGCCGGTCATCACGTAGACCGACTCCATGATGACGAGCAACCAGGCGAGGCCGAGCGTGAGCGGCACGAACAGAAAGTGATAAAGCGCCGTGATGGCGAACTGGAGCCGCGACAGTTCTACGACTTCGCTAACGGGCATGTTGATCACCTTGGGACGGATGCGGGGCGGGCACCGACAGCAGCGCCTGCGCGACCTGCTGAGGCGGCAGCATCATGTGCTCCGCCTGTGGATGATTGAAGAACGTGAACTTGAGCGCCATCAGCAGAGCGAACTTGATGGCGAGGATGATGGCGATATCGCGCGCCAGCGTTGGACCGCGCACCCACCTGATGAACCGGCCGCGCACGCGTGACCGGACAGTGCTGCTGCGATTGAGGGCTATGGTCATGATCGGTCGAAGACGACTTCACGCCGGTGAGTCCGGCTGGATCCAGACCGCCCTGGCCGTCAGGCAGTCTGGCGAATGCATGCCGATTGTAGGAGGGGGAACCTCGCGCGCTCAGGGTTAGCCATGCGGCATCACGTCGCGAAACTTGCCGCGTCTGTCCAGTATTGCTACCGGACTTGCGATACGTCAAGAAAGGCTTACCGGCCTCGACAGGCGGGCTTGGGAATTGGCCTCCGCGGATGCACGCCGGCCGGGGGACGCACGAATGGACGACAGGAATGAAAAAGCCCCGCCGTCATGCGAGGGCGGGGCTTGAGCGCGGTGGTCGCTAAATGGTACGCGACCAGCTACCGTGTGTCGCTTTTACCCATGTCGTGGCCGGGACACAATTGACGCGCGCATGGCTTCGATGCTTTTACGCGTATTCGGTCAGTGCGCCGCGCATTTTCTTCATCGCGCTGGCTTCGATTTGACGGATACGTTCGGCCGACACGCCGAACTCGTCGGCCAGCTCATGCAACGTGGAGCCGCCCGAGCCGTCGTCGGCCACCTTCAGCCAGCGCGCTTCGATGATGCGGCGGCTGCGCGGATCGAGCGCGTCGAGCGCGCTTGCGATGCCGTCGCTTTGCAGCCGGTCACGCTGACGCGAAGCCAGCACGGCGGTCGGCTCGCTATGCGAGTCGGCCAGATAGGCGATCGGCGCGTACGACTCTTCACCGTCTTCGACCTGACCTTCGAGCGCGATATCGCCGCCCGACAGACGCGTTTCCATCTCCGCGACCTCTTCGCGCTTCACGTTCAGTTCCTTCGCGAGACCCTCGATCTCGTCAGGGGTGAACGCGCCGAGGCCCTGCTTGTGGCTGCGCAGGTTGAAGAACAGCTTGCGCTGCGCCTTCGTGGTGGCGACCTTCACCATGCGCCAGTTGCGCAGGATGTATTCGTGGATCTCGGCCTTGATCCAGTGCATCGCGTACGACACGAGGCGCACGTTTTGCTCGGGATCGAAGCGCTTGACCGCTTTCATCAGGCCGATGTTGCCTTCCTGGATCAGGTCGGCGTGCGGCAACCCGTAACCGAGGTAATTACGCGCGATCGACACGACGAGTCGCAGGTGCGACAGCACCAGGCGGCGCGCGGCCTCCAGATTGTCGTGTTCGCGCAATTCGGTGGCGAACTTGCGTTCTTCCGCCGGCGTCAGCATCGGAATCCGGTTGACCGCCTGAATGTAGGCGTCGATGTTGCCCAGTTGACCGGACAGCAGCGAGGAATGCGAGAGCGCCAGTGCACCTGCCGGAGCGGCCTTAGCCGACGACGGGCTCAAAGTACTCGGAAGGGTCATTGCATGGCTCACGTGTGAAGCTCCTTTGGAATCAGACAATAGCGTACTCAGTAAACGACTCCAGCGATGGATGTTAGCACTCAGATCTGCCGAGTGCTAATACTTAGAGGTCGCAGGGGTATCCAAGTTCCTCAAAATCCTATTGAATCTCGATTTCTAATAGCCATCATACGCTCTATTTGGCTCGTGCGCTGAGCCTGTACAAATCACCGTTCGGGGCGGTTGCAGACTTACGATTGACTGACAACAGCCTGTTTTAAAGAGAATAATTGCTGCTCGGACGCATTATCGGGAAGATACTTGCTCCGGAATTCATGCTTAGAATAAAGGGGGCGCTCGACTAATAACCGCTGTATGGGGGCCGGATGAACAACAAGAATCTTGTGGTCCGTGGACTTACTCTAAAAAGCGCGTTGGCCGTTCTCCTATTGGGTGCGGCGGGCGCGTCCCAGGCTGACCAGTTCGGCGTGCAGGTGGCTGCCGGCGTCGGCGATCATCACGTGAAGAGGCTCGATCTCGGCGTGGTCTGGGACCCGAACCTCACCTGGTGGCAGATCGGCGACTGGCATTTCGCGTTGATCGGCGAGGCGCACGTCGCGTGGTGGCACACCAATGAAGGAAACGTTCACGACGACATCGGCGAGATCGGCGTGACGCCGGTGATTCGCTTCATCAAGTCGTCGGGCTTGGTGCGGCCTTTCGTCGAGGTGGGTGCCGGTGTCGGGTTGCTGACCAGCCCGCGCATTTCTTCCGACTTCACGTTGGGCACCGCGTTCCAGTTCGCCGAGATGGCGGGCGTCGGTCTGCAGTTCGGCGCTCATCAGCAGTATGTCGCAGGCTATCGCTTCCAGCATGTTTCCAATGGCGGTATCAAAGAGCCGAATCCTGGTATAAATTTCAGCCAGCTATATTTGCAATATCACTTCTGACCGTGGCCCCTTGCGGCTCGCGGTGTTCGAGGGGCTCTGCAATGGCGGCAAAGATGATCGAAGCGATTCGCGGGCTCGAGCGAGAGCGATTTCGCGCGATGGTCGACGGCGATGGGCAGTCGCTCGACACGCTGCTCGCGGACAACGTGAGCTACGTCCACACGAACGGCAAGCGCGAAACGAAGCGACAGTTCATCGACGGGATCACCGCGGGGCGCCGTCGTTATCGGCAGATCGAGGTGCAGTCGCAGGAAGTCTTGCCGGCCGGGCGCGAAACCTATGTGGTTACGGGCCGCGCGCTGATCGAGATGGAAGCGAACAACGGCGCGCTGCTGTTCCCGATTGCGTATACCGCGATTCACACGCACGAAGACGGGCAGTGGCGGCTGATCGCATGGCAGGCGACGCGTTGCGCGCTGGAGTGAGATTTCATCGCGCGGACGCGCCTCGTGAGCGCGTCCGTGGCGGCAGCGGAATGCGGGGTGCGCACTCCATTGCAGCAGGGTCGAGGCTCAAGCCAGATTCACGCGGTCACGCAATCTTCAGCTCTATCGCGGCTGCTCGCGCCGCATTGATCCCCGTCGGCATCCGCGTCGCGCGCCGCGCGCGTGCCACGCATCGCCACTTCTCCCGCATACGGATGCCGCGCGGCCACCGGAAGCCGAGTGCAGCGCTCCGCCACGCGCCGGATCGCCGCGAGATCCGAGAAATCCAAACCGATGTCGATACCCATCGCGTCGAGATTCATCGCGAGCGTGACGAGATCGACGTTGCCGGTACGTTCGCCATTGCCGAACAGACAGCCTTCGATGCGATCCGCCCCCGCCATCAGCGCGAGCTGCGCCGCAGCGACGGCGGTGCCGCGATCGTTGTGCGGATGCACCGACAGCACGATGCTGTCGCGGTAGCCGAGGTTGCGGTGCATCCATTCGATCTGGTCGGCGAACACGTTCGGCGTGGCCGCTTCGACGCTCGCCGGCAGATTGACGATCATCTTGTGATTGCGCGTCGGCTGCCACGTTTGCGCGACCGCGTCGCACACCTCGCGTGCGAATGGCAACTCGGTCGTGTTGAAGGTCTCGGGCGAGTACTGGAAGGTCCAACGCGTACCCGGCCGCGCCTGCGCATATTCCTTGATGACGCGCGTACCTTCGACGGCGAGCGCCTTGATCTCGTCCTTCGACTGCTGAAACACGATGCGCCGGAACGACGGACAGATCGCGTTGTACAGATGCACGATCGCGCGCGGCGCGCCTTCGAGCGCGTCGAACGTGCGTGCGATCAGCTCCGCGCGCGACGGCACGAAGACTTCGATCGTGACATCGTCGGGAATGCGCCGCTCGTCGATCAGCTTGCGCACGAAGTCGAAATCAGTCTGCGACGCCGACGGAAAGCCAACTTCGATTTCCTTGAATCCGATCGCGACCAGCATCTCGAAGTATTCGAGCTTCTGCGCGGCGTTCATCGGTTCGATCAGCGCCTGGTTGCCGTCGCGCAGGTCGGTGCTCATCCAGACGGGCGCGGCGTCGATCGTGCGACTCGGCCATTTGCGTCCGGTCAGGCACACGGCGGGAAAGGGGCGGTACTTTTCGGCGGGATTGCGCAACATGGTGAGGTGCCTCATTCGTGGTGTCGCCGGCGAAGGGTGCTGACGTCGAGCTGTTGGCCGACTGTCACGCATGCACGATGCGGATGCCCCAGGCAACGTGCATTTGATCCTCTCGCTTCGTCCGCGCGGTAAACGGACGAATACAAACGACGACAGGTTGTGGAGAACTACGACGGGGGTGAAGCGAAACTGCGGGAACTACCGGGAGGACCGCCGACGGCAACCGGAGCTGCCAGCGCGCGGCGCTACGCGTGACTTACGCCAGGCGTAGCGATAGGGGCCGCGCTAGGCGGCCGGAGATAATTCGGAGGGTGTTGGGGAGGGAACGCATGGGGCCAAATGTATGACGGCGGGCGCCGGCCTGTCAACCCGCGACCGTCAGGCCGCCGTCTTCGCGATGTCGGCGATCAGTTCGACTTGCCGCTCGATCGCGCCCGGCACCGGCGCTTCGCCGCGCAGCACGGCGTCGATCCAGGCGGCCGTGGTCGCCGCGTCGCGCGCTTCGGGCAGTTCGACTTCGGGCGCATCGGGCGACGAGCGCTCGTGCGGCAGCCGCGTCTCGCAGATGCCGTCATGCAGCCAGTCGACTTGCACCTGGCGGCGCGTATCGGCGACCGCCTCGCCTTCGGTTCCGCGCGCGAGCAGCGCACCGCCGACGGCAGCATCGGGATGCGTGATGAACAGCTGCGTGAGACTGTCGCGATATGGCGGATGCGTGTAATTCACGAGCCGCAGCCCCGCGGGCGCGAAAGGCTGCAGCAGCTTCACGAGCGTATGCGTCGAGTTGCGCACGCCCATGCGCCGGCGCAGCGCGAGCAGGCGAGCGAGCTTGGGCGCGAGTACGTCGATCGACGCGAACGCGACGCGACGCTCGGCGAGACCCGCTTCGATCTGCGCGTGCGACTGCGCCTGGGCGATGCGCAGCTGCGTGAAGATTTCCGCGCTCGTCACGCGGCCCGGATCTTCGGTGACGCCATGCACGAGCACCGGCACCCCTTCGCGTGCGAGCAGCAGCGCGAGCAGCGGCACGAGGTTCGGCTGCTTGCGCGCGCCGTTGTACGACGGAATCGATACCGGCCGAAACGCGCCGTGCGGCAGCCGCACCGGCTCGAACGACGTATGCGCGGCAGCCAGCATCGCGGCGAGTTCGTCGGCGGTTTCGCCTTTCACGCGATACGCGAGCAGCACCGCGCCGAGTTCGAGATCGTCGACGCGGCCGTCGAGCATCGCGGTGTAGAGCGCGCGGGTGTCGTCGCCAGTCAGCGCGCGGGCGCCGTTCGGGCCGCGGCCGATTTCCTTGATGAAGCGGGCGCAGGGGAAAGGAGAGGTGGTATTGGTCGAGTCGGTCATCATGCGCAAGAGGCGGGTGGCGCGCCGCGCCTGGGCGTCGGCCACGGCATTCGGGGAGCTATTCGGTGTGAGTATCGCATCTATGGCGAGCGGGCGAATAGCGGCGAAGCAGGCACGTGGTGACGCGCGACGACCCGCCGGACATGCACCCGCGCCGTGCCGCGCGTTAAACTCGATGTTTCTCGCCGCCTCGGCGGCGCCCATCGAAAAACGGAGAACGGGATGAGTTACGTGTTTGCACCCGCACCGCAGGTCGCGGTGCCGGTCGTGGGGTCGAGCGAGCAGTTCGCGGTGCGCCGCATCTACTGCGTGGGGCGCAACTACGAAGCGCATGCGCGTGAAATGGGCCACGACCCGGACCGCGAACCGCCGTTCTTCTTCTCGAAGCCGGCCGATGCGGTCGTCTACGTCGCACCGGGCACGACCGGCGAATTTCCGTATCCGTCGCAGACGAAGAACGTCAATTTCGAAATGGAAATGGTCGCGGCGATCGGCGAGGGCGGCAAAGACATCCCCGTCGAGCGCGCGCTCGACCACGTCTACGGCTACGCGCTCGGTCTCGACATGACGCGTCGCGACCTGCAAGGCGAAGCGAAGAAAATGGGGCGTCCGTGGGACACCGCCAAGGGCTTCGATCACTCGGCGCCGCTCGGCCCGATTCATCCGGCTTCAGCAGTTGGTCACATCGGCAAGGGCGCGATCTGGCTGTCGGTAAACGGCGAGGACAAGCAGCGCGCGGACGTGTCGCAGCTGATCTGGTCGGTCGCGGAGACGATCGCGTATCTGTCGACGCTGTTCGAACTGCGGCCCGGCGACCTGATTTTCACCGGCACGCCGGAAGGCGTCGGCGCGGTCGTGAAGGGTGACCTGATGAAGGGCGGCGTGGAGGGACTCGGCGAGTTCAGCGTACGCGTCGTCTGAGACGGCTTGCGAGCAGTTGGAGGAGGCAGACAACATGAAGCTCTACAGCTATTTCCGTAGCTCGGCGTCGTATCGCGTGCGCATTGCGCTGAACGTGAAGAACCTGTCGTACGACTATGTGCCCGTGCACCTCGTGCGCGAAGGCGGCGAGCAGCTGAAGCCCGAGTATCGCAAGATCAACCCGGACGGTATCGTGCCGACGCTCGCCGACGGCAGTCATTTGCTGCCGCAGTCGCTCGCGATCATCGAGTATCTCGAGGAGACGCATCCGGAGCCGCCGCTGCTGCCGAAGGCGCCGCTCGATCGCGCTTATGTGCGCTCGTTGGCGTTGCAGGTCGCGTGCGAGATTCATCCGCTGAACAATCTGCGCGTGCTGCGCTATCTGAAGCACACGCTGCGAGTCGACGACGACGCGAAGGACGCGTGGTACCGGCACTGGATCGACGCGGGTTTCACGACGCTGGAGACGCATCTCGCCGGCGACGCGCGCACCGGCAAACTGTGTTTCGGCGACACACCTACGCTCGCCGATGCGTGCCTGATTCCGCAGGTTTTCAACGCACAGCGCTTCAAGGTCGACACCGCAAAGTTTCCGACGATCCAGCGCATCTGCGACTACGCGATGCAACTCGATGCGTTCGCGCGCGCGGCGCCGGGTGCGCAGCCGGACGCGGAGTGAGCACAGGATCGCTTGAAGTGTTGACGACGGCTTGAAACGAAAAAGGGCACTCCGCGGAGTGCCCTTTTCCTTTTGCGCGCCTCAAGCGGCGAGCGCCGCAGCGATCACGCGATTAGCCGCCCAGCAGCGCGTCCGAAAACTCCTCTGCGCTGAACGGCTGCAGATCCTCGACCTTTTCGCCGACGCCGATGAAATACACCGGAATCGGGCGCTGCCGCGCGATCGCCGCGAGAATGCCGCCCTTCGCGGTGCCGTCGAGCTTGGTGACGATCAGGCCGGTGAGGCCGAGCGCGTCGTCGAACGCCTTGACCTGCGTAAGCGCGTTCTGTCCCGTGTTGGCATCGATCACGAGCAGCACTTCGTGCGGCGCGCCGTCCTGCGCCTTGCCGATCACGCGCTTCACTTTGCGCAGCTCTTCCATCAGATGCAGCTGCGTGGGCAGGCGGCCGGCCGTGTCGGCCATCATCACGTCGATCTTGCGCGCGCGTGCGGCGCCGACCGCGTCGAAGATCACCGCGGCCGGATCGCCGCTTTCCTGCGCGACCACGGTCACATTGTTGCGCTGGCCCCAGACGGCGAGCTGCTCGCGCGCGGCGGCGCGGAACGTATCGCCGGCGGCGAGCAGCACCGACTGGTGAAAGCTCTGCAGATGCTTCGCGAGCTTGCCGATGCTGGTGGTTTTGCCCGCGCCGTTAACGCCGGCGATCATCATCACGAGCGGCTGCGCGCGGCCGAGCATCAACGATTTTTCGAGCGGCTTCAGCAACTCGACGAGCAGCGTGCGCAGCGCGATCTTCACCTGCTGCGGGTCCGTCAGGCGTTCGCTGCGCACTTTCTCGCGCAGCGATTCGAGCAGGAATTCGGTCGCCTCGACGCCGGCGTCCGACATCAGCAGCGCGGTTTCGAGTTCCTCGTACAGGTCCTCGTCGATCTTCGTGCCGACGAAAATGCCGGTCAGGTTCGAACTGGTTTTCGCCAGGCCGCTCTTCAGGCGTGTGAGCCACGAGCGCTTCGCGCCGGCGTCCTGCACGGGCGGCGGAACGATTTCGACGCTGTCGAGCCCGGTGTCTTGCGGCTCGGGCTGCGGCTCGATGATGGTCGTGGCCAGAGGGGGAACGGGGGGCGCGGCAGGCGCGACGGGTTCGGCGGGCGCAACCGGCTCGACGGCCTCGGCCTCAGGCGTCGCGCCGTCTTGCGCCGCCAGCGATTCGTCTGCGGCGGTATCGGACTCTTTCGAACCCTTGAATCGTTTGAAAAAGCTGAACATGATCTGACGTATGGGAGAGCGCGCCGATGCGCGCAGCCGGCACGGGACCGGCGAAGCGGTGGGCAGCGCCGGGATGCGAAAAGGCGGGGCGCTGGCAGCCGCACATTTTATCAGGCGTGCCGCGGTGCGTCGTAGTGGCCGCCCGGGCAGGCTGGACGCGCGCTGCCCCTGTGGTAACGTGGGCGCTCCGGCCCCGCGCGCATCGGCGTCGCGGGCGTATTCACCACCTAGCTGAAACTGCACGATACTGCATGCCTCGTTTAGCACCTTCACGCGCCGCTGGCGCTTCGTCCAAAGGCGGTAAGCCGCATGCCATTCGCATCATCGGCGGCGACTGGAAACGCACGCCGCTGCCCGTGCTCGATCTGGACGGCTTGCGCCCGACGCCCGACCGCGTCCGCGAAACGCTGTTCAACTGGCTCGGCCAGCGCCTGGACGGCCAGCACTGCCTCGATCTGTTCGCCGGTAGCGGCGCGCTCGGCTTCGAGGCCGCGTCGCGTGGCGCGGCGCGCGTGCTGATGGTGGAGCGTCATGCGCGCGCTGCCGGCCAGTTGCGCGCGAACCAGCAGCGGCTCGATGCACGCATGATCGAAATCGCCGAGGCGGACGGCCTGCGTCTTGCGGCGAGTCTCGCGCCAGGCTCGTTCGACGTCGTGTTCCTCGATCCGCCGTTCGATGCCGATCTGCTCGGCAAGGCGCTCGCGGTGGCCGTGCCGCTCGTGCGCGCCGACGGTTATCTTTATGTCGAGGCCGGCGAAGCGCTCGAACCGACCGCACATGAGCCGCTCGCGGGCTGGGAGGTCGTGCGGCAGGGCAAGGCGGGCGCAGTGCACTTTCATTTGCTGCAGCGCGAAAATAAGGAATAATGCGCGTTCCAAAAAAGGGCCGGGCGGTTTATCGTCATCCGCGCCGGTGCGAAATACGTCGCTTGGACGTGCCCTTTTGTCTGAAAAGAGGAGAAGTCTCATGGTAGTCGCCGTGTACCCGGGCACGTTCGACCCGCTGACGCGCGGTCACGAAGACCTCGTTCGGCGCGCGTCGAGCATCTTCGATACGCTGGTGGTGGGTGTCGCCGACAGCCGTGCCAAGAAGCCGTTTTTCACTCTCCAGGAGCGCCTCGCAATTGCGCATGAGGTGCTCGGCCACTACCCAAACGTCCAGGTGATGAGCTTCAAGGGACTGCTGAAGGACTTCGTGCGGACCAACAACGCGCGAGTGATCGTCAGGGGTCTGCGCGCGGTGTCGGACTTCGAGTACGAGTTCCAGATGGCGGGCATGAACCGCTATCTGCTGCCCGACGTCGAGACAATGTTCATGACGCCATCCGATCAGTATCAGTTCATCTCGGGCACGATCGTGCGCGAGATCGCGCAGTTGGGCGGCGACGTCAGCAAGTTCGTGTTCCCGTCGGTCGAAAAATGGCTGAAGGAGAAGGTCGCTTCGCTGGACCCACAGGGCGGCGCGCAGGGGACGTGAGCCTGAATCGCGCGAACGGCCGGTTTTGGCGGATCACTTAACCGACGCAGCGCAATGTCAGCTACCCTTCGCGGCCTTGGTGAACGCCTCGGCCAGTTTGTCGAAGTGTCGGAGCGCCGCGGGTGTGAGCTCGACCTGTTTGCGGCGAGCATCTTCGGTGTCGTTGAGCAGGAGCCAGCCCTTTTCGCGCATTGACGTGATGCGGGCATGCAAGGTGGCCGGAGACCCAAGCGCACTTTGGGCCATCATGTCTCGAACTGACAGGCGTTCGTTTTTTTGCCTCATGCGAGCAACGAACTCCAGGATCTTTTCTTCGAGCGGATCGAGCGCGGGAAGTGAGGGAAGACCTCGCAGTGCTTCGGTCAATTGAAGAAATCGAAGATAGATATCAGCAGGGCGGGTCATGACCATCGCTCCAATGAAAACGCCGCTCACCCGAGCGCGGAAAGCGAACCTTGATGCTGCCCAGCGGCAAACGGGCTTCCTTATTTTATCTCCATGTCCAGCTTTGGCGGCCGTTAAGGGAACTGCAGGGACGCGATGGAACTACGCTCGAATCGCAGCTCTACGGAGTCCGTATAACACGATGGTCGTCGATCAGGTGACGAAGGCCGTACGGCGCTACGTGCTCGTAGAGGATCGGCCAATCGACCGCGAGTAGCGGAATCGTTGGGTCTTTCCGGCACCAGTACGCAACAAACCGCGCCCAGCCCCCGAGGAATATTCCTTCGCCAGAACTCAGCAGACACGGAGGGCGAGCGACGGGCGGAACCAGTATCCGCGGCGTTCCCGCCGCCAGGATTTCAAGAGCGTCCGACGATTCGCGTGACGCCGGCAGACTGTCCTCGGTGTCGGACAAGTATCGACGCACTTCTTCCGCTACGCGTGTGCTGCGAAGCTCCAGGTAAGAGGCACGGATTTCATCGAGTGCTGAACTGGGCACACGCGAATAGTTGGAGTCCCCCAGTCTTTCCAACGCAGCGCGGCTGACGAAGTCAGGAAGCGCCCCCAACGTCGTTTCGCTGCCGCGCAACGCATCTTGAAAGACGGAATAGCACGCGAGCCATGGAGCAGGCGCGCAGCCCACTGGTCGGCGTGCCGATGCCCACCGGTTCGGCCGGTTAGCGCGTTCCGTTCCCGCCTGTTCTCTCAGGTTCATTGCTATAAAAAACATATCAATATGGGCGTGGCTCTATATTCTCGTCGAGCCCGGCATAAAGCTATAGATGGGTTTTCGGTCGCGTTGCGCCGAACTTGAGGGTCCCACGAAATTTTTCCGGGAGCGTCGCGATGGCTCGAACCGGAAGCCTGCTGCTTGTCCTCGCGGAACGCCATACATGCACGCTATGATGCATTCCACAAAGGCAACCGAGGATGGCTAACCGCAATGTCTAGCTTACGTTTGCATTTTTGGTCGATCGCTGGGACCGTGGTCGCGTTTCTGGTGTCGCTGTGGATCAATCAGGAGGTGTTTGCGCACACGTCGTTCGTGCGAGGAGTCAACTGGGTTTTTCTGCCTTCTGGTGTTCGGCTACTGAGCACGTTGCTGCTTGGATTCGATGGTGCAATCGGCCTGCTGCTTGCCGGACTGGTTACCGACTTTCTGTACTGGTTTCCGCATGATCCGGTGCGTGCAACAGCCGGCGCTTTGCTTGGGTCTTTGGCACCGTATCTGGTGTACCGAATTGCGCTCGAGTATTACGATCTGCGCGCATCGTTGATGAACCTGACGCCGAAGCGGCTTCTTGTTCTGGCTGTCGCCTATTCGGTGGTAAATCCGCTGTTTCATCACCTGTGGTTCGCGCTGACCGGCACGACGAAGAACTGGTTCGAGAGCTTCTTCACGATGTTCGTGGGCGATCTGACCGGCGCGCTGATCATGCTGTATGTGATGAAGGGATTGCTGGCCTTGTTGCCGAAACAGCCCGGCAATTCACGCATGTCGAATGGCATGTTCAGCATCCAGTTGGCGTTGAACAGCGCATACGCCAATCAGTTAGCAACGAAGCCGACCTGACCGAGAAGCGCGGCAGTCCATGATCCTCGCGCGGGATTGCACGACCGTGCGGGGGCGGAAAAGCTATAATGTATTGTTTTATCTAGCAAAGTTGGTGGCAGCATGGCCCTGATGATTACCGACGAGTGCATCAATTGCGACGTCTGCGAGCCCGAGTGCCCGAACGACGCGATTTCGATGGGTCCGGAAATCTACGTGATCGATCCGAAGAAGTGCACCGAGTGCGTCGGTCATTTCGACGAGCCGCAGTGCATTCAGGTGTGCCCGGTCGAGTGCATTCCGCGTGACCCGAACCACCCGGAAACGCGCGAAGGTTTGATGGCGAAATACCACGCGTTGCAGGCCGCCAAAGGCACCTGACGTTCGCGGGGGACGCGCAAAACGAAACGGCGAAGGCCAGCGGGCCTTCGCCGGTTTTTTTTGCGGAGGCGTTTCCGTTATCCGACGTAAGCGCTGAAAATACCGCGCAACGCGTCGAGCAGGACGTCGCATTCGGTGTCGGTGCCGACGGAGATCCGCAGATGCTGGTCAATCCGCGGTGCGTTGAAATGCCGCACGAAAATTTCCTTTTCCCGCAGCCGCGACGCGAGCGTCGCCGCGTCGTACCCTTGATGCCGCGCGAACAGCAGATTCGCGGCCGACGGCACCACCTCGAAGCCGAGCGCGGTCAATTCCGCCGCGAGCCGTTCACGGCTCGCGATCACCTTCGCGCAGCATTCGCGAAACCAGGCGTCGTCTTCGTACGCGGCGGTGGCCGCGGCTTGCGCGAGACGGTCGAGCGGGTACGAATTGAAGCTGTCCTTCACGCGATTGAGCGCATCGATCAGCGCCGCATCGCCGAACGCAAAGCCGACGCGCATGCCGGCGAGCGAACGTGACTTCGACACGGTCTGCACGACAAGCAGATTCGGATAGCGGTCGATCAGCGCAATCGCCGACTCGGCGCCGAAGTCGACATAGGCTTCGTCGATCACCACGACCGAATCAGGATGGCTCGCGACGAGGCGTTCGATTTCCGCCAGCGGCAACGGCCGGCCGGTCGGCGCGTTCGGATTCGGAAACAGGATTGCGCCATTGGGCACCGCGTAGTCGTCGACGTTGATTGCGAAGCTCTCGTCGAGCGGGACGGTACGGTAGTCGACCTCGAACAGCTTCGCGTAGGTCGGATAGAAGCTGTAGGTGATGTCGGGAAACAGCAGCGGCTTGTCGTGCTTCAGCAAGGCCTGGAATGTTAGCGCGAGCACTTCGTCCGAGCCGTTGCCCGCGAATACCTGATCGGCGAGGATGCCGTGATACGCGGCGACCGTTTCGCGGAGCTTGCGTGCGCTCGGATCGGGATAGCGGCGCAGTGCGTCGGCCGTGTCGCCAAGCTCGCGGCGGATCGCGTCGAGCACGCGCGGCGACGGCGGATACGGATTCTCATTGGTGTTCAGCTTCACCGGATGCGCGAGCGCGGGCTGCTCGCCCGGCACGTAAGGCGTCAGACGGTGAACGATGTCGCTCCAGTAGCGGCTCAAGCGATTCTCCTCACGGGGTCGATTGCGGGTTTCGATGGATGTGGCGCGCGTCAGCTGTTGTTGCGATGCAGTTGCATCATTGCGCGTTCGAGCTCGCCCTTGATGATCTGCGGCATCACCGCGAGCGCGCGCTCGATCGACGCGTCGATGACCTCTTGCTCTTCTCGCCGTGGCGGCTTCAGCACATAGTTCGCGACGTCGGGCTTCACGCCGGCGCGCGCGCTTTCGTGAATCAGATCGCGCGGATGACCGATGCCGATCCGCAGCCGCCAGTATTGCTGCGACGACAGATGCGCGCTGATGTCCTTCAGGCCATTATGCCCGCCGCTGCCGCCGCCGAGCTTCAGCTTGACGCTGCCGGGCGGCATGTCGAGCTCGTCGTGCGCGACGAGGATCTCGTCGGGAAGAATCTTGAAGAATTGCGCGAGCGCGACAACCGATTGACCGGAGCGGTTCATATAGGTCTGCGGCTGAAGCAGATGAACTTCCTCGCCATGCAGCCGCGCCTTCGCGTAAAAGCCATGAAAGCGCCGCTCGTCGCGCAGCGTCGTGCCTGCCTCGCGCGCGAGTTGATCGACCAGCCAGAAGCCGGCGTTGTGACGCGTCGCGGTGTATTCGGCGCCCGGATTGCCGAGCCCGACGATCAGCTTGATCATGATTGCGTGAGTCCACCAGGTCCGGAAGCGAAACGCACCGGACTAAAAAGCCGAAAAAAAACCCGCCAGGGCGAACCTCGGCGGGTCACATCGACCGTTTCATCCGAAACGGATCGAGAGGATTGCTTGCTTCGAACCGAAAGGCTCTTAAGCAGCCGGCGTTTCGCCGCCTTCAGCAGCAGCAGCGTCTTCAGCGATTGCGCCAGCCGGGATCGTTGCAGCAGCGACCACCGGGTTTTCCGCGTCGACGTGGGCGACGAGCGCCACACCTGCCGGCAGCGGGATGTCCTTCGCGTGAACCGATTGACCTGCTTCGATCTTCGCGAGGTCAACTTCGATGAATTCCGGCAGTGCCGACGGAAGGCACTCGATTTCGATTTCGTTGATGACGTGCGAGATCACCGCGCTCGACAGCTTCACTGCCGGGTTGGTTTCCTGGTTCAGGAAGTGCAGCGGCACCTTGGTGTGCAGCTTCTTCGACGCGTCGACGCGCTGGAAGTCCACGTGCAGCACGAGCTGACGGAACGGATGGTATTGCACGTCGCGCAGCAGAACCTGTTGCGACTTGCCTGCCACTTCCAGGTCGAGGATCGACGAGTGGAAAACTTCTTTCTTCAGCGCGTGCCACAGGGCGTTGTGATCGAGTTCGATCAGTTGCGTGTCAGCACCAGCGCCATAAACGATACCCGGAGTCTTGCCCGAGTTACGCAGGCGGCGGCTCGCACCCGTACCTTGCTGGGAACGCTCGAAAGCGACTACTTTCATGTTGAATCTCCAATGCACTGCCCGCGACCAGGCAGTAAAAACAGGGCCTCGAAGCCGTATTGGCTGAGGCCCAGGAAAGCGGCAAGAACCTTCGTTCGTTCATGCCGATTGTGCGAAAACGCCGCGTGTCGCATGAAGCGGTACGCGGCGTCTTCGCAAATGCTTAACTTTCAGCGAACAGCGACATCACCGAATCGCCGCGGCGGATGCGCGAGAACGTTTCGGCCAGCAAACCGGCGCTCGTCAGCGAACGGATCTTCGCGCACGAACGGGCTTCTTCGCCGAGCGGGATCGTGTCCGTGACTACGAGTTCGTCGAGTGCGGAGGCGGCGATACGTTCGCCCGCGCCGCCCGACAGAACCGGGTGGGTGGCGTACGCGAACACCTGCTTCGCGCCGCGTTCCTTCAGTACCTGCGCGGCCTTGCACAGCGTGCCTGCGGTGTCGACCATGTCGTCCATGATCACGCAGGTGCGGCCTTCGACTTCACCGATGATGTTCATCACTTCGGCGACGTTCGCCTTCGGACGACGCTTGTCGATAATCGCGAGATCGCAATTGAGTTGCTTCGCCAACGCACGGGCGCGGACCACACCGCCGACGTCCGGCGAAACGACCATCAGGTTGTCGTAGTTCTGCTTGCGCAGATCGCCGAGCAGCACGGGCGTTGCGTAGATGTTGTCGACCGGGATGTCGAAGAAGCCTTGAATCTGGTCGGCGTGCAGATCCATCGTGATGATCCGCTCGACGCCGGCGATTTCCAGCATGTTCGCCACGACCTTCGCCGAGATGGCGACGCGCGCCGAACGCGGGCGACGATCTTGACGGGCATAACCGAAGTAGGGGATGGCTGCGGTGATCCGGCCTGCGGATGCGCGCTTGAGCGCATCGACCATGATCATCAGTTCCATCAGATTGTCGTTAGTCGGCGCGCACGTGGATTGCAGGACGAAGACATCCTTGCCGCGCACGTTTTCCTGAATCTCGACCTGGATTTCACCGTCGGAGAAACGGCTAACCATTGCTTTGCCGAGGGGAATACCGAGGTTTTTGACGACTTCCTGTGCAAGCGCGGGATTTGCGTTGCCAGTAAAAACCATCAGGCCGTCATGGCTGCTCATCATGCACCTACTTCAGGCTGGGGCGGGAGAATGTGAATTACTGCGGCGAACTACAGCGAACTACGAGAATTTTTGGCAGGGGAGAAAGGATTCGAACCTTTGCATGCCGGAATCAAAATCCGGTGCCTTAACCAGCTTGGCGACTCCCCTACACTAACTTTGAGCTCCGCCGAACGTGGAGTTGCGTTCGACGATGCAAAACTTATGACGCGAAAGCAAAGAGTGGATGCTGATCCAAGCCCGCTGCTACTGCGCTATTCCATTCGCCGGGCAGTTTGGCTTGCGCCGCTACTGCTTCAGCTTTGCTACGGAACGCTGCAAAAACACTGGCACCCGATCCGGACATCCGCGCTGGTGCGACGTTCTCAAACCACCGCAACACTTGCGCTACTTCCGCGTACTTTCCTACCACAACCTGCTGCATGTCATTCCGGCCGAAGCTTTCTGGCCACTCAGTGTTGCAGCTGTGTTCTGCAGGAAAGTCCGTAATTATGAGAGGCTTTGTATCTCTTGTCAACGCTTTTTCGGAAAAAATCGCTGCAGTTGGAACCTGCACCCTCGGTGTCACTACCAGAAAGTGACGCGGCGGCAATTGTACAACGTCTAATGATTCTCCGACACCCTCTGCGAACGCATTTTTTCCAAATACAAAGAAAGGCACGTCCGCGCCGAGCTTCAACGCAAGTTCCTGCAACTCCTGACGTGGCAGATCGAGCTTCCACAGGCGATTGAGCGCGAGCAGCGTCGTCGCCGCGTCGGAACTGCCGCCGCCAAGGCCAGCGCCCATCGGCAGGCGCTTGTCGATTTCGATATCGACGCCTTCGCGAGAGCCCGTATGCGACTTCAGCAACGTCGCGGCACGTACGGTCAGGTCATGCTCGGGTGGAACGGCGGCGATTTCGGTGCGGCGCGTGATGAGACCGTCGTCGCGTCGCGTGAAGTGCAGCGTGTCGCCCCAGTCGAGCAACTGGAAGACCGTTTGCAATGTGTGATAACCATCCAGCCGACGGCCGGTGATGTGCAGGAAGAGATTGAGTTTCGCTGGCGCGAGACAGTCGCGCAGCGAGTCGGTCGTTTCGATCATGAGTGAAGGCTACATGCGCCATGGTGGCGCTAAACGGGTAGCAAGGTTACGTGAGCGGATGCCGGGACAAACGCCCCAGCAACAACGACTCACTGATCCAGCACGAGCTTGATGTCGAGCGGCGGCTCCGAGCGGCTCAGATTGACGCGCTTCACGCCGGTGGCTGGCGCGTCGGCATAGGCGACATAGTCGATCGTCCAGCCGTCCTGGGTGATCTGCTTCAGGCGTGACGGTTGCTCGGGATCCTTCTCGGTCTGCGCGCGGGAGGTCGGCGCCGGCGACGGCTGCAACCAGTAGCGCAACCCTTCGACCGGCAGCGTGAAGCCGAGCGCGTTCTGCATCAGCGTCGACACGTTGTCGGCGGTGAGCGGCTGGCGGTTCGGCAACTCGAGCGTCGCCGAAGCCGGCGACGAGGTCACGATGGCCAGCGTCTGGCCGAGCGGGTTGCGCAATTGCAGCGTGACGGTGTCGCCGGTTTCCTGCCACGAGAAATTGCCGTAGGCGTTGCGCTGCTGGCCGTTCTGGTCGTTGTACTGAACCGCGAAGCGGCCCTGATACGAGCGACTCGTCTGCGCGGTGACTTCGGTCGCGGCATTCGACGTGGACGGCCCCTGCGGCTTTACCGACGCGCAGCCCGCCAACGCGACAACTGCTGCCGCCGCGCAACCAAGCGCGATGCCGCGCGGCGCCATGGAAAAAGAAATCAAACGGGAAAGACGCATCAAAGATCGTTTACCTGAAGACGTTGCAACGTTTTGACGAGAGTCTCGTTGTTGGGTTCGAGCTTGCGCGCCTCGCGGAACGCGGCGCGCGCCTGTTCCTGCTCGCCGGACTTCCACAGCACTTCGCCGAGGTGCGCGCCGATCTCGGCGTTCGGCTGGAGGCTGTATGCCTTGCGCAGCAGCTTGATCGCATCGGCCGTGTTACCCATCCGGTACTTGACCCAGCCGACGCTGTCCATGATGAACGCATCGTTCGGTGCAAGGGCCGAGGCCTTCTCGACCAGCTTGTCCGCCTCCGGCAGGCGCTGGTTGCGATCGGCGAGCGAATAGCCGAGCGCGTTATACGCCTGCGGATTGTCCGGCTGCGTCTGGATCAGCTTGCGCAACTGCGCTTCCATGACGTCGTAATGGCCGGTTTTCTCGGCGGCCATCGCATAGTCGTAGGTGAGGTCGGGGTCGTCGGGAAAGTTCGCCGTGGCTTGCTGCAGACGCGCTTCGGCCTCCGGGTAGCGCTTCGCGTCGAACAGGATCGCTGCATCGGTGCGCGCGATCAGCGCCACGTCACGCGGATCGGCGGTCTGCAAGTTGGCGAGCAGCTGGCGCGCCTCGTCGGTCTTGCCCTGCTTGGCGAGCAGTTGCGCGCGCGTGATCTGCGCGGCCAGGTATTGCTGACTCGCCGGCGAGATCTTGTTCAGCCAGTCACCCGCGGCCGCCTCATTCTTCTGTTCGAGCGCTAGCTGCGCGAGATAGATGTAGGCCTGGCCCGCATCGGCGCCCGGCGTCTTCTCGGCCTGCTGCGCGTATTGAATCAGATAGGTCTGCGCTTCGGGGAGATTCTTCTGCTGGATCTTGATCAGCGCGAGCGCCATCAACGGCGTCAAGTCGTTGGCGTTTGCCTTGCGCATGATCTCGAACTGCTTCTGCGCGTCGTCTAGACGGTCGCTCGCGAGATACATCTGCGCGAGCGCGAGCCGCGCGTCATGCGATTTCGGATTCTGCTGCACATACTTTTCGAGCGACGCGATGCCCTCCTTGCGCTCCTCCGGGCCCATTTGCGACAGAACCAACGCCGCGGGCAGATAGTCGGGCTTGATCGTGAGCGCCTGCTCGAGCGACTTGCGCGCACCCGGCGCGTCGTCGGCCAGCAACTGCTGGCGTGCGACGGCCAGTTGTGCTTCCGGCCGGTTCATGTCGTTCTTCAGCAGCTCCTGCAACACGTGCAGTCCACCGACGCGGTTCGGGCCGCGCGACAACAGCAATTGCAGCGCGAGGATCGCGCTGCCGCGATTTTCCTCCGGTACCTTCGCGAGTTCCTGCGACAGGATCGGCGCAGCATCGTCGGGCTTGCCGGACAGCACGAGCAGCGACGCGTCGAGCTGTGCGGCGCGTTCCGAACCGGGTGCGTACTGTTGCCACAGTTGCGCGGCGGCGAGCGCGTCTGACGGGCTCTGCGCGGCCAGCGCAATTTCGGTGGCGCGTTGCGCCATGCGCGGGTCGTGCGTGTCGCGCGCGAGCGCGAGGTAGGTCTGATAAGCCGGGGCCGGCTGATCGCGCTGCAACGCGATCTCGGCGGCCAGCACCTGGAAGACGATCTGGCTCGACAGCGGCACTCCGGGCAGCGCCTTTTCGTCTTCAGGGCTTGACGGACCCAGCGGGTCCGGCATCGTGACCGACGTGTCGTCGGAATCTGGCGACGTGTCCTGCGCATGCGCGGGCACGGCGGCCAGCGCCCACAATGCGAGCGCAGCTGCGCCAAGCATCCGGCGAGCGGACACGGCGAGCGGCACGTTGGACACGCGCGCGCGGCGCTTTGAAAGCAGCTTCACGAAGGACACGTTCATGGAAATCCGTTCAATGTTTCAGTCGATTGTAACGCGCTCGCTACAATACGCGCACAACCACTCACGCAAGTAGCAGACCAATCAGCCATGCCAGAGTTGCCAGAAGTCGAGGTTACCCGACGAGGGATCGAACCGTATGTGTCCGGGCGCAAGGTTGAGCGCGTCGACGTGCGGACGGCTACGTTGCGCTGGCCAATTCCGGCCGACCTTGCGAAAACCTTGCGTGGCCATGTGGTGCGCAAAGTCGAGCGACGCGGCAAGTATCTGCTGTTCGAAATCGACGCAGGGTGGTTCATCGTGCACCTGGGCATGACGGGCACGTTGCGCGTTCTGCGTCATGTGCCGCATCCGCCGGCCGCGGCGAAGCACGATCATGTCGATTGGATCTTCGACGACTTCATCTTGCGCTATCGTGATCCGCGCCGCTTCGGCGCGGTGCTGTGGCATCCCCGTGAAGAAGGCGACATCCTCGAACATCCGCTGCTCGCGAGCCTTGGCGTCGAGCCTTTCTCGCCGGCGTTTTCGGGCGCGCTGATGCATCGGTTGACGCGCGGGCGCAAGGTGTCGGTGAAGCAGGCTTTGCTGGCGGGCGACATCGTGGTCGGCGTGGGCAATATCTACGCGTCGGAGAGTCTCTTTCGCGCGGGCATCCGGCCGACCACCGCGGCGGGGCGGGTGTCGCTCGTGCGTTATGAGCTGCTCGCCGATGCCGTGCGTGTGACGCTCGCCGCCGCGATCGACAAAGGCGGCAGCACGCTGCGCGATTTCGTCGGCAGCAACGGCGAAAGCGGCTACTTCCAGCTCGACTACTTCGTCTATGATCGCGCGGGCCTACCATGCCGCGTGTGTGGAACGCCAATCAAACAGATCGTGCAGGGACAACGCTCCACGTACTTCTGTCCCACTTGCCAGCGCTAGATTCTCGATGCCTTCCCGCCTCACTCCAACGACCGCCGCGCGCTCCAGCGCGTCCGACGCCACGCGCGCATTCACGCCGATGCCCGATTTTTCCGCGCGCCTGATCGCGTGGCAGCGCCAGCATGGCCGCCACGATCTGCCGTGGCAGAACACGCGTGACCCGTATCGGATCTGGCTGTCCGAAATCATGCTGCAGCAGACCCAGGTCTCGACGGTAATTCCCTACTACGCAAAATTTCTCGGGCGATTCCCGGATGTCGCCGCGCTCGCCGCGGCGCCGTCCGATGACGTGATGGCGCTGTGGGCCGGCCTCGGCTACTACACGCGCGCGCGCAATCTGCATCGCTGCGCCCAGGTCGTCGTCGAGCGGCATGGCGGCGCGTTTCCGGCCTCAGTCGATGAACTCGCCGAACTGCCCGGCATTGGCCGCTCGACGGCCGCGGCGATCGCGTCGTTCGCGTTCGGCGCGCGCGCGACGATTCTCGATGGCAACGTCAAGCGCGTGCTCGCGCGCGTGTTCGGCGTAGAAGGTTTTCCGGGGGAGAAGAAGGTCGAGAACGCGATGTGGACGCTCGCGGAATCACTATTGCCGTCGAATGCGTCGAACGCGGAGGTCAGCGCCTACACGCAGGGCTTGATGGATCTCGGCGCGACGTTGTGCGTGCGCGGCAAACCCGATTGCACTCGCTGTCCGTTCGCGCCCGACTGCGTCGCCAACGTCACCGGACGTCAGCGCGAATTGCCGACCGCTCGCCCGAAGAAAGCGGTGCCGACGCGCCGCACGTGGATGCTGGTGCTGCGCGACGGCAACTCGGTGATGCTCGAGCGGCGTCCGCCGTCGGGCATCTGGGGCGGTCTGTGGAGTCTGCCCGAGGCGGCCGACGAAGCGACGCTCGCCGAGCGGGCGCGCGCGTTCGGCAGCGACGGCGAGGTGTCAACGCTGGCGTCGTTCTCGCATGTGTTCACGCATTTCAAGCTCGATATCGAACCGCGGCTTGCCGAGCTCGATCGCGGAGTCGGCGCTCTGGCCGCGCTCAACGATGCGGACACCGCCTGGGTTGCGCTCAGCGATCTGGATTCGTTCGGCGTGCCGGCGCCGGTGCGTAAGCTGCTCGCCAGCCTGCATGGTTCGTTGATCTAGCGGAAGGACGACTTCAGGATTTCACAGCAACTGATGCTGCTGCATGTAGTGATGCACGATGTCGATGCGCGCGCCGGCGTCGGTCAGTTCCATCAGCTTTTGCCGCGCACGCAACGCAATTGGCAGCACCTCGGCGAGACGGTTGGACACCCACGACGGATCGTCGAGCCGGAACGGCTCCGCGAACGGCAGGCTGTCCGGATCGCGTTCGCGGATCGTCGCGATGATCCGCTCGAGCACTTCCGCGCACGCGCCGAATTTAGCCAACAGCTCATTGCCTTCTAGCGGGAGGTCATCAGCGAGCGGTTCGGCCATGCCGACCAGCAGGCCGCTTGCTTCGACGCGATGCGACAACAGACGAAAGCGCTTCGTGCCGCGTGCGCGAATCAGCAACATGCCGAATGCCTCGACGTCGCACTCGTCGATTTCGGCGAGACAGCCGATCGTTTCGGGCACCGAAGGTTCTTCCTCGCGTGCGACTTCGGCGCCGCTTTTCAGCATGCACACGCCGAACGGGGTTTTTTCGCGCAGGCAGTCACGCGCCATGTCGAGGTAGCGCGCTTCGAATATCTTTAGCGGCAGCAAGCCATCGGGAAATAGCACCGTATGCAGCGGAAACAGCGGCAAATCGGCGTACACAGTAGGCGTAGAGGACATGGCGCAACGCTTCGGGTTAAGGCCGCGCGATGCGGCCGGTTAAGCCACCAGCTTCGATGATTCGCCGACGTCGACCGGCGCATCGCGATGCCGCACAATCACATTCGCCGACGTTGCGAGACGCGCGGCAAGCGTCTCCGCGATGAATACCGAGCGGTGCTGGCCGCCCGTGCAACCGATTGCCACGGTCAGATAGCTGCGATTGTCGTCGCGGAAATGCGGCAGCCACTTGGACAGATACTTTTCGATGTCGTCGATCATCTCGTGGACGACCGGCTGTGCATCGAGAAAATCCATCACCGGTTTGTCGAGGCCGGTGAGCGGCCTCAATTCATGATCGTAATATGGGTTCGGCAGCGTGCGTACGTCGAATACGAAATCCGCGTCGAGCGGTACGCCGCGCTTGAAGCCGAACGACTCGAACATCAGCACGAGCCCCGCGTCCTCTTGCTCGATGAAGCGCTTGACCCAAGCGCGCAGTACGTTCGCGCGCAGATTGCTCGTGTCGATCTGATGGCCGAATTCGGCAAGTCCCGCGACCAGGTCGCGCTCGCGTTCGATCGCTTCGGCGAGCGACGTGAGCAGGCCAACGTCCGCGTCGTGCGCGGGCGAGCCGGACAACGGATGGCGGCGACGTGTTTCGGAAAAGCGTTGAATCAGCGACTGCGTGCTCGCGCTCAGGAACAGCACGCGCACGTCGTGCGAGCGCTTGAGGTCGCGAATCATCGCGGGCATTTCGTCGAGCGATGAACCGGAGCGCGCGTCGATCGCGACCGCGAGACGGTCCTGGCCGTCCGCGGCGAGGTAGGTGGCGAGTTGCTGCAGAAAACGCGGCGGCAGATTGTCGACGCAGTAATAACCCGCGTCTTCGAGCGCGTTCAGGGCAACCGATTTGCCGGAGCCGGAGATACCGGTGATCAGGATTATGCGCATGGAGTCGTCGAAAGCGTAGATTTCATCATAGCATCTGGCCTCCATGCGCGTGCCCGCGTCCTGCCTTCTGCGGGCGCTTCATGGCGCTGTGGCCGGCTTCAGATCAGCTTGCCGGGAAACTGGCTATCGGGATCCTGCATGGCAAGACGCTGCCGATCCATGAAATCGCGCAGCGTGTCGATCCCGCGCAACTGCAGGATCGTATTGCGGACGGCCGCTTCGACCAGCACCGCCAGGTTGCGGCCCGCGGCCACCTGGATCGTCACCTTGCTGATCGGCAGGCCGAGCACGTCGACGGTCTGGCTTTCCAGCGGCAGTCGCTGGAATTCGCCGTCAGGGCGGCGCACCAGTTGCACGATTAGCTTCAGTTTCATTTTGCGGCGCACGGCCGTTTCGCCGAAGATCGTCTTGATGTCGAGCAGACCGAGGCCGCGCACTTCGAGCAGGTTCTGCAGCAGCGGCGGACAGCGTCCTTCGACGAAGTCCGGGCCGAGGCGCACGAAGTCGACCGCGTCGTCGGCGACGAGACCATGGCCGCGGCTGATCAGTTCGAGACCGAGCTCGCTCTTGCCGAGACCCGAGTCGCCGGTCAGCAGCACGCCCATGCCGAGGATGTCGAGAAACACGCCGTGCAGCGTCGCGCGCGGCGCGAGAATGCGCGACATATAGAGACGCAGACTATCGATCACCGCGGCCGCCGAGGTCGGCGTCGTGAACAGCGGCGTCGACGAACGCGTGCAGCGCAGCACAAGCTCGGGCGGCGCCGCGACACCGCCCGCGACGACGAGAAACGGTGGCTCCAGCGCGATCAACTCGGCCATATGGCGCGAGCGGTCTTCATCGGTCTGACGTTTGTAGTAGTCGATTTCTGCATCGCCGAGCACCTGGATCCGGTTAGGGTGGATCAAGTTCAGGTGGCCGACGAGGTCGGCGCTCGACGTGGCATTGGCGACCGATTCCGAAGAAAAGCCGCGCTCCCAGCCCTCATGCCCCGTGAGCCAGCTGAGCTTCAGCATGGCGGCGTTGTCGTCGAAAATGCTCTGGGCGTTGATGCTGGACGTATCCATGAGTCAGTGACTCCAGTGTTAGCCGCTTGCCGGGCCTTACCTGCGTGTGTGCGCGCGTATGAACTACCGCCGCCGTTGCATCAAGGTTGCCACTGAGTGAGCAGGCGATGCAACGATTCGCGATCTTCTTCAGTGTGCAGCCGCTCGCGGGCGTCGCGATCGGACAGCAATTGCGCGATTTCGGAAAGAATTTCGAGGTGCTGTTGAGTGGCCTGTTCGGGGACGAGCAGGAAGATCAGCAGCGAGACCGGCTGGCCGTCCGGCGCTTCGAACGGGATGGGTTCCGCGAGTCTGACGAATGCGGCGAGCGGTTGCTTGAGGCCCTTGATCCGCCCATGCGGAATCGCGACGCCTTCGCCGAGCCCGGTCGAGCCGAGTCGTTCTCGCGCAAAAAGATTGTCTGTGACGGTACTTCGGGCGATGCCGTTCTGGTTCTCGAAGATCAGGCCCGCTTGCTCGAACACGCGTTTCTTGCTGGTGACCGATAGTCCGATGACGACGTTCTCGAGGGGAAGAAATTTGGCTAAACGATTCATGTTGACAGGCGAAAACGTGGCCTGAGTT
This sequence comes from Paraburkholderia atlantica, assembly GCF_009362785.1. Taxonomy (GTDB): domain Bacteria; phylum Pseudomonadota; class Gammaproteobacteria; order Burkholderiales; family Burkholderiaceae; genus Paraburkholderia; species Paraburkholderia atlantica. The sequence goes on from NZ_WHNQ01000005.1 coordinate 371,918, forward strand.
CTCCCCAACGGGGCGGTTGAGTGACGTTCCATTCGTTCGATGCTGGCGAAGACGGACAGTGAGAGTCGATCGCGAAAGCGTGAGATTCCGACCGGCCGTACTTCATCAGAACTGGCTTGACCCCGATGGTAACCGGAACATTATAGAACAGGGTGACAGCCGATGGTGCGGCGCGCCATCTATGCATATCAGGTTTTTCACCGCTTGCGGCGCGGAACATGTCGCGCTGCGCAAGCGTCTGCGGGAATGGTCGAGCCTGGCCTCGGCGAGGGCGCGCCGGCGTCGAACGCAAGCCGGGCGCTGAAACGAAAAACCGCCCGGTTGCGGGCGGCTTGACGGGTTTCAGAGAAATCAGGAATTTCCTCTAATTTCTCCTATTGCGGCGGCACGTCTAGTTGCGGCGCCGGCTGATACTTGATCGCTTCGTGCTGATGGCCTTGCAGGCGGTCCTTGTGGCGTATCACCTGTCTGTCGAGCTTGTCGATCATTAGATCGATCGCAGCGTACAAATCACTGTCACAACTCTCGACGAAAATATCCTTGCCCTTCAGGTGGAGGTTGATTTCCACCTTTTGACGCTTCTCCTTTTCCTTATGGTTGTCGACCGAGAGGACCACACTGCCGTCGATGACCTGATCGAAATGTCTTAGCACCCTGTCCAGTTTGGTGATCACGTATTCGCGCAACGCAGGCGTTACTTCGAGGTGGTGTCCACTGATCTTGAGATTCATAGTGCTTCTCCAAGCTAATGGCCGCTTGGTCCGCACAATGACAAAGGTCCGGTCGATCTGACGGCTTGCCTGTGTCGCCCCCCGGTGACGGACATCTGGCAGGTCGCAGCGGCCGGCCTGTCCGCCAGGTGCGGAGCGGCCGGTAAATGCCCGCTGCAAAACGCGGCGGGCTACAGAGACTTGCGCAGGTTGACTGCCGGGATTTTGAGCGCCTCACGGTATTTCGCAACGGTACGTCGTGCGACCACGAAGCCCTGTTCCGCCAGCAGTTCGGCTATGCGACTGTCTGAAAGTGGCGATTTCGGGTTTTCCGCTCCTATCAGTTGTTTGATCAGCGCGCGAATGGCCGTGGAGGAGGCCGCGCCGCCGGTGTCCGTCGAAACGTGTGAGCCGAAAAAGTACTTGAATTCCAGCGTCCCGAAAGGGGTCAGCATGTATTTACCGGTTGTCACACGCGAGACAGTCGACTCGTGTAAGCCCAGCGTATCAGCTATTTCCCGCAAAACCAAGGGGCGCATGGCGATTTCGCCGTGCACAAAAAAGCTCTTTTGACGCTCGACAATTGCCTGCGCAACTCGCAGGATCGTCTCGAAACGCTGTTGGATATTTTTGATCAGCCACCGAGCTTCCTGCAGTTGCTGCCGCAACGAACCACTGCCCGGATCGCCGCGGTTGTTGCGCAGAATATTCGCGTACAGATGGTTAATCCGCAGCTTCGGAACTACCTCGGGATTCAGCTCCGCCTGCCAGCCCTGTGCCGTTTTGCGCACCATGATGTCGGGCACAACGTAGTCCGCTTCGGCCTTGCCGTAGGCGGCACCCGGAAATGGTTCGAGCGAGCGGATCAGCACATGCGCGTCGCGCAGATCGTCGTCGCTGGCTTTCAGGTGCTTGCGCAGCCGCGTGAAATCGCGCGCGGCGAGCAACTCCAGGTAATGGCCGACAATGTCTAGCGCAAGCGTGCGCGTGGGCGACGGCTCGAGCCGCAGCAACTGCAGCTTCAGACATTCGGACGCGGAGCGCGCGCCGACACCGGGCGGGTCGAAGCTATGCAGCAGCGCAAGCGCGGCGTTCAGTTCGTCGACATCGACTTCGAGTTCTTCGGGCAGGTCGGCCAGCACTTCTTCGAGCGTGGCGGCGAGATAGCCGTCGTCGTCCAGAGATTCGATCAGGAATGTGATGAGCGCGCGGTCGCGCGGGCTCGCCTGGGTGACGCGTAGTTGCGCCATCAGGTGGTCGCGAAGAGACGTGCTCGATTCGTGGATTTGCAGCGGGGGCAGGTCGTCGTCGTCCGACGCGTTGCCGGAGCGGCCGTAGTCGTCGAGGTTCCACTGCGACGTGTCGCCGCCGCCGTCGCCCGAAAGGCCGTTGTATTCATCGACACCCTGCGGTTCGCCGCTCTCGGCGCGCTCGCCGTTGCCTTCGGACGACGTCGAACCGTTGCCGGCCATCGGATCGGCCGGCGCCGAGGAGCCCGGCGTCTGGGCGATCACGGAACCGTCGGCCGCAACCCGCAATGGGCTCGCGATCCACTCGTCTTCGTTTTCGAGGAGTGGATTCTGCGAGATCGCCATGGCGACTTCCTGCTGCAATTCGAGCGTCGACAACTGAAGCAGCCGGATGGACTGTTGCAGTTGCGGCGTCAGCGCAAGATGCTGCGATAGGCGGAGTTGGAGGCTGGCTTTCATGGCAAGTTGAGATTCATTGTAGAGAGTTTGCCACGACCGCGATACCTTGCGGCACACGCAATTTTTGGGTACGCCGAATTGGCGCGCCGCGCGGCGCCAGCCAGCGCCGCCTGACAACGAATGTGCGGGTGCCGCAAATTTTGGCGCCGCGGCCGGCCGCGCGCGCTCGCATGGCCGGGGACGCCGTGAGTGCTTACATGCGGAAGTGCTCGCCCAGATAGACGCGCCGCACGCTTTCGTTTTCGATGATGTCGCTAGGCGCGCCGGCGGCTAGCACGCTGCCGTCGCTGATGATGTACGCGTGATCGCAGATGCCGAGCGTTTCGCGCACGTTGTGGTCGGTAATCAGGACGCCGATATTGCGCTGCTTCAAGAACTTGACGATTTTCTGGATTTCCAGCACCGCGATCGGGTCGACGCCGGCGAACGGTTCGTCGAGCAGAATGAAGCTCGGATTGGTTGCCAGCGCGCGCGCAATTTCAACCCGACGACGCTCGCCGCCAGACAGCGACAGCGCCGGATTTTCACGCAGATGCGCGATCTGAAGCTCGTCGAGCAGCGCTTCGGTGCGTGACGTGATCACGTCTTTGCCGAGGCGCTTGCCGTTTTCGTCGTGCTGCAATTCCAGCACCGCGCGAATATTCTGCTCGACGGTCAACTTGCGGAATACCGACGCTTCCTGCGGCAGATACGACAGGCCGAGCGACGCGCGCTTGTGAATGGGCAGCAGGCTGATCGACTTGCCGTCCAGATCGATTTCGCCGGCGTCGAGCGGCACGAGGCCGACGATCATGTAGAAAGACGTGGTCTTGCCGGCGCCGTTCGGGCCGAGCAGGCCGACCACTTCGCCGCTCTTCACGTCGAGCGACACGTCCTTGACGACCGTGCGCGAGCCATAGCGCTTCTTCAGATTACGCACGACCAGCGAACTGCTGGTGCCGGCCGGCTTGCGATGGGGGAGCGGCGTGATGGTGCTGCTTACGGTGCTCACTGGTTCGGCGCTCCCTGAATGGAGTTGGACGGCGTGAGCGTGGCCGATGCGCCGGTCAGCGGCGCGGCGCCGGCGTTGCGCGGCGCCAGCATTGCGCGCACGCGGCCGGTTGGGTTGCCCGGACCTGCGACGTCCTTGCCCGCCTTGGCCGTGTAGAAGTCGTTCTGGCCGTCGTAGGTGATCACGCTGCCGTGCACCTGGTCGAGCAGCGTCGTCATGCTCTGCAGGCGGCGCACCGTCGCGTTGGTGGTCAGTGTGGTCAGATCCTGCTTGCCGTCGTAGTCGATACGGATGGCCGTACCCTCGATGTATTCGTCGAGCCCTTCGCGCTTCTGGCGGAAATACGACAGATTGTTGCCGCTCGAGGTGCCGGTCGCGAACTGGTAGCCTTGCGGGTCTTGCGACACTTCGACGCGATCGGCCTTGATCAGGATCGTCCCTTTGGTCGCCACTACGTGGCCGGTAAAGATGCTGACCTGCCGCAGGTCGTCGTAAGTCATGTTGTCAGCTTCGATGTTCAGCGGCTTGTCCTTGTCGGCGCGGTCCGCGTGCGCGAGCGGCGCGAAGCCGACGAGCGGCAGCGCGACGACGAGCGCAGCGAGTGCGGCGCGGCACGCGGACAGCGCGCGCGAACGGCCGGTATCAAAACGGGGGTGCGATTCGTTCATGCAGTCATGCCTGGAATGGATTACCCGGTATGCGTTGGCTTAGTGGCCGGAATCGGACGCGGCGATTGCGCCTCTTACATTGCCGAACAGCTGCATAAACCGGGTGACATTGTTGTATTTCATGCCGCTGGCAGTCATCACCGACATGCCGCGCTGAAGTTTAACTGGCTTTTCAGTCTCGATCACATCGTCGTTGACGAGGACCCTGAAATGTTCGGAATCAGCCTGCATCTGCGGATCGCCTCCGCCGGGCGCGCGCAGGATGCGGGCGTTCTGGTACAGGTTGACGATCGACGCATCCGCGTTGACCGTGCCGGTATCGCCGGTCGCGGTGACGATCGGCTTGCCGGGTTGGAACGCGCGCATGGCCGGCTTGACGAGGTCGCTCATTTCGTCGTCCTCGTAATGGATCAGCGACTGCGCGGTCAGCCGGTACTGCGTCGCGCCCGACTGATCGAGCTCGGACACCGAGAAGTTGTCCGCGAAGTAATCCGGCGTGTGCTCTTTCGGGCGCACCTCGTTGTCGGTCTTGCGCGGCAACGTGGCTTGCAGCAGCCACCACGTGATGCCGGCGAGCGCCGCCATCGCGATGAGCGGGATCAGCGAAGTCAGGCGAAACTGGTTCATCCCACGAGGCCCCGTTGCTCGCCGCTGCACGCCGCCGCAAGCAGTGCTTCATATTTGTGCTGCGCGCGCAGCAGCGTGTCGACAACTTCGCGTGCCGCGCCGTGGCCGCCGCGCGCCTCGCTGACCCAATGCGCGCGCGCGATCACTTCGGGATGCGAATTGGCCGGCGCGGCCGCGAAGCCGACCCGCAGCATCACCGCGAGATCGACCCAGTCGTCGCCCATGTAGCCGCAGTCCTCGGCGGCGAGGCCGGTTTTCTGCAGCAGGTCGGCGAACGCCGCAGGCTTGTCCTGCACGCCCTGATAGACGTGCGTGATGTTCAATTCTTTCACCCGCGCCGCCACGATGCCGGACTGGCGCCCGGTGATGATGGCCGTGTCGATGCCGGCCTGGCGCAGCAGCTTCATGCCGTGGCCGTCCATCGAGTTGAAGCCTTTCATCGTGTCGCCTTCCGCCGTGAACAGCAGTCCGCCGTCGGTCAGTACGCCGTCGACGTCGAAAATCATCAGCTTCACGCGGCTTGCGCGTTCGGTAGCGGTAGGGGGAGCAACGGCCATCAGATCACCTTCTTCGAAAACAGGTCGTGCATGTTGAGCGCGCCGATTAGCTTGCCCGATTCGTCGACGACCAGCATCTGATTGATACGATAGCGCTCCATCAGTTCCACGGCTTCGACCGCGAGTTGATCTGGCCCGATCGTGCGCGGGCCCGCGGTCATCACCGAACCGATCGGCAACTGGCGAAAATCGCCGTCGCGTTCGAGCACTCGGCGCAGGTCGCCATCCGTGAAGATGCCCGTCACACGGCCTTCGTGGTCGACGACCGAGGTCATGCCCATGCGTTTTGCGGTCAGCTGGAAGAGGGCATCGCTGACGGTCGCCTCGGGTGTGACCTGCGGCAACTGGTCGCCGGTGCGCATCACGTCGCGCACGTAGGTGAGCAGGCGTCGGCCGAGCGCGCCGCCCGGATGCGAGCGCGCGAAGTCGTCACGGCCGAAGCCGCGAGCGTCGAGCACCGCGACCGCGAGCGCGTCGCCGAGCGCGAGCGCGGCCGTCGTGCTGGCGGTGGGCGCGAGATTCATCGGGCAGGCTTCCTTGGCGACGCCGGAATTCAGATGCACGTCCGCGAGTTGCGCGAGGCTGGAGCTAGGCCGGCCCGTCATCGCGATCAGCTTCGCGCCGATCCGCTTGATGAGCGGCAGGATCGCCATCAATTCTTCGGTTTCGCCCGAATTGGACAGCGCGAGGAAGACGTCGTCGGCGGTGACCATGCCGAGGTCGCCATGGCTCGCTTCCGCCGGATGCACGAAGAACGCGGGAGTGCCGGTGCTTGCCAGCGTGGCCGCAAGCTTGCGGGCTATGTGGCCTGATTTGCCGATGCCGGAGACGACCACGCGTCCACGGCAACCCAGGATGAAATCGACCGCGCCGACAAAACTGCCGTCGAGCTGGTCGCGAAGCGCGCGCACGGCGTCCGCTTCGATGTCGAGTACGTCGCGAGCAAGCGTGAGTGCCCTGTCGCCATTGATTTTCGCTATCATGCGCGGAGTATAGCAAAGGCGCCTGTTCGCCGCGCCGGGCCTGCTGTGCCGGGCTGCTGTCTTCGTCGGCCTGTCGATAGTCTCATTTGCAGCTGCTTTGCCGTTCTTTAGCAGCTTTTTGCCGGCCCCATCCATCATGTCGCACGGGGTTCTCGTGCGCGGTTCCGCTGACGAACGAGGACGCTTCACCCATGCGTTTTTGCCGATGATTTCCCCGCTCGAAATGACGCTGTTTCTGCTGCTGGCATCGGTGGCGGGCGTGGTGATCTTTCGCTTCCTGAATCTGCCGCCGATGCTCGGCTATCTGACGGTCGGCATCGTCGTCGGGCCGCATGCGTTCGGGCTGATTCCCGATTCTGCGGGGGCGCAAAACCTCGCGGAATTCGGCGTCGTGTTCCTGATGTTCTCGATCGGGCTGGAGTTTTCGCTGGCCAAGTTGCGCACGATGCGCCGGCTCGTGTTCGGACTCGGCTTGCTGCAGGTGATCGGCACGGTCGCGGTGGCGGTGTCGCTCGGCTTCGTGCTGGAGCGCTGGGTGCATATCACGTGGCAGGCGTGCGTCGCGCTGGGCGGCGCGCTGGCGATGTCGTCGACGGCGATCGTCAGCAAGATGCTCGCGGAGCGGCTCGAGATCGAAACCGAGCACGGCCGCAACATCTTCGGCGTGCTGCTGTTCCAGGATCTGGCGGTGGTGCCGTTGCTGATCATCATTTCGGCGCTCGGCGGCCGCTCGGAGAATCTGGCCAGCGCGCTCGGCATCGCGGCGATCAAGATCGTCGTGGCCCTCGCGCTGCTGCTGATCGTCGGCCAGCGCTTCATGACGCGCTGGTTCAACGTGGTCGCGCGGCGCCGCTCGCAGGAGCTGTTCATCCTCAATCTGCTGCTGGTGACGCTCGGCGCCGCGTTTATCACCGATAAATTCGGGCTGTCGCTCGCGCTCGGCGCGTTCATCGCCGGCATGCTGATCGCCGAGACACCGTACCGGCATCAGGTGGAAGAGGACATCAAGCCGTTTCGCGACGTGCTGCTCGGGCTCTTCTTCGTGACCACCGGCATGCTGCTCAATCCGCGCGTGATCTGGGAGCATCCGCTCGTCGTGCTGGCGTTTTTCATCGGCCCGGTGCTGCTGAAGATGGTCATGATTACCGGCCTCGCGCGGCTTTTCGGCGCGACGCCGGGCGTCGCGATGCGCACCGGTATCGGTCTCGCGCAGGCGGGCGAGTTCGGCTTCGTGCTGCTGAACCTGATCCTCGACCGGCATCTGGTCGACGCGACGCTGTTGCAGACGATTCTCGCCGCGATGCTGCTGTCGATGCTCGCCGCGCCGTTCATGATCCAGAACGCGGACCGCGTCGTGCTGCGGCTGTCGTCGACCGAATGGATGATGCAGTCGTTGCAGATGACGCGCATCGCGACGCAAAGCCTGAAGCAGAGCGGCCACGTGATCATCTGCGGCTATGGCCGCGCCGGGCAGAACCTCGCGCGGATGCTCGAGCATGAAGGACTCTCTTATGTGGCGCTCGACCTCGATCCCGACCGTGTCGCGGCGGCCGCGGCGGCCGGTGAATCGGTCGTGTTCGGCGACGCGGGGCGGCGCGAGTCGCTGCTGGCGGCGGGCCTGCATCGCGCGGCCGCGATCGCGATCACGTACGCGAACACGCCGTCGGCACTGCGCGTGCTGCACAACATTCACGAGATGGAGCCGACGCTGCCGGTCATCGTGCGTACCGTCGACGACGCCGATCTGGAGAAGCTGCTCGCCGCCGGCGCGACCGAGGTGATCCCGGAGATCGTCGAGGGCAGCCTGATGCTCGCGTCGCATACGCTGGTCGTGATGGGCGTACCGATGCGGCGCGTGGTGCGGCGCGTCGAGGAGATGCGCGACGAACGCTACTCGCTGTTGCGCGGCTATTTCCACGGCGCCGACGACATCGACGACGACGACGGCCACGAGCAGGTGCGGCTACAATCGGTGCCGGTCGACGAGAGCGCCGACGCGGTGGGCCGGACGCTCGCCGAGGTGGGCCTGTACGAACTCGGTGTCGAAGTGACCGCGATCCGCCGGCACGGCATCCGCGGTGTCGAACCGGACCCGTCGACGAAATTGCGCGCGAGCGACATCGTCGTGCTGCGCGGTCTGCCCGAGCAACTGGCGCAAGCCGAGGAGCGGCTGTCGAAGCATCGCCGCGCCGCGGCGGCCTGAACCCATGAACCTGGCCCGTTCTGGCGGGCGACCCTGATTCAAGCTTTTCACCGGACCTGTCGTGGTCCATCCGGAGACATCATGTCCAACGCGCTCGCGAGCGCGCCGCTCGATGCGGCCGACTACATCAGAAGTCACATTCGCACGGTGCCCGACTGGCCGCAGCCGGGCGTGCAGTTCCGCGACATCACGCCGCTGTTGCGCGAGCCGAAGTCGCTGCGCGTGCTGATCGACCTGTTCGTGCAGCGCTATATCGACGCGAAGCTCGACTACATTGCCGGGCTCGATGCGCGCGGCTTCATCATCGGGCCGATCGTCGCGCACGAGCTGAGCATCGGCTTCATCCCGATTCGCAAGGCGGGCAAGCTGCCCTACAAGCGGATCTCGCAATCGTATGAACTGGAGTACGGCACCGCGACCGTAGAGATTCACGAGGATGCGTGCGAACCGGGCGACCGCGTCGTGATCATCGACGACCTGATCGCGACCGGCGGCACGATGATGGCCGGCAAGCTGCTGCTCGAGCGGCTGGGCGCGGTCGTCGTGGAAGGCGCGGCGATCGTCGATCTGCCGGACCTGGGCGGCTCGAAGCTGCTGTGCGAGGGCGGCCTTGCGCTCTATACCGTGACGAGTTTCGGCGGTCACTGAGCCGGCAAGCCGTCGCGGCGCGCGCCGTGACGCGGAGTTTAGTTTCTCGCCGTACTAGCAGTTAGAGCCGCACAAGCCCTGTTGGCCGCGCAAGGGCAACCGGGCTCAACGACATGGCTCCCACCAGGGCTCACCAGCCGCCCAACCAGAAGGCCACCACGATGCCCAACTTCCTGCTGTTTCTCGCCACCTCGATTGCGATCACCGTGGCGCCCGGCCCGGACAATCTGCAGGTGCTCGCGCGCGGCATTTCGCAGGGCCGCGCGGCCGGCCTCGTCGCCGCGCTCGGCTTTGCCGCCGGCATCACGTTTCATACGACCCTCGCGGCGCTCGGCGTCGCCGCGCTGCTGCGGTCATCGCCGCTCGCGTTCGAAGCGATCAAGCTCGCCGGCGCCGCGTATCTGGTGTGGATCGGCATCAAGGCGCTGCGCAGCCAGGGGCTCGCGACCGCGCACGAGCGTGCGCCGCAGCCGCTTTCGGCGGTGTTTCGCCAGAGCGTGCTCGGCAATCTGATGAATCCGAAGGTCACGCTGTTCTTCGTCGTGTTTCTGCCGCAGTTCGTGCAGCCCGGCGGCGCGCAGAGCGTGACTGTGCAGATGCTGGAGCTCGGCGCGTTGTTCATGCTGCAGACCGTCGTGGTGTTTTCGCTGTTCGGCGTGTGCGCCGGGATCATCGGTGGCTGGCTCAGACGGCGGCCGCGTGTGGGCCTGTGGCTCGATCGCGTGGCCGGCGCGACGTTCATCGCGATCGGCATTCGCGTCGCGCTGCGCGATTGACGCGCCTCACACAGCCCGTCCGCTTCGCTTTGCCCCGGTTCGCCACGACGGCGGACAGTTTGGAGTTTTCGATGACTTTGCCTTGCATCACCGCCGCGCGCCGCTTCGACGCGAACGCGCATCGGCCGTTTCTGATCGGCGCCGAACAGGTCGGCTGGATTCGCGAGCGCGACATGCCGCTGCTCGCGCGCTGGCCAGACGTGTTCGAAATCACGAACGACGGCGTGACGCTCTCCGCCACCTTCGACACCGTCGATCTGCGCAGCGCGGCGCTCGCTTCCGTGATTGGCGCGCTCGCCGCCGACGGCCGCATCCCCGGCTGGCGCAACGAAACCTACGCGATCCGCAATGCGTTCGACGCGCCGCCGCTCGCGTATATCGAGCGCGCGGCGTCGCGTTTCTTCGGCACGATGACGTACGCGGTGCATCTGAACGGCGTCGTAGAATATGCGGAAGGTGGGGCGCCCCGCGGCGCGCCGCAATTGTGGATCGCGCGCCGCAGCGACACGAAGGCCACCGATCCCGGCATGCTCGATAACGTCGTCGCGGGCGGGATCGGCTGGGGCTTCGGCATCGCCGAAACGATCGTCAAGGAGTGCTGGGAAGAAGCGGGCATTCCAGCGGAGATCGCGGCGAGCGCGGTCGCGGGCCGCACCGCGCACGTGCTGCAATCGCTGCCGGAAGGCACGCAGGCCGAGCAGATCTTCATCTACGACCTCGCGCTGCCCGCCGACTTCGCGCCGCGCAACCAGGACGGCGAAGTGGGCGAACACCGGCTCGCGCGCATCGACGAAGTCGCGCGCTGGATCGAGGAAGGCGCACTGACCGTCGACGCCAGCCTCGCGACGCTCGATTGCCTGCTGCGCCGCCGCTGGATCGACGAGGACGCGTGCGAGGGCATCGACGCGCTGTTCGCGCCGCCGGCGCTGGGCTAACCGACGCTCATCGGTCAGGCTCGCCCCGCGCAGCCAGTACCCACTGAAACAAACCACGCATTGAAGAAGGGAGTCACCGAGGTCATGTCGACCGATCACAGCTTTATCCTCAAACTGTCGTGCGCCGACCGGCCCGGCATCGTTCACGCCGTGTCGGGCTTTCTGTTCGAGCGGGGCAGCAATATTCTCGACTCCGCGCAGTTCGGCGACAGCCGCACCGGCGAGTTCTTCATGCGCGTGCATTTTCAGCAGGTGGGCGGCGATCCTGGACTCGACGCGCTGCGCGCGTCGTTCGTGGCGCTCGCCGAGCAGTTCGGCATGAGCTGGGAATTGCACGACGCGAACGTGAAGCCGCGCGTCGTGATCATGGTGTCGAAGATCGGCCACTGCCTGAACGATCTGCTGTTCCGCTACCGCACCGGTCAGCTGAACATCGACATTCCGGCGATCATTTCGAACCACAAGGAGTTCTACCAGCTCGCCGCGAGCTACGACATCCCGTTCCATCACTTCCCGCTGCTCGGCGGCACGCCCGAAGCGAAAACCGCGCAGGAAGCGCGCGTGCTCGAAGTGATCAACGAGCATCAGGCTGATCTCGTGGTGCTGGCGCGCTACATGCAGATTCTGTCGCCGAACCTGTGCGAGTCGCTCGCCGGCCGCGCGATCAACATCCACCACTCGTTCCTGCCGAGCTTCAAGGGCGCGAAGCCGTACTACCAGGCGTTCGACCGCGGCGTGAAGCTGATCGGCGCGACGGCTCACTATGTGACGACCGATCTCGACGAAGGCCCGATCATCGAGCAGGAAGTCGAGCGCGTGGACCACAGCATGACGCCGGAACAACTGACGGCGATCGGCCGCGACGTCGAGTGCGTGACGCTCGCGCGCGCGGTGAAGTGGCACGTCGAGCATCGCGTCGTGCTGAACGGCAGCAAGACGGTGGTGTTCCGCTAGGAATTGCGCCGGTAACACCGCGCCGGTCGAGGTCGGCGCGGTCCTTTCCCGGCTTACGTTACGAACGCGCTGCCGCGCCGCCCGTGCTTTTCCCGAGATTCGCGTTTTGCGCGGAACGGCGGCGCGCGCTCAGCTTCTTCAGCCAGATCAGCAGGCCCGTGACGCTCAGCACGGCCACCGCTACCCCCACCGCGCTGATCAGAATCCGCCCGCCGAGTCCGAGAATGCGCCCCGAGTGCAGCGGATACTGCACCTGCAGGAAGATGTCGCCGGCCGTGCCCTGGCCGGGAATCCGCGTGGCGAGCCGCTTGCCGGTGGCGGCGTCCCAATACATCCACGGGTTACCGAGGCCGGCGTCTCCGTGGTAGTTGCCTGGCGTGTAGAAGCCGACGCCATACGTATGCACGAACTCGGCGTAGTAGAGCCCGCCCGGCGGCGCGGCGACATGCATTTCCTTGCCGGCCCGCTCGGCGAGTTCGACGATGCGCTCGCGGCTCAGCACCTGATCGCCCGGTTGCGGCGCGCGCAGGATTTCGGGGTTGCTGAACGGATCGGGCGTCAGCGTCGACAGTCGTGACACGATCGGCTGCACCACCTGTGACGACAGATTCATCGAAATCGACGTCAGCGCGACGATTGCCAGCAGGCCCCAGATCCATACGCCGCCGGAGCGGTGCAGATCGAACGTCAACGCATAGCCGCCGCGTTTCAGGCGGAACGCGAACGACTTGCGCCACGCCTTCAGGCTCGGAAACGACAGGCACAGCGCAATCACGCTATCAAATAGCCACATGATGCCGACAATTCCCATCAGCCACGTGCCAATGTCGACACCGCCGGTGAACGGCAGCTGCAGCGTGTAGTGCAGCTTGTAGATGAACGGAATCAGGTTGAGCCGCGCGAGCGACACGGCGCCCCATTCGCGGCGCCCCTGGATCTCGCCGGTGACGGGATCGACGGCGATCTGGTTGAAGTCGAGCGGGTAGGGCCGCTTCGTCACCGGGTCGGTGCGCGGCAGCACCATCATCTGCAACGTGTGGCCGGGTTCGACCGCGAGCGGCAGATAGGTCACCAGAAGACGCGGATCGGCGGCTTCGACGCGATTCGCCAGTTCGAGGCCGGACAGCGTCGGCCCGGTCGTGCGAGCCTGGTAGAACGACGGGTTCAGCGCGGCATCGAGCTCGTGGTCCCACGCGATGATCGCGCCAGTCAGTCCCGCGACGAACAGAAACAGTGCGGTCGCGACGCCGAACCAGCGGTGCAGGCGGACAAGCTGGCGTCTCATGCGCGAGCTGGCAGCGCGTGGCAGGGACCCGCGCGGAAACGCGGACGGGAGATCAGGTGAAACATCACGATGCGGACTGAGCGTAAATAGGAATTGTTCGCATCTTAGGGGGTGGCGCCATCGGCTGCAAGTTTTCTGTCAGCAATTGGCGTCATTGCCGTCTCGCGAGAAGCAAAAAAAAGCGGCACCGAAGTGCCGCTTTCGCTTTCGTCGCCGGTGCGGACCGCCGGGTTTAATGCCGGTGGGCGCTAGTGAGTGCTGACTTTGAGGCTCGCTAATCCCGCTCACACCAACCGCAAATAAATCAGCTCCCGCTTGATGTACGCATAAAAAATCGGCGCCGCGATGACCCCGGCGATACCGAACGCCGCTTCCATCACCAGCATCGCGATCAGCAACTCCCACGCGCGCGCCTCAATTTGGCCGCCGACGATCCGCGCGTTCAGGAAGTACTCGAGCTTGTGAATCAGGATCAGGAACACGAGCGACATGATCGCCGCCGGAAAACTCACCGACAGCGCGACGGCGACAATGATCGTGTTCGAGATCAGATTGCCGATCACCGGCAGCAGGCCCACGATGAACGTGACGAGCACCAGCGTCTTCGACAGCGGCAGCCGGTCGTGGAAGGTCGGCAGGACCACGAGCAGGAAGATCGCCGTGAATACCGCGTTGAGCGCGGAAATCTTCACCTGCGCGAACACGATGCGGCGAAACGCGTCGGCAAAACGCGTGACGCGCGTGACGAACGCGGTGGACAGCGGCAGCCGCTGGATATGCTTCTGCGCGCCGACCGCGATGATCGCGCCGATGATCATGCCGAGCAGCACGTGCGTGAACGCGCGTGCCGCGGTCGTGCCGCTTTGCTGCAGCATGTTCGCGTGCGTGTGCATCAGTTCCGCCGCCTTCGTCTTCATTTGCTCGGTGTCCACCGGCAGATAGTTCGCGACGAATTGCGGAATCCTGCCGCGCGCCTGGTCGATCAGTTGCATAGCCTGATCGAGCAGTGCCTGCACGCTGGGCACGTCGTTCTCGAAATGCGAGATGATGCCGAGCGTGAGCCCCGTCAGCGCTCCGACGATCACCGTCGACAGGAGCACCACCGCGAGCCAGCGCGCCCGCCTGCTCGACATGTGACGCTCGATGCGCGGCGCGATCATTTGCACGAGCTGAAACACCAGCAGCCCGGCGAGCAGCGCGCCGAGCAGCTTCAGTTCGATGACCGCCCACATGCCGAACAGCATCACGACGTAGCTGCCGATCTCGACCGCCGACAGCTTCGGCAGACTCATGTCGCTGGTCAGCCTGACCGGGCGCGGGCGCAGGTCCTGCACCCGATCTTCTTCGCGCGCCTGATTACGCTTGGTCATGGCTTATCCCGTCTCCAACCTCGATAGTGCAGCGTTATTTTGTACTGGCGGCGCGCTTGAGCAGCGGCGCCAGATATTTTCCGGTAAAACTGGCCTTCGACTTCGCGATCTGCTCGGGCGTGCCTTGGGCGATGATCTGCCCGCCGCCGGCGCCGCCTTCGGGGCCAAGATCGATGACCCAGTCCGCGGTTTTGATTACATCGAGATTATGTTCGATGATCACGACGGTATTACCCTGGTCACGTAACCGGTGTATGACTTCCAGCAACAGCGCGATATCGTGAAAGTGCAGGCCGGTGGTCGGTTCGTCAAGGATGTATAGCGTGCGACCGGTATCACGCTTGCTCAGTTCCAGCGACAGTTTCACCCGCTGTGCCTCGCCGCCCGACAGCGTGGTGGCCGACTGACCAAGGCGAATATAGCCGAGACCGACGTCCAGTAGGGTTTTCAGCTTGCGCGCGACGACCGGCACGGCCTTGAAGAACTCGTACGCGTGCTCGACCGTCATGTCGAGCACTTCGCTGATGTTGCTGCCCTTGTACTGGATATCGAGCGTTTCGCGGTTGTAGCGCTTGCCGTGGCATACGTCGCACGGCACGTACACGTCGGGCAGGAAGTGCATTTCCACTTTCAGCACGCCGTCGCCCTGGCACGATTCGCAGCGCCCGCCCTTCACGTTGAACGAAAAGCGGCCCGGATCGTAGCCGCGCTCCTTGGCGGCCGGCACGCCCGCGAACAGCTCGCGGATCGGCGTGAAAAGGCCCGTGTAGGTTGCCGGATTCGAGCGCGGCGTGCGGCCGATCGGCGACTGGTCGACGTTGATCACCTTGTCGAAGTGCTCGAGGCCCTCGATCGACTCGTACGGCGCCGGCTCCGTGGCCGAGCCGTACAGATGATGCGCGACCGCGTGATACAGCGTGTCGTTGATCAGCGTCGACTTGCCCGAGCCGGACACGCCGGTCACGCAGGTCAAAAGACCCACGGGCAGATCGAGCGTCACGTTGTGCAGATTGTTGCCGTGCGCCTCGACGATGCGCAGGTGCCGCTCGTCGGGTTCCTTGCGCTCGTCCGGGTATTCGATCGTGCGCGCGCCCGACATGTACTGTCCCGTCAGGGACGCCGCGTTCTTCTGTATCTCTTTGGGCGTGCCCTCGGCGATCACCATGCCGCCGTGCTCGCCGGCGCCCGGGCCCATGTCGACCACGTAGTCGGCCATGCGGATCATGTCCTCGTCGTGCTCGACGACGATCACCGAATTGCCGAGATCGCGCAGATGCTTGAGCGTCGAGATCAGCCGGTCGTTGTCGCGCTGATGCAGGCCGATCGACGGTTCATCGAGCACGTACATCACGCCGGTCAGCCCCGAGCCGATCTGCGAGGCGAGGCGAATGCGCTGCGCTTCGCCGCCCGACAGCGTTTCCGCGCTGCGTTCCAGCGACAGGTAGTCGAGCCCGACGTTGTTCAGGAACATCAGTCGCGCGACGATCTCCTTGACGACCTTGTCGGCGATCTCGCGCTTCGAGCCTTCGAGGCGCAGCGTCTGAAAGTAGCCGAGCGCATCGCGCAACGGCCAGCCGCTGATCTCGAAGATGCCGCGCGCGTCGCTGTCGGCGCCGATGCGCACGAAGCGCGCCTCGCGACGCAGTCGCGTGCCCGCGCACGCCGGGCAAGGCTGGTTGTTCTGATACTTGGCGAGCTCTTCGCGCACCGCGGACGAATCGGTTTCGCGGTAGCGCCGCTCCAGATTCGGGATGATCCCTTCGAACACGTGCTCGCGCACCGACGTGCGGCCGCGCTCGTTGATGTACGAGAACGGAATCTCCTGCTTGCCCGAACCGTACAGCAGGATCTTGCGGACTTTCTCCGGCAGGTCTTCGAACGCGGTGTCGATGTCGAAGTCGTAGAACGCCGCGAGGCTCTGCAGCATCTGGAAGTAGAACTGGTTGCGCCGGTCCCAGCCCTTCACCGCGCCCGCCGCGAGCGACAGCGACGGATGCGCGACCACCCGCTTCGGATCGAAGAACGTGATCTGGCCGAGGCCGTCGCACTCGGGGCACGCACCCATCGGGTTGTTGAACGAGAACAGCCGCGGCTCGAGCTCCTGCAGCGAATACGAGCAGATCGGGCAGGCGAACTTCGAGCTGAACAGATGCTCCTTGTCCGTATCCATTTCGAGCGCGATCGCGCGGCCGTCGGCGAGACGCAGCGCCGTTTCGAACGATTCGGCGAGACGCTGCTTCATGTCGGGACGCACGCGCAGACGGTCGATCACGACGTCGATTGTGTGCTTGTCGTTCTTCTTCAGCTTCGGCAGCGAGTCGACTTCGTAGATTTTCGCGGTGCCTTCGTTGGCGGTGCCGCCGCCCGAGCGCACGCGAAAGCGCACGAAGCCTTGCGCCTGCATGTCTTCGAACAGATCCGTGTGCTCGCCCTTGCGATCGCTGACGACGGGCGCGAGGATCATCACGCGCGTTTCTTCAGGCAGCGCGAGCGCCGCGTCGACCATCTGCGACACGCTTTGCGCTTCGAGCGGAATCTCGTGATCGGGGCAGTAGGGCGTGCCGACGCGCGCGAATAGCAGACGCAGATAGTCGTGGATTTCGGTGACGGTGCCGACCGTCGACCGCGGATTGTGCGAGGTCGCCTTCTGTTCGATCGAGATGGCTGGCGACAACCCTTCGATCAGGTCGACGTCCGGCTTTTCCATCAGTTGCAGGAACTGCCGCGCGTAGGCCGACAGACTTTCGACGTAGCGCCGCTGTCCTTCCGCATACAGCGTATCGAACGCCAGCGACGATTTGCCGGAGCCCGAAAGCCCCGTGATAACGACGAGCTTGTGACGCGGTAGGTCGAGATTGACGTTCTTCAGGTTGTGGGTGCGAGCCCCACGAATACGGATTTGTTCCACGGATCTATTCCATGAACTGCGGAAAGGGAAAGAGGCCAAACCTGCTACTATAACGACTTTTCCAGACCGCCGTTACGGCGTGCTTACAGCGGGAAAGAGGCGTAGCTGGGGCCGTTTTCCGTGAGTACAAGATGCCGCGAGGGGCGAGCGTCGGCGGGCGCGGTAGGGCACGGGCTTTGCGCGTCGCGTCGGCGCGGACCTGCCGATATGCCGGGGCTGGCCGCCCACCTGTTCGTCCTGCTCCACTGCGCCGGCGGTAAAGGCTGTCCCCACGGGCTCACCGCCCGGTTCATTCAAACAACGCTTCGATGTCCAATCCGTCCGCCATCTCCACACGCATGAGCGCGCCCGAATTGCGCGCGACCGTGTCGCTTGCCGCCATCTTCGCGCTGCGCATGCTGGGTCTCTTCATGATCATGCCGGTGTTCTCGATCTACGCGAAGACCATCCCGGGCGGCGAGAACGTGCTGCTCGTCGGCATCGCGCTTGGCGCGTACGGCGTCACGCAGTCGATGCTCTACATCTTCTACGGCTGGATCTCCGACAAGGTCGGCCGCAAGCCGGTGATCGCGACGGGCCTGCTGATCTTCGCGATCGGCAGCTTCGTCGCGGCGGCCGCGCACGACATGACGTGGATCATCGTCGGCCGGGTGATTCAGGGGATGGGCGCGGTGTCGTCGGCGGTGATCGCGTTCATCGCCGATTTGACCGCGGAGGAGCACCGCACGAAGGCGATGGCGATGGTCGGCGGCAGCATCGGCGTGTCGTTCGCGGTCGCGATCGTCGGTGCGCCGATCGTGTTCCACTGGCTCGGCATGAGCGGGCTCTTCACGCTGGTCGGCGTGTTCGCGATCCTCGCGGTCGGTGTCGTGCTGTGGGTCGTACCCGATGCGCCGAAGCCGGTGCACGTGCGCGCACCGTTCGCCGAAGTGCTGCACAACGTCGAGCTGCTGCGCTTGAATTTCGGCGTGCTGGTGCTGCACGCGACGCAAACCGCGCTGTTCCTCGTCGTGCCGCGTATTCTCGAAGCGGGCGGCCTGCCGGTCGCGTCGCACTGGAAGGTGTATCTGCCGGTAATGGGGCTGTCGTTCGTGATGATGGTGCCGGCGATCATCGCCGCCGAGAAGCGCGGCAAGATGAAGATCGTGCTGCTGTCGGCGATCGCTCTTATCCTGATCGGCCAGTTGTTATTGGGCGTTGCCCCGCATACGATTCTGAGTGTGGCGGCGATCCTGTTCGTGTACTTTCTCGGCTTCAATATTCTCGAGGCCTCGCAGCCTTCGTTGGTGTCTAAGCTCGCGCCGGGCACCCGTAAAGGCGCCGCGGCCGGCGTGTACAACACCACCCAGTCGATCGGTCTTGCGCTGGGCGGGATGATCGGCGGCTGGCTGCTGAAGGCGAACGGCCAGAGCGCGGTATTCTTCGCCTGCTCCGGGCTGGTATTTTGCTGGCTTATAATCGCCGCAAAGATGAAACAGCCGCCGCGCAAGGCGTAACACAGCGTACTCGGGGCACTTCCCGAATCATCCAGAACTCACCCGGCGGCGGGCAGAGGCGCTCTTCTGGTCTCGGGCCTGCCGGCCATGGGACGCGAACCGCGTAGTGCCGCGCCGCCTGCAACAGGAATCAACAGGAGAAATTCATGGCATCCGTGAACAAGGTCATTCTGGTCGGCAACCTCGGCGCCGATCCGGAAGTCCGCTATCTTCCGAGCGGTGACGCAGTGGCGAACATCCGCCTTGCAACGACGGACCGCTACAAGGACAAGGCGTCGGGCGAGATGAAGGAAGCCACCGAGTGGCACCGCGTCGCGTTCTTCGGCCGCCTCGCGGAAATCGTGGCGGAATATCTGAAGAAGGGCTCGTCGGTGTACCTGGAAGGGCGCATCCGCACGCGCAAGTGGCAAGCGCAGGACGGCACCGATCGTTACTCGACCGAAATCGTCGCGGAACAAATGCAGATGCTCGGCGGCCGTGGCGGCGCGTCGATGGGTGGCGGCGATGAAGGCGGTTACAGCCGTGGCGAACCGTCGGAGCGTAGCGGCGGCGGCGGTGGTCGCGGCATGTCGTCGGGCGGCGGCTCGCGTGGCGGCAGCGGCGGTGGCGGCGCGAGCCGTCCGAGCGCGCCGGCTGGCGGCGGCTTCGACGAGATGGACGACGATATCCCGTTCTGACCGTTCCGGCTCCATGCCAAACCGGCCAGCGTCCCGCTGATCGACACAACGAGAAAGGCCCGCCTTCTGCCAGCAGAGCGGGCCTTTCTGTTTGCCGGCATCTTTTACGCCGCACGTGCGCACGGAGCCTTCCCTCCAAAGCTCACCTGCTCAAATGCTCCAACGTATCGCGCAACGGCAGACTCGAAATCACGATCGGCCCAGTGAACGGCGAGTCCAGATCGACGATCACATAAACCGCCGAAGCAATCGACACCGCCCCCAGCGTGATCGTCACCAGCGCCAACGCATTACGCGGCGCGATCAACCCGAAGCTCAGAAAGATCACGCCTAGCCAGAACGTCAGCGTCTTGAAGAACGGCTGCGAAATCGAGCTGTGCCCTTCCTCGATGATTTTCCAGCGCGCGTCGATGACGCGCCGGTACTGTATCAACGCGTCATCGAGCGCGCGTTGCTGCAACGCGTCCTGCGTGCGCAGTTGTCGCAATTGCCGCCCCACCGTGGTGAGCATGTCGCCCAGACGCACGTTTTCGAGTCGCTGCGAATTGTCGGGCGGGCCGAGATCGCGTGGATAGTCGCCGCTTGGCGCGGGCTCGCGCGGCCACGTCGACGCGATCGCCGCCGCCGTGTACTGGCGCAACAGGCGCCTCGACTCGTCGGCTGAGCTGCCGAGCTCGCGCAGCGTCGTGTCGAACTCGATCAGTTCGGCCGCATAGCTGCGCATATCGTTCGACGCGGTGTCGAAGCTCGATTTCGCCGATGCCGTCATCAAACCCAGCACCAGCGCGGCGAACGTCACCAGCATGCCGATCACGAGTTGCACGAGCTGTACGGTCTCATGCGCCTTGTGCTCCTCGGGCAGCAGCGGCCGCACCCCGACGCCGAGACCGGTGGCGATCAGCAGCAGCGCGAATACGAGTACGGCCGAACCGATTTCCGACATGGGCGCGCTCCGGGCTGGAAGGGGCTTCGACAGACGAGCTGCAGCAAACGGGCTTCGAAACTCTATTGATGTAACGCAAGCCGGGCGAGCGATCAACCATAAAGTTTTCGACCGATACGCCGTTGTCCTCAATGTGCTGTTTGCTTAATTTTCAGACAAGTTGCGGACCGGGCCGAACGGCGTGGGCGCAGCCTGCGTGGCCATGCAGCTATCGTTAGCGATACGGAACCATCGGCCGGGCAGCCCAAGGAGAGCAGTCCGATGTTGAAAAAACTGTCGATTCGCACCAGCCTCACCCTGATGATCGTGTTCTTCGGCATCACGCTGCTGCTCGGCGCGGCCGCGGGATTGTTGTCGCTGCGCTCGTCGAACGCGTCGCTGCAACAGATGTACACGGTCGACACGCCCGCCGTCGCCGACCTGGAAGGCAGCTCCGGCCAGTTGCTGCGCCTGCGTCTGGCGCTCGCGACCTATGCGTCGCTCGTGGCTCTGAACGATCAGGACGGCGCGAGCGCCGTGCTCAAGCGCTTCGACCAGTACCGCAAAGCTTCTGACGAGCGGCTTGCCCACTATTTGAGCCATGCGGGCACGGATGCCGATGAGCAGCGTCTGATCGCCGACATGCAGCAAAAGCGCGACGCGTTTCTGCGCGATGGCGTCGATCCGACGCTCGCCGCGCTGAAGTCGAGCGACACCAACGCCTTCCAGCAATTGCAGGCGCATAAGCTGCCGTCGCTGTACAGCGCGTACGAGAAGGCGATGCTCGCGCTCGAGCAGTTGCAGCTCGATCATGGCGCGCAGCGCTATAAGGATGCGCAGGACCTGTTTTACGCGATCAGCACCGCGGTGGCGATCGGCATTGGGCTGTCGCTGGTCGGCGGCTTGCTCGCCCGCTTCGTGCTCGTGCGCGCGATCGTCACGCCGGTCGATGCGACGATCGCTCAGTTCCAGCGTATCGCCAACGGCGACCTCAGCGGCCGCGTCGAAGTGCTCGGCGGCAACGAAATGGGGCGTCTCGCGGCTGCGCTGCGCAAGATGCAGGAGTCGCTGATCGCGACCGTCAACGCGGTTCGTCAAGGCACCGAATCGATTGATACCGGCGTCAGCGAGATCGCGGCGGGCAACGCCGATCTGTCGCAACGCACCGAGGAGCAGGCCGCGGCGCTCGAGGAAACGGCCGCGAGCATCGAAGAGCTGACCTCGACGGTCAAGCAGACGGCCGACAACGCGAAGCAGGCAAGCACGCTCGCACAGGGCGCCTCGACGCTGGCCGCGCAGGGCGGCGAGTTGACCGAGCAGGTGGTCGGCACGATGCACGGCATCGTCGACGATTCGCGGCGGATTGCCGATATCGTCGGTGTGATCGAGGGGATCGCGTTCCAGACCAACATCCTCGCGCTGAACGCCGCAGTCGAGGCGGCGCGCGCCGGCGAGCAGGGACGCGGCTTCGCGGTCGTCGCGAGCGAAGTGCGCTCGCTCGCACAGCGCAGCGCGGCGGCGGCCAAGGAGATCAAGGGCTTGATCGATGCGTCGACCGCGCGCGTGGAGCAGGGCTCGCAGCTCGTCGAACGCTCGGGTAGGACGATGAACGACATCGTCGGCGCGATCGCGCGCGTCAGTTCGATCATGAACGAGATCGCGGCGGCAGCGCTCGAACAGAGCACCGGCATCGATCAGGTCAATCGCGCGGTCGGTCAGATGGACGAGGTCACGCAACAGAATGCGGCGCTCGTCGAGCAGGCGGCCGCAGCGGCGAGTTCGCTGGAAGATCAGGCTCGGCGCCTGTCGGCGGCGGTGGCGGTGTTCCGGACTGGCAGCGAGTCGCGCGGCGGTGTTTCGGCGCCAGGCGCGAAGCTGGCCGGGGTTGCCCGCGAGCGGAGCCTGGAGAGCGAGTTCGTCGCGGCGTGATGCGAGCCGTTGCGCGGGATCACCGCGCAACTTCTCACAGTCTCTCTACTGGATGGCTACCTAATACCTCACCACGGCGTCGACTTGCTAGGACGCCATCAGCCGCGCGAGGTTGCGCATCTGCGAGTCGATGTTGTTGCGCCGCGCCCGCAGCGAACGCCTGCAACTGCGCGGTCAGATAAGCCGTTGATTGTCGCCCAGCCACGGCGCCGGGTTCTTGAGATCGAGTTGGCCGTGACGCGCGGCGCAAGGTCCGATATTGCGTCGCGGGTGGCCCTGCATCACGAGCCCGACCGCGATAGCGAATAGGTCACGGCGTGACGCGAGCCGTTGCGCTGCGTCACCGCGCATCTTCCCACTACTGCATGGCCGCGTAATACCTCGACACGGCGTCCATTTCCTCGGGCGTCATCTGCCGCGCGACATGGCGCATCTGCTCGTTGATGTCGTTGTGCCGAGCGCCCGAAGCGAACGCTTGCAACTGCGCGGTCAGATAGGCCGCCGACAGTCCGCCGAGCCACGGTGCCGCGCCTTTGCGGTCTAGCTGGCCATGGCACGCCGCGCACGGCGCGATATTGCGTTGCGGATCGCCCTGCATCACGAGCCTGACTGCAATCGGATCGGGTGCTTCGCCGGCCCGGGTTTTCTCGGCCGCAGGAGCGCGCGGGAGCGACGCGTAGTAGGCCGCAAGATCGTTCAGATCCTGATCGCTGCGTCCCGCGACGATCGGCTGCATGACCGCGCTTGGCCGCTGGCCGCTCTGAAAGTCGCGCATTTCCTTGTAGATCACGTCGGCGTACTGTCCGGCTAGCGGAGGCGCGGTGACCTGCACGGTAGCGAGCACGCCGTGGCACATCGAGCAGTGCTGATTCGCAAGCGTCGCACCGCGGCCGATCGAATCCGCCAACGGGTGATTCGCGCCGGAAGGCGGTAAGACGACGACGTCACTCGGTACCTGGCTCTTCTCATTGCCGCTGTACCAGCTCGACGGCACGCCGGCGGCGCCGCAAATCCTCGCCCACAGACTGAGGTCGCCGAACGCGCTACTCGCGGACGGCAGCCATACGAAGCCGATCAGAATGCCGACGATCGCAACCCCGAGCGTGCCGCCGACGCTCCACACGAACCACGGATTGCGCAGGGTGAACAGGCGTTCTTCGTTCATCGCGACGCTCCGACGACGACTGCCGGCACCGAAGTCTGCGGCAGTCCGAGCAACTGGAAGATCGGGAAGCTGTAATTGACGACCGTGAGCCCGATCATCAGCGCGACCCACAGGCCGAAGCCGTTGAGCGCGACCGGCACGCGCTCGACCGGGTGCGCCGCGACCGCGAAGCGGAACGCCGGCGGTTCTTCCACGGGGCCGAACTGCGATTTCGCGAGGATATAGACGAACTGCAGGCCGGACACCAGCAGGATCAGGCCGCCCACCGCCGACATGACGACCCACACGCCCTGTCCCTGCACGCCGGGCATCGCGTAGTCGTAATAGGCCATGCGGCGCGGCGCGCCGAGCAGGCCGACCCAATGCCACGGTATCGTGACCACCATCATGCCGATGAACCACAGCCACAATTGCGTGCGCATCAGTTTCGCCGACCCGATCGCGCGGCCGGTCAGTTGCGGCCACAGTTCGTATGCGATCACGAAGTACATGATGACGATCGCGCCGCCGAAAATCAGGTGGAAGTGGCCGGTCACCCACTGCGTGTTATGCACGGTCGAGTTCAGCTGATAGCTCATGTTGATGAGGCCGCCCGCGCCGCCGAAGCCGAGCATCACGAATGAGAACGCGACCGCCAGCATGATCGGGTTGCTCCACGGCAACGCGGTCAGCCAGCCGAGCGCGCCCTTGCCGCCGTGCAGCCGGCCGGCGATTTCCACCGACGCGCAGATCGTGAACACGGTCAGCAGCGTCGGCACCGACACCATGCCGGTGAATACCGCATGCAGGAACTTGAAGCCAGCGCCGACCTGCGGGTCGACGAACAGGTGATGGATGCCGATCGGCATCGCGAACACGAGGAACAGGATGAACGACACGCGTGCCATCGAGTCGCTGTAGAGCCGTCCGCCGATCGAGCGTGGCACCAGCGTGTAGAACGCGATGTAAGCCGGAAACAGCCAGAAGTAGACGATCGCGTGCAGCGTCCACGAGAACAGCACGCGCGCGAGGCCGGCGTCGATCGTATGGGCGAAACCGAGTGCGACGGGCAGGATCTGGAACAGGATCTCGAGCGCCGCGCCGACCGCGGTCCAGGCCCACAGGTACGCTCCCGCGACGTTCGCGAACATCGCGAGCGGCACAGGCTTGCCCGGGTTCGCACGCTTCCAGATCCGCAGGTTCACATGCATCAGCGCGACCCAGATCCACGAGCCGACCACCACGAGCACGACGCCGAGATAGTAGAACGGGCTGCCGATCATCGGCGGATAGAACGTGTAGAGCACCGACGCCTTGCCGAGCGCGACCGGCACCATCGCCATCACGGCGCCGACCCCCAGCATGATGAAGGCGGCCCACGCCCATTTGAGGCCGACGAGGCGCTGCCCAAGCGAGAGTTCGACGATTGCGTAGCCGAAGGCCATCGCGATCAGCGTCGGCATCACGTAGGCCATCACGGTGCCGTGCGCGGTCACCGAACGGTAGTACAGCTCTGGATCGCCGATCCACGGCAACAGGGGACTGCGCACCAGCATCTGCCATGCGCCGAGGCATAGCGCGATCGCGAACGTGATGAAGGCGAGCCAGAAATGCGCGAGTACGAGTCGCTTAGCGTGGAACACAGCTCAGTCTCCGTGATTGTCGTGCCTGCTCGAAGAAGGCGGCTTTGTCGATCACCTTCACGTGCGCCCACATCGTCTGATGGCCGAAGCCGCAGAATTCGTGGCACGGCATCGCGTGATCGGCGGGATGGTCGAACTGCGTGTTCAGCGTCGCGACGTAGCCGGGCACGATCATCGTGTTGATGTTGGTGTCGGTGACGAGCAGGCCGTGCACGACGTCGGCGCTGGTGGTGCGGATCGTGATCGGCGTATCGGCGGGCACCAGCAGACATTGCGGCGTGAACGAGTACTGCTGCGCGACGAAGCGCACGATCACCGAGCCGTCCGGCTGCACCGCGCTGCCGAGATTGTCCTCGGCGAATTCGCCGGATAGCTGCAGGCGCGACGGATCGATCGTCTCGACGCGCGACGGCGGCATCATCGACCAATGCACGCCCACGAACACGACAACGGCTAGCATCAGCACGATCATCGCGACCGCGAAGATGGCCCAGCGCCGCTCGGCGCGCAATGCGACCGCGTGGCCGCTACCCGGTTGATGAGAAGAGTCGGTCGACATGGTCAGTGGATGATGCCGCGCGGCAGAAACGCGAAAAAGTAGAAGGCGAACCAGATCAGCATCACGATGACGGTGGCGACGCCGGCCAGCGCGATCGCGCCGCGCGGACCGGCCGCGACGACGTGTTCGACTTCGTCGTCGGTCGGCGGGGCGGCGCTGGGCGGGTCGTTCGCTTTCATGTCGATGGTTCTCCTATGCGGCGCTTTCGTATAGCGCTGTCGGGACGGCAACTCAATGCAGCGGCGCCTTGCGCAGCTCGTTGACCTCGCGGGCCGACACCGGCAGCCCGTGATTGCCCCACGCGGTGCGGATGAACGTGACGACGGCGGCCGCTTCGGCGTCGTTCAGCTCCTGGCCGAACGGCGGCATGCCGAACGGCTGCGGATTGCGTTTCGTGCCTGGCGGGAAGCCGCCGTTCAGCACGATGCGGATCGGATTGACGGCCGAGTCCATTTCGATCGACTGGTTGCCCGCGAGCGGCGGGTAGTGCGGCAACTGTCCTTCGCCATTGTCGCCGTGGCAGATCGCGCACTTGTCCGCATAGATCTGCTTGCCGAGCGCGAACACCTTCGGGTTCGGCGTCGCGCTCGGGCCGGTCTTGCGGCCGCCCTGGTCAGGCAGCGACTTCAGATAGACGGCCATCGCGCGGATGTCTTCCTCGCTCAGATGCTGCAGGCTGTGATAGGTGACCTCGGCCATCGGGCCGTAGACGGCGCCGCGGTTGGAGATGCCTGCCTGCAACAGATCGACGATGTCCTGGATGCTCCAGTCGCCGAGGCCGCCGTCCTTGTCCGAAGTCAGCGACGGCGCGTACCAGTTCTGCACCGGAATCAGCCCGCCCGCGAACTGCTCGCGCGGCGATGAACCGCCCAGCATGTTGATGCGCGTGTGGCACATCGTGCAGTGCCCGAGCCCCTCGACCAGATACGCGCCGCGATTCCATTCGACCGATTTGGTCGGGTCGGGCTTGAACTCACCCTCGTGGAAATACAGCGTGCGCCAGCCGTACAGCAGATCGCGCTGATTGAACGGGAAGCGCAGCGTGTGCGGGTGATTCGGTTGACGCACGGGCTCGACGGTCTTCAGGAACGCGAAGATCGCGTTCGAGTCCTCGCGCGTGACCTTCGTGTACTGGGCGACCGGCATCGCCGGATAGATCGGCGCGCCGTCCGGCTTGCGGCCGGTGCGCATCATCTTGAAGAACGCTTCCTCGCTCCACGTGCCGATGCCGTACTGCGGGTCAGGCGTGATGTTCGGCGAGTACAGCGTGCCGAACGGCGTTTCCATTGCGAGGCCGCCGGCGAACAGCCGGCCGCGCGGCGCGGTGTGACACGCAATGCAGTCGCCCGCGCGCGCCAGGTATTCGCCGCGTCGGACGATCTCAGGGCGGGTGTCGGGACTGGTTCCAGCCGTGGTAGTCGATTCCGCGCCTTGGGGCGCGGCGGTCGCGGCATGGGCCGTCGTCGCGAGTGGTCCATCGAGCAGCAACGCGAGCGCGAGGCTGCCGATCGCAAGGACGCTAGCCATGCTTGCCGGGCGCAGCCAACCGGACGGGCGAAGTGTCCGCTTCATTGCGGTTGGCTCCCGCAAGCGAGGGGCAACCGCTCGGCGGATGCCGGTGCGGGCCGGGGGTCGGCGGGGCGCGGCTGGCGCGCGAGCCAGTTCGATACCGCGGCGATGTCGTTGTCGTTCAGCTTGAGCGCGATCGTGCGCATGCAGTCCGGCGCGAGCGCGTGGCGGGTACCCGAGCGCCACGTGCCCATCTGCCCGGCGATATAGCTCGCGTGCAAGCCGAGCAGGCCCGGAATGCCCGGCTGCGTGCCGGTCATGCGCGCGCCGTGACAGGCGATGCACGCCGGTATGCCGCGCGCCGGGTCGCCATGCGTCACGAGTTTTTCACCGGCAGCAAGCAGCTTCGGCGACAGGGTAGCGCGGTCGGATTCGGGATAGGGCGGCTGCAGGGCCGCGAAATACTCGCTGATCTGACGCAGGTAGTCGTCGGGCAGGAACGCGAGCAGATAGCCCATCGGCGGATAGGTGCGGCCGCCGTCGCGAAACGCGATCAGCTGATTGAACAGGTACTCGGCCGGCTTGCCGGCGATGCGCGGGAAGTAGTCGTTTTTGCGGCCTTGGCCCTGCTCGCCGTGACACGAGGTGCAGGCGCGGATGCGCTGGTCCATCGACGGGGGCATCGCGCTGGACGCGTCGGTGGCCGCAACCGCCGCGCCGCTCCATAGCGCTTGAAGCGCGCACAGCACGAACAGGACCGCAGAGCCGATAGTTTTGCGATACACACCGGGCCTCGTTGGAGAACGTTCTTATCGCTCGATTTATATACCCGGCGCGTGTGGGCGGATTCACTTATGAATCTGGAAACGACGCATCTCGGGACTAGCTGCTTTTAATTGACTTGCTATTAACCGCTATTCGGAACGGGCTTGTTCGGGACCGCGAACTACAGAAGCGCAATGATGATGCAATTGTCCGGCAAAAACTTTGATCTGCGACAAATGATCCGCGCTGGATGCGCCTGGGACGGCGGCTTTCGGGCTCCAATGAGCGACGCATGAGGCGCTGAAAAGCGAGTGATATCCGGTAGCAGCCTGCAACAATTTATCGGGCCCGTCAATTAGAGAATACAAAGGTAAGCAGGCGTTCCGATAATCGCGGACTGGCACGGATGCAGGCCTCGGCGCGGCGGATTTTGTTGTGCCGCGGCTTATCGATGTCAATGCATCAGGTGAATGTGATCAGCTGATGTCGATCGATAAATTTTGCTGTGAATTTTTATTTGTGCCTGGATCTGCATCTCATTCGCGTGCTTTCACTTTTGTGCAAACGCCGGTGGGCGTCATGCGAAGAGCCGCACGAGCGCATCACGTGCATTGCTGACCAGTTCGCTTTCTCCCGGACGCCCCGGCAGCAGATGAAATTCGATGGCGGGCAGCGGCGGCAAGCCGATGTTCGCGGCGCACGCCACCACGCCGCCGCCGAGCGACGACTCGTTCAGACAGGAAATCCCGAGCCCCGCCTTCAACGCGAGCTGCAGGCCCGCGACGCCCGACGCCGAATGCGACACCACGTACGCTACCTTGTGTTCGTCGAGCA
Organism: Paraburkholderia atlantica; assembly: GCF_009362785.1. Lineage (GTDB taxonomy): Bacteria > Pseudomonadota > Gammaproteobacteria > Burkholderiales > Burkholderiaceae > Paraburkholderia > Paraburkholderia atlantica. The sequence goes on from NZ_WHNQ01000005.1 coordinate 400,720, forward strand.
GCTTGACGACGAAGCGCTGCAACTGACAGGTCGTCGGCAGCAGCACCAGTTGGTACGGCGCGGCGGGGCGGGTGGGGGCATCGGCGCAACTGGCCCATAGCAGCTTTTCACGCCGCACGACGATGCTCGCGGTACCGGAGCCGGCACCCGCGCTGCGTGCGCGCGGCTGGCCTATGACGAGCCGTGCCGACAAACCGATGTCGAACGACGCGTGATCGTCCGCGCCGCTGTCGATCACCGCGCTCGGCAGTACCGTCACGTGCAGCTTCAGCCGCGGATGCTGTTCCGAAAACGTCTTGAGGATGCGCGCGATGTCGTGCGGCCGATAGTAGTCGGTGATCGCGATGCGCAGCTCGCCGTCGAGCGAGCGGCCTTGCAGGTCGTCGAAGGCCGCTTCGCTCATCGCGATGATGCGGCGCGCGTGCTCGAGCAGACGCTCGCCCGCGGGCGTCGGGTTCACACCTTGGCGGCCACGCACGAGGAGCGGCTGGCCGGCGCGCTCCTCGAGCTTCTTCAACTGCTCGCTGACCGACGACTGGGACAGGAACACGCGCTCGGCGCCCGTCGACACCCCGCCCGATTCGGCGACGGCGACGAAGGTCCGCAACTGTGCAAGGTCGAAACCACGCTGGCTCATGATTCGGTTTTTCCGATGACAGTGATCTAAATTTCCGGCTTTTCCGATGGAAAACCCAGCCGTAGCATACCCCGAATGACACGGAGGGTGTGATGGAAAACGGATCTATGACAGCGTCGCGCGGCGCCGGCGAGCGCGACGCGCGGCATCGCTGGAAGGTGCTGGGCGTGGGCTTTGCCGCGAATACGAGCTTTTCGGCGGCATTTTCGGGAATTCCGACGACGGCAGTGTTCCTGCGCTCGGACTACCAGCTCGGCAACCACGGACTCGGCCTCGTGCTCGGCATGCTCGGGCTCGGCATTGCGGTCAGCGAATTGCCCTGGGGGCTGTTGACCGACCGCTGGGGCGATCGTCGCGTGCTGCTGCTCGGCTTGCTGTCGACCGCGGCCGCGCTCGCCGGTCTCGCGCTGTTCGTGTCGCCGGGCGGCGCGCAGGTGCCCGGCATCGTCCCGCTCGCGCTCGGGCTGCTGCTGGTCGGACTGCTGGGCGGCAGTGTCAACGGATCGAGCGGCCGAGCGGTGATGGCGTGGTTTCGCGAAGGCGAGCGCGGTCTCGCGATGAGCATCCGCCAAACCGCCGTGCCGGCGGGAGGTGGGCTCGGCGCCCTGGTGCTGCCGGTGCTCGCCTCGCACTTCGGTTTTGCGAGCGCCTATGCGGTGCTGGCGTTGGCGTGCGCGATCACCGCATGGTTCGCGTGGCGCTGGCTGCACGAGCCCACGCATGCGGACGATACGTCGGCAGTCAAAGGAGCGCGCGCGACTACGGCAGCCAGCGGGCGCAGCGTTGACGCTTCGAACGTCGGCGCGCCGCCGCCGATGCGTTCGCCATTGCGCGACATCGCGATCTGGCGCGTCGCGCTCGGCGCGGGCGCGCTGTGCGTGCCGCAGATTGCCGTGATCACGTTCGGCACGGTGTTCCTGCACGACTTCGGGCATGCCGGCGTGTTCGCGATCAGCGCGACGATGGCCGCGGTGCAGACCGGCGCCGCGATCGCGCGGGTCTGGAGCGGCGCGTGGACCGACCGGCGCGGCAACCGTCGCGCATATATGCGGGCATGCAGTCTGTTGACCGCCGTGCTGTTCGTGCTGCTCGCGCTCGCGACCGGGATCGTCGGCATGCATCGCGCCGGGGCAGTCGCGCTGTTCGCGCTGATGATTGTGCTCGGCGGCGTTAGCGCGTCGGCGTGGCACGGCGTCGCGTTCACCGAACTCGCGTCGCTCGCCGGTACGCGCCGCGCGGGCACCGCGCTCGCAATGGGCAACACCTGCGTGTTTCTCACGCTGTTCGTGACGCCACTCGCGATTCCGCCGCTGCTGTCCATCGGAGCATGGCCGCTGGTCTGGACGGTGGCGAGCGCCTGTGCGTTGCTCGCGTTGCCGGTGTTTCCGCGCGCCGCGTCGACCCGTGCGATGCGCGCGACGCGTGCTTGTGATGCGGCGTGAGACATGGGGCAAGCAGCGCCCCCTCTGCGTTTCCGAATTGATTTTGATTTGATTCGAAGAGCGGTGCGCAATTGCTCGGTAGGACTATAAATTATCCCGATTAGTACACCGGATTAGGAACGCTCCGATTGTCGTGAATTTGCGAGGGTGATCAGATGGCTTTTCCGGCACGTCGCTTGACTGACGCGACGAAGTTCGACGCCTGCCGCCTGCATAGTCATCCCTGCAAGCATTCCGACCATTCCTATAACGAGCGAGACTAATCGTGACAAATCTTCGAATCATTCTGGCGGACGATCATCCGTTCATCCTGCTTGGCCTGAAATCGACGCTGGAGGTGCACGAAGGTCTGACTGTCGTCGGTCAGGCGCAGACGCCCACTGCGTTGATCGCATTGCTGCAACACACACCGTGCGACGTGCTCGTTGTCGATCTTTCCATGCCGGAACCCGCCGGCGAGATTGGCGACGGACCCGCCCTGATCCGGCGCATTCGCGGCGAGTGGCCGTCATTGCGCGTCGTCGTCGTGACCGGGCAGACGAATGCCGCGATGTTGCGCGTCGTCGCCGCTGATGCCGCAACCAGCGTGGTCGGCAAAGCCGATTCTCTCGAGGAACTGCCGCAAGCCGTCTGCGACACTGCGCGCGGCGCGCGCTACCTGGGCCGCTCGGTGGTCGAAACGCTCGAGCGTTCGCAGCCGGACAACGGTCAGTTCGTGTCGGCGCTGCTGCTATCGAAGCGGCAGACCAACATCGTGCGCAGGCTCGTCAGCGGCGAGTCCATCGTGCAGATCGCGGCGGCGCTCGGCTGCCATCGCCGCACGGTGAGTCGGCAAAAGCGCGAAGCGATGGCGCGACTGGGCGTCAGCGACGACCCCGCGCTTTTTTCCTGTGTGCGCGCCTGCGGCTCGCTCCTCCTCGAATCGGAAAACTAAGTATCGGGCACGCCGTTGCCCGGTCCATTTCAGAGCGCTCTGATGTTTGTCGCAAAAGAAATGGTCGACCATTGCATGAGCGCCGGTCACACATAACAAGGTGTCGGGAAATGAAAGTATCGAGGAGCGCCAGAAGATGAACCTCATGGCTGCATCAGGCCCGCCTGTTCGAACGATCATTGCGGACGATCATCCGCTGGTTCTGCTGGCTATAGAAAATCTGATTGGCAACTACCCCAACCTGAAGGTGGTTGGCCGTGCGTCGGATGTCGCCGAACTATTGATCGAAGTCGATCGAAGTCCTTGCGATCTCGTTCTGATGGACCTTTACATGCCAGGAGGGCACAACGAAAACCGGTTCGACTTCGTCAGGCAGTTGAAGGCGCGCTATCCCAACGTGGCGCTCGTGATCCTGACAATGGAAACGGAAGCAGCGACGCTGCGCAAGGTGATGTCGCTCGGCGTGGATGGACTGCTGAGCAAACGTGATCGGATCGATCTGATCCATGTGGCACTGGTCATGGCGCTCGCGCGCGAATGTTATGTCGGTCCGGCGGTGCGCGCCATGCTGGCCGACGTAACGTTGGCGCAACGTCTCGACTTCGTGCGCGCCACCTTGTCTCGTCGCGAGCTCGAGGTATTTACGCAGTACGCGTCAGGACTCGGCGTCACGGAAATCGCCACGCGGCTGGGACGTAGTGTGAAGACGATCAGTGCACAGAAGTGCATGGCCATGCGCAAGCTGTCGCTGAATAGCGACGCCGAACTGTTTCGCTTCGCGGTCGAGCATGGAGTAGTGCCAGAACGGCTTGGTCAGGTCCGCTAACCGGACGGCAACCTGCTGCGCATGGGTGCGGCGAATAGATCGGCATAACCGGGGAGACACATCTGGTGCGGTATGCCGATCGACACCACAAAAAAGTCACGGAACAGAATGACAAACAAGATTCACGTCGTCGTGGCGGACGATCACGACTCCATTCGCGCGGGCGTCCGATCGCTGCTGCGCGACAAGCCGAATATCGAAATTGTCGGCGAAGCTGCCGACACGCACGGTCTCGCGAAGCTGCTCGATGCCTGCGCATGCGACGTCGTCGTGTCGGACATCGGTATGCCGGGACTCGACGGAGACGCCAGCGCGGTGCCGCTATTGCGTCGGCTACTTCGGCGCACGCCGCATCCCCACGTGGTCGTGCTGACCATGATTGGGCGCGCGCATGTGTTGGCCGGCTTGCGCAATATCGGTGTGACTGGAATCGTCGACAAGCGCGACGCCGTGGACGCATTGATCGACGCGATCGAAGCGGTTGCCGCCGGGGGCACCCATCTATCGGAACAGGTTCGTGCCGCACTCACGGCCGCGGAGCCTGCGCCGCCCCGGCGCGGCGGTGCGATGAGCGCACGCGAGTGGGAGGTGTTTCAACTGTATGTGCGAGGTCTCGCGGTGCACGAGATCGCCACGCGTCTGCGACGTAGCGACAAAACCATCAGCACGCAAAAACGCAGCGCGATGCGCAAGCTCGGACTGGAAACAGAAGCCGACCTGATCAACTACGCCACTCAGATTGGGCTGATATGAGGCGCCGCAATGGTCACAAACTATTGCTTTCGACGGTTTTGACGTAGCTCTTATCAGACTTATCTGATTGGCGTGGCTTGGGAGGCATCCAATAATCCTGGCCGCCGCCGGTCATTGCGCGCCTTGCGCCGCAACTGCCGCTGTGGCTAGTTCGTGATCCGACTAGCAATGGATCAGGGGAATCCGGTGCAGACCTCTTCGCGCGATCGTTCGGTGTCTGTACCTCGTACTTGACGGATGGGGTAGAGATGGTTGCGCTAGGCAAGCGATTGTGGAGCGAGGGCGTGGGTACGGCATGGCTCGTGTTCGTCGGCTGCGGCAGTACGGTGTTGGACACCACACGCATACTGCAGGCTAGTGGCGCGTTGCAGATGTCGTTGGCGTTCGGGCTTGCGCTCGCTACTGGCGGCTATGCATTCGGCAAGATCTCCGGCGCGCATTTCAATCCTGCCGTTACCATCGGCCTGACGGTCGCGCAGCGCTTTCCGGTACGCGATCTGTTGCCCTATATCGCCGCGCAAATCGGCGGAGCAATAGTCGCCGCGGCGCTTCTCGCCTACGTTGCCAGCGGCCGGCCAGGTTTCGAACTCGCCGCGAGTGAATTCGCGGCGAACGGTTTCGGTGCTCATTCGCCCGCAGACTATCCATTGCATTCGGCGCTCGTCGTGGAAGTCGTGCTGTCGTTCGTGTTTGTCGGGACCTGCCTGCTGGTCGTCGTTCGGAAAGAGTTGGCAAGGGTTGCGCCGTTCATCACCGGCGCATGTCTGATGCTCGTCTACCTGGTGTCTATTCCGGTCACCAATGGAGCGGTCAATCCCGCCCGCTCGACAGCGCAGGCAGTGTTCGTCGGCAACTGGGCGCTGGACCAGTTGTGGCTGTTTTGGGCCGCGCCGTTGGCCGGCGCGATCGCGGCTGGCGTGCTGTTTTCGTTTCTGGATGGTCGAGCCGATTCGTCCGCCGTGTCGTTGGCGGACGGACAGGGTGACGTTTCGTGAGCGAGGGACGGTACTCACCACTTCCGGTCGACGCCGATTCTCACGGCAAGGCGGCGCTGATGTTGCTGCGGCGTTTGTTGCGGTGTCTGAGGCCGCGCTCGCCGCGCCACTCAATGATGCGTCGGCTTGCGTTATGTCTGCTGGCGGCTACCCACGCGGTCTGTATAGCCGCGCCTTCTGGCGCTGCGTCTGAGTCGCCCGTCATCTCCTCGGTGCGAGCAGGTTCTTCCGCCGCGTCACCCATTGCATTTCCTGCCAAACTGACCGTCGGCATGCTCGAAGGCGGCTGGCCGCCATTCGATATCCCGAGGGGCGGCCAGCTCGCCGGCGTCAGTGGCGACCTGTTGCGCGCGCTCGTGGGGCCGAACGTCGTTATCGAGACGAAGAGCTTTCCCGACATGGCCAAGCTGGTCGCCGCGGCTTGCGCCGGCGAGGTCGACCTGCTGACGAGCATCGCGCGCACGCCGGAGCGCGAGCGCTGCCTCGGCTTTACGGCACCCTACTTCCACTCGTTCGCCTCGGCCGTCGTGCGTCGCGACGACGCCCGGTATGTGAAACCCACCGACCTCGCCGGCGCGCGTATCGCGATCGAGCGCGGTTTTGCGCGTGAGCGTCTGCTGCGCGCCGGTTTTCCTCGCGCGCAGATCGTCTCGTTCGCGAGCACGCACGAAGCGCTGAACGCGGTACTGAATGGCGATGCCGACGTCTACTTCGGCTTCACGCCTGTGGTGCAATATGAACTGTCGACTGACGCGTATCGCAATCTTCGCGTAGCGTTCGAGCAAGGCGGCAAAGCGCTCGATTTGCGCTTTGCGGTATCGCCTCGCCAGCTTGCCTTGCGCGATCAACTGAACCGCGGGCTCGTGTCGATGAATCCCGCCGAGGCCGCCGCGATACGCGCGCGCTGGCTGTCCGGCAACTTCAACGCGGCGCCCGTGCCGGGTGCATCACGGTTCACGCTGACGCCGGAAGAAAAGAACTGGCTGCGTGCGCTGCCGCCGTTGCAAATCGGCTTCGACGACGACTGGGCGCCGTTCAGCTACGTTGACGCCGCGGGTCGCCCCGTCGGTCTAACCGCCGATTACCTCGCGTACCTGAGCAGCACGCTCGGTGTCGTGTTCAACCGGGCGCGCACGGCCGACTGGGCGGCCACCGTCGACGCGTTCCAGCGCGGCGACCTCGCGATGCTGTCCTCCACATCGAGTCGTGGTGCGCTTCTGGTGGGCGCCGACCATAGCCGCGTGTACGAGAGCGATCCGCTGGTGGTCGCTGGGCGCAGCGGCGTGCCGACTCCATGCTGGTTCGACGACATCACGTCGTGCCGCGTCGTGATGTCGCCGCACGTAGCGGGTTCGGTGCCGCTCGCATTGGAAGCGGTGCCGGTCGATCACATCGTCGTCGCGGGGAGCCTGGGCGAGGCGATGCGCATGGTCGCGAGCGGCGAGGCCGACGTGCTGGTCGGCAATGCTGCCGCTATCAACGTGCAACTGCCGCAGCACTACGCCGGTGCACTCAGAGTGCTCGACTCGCTCGGTGAATCCGACTCGTTGTATCTTGCCGTCCGCGAGGACCTGAGCCCGCTCGTCAAGCTGATCGATCGCGCGTTGCAAGCGATGCCGGCAGCCGAAAAGCAGCGCATCCGGCGCAAGTGGGTGAGCCCGGCCGCGCCGGACAACGCGGTATGGAGCGTGACAGCGGTGCGGCTGCTGCCGGTGCTGATCGGCATCGGTGTCGTGCTGCTGGTCACGTTGCGCGCGTATGTGCTGCTGCAACGCGAAGTCCGGCTGCGCAAGCAGACCGAGCGCGAACTCGCGCTGCAATTGAACTTCCAGGAAACGATGATGAAGACGGTGCCGTATCCGCTCATCGCGAAAGGCCTGGACGGGCGGTACATCGCGATCAACGAGGCTTATGAGAGGGCGTGCGGGCTGGAGCGGAAGGACGTGCTCGGGCGTACGACGGCCGAGGTCGGCACATGGGGCGACGCCAATAGCCGCGTGCTCGACGACATGACGCGCGAGCTGCTGCGCGGCGGCGGCATCGCTAAAGTCGAACTCCAGTTCGAGGATGGCGCTGGCGAGTCGCGGCATGGGATTTTCTGGACGAGTGTCTGTGAAGGCGGCGATGGGCAGCCGGCGTACGTGCTCGGCACGATGGTCGACATCACCGACATCCGGCGCGCCGAAATGCGCGCGCGCGAAACCGAACGACGTCTGTTCGACGTCACACGCTCGTTGCCGGCCGTCGTGTTCCAGATGCGGCGCTCGCCGTCCGGTGCGTATTCCTTCCCGTACATCGGCGGCGACGCGCGACATCTGTTCGGCGACAGTGATTCGCCGGATGGGGCGCGAGTCGATTTCGAGCGCGTGTCCGAGCTGGATCGGCCGCTCGTTCTTGCCGAGCTCGAGCGTTCCGCGAGTTGTGCCACCCCGGTGCATATGGAGTTCCGCCTCGGAAGCGCCGGTCACCTCAAGTGGGTGCGAGCCGAGCTGGTGCCGCGGCGCGAAGCCGACGGCAGCGTAGTTTGGAGCGGCTATTGGGTCGACGCGAGCGTCGAGCGCGCGCGTTCGGAGGAACTCGCGCGAGCACGCGATGCGGCCGAGGCGGCATCGCGCGCGAAGGACAACTTCTTCGCGATGATGAGCCACGAAATCCGCACCCCGATGAACGGCGTGCTAGGTCTCGTCGAAGTGCTCGAGCGCACGCCGCTCAGTACCGATCAGAGCGAAATGCTCGGCATGATTCACGAGTCGGCGGGCGCGCTGCTGCAGATTCTCGATGATTTGCTCGATTATTCGAAGATCGAGGCGGGGCGGCTCACGCTCGAGGCCGAGCCGATCGATCTACGCGAGCTCGTCGATAACGCGGTCGGCCTGCTCGCGGGGCGCGCTCACGAAAAAGGGCTGAAAGTGCGCGTGGACATCGCGAGCAACGCCGCTGCGACGCTCCGTGGCGACAGCGTGCGTCTGCGCCAGATTCTGTTCAACCTGCTCGGCAATGCGATCAAGTTCACGCCGAAGGGCGAGGTGGGTGTGAGCGTAGCGGTCGTCGAAGACCGCTCGGCTTCGCAGACGTTGGAGCTGACCGTTCGGGACACCGGCATCGGCATCGCGCCGGATGTGCAGGCGGGTCTGTTCGAGCCGTTCGTGCAGGCTGAGTCGTCCACCACGCGGCGCTTCGGCGGCACGGGCCTTGGGCTAACGATCTGCCGCAAGCTGATCGACCTGATGAGCGGCACGCTCACATTGCACAGCGAATCTGGTCGCGGCACGAGCATGATCGTGCGGCTGACGATGCCGATCGTCGAGCAGCGCTATTCGATCAATGGTCTGTGCGGAAAACTCGGCGTGGTGATCACGCGAGATCCATGCGTCGGCCGGGCCCTCGCACACTTCGGCGAGGCGCTCGGGCTCGAACTGCGCAGCCTGTCGGCCGATGCGGCGACGCTGGGCAAAAGCTCCGTACTGAGCCGCGCGGATCTGCTGTTCGTCGGCGAGGATGTCACGTTGCCGGCACATATCGGCACAAAAGCGCGCATCGTCACGCTGACCGAAAAACCGAAGCCGACGGGTTACCGCGTCCTCGACGACAAGGTGCGCGTCAGCATCAATCCGATTTCGTGGCGCGGCCTGGGCGCCGCGTGTGCAGCCGCGATGACGGGGTTGTCGTCGGTGGCCCCGATGGCATCGCGCGCGGTAGGCGTGCCGTTCACGACCGATGGCATCGCGCCGCCGCCCGATCGCGAACGCGCGCTCGCGAGCGGGCGGCTGATCCTTGTCGCGGAAGACCATCCAGTCAATCAGGAGTTGATCCGTCATCAGCTCGCCCTGCTGGGGTTCGCGTGCGACGTCACCAACGACGGCGCCGAAGCGCTCGCCGCGCTGGAGCGCACGAACTATGGCTGTTTGATTACCGACTGCCACATGCCGAACCTGTCGGGTTACGAACTGACCCGTCGTATCCGCGAAGCGGAGGCGATGCGGGGCGGCGCGCAGCGTCTGCCGATCCTCGGCATCACGGCGAATACCGCGCCCGACGACCTGACTCTGTGCCGCGAAGCCGGCATGGACGACAGTTTGATCAAGCCGACGCGGCTCGCCACGCTGCGCGACTACCTGAGCCGCTGGTTTGGCACTGACGGCGAGCGGCAGGGCACGCAGCGCGTCGGTGCTGAACCGATCGTGCCCGTCGACCTGACATGCATGACGCAGATATGGGGAAGCGAGTCGACGGTCAAGGCATTGCTGGATTCATTCGTCTCGTCGATGCGCGACGACCTCAACGCGCTGGCGACGTTACTCGAACGTGCGGACACGGGGAGTGTGCACGAGTGGCTGCATCGGGTGATGGGGGCGGCGAGCGTGCTGCAGTATCCGCCGCTCGTACAGGTGCTCGAAGCTTATCGCCGCGTCATTGCCGAGAGGTCGCCGGAGCAGTTGCGTAACGCGGGGTATGCGCTAATCCGACAATGCGAGGCGATGCTCGATGGCATCGAACAGCAGGCCGCATTGCTCGCCTAGCGAGCGGTGCGCCCTAACATCGCGCAAATACATGGGCGATTTAATCGACCGCAAACAAAATCGGGACGAAAAAAAACGCGGCCGAAGCCGCGTTAAAGATTTGGAGACGTCCTTCGATGAAGGAGTCACTTCTCGCAAGTCGAAGCATACCAGGAACAACGTGATTTATTCATTACAAATCGCGCAATTAACTTTTTGATTAAATCGATTAAAACGATTGAGCGCTATGCTTTTCGCTTAAGGCGGCTCCCGCGCAAACCACCATCCCCGCCTCACCGGCTCCAAATGATTTGCACTAGTATGTGGAAGCTCCGCACGGCCGACACGATGCCGCGGCGGCGCGTCAATGTCCGGAGAAGAACATGATTTCGCAGCGAAAATTGAATCTGGCCGTGGTGTTGTGGGCACTTGCATCGAGCGCTGCATTTGCGGATACGGTTGCGCTGAGGGCGAATCTCCAGCCGTCGAGCGAAGTGCCGCCGCGTGTGAGTCACGGGCATGGCATGCTGAATGCGATGTTCGATACGTCCACCCAATCGCTGCAGTGGACTATTACTTACGAGGGCTTGAGCGGTCCGGTCACTGCCGCGCATTTCCACGGTCCCGCGCCGGTCGGCCAGAACGCGAAAGTTCAGGTGCCAATCGAGAAGAATGGGCTCGCGAGTCCGATCAAAGGCACGGTGAAGCTAACTGAGCAGCAGGTCATGGATCTGATGGCGGGGCAGTGGTACTTCAATATTCATACCGCGCAGAATCCGACGGGTGAAATTCGCGGGCAGGTGTTGCCGGCGAACTAGGCTTGGGCCTTGCGTTGGCCGAGCCCGCGTGCGGCGGCCACGATCACCGTCACGCGATTGGAACTCGCCAAACCAACGGCACCCCCGCCACCCCACGTACCATGACGGGACTTCAACGAAGGAGCATGTCCCGATGAGCTGGCAAAGCGCGCTCGCGTGCTGGTATTTGCGCAGGCAGTTCCGGCCCGAAACTCTCAAACCGTTTATCAACGTCGACCGGGCGCGCGCGCTGACGTCGAAGCGCGTGTGGTCGCCACGCGTGCCGCGCGGCTGGCATCTGCGCGAAACGTATGGCGCGGGCGACGCGCCGCTCGTCGGCGAATGGCTGGAGCGAGTGGACGGCGGCACGGCCGGCGGCGCGGAGACTACGGTGCTGTATTGCCATGGCGGCGGTTACTACTTCTGCTCGCCGCGCACACATCGGTCGTTGACGTTCGCTCTCGCGACCCGCGCCGACGCGCGGCTTTTCTCCCTCGACTACCGCCTCGCGCCCGAGCATCGTTTTCCGGCCGCGCTGGACGACGCCACCGCCGCCTATCGACAGTTGCTCGCGATGGGCATCGCACCGTGTTCGATCGTGATCGCCGGCGACTCGGCCGGCGGCGGTCTCGCGCTCGCCACGCTGGTCGCGCTGCGCGACGCCGGCGCGCCGATGCCCGCGGGCGGCCTGCTGTTCTCGCCGTGGACCGATCTGGCGACGACCGGCGCGAGCCTGCGCACCAACGACAGCGTCGATCCGATGTTCTGCGGCGCCTCGATCGAGCGTGCGGCCAAGGTCTATCTGGGCGACGCGCCGCCCACCCATCCGTACGCGTCGCCGGTCTACGCGGACCTGCGCGGTCTGCCGCCGCTGTTCCTGCAGGCGGGCAGCACCGAGGTGCTGCTCGACGACGCGCGCCGCGTCGCCGACAACGCGCACGCGGCAGGAGTCGATTGCGAATGCGAAGTGTGGAAAAACCTGCCGCACGTATGGCCGATGTTCGCGCCGTTCATGCCGGAGGCAAACCGCGCGCTCGATCGCGCGGCCGCCTTCGTGCGACGCGCGACGAGCCGCGCCGCGAACAGGGCTCAGACGTCGAGCGTGATGTCGAGCGTCCGATAGACGGCTTCGATCGTTTGCTGGCCGTATTGCCGCTCGAGCCGCCGCACGGTGAAGTGCCCGTGCGCGACTTGCTGGAAATGATCGATAAACACGGTATTGACCATCGCGCCGAGCACCGCGCCGATCGCCGGAATCGATTTGGCCGCGATCTGCTCGCTGACCTGCACCGAAAAGCGCGCGGCGATCGCGTTGATGAGCCGCAGCAGCGCCGCCGAGCCGTGGGCCGTGAAGCCCTTGCTCGCCACCTCGGACGACGCCTTCGACACCGCCTGCGCGAGCGCGCCGCGCATGAAGAAGTAGCCGAGGTCGGCGTCGTCGTCCTCGCTCGAGGTGCCGCCCATGCCGAGCACGGTCAGGCATTGCAGCTGCGTGTCGACCGAGGTCAGGTCCTCGCCCTCGCTGCGCGCGATGTCGCAGATCGAGCGGAACATCAGCGTGGTCGTGACGGGCAACTCGACCGGCAGCGCGAGCAATCCAAACGCGCCGCCAGCCGCGCCGGTCGTCGCGACCGCGAACTTGTGCAGCAGGTTGTTCGGCTTGTCGGGCGCGAGCAACCTGGCGTCGTCGCGCCGGCCGAGCGTGCGCAGCGCGATCGATAGACATTTGCGCAACGCGGCCTGCGTCGCATCGGACACTTTTTCGTTGGCGAACGCCGGAATGCGCGACAGCAGCTTTTCGATCGGCGCGCCGACGACGCTTGCGAGCTTCATCGCGAGCGCCGGGCTTTCGAGCTGGTGTTTGGCGCGCCGCAGCGCGGCGAGGTCCTGCTCCGATAACGATGATGCTGCGAGCGAACTGGGCTGCATGAGCCTCCCTGGCATGTCATGGCAGTGGGTACTGCAAGTGAGTCTACCGCGTTGCAAGAAGTGTTCCGTCGCGCGTGGAGCGTTGCTCCGTGATATGATTTGCAATCTTTTGACACGTCAACTTTTGCTGCATCAAAAATGGCTGTCCATACCGCCGCCCACCATTCGAGTGGGCAAGTCTTACCCTTCCGCGAATCCCTGCTGGCCATGCTCGGCATCTCGTTCGTCACGATGCTGGTCGCGCTCGACCAGACTGTGGTCGGCACCGCGTTGCCCACCATCGTGTCCGAACTCCGCGGCTTCGAGCTATACGCGTGGGTCGCCACCTCGTATCTGCTGAGCTCGGTGATCACCGTGCCGATCTTCGGCCGGCTCGGCGATTACTACGGGCGCAAGCCGTTCGTGATCGCGTCGATCGTCGTGTTTACCGGCGCCTCGGTGCTGTGCGGCGCGGCCAACGACATGCTGTTTCTCGTGCTCGCCCGTGGCTTGCAGGGCATTGGCGGCGGCATGCTGGTCGGCACCGCGTTCGCGTGCATTCCCGATCTGTTCCCCGATTCCGTCGTGCGGTTGCGCTGGCAGGTGCTGATGAGTTCGGCGTTCGGCATCGCCAATGCGGTCGGGCCGTCGCTCGGCGGTTTTCTGACGCAGTACTACGGCTGGCGTTCGGTGTTCTACGTGAATCTGCCGGTAGGACTGCTGTCGCTGTTTTTCGTCTGGCGTTTCCTACCGCATCTGCGGCACGTCGAGCATGAAGGCAAGATGCGGCTCGATTGGCCGGGCGCGCTGTTGATCGCGATCGCGCTCGGCTCGCTGCAACTGTTCGTCGAGTTGCTGCCGAAGCACGGCATCACGCTGAGCGTGTTCGCGCTGCTCGGGCTGAGCGTCGCGTCGGCCATCGCGCTGTGGAGATGGGAAAAGCGCTGCCCGACCGCGATCCTGCCAGTCGACATGTTCCACAACCGTAGCCTCGCCGCGCTGTTCACGCTGGCCGTGCTCGGCGGCTTCACGATGTTCTCGCTGTTGTTCTACGCACCGCTGCTGTTCCAGGGCGGCTTCGGCATGTCGCCGAAAGAGGCGGGCCTCGTGATCACGCCGCTCGTCGTGTTCATCACGATCGGCAGCATCGCGAACGGGCGCGTCGTGTCGCGGATCAAGAATCCGAACCGGATGCTGTACATCGGCTTTGCGATGCTCGCGCTGTCATGCCTCGGCATCGTTGTCGCGACCCGTTCGATGCAGCAATGGGTGCTGATGTCGTTCATGGTCGTCGGCGGCCTCGGGCTCGGTTTCGTGATGCCGAACCTGACGATCTTCGCGCAGCAGACCGCGGGCCGCGAACACCTCGGCATCGCGACCGCGTTGCTGCAGTCGCTGCGGATGATCGGCGGCATGATGGGCACGGCGCTGACCGGCACGCTCGTGACCCACATGTACAAGAGTGGCGTGCGCAGTGCGCTGGAAGGCGCGGGCGCGTCGCACTGGTTCGGCGATCTGGGCGATCCGCAGATCCTGATCAACCGCGATGCGCAGACCACGCTCGTCGATCAGTTGACGCACGCGGGCCACAACGGCGCGATGCTGCTCGAGGGCGCGCGCGAGTCGCTGGTGGGCGCGATTCATCTGGGTCTCGCGATGGCCGCGCTGATCGCCGTCGTGTCGGTGTGGCAAAGCCGCCGCGTGCCGCCGGTCAAGCTGCAGCGCAAGCTCGAGCCGGTGATTCACGCAGACTGATTTTTGGATTTGGTGTTGGACAGGCAGATTATGGAAGAACAGGACCGCGTCGCCGTCATGCAGCAATTTGGTCGCACGTATCGGGCATTCATGTCGGCATTCGAGACCCAGGTGGGTCATCCGTTGCCGCGCTGGCGCATTCTCCTCGCGCTGCACGAGCAGGCCGGCGAGTCGTCGCAGAAGCGGCTCGTCGAGCGGCTGCGCGTCGATCCGGGCGCGCTGACGCGGCAGTTGAAGGCGCTGGAAAGCCTGGGCTGGATTGCGCGCAGCATGGATACGCGCGATAACCGCGTGACCAACGTGCGCCTGACCGAAGCGGGTCGCGACGCGACCGAAGCGAGCCTGCCGCGTCGCCAGGCGTTCTTGCACGACACGATGGCCGGATTGCCGGATGAGGCGCTCGCGGCGTTGTCGAGCGCGCTGAAAATGCTGGAGACGCGCATCGGCGAAGTGGCGGCCAATGCGAGCGTAGCGGCCGGCGCCGCTGCGGCGGCCCCGGAAACCGCCGGGAACGAGGCGGCCCAACGCGTGTGATCTTTTCTCCGCGCCTGACAACAAAAAAGGCTGTGGGCCCAAGGGCGCACAGCCTTTTTGTCTACGGTAGAAAAGCCCGCGCTACGGCGCAGCGCAATCCACTGAACTCCAAATCAGAAAAACGTCTCGATCACTTCCTTCACGCGATACTGCGGGTCGAGGACCAGCACCTGCTTCCACTTGTCGAACGTCAGGCACGGGTGCGAGATGTCGAACGCGATCATGTCGCCAACCTTCAGATCGGCGCCGGCGGGAATCCGCAGGTACGCGTGCTGATCCATCAGACCGAAGATTTCCCAGCCCTCGCTCGCGGCGATGTCGCGCGGCGCTTGCTGGCCCGGACGATAGTGGCGCGCCGGCTCCGGCATGCCCGCGTCGAACGCGGAGTCGCGTTTGCCGAGGCCGATGATCGCGCGATCCGGCTCGGGAATCGACTGCACGTACGCCCACAATTGCAGCGCCGGCAGCAAGCCTTCGCCCATTTTCTTCGCGACCGGATTGCGCTTGAAGATGTCGGTCTGCGCCTTGCGATAGATGCCGACGTCATGCGTCAGGTAGCAGCCGGGCCGCAGCACGACCTCGACCTTGCCGGTTTGCGTCGCCTGCGCGAACTCTTCGGCGACCACGTCGTACCACGCCGATCCGGCGCCCGATAGCACCGCCGGCGAGCGCGCGAAACGCCCTTGCTCGACGAGCTCGCGCGTGACCGCAACCGCGCCTTGCAGGAACGCGCGCACCTCGGGTTCTTCCTTCAGCACGCCTTCGTACAGTTCGACGCCCGCGAGCTTCAGCACGTCCGGATAGCGCGCGATCGCGTCCAGCACCGCGTTGCGCTGCGCTTCATCGCGCACGCCGGTGCGCCCGCCCGGCACGCCGAGTTCGAGCAGCACCTGTAGCGGCTTCTTCACCGACGTGAAGAATTCGCCGAGTTGCTCGACACCGTCGGCCGAATCGACGAGGCAGAAGAATTCAAAATCCGGATCGCTAAGCAGTTCGGCGATCATCATCATGTTGTGGCGGCCGACCAGCTGATTCGCCATCAGGACGCGCGACACACCGCCGTGGTACGCCGCGCGCACCTGATGAGCGGTGGCGAGCGTGATGCCCCACGCGCCGGTTTCGAGCTGACGGCGAAACAGTTGCGGCGCCATCGTGGTCTTACCGTGCGGCGCGAGCTTGACGCCATATTCGGCGACGAATGCCTGCATCCACTTCAGGTTGTGCTCGACGCGGTCCTCGTACAGCACGGCGGCAGGCAGGCTGACGTCCTCGGCGAGCAGGTTCCACTCGAGGCGCGCGGCGTCCTTCAGCTGGACGCTCGTGCCCGGAACCATGCCCAAGCCCTTGCTATAAGGATCAATCGTCGCGCCCTGATAGTTTGTAACTTTCATGTCTCCGTGCTCCATCGTCCGGTTAAATAGAATCAGATTTGACTTTACCATGTTACCGAAAGTACGATGTCCGGAGAAATGTTATTTAATACCACGGGTTTCGAAGGCTGCCGGAAAGGGCCGCGAAAGCCATGCCGCGAATCCACCGTCCGTCATGAACAGTAGCGCCGAACCGATTGCTTTCGACATCGTCGCGCGCATCGCCGAATGCGCGCCGGAGTTGCGCTCGGCCGAACGCAAGGTGGCCGCGCTGATCCTCGACGATCTGACCGGCGCGTCGCGCGCGAGCATCGGTGCGCTCGCGCAGCAGGCCGAGGTCAGCATCGCGACCGTCACGCGCTTCGCGAAGGCGGTCGGCTGCCGCGACGTGCGCGAACTGAAGCTGCGGCTCGCGCAGGCGGCCGCGGTCGGTCAGCGTTTTCTCGAGCGCGACGCAGCAAGCGACGCACCCGAGCCGATCGCCACCCGCGTCTTCGACGAGTTGCAAACCGCGCTCGCGCACAATCATCAACTGCTGCGCCAGGCGCCGCTCGCCGAAGCGGCGGCCACGCTGCGCAATGCGCGCATGATCTACGTGTTCGGCATGGGCGGCGGCTCCACCGCGCTCGCCGACGAAATGCGTTTCAGGCTCGTGCGCCTCGGCCGCCCGGTCGCGACCTATCAGGACGGACTGTTGCAGCGCATGGTGGCGAGCACGGTGTCGCGCGACTGCGTGGTGGTCGCGCTGTCCACCACGGGACGCGTGCCCGAGATGGTCGAGAACTGCAAGATCGCGCGCAGCTACGGCGCGACGGTGGTCGCGGTGACCGCGCCCGCGTCGCCACTGGCCAGGCTCGCCGACTGGCTGATCCCGATCGTCGCGTTCGAAACCGATTTCATTTACAAGCCGTCGTCGTCCCGTTACGCGATGATGATGGCGCTCGATGTGCTCGTCACCGAACTTGCCGTCAGCCAGGGCGACGAGAGCCGCGAATTGCTGCGCCGCATGAAGCACGCGCTCGACGCGCACCGCGGCGGCGGCGATTGACAACCGTTAGGAGATTGATCCATGCATTCGCACCCTGAAGCCGCCGACACGCTGATTGTCGGCGCGCAACTGTATGACGGCACGGGCGCACCGCCCGTCGAGCGCGATGTGGCGATCCGCGACGGGCGCATCGCCGCGATCGGCAATCTATCGAACTGGCTTGCCGAAGAGGTGATCGAGGCCGAGGGGCGCGCGCTCGCGCCGGGCTTCATCGACGTGCACACGCACGACGACACGCACGTGATCCGCTCGCCGCAGATGCTGCCGAAGATCACCCAGGGCGTGACGACGGTGATCGTCGGCAATTGCGGCATCAGCGCATCGCCGGTGTCGCTGAAGGGCGATCCGCCCGATCCGATGAACCTGCTCGGCGAGCGCGACGCGTTCCAGTACCCGACCTTCGCCGACTACGTGAGCGCGGTGAACGCCGCGCGGCCGGCGGTGAACGTCGGCGCGCTGATCGGCCACACGGCGTTGCGTAATAACCAGATGGACCGGCTCGATCGTGCGGCGACCGCCGAGGAAATCGAGCGCATGTGCGCGCAGCTCGAGGAAGCGCTCGCGCACGGCGCGCTGGGCTTGAGCTCGGGGCTCGCATACGGTTCGGCGTTCGCCGCGCCGACCGAGGAAGTGATGGCGCTCGCCGAGCCCCTCGCCGCCGCGGGCGCGCTGTACACGACCCACATGCGCACCGAGTTCGACGCGATTCTCGACGCGATGGACGAGGCGTACCGCGTCGGCCGTCATGCGCGCGTGCCGGTCGTGATCTCGCATCTGAAGTGCGCGGGGCCGTCGAACTGGGGGCGCAGCGTCGAGGTGCTGAAGTCGCTCGAAGGCGCGCGCGGCGGCCAGCCCGTCGGTTGCGACTGCTATCCGTACAACCGCAGCTCGTCGACGCTCGATCTGAAGCAGGTGACGGGCGACATCGACATCACGATCACGTGGTCCGAGCCGCATCCCGAGATGGCGGGCAAGCTGATCAAGGAGGTCGCCGCCGAATGGGGTGTGTCGCAGCAGGAAGCGGGCAAGCGCCTGCAACCGGCGGGCGCGGTCTATCACAACATGTCCGAAGAGGACGTGCGGCGCATCCTGTCGCATCCGGCGACGATGGTCGGCTCGGACGGCTTGCCGAACGATCCGCTGCCGCATCCGCGGCTGTGGGGCGCATTTCCGCGCGTGCTCGGCCACTATGCGCGCGATGCCGCGCTGCTGCCGCTCGAGGAAGCGGTGCGCAAGATGACGAGCCTGTCCGCGCGCCGCTTCGGACTCGCGCAACGCGGCGAAGTGCATATCGGCTATCACGCCGACCTGGTGCTGTTCGATCCGGCGAAAGTGCACGACGTGGCGACGTTCGACAAGCCGCAGCAGCCCGCTGCCGGCATCGACGCGGTGTGGGTCAACGGCGTGCTGTCGTATCGCGACGGCGCGGTGACGGGCGGGCGGGCTGGCCGGTTCGTCACGCGCGGCGCGCCGTCGAAGGGCGATGCGCAGGGCGCGTTCTGATTTTTATCGATTGATGGCGGCAAGCGCGGCGAGGGCGCCGCGCACGTGCCCGACTTTTTAAGGAGTGTGACGATGAAGCGATATGGCGTGGAAGGCGGAAAGGGAACGGGCGGTCAGGTGATGCCGTTCGCGCGTGCGGTCGAAGCGGACGGCTGGCTGTTCGTGTCGGGCCAGACACCGATGGAAAACGGCGAAGTGATCAACGGCGGCATCGTCGAGCAATCGCACAAGGCGATCCAGAACGTGTTCGCGATCCTGAAGGAAGCGGGCTACGGCGCCGAGCACGTCGTGCGTTGCGGTGTGTGGCTGGACGATCCGCGCGACTTCGCGTCGTTCAACAAGGTGTTTCGCGAGTATTTTGGCGAAAATCCGCCGGCGCGCGCGTGCGTGGTGTCGTCGATGGTGATCGACTGCAAGGTGGAGGTGGATTGCGTCGCTTATAAGAAGCCGGCGGCCTGAGCGCTTTGACGGCTTTGATGTGACGAGGGCGCCGCTGGCTGTGATGGCCTGCGGCGCCCTCGTCGCGTTTACCGCTGCGCTTGGTCGCGCGTTGCTGTTACTGCCGCGCGAGTCGCATGTTGTCCGGCATCGGCAGGTTGTAGTTGGTGCGGAACGGGTTGATGTCGAGCCCGCCGCGGCGCGTGTAGCGCGCATACACCGCGAGCTTCAGCGGTTTGCACATCTTCATGATGTCGACGAAGATCCGCTCGACGCATTGCTCGTGAAAGCCCGTGTGATTGCGGTACGAGATGATGTAGCGCAACAGGCCTGCGTGATCGATCTGCGGGCCGGCATAGTGGATCTGCACGCTGCCCCAGTCCGGCTGACCGGTCACCGGGCAGTTCGACTTCAGCAGGTTCGAAAACAGCGTTTCCTCGACCGGCGCTTCGTCGTGCGCCGCGCTCAAAAGCGACGCGTCCGGCTGATAGACGCTCGCCTCGAGTTCGAGCCGGTCGAGCGACAGGCCGTCGAATTCTTCCATTTTCAGCTTGCTGAATTCGTGCGGCGTGTACAGATGCACCGACACCGTCGCGCCGCACGACGCGGACACGTCGCGCTTGATCGTGTCGCGCACGCTCTCGGTCGATTCGAAGGCCGTCTGCGCGAACGAGCCCAGGTACAGCTTGAACGATTTCGATTCGACGATGTTCGGCGAATCGGCCGGCACGAAGAACGTCGCGACCGCGATTTGCGGTTTGCCGCGCGCGTTCAGCCACGACAGTTCGTAGGCGTTCCAGATATCGGTGCCGAAAAACGGCAGTCGCGCGGTAATGCCGATCGCCTCGCGCGCATGGCTGCGCGCAATCGGAAACAGCAGCGTCGGATCGTATTGTTCGGTGTAAGTCGAGGACTTACCGAGCGGGGATTGTTCGGGTGTCATGATGCATTCACGATGCCACTCAGCACGTGCCCGGTCGCCGTTACGACGCGGGCCGATTCGCAGTGGCCGATCTGGTCGTCGAAGAAAAAGTCCGGCTCGAACTCGCGCAAAAATGCGCTCTTGTCGAGGCCGCCGAGGAACATCGCTTCGTCGATTTCGATGTTCCACGCCATCAGGGTACGGATCGCGCGCTCATGCGCGGGGGCCGAGCGCGCGGTCACCAGCGCCGTGCGAATGCGCATCGGCGCGGCCGCGTCCGCGAGTTTTTGCAGCCGGTGCAGCGCTTCGAGCAGCGGCTTCAGCGGACCGTCCGCAAGCGGCAGATGCTTGTTGTCGATCTCGTGACCGACGAACGCGCGCAGGCCGTCTTTCTGGAAGATGCGTTCCGCTTCGTCGGAAAACAAGACCGCGTCGCCGTCGAACGCAATGCGGATTTCGTCCGGGTATTTGCTCGCCATTTTCGCCGATTCCGGCAACACGCGTGCGGCCGGGAAGCCAGCGGCGAGCGCATCGCGCACGTCCTGCTGATTCGCCGACAGAAACAGCGACGCGTTCAGCGGCTTCAGATAAGCGAACGGTGCGCGGCCGCGCGTGAACACCCCGCGCTCGATCGCGAGTCCGTGTTCGCGGCACGAATGAAACGCGCGCAGGCCGCTGATGGGATCGCTGCGGGACAAGATCACCACTTCGACGCGATGACCGACGGCATTCAGCGCAAGCAATTTGCGGATCAGCGGAAACGCGACGCCCGGTTTCGCGGGCACGTTCAGGCGCTCGCGCTGCAACGCCTCGTAGGCCTTCAGGTCGCCGGCCTCGTAGACGCGGTTCTCTTCCTCGAAGTCGAACAGCGCGCGCGACGAGATTGCGACCACCAGTTTGTCGACAAGCGAAAGCGCCATCAGTGAGTTCCGGTCCGAAGAGATCAGGCGAGGAAGAGGCGGTAGACCGGGTTTTTCGTTTCTTCCCAGCACGGATAGCCGAGCGTTTCGATGAAGCGCTCGAACGCTGCATGGTCGCTCTCGGGCACTTGAATGCCGACCAGAATCGAGCTGTAGTCCGCGCCCTGGTTGCGATAGTGGAACAGGCTGATGTTCCAGTTCGGCGCCATCGACGACAGGAATTTCATCAGCGCGCCCGGACGCTCGGGAAACTCGAAACGGAACAGTCTTTCGTCGCGCGCGAGCGGCGAGCGGCCGCCGACCATGTAGCGGATGTGCTGCTTCGACAGTTCGTCGAAGGTCAGATCGACGGTCGCGAAGCCGTGCGCTTCGAATGCGTCGGCGATCTGCGCCGGTTCGCTGCGGTTGCGGATCTGCACGCCGACGAAGATATGCGCCGAGTTCGCGTCGGCGATCCGGTAGTTGAATTCGG
>NZ_WHNQ01000041.1 GCF_009362785.1 Paraburkholderia atlantica
GACGAATTGCGGAGAGGTGAGCTTCACCTGATGGCCCAAGGTCGCCAGCCTCCGCGCCATGTGGTGCGCGCCTGCACATGCCTCCATTACCAGCGTGCAGGCATGAAGCGTCGCGAGAAACTCGATCAGCTGCTTGCGGCTCAGCTTGTTGCGGAATATGGCCTTTCCTCTTGCGTCCTGTCCATGCAGATGGAACGAATGTTTGCCGAGATCGATTCCGATGAGCGTCACGTCTTGCACGATGTTCTCCTGTTCGCAATTGACGCGGTAAGGTTAGCGCACGCGTCGCAGGTGGGGGTGATCATCTCATTAGCACGTTTAGCCGATGAACCCCGGTGCTTGGGTAGCCAGTTATGGTGCGGCGAACGCCTCATCCATCTGCCGCGAGCGTTTGACTTCGTCGCTTTGAAGATAGATCGAGGTTGTTGCGATGGAGGCGTGGCGTAGGTTGTCTCGCACGGTCGTCAACTCCGCGCCGCGAGCGAGTGCATGGGGGGCGTGGGTATGACGCGTCCAGTGAGGCCTTGCGCGGCGCGACTTTTCAGCCAGTACGGGATGATCGGTGCCAATGACATCGGCGGTCAGGCGGAAAAAGCCGCGCATCATAACCACAGACAGGAACGGGTGAAGCCTGTTGCTCCTTTCGTCAAAACTCGGCAGTAGTGGGGCTTTCGGATCCCTGCGCTGCGGTGTCACCGGCAGGCGCCTCTGCACGGGGTATTTCGAGAGCGACGCGCGCGAGGGGCGGCAAAGCTACCTTGCCCGGCTTACCGCCCTTGCCCACGAGATTGAGCCAGTGGGCACCGCGTTCATCGTTAGGATATCGCCAAACCTCGCGCCGACGAACTCACTCACCCGCAGCCCGGTCGCGTAGGCAAGGTCGAGCAGAAAGCGAAGCCGCTGCGCGGCGGGTGCTTCCCAGCCGCAGGACCATTCCAGCGCGTTGGCAATTGTGCGAACCAACCCCCATTCTCCATCTGTGAAGCCGCGCGACGTGTCGAGTCGCGTGACGCGGGTCGTGCCGCGAACCTTGATAGCAGCAAACGGATTGGTGAGCACGTAGCGTTGCTCGATCAGGCAGCGAAACAATGCACCAAGCACAGAGAGTGCGTAGGCTGTCGAGCGCGCCGACAAGCTTCCAGAGAACGGGCGCGAGTCGGGTGCGTTGCGCGGCCGCGGCGGTTCGACCCACCGCTCGCGGGGACCGGGATACCGCAGAAAGCTCCGATAGGCGATCGCATCCTCGGTCGTGAGTGAGGACAATGCTCGTCCGCGCTCGACGATGGCCCAGAGGATCAGGCGTTCAGCCTCCTTGCGGTAGGCGCAGTGCGTGGCAGGCGTTTCATGCAACGACTGGCAGGTGTGAACCGCGACATAGTCGTGCGCGGCAGACTTCGCAGCGGGTGCCGCCGGGTGGCTCGTGCGGCAGCTTCCGGGCGGCCCCGGCGAGCCTGCGCGCTTGACGCGAAGAACATCCGCGACTGACGGAACGCGCCCACTCGTTGATTTCCGCAACCTCGCCAAGTGTCGTCGTTCCCTAGGAGCGGTTGAGGGTGCCGCACGAGGTGGTACGTTCAGTGTCGTCCCTTCGTCCTGTCGGGTACCGACCGTATCGCTATGCTCCCCATGAGATTGGCTGAGCACTTGCCGACCTGGCATCTCTGCGGATCGCAGGAGTGCCTTTGCTGCTTTCGTCGCTTACTGCAGCAATTCAATGGCCTGCGCTGCACAATGGCGATCCCGCAAGCATCTGGATACACAGGTTTTCTTGGAGGACGCTCAAAGCTTTGCCTGGCAGGGGTTACTCAGTGGTGACGTCGCTTGTTCGGAAAGGAAGATCCGTTCGGCGGCAAACCTCGAGGAAACAAAGGTCAGCGGGCTCAGATTTCCGAAGCCGGCTTGTGGCGGGAAATCGTCTTGCGGATCGTCGATCAGATGATGCGGTTATTTGTCGTGTAGTTAAAAAGTAAAACCCTCGCGATGTGCTCGTCTGCGCGCGAGACGACGAATGATCGCTCAATTCGGGAAAATATTGAATATCGCTGCCTGCTGGCCGCCGCCGAGGCCGGGTGCTGGCTGACCGAAAGCGACGCCGACGAAACGAACCGGCGTCCGGTGCTGCTCGAGATCAGCGGACTGATCGCGGGTTAGGGCGACCGCGATCGTTCGGGCATGCCGCCGGTGCGCGTGCTCGACTACATCAACCTGGTGCTGCGTCGTGGCAACACGCTGGGCGTGATCTGCGAATCGGGATCGGGCAAGTCGACGCTCGCGTATGTGATTGCCGGACTGCTCGCGCCGGCGCAAGGCGAGATTCGCTTCGCGGGCAAGTTTGCCGAGCGAGAGCGCGACCTATATCGACGCATCAAGCTGGCGTTCCAGAACGCCGACAAGGTGCTCCTGGCGAGCTGTCGGGCGGACAGAAGCGGCGCGTGAACCTCGCGCTCGCGGCCGAGCCCGAGCTGATCATCTGCGACGAAGTGACGTCGGCGCTCGACTCGGTGGTTGGCGCGGCGATTCTGGGATCTGCTCGTCGAACTGCGCCGCGAGCTGGACATGTCGTACCTGTTCATCAGCCACGACCTGTCGACGGTGCGCTCGATCTGCGACGACATCGTCGTGATGTACAAAGGCCACAAGGTCGATGTGTGCGACCGCGGCGCGTTGTTCAGCCAGCCCCGCCATCGTACACGTCGCTGCTGATCGATTCGGTATCGGAGATGCGGGTGAACTGGCTCGAGGAGACGGCCATGCGCGCGAAAGCGTGAGCGGCGCAACGCACGGCGGTCGCTACCGTCGTGCCGCGTTGCTGGAAGAAAAACAAACGACGCCGTTCAGTCTCGCGACTGAACGGCGTCGATGCCTTACAAAACCGGCTTACGCGCGCCAGACGGCTTCGGCGAACCAGTAGCCCATATTCATCCCGGACGGATTCGACTTGTAGCCGCCCATCTTCTTCGATACGCCGTCGAGAATCACGTCGAACACCGGCACGACGGTGCCCGAGCTTTCGTGCACGAGCGTCTGCGTATCGCCGTAGATCGCCTTGCGTTTCGCGAAGTCCCCTTCCGAGTGCGCCGCGGTGAGCAGTTGATCGAGCTTCGGATGCTGCCAATGCGCTTCATTGGTGGGCGACTTCGACGTGTAGAACAGCTCGAAGATGTCTCTGGTCTCATCGAGTGATCAGCGATCTTGCGGCAGGAGAATCGCGTTCGTCGCTACATTCGCCGATCCGGCCGCTCCGGTGATTCATTCTATTGATGGATGCGCCGCCTACCCAAATACGCCATTTTTGACCCCTCATCGCTTTTTGATATGGGTGCGGACGCGGCGCCGACCATATCAAAACAGCATGGCCTCCCGACACTTGCGAATTTGTCATCGCGAATATTGCTTCTTACACTTCGAGCTCAACTGCATGCCGACAGTGTGGGTCCAGCGATCAGATGTGGCTTCACCATGCTGCGTCGTCGAGCTTCGACGGAGCGGATCGGCGATGTTCCAACTGCACGCTTTTATCCCCAAGGCCCGGCTCAAAAGTGAAACAACCGTTATTGAAAATCGACATCGACGTGACGCTGCCGACGCATGTCGACGTCGCGGTGATCGGCGGCGGCGCGGCGGGCGTGTCGACCGCCTATGAACTGAACCGGCTCGGCAAGCGCGTCGCGGTGTTCGAAAAAGGTCATATCGCCGCCGAGCAGGGTAGCCGCAACTGGGGCTGGTGCCGCACGTTCGGCCGCGACCTTCGCGAGCTCGGCATGGCGAAGCTGAGCGTGCAGCGCTGGACGGATCTCGCCGGCGAAATCGGCGCGGACGTCGGCTTTCGCAAGACCGGTATCACCTTCGTCACGCGCAGCGAACAGGAACTCGCGGGCTGGCAGGCGTGGTTCGATTTTGCGCGGCGCAGTGGGGTCGCCGCGCAGATGCTTTCGCGCGATGAGGCCAACAAGGTGTACGCCGCTGGAGGCTCGCCGTGGATCGGCGGCGTGCGCACCTTCGACGACGGCTACGCGGACTCGTCTTGCGCGATTCCGCTGCTCGCGCAGCGTGCGGCCGCGCGAGGCGTGGCGATCCCGCAGGACTGTGCGGTCAACGATCTTATCTTCGAGGCCGGCCGCATCGCCGGCATCGAGACGTAGCGCGAACGCGTGCGCGCCGATGCGGTGGTGATCGCCGCAGGCGCATGGTCGTCGCTGTTCTGCCTGAAACAGAAGATCGTGCTGCCGGCGCTGAACGTCTATTCGTCCGCGTCGAAATCGGGCGGCGATATTTGTCTCGCGTTCAGTGGGCCGCTGAAGACACCGGAATTTGCGCTGCGCGAGCGCGCCGATGGTGGCGACACGCTCGCGAAGAGCGGCCGTGGGACCGTGCACGTGGTGCCCAACAGCCTGCGCTACGGGATGCGTTTCAAAGGCTGTATGCGAGCCGGCGCAGCAGCATCAAGGTGCAATTCGGCGGGGAGTTTTTCCGGCAGCTGTGGAACGAGTTCAGCTATCTGCATCTCGGACGCTCGCCGTTCGTGCGCAACCGCGTGCTGGACCCGGCGCCGGACCTGTCGCTGGTGCGCTCGGCTTATGATGAAGCGGGCAAGGTGTTTCCGCAGTTCGATCCGTCGAAGGTGGACATCGCGTGGGGCGGCGCGATCGACAATACGCCCGATGGAATTCCGGTCGTCTCCGAATGCGTCCAGCATCCCGGCATCTATCTGTGCACCGGGTTCAGCGGACACGGCTTCAGCAGCTCGCTCGGTGCGGGCCGCATGCTCGCCCAAGCAATCGTGACGGGGGAAACGGAAACGCTGGCACCCAACATCATCTATTGATGATCGATTTGCGTGATCGACAAAATCGCACGCCACGTAGACAATGCGATCGAACAGAACAGGACCGAAAATGACTTCGCTGGAACAGTCGGATCGCCGTCACTTCTTTCATCCGGGTACACACGCCTACGACCATGCAACAGGTGCGTTGAAAGGCCTGATCATCAGCGAAGGCCGCGGCATTCATCTGACCGACGTCGAGGGCCGCGAATACATCGACGGCTTTTCCGGGCTCTATTGCGTCAATGTCGGTTACGGCCGGGAGGAGATTGCGGAGCGGATGGCCGAACAGTGCCGCCGCCTGTCGTACTACCACACGTACGTCGGCAGTAGCAATGAGCCGGTGATCGAGTTGTCGCAACGGCTCATCGAGAACTGGGCACCGCCCGGTATGGTCAAGGTGTTCTACGGCATGTCCGGCTCCGACGCGAACGAAACGCAGATCAAGCTGGTCTGGTATTACAACAATATCCTCGGCCGCAAGAACCGGAAGAAGATCATCGCGCGCGAGCGCGCATATCACGGCTCGGGCATCGTCGCCGGCGCGCTGACCGGTCTGCCTGTCTACCACGCGAACTTCGATTGCCCGTTCGATCGGGTGCTGCGCACGCTGTGCCCCGACTATTACCGCGATGCCGAACCCGGCCTCAGCGAGTCCGACTTCACCGCGCATTGCGTCGCTGAACTGGAAGCACTGATCGAGCGCGAAGGCCCGGCTCCATCGCCACGTTCATCGCCGAGCCGATGCAGGGCACCGGCGGGCTCGTGCCGCCGCCCGCCGGCTATTGGTCCGCGGTGCAAGCGGTGCTGCGCCGCCATGACATCCTGCTGGTCGCCGACGAAGTCGTGTGCGGTTTTGGCCGCCTCGGCGCGCGTACTGGCTGCGAACGGTTCGGCATCGCACTCGATCTGGCGACGTTCGCCAAGGGACTGACGAGCGCCTACGCGCCGCTGTCGGCCGTCGCAGTCAGCGAAGGCTTCTGGGACGTGCTGATGAGCGGTTCGCGCGAGCACGGGATGATGGGCCACGGCTGGACGTGTTCGGGCCATCCGCTGGGCGCGCGGTGGCCGGGCTGGCGAATCTCGACATCATGGAGCGCGAGCGGCCGGTCTAGAACGCTGACCGTGTCGGAGGCTATCTGCTCGGGCGCCTGCGCGCGAGCTTTGGCGATCATCTGGCGGTAGGCGACATCCGTGGCGTCGGCATGCTGATGGCGATCCAGCTGATGCAGGACCCCGCGACGCGCACGCCGTTCCCCGCGCAGCGACGCATCAATGCGAGCGTGGTCAACGCAGCGCGGGAACAGGGCCTGCTGGTGCGCGCGCTCGGCACCGACATCGTCAGGCGCATCACCGCAGCGTTCGACGACGTGTTGCCGCGCGTCGTGGCTGCGAAGTGAACGCGGCCGAGGCTGTGCCGTGCAGCCCGGCTGCGCTGCGACCAACGTCCGCTCCGCGGATCGGGGCTCGCTGGGACATCATGATTGACACACCGACGGTGACGTCGAAAACCCGGGAACTGCATCTGCCCGCGATCGGGCTGGGAACCAGGCAATCGCAATACGACGATGGCGTGCGCGCGGTACGCACGGCGATCCAAAAGGGCTACCGGCACATCGACACGGCGGCGCGCTATCAGAACGAAGCAGCGGTGGGCGAGGGCGTCCGCGAGAGCGGCATCTCGCGCGACGGGCTATTCGTGACCACCAAGGTCTGGTGGACCGAACTGCATGCGAGCGCCTTGCTGCGCTCGGTCGAGCGCAGTCTGTCCGAGCTGAAACTGGACTATGTCGATCTGCTATTGATCCACTGGCCGAATCCCGACATT
Organism: Paraburkholderia atlantica; assembly: GCF_009362785.1. Classification (GTDB taxonomy): domain Bacteria; phylum Pseudomonadota; class Gammaproteobacteria; order Burkholderiales; family Burkholderiaceae; genus Paraburkholderia; species Paraburkholderia atlantica. The sequence continues at coordinate 6,654 of NZ_WHNQ01000041.1, forward strand.
CCGCTGGAGGAGACCCTCGGTGCGATGGCGCGGGCACACCAGCAGGGCCTCGCGCGCCATGTCGGTGTATCGAACTTTCCGGTCGCGTGGCTCGAACGTGCGGTTGCGCTGTCGCCGGTGCCGCTGTCGGTGAATCAGTTCGAATACCACCCTTACCTGAATCAGGGCAAGGTGCTGGCAGCGTGCGCAACACACGGCCTGACCTTCGTCGCGCACACGCCGCTCGGTAGCGGGAGGCTGCTCGACGATCCGGTGATCGCACAGATCGCTGCGCGATACGATAAAACGCCCTCGCAGATCCTGTTGCGCTGGCTGGTTCAACAGCCCGGCGTCGCTGCGGTGCCGAAGTCGGCCAACCCGCAACGGATCGGCGAGAACATCGACGTATTCGATTTCTCGCTGGACGACGAAGATCTGCGCCGCATCGCCGGGCTCGCCAGGCCCGACGGCCGCAAAAGCAAGGTCGCATGGGCACCCGAATGGGATACCCCTTGAAGCTGACGGCGGGTCTCATCGGTCCGCTGATCGTCGCGTGCACGCTGTTCATGGAGAACGCCGACGCAAACATCCTCGTCACTGCGTTGCCCTCGATGGCGCGCGACTTCGGCGCCGACGCCGATACGCTCAAGATTGCGATTACGAGCTATGTGGTGAGCCTCGGGGTCTTCATCCCGGTGTGCGGCTGGCTTGCGGATCGCTTCGGCTCACGATCGGTCTTTCTGACGGCGATCGGGATTTTCGTCGCCGGCTCGCTGATGTGCGCGGCGTCGCCGTCGTTGCACGAGTTCATGCGGCGCGTTACTGCTTGCCCTGTATGTGTTGTACGCGCGGCGTGCCGCGCGCCCGGTCCTCGACCTGAAGTTTCTGCAGATTCCGACGTTTCGCGCGAGCGTGTTGGGCGGGTCGATGTTCCGGATCGGCTTCGGCGCGATCCCTTCCTGCTGCCGCTGGCTTTGCAGGACGGCATGAACGCCTTCGCATCGGGCCTCATTACCTGCGCTTCCGCGTTCGGCAGCATGTTCATGCGCGCGTTCAGCTCCTTCACGCTGCACAATCGGTTTTCGCACCGTGCTCATCTATAACGCGGTGTTGTCGGGCCTGATGTTCGTCGCGTTTGGTACCTTCGTGCCGGGCGTACCGGTGTGGTACATCTGGATCGTGGTGCTGCTCGGCGGCTTCTTTCCCGGCTTGCAGTTCAAGAGCCTGAACCTCGTCGTCTATGCGGACATCGAGAACGGCGCCATCGGGCGCGCCACCAGTCTTTCAGCGGTGGTTCAGCCAAATGTCACTCGGCGTCGGCGTGGTCGGTGGCGGCTATGCGCTGGAGATCACGCGTTTGCTGAACGGCCATCCGCATGTGATGTCGTCGGACTTCTGGCCGGCATTGCTCATCGCCGGTTTTGGCTCGATTGGCTCGATTCCGATCACTCGGCGTCTTCCGCATGACGCCGGCGATGAGATTGCGCGGCCTACGCTGAGCGAGGTGGTATCTCACTGAGGAATTCAACGAACTCGAACACATGACCCGATGCGCAGCGTGGGGTCGTCACATCATCTCAGGACTCGCCAGCCGGGTTCCATCGGTAAAGCGCGTCAACCGGTAGGGCTGAATATCGATCCCGGTTGCGTCATTGGTCACGATGCGGCTAACCAGCATGCCGGCTCCCGGTCCCAACCCGAAGCCATGACCGCTGAACCCGGACGCGATCACGAGGCCGGGCGTGCTGTCCACACGCGACATCACCGGCACCAGATCGGGCGTCGTGTCGATCGCGCCGGCCCAAGCATGCGCGACACGCAATCCCGACAGCTCGGGAAACACCGTCGCGACGTTTGCCAGCGCACGGGTCGGCCACTCGGCATCGGGCACAGGATTCAGAACCCGCGTTAGCTCGAACGGCGAGATGTCGTCGTTACGCCAGTCGGCACTCCCTTCGGGGCCGCCGAAGAATGGTTGCGCGATCCGGAACTTGAGCTTCTTGTTGAGTTTGCTGCGGAACATCTTGCGAAACTTGACCGCGTGCCGCAGGTTCTGCGGCGAGATTTCCATGCGTCCGTAGCCGGGGATCGCGATCGTATAGCCGCCGTCGAGCCGCCGCCTCATCGCGAAGTTCGGGCCGGAGAAGCACCCGTCTATCACGGCCGGCGCTTCGGCTGTGCGCAGCGCGGTACCGATCACGTTGACCGCCGGCAGATCGATGCCATGACGCCGGCAGAAGAGGGCACTCCACGCGCCGCCGGCCAGCACGACGCTGCTCGCGCCGATCAGGCCGCGCTCGGTCCATACACCGGAGACACGGCCCGCGCTGATATCGAGTCCGCGAACCGCGCAGGTCTGATGCACGCGCGCGCCGAGCCGTTGCGCGCCTCTTGCAATGGCGGGCGCCGCTTTCGACGGCTCCGCGCGTCCATCGGAATGCGACCACACGCCGCCTGCCCACTTCGCCTGACCATTGGGAACGCGCGCCGCCAGCTCGCGAGCCGACAGCAACTGACTATCGAAGCCGAGCGCACGGGCCTTGCCGAGCCATGTTTCCCATTGCGCGACGTCCGCGGACTGCTCGCTTCCGTACAGGATGCCGGCTCGCCTGAAGCCGATGTCTTCGCCGAGTTCGTCGCTCAACTCGCTCCAGCGCGCGAGGCTTTGCATCGCGAGCGGCAACTCGTGCAGATCGCGGTTCTGCTGACGCACCCAACCCCAGTTGCGTCCCGATTGTTCGGCGCCAATGATGCCTTTCTCGAGCAGCACGACCGATACGCCGCGCCGCGCAAGCTCGTAAGCGGTGCTGACGCCGATAATGCCGCCGCCGATCACCGCGACGTCACAGCGAGCGGGGAATCCGTCGCTATTCGAAACTTCGTCGATTCTTAGCATGTCCGAGCCACCATGATGGATGTGAGCGGCGATTACCGGGTGCGTGTGGCTGCAGTCAAAAGATCACATAGATCTTGCGCAGCGTTTCGTCGATGTTCCAAAGCCCTTCGGTGTTGGCTTCGAAGAACAGCGTGTCGCCGGCGGCGAAGCGGATCGTGTCTTCTCCGTCGGGTGTGAAGGTGCCGCTGCCCTTGATGAAATGCATGACCTCCGCCTGCTTGACCGAGCGCCTGTAGGTGCCGGGCGAGCACTCGAACAGCCCGGTGTCGACCGCGTCATGACCCGGAATCACGTACTGGCGTCCCGCTACGCGTGACGGCTCGGTGCCGGGCAGGCCGGCCGTTCCCCAATCCTCGAGGGCGGTGACTTCCGCCGCTTGCCTGATCTGCTGGACTTTCATGTGGTTTGTTCCTGTTGGCGTGAGCGCAGGTCGATACGGCGTTCGATCCGGCCTAGCCGGACCACGGTGACGCCGGCGCGCAACTGGCGCAGCGACGGCATCACGAGCATGCAGTCGTCGTACGGCGTCGCGACCGGCTGGCCATCGGACCAGGCGATCACGGTGCCGGCGTGCTCGAACGTTTCGAGCCCGGTGTAGGGCCCCGCGAAGCGGAAGTCCATGCTCTTTGCAACGACCGGTTCGGTCACGCGGACGATGCGCATTTCGTCGGGCAGCGGCCTGATCCAGCCGGACGGCAGATCCGCCTCGTCGACGATGCCCGAGAGCAACAGAAAACGCGCGGTGCTGTCGCGCGCGACCGTCACCGCGCTGGCTTCCCAATGCTGGCCGCATTCGATGAGCAGCGCGTTCTTCGCGCTCGCGTCGTCGCCGAAGCCTTCGTAGTCGCGCATCCGGCGGCCTTCGGGATGGCCTTCGTCCTGGATCACGGTGGCGGGCGCGCCGAGCCGCTCGGCCAGTTCCGCGCCTTTGCGCAGCGGGCCCGCGACGATCAGCGGCGCGCTTTTTTCATGCATCGAATGCAGATCGAGCAGCAGGTCGACCGTGTCGATCACCGGCCGCATCGCGCGCGCACGATCGAGTTCGGACGAGCGCGCTGCAACGTCGTCGAGTTTCGCGGCGGTCCATACGCGATTGAAGTCCTGATCGACGAAGCGGGCCTTGTCGGGCATTGCCGGATCGAAGCGCGCGTAGGCGGCGACGTTCGCGAACGACAGCGTGAGCTTGCCGCGGCGCGGCCGCAGCCCGCCGCGCAACAACGCGTCGACGGTGATCGCGCCGCACACTTCATTGCCGTGCGTGAGCGCGTTGATCATCACGTGCGGCCCGGGTTGGCCGGAGTCGAACGTGTGCACGTATGCGATGCCGGTATTGCCGTCGGCGTGCGCCGAGATGTCCGGGAATTCGACTTCGATCGGATAGGCTTGCATGTTTACTCCAGTCCTCCCTGACACAGATACTTGATCGACAGATAGTCATCCAGTCCGTACTTCGATCCTTCGCGACCATAGCCGGATTCCTTCACGCCGCCGAACGGCGCCGCCTCCGAGGCGAGCGCGCCTTCGTTGATGCCGACGATACCCGCTTCCAGCGCGCGCGACACGCGCTCGATACGGCGCATGCTCTCGCTATAGAAATACGACGCGAGCCCGAACGGCGTGTCGTTCGCGGCCTGCACCGCTTCCTGCTCGCTGTCGAACGGGAACAGCGGCACGACCGGGCCGAAGGTTTCCTCGCCGCACAACGCCATCGACGCCGTGGCGTTGCCCAGCACCGTGGGCGCGTAGTAGTGCGGTCCCAGCTCGGTGAGCCGTCGTCCGCCGGTCAGCACGAGCGCGCCATTCGCGAGCGCGTCGTCGACATGACGCGCGATCTTGTCCACGGCCCGTTCGTTGATCATGGGGCCGATCTGCGAAGCGGGATCGCTCGCGGGGCCGACCCGCAGCTCGGCCACCTTCGCGCACAGCAGCGCGGAGAAATGCTCGTAGACACCGCGCTGCACGTACACGCGGTTCGGGCACACGCAGGTCTGCCCGCCATTGCGGAACTTCGCGGCGAGCAGGCCATTGGCCGCGGCATCGAGGTCGGCGTCGTCGAATACGATGAAGGGCGCATTGCCGCCGAGTTCCAGAGAAAGCTTCTTCAGCGTGCCAGCCGATTCACGCGCGAGGTGCTTGCCGACGGGCGTCGATCCGGTGAACGTGATCTTGCGCACGCGGCGGTCGGCGAGCCATTCGCCGACCGTCTCCGCCGCGCCGGCGCGCGAGGCCGAGATCAGGTTGAGCACGCCGGCTGGCACGCCCGCCTCGTGCGCCAGCATCACCAGCGCGATGGCGGTGAGCGGCGTGTCTTCAGCGGGCTTCGCGACGACCGTGCAGCCTGCCGCGAGCGCCGGCGCGATCTTGCGCGCGATCATCGCGAGCGGAAAATTCCACGGCGTGATCGCGGCGACGATGCCGATCGGTTCCTTGATCGCACTCATGCGTTTGCCACGCTGCTGCTGTGGAATCAGATCGCCGTAGATGCGGGTGGCTTCGTCGGCGAACCACGCGACGTACGACGCGCCATAGCTGACCTCGCCGCGCCCTTCAGCGAGCGGCTTGCCTTGTTCGAGCGAAATCAGCGCGCCGAGCGCGTCGCGATTCGCGACGATCAGCGCGTGCCAGCGGTGCAGCACGGCTGCGCGTTCGCTCGCGAGCCTTGTACGCCATGCGGGCAGCGCCTTGGCGGCGGCGTCGGTGGCGGCGCGCGCGTCGCTGGGACCGCTGTCGGCCACCTCGGCGATCAGCTTGCCGGTTGCCGGATCGGTGACCGCGAAGCGGCGGCCGCTCGCGGCCGCGACCCACTCGCCGTTGATGAAGTTGTCCGTGCGGATCAGCGCGCGGGCCTGTTGTTCGAGATTCGTGCTCATCTGGGGTCTCCAGTGCGGTTGGCGTGCGACGGCGGAGCGCCCGACACGCGCCGGGCAGTCAGGCCGTCTGCGCTGTCAGTGATCGGTGCCTATCGACGGCTCGCGCTGGCGACGCGCGCCGCGATCGCCGCGCCGACTTCCTTGGTCGATGCGCTGCCGCCCAGGTCGCCCGTGCGCGGGCCGTCCTTCAGCACCTGCGTGATCGCGGCGACGATCGAGTCATGCGCATCGCGCTCGACGCCCGCGCCGTTGCCGAGAAAGTCGAGCATCATCGCGGCCGACCAGATCATCGCGACCGGATTGGCGATGCCCTTGCCGGCGATGTCGGGCGCCGAACCGTGGACCGGCTCGAACAGCGATGGAAAGCGCCGGTCGGGATTCAGGTTGCCTGACGGCGCAATGCCGATCGTTCCGGTGCACGCCGGACCGAGGTCGGAGAGGATGTCGCCGAACAAATTCGACGCGACCACCACGTCGAAACGGTCGGGGTTCAGCACGAAGCGCGCGCACAGAATGTCGATGTGCTGACGGTCCATTTTCACGTCGGGGTAGCGCGCGGCCATTTCATCGGCGCGCGCATCCCACCACGGCATGCTGATCGCGATACCGTTGCTCTTCGTCGCAACCGTGATCTTCTTCGCGCGGCGCCGCGCCAGCTCGAACGCGAACTTCATCACGCGCTCGGTGCCGTGGCGCGTGAAGATCGACTGCTGCATCACGACTTCGCGCTCGGTGCCCTCGAACATCGTGCCGCCCACAGACGAATACTCGCCTTCGGTGTTCTCGCGCACGATCATGAAGTCGATATCGCCGGGCTTGCGGTTGGCGAGCGGGCTGGGCACGCCCTCGAACAGGCGAGCGGGGCGCAGGTTCACGTACTGGTCGAATTCGCGGCGGAACTTCAGCAGCGACCCCCACAGCGAAATATGGTCGGGCACCTTGTCGGGCCAGCCGACCGCGCCGAACAGAATCGCATCGCAGTCCTGCAACTGCTGCTTCCAGTCCTCGGGCATCATCTGGCCATATTGCGCGTAGTAGTCGCACGACGCCCATTCGATATGTCGGTAGTCGATGCCGATGTCGAAGCGCTGGCAGGCGGCGTCCAGCACGCGCAGGCCTTCGGGCATCACTTCGGTGCCGATGCCGTCGCCGGGAATGACGGCAATGCGGTATTTGCGGGTCATACGTGTCTCTCCTTGCGTTGATCGCGCGCTGTCTGCCGGCACCGCGCGGATCGCCAATTGGGGGTGCGTTCTCGTGTCGGGCCGTGCATCGGTATCAGTAGCCGCGAGTCCGGTCGATCAGGCCGTTCATGCGCTCACCGGCGCGATGCAGACGCAGGTTTTCCAGCACCGCATCGACAGCCGATTCGGGCCGCGTCGCGCTCGCGATATGCGGCGTGATGCGCACGCGCGGCTGGGTCCACAGCGGATGGTCCGTGGGCAGCGGCTCGGGGTCGGTGACGTCGAGCACCGCGCTATGAATCTGCCCGCTTTGCAGCGCGTCGAGCAGATCGCCGCTGACGAGTTGCGCTCCGCGCCCAACGTGCACCAGCGACGCGCCTCGTGGCAGCCTGTCGAACACCCGGCGGCACAGCAGCCCGCGCGTCGCGTCCGTCAGCGGCAGCAGGCAGATCAGCACGTCGGTGCGGGCCAGCATCGCATCGAGCCCGGCCTCGCCCGCATAGCAGGCGACACCTTCGATGTCGTGCTGCGAGCGGCTCCAGCCCGCGCAGGCAAAGCCGAACAGCCGCAAACGCTCGAGTACCGCGGTGCCGAGCATGCCGAGGCCGAGCACACCGATGCGGCGCGACGCGGCGGCGCAGAGCGGCAACGGCTGCCAGGCGCGCGCCTGCTGTTGCAACGCGTAGTCGAACAGATCGCGGTGAATCGCCAGCACCGCCTCGGTCACATACTCGACCATGCCTTCGACGATGCCCGGTTCGAGCATGCGCACCACCGGCAGATGCGCTGGAATCTGCGACAGGTCCAACTGATCGACGCCCGCGCCGACCGAGAACACGACTTCGAGATTCGGCAGCGTGAGCGCGAGGTCGCCCGGCTGCCACGCGACCAGATAGCGCACGGCCGCGCGATCACCGAGGTCCGGCCAGACGCGGAACTGGATCTCGGGCGCGAGCTGCGCGAAGCGCTCGGCCCATAACGCGCCACGCACCGGATCGGCCTTGTAGAGGACCGTCATCGCCGTTTATGCCATCGCCTGATTGATGATGCCGTATGCGCGCCAGGTCGGGTCGGGGGCCGCCTCGCGCGCGTCGGCAGAAGCGTTGCGCACCATCTTTTCGACCGAATCGACGCGCGTCAGGCCGAGGCTCGTCAGCCAGTCGTTGATGCCGGCGTCACCCGGCACGTCGATCCGCACGAAATCGCCGGCATGCTGCGCGAGCCAGTACGAGATCAGTGAGCGGGCGCGCAGATCGTCGGCGGAGCGTTGCGCGACGACCGGCCCGATCGAGTAGCCGCGTCCGAACGGGCGGAACAGCGAGAAACCGAGCACTTCGCCGTCGCGTTCGAGCACCACGGCTTGCGAGAATTCGAGCAGCGACGGGATCGTCGCGCTGCGCTCGAGGCCACTCGCACGCGACGCGATTTCGATCAGGCGGGGCGTGTCCGCGGGCGTCGCCGCGCGCAGATGCTCGCCGGGCGGCGGCGCGACGGCGGCCACGCTGCCAGGCGTTCCCTGATGCTGGGTGAGTGCGCCGCAGGCGACGAAGCCCAGCTTTTCGTAAAGCGGCTTGCCGGCGACCGTTGCATGCAGGAAGGTCACGCGGTTGCCGAGTTCTTCGAGCACCAGTTCCATCAGCTTGCGGCCGATGCCGCGTCCCTGTTCGTCCGGCGACACGATCACGAGGCCCAGCGTGCCCCGGTCGGCGCCGAATTTCCAGCACAGCGCGGTGCCGATCACGGTGCCGTTGTCTTCGGCGACGAAGCCGCATCCGGCGTCGTACATGAAGCGCCAGTCCTCGGCGCGGTGCGGCCAACGCACCGCAACTGAGAGGCGATGCGCGGCCGCGATGTCGTCGAAGGTGAAACGGCGGTAGCCTGGCGATTTCTTCACTATTTTGGACACTGCAAACTCCTGCTGGCGGCGTGGTCAGCCTAGACTTTCGCATTCCCAGCGCCCGCTTCATAGGACGATCTTTTTGTTATTGGGACGCGCGCGTGGTCGGGCTCGATTCGCGTCGGCCAGTCACCCGTAACGCAACCGCGCAGGTATTTTGTCGTTCACTCCGATGGTGCTATATTCAATATAATGATGGAAATGGCACGACCGTTTGGTGTGGTGAAGCGGCTGAAGCCTCTTCGCATGCCACGGCGCGTGTCCGGCACAACAACCGCAACGTCATCGACAGGAAACCCATGCAGCGAACACAGATCAGCAGGAAGCGCGAGGCCGACCCGGGTCACGGCGACGTCGGCACTCGTCTGCGCGCGCTGCGCGTCGCGCAGGGGCTGTCGATCAACGAGCTGGCGATGCGCGCGGGCGTATCGGTAGGCACGGTCAGCCAGGTCGAGCGCAACAAGGCCAATCCGTCGGTGCGGATTCTCGAACGCCTGCGCCAGGCGTTGGAGGTTCCGCTCACCGCGCTGCTCGAAGAAGACGACGCGGTCTCGGACCCGGTCACCGGCGATTTCGTGCGCAAGGCGGCCGAACGGCCGCTGTTCGAAGTCGGCACGAACGGCATGCAGAAAGAATTGTTGTCGCCGCACGGCGATCACGATTTGCAGATGATGATCATCATGCTGCCGGCCGGTTCCGGTTCGGAGGAAGTGCTGGTCGGCATCGGCGAGAAGGCGGGGCTGGTGCTGGAAGGCACTGTCGTGCTGAACGTCGGCGACCGGCGCTCCGAACTGCGCGCGGGCGACAGCTTCCAGTTCAAGAGCACGGTGCCGCACAGTGTGCGCAACGAAAGCAAGAAGACCGCGCGTTTGCTATGGATCATGAATACGCAGCCGCCCGTGATTCATCTTTGATCCGTCCGTAGTTCGAGCCGCGTGCCGTGTGGCGCGCGGCTCTGTCCTTCCTCTGTTTCCTCCGATCGTTCCGATGCGTCGCGTCCGGCTCACCTGGACCTCGGCTGACGTCGACGCCTTTCCTTCCCTGTTGTCCTTTTCGGTTTTGCGTTGCACGAACGGGTGGACGTGACGCATGGCCTTGCTCGCCCGCCGCGCTCGCGCCGGGCTGTCGCTCGTGTGCGCCGGTGCCGCGGCGCCTTCTGCGCGGCAGGCAACCTATCGCAGCGCACAACGAACTTTTCACAAAGTTTATTTTTGACCACTAGTATTTCATTTGATGTTCATTAAAATGAACTTCATCCGATGTTCGTTCATTCGGTGGTCGCGATGGCGAACAGCAGTGCCGGGTGGTGCCGGAATCATCAGTGCGTTGACGCACGCCGCACCACACACTTGAACCTACTGATCAGGCCAGGCATGTCCACTCCGTCACTCGATTTCAATCCTTCAGCCGTTCAGTTGCCGCAGGGGCATTTCATTGGCGGTGCGTACTATTCGGCGGACGAGGCGCAGATCGCCGTTCACCGGCCCTCGGATGGCGCTCTGCTCGGCCATGTGCCGGATGCGTCGGACGCGACCGTCGATTACGCAGTGAGCAATGCGCTTGCTGCATGGAAGACGAGCGGCTGGGGCACGCGTTCTCCGCGTGAACGCGCGAAGGTGCTGAGCCGCTGGGCCGAGCTGATCGATCGCGATGCGGTGAGCCTCGCCCAACTAGAGACGGTCAGCTCGACGCGCCCGGTGGCGGAAAGCTACGCGTCCGACGTGCCGTTCACCGCCGAAGCGATCCGCTTTTTCGCGGAGCTGGCCGACAAGCTCGGTGGCGATATCGCGGCGACGCGCCGCGACAGTCTCGGCTTCATTGCATCGGAGCCGTACGGCGTGATCGGTGCGATCACGCCTTGGAATTTCCCGCTGTCGATGTGTTCATGGAAGTGCGGCCCCGCGCTCGCGGCGGGCAACGCGGTCGTGATGAAACCGTCGGAAATGACGCCTTATTCGACCCTGCGAATTGCGGAACTCGCGATCGAAGCCGGCATGCCGCCCGGCATCTTCAACGTAGTGAACGGCCGTGGCGCGACAGCGGGCGCGGCGCTGACGCGTCACCCGGGCATCTCGAAGATGAGCTTCACGGGTTCGACCCGCACGGGCGCCGCGATCATGAGCGACGCCGCGATGCACGGCACCAAGCCCGTCACGCTGGAACTCGGCGGCAAGAGCCCGCAACTGGTGTTCGAGCACGTGCGGGATCTCGAACATACGGCGCGCTGCGTCGCCCGCGGCTTTACGGCCAACGGCGGCCAGGCCTGCGTGGCGGGTACGCGGCTGATCGTGCACGAGCGCATCGCCGAGCCTCTGATCGCCGCGATTGAACGGCAACTGCAGCCGATCAAGCCTGGTCCGCTGTGGGACAGCCGCACCGCTTATTCGCCGATCATCAGCGCTGCCCAGGCGCGGCGCATCGAAGCGCTGGTCGAGCAGAGCCGCGAGGGCGGCGCAGAAGTGATCTTCGGCGGCGGCTTTTTCGAAGGCACCGCAGAAGGCTATTTCCACCGCCCCACACTGATCGCCAATGTGACTGCGGAGACACCCGCCGTGCGCGAGGAGCTGTTCGGCCCGGTGTTGACGGTACAGACATTCAAAGACGAGGAAGAGGGCATCGCGCTCGCCGCGCATCCGATCTACGGTCTCGCGGCGGGTGTCCATAGCAGCGACATCGGCCAGGCGCTGCGGGCGATGCGCCGCATCGCGGCGGGCACGATCTGGATCAACCGCTACGGCCGCAGCGGCGACATGATCATTCCGACCGGCGGCTTCGGCCAATCCGGTATCGGCAAGGATCTCGGCCGCGAGGCAATGGTGGCCAGCATGCGGCACAAGAGTGTGCTGATCGATTTCGAAACGTTGTGAACAATCGCGCTACACCGGCTTTACGCAAGCAGCAACCGCATTGATTCAACCCGCAACTGAACCCCGAGCCTGCGAACAGGTTCGCCACGACGACAGGATGTTGACCATGATCGATTTCGAACCGAAGTACATCACTTTCGACTGCTATGGCACGCTGACCAACTTCCAGATGGGCCAGACCGCGCGGCAGCTTTACGGCGACAAGCTGGACAAGGCGAAGATGGACGAGTTCGTCGAATTCTTCCGTGGCTACCGCCTCGACGAAGTATTGGGCGCATGGAAACCCTACCGCGACGTGGTCGTGAACTCGGTTCGCCGCACCTGCGAACGCACCGGCGTGCCGTTCGACGAAGCGACCGCGCAGAAAATCTACGAAGCCGTGCCGACTTGGGGCCCACACGCGGACGTGCCCGAAGGGCTGTCGCGACTGGCCAAAAAGTACAAGCTGGTGATCCTTTCGAATGCGTCGAACGACCAGATCCAAAGCAACGTCGACAAGCTCGGCGCGCCGTTCCACAAGGTCTACACCGCGCAGCAGGCGCAGGCGTACAAGCCGCTGCAGAAAGCCTTCGAGTACATGTTCTCGCAACTGGACTGCAATCCCGAAGACGTGCTGCACGTGTCGTCGAGCTTCCGCTATGACCTGATGACCGCGTACGACATGGGCATCAAGCACAAGGCGTTCGTCAACCGTAATCACGAGCCGCTGAATCCGTACTACGGCGTCAACGAAGTGTCGGGGATTCCGCAACTGGCTTCGCTGCTCGGTCTCTGATCCACTGCTTCGGCCCTTTGGCGACATCGCTTCCCGTGCGCCAGTGAGCGGCGCACCCAACCGACAGGAATGCATCACGATGAAGCTCGACTCCTACTGGCTCGACACCGCGCCACGGTTTACCGGAGGCGCCCAGAGTCCACTGCCGCAGCGGGTGGACGTGGCCGTGGTCGGCGGCGGCTTCACCGGACTGTCGGCGGCGTTGGAGCTCGCCAAACGCGGCAAGTCGGTGGTCGTGTTCGAAGCGGGCAGGCTCGCGGCGCAGGCATCGGGCCGTAACGGCGGCCATTGCAATACGGGCGTCGCGCAGGACTACGCCGCGTTGTCCGCGCGCATCGGCAGCGAGCGCGCGGCGGAGTTCTATCGCGCGTATGCGGGCGCCGTCGAGACGGTGAAATCGATCATCGCGGAAGAGAGAATCGATTGCGATTTGCGCCACTCCGGGAAGATCAAGCTCGCGGCTAAGCCGCAGCATTTCGCGTCGCTTGCGAAGTCCTACGAGGTGTTGCGGCGCGAGGTCGATCCCGATGTCGAACTGGTGCCGCCCGAGCAGATCCGCAAGGAGATCGCGTCTGACAGCTTTTTCGGCGGTCTCGTGCAGCGCAACGGCATGCAGATGCACATGGGCAAATTCGGCGTGGGTCTTGGCACGGCGGCGGCACGCCGCGGCGCGCAGATCTACGAGAACGCCCCGGTGACGGACCTGAAGCCGCTCGGCGGCAACGCGTTCGACGTGCAGTGTCCGCTCGGCACGGTCCGCGCCGGGCGCGTGCTGATCGCCACGGGCGCGTCGCAGGTCGGTCCGCTGCAATGGTTCCGGCGCCGCATCGCACCGGTCGGCAGCTTCATCGTCGCGACCGAGCCGCTCGGCAAGGACCGCCTCGATGCGTTGTTGCCGACGCGCCGCTCGTATGTGACGACGCTGAACATCGGCAACTATTTTCGGGCCACGCCCGACGAGCGTTTGCTGTTCGGCGGCCGCGCGCGCTTTGCGATGTCGAACCCGCGTTCGGACGAAAAGAGCGGGCGGATTCTGCGTGACGGGCTCGCCCGCTATTTCCCGCAACTGGCCGATTTGCGCATCGATTACTGCTGGGGCGGCCTCGTCGATATGACGGCCGACCGCCTGCCGCGCGCGGGGCAGCACGAAGGACTGTTTTATTCAATGGGCTACAGCGGCCACGGTGTGCAGATGTCCGTGCACATGGGTCGACTGATGGCCGACGTGATGTTCGGCGCCGCCGCGCGCAATCCGTGGCGAACGCTCGAATGGCCCGCGATTCCAGGACACTTCGGACGCGCGTGGTTTCTGCCGCTGGTCGGCGCGTATTACAGGTTGCAGGATGTACTGCATTGAACGGATCGACTGATCGCGACTGTCAGATGCCAGGGCAGCGCGCAGATTGAAAAACACTATTCCCAAAGGAAATCCCCATGTTGCGTTTCATGTTCCAGCCTGCTTCCGCCGTCCGTTTCAACACCGTGCACCGCTTTGCCGCTGGCGCGGGCCTCGCGATGACGATGATGTTCGGCGCCGCCCACGCCGCCCACGCGGCCGAAGGGGCGACGCTGACGGCAGGCTCGCCGCCGTCGAGCGCGCCGACTACGTTCATGAACGTGAAGACCCAGAAGATCGAAGGTCTGATGCCGGACGTCGTGAAGGAGATCGGCAAGCGCGAGGGCTTTAGCGTGTCGTACGACGCGGTGCCGTTCTCGGCGCTGATCCAGTCGGTGGTATCGGGCAAGATCGACATCATCGTGGCCGGCATGACGCCGACGCCGAAGCGCGCCGAAGTGGTCGATTTCTCGCAGCCGGTTACGGCGTTCGGCGAAGGCATCATCGTGAAGGAGAGCAACAAGGCCGTCTATCGCTCGGTGCAGGACATGAAGGGCATGACGGTTGGTGCGCCGACCGGCACCGACTATGGCGATCAGTTGAAGAAGCTCGGTATCTTCACCGAAGTGAAGATGTACGACAGCCCGGCCGACATGACGCGTGACGTCGCGCTTGGCCGCATCGTCGCGGGCTTTAACGACTATCCGATCCTGAAGGCCCAGGAAGCGGCGGGCGCGATGGCGGGAACGCGGGTTGAAGATGCCTATGTGCCGATGGAAAAGTTCGACATCGCGATCGCGGTGAAGAAGGGCAACAGCGCGCTGATGGCGAAGATCAACGACGCGCTGACGAAGATGAAGGCCGACGGCACGCTCGACACGATCCTCAAGAAGTGGCACCTCATGAGCTGATTCGCTTCTCGTGACAAGAGGCGGGCCCGCCACGACGCGGGACCCGCCCTGCGAAGTTCGCCCCCCAGCGGAGCGGCGGACTGAACGAATGCAAAGAGCAATGGAAGGCACGACATGCGCTGGCAAGATATAGCCGACTTTGTACCGATTCTGCTGCAAGGCGCGATGATGAGCATCATCATCACGCTGGGTTGTCTGCTGTTGAGCACCGTGCTCGGCCTGACCTGGGCGCTGTTGAAGATGTCGCGCTATCCGGACGTGGTACGCGGTGTGAGCGCGATGATCAACGTCGTGCGCGGTCTGCCGATGATCGTGCTGCTGTTCTACATCTACTTCGTGCTGCCGGATATCCACATCCAGGTGTCGGCGTTGCAGGCCAGCATCATCGGGCTGGGTTTCGGTTACTCGACTTACGTCGCGGAAATCTTCCGCGCGGGTATCGAGGCGGTCGATCCGGGCCAGTACGAAGCCGCGCAGTCGATCGGCATGGGTCGCGTGAAGACGATGGTACGGGTGATCCTGCCGCAGGCGATCAAGGTCGCGCTGCCACCGTACAGCAACACGCTCGTGATGATGCTGAAGGACTCATCGCTTGCATCGACGATCACGGTCGCCGAAATGACTCGCGAAGGCCAGTTGATCGCGTCGTCGACGTTTCAGAATCTGACGGTGTACACACTCGTCGCGCTCGGCTACCTGGCGATGAGCCTGCCGCTGATGAGCATGACCCGCAATCTGGAACGACGATTCGGTCGGCACAGGGCCAGGTAAGTGCGAAGTGAGGATGCGATGATCGAAATCACGAATGTGCACAAGAGTTTTGGCTCCGTACCTGTTCTCAAGGGCATTTCGCTCAACGTGAACCAGGGCGAAGTGGTCTGCCTGATCGGTGCGTCGGGCTCGGGAAAATCAACCCTGCTGCGTTGCATTAACGCGCTGGAGTCCTACGACGAAGGCGAAATCCGCCTGCTCGGCGAGCGCGTCGAGCAGCGCGCGCGCAACATCAACCAGTTGCGCACCCAGGTCGGCATGGTGTTTCAGCGCTTCAATCTGTTTCCGCACCGCACCGCGCTCGAGAACGTGATGGAAGGGCCCGTGCACGTCAAACGCCTTGCGCGTGCGCAAGCGCAACGCGAAGCGTCCGAACTGCTCGACAAGGTCGGGCTCGGCCACAAGCTGCACGCCTATCCTCATCAGCTTTCGGGAGGGCAGCAGCAACGGGTGGCGATTGCCCGTTCGCTCGCGATGAAGCCGAAGGCGATCCTGTTCGACGAGCCGACCTCGGCGCTCGATCCGGAACTGGTCGGCGAAGTACTGGGCGTGATGCGCACCCTTGCGCGCGAAGGCATGACGATGCTGGTCGTCACGCATGAAATGGGCTTTGCGCGTGAAGTGGCAGACCGGGTGTGCTTTCTGCACGCGGGACTCATCATCGAGGAGGGCACTGCGCAGCAGGTGCTGGGTTCACCGCGCGAGGCGCGTACCCGCGAATTCCTGCGCCACGTGCTGAGCAATCGCAGCGACGCTCACGTGTCGCCGGACGGCATGGCGGGAGCCGCGGCATGAACGGCAGATTCGTACGCTTGGGCGAGACGGCTCGCGCCAAAGTCGAGCTGACGATCGACGGTGAGACCGTCGAAGCGCTGGCCGGCGACACGTTGCTCACCGCGATGCTGTGCTCGGTGCGGCATGTGCGGCAGTCCGAATTCGGTGCTGAAAAGCGCGCCGGCTTTTGCCTGATGGGCGCGTGCCAGGATTGCTGGGTATGGACCGCGGACGGCGAGAGGCTCCGCGCCTGCACCACCGTGGTCGAAGCAGGCATGCGCGTCGTCACGACGCAACCGGAGGGCCAATGGGCGAACCTCGCATCGTAATCGTCGGCGCCGGGCCCGCGGGCGTGCGCTGCGCGCAAACATTGCTGGCGGCCGGCATCCGCCCGATCGTCGTCGATGAAGGACGGCGCGATGGCGGGCAGATCTACCGGCGCCAGCCCGACGGCTTCACGCGGCCGTACGCGAAGCTGTACGGCACCGAAGCCGCGCGCGCGGAGGACCTGCATCGCAGCTTCGAGCGACTGCGCCCGCAGATCGATTACCGTCCTCAGACGCTCGCGTGGAACGTCGCGCAAGGCAAGCTGCATATCGTGCATGAAGGACACGCGAGCGCGCTGGGCTACGACGCGCTGATCCTGTGCCCCGGCGCGACCGACCGGCTGATGCCGGTCAAAGGCTGGCAGTTCGCCGGGACCTACAGCCTCGGCGCCGCGCAGATCGCGCTGAAGTCGCAGGCCTGCGCGATTGGCCGCCAGGTCGTATTCATCGGGACCGGCCCACTGCTGTATCTGGTCGCGAACCAGTATGTGCAGGCGGGCGCCAAGGTAGCGGCAGTACTCGACACGTCGACGACCGGTGCGCGGCTGCGTGCGCTGCCCAAATTGCTGGCGCGTGTCGACGTCCTGCGCAAGGGCCGCGCGCTCGTGGCGGCGTTGAAGCGCTCGGGCGTGCGGGTCGAAAACGGCATCGAGCCGCTCGAAATTCTCGGCACGCCGGACGACGGCGTGCTTGGCGTACGCTTTCGCGATGCGCGCGGCAAGGTCGCGCAGTTCGATTGCGACGCGGTGGGTCTCGGCTATCACCTGCGCCCGGAAACTCAGCTGGCCGACCTCGCGCGCTGCGCGTTCCGTTTCGATGCGCCGACGCGGCAATGGGTGCCGCAAATCGATGAACTCGGCCGCGCGACCGAAAAGGGCGTCTATATCGCCGGTGACGGTGCGCGCGTGCTCGGCGCGGATGGCGCGGAGATCGCCGGACGGCTCGCGGCCTACGCTGCGTTGAGCGATCTCGGGCGTGCGGTGCCGGCCGCGACGCTCGCCACGTTGAGGCGCGAACAGCGCAAAATGGAGCGCTTCCGGCTCGGTCTCGCTGAAGCGTTTGCGTGGCCTGCCGGGCAGGCGGCCCGGCTGTCGGACGATACGATCGTTTGCCGGTGCGAAGGCATCACCGCGGGCGAACTGCGCCGCGTGGTGCGCGACGAAGGCGCGCAGGAAGCGAACCGCGCCAAAGCGTTCAGCCGCGTCGGCATGGGGCGCTGCCAGGGGCGCTACTGCGGCCATGCGGGCGCTGAGGTGATCGCGGCGGCCGCGCACGTGCCGCTCGAGCAGGTTGGCAGGCTTCGCGGGCAGGCACCCGTGAAGCCGCTGGCCATTGCAACCGTGGAGGATACCGAATGAACCGCGCACAAGCCGATGTGCTGATCGTGGGCGGCGGGTTTATGGGTGCTTCCGCCGCATTTTTTCTGAGGCAACGGGGCCGCTCGGTGATCCTGCTCGAGCGCCAGCTCGTTGGTCAGCAGGCGAGCGGTACCAACTTCGGCAACGTGCGCCGGCAAGGGCGCTTTCTGCCGCAACTGCCGCTTGCGAACCGTTCGCGCGAAATCTGGGGGCGTCTGCCCGAACTGATCCAGCACGACGCCGAGTTTTTGATGTCCGGCCATGTGCGCGTCTGTTATCGCGAAGAGCAGGCCGACCAGTTCGAAACCTATGCGAAGGAGGCCGCGCACTACGGTCTCAAGCTCGATCTGCTGCGCGGCGACGCGCTGCGCGCACGGTTTCCGTTTCTCGGTGCCGAGGTGCTGGCGGGCTCGTACTCGCGAATGGACGGGCACGCGAATCCGCGGCTCGCGGCGCCCGCGTTTGCTCGCGCGGCGGCGCGGCTCGGCGCGCAGATCGTCGAAAACTGCGATGTCGTGAGGGTGGAAAAAGAGGGCGCCGAGTTTCGCGCGACGAGCGCCGACGGCCGTACCTTCCATGCCCCGGTGCTGCTGATCACCGCGGGTGCGTGGGGCAATCTGCTCTCGGAGCAGTTTGGCGAAGCGGTGCCGATCGCCGTCAACGGCCCGCAAATGGCTGTGACCGAACCCGTGCCGTATGCGATCCAGCCGGTGGTCGGCGTGTCGTCGCCGCAGATCGAGGAGGTCGTGTACTTCCGCCAGGTCGCGCGCGGCAATATCGTGATCGGCGGCTGCGCGCGTGCGCCGGCGTATCTCGACGAACGCCGCGCGAAGGTCCTGCCGCAAAGCACGTTGCTGCAGTTCAGGCAATTGCAGCGCGTCGCGCCGATGCTGCGCAGGCTGAACATCATCCGGGTATGGAGCGGCGTCGAAGGCTATATGCCCGACGACCGGCCGATCATGGGCGCGAGCGGTACGACGAGCGGCCTGTTCTATGCGTTCGGTTTTTGCGGCGCCGGGTTCCAGCTGGGCCCGGGCGTCGGCGATACGATGGCCGAACTGATCGACACGGGCGCGACCAGCACGCCGCTCGAGCCGTTCGACATCCGCCGCTTCGCGGCCAGCCGGGGTACTTCGCCGGCGGCTCCTGTCACTTCGCGCGTTGCGTGAGCGGAGCGTCGATGCTGAGCCCGAGCCGAACCTCGTCGTCATCATCCGCGCCCGATCTCGCGGGCGCGAACCGTCATGCGCGACGTGTGCCGGATCGAGTGAGCCGCGCCGTCGAGCGCGCGGTCAACTTCATCGATGCATGTTTCGCCGAGCCGATCAGCCTGTCCGAACTGGCCGCCGTTGCGGAGCTGAGCATTTCGAGGTTTGCAGTGCGCTTCAGCGCGGAGATTGGCGTGTCGCCGCAGCAATACGTGAGGCTGGTGCGGGTACGGCATGCGCAACGCCTGCTGCGGCGAGGCATGCCGCCGTCGATCGTGGCGGCCGAGGTGGGCTTCTTCGATCAGAGCCATCTATGCCGGCATTTCAAGCGCGTGCTTGGCAGAACGCCGGGGGAATGGCTGAGCACCAACGGCTGATTGCGACCTGAAGGCTCACCGGGCCCGCGACCGCTTCATTGATGCCGTTGCGAGAACAGTGTTTCCAGCGGGTATTCGGATTTCACGAATGGCGTCTTGATGATCACGTAGCTGAAATACTTCTCGATGCCGATGTCGCGCTCCAACAGTTCTTCGATCACACTCTGATAGTGATTGACGCTGCGCGTGACGAACTTCAGCAGATAATCGTATCCGCCGCTCGCCAGATGGCATTCGATAATCTCCTCCACGGGGCGGATCGCCGCCTCGAACTTGGCGAAGTCCTCGCGGCGATGGTCGGCAAGTGTGACCTCGGTGAACACGATCTGCACGTCGCCGAGTTTCTGCAGTTGGATGTGCGCGCCGTAGCCGACGATATAGCCGGCCTTTTCGAGCCGTTTCACGCGGATCAGACAGGGGCTCGGCGAGAGCCCCACGGCGTCAGCAAGCTCGACGTTCGTGATGCGGCCTTTTTTCTGCAGTTGCGAAAGAATACGCAGGTCGATCCGGTCCAGCTTCGTGTCGCCGCTTGTCGTCATGTATCGGTCTGCCCGTCGAAGGTTCTGCTTTTCGCTGCATGGCGCAACGCCAGAGTCAAGCGACGCGCAGGCCGATGTTATCACGCGCTCAGGCGGCTGCGCGGCTTGCGCCGCGCAACGCGGCACGCACCTCCGCATGGTCGAGCACTTCGTCGAGCGTGCGCCGCAAACGGCCGAACAGCTGGTCGAATTCCGCCTCGCCGAAGCAAAGCGCGGGCGCGAAACCGAGGATGCTGTCGCCGAATGCGCGGAACACGAGACGGTTGCGGTAGGCCGCTTCGGCGATCCGGTCCGGCAGCTTCAGCGACGCATCGAAGCGTGCGCGCGAATCCTTGTCGGCGACGAGTTCGAGCGCGCCGAGCAGGCCTCGATGACGCGAGTCGCCGACCAACGGATGATCGAGCAGCGCGTCGAGTCCGGCGGCAAAACGCGGCGCCTGCGCAATACCGTTAGCGAGCAGACCACCCTCCTGATAGAGACGCAGCACTTCGAGGCCGATCGCGGCGCTGACCGGATGCGCGGAGTAGGTCTGGCCGTGACCGACCACCGCGGTATCGCGCGCATCGCCCGCGATGCCCTGGTAGATTTCGTCGGACATCAGCACCGCGCCCATCGGCGCATAGCCCGAGGTCAACCCCTTCGCCACCGTCATCAGATCCGGCTCGACCTGTTCCGCCTCGCATGCGAACAGCGGACCGGTACGACCGAAGCCCGTGATGACTTCGTCGGCGACGAACAGGATGTCGAGACGGCGGCACGCGTCGCGCATCGCCTTCAACCAGCCGACCGGCGGCACGATCACGCCGCCCGACCCCTGGATCGGCTCGCAGAAGAACGCGGCGACGTTCTCCGCGCCGAGTGAGGCCACCTTCGCTTCGAGCGCGGCGACCGACGCGGCGATCAGCGCCTGCGCGTTGTCGCCTTGCGGCTGACGGTATGCATAGGGCGACGGCAGGTGGTGCTGGTGCGGCAGCGGCAGATCGAAGTTGCGGTGAAACGCGGGCAGCGCGGTGAGCCCCGCGCCGACGCTCGACGATCCGTGATAGCCGCGCTCGAGCGCGATCATCTGCTTTTTCGCCGGACGCCCCGTCGCGTTGAAGTAATGCGTGATGAAGCGTACCGCCGAGTCGATCGCATCGGAGCCGCCGAGCGTGAAGTAGACGTGCTGCAGCGAAGCGGGGGAGAGCGCAACCAGCCTTTCGGCCAGTTCGATGGCAGGTTCCGACGAGAAGTGAAAGTAGGTGGTCGCGTAGGGGAGCTTCGTCATTTGCCGCGTCGCCGCTTCGACGATGCTCTGCTGGCCGTAGCCGACGTTCACGCACCACAGGCCCGCGAACGCGTCGAGCAGTTCGTTGCCGTCGATGTCGCGCAGATACGCGCCGTGTCCGGATCCGAGTACGGTGGTGCCCCGCGCTTCGTGCGCGCGGTAGTTGATGACCGGGTGAATCAGATGCTTGCGGTCGGCGTCGATGAGCGATGTTCTTGACATGGTGGTATTTCCCCGCGGGTTGCGATCAGGTGAGCGTCACCCCTTGATAGTAGCGAGAGCCGCATGCGAGCCGTTCCGCCAAAAAACGGCTCAAAGAGCGCAGGCGCAGCGTTTTCTACCCCACAGACAGCATTTTCTGCCGCGCGTGCTTAATAGCGGCGCGAACGGGAGTTCAGCCCGAGCGTTCGTGGCCGCGTCAGGTCAACGACTGCGCGATCACCGCGTACTGATGCAGCGAGCCGTCGGCGCGCCTCGGCTCGGAACGGGTTTGCGCGGATGCGATCCGCCGCATCCTGACGACCGTCTCCGTGGGTGCGAGGCCGAGGCCGGTTAGCCACGTTCGCAGGCCTTGCCCGTGCGGCACGTCGATGCGCACCAACGCGCCTTCGTTCAGGGCGAGCCAATGACTGATCAGCGCTTTGGCATGCACGGCGTCCGGGCTCGCGCCGGCGACCACGGGGCCGATTAGGAAACCGCGTCCGAAGCGGCGGAACAACGAGAAGCCGAGGAGTTCGCCGTCGCGATCGAGCGCGATACCGTCGGCCAGATCGAGCAGCGGTGGCAGCACGTGGCTGCGGTCGAGACCGCTCGCGCGCGATGCCAGCTCGACGAGCTGCACGGCGTCGCTCGCGCCGAGCGGGCGCAGCCGCTCGTTGGCGGCCAGCGCGACGAGCGGCGGGCGGAACGCCGCGCCCTGCATCTGGTCGAGTGCGCCGCAGGGCTCGAAGCCGAGCGCGTCGCACATGGGCTGGGCAGCGTCGGTCGCATAGAGCGTGATGTCGCGCTTGCCGATCTCGTCGAGCGCGTAAGCGAGCAGCGTGCGGCCGATACCCAGGCCGCGATGCTGCGGCGCGACGATCAGCATCCCGAGCGTCGCCTGATCGGCGCCGAACTTCCAGCACACCACGGTGCCGACTAATGCGCCTGCCGTCTCGGCGACGAAACCGCTTCCCGTGTGCGCGGAGAATCCCCAGTCTTCACGGCGATGCGGCCAGCCGATCGCGGCGGACAGGCGCTGTGCGGCGGGCAGGTCGTTGGCGGTCAGGCGTCGGTAGGTGAAAGGTGCGTGCGTGGTTGAATCGGGCACGGGGTGCTCCGTGATTTGTCGGCCGTGCCGCGACTGTTGCACGTTGCTCGCGCGTTGACTAGTACGAACTTCTCATCGTCGTGCGTGCCGCGCCCGGCGAGGCGCCCGCTGCGCCCGTGCCGGGCACGCCACGCGAAATGTGTGGCTCGGTCGTGCAGATTGCGTGCGGTGTGCTGAAACGGCCAATTTTGTCGGTGCAATCCGCGGTGCGCTCGCCGCTAGGATGATGTGCATGCACCGACGCCTCGCTTCGAAGATCGCACACGGCGCCGGGCTCGCGCGTCAGGGTCAATGCCAGGAGCGGCAAATCATGCTGTTTGGACCACTCAAAACCATGTTTTCGAATGGTCGAATCCAGCGATACGCGATCAAAGCCATTTTTGGCAGTGCTTAAATCGATTCATGCAGTGCCGCCGCGCCGCGACCAGCACGCGGAGCGCCGTCGAACACCAATGCTGGATATCCCGCGTTCAATCACCAGTAAGGAGCAGTTCCCATGTACGACGACGAAATCAAAACGGGCGGTTTCAGCCGCCGCGACATGATGCGTTTGCTGGCTGCCGGCGGCATGCTCGCCACCGGCGCGGGAGGCTTGCTGGCGGGCGCTCGCCCCGCGCTTGCGGCGACTGCGCCGAAGAAAGGCGGCAAGATCCGGGTCGCCTACGACTCATCGTCGACCGCGGATACGCTCGACCCGGCCAAGGGATCGGCAGGCGCCGACTACATCCGCTTCTTCATGTTTTACAGCGGCCTGACGCAACTCGACAGTTCGCTGACGCCGCGGATGAATCTCGCCGAAGCGGTGGACACGAGCGATGCGAAGGTGTGGGTGATCAAGCTGCGCAAGAGCGCGACCTTCCACGATGGCAAGCCGCTTGCGCCCGCCGATGTCGTCTACTCGCTGATGCGTCATAAGAATCCGGCCACTGCTTCGAAGGTGAAGACGCTGGCCGATCAGTTCGTGGAAGCGAAGCAGACCGGCCCCAACGAAGTCACACTGACGCTCGCGTCGCCCAACGCGGACTTGCCGGTGATTCTCGCCACGCCGCAATTCGTGATCATCAAGGACGGCACGACGGACTTCACGACGGCCGTCGGTACCGGCCCGTACAAGGTGAAGACGTTCAAGCCCGGCGTCTCGACAGTCGGCGTGCGCAATGACAACTTCTGGAAGACGGGCGGCGGCCCCTACCTCGACCAGATCGAGCTGATCGGTATCGGCGACGACGCGGCGCGCATCAATGCGCTGCTGTCCGGCGATGTCCACCTGATCAACGCGGTCGATCCGCGCTCGACGCAGCGCATTGCCGCGACGCCGGGCTATGAGGTGCGCGAGACCAAGTCGGGTCTCTATACCGATCTGATCATGCGACGCGACAATCCGCTGACCGGCAACCCCGATTTCGTGCAGGGCATGAAGTATCTGTTCGATCGTGACCAGGTCCGCACGGCGGTGTTCCGCGGCTATGCGGTGGTCGGCAACGATCAGCCGATTCCACCCAGCCACCGTTACTTCAATGCGTCGCTGCCGCAGCGGCCGCACGATCCGGACAAGGCGAAGTTCTACTTCCAGAAAGCCGGAGCGATCGGGACGGCGTTGCCACCGATCTATGCGACGACCGACGCGAACGGCTCGATCGAAATGGGCGTGCTGCTGCAGCAGTCCGCCGCGAAGATCGGCGTGAACCTGAACATCAACCGCGTGCCGGCCGACGGTTACTGGTCGAACCACTGGATGAAGCATCCGCTCGGGTTCGGCAGCGTCAATCCCCGCTCGAGCGCCGACGTGCTGTTCACGCAGTTCTTCAAGTCGGACGCGCCGTGGAACGAGTCGGGCTGGAACAACCCGAAGTTCGACCAGCTGCTGGTCGCCGCGCGCTCGGAAACCGACGATGCGAAGCGCAAGCAGATGTACGGCGACATGCAGGTGCTGGTAGCGGAGCAGGGCAGCATCGGCATTCCGACCTTCCTGAGCCTGCTCGATGCGAACGATAAGCGCCTGCAAGGGCTTCAACCCATACCTACCGGCGCGATGATGGGCTTCAGCTTCGCCGAGTACGTGTGGTGGAACGCGTAATACGCGCAAGCGCGCGCACGCGCCGGGCGTCGCCCCGGCGCGTGCCCCAAAGCCTCAACCGAGGAGGTCATGCCTATGAACGGGAATATCGCCCAGTTGATCGGCCGGCGCATCGGCGTCACCGCGCTGACGCTGGTGATCGTCTCGATCATCATCTTCGTGATCACCAATCTGTTGCCCGGCGATGCCGCGCAGGCCGCACTCGGCCAGTCGGCGACGGCCGAAACGGTCGCGGCGCTGCGCCAGCAG
This sequence comes from Paraburkholderia atlantica, assembly GCF_009362785.1. Taxonomy (GTDB): domain Bacteria; phylum Pseudomonadota; class Gammaproteobacteria; order Burkholderiales; family Burkholderiaceae; genus Paraburkholderia; species Paraburkholderia atlantica. Next base: position 31,624 of record NZ_WHNQ01000041.1, read on the forward strand.
TTCGGTCTCGACCAGCCGGCTTACCTGCGGTACTTCCATTGGCTCGTCGGTCTGCTGCACGCGAACTTCGGCGTGTCGCTATCGAATAATCTGCCGGTCTCCGAGCTGATCGAAGGGCGCTTGCCGAAGTCGCTGACCCTCGCGGCGATCACCACCGCGGTGTCGGTGCCGATCGCGGTGTCGGCGGGCATCCTGGCGGCGGTCAAGCGCGACTCGCTGATCGACCGCATCGTGAGCCTCGGTACGCTGTCGCTGGTCGCCACGCCCGAGTTCCTGATCGCGACGCTCGCGGTGCTGGTGCTGGCCGTCAAGCTGCACTGGCTGTCCGCGCTGTCGTACAGCGGCGACATTGAGAGCCTGCACGACTTTCTGCGCGCGTATGCAATGCCGGTCGTAACCCTCTGCGCAGTCGTGATTGCGCAGATGGCCCGCATGACCCGCGCCGCGGTGATCGAGCAGCTCAGTTCGTCGTACGTGGAAATGGCGATGCTGAAGGGCGCGAGCCCCGCGCGCGTGGTACTGCGCCACGCACTGCCGAATGCGATCGGCCCGATCGCCAACGCGATCGCGCTGAGCCTGTCTTATCTGCTTGGCGGCGTGATCGTCGTGGAGACCATCTTCAACTATCCGGGCCTCGCGAGCCTGATGGTCGACGCGGTGAGCAACCGCGACTTCCCGCTCGTGCAGGCCTGCACGCTGCTGTTCTGCCTCGGCTATCTGATGCTCGTGCTGCTAGCCGACCTGTGCGCCATCATCTCGAACCCGAGGCTGCGGACATGACGACTCTTCGACCTTCTTCCGATTCGTCTCACCAACTCGGCGCGCTCGAGCCGGTGCAGCGCAGCAGCATGCTGCCGCAGGGCGCGGAGCCACCACGGTCCTGGCGTGGCGGCGGCGCTCCGGCGCCGCGGCCGGTGCGCCGTCGCAGCGTCGCGCAGCGCATGAATCTGTCGACCGGCGGCTGGATCGGTCTCGCGATGGTGAGTTGCGCGCTGTTCGTCGCGGCGTTCGCGCCGTGGATCGCGCCGCACGCGGTGGGCGCGATCATCACGCCCGACGTCTTCGCTGGCTTCAGCGCGAAGCTGCCCCTCGGCTCCGACTACCTGGGCCGCGACATGCTGACCCGCATCATCTACGGCATGCGGCTGACGGTCGTGCTGGCGCTCGCCGCGGCGCTGCTCGCGGCGCTCACCGGGACGATGCTGGGCTTGCTCGCGGCCGTCGCCGGCCGCCATATCGACGAAACCATGAGCCGGCTGCTCGATGCGGTCACCTCGATTCCGTCGAAGATGTTCGCGCTGATGATCGTCGCCGCGTTCGGCTCGTCGCTGCCGTTGCTGATCGCGACAGCGGCCATCAGCTACATGCCGGGCTCGTACCGGATCGCCCGCTCGCTCGCGGTCAATATCGGCACGCTCGAATATGTGCAGGTCGCCCGGGCGCGCGGAGAAAGCGCGCTTTACATCGCGTGCTTCGAGATGCTGCCGAACATGATCCACCCGATGCTCGCCGACACCGGGCTGCGTTTCACGTTCGTCGTGCTGCTGCTGAGCAGCCTGAGCTTTCTCGGCCTGGGCGTGCAGCCGCCGTATGCCGATCTCGGTTCGCTGGTGCGCGAGAACATCGCCGGTCTCGGTGAAGGCGTGCCCGTGGTGATCCTGCCCGCGATCGCAATTGCGGTGCTGACGGTCGGCGTGAACCTGCTGATCGACGGACTGCCGCATCGTGGGCGCCGCAAGAACATGCCCGATGCCGATGGAGGCCATTGATGAAGGGACACCTGTTCAGACGTGCTCACGCGGACTTTCCGGCCGCCTCGCAGACCGCGTCGTCACCGTCGTCCAATCTGGTCGAAGTGCGGGGCCTGCGCGTGGTGGGAAGCCGCCCCGGCGAGCCTGATACGACGATCGTGCACGACATCGATTTCGAGATTGCGCGCGGCGAGGTGCTCGCCTTGATCGGCGAATCGGGCTCGGGCAAGACCACGATCGCGCTGTCGCTGATGGGCCATGCTCGCAGCGGCTGCCGCATCGCGGGCGGCTCGATCCGGGTCGGCGACACCGACGTGCTCGGACTCTCGCCGAAACAGCTCGAGGGATTGCGTGGCCGCAAGGTTGCCTATATCGCGCAAAGCGCGGCGGCCGCGTTCAACCCGGCGCGCTCGATCATGGACCAGGTGATCGAAAGCGCGCTGATTCACGGCACGCTCAGCAAGCGCGCCGCGCAGGCAAAAGCGGTCGAACTGTTCCGCGCGCTCGCGCTGCCGGACCCGCAGAAGATCGGCCAGCGTTACCCGCACCAGGTGTCGGGCGGCCAGTTGCAGCGGCTGATGGCGGCGATGGCGCTGATCACCGACCCCGCCCTCGTGATCCTCGACGAGCCGACCACGGCGCTCGACGTCACGACGCAGATCGACGTGCTGCAAGCGTTTCGCGGCGTGATCCGGCAATGCGGAATGACCGCCGTCTATGTGTCGCACGATCTGGCGGTGGTCGCGCAGATGGCCGATCGGATCGTCGTGCTCAGCAACGGTGAGGTTCGCGAAACGGGCCGCACCGAGCAGATTCTGCATGCGCCGGCCCATCCTTATACGCAGAGCCTGATTGCCGCGGTGACGCCCGTTGCACCCGCTGCTGCCGCGCTGGACGCGTCGCAACGCAACGCGGCGCCGCTGCTCGAACTGCGCGGGCTGACGGCCGGCTACGGCGGCACCGACGCGCACGGCTGGCCGCACAAGCTCATTCTGCGCGACGTCGACCTCGCAATCGGCCGTGGCCAGACGGTGGGCGTGATCGGCGAGTCGGGTTCGGGCAAGACGACGCTCGCGAAGGTGATCGCGGGGCTCGTGCCGATGGCGCGCGGCAAGCTGCTGCTCGATGGTGAGCCGCTTGCCGCCAACCTGAACCGTCGCAGCCGCGAACAGTTTCGCTGTATCCAGATCGTGTTCCAGAACGCCGACACCGCGCTCAACCCGACGCATACCGTCGAGCGCACGCTGGCGCGCCCGTTGAAGTTCTATCACGGTATGAAGGGCGAGGCCGCGCGGCGCCGCGTCGCCGAACTGCTTGGCCTGGTTCGCCTGCCAGCCGAACTGGCGCAGCGTCGCACCGGTGAGTTGTCGGGCGGGCAAAAACAGCGCGTGAATCTCGCGCGGGCGCTGGCCGCCGAACCCAAGCTGATCCTTTGCGACGAAGTCACCTCCGCGCTCGATACGGTGGTCGGCGCAGCCATTCTCGAACTGCTGCGCGATCTGCAGAAAAAGCTCGGCGTGTCGTATCTGTTCATCACGCACGACATCGCCAAGGTGCGCGCGATCAGCGACGACATCGTCGTGCTGTACGCGGGGCACCGCGTCGAGGCGGGTAACCGCGACGCGTTGTCGGCGCCGCCGTACCACCCGTATTCGCATCTGCTGGTGTCGTCCGCGCCGGAGCTTCGCGCCGGCTGGCTCGAAGAAGCGGGCGAGCGCTGTCATCAGACGCTGCCGCCGATCGGCGAGCCGGCCGATGAGCCGCAGCTATGCACGTTTCTCGCGCGCTGCCCGCTGCGCATCGATGGGGTCTGCAACCGCACGCAGCCGGCCGCGCGCACGCTCGAGAGCGGCGCGCAGGTGGTGTGCCATCGCAGCGAAGCGGAACTGCAGCAGTACCAGAACGGACCGCCGGACGGCGCTACTGCGGCTGGTGGGCTCGCACAGTCCGTCACGCTGCGCGTCTGATGGAAACTCGCGCTGCGCGATGACGGCATCGGCCTTGCCGAATCGGTGTCGTCCGAGCGGCGCGCATGATTTTGTGGCCCGAAGGGATACGACATGACTGGAATCTTCGACTACACCGCCAGCGGCACGACCGTGGTGATGTCGCGTGCGATCAGGCGGGCCGTGGCCTTTATCGACAGCTCGTTCGCGCAGCCGGTCAGTCTTGCGACGCTCGCGGCGACGGCGGGCTTGAGTGTGTCGCGTTTTGCGACGCTGTTCCGCAAAGAAGTTGGAATCTCGCCGCATCGTTATGTGTGTTTGGTGCGGATCCAGCACGCCAAGCGGCTATTGCGCGACGGCGTCCCGCCGTCTGAGGTCGCGACCGAGGTCGGGTTTTTCGATCAGAGTCACCTTGGTCGACATTTCCGGCGCGCGGTCGGCGTGACGCCGGGGCATTTCGTCGCTTCGCCGGAGGCGGTCAGCGCGTGCCGATAAAGCGATCGCGCAACGGCAATTCTGTCGGTCAGTGGAATCGCGGGCCGTCTCGAACTTGTGCAACCTACGACGTCACAAGGCTAAGCCGACCCAGTTAGACCGGTTGAGCATGGTGGACCTCGCGTTCGACCCCATACTGGTCTCACTATCTGTAGGAAGCGCTGGGGCGATGCCTCCCCTGCTAGCCCAAGCCATTGAATCGTCTGGGAAATTGCCTGGCTGGCCGCACTACACGCGCATTTTCGCACGGCTCGCCTGTGTGTCGACCGAATCGAAACGAAGTGAGCGCAACGGGAATTTGATGAGGAGCATTCAGCGGGACAGCCTATACCTGTAACAGGAACTCGTCCTCGGTCGCCGTCGCCACAGACGGAAACCGGTGTCTCTTGGGCGCGAGAAATCTGCCAGCGTCAGCTCAATTCCTGCTGCGGGATGGGCAAGCAACTTTCGTTCGGCTATCGCCTGCATGCGGCCGTACCATCGCGAAGGTTTGAGGATGCGCGCGTCGCCTGCGCGCGGCTCGAGGCACAAATACGCTTGCAGCGCCGTAATCGTGATCATGCATTCGATCGCGCGGTTCTGGAAGGCAGAGAAAATGCCACGCCGAGGCGACTGGCGAGCACCTGCGGTTCAAGTTCGACGGTTGCCATTGGTGACGAGTACGGCTGCACGGGTTACAAATTCGTTAGACTGCGTCACCTTATTAACCACTAACGAATTCGATCGACCAATTTTATTGGATCGTTTCCTGTTTCCGAGACCGCCGACGTTACATATCTATAAGGCCGCTTTGCCGGTTTCAAGGCACCGCGCCACTTTCCGGCGGTCTCTACTGTGCCTGACTCTTCCACATAGCGGTGGTTATTGTCGCCGGTCCTTCCTCTCATGCCGAACCACGCGTTCCAGCGTCGACAAGCCCAAGATCAGAGTGTTCGAGTTCGACTCGACAAAAATGGAAGGTTTCCCGCGTTTTTAGCCAGCAGAGCTCTTTGTTCTCTTCGCTGTGAAAGTACCGATAGAGGAACTCAGCGAACACAAGGAACGCTACGTTAGGACGCAGCGAGGAATCGCAGTCAGAGTCACATCCATGAAGCTCCTCAGAATGCCAGAGCTGCAAGTCCCGCGATCACGTCAAAGCCAATAAAAAGGCCGCCGACCGGAGTGTAACCGATGTCGAGTCTCTGATTCTTTCATGGATTTTTTGAACATGTCGTTGTGGCCCCGCTCAAAAGGTTTGTCTGCTTTCGCTGCCGAACGATAGCAGCAGACAGGACCAGTCGTTCCACTTGCACCACTGTCTGAATTCCCGACGCCCCTAACGGTAGCGACACAAATTGTCGGAATTGTCCGGTTTGTCTGTTGATGCTATCGGTGAATGGGCTTTAAGGGCTTTCGAGCTTCTACTTGCTATTGGCGTTGGCTTGTTGGCATAGATTTAGCAATTGAGTATGTGGTTAGGCTAATCTTGTGGGAGTGGGGCTATGCGTAAGTAATCCAGCTGCTAGGCTCATCCAATGTCGGTGTGACCCTGTATTTGCGCAAATTGATAATTGGCGCCGCTATGTGAAAAAGGCCGCTTCAGTTTTGAGTGCATTTATGCGATTATTAGATAATAAAATTGATTGTGCTTAATATGTGGCAACTTCGCTTAATAAGTAAAGGGGCATCAGGATCGCGAATTTCGTTTTGAGATGACGCGATATAACGGTGGAGTTTTGATGAAAAAATTCATGAAGGCCATTTTAATTTTGTGGTGTTTTTCGACCTGTTCATTTTTATATGCTGCCGAATTCAGGGTCGATTTTAGTTCCCCGCAAAAATATGTTCAATCGTTGGGTGCAATTAGAACTGCAATGGGCGATGCGATGTCGCTCGCGAATATCCCTGGCAATAAAATTTTGTATCAATTAAGGCCCGATGCGTCAAATATTGTAGAGGGGATTACCATTGAAATAATTGGAGTTGGTCCCAATGACCCATCCTCAAATACAGATGTTAGGTTTGTGATGAACCCATCCGATTTGTACCTGACAGGGTTTATCGTTGCGCGTATATTTTACCGATTTTCTGATTTTTCGGATACAGCCAGCGGAAGAGTACAGGTGAATGCGCCACGGCGTTTGGCAGATTTCACGGTAAATATGACAGGAGATTCTAGCTATCTCTCGTTGGCAAGGAGTGCCGGAGTAAGCGCGGATAGAACAGATTTGTCAATCGATAGATATTCACTGATGAAGGGGTATAGGAACCTAATGAATCATGTTTCTTCGACTAGTACGATAAACGGAGCGGAGGCAAGGGCCTTGCTATCGTACGCAACAGTGCTATCAGAGGCGGTAAGGTTTCGTAGCATCCAAGGGAGTTTTGCATCGACTGCATTAGGCGATGATGCTTTCACTCCATATCGATTGAGTCTCGAAGATTCAAATAGAACTACGCGGTGGGATCGGCTAAGCGATGAAATACGTAAGGTTCAGTACGGCGCAATAAAAATTGCTACGCATGGCGTGGCCCCGATCTTACTAACAAACGTCAGAGACGTTTTCGGAATGACGACCAGCACGGGCAAGAAGATCGTATCAAAGACTCCATCCCTTCCATATAACGATTGTGTTCAGGGTAATATCGGGCGGTGTAATATGGGATTCTGATTGTCTTTCGCGTGTTCTTACGTAGTCGCGATTTGTTTGAATTCGGTAGATGGGGGCGCCTGTCGGGCTTTTGCGTGGTGATTTTTAATGGGTAGTTAATTTTGAATTTTTACTAGGATGTGCGAAATGTGGGCCAAAAAATATGTTCTTTGTATTTCGATGGCAGGTGTGATGTTGCCATCTGGTTTGGTATTTGGCGGGGGATATTATCATGAGGGGTATATTTCTAGTCCAAAAGTAAATCTTCAGGGTGGGGAGTGTGAGATTGGCCTCGCAGGCTCTCAATCTTCCTCCCGTTTCAATGGGGGAAATGGTCGTGCGACGCAAGTATTCGTCAACCTATGCTGGATATCGCCAGGCACGCTCACGCAATCGAATCGAGGGTCAATGTGACATATGCAGGGCGTGGGACCTATTCGAAGCCCATTTATTTGAATTTTGGAAAACCATAGTAGCGCACGGTATCAGACCGGTAATGCCGCACCTTGGATCGCCCGGCGCGGACTTTGTCAAATTGAAGGTCGAGTCCATTAGATCGGCAGGATGAAGAAGAGTCAATCGTCTTCCAAGGTTGCGCTTCCCGGCCGCGGTGATCGGCTCCGCGGTACGCTGTATCACCGCTTCAATCTGAGCCTGCGCGAGGTCGATGCGCTACGTATCTGTAAGCGATGCCTCACCCTTGCAATTACCCGCACCCATTAGCGGGTAGGTGTCACGCGACCAGTACTTACCATGGCCGCGTGAGGCCAGCCTCAACTTCATCCCGATCGCAGCAGCCGAGTGCCTCCGTTTCTTCGATTCGGTGGCTGCGACGGATCGCGCCACATACCCATAAGGATCAAGCGAGACTGCCGTCGCCTTGGCGGCCCCATGTCGCCCCAAAAAAACGTTGGCACCTTCGCGCAGTGACGGGTCTTGGATTTCAGCTTGAACGACGCCTGGAAGAAGTTGATGTAGAGCGGCGAGACCTGCTAAAGGGGGCAAGGATTTCCGTGGCCCTCCAGACCTTGGCGCCTTCCGTAGGCGACCAAGCGGTGAACGATAGCGCCATTCTTCTGCTAGACCCACGCCTCGTAGTTCTTCTTGTATGCACGCGACCGAGTAAGCTCGATACCCGTCGGTTTGCAGAAGTAGCACACCGTCTCGTTCATGAAGGCGCTATCGTTGTCGCAATCTAGACCGCGCAGGGGAAACGGCAATGCACTGCGGACCTGCCTAATATGCTCCAGAACGAATGCGCCTCTGCGACACGGCCTGACCAGGCATTCGGTTCATCCCGTCGCGATATCAGTCATCACAAGCGTGTGCACGAGCTCGCTGTCGACCTTGCCGCCACCACAATGCGGCACGAACTCGATCTCGAAATAACCGGATAGATGACCTGCGACCGGACTCCGCTTTCTCACGTTCGCAGACACCCCACGGACGGCGCTGCCGGCACCGAATTGTAGCCTGTCCTCCATCAGAATATCGCTGCTGCTTGTTTCCCAAAGGCGGCACGGAGAGAGCAAGAATCATTGAGAGATTTTCTGGGGAAACGGGCAAACGCCTGCGTGTTGAAGCGTTCACGGGCCAGAAGCTCGTCGGCGGCGACAAAGATCTGGCCGCGGAGCTGGCCGACATGGCCGAACTGATTCAGGTCAAGGCTTGCGACGTTATCATCCAGCAGGACGCCACCGACAACGACGTGTATTTCATCATCACCGGCGCGTTCGACATCGTCGTCAACCCTACGCCGATCCGCCGGCGGTTCCCCGGCGGTTCCCCGGCGATTCGGTCGGAGAGATGGCAGCCGTTGAGCCGATCCAGAAATGGTCTGTGACGGTTCGTGAGGCAGAGGATTCCCTTGTCGCGAAAATCACGGAACAGTAACTGAGCGAGCTCGGCAGCCGCTATGCAGACCTCTGACGCCGGATGGCAAAAGAACCCTGGAAACGCCTGATCGGGGCGCAACCAGATCGTAAACGCGAAGTGCGACAAAATCCGCGTTTTCGTGATTTCGAGCGCTGAGGCGCTTGATGTCTCGCACCTGCTGCAATCCATGTTCGCACACGACAAGTTCCTGACCGTGCCATGGAACCAGGGGGTGTTCGAGGTCGCAAACGATACGCGCGACGATATCGAACGTGAGCTGGTTTAGTGCGATTTCGCGGTGGCGATCGCACATGGCGACGACGTCACCAATGCCCGCGTCACCAATGCCCGCGTCACTGAATGGTCGGCGCCCGCGCGATAACGTCGGTTTCGAGCTTGGCCTATTCATGGGACGCCTCAGCCGCAAGCGCGCAATCTTGATGGAACCGCGCGGCGAGGGCGTCCAGCTTCCGAGCGACATGGCCGGCGTGACGACGATCCGCTACGTCTACGGCGAAAAGAACGATACAGAGGCGAAGTTTGGCCCGGCCGCGACTGCGTTCCGCAAGCACATCATCAGCCTTGGAACGATTTCCTAAATATTCCCGAAATCGATCTCGAAGCCGAAGGTGGGTCGTGCCATGGCCAACTTAGTATTCGACTTACCTTGGGGGCAAACAAGTGGGGAATATCAATGGCTCTGACCGACGATTTGAAGAAATGGGTTGGTGAAACGTTCACTGGAGAGTACTGGTATCCCTAACCCCGAGGATTCGCGTCTCAACTCTAGCCACGCGAAAGACCTTAGGCCGCGACCGTCCTTTACGCGGACTTGGACCGACATGGTGAACACCATGAAATGGGAGTTCAGCGCACAAATTTATAAGACCTTTTTGAAGTGCGCTTCCGACATCATCAGGAATGAAAGGGGGTGTGATTACTGCCTATAACGGAGACCCAGCAATGGTAGTCTTTACCGGCGACTCGAAGAATACGTCCGCAGCCGGATGTGCGCTAAAATTTCCTCTACCGTCCTCGACATTACAACTCGCATCACCGCCGATGTCTACAACATGTTGGCTGACCAGACGAAGTAGACGAATGGCGTTGACATGTGGGCTCCAGAGTATTGGGGGGACATGGGAGTCTGGACATACACATCGACGTGTAAAGGGCAGTCCAGCCATTGCTAGCATGTCATGGTTGGCACGTGCCATACGGGCAATCTCGATTTTTGGTATTTCTGGTCTCAGGAAACGGGCCGAATCTCACCAATTCCTTTTCTCTGCAACGGCGCTTTTGATCAGATCACGATGATTTTTGCACAGGTTATGCATTTCGGATGCGCCGACCGGCTGCTTTCGCTTCGCGCTAGCGCAAACTTTGGTTGGAGTTAAATTCTCGAAACGCTCAAGCTACATTGTGCCTACGCATCGCACCAAGCGGCGTCGCGCGACCACACGACACACGCGGCATAACCGTTCAGGGCACGAAGCCAAACTGCGTCGAGATTCGCAATCAGGTCGCGATTGCACACACTCTCCTCGGAAACTACGATGCTTGGCTCGTGCTGCCCGTCGCCAAGTACAGAAAACCATGTCATGCCTCCTCCGATGCCGACGCCACGCGCCTTCAACACCGCTTCCTTTGCCGTCCATACGTCATAAAATGCGTCGGTTCGTCTGTGCATCGGCAATGCGGTTACGTGTGCTTCGTCGCGCGGCGCAAACACCGCTGACGCGAGTTTCCTCCAGTTGAGGTCATTGCGAGCAAATTCGATATCTACACCAACCGTCCGTCGCCGCGCAATTGCGATCAGACCATACTGCTCAGAATGCGAAACGTTGAAGTCGAGTTGCCGACCGGGGCCCCCTTGTATCGACTTATCGAGACGCGGTCGACCACCGGTGTCTAGCTCGAAACGCAATTCACTTGCCTTCAAATCTGTTCGTTCGGCCAGCAACTGACGCAGCACGACGCGCGTGATGGCACAACGCAGCGCATCGTCGCGGCGTCGGAAGCGCGCGACCTTTTCACGCTCATCGTCCGAGAGTGGAGCGAATGCGGGACAGTCGAGCGTCGCGCGAAAATCGAAGGTGATGAAAAAGATCTCAATATCTGCTGCCGAAGCACGTGGTACAGCGAGCTCGCGCACATCGAAAGCCGAGGTTGCTGGGACAGTCATCAATTCGCTCCGATAGTGACGGTACTCTTGACGAGCGAAGCCGCGCCGCAGCGCCGACATGTGATTCGCGATATTTTCAACGCGCTGCGCTGGATGGTGCAGGCCGGTGCATCTTGGCGCATGCTCTCGACCAGTTTCCCGCCGTACGAAATGTGCGAGTGCACCGATTGCTATCCGTCGCGCGCGGCGATTGGGGGCCGTGCCAGCTGTTCGCTGCGAGAACCCAATACGTCAATGACGCTCTCTGGATGATAACGGATCCACGCCCATGCCGTCTCGATCCGTAGTGCCCGCACTCTCCGATTGCCTTGATTGCTGATGGCCTTGGCGACCTGGCTCTCACCATTGTCACGAGGCTCAAACCGCCGCCAGAACAGTTCCAGTGCCAGTCGCGAGCCACCCGGCCCCAATGCCACTCAGGCGTTTGAGGCGATCGATTCGCTTCCGCTCGGCTTCGGGAGGCTCCCGAGCGTCTCCTTTTCCAGTGTCGCCAGTTACTGCTTAAGGAGCACCAGTTGTTCGCATTCGCGCAACAGCCGTCGCTGAAGTTCCAGTGGTAGTGGCGTACCGTCGTGGCACCGTACCTCGCCGCGTGCACAGACGTGCGGTGAACTTCCGGCTGTCGACTCGACCCCAGTAACCGAGCGGGACCAGTAGCTTGCACGTGCGCCGCCGGTGTTGCGGGACTTCCCTCTCCAGTTGCCCACGGTCGCGTATGACGTTGCACGACGTCTCATCGGGCAGCAACGGCACACGGATCGCGTGCATGCGATCCCGTTTACCATGCGGCCAACACACGCAGGTTGATGGCCAGCACGATTACTTCCATTCGGTGCGTCTTGTCGCGCTACTTCTGGCGTTCCACAGAGATGCTCGTGGGATCGACAAGACAGCATTCGATCCCGCGACCTTGCAAGGCATGACAGATCCAGAACGCGTCTTGGCCGGTCTCATAGCTTGGGCAATCCATAGTTCATCTGGCAACGCCCATTTCTGCCGCTGCTGTCCAATCAGGGACAGCGCCGCCTACAGACGTGATGCAGCCCGTGACTGCGTGACCGTATGCACGGCTGGCCGATCTTAGCTAGCTGGCCACCTCATCTCAGCGTTCGATTGCTTGAGAAACTCTTTAAGACTGCAATCTGCGACAGCTTGTCGTTCCATTCTTGCGCGAGTGTGTCGGTGACCGGTCAGTTACTTGGATGGACCAGCATGAAGCGCCGTTGCGCAAGATCTGCGTCGACCTGCGCGCGTTCTATAGCGCGCAGGCGTAACCGATCGGCTTCAGCGTGACGCGCTTCGATTTCCCTGCGCATCTCCCCTGCCAAGTCATCGGCAGCGGGAGTCATCGACGCGACGATCAACGCGTAAACTGTTTCACCCGATCGGCGCTCCGTCAATTGACTGGCAGCAAGGTTCTCCAAGAGCGTCTTGTGCTTGATCGCAGACATATTAGGCTTCCTGTCTTCCGCGTAGCGTAACGGAGTCGGAAAAGCGACCACAACGACTGTAGATGACGCCTCCCTGCAGAACGGGCGCACCCTCGCCAGGTGGCAACGATCGCGCGACTTCAAACCCGCGACCATGCGTCTTGGGCTCGGGTGCACTAGATAATCGGCTGACCTCAGCCAGCGCTGCCTCGTATTCGCACTCCTCCTCTGATCCGCCCGCAGAAGTCGTTCGATTCATGCTTCTGGGTCGGGCACTACCGGATGAATAACTCCCCACGCTCTGGAGCTTCCGCCAAATTCGGTGCCGCTCAAAGCCTCAGAAACTGGGGGATATTAGAAAATCGCTAGGACATCGAAAAAACATTTGATATCAATGCGGTGCACGAACGGTGGCATGATGGTACCCATTCCGTACCGGCTGCAGTGTCTGATTTGCTTTGCGTGCACAAGGTTTTTCACTGATAGGGGCGCATTCGTGCGTTGGCAGGCGAATTCCAGAAGGTCGGGTACTTTATTCGGGTTTGCAAAAAGTAGTTGCGTTGTCTTGGCTACGTCGCCGATCGGCGCAAACGCAAATGCATGAGCGGTAGTTTGGGCTGGAGCAAAGGGGGGAGAGATACATCTGCGGGCGGGAATCGTGATGAAGCGGTGCGCTCAGCTTCTGCTCGCAGTAGGCGTCGACGTGATGCGGATGCGAACGCTTGCCATTCTGACGTGTACGGGAGAAATCGCGACATCAGCAGCACCGGATCTTTGTTCGTGAGTCGCAGGGAGCTCGTCAACGCGCCGGCTGTGTCAAATAGCGGGCGCGTGTTCACGAACCCGCATTCGGCGGCAGCATTGCGTTCGATGCTTTCCGTGGCGGTGTCGTCGTAACGGCGGCACGCTTGGCCAAATGACTTCGGTCTTGGCTGGGAGATTAAGATGTTAAATCGTATTTCCTTGGCGCGCCCGGATCATGGGGCGAATAAGCAGTTAACCTTATCAAAGGTGTCTAGCGTTATTGTCGGTAGCGGTACGCTAGCCATTAGGTGTGCTCAGCTAGCCCAAGAAAGGGGGCACGTGATCCGCGCGGTACTTTGTGCGGACTCCCGGTTTTCCGAGTGGGCCACCGGTGCCAATATCCTGTGTTGTAGCAGCGTCGACGAGCTCTCGACATTTATAGATATTGAGCCCGTTGAATATATATTTTCTGTCGCCAATCCGTTCATATTGCCAGTGGGTATGCTTAGGCAGGCACGTCAAGGCGCTTTCAATTATCACGATGGACCCCTCCCTCAATATGCGGGAACTCATGCCACTTCTTGGGCCTTGCTTGCTGGTGAAAGCGAATATGCAATTACGTGGCATTGTATGGATCAAGGCGTCGATACTGGTGATGTGGTCGTTCGGCGTCAGGTTTTAATAACGCCGACCGACACTGCATTCACCCTAAACATTAGATGTTATGAAGCTGCTATCGAGGGGTTCCGTGAGTTGTTAATTGGATTGACCGATGGGGCCCTCGATATACGTCCGCAAAGGATGCTGGACAGGAGCTACTTTCCGAGATATCGAAGGCCCGATGTTGGGGGCTGTTTACGTTGGGATCGATCTGCGGAAGATTTGTCTGCAATGGTGCGGGCCTTGGATTTCGGAGCAAATTATCCAAATCCGTTGGGAATGCCAAAGGTTATCTTGGTCGATGATCTTGTGGCAGTCAAACGCGTAAAGGTTCTGGATCGATGCTCGGATGAGCTTCCGGGTTCCTTGCTGGGGATCCACCGTTGGAATTGGCGTGTCGCGACAGCTACGCAAGATGTCGATGTTTGGTTTTCTGGTCCGGACGGTCAATCTATTGACGCGTCGGCGCTCGCGAAGCATCACGGTCTGGATATCGGAGACCGTCTTCACATATTCGGTGTAGAACAGGCGTCGAGCATTACTTCCGAGCTCGAAATGTTAGCCGTGCAAGAGTCATTTTGGCGCCAGCGGCTTGCCGGGTTCAGATCGTTGCAGCTTCCCTTTTTTTTGTCGTCGGCTTTGGCCATGACGAAATGGCAGTCCAGTTCGGAGAATGCTTTTAGCGTTTTGGCTGAATTGGCACCGATCGAGCGCATGGTACACATAGTGGTCGGCTGGCTAATCTATCTTTCCCGCATCTCAGGTGAATCTGAGCTTCAGTTGGGATGGAGTCCTACGCTCAATGTATCGGGAGTTGCATCGGAAGCAACAGGGTTGCATATTGCCGCAGTCGTGCCGATGAAAATTGTAGTTGATCTCGATGATGCTTTTGCAGAGGTGCGTAGGACAGTTGAGACCGAATTCGCTCTGCTTCGAGCACACAAAAGTTTTGCTGGGGATCTCGTTGCACGCTACCCGGCGTTAAAGAACATAGAGGCACTTCGATCGCGGTGCCCGTGGCCGATTGGTATCACGATAAGGGAAGGTGCTTCTTCGCATGAGCTGGGATCAGCGCCGAATTCTGGAATACTTCGCTCGGGCAACGTGCTGACGCTTGAAGTGTGCTCTTTGGACGGTAGCTTTCGATGGCACTTCGACAGAAGCCGCTTGGCACCGGAGAATGTCGAACGTATTACACAGCATTTGGAAAAATTGTTGGGTGCTGTGATGGCTGAGCCTCGGCAGCCGGTGGGCCGCATCGACATCCTGCCGGCGGCGGAGCGCGGGTATCTGCTGGAGGAGCTGAACCGCACGGAGGCGGCGTATCCGTCGGAGCGGTGCATCCATGAGCTGTTCGAGGCGCAGGTGCGGCGGGCACCGGAGGCGGTGGCGCTGGTGCATGAGAATGAGAGACTGAGCTATGGGGAGCTCAACGCGCGGGCCAACCGGCTGGCCCATCATCTGGTCGCACTCGGAGTCAGGCCGGACCAGCCGGTGGGGATCTGCGTGGAGCGCAGCGCGGCGATGGTGGTGGGGCTCTTGGCGATCCTGAAGGCGGGGGGCGCGTATGTGCCGCTGGATGCGGCGTATCCGGGCACGCGGCTGCGGCAGATTCTGGGGGAGGCGGCGCCGCGGCTGGTGCTGGCCGATGCGGCGGGGCGTGCGGCGCTGGGCGGGGAGGCGCTCGCTGGGGTGGGGCTGGTGGAGCTGGAGGCGCAGTCGCTGGCGTGGGCCGGGCAGCCGTCATCGGATCCGGATGCGCGCGCGCTGGGCCTGGGCCCGCACCATCTGGCCTATGTGATCTACACCTCGGGCTCCACCGGCACGCCCAAGGGCGTCATGGTCGAGCACAGAAACCTGTTGAATTATTTGCAATGGTCACATCGCAGTTATTACGAAGAAGCGTTGAATGGTTCGCCGATATTACATTCGTTGAGCTTTGACGGCATCGTTACAACTTTATTCGGGCCCCTGTTGGCAGGTGCAGCGCTGTATCTTCTAAAACCTCCTGTTGAAACTGATTTACTTTCTCCTGCTAACGATGGTCGGGTCTACGATTTGATCAAGCTGACGCCTTCGCACCTGAGCCTGTTAAACCGGCAACTGGAGTGTTACGAAGGTCCGGCTCCGACGAAGGCACTGATGGTTGGTGGGGAACCGTTAGTACCTGCGGATATTCAGTTTTGGCGAAAGCGCTTCCCGAATGTGCGTCTGATCAACCACTTCGGTCCTACAGAAGCGACAGTTGGAAGCGTCACATTTGAAATATCCAAAGTTATCGATGGATCCGCCTCTATCCCGATCGGCCGTCCGATTGCGAACACGCGGGTGTACGTGCTGGACGGTCATGGCGAGCCGGTGCCGTTCGGGGCGGCTGGGGAGCTCTACATTGGCGGGGCGGGGGTGGCGCGTGGCTACCTGAACCGCCCCGAGCTGACAGCAGAGCGGTTCATCGCCAGTCCCTTTGTGGAGGGCGATCGGCTGTACCGCACGGGGGACCTGGCGCGGTACCTGCCGGACGGCAATCTGGAGTTTCTGGGGCGCACCGACGAGCAGGTCAAGGTCCGGGGCTTTCGCATCGAGCCGGGCGAGGTGGCCGCGCACCTGTGCGGACATGCGTGGGTGCGCGAGGCGGTGGTGGTGGCGCGCGAGGAGCGGGCCGGCGAGCCGCAGCTGGTGGCGTATGTGGTGGCCGCAGAGGAGGCGCAGGAAGCGCAGCTTGCGGCGACGCTGCGCGCGC